>JAIEAP010000035.1 GCA_029071325.1 Lachnospiraceae bacterium | reverse complement strand
GATAACTTTCTAATGATCTGCTTTTCTTTGTCTGACATAAAAACACCTCGCTTTCACTTTTTCTTGATTTCCTGTTCCTGCCACTCTATAATTTTCTTATCAGCGCTGCCATGCTGAAATACAAAATGAAAGGAATTCAACCATGCCTAAAATCGATTTAACAATTTCCATATCTGTAATCGTTGCTCTGTGTGCCATTATTTCTCCGATGATTACTACTATCATCAACAATCGCCATCAGGTAAAAATAAAGCATATGGAACATTCTCAGCAAAAGTACGAAGACACCGCCTTGCATTACCGTAATGTTTATGAAAACTACCTGAAGCATGCCGGGAGATGTATATATTACTCAGATAATGATGCCTTAAAGGATTATGGCGAATATTATTACTCTGCTCTTATGTATGCTCCGTCTGACATTCGGACAGATATGATAAAAGCAAACGAGCTCATGTTGAAGAGTAGATTCGACGAAGCCTCTGCTCTCATCGAAGAACTTACAGCCAAGATACATGCCATACAATAAAAAGTGTAAGCAGAACACATATCGCTGTAACCCACACTGGATAAACTCTGTTGTTGGGTTGTATTTTTCTCATGACAATAATTCCTGTGGCTGCTGTCAAATATACAATTATTAAGAGTAATAGGACCGACACGCTTGCCTTTTCACCTCCTTTCGTTACCGCTTAATCCGCAGTCGTCTATGTAGATATAATTGCTATGTAGGCGGCTATTTTAATCCCTGCTATTAACAGTGCGATTATGGTAATTACTATTCCCACTAAAATTGTCAGTGCCTTTTTCATCGTCTCGCCCCCTCTCTTTGCGAGTATTATATATCGCTATTCGAGTTTTGTCAATGTAAAATATTGACTTTGCGAGTTTTTTTTGATATATTCATTTTAGGAAGGAGGTTGTAGTCTTGAAAGATCGGATTAAAGAAGTTCGAAAAAAAAATGGATTGACGCAGGTAGAATTCGGTGAAAAAATAGGAGTTAAGGGAAACACTGTTACTGGATATGAGACTGGATTGAGAAATCCAACAGATGCGGTTGTTCTTTCAATATGTCGAGAATTTAACGTCCGCGAAGAGTGGCTTCGTGACGGTGTCGAACCCATATATAAATCCCGCACCAGGAATCAAGAGATTGGTGCTTTTATGAATGACGTGATGGATCTGCCGGATGAGGCATTTAAAAAACGGCTCATAGATGCCTTGCGAAAGCTGGATGAGAAAGACTGGGAGGCAATAGAGAGAATTGCCGATAAAGTATTAAAAGAGGGCTAATCGCCCTCTTTTATCATGTTCTTTATGAATCTGAGTATCTGTTCTAAAATCCAAATATTTTCTGTGTTCTGCACTATTTCGATAATTTTTGTCTGGTATGCTGTGGCTGAAGTTAATCTTTTGTAATTATCCACAACTCCTCCCCTCCTTTCTTAACCGCATTTTATCACCTATTTTTTCCAAATGGAAGGGCTCAGCCCGATAAGTCCAGAATACCGGACAAAGTCTATACTTTATCAAAATCTATAAAAATTGTGTAATCAATTTGCGGTTTACTTATTGCCGTACATATAATATACTTAGCTTTAGATAGTACATATTTGGTACAAATCCATTTTATAATCACCAAATGATAAAATAGTAGGAGGTATGAGTTATGGGAACAGGTATACAAATATCAGCATCCGTTGAGAATGGAAAAGTAAGCTTTAATATAAGTGATTCCATTTCTTCTTTCCGAACAGAGCGTCCCGACAAGGGAAAAAACATCATAGCATTTCCAGATACATATTGTGTAGTAGATATAGAAACAACAGGTTTGTCTACATCCTATGATAGTATTATAGAAATTGCAGGGTTGAAGATTGACTCTGGCAAGGTTGTCGATACGTTTTCTTCTCTCTTGAAGCCTAATTTCGAACCATGTGACGGTATATATATTGACGAATTTATCACAGATCTTACCGGAATTACAAACGAAATGCTTGCGTCAGCTCCGGAAACTAGCGATGTAATTGCGAGATTTTGCGATTTTTTAGGCGATTCTGTAATAATAGGCCATAATGCGAACTTTGACATTAATTTCTTGTATGATGACTTTATGTATCATCTTTCACGTCCTCTTACCAATGATTTTATTGATACAATGAGGATTGCACGAAAACTTCACAGTGAATTGCCGCATCACCGTTTGTCTGATGTTGCAAATCTCTATAATATTGACTATTCCTCTGCGCATAGGGCATTGAGTGACTGCGAAATAACAAATTCTTGCTATCTAAAACTAAGAGAGGATGTTTTAAAGAAATATGAATCATTGGAATATTTTATAAAAAATTTCAGATACCATGCAAAGGCTAAAGATATACATGCAACTACTCAGGATTTCGATGAATCTAATATGTTATATCAAAAAGTTGTTGTATTTACGGGTAAACTTGAAAAGATGGACAGAAAAAAAGCTATGCAGATCGTTGCTGATTTAGGTGGTATAAATGGTGATAATGTAACTCAAAAAACAAATTATCTCATACTCGGAAATAACGACTATTGCTCTGCGATCAAAGATGGTAAAAGTAGTAAGCATAAAAAAGCTGAAAAGCTAAAATTGCAAGGATATGATATTGAAGTTATTCCAGAGTCGGTTTTTTATGACATGATTTCAGATTCTGCCAAGTATTAGATGTGTGTCCCGGGGTAATTGCTCCGGGCTTTTCTATTCCGTCGTGTATAAATCTTCGATTTTAACACCTAACGCCTTCGCTATCTTTTCCAGATTGTCCAGTGTAGGTGATGTTTTCCCAATTTCATAATCATATAAGGTCGATCTGCCGATTCCTGTCTTTTCTGCCAGTTCTCTCATTGAGATCCTCTTCTCTCCCCTTCTTTGATATATGAGCAGCTTCATGTGAAAATAGTATCATTACCAGTTGCTCAGTTCTACCGGTAAATTATTCCTTTTATATAAACTTGACATCTGTCATTTTTTTACATATAGTCGAATCATAAAAAACAAAGGAGGATGAGTTATGTGGTCTGAAGATTTACCAAATGGGAAAGTAAGATTCGTTGAACGCTACACAGATCCAATGACTGGCAAGCAGAAGAAAATATCTGTCGTTCTGGATAAAAATACTGCTACGACCCGCAAGCAGGCGCAGGCGGCTCTTGCAGACAAGATAAGTGATAGGCTTGGTGATTTATCTGCTCAAACGAAAAATGCAGATTTACGGCTTTCTGATCTCGTCGATCTGTATCGAAAAAGTCAGTCTATTACCGTCGCAAAGTCTACTTACTCGCGCAACTATCATGCAGCTAACACTATTATGCAGCTTCTGGGTAAATCCACTCTTGTCTCTCAGTTAAACGCTGCATATGTCAAGGATCGATTCCTGGCGCATGGTGATTCCGCCGGAACTTTTAACGAACGCCTTACCCGTTTCAAAGCGCTTATACGCTGGGGTTATGAGAATGAATATATTGAGGATATACGTTATCTGGACAAAATTAAGCCTCTGAACGATAAAGAGAAAAAAGAGAAACTCCAGAATAAATTTTTAGAACCGGAAGAACTGAAAATACTTCTCGATGCAATGACCGTTATAAAATGGCGATATCTGTCAGAATTGACTGTACTGTCTGGGATGCGTTGCGGAGAGGCTATCGCGCTACATATGAGTGATGTGGATTTTAAAAAAAAGACTATTTTCATTACCAAGACATATGACGCTGTAAACAAAGTCATTACTCCGCCCAAAACAGCCTGTTCTAATCGCGAGGTATACATGCAACCAGAGCTTCGGGATCTTTGTAAGAAGATTCGCAAATACACTTTGGCCGGAAAGCTTAAATACGGATACCACACTGATCTGTTCTTGTGCGATGCCAACGGAGAGCACCTTGATTATTACGCTTATAATAAATATCTCGGCGAGGTTTCCATGCGCACACTCGGCCGCAAGATCACAACACATGTTATGCGTCATACACATGTTTCACTTATGGCGGGAGCTGGTGTGCCTCTGGATACGATCACGCGTCGTGTCGGTCACGAAAACAGTGATGTAACCAGAGACGTGTATTTACACATCACGGAGCGTCAGAAAGAACGGGAACGAGAGCAGCTGGATACTGTAAATATTTTATAATTTGCCCCATTTTTGCCCCATTTCGCAACTTCTATACAGCTGGAGGGCGCTGAAATACAGTATTTCAGCGCCCTCCCAGATTTTTATTCAATGCCGGCAATGGGACTTGAACCCATACGTGGTTGCCCACAACAGATTTTGAGTCTGCCTCGTCTGCCATTCCGACACGCCGGCATGCGTTCGATTCAATAACCGAACACATGATATCTTAGCATATTTGTAATAGGAATGCAAGCCTATTTCGTAGGATTTTTCATGTTTTTGAGAATATCAAAACAGTCAAACGTCGCAAAGTAATCTTCCGGCGTCTCTGCCCGGCGGATCAACTGAACCGAACCGTCCTCCTTCAGAAGAAGCTCTGCCGAACGAAGCTTGCCGTTATAATTGTAACCCATGGAATATCCGTGAGCGCCGGCGTCATGAATCACCAGATAGTCGCCCATCTCAATTTTCGGCAGCATGCGGTCAATCGCAAACTTGTCGCTATTCTCACAGAGAGAGCCCGTCACATCATATTTATGGTCGCAGACATTGTTGTCCCTTCCCAGCACGGAAATGTGATGATACGCGCCATAAATTGCCGGACGCATCAGATTCACCGCACAGGCATCTACTCCGATGTACTCCTTGTGCGTGTGCTTCTCATGGATTGCCTGCGTCACCAGACATCCATAGGGAGCCAGCATAAAACGTCCCATCTCCGTGTAAATTGCCACGTCACCCATGCCTGCAGGCACCAGCACCTCATCGAATGCCTGGTGAACACCTTCTCCTATCACACGGATATCGTTAGGCGTCTGATCCGGATGATAGGCAACGCCTACGCCGCCGGACAGATTGATGAACGCAATGTGCACGCCCACCTCTTCCTTCAAACGTACCGCCAGTTCAAACAGCTGCTTTGCCAGCTGCGGATAATATTCATTGGTCACGGTATTGCTGGCCAGAAACGCGTGAATGCCAAAATGCTTCACACCCTTATCCTTTAAGATGCGGAATCCCTCAAACATCTGCTCTGTGGTAAATCCGTACTTGGCGTCCCCGGGATTATCCATGATCCCATTGCTCATCTGAAACACGCCGCCCGGATTATACCGGCAGCTGATAGTCTCCGGCAACGTTCCGATAATTCCTTCCAGGAAATCAATGTGCGTGATGTCATCCAGATTGATAATAGCGCCAATCTCATTGGCAAATGCATATTCCTCTGCAGGAGTATCATTGGATGAAAACATAATGTGTCTGCCGTCAAAACCCTGAGAGTCAGCCAGCATCAGCTCCGTTATCGAAGCGCAGTCACAGCCGCAGTCATATTCCTTCAAAATATTCAGTATAAATGGGTTCGGAGTTGCCTTCACCGCAAAATATTCCCGGAACCCCGGATTCCATGCAAAGGCTTCCTTTACTGCTTTCGCATTGTCGCGGATTCCCTTCTCGTCATACAGGTGAAACGGAGTTGGATACTCCCGCACAATCTCCTCAATCTGTTCTTTTGTCACGAATGGTTCTTTCTTCATGCCTGTTTCCTTCCTTACTTAAGCTAGTACCATTCTATGAGTTGTCCTGCGGCTTGTCAAGTTTGTTTTTGCACGGAAATGTCAAAACCACCTTAAATAAGTCGCCATCTATATACAGTCCGAAGCCGCCTCCCATAAGCTCTGTTAAGCTCTGTGCAATGGACAATCCCAGCCCCGAGCCTTCCGTATTGCGGGAACTGTCTCCTCTGGTGAAGCGCTGTGTCAGTTCTTCCCCGGTCATGTGCAGCGCATAGCGGGAGGTATTGCGGAATATCACGGCGAGCTGTCCGCCGTTTTGCTCCAGATCCAGATATACCCTGGTTCCCGGCTGGGCATACTTATTGACATTATTCAAAAGATTGTCAAATACCCGCCACAGATGCCTGCCGTCCGCCCGTATCACCAGCGTTTCTTCTGGCTGGCGCAACACGAGTTCCAGTTCATTCTTCTCCAGGCGTTCTTCGTACTCGCCTGCTGCCTGAGTCAGCATCACGCCAACCTCACAATCCTCCCACTGTACATTTAATGTACCGGAAGAGGCTTTGGAAGCCTCGATGAGATCTTCGATCAACTTCTTCAAACGCGCCGACTGACGTTCCAGTACCTCCAGATACTCCTTTGCCTCAGGGTTTGCAAGCTCCTCCCGGGACAATAGATCCACATAATTGATGATAGAGGTCAGCGGCGTCTTGATATCATGGGACACATTGGTAATAAGCTCCGTACGGAAGCGCTCGCTCTTCATCTGCTCTCCTACGGCACGTTGCATTCCGTTGCTGATCTGGTTTAAGGTATTGCCAAACTCCCGGAATTCCCACAGCATATGGCTGGTATCCGTCTGATACTGCAAATTTCCCGCCGCAATCTTCCTTCCGGCATCCCGCAGCCGCTTCATATTCACTAACGTCACGCACAGCAGGAACAATAACGCCAGCTTCTCCATAAGAAACAGTAATATCCATGCGTCTATGCTATCCCACCAGCAGAACACAGTCACCATGAATTCTAAGAAACTGACACCGCAGAAGATCACCACGCCTTTTACCAGAAGAGACGCATTGCCCCGAAGCGAACGCAGCCATTCCCGCAGAAGCCGGAAATACTTACGGATCCATGCATACACACGGTAGATCAACGAATTCCTCCAGATACGGTCATGAGACGCCCGCACGGCACAACTTCCCGCGAACTGCAGCAGCAGCCCGACCATTGCCGCAGTCAACAATCCCCATACCAGAAATGCCCCTAGTAAACTGAAACGCCGGTATCCAGTTCCCAACCAGTAATAATGCCAATTCCATTCGTCCAGTATGCCGCAGGCAATGCAGCCTGCAAAGAACAACAGAATCAGATACACATCCATAGGTATACGGTCCACCAGACGCAGACGTAAGGTTCCGTCTTCCTGATGCTTTCCTGTGCATTTTACAGCGATGACAAACAGTATGACCATACCTAGTACGCTTAAGCTCAAGGTCACAAAAATGCCGTACCGGAAGTCCGCCATAAAATCCAAAAACCTCCACTCCCACGCCAGATAATCGTCATAAACCAGTTTCTCCGGCACCTGACAGATCACTGTGTAAGTAGGAGGATGATGGGTATCATCAAACTCAAATGTTTCGGCCACTGTTCCGGTCCAGTTCTCCAACGTATAGATTTGTTTGCCGTCATGCATCACCGTGTAATTCACATTGGTCTGTCCATACCAGTCATCCATATGCTCTCTCGCATCTGCCAGCTCCATACTGAAAAGCACATCAAAAATACTATATGCGCTATTGGCAAGGCTTCTTTCTACCACACGCCTTTTGGACTGCTCGACACTTCCGGCATACAAGCCGCCATCCAGTGCATACGCCAGCATCAATATCTGCACTGCCGTCATAGCAGCAAGCAATATACAGCCAAAAGCAGATACCACCTTGCCCACAAGCCGCTTATTCTCTTTCTCCAAAGCTAACGCTCCTTTCCATCTTGTAGCCCTGTCCCCACACCACCTTTAAGTAACGCGGATTGGCAGGGTCATACTCCAGCTTTTCCCGTAAATGGCGGATATGCACCGCCACCGTACTCTCGGAGCCATAGGGAATACCATCCCACACCTTCCGGTAGATTTCCCTGGGAGAATACACCGTACCGGGATGCTCCATGAACAATTTCAGGATTTCGTACTCCGTAGGGGTAAGGTTCACCGATTCACCGTCCAGGGTCACCAGTTTTTGCGTATCATCCAGTTCAATGCCCCCGATGGCAAGATGGGTTTTCTTCATACTGCCCCCGCCTAACTGCATGTAACGCCGGAGCTGAGACTTCACTCTCGCCTGCACCTCCACCGGGTTAAAGGGCTTGGTAATGTAATCATCCGCTCCCACCATCAGTCCCAGCACCTTATCGTTATCCTCGCTCTTTGCCGTCAGAAAAATGACGGGGACGTTGCTGTCTTCGCGAATCTTTACCATGGTCTGGATTCCGTCCATTTCAGGCATCATAATATCCATCAGTACCAGATGGATCTCTTCCTTCTTCATAATGGCAATGGCCTCCCTGCCATTAAACGCCTCATGGATCGTGTAGCCGTCCGAGGATAAATAGATTTTCAGTGCGGATACAATATCCGGTTCATCGTCACAGATTAAAATATGATACATTTTGAAACTCCTTCCCTTAGTACAGCTATATTCTATCCAAATCAGCTTTAACAAACAATACACTATTTCTTTAAGAATTTTTTAAAATCATTTTTTATTTATTCAATATATAAACGCCTATCTTTAACGAACCGTAACTATCGAAACATTTAGACCGGTTTTATCCGGCTGTTGCAAAATGAACTCCATTAAATCTTCAAATCCTTCTTTGCCGTCCCCGGTCAACGTCTGATACGCAAAGCTCTGATATGTCTCCAAAGTCTCTTCATTGGGCAAGACACTCTTTATATCTATTTCAATTCAAAAAAAGAACTGTTCACTGAAATCTTTGCTTTAACAAATGAAACGCTCAAACAGTATCATAACCAAACTTATTCAGGATGTTGTTTATGCAGCATTAAATACGCAGATGATTGCATACGAAGACTTGGCGCGGATTTTGCTAATAGATGAATAGAAAAGACGTTTACTTTTCAGAAATAGAACAGAACACAACACCGCCGAGCGGTCATGCTGGCGGTGCTTACATACAATACAAACTATTTTTCTTATCTTTTCTTTATGGGAGATTATATTAAATCTATGTAAAAAATCCATAAAGCGGATACAACGAACAATATTGCGCAAAATCAAACCCCATTTCCTTTAAGACCAGTGGAATCACCAGAATCAGCACTGCCGCAAACAATGTCCGCATATGGGATTTTAATACGTAGGACAACAGCAAAACTGCCAGCATGACAAGCTCCACGATAAATACCTGCACAAGTACAGCAAGACCGATCCATAAGATTACCGGCATGGATACCCTGATACCCCGGTAATGCGGAATACTCCGAAGGGATGTCAAAAGCCCATGCATTGGATACAGACGACGAATGCGGATGATACGGCAGACCCAAGGAACAAGGGAAATCAAACACGTTCCCAGCGCACAGACCCAAATTTTTCTGCACAAAATCTGCCGTTTCCCTCTTTTTGTCGCAGACAATAACTGCCAAGATTTCTTCTGATTCTCCATTGACATTCCATTGCTAAAAGATAACACCATGCAGATGGAAAGCATCAGAAATTCCACCGAAAATCCGCTTCCTAAAATGCCGAATAAGTGGAGATATCCCGTATCATATAGAAATTCTCCTCCGCTTTCCTTCACATAGTCATACTGATCTAATACTCTCTGAAATGCCGGATAAAATGCAACTTCGCTGTTATATCTTGATTTCATGGAATCTCCTGCACTTTTATCAATTTCACCGGCATCAACCAGCTCTTCGATTTTAGCGATCTGCGCAAATGCTTCCTCATACCGCTTATTTTCCGCATCAATCAATGCTTCCTTTTCCTGTGTCAGTTCCCCCTCTAACTGCATCATGACACTTTGGTAATAGCTTTCCCTCGCTGAAAGCGCCTCCTGCCCCGATAAGTACCAGTACCCAATCAATCCAACAAACACCAAAAGAATCAGACCAGCCCGGTTCATCACCAGAATCTTATATCCCTCATGTACAAACAAACTGCTGTGAATGCGCGGCTTTAAGACAACGGGAAGCTCTATCCTCTTTAACTCTAACGTCCTGCACCTTATGAAAAAACACGCCGACATTAGAATGCCAATTATAAGATAAATCAAAAGCGCAACCAGAGAAGCATGGCTTCTGGATATCGGATGACCAAAGAAATTAAAATTCAGATATCCGCCATAAATATTCTCTGTTTTCATCAGCCCCAGCACATTTAAATATTTCAACCAGTTAAATGACGAATAAGAAGGTATAAAGCGATACAATAGCCAGCTTATCAGAACAACAACGATACCCGCCAGATAACTCATAAACCCGTATCTGGAAACCATAGATAAAAAGGTGAGCAGTGCGCCCGCCGCAAACAATACCATTGCCTTTGTCAGGATACTTCCTATCACATAACCACAGACCGAAATCGACAGACTGCTCTCCAGATACGGCGCAACTGACTGAATGCTGCGAGATAAATCTCCGATTCCCGTCGTTCCTGCAAAAAACAGGAGATTCACTCCATAGAACAATGCTGTAACCCCTATACTGTAAATCCCAAGCGCAAGCAGCTTTGCCGCAATACTGTGTCCTCTTCCATAGACCGAAGCCCTTGTGATACAAAACAACTGCTTTTCCTTTTCCTCATAAATCAGACCGCATGCAAATAGAAAAATCGCCAACAGAAGAAATACGTCCGAGATATGGTTCCCCATTGCAGATGTGATTCCCTTAGAAGGATAGAATGTAATCTCTACATTTTCTAACTTCTTATAATCAGATGCGCTCTTTTCAATATTCCGGCTGGAAAAAGAGTCCGTTTCCTCTGATGCAAAAATGGAAATACCGCCCAATGCTCCTTTCGCATTCTGGACACTCTCCAGATAAGCGCCATATCCAGATACTTTTTTCATTTCCTCATAAATTTCAGTAAGCAGCGCTTCCTCCTGCTCCAAAGAATCCGTGTACTTTAGATAACTGTCCTTTTCATATGTATCATAGTAAGCTTCAAACACGCCGGGATGTTCTGAACGCATCTGCTCCGCAAACACCTCTCCCATTTCGAAGGAGGATGCCTCTAACTGCAGTACATCTCTCACCAGACAAACTCCCTCAATATCCTGATACAATTTCTCCACATACTCCTGCTTTTCTTCCTCAGACATTGACCGAATATCCTGTTCAAATGCCCGATAAGCCGAAAGCTTTGGACTATCCTCATCCGGCAGATTTACATACCAGAGCAGAAACAGGTTCAGAAACAGGATTCCGGCAATAGATAAAAGAAAGCTTCGCTTTTTTATTATTTTTCCAAGTTCAAAAAATATCAGTCTATACATATTTTGCCTCATCTCCAAATACTTTCATATACACATCTTCCAGGTTATTCACATCACCATACATCTTACACAATGCCGCTACCGTATCCTTTGCCATCACCTGTCCCTTTTTTAAAATGACAATCTCTTTGGCGATGGATTCAATATCTGAGACAACATGGGTTGCAACCAGAATCATCCTGCCCTCTGACAACTCCTGTAGCTTTTCCCGGATGCGTACCCGCTCCTTCGGGTCTAAGCCAGCCGTAGGCTCATCCATGATAATCAGCTTCGGATCTCCCATAATTGCCTGCGCAATTAAAAGACGCTGCTTCATTCCGCCGGAATACGTTCCGATTGGACGGTTAATTACCTCCCCCAGATTAACATAGGCTGTGACACGCTCTATTTCCTCAAAAATTTCTTTCTTTCCAAGGGCTTTTAACGTTCCCATGTAGCTTAAGAATCGTCTTCCGGTAAACGCTTCGTATAATCCCTGCTGCTGTGGCGCATAACCCAATAATTCCCGATAAGAGGAGCCAAGCTTTCCGATTTCCTTTCCATCCCAAAGGACTTCTCCACCGTCTGGCTTCTGATTTTCCGTTATAATGCTCATCAATGTGGATTTACCGGCTCCGTTTGGCCCCAGCAGCCCATAGACGCCTTCCGAAAATGATAATGACACCTGCTGTAATGCCCTTTTTTCTCCATATGATTTTGAAATTTCAATCAGCTCTAACATGTTTTACATCCCCTTTCCAACCATTCGAATCGGTAGAAATTCACCCCTGCCTTGATAGAGATCCTCTTTTGCAATGAGCGCATGCTTATATTGCTCAACTTCATAGCTGCCGTCACCATAATCTATCGCATCATAATCATATACCACTAAGAAATAGTCCTTCGTTTCCGCTTTTATCTCTAAATTCCAGCCCGTTCTTTTGTTTACCAGTTCACAGTGGGATACATCTCCGCTGTCATATTTTATGAAATATAGCGTATTATCCTTTACACTGTCCCACGCCCAGCAGCAAAGTACATCATCATATGTGTCCGCAATATAACTGCCGTCCAGCTTGGCAAATATGCTTTCCTCTCCTGTCATCAAGTCAACCTGGCGAATTTCTCCTGCATTCTCTTTCGACACATACAACATGCTTCCTTTTTGCCTGCATACATTTAGATCTTTATTGGGAATCGTATAGACTACCTGAAAAGCACCATTCGACAAATCATATGTTGCGAACTCCTTTTCCGAGTTCTCATATCTTTCCTTCCATAAATCATCATTCTCATTTAATTCCTGCCAGGACGCTTCACTCTTATACAGCGTATTTTCCAAGACAAGACATGAATCAAAGACACCTTCTACTCTCCATTTATCCTCAATCTTATCCTGTGTAAAATCCATGCTGCAAACCACACTCTCTTTCCATGACTCTGTATCTACTTTTATCAAATTTCTTTTTGAAGACATCACATACGTACTGTTTCCGGATTGCTCGGATGTTAACTCCTTGGTAATAAAGTAAAGATTCGTATCATCTCCCAAAACTACATCCTCTACGGTGACATCAGGTGAAAATTCAAATACCTTTGTTCGTCCGGTTCCATCCGGATTCATGCGGTATAAAGCTGCCTGCATACTTTCTGTGCTCCCGGTACTCACCTCTCCAAAGTCTGCTTCTACAGTAGTCGTTCCATCATTATCATATTCCTTACTGAAAAGATACAACGCATCTTCATAGAAAAACGGGATACTGTCAAAGCCCACCTCATCACTGGAAAATACGGAGGTGCAATCCAACGTATCATGGTTACATCCAGCATTGCTGCATAGATAGACCTCCTGTCTGGTCGCATAATCCATGTACATCATATGATAACCATAAATGCCATCCTTTAACTCCTCTGAAAATTCGCTCCGATAATAAAAACCATTTTCATTCGAACAATACGAATTGTCTGACATACTCAATACCCGAAGGTTCCCATTTATCCCGTAATTTTCATCTGCCTGAGCATTTTCTGCGCTTCTGTTTTCCGGCTGACTGCTGCCTATTGAATCGGCATTCTTGTTCTGACTGCATCCTGCAAGCCCAAGAAGACATGCAAGGACGCAGATTCCTATTTTGATTTTCTGCATAAAAATAATCCTCCTAATCTTTTTGATTAAGAGGATTATAATTAGCAAAGGTCAAGAAACGGTCAAGGCTTCTATCACAATTGTAACTTTTGCTCCATGTTTTGAATGATTGGCAAGAGACAGCGTTCCGCCATGCTTCCTGCACAAAATCCGGCTGATGGTAATGCCGATTCCCATATGTTCTTCTGATTGTTCCGTAGTATAAATATATCTGTCCTCTGTATGTAGCGCTTTTTTTGTAAATCCGGCTCCGTCATCAGAGACAACTGTAATCAGGTTTTGATTTTCATAAGTAAAGGAAAGAGAAATCTCATTCTTCGCATAGCGCAGGGCATTGGTAAAAATATTTTCTAAAATCCGGTAAAATACCTGTGTATCTATCATCACCCTGCAATGCGGCGCCGAATTTTCGAACACTACCTCAATGCCTTTTGCTTTGGCAATAACAGTAAAATCATCAGAAATCTCTTCCAGCAAATCCGGCAGCAGATTGGGCATTGGAGCAATCTCCAGCTCCTCCAAATGATTGATGTCCCGAATAGAATTCGTATACTGATCCAGACGCTTTGCGGATGCAGACAGGTTCGACGCAATATTTGCCATCTGCTCCTTTCCAATCTTTCCCGCAGATAAATTAAGCTGTAGATATTCGGTATAACCTTGAATAATGGCAATCGGATTCCGTAAATCATGGGCAACCGATGCCTGCAGCATCTTCCGCTCTTCTATCATGCCCCAAAGCTTTCTGTTATTCTCATAGAGCGCTTTCCGCATTTTTTCAAAGGAAGTGCAGAGCGCTCCCATCTCATCTTCGCAGTCATATTCCACCGAAAAGTCCAGATTCTGATTTACAATATTTTCCGTAGCCCCCATCAAAATCCGAATCGGCATATCCAATTTCTTTCGGTAGAACCAGAATGCACAAATAAGAATTCCCACGAGAGAGTACATCATCGGCAGCCCTACCATCGCCGCTCCGGTAACACCGTATGCCAGCTTTCGTTTGGGAGTCAGCTCCGTATAGCTGTTCTCTATTTTATCTACAGAATATTTGGCTATCTTCTTCTCCGGCTCTATGACCTCTTTCCCATCCTCATATGCAACAATTTCGGGATACTGCTGCTCCTCATCCCCAAGCTTTACTCTCATCTGCGACCGTTTTTCCGTACCGTCCGCATATACAATCGTCTGATTTAAAAAGACCTCATCTGAATCTGGTAGTAGCCATTTACGAAAAGATAGGCAACTCCATATCGTAACTAATGACAACAGTACAACGATTGCCACGGTGGAACAGATCGCATAAATAAATGATTTCCGAAGAGAAGCATTCCTGATTTTTATCTTTTCCATTTGTACCCCATTCCCCAGACTGTTTCGATATAATCGTTTCCGGTTGCTTCGTATAATTTTGCACGAATCTTGCGTACATGCTCTTTAATCACTTTACTGTCTCCCTCTGCGTCAAACCCCCAGACCACCTCATAGATACGCTCCTTATCAAATATCTGATTGGCATTTGACAACAGAAACTCCAATATGTCAAATTCCCGTTTGGACAATACTATTTCTGTTTCCTCATAATATACTTTTCTCTGGGAAATATTTACAATCAATTTCTCAGAAGAAAGCACCTCAGGCGCCGTTCTGTTTCTTGCGTCCCGGCGCAGGTGCGCCTCTACGCGCGCCGTCAGCTCCTGTAAGCTGAAAGGCTTGGTGATATAATCATCTCCTCCAATCCGCAATCCATTTATCTTGTCCTGCTCGGTGATTCGGGCTGTCAAAAAGAGAATCGGGCATACCACATGATCCCGAATCGACCTGCACAGAGTCATTCCATCCATATCCGGCATATTGATGTCCAGCAGAATTAAATCCGGCTTTATAGAAAGCTTCTCAAGCGCCTCTTTTCCGCTGTTTGCTTCATATGCAATATATCCCTTGTCCCGAAAATGCTGCACCAGCAATTCCGTCAGCATTTTTTCGTCATCCACTACTAATATTTTTGACACCATAATATCCCTCCTCTTATAGTATAAACAGTATAAGAAGGAATGGTCAATTTCTGGTCAAAAATAATTCTGAACCACTATTCATTACGAAGAATGGCAAAGGTGATCTAGCGGTTATGAGTATTGAAGTTTATGAAGAGCTTACAAGCCGCTTTGAATTATATGACCTGCTAAATGCCGCAGACCACTTTGAATTTGTCCTGAAGAATCCAAAAGCTTCCGAATCAGGGTGTTTCCTTTATCTGATTACTGGGGAATCTCCTATTTGACAGATTCCTTTTTATTTTTTTGGTGCCCTTCATAAGCGGAGCAGTCTTCGACTGTCGGCTTCCGTATCTGTCCTTACGGACGTCTATGGTTTTGCTCACTGTGTACGCAAAAATAGCACCTAAGATTTTCCTAAGTGCTATATAGTGTCAGCGCAACAAACCTGAATTCTGATAAGACATATTTTATAGCATTTATTAACTGTTATATCCTTTTCCCTCATGTTATGAACTCTCATAAGGGCAAAAATAAGGGAAAGGACAGCTACAATGAATATCATATATGCAGAATACAACATACACCACAACAGTATAGACATAGCGACTACCGCCGGATATCTTTTGCGGATCGACTGTTGGGAAGCAGAGAAAGGGCTAAGGACTACTCCCTGCTCGGAATGTGCCCTAAATGCTCTTGCTATTGATGAGCCACTGGAATATGCCCGTCTTTACCTTGAGGGCAATATGCAGATGTGGATAGATGCAGAGGATTCTCTAGAACTGCGGTAATTATCAAGACTTAAGGAATAGCAACCTATTTTTTATAATTCAGAGGGGCGGCAGCACTTTAAGCTGTCGCTCCTTGATTACCCACCAGCAAAACTGGACGAAGCTGTCAACGGCGGTGCGAATCAGAATCAATCAAAACATAATGTCATACCGCTTGTTTTGCGACTGTGTATTCCAATGACAGGCTGGTATTCAACATGTGAAATGGTGCAGAGATCGAGACAAAAATTTAAAATTCAGCAAAATAGGAAAGGTATTTTTTGATTTATGTGCTATTCTACATACGTAGCTAAAAACAATAAAAAAGGGTGAAGTTAATGGATTACCGAAAAAGCATACAGGACAGCCTCGATTATATAGAGGACAATTTGAAGACTCCTATCACTGCCACGGAGCTTTCTGAGCAGGCAGGTTATTCTCTGTTCCATTATTACAGGCTGTTCCAATCAGCCGTCGGAATGTCGGTGATGCAATATGTTCT
>JAIEAP010000034.1 GCA_029071325.1 Lachnospiraceae bacterium | reverse complement strand
TAGAAGACGGCATACGATCCTGCCTCTCGTCTCGTGGGCTCGAACATGTGTATAAGAGACCGCTTTTATCACTTATATTATATAAGTTATATTTTAATAATTTCATTAAATTCTCATCTGCAACTTTTTTATAATCCTCATCGGTAATCCTTTTTCCTGCAAATAATTCATTAATTGAGATATTTAAAATTTCGCACAAAGATTCATACAATGAAGAATCTGGTAGGCAATTACCATTTTCCCATTTTGAAATTGATTTATCAGTTGTTCCTAATAGATTAGCAAGTTGCACTTGTGTTAAATTTTTATTTTTACGACATTCAGCAATAAATTTCCCAATATTTTCTTGATTCATAACATTGCCCCTTTCGTAATTATAATACCTTATATAAAAACAAATAACACCCATCAAAAGTAGAATGAAACAAATACCGATTTGTATCGTTAATAGAATACCACAATCACACTCCTATTTCTATTAAATTTCCTCCTCTCTCTGTTTTACTCTGCCCTACTGCCTGTTATGTTGTCGGCTCTCGTTCTTTCTATGTTGTAATTAGTAGTTTCTGACAATAAAAAAGGTAGCTAATTGTCTGTTAAGATAATCGCTACCCTAAGGTAAACAATATTTAATTATCATATCATTTTACTGTCTTAATGCTGTTTTTCCCCAGCAAACTGGAATTTCCTATATGTAAAAAACACCTCACCTGTCTGCAAACAGATGAGGTATTGTCTATTCCAGCTTACTCTCCCACTCTTTCAATATCTCCCCACATAAATCAACGTCAACTTCTTCTACTGCTTCTGCCAGCTTTCTAAATAATTCAAGCTGCTCATTCTCATAGCGGTACTCATTCATCTTATCGATTACTTCTTCCATCTGATCCATGTCCAAATCATCCACGGCAGATGCCATCTTTGCAAAAAGGTCTTTCAACGTATCGTAAGAAATCTTCTTCTTATCCGCTTCATTCTCCTCTTCTTCACAGAAAGGCGCCAGTACCGGAATATATCCAAGATACTGCTTCAGCATCTCGTCCGTATATTTGTGTATTGCGGCAGAATCCCCTGCGTTTCCTGCTTCCTCCATAGCAGCTGCTTTCTCTGACAAGGACATTGCACCAATCTGCCTGGAAGCGCTCTTTAGTGCATGGACTTCAATCGTATATCCTGTCCAATCCTCCTGTTCTTCCATATATTTGATGGCTTCTGCTTTCTTCTTAATACAGTGGTAATAGACTTTTAACGTCTTAAAGAACAGTTCCTCATTGGAAAAGAATTCCATAGCTGTTTTTGTATCAAGATCCCCTACCACAACCGACTCTGCGCTTTTGGGCATCTTGTTTGTTTCTGATACACGGAAACCCCTATTTACTTTCTTAATCTTCTCTGGCGAAAGCCATTTTTTAACTTTATCCACCAAAATGCGGATTTCAATGGGTTTGGCGACAAAATCGTTCATTCCCTCCCGACAGAACATCTCTTTTGTCCCTTCCATTGCATTTGCTGTGAGGGCTATGATCGGCATATCATCATATCCGTAATAGCGTTGTCGAATGATATGCACTGCCTCCACGCCATCCATCTCCGGCATCATATGATCCATAAACACAATGTCGTAGCGGAAATTCTGAATCTTGTCGATAGCAGCCTGACCGCTGGTTACGGTATCTATCTGCATTTTCAATGGTTCTAACAGCCCTTCTGCCACCGTCAGATTGACGGCATTGTCATCTACAATGAGCACATGGGCATCAGGAGCTATAAAATCAAAATCTTTTTCTTCATCGTTGTTATAAATATGCAGCTGTTCCCCATTTAGTATTAAAGCAAGATTCAACACAAACAGAGGTTTTCTCACCACAAGAAGATTGGGAATATGGTATTCCACCTGGTCATAAAAGCCTACTAAAAGAACCGCCGTAATCTCTGGATGGTTCCTGACATATTCCTCCACCACTTCCGTGAACATAGGATACTCGATGAAAAGAAATGTTCTCTTATCACCCAAAAGAAGGTCAAATTCTTTTTCCGAATGCAGACGGATACACTCTAAACCCAGATGCCCGGCATCCGTGCGGAGCCCTTCCCATACATATGGATTGGATATTAACCCCGCCACCAGAATGGAATCCGGCTCCTTAATCACAATCGCCGACGTCTCGTCTATGACTTTCTGGGGATAGACAACGGAAAACCTGCTTCCCTTTCCATATTCGCTCTCCACCCGGACATCTCCACCCATCAATGTCATCAACCTCTTAGAGATTGCAAGGCCGAGACCCGTTCCTTCTATATTGCGGTTCCTCTTACTGTCCACCTGCTGGAAAGACTGGAACAGCTTGCCGAGGTCTTCTTCCCTGATACCGATTCCGGTATCCTCAACACAAATGTATACTTCTATCTGATCTGATGCTATTTTTCGATAATCCACTTTCAAAAGAATCCTGCCCTCTGTAGTAAATTTCACAGCATTATTGGCAAGATTCAGCAATACCTGCTTAATCCTAATGTTATCGCCCCAAAGCTTACAGGGCAGATCTGGCACAACATCAATAATCAGTTCTATATCTTTATCCTTCAACCTCGTCATGATAATATTCGCAATATCATACCCCATAGACATCCATTCATATTCCACTTCATTGATGTCCATTTTCCCAGATTCTATCTTGGAAAAATCAAGAATATCATTGATGATGGTGAGCAATGATTTCCCTGCATCTTTAATCTGGTTAATGTAATCCCTTGCAACCGGGGGAAGCTGCTCCCTGAGCGCCAGCTCCGCCATACCGATTACCGCATTCATGGGCGTTCTGATTTCATGGCTCATATTGGCAAGAAAATCGGACTTCATATGTGAGGAACGCTCAAGATCCATATTTGCCTGGTAGACAAGATATTTTCCATAAGCCATATCAGACAAAACCCCTGCCACCATATGAAGGAATTTTGCTGCTTTGTCTATCTTCTCCCGCTCGATAATATGTACCCGGTTCGCAGCTTCCACACATTCATCTTCATCAACGCCGATCTCCGCCGCAATCTTCCTTATCTGCACTGAGTCCGGAGCCTCTGTGAGCACTTGCCCTCCGATAAAACAGCCGACCATTTTCCCTCCTGCCATAATCGGAGCAGCAAAATCCATAAGACCTGCATGGCAGAAATAAACGACAGATTCCCCGTGCTCTAACGCAAGGCTTGCACCCTGGCTGTCGCATTGCTCACAGCGCGCACAGCCGAGCTCTGAGCACCTTGTATATTTCATGCAGAAATCCGAAAAGTTGCTGCCTTTTGTCACAGCCGTGCCATCACTTTCCGTTGTGAGAGCCGCCATTCCTGTCATATCGGAAAAACCATCCTGTATCTTCTGCAAAACATTGCTATCAATCAGGTCTGTCAATTTCAGCTCATCATAATCTATATGCATAATCAATTTCCTTTCTTTACAATGGCTGTCGCCTGAATACGGGTTCGTCTTCATTTTATCCTATGAATTTTTCAATTTCTGCCAGCAGCTTCTCACGGTTCACCGGTTTGAGTAAATAGCCCTGTGGTTTCAGGACAAGGGCTTCTTTAATCTTTTGACTCTCAGTAACTCCGGTAAGGAATATGACCGGTATATCCTTAGTCACATCCGATGCACGCAGCTTTTCCAAGACAGCCGGTCCATTCTCCTGCGGCATGTCATAATCCAGCAAAATTAAATCCGTAGTCTTACTCTCCAAAAACCTTAATGCAATCTTGCCGCTGACTGCAGTCGCCACATCATATTTATCATGCAGGTGCTCTTTAATAACTTTCAACATCATGGCATTATCATCCACGACCAAAATATGCTTTTTATCCTGAATAGGATTGCCAGAGCCGGACTGAGAGCCCAGATCCTGGCTGAAATCAAGTCCGGGCCGCGCCAGTGAATCTAACCCCGGCATTCCTGCAAAAGCATCATTTTCGGCGTCCTTTGCCGATTGGGAACGTTTTTTCATGAATTCCTGGATTTTCGTCTGGATAGCCTTAGCAGAGAGAGGTCTGTATAATATCAGGCTTGCAACATTTACTGCAATCTTCTCAAACATATCACAATCTTCTTTAGAGCCCAGAATAACACATGGAATACCAGAACGCATCAGCTTAAAATTGACACTGTTCATTCGAACAATACTATCCCGCGGTTCATCAAACAGACAGTATACCAAAACATCCGGTACAAAATAATCTATGTGCCCTACAATGTCTTCATAACGTGTCGAACTGCTTAATACTGTAAAGTCACCATCCATCTGTTTAAAGAAAGCATCTATTGCAGAGTCATTCTTTCCCATTACCAGAACCTTGTATCCCATAGCATTTCTCCTCACTAATTAGCTTAAATTGTTTTCAAATATTGTATCATTGCCTTTAAGTTAAATCAATGCTATAATTTCCTTCCTCCACGCCTTTTTCATCCTGCCTCAAGCGGCACCGGGTGCTGGACGATCACACAACGACTGCGCGCTCAGATCATCTGCTTTACGCGGATTGACTGTGAAAATTTTGTAGCTTTAATCAAATTTTCTATCATAAAGCAATGCCGCAATCAGAACCACAAAACAAAAACCTGCATTATGTACCAAAGCGCCCGTTGTGGGATTCAAAACGCCTAATACGGAACAGGTCACTGCTATAAAATTGATACACATAGAAAGAATAATACTTAATTTGATTGTTGCTACAGTAGCATTTGACAATCTTTTCAAATAGGGAATTTTGGAAATATCATCGCTCATAAGGGCAATATCTGCGGCTTCCACCGCAATGTCGCTTCCCATACTACCCATTGCCACACCGACATCGGCAATTTTAAGTGCAGGTGCGTCATTTACTCCATCGCCTATCATACATATCTTGTCACCCTGCTCCTGTATTTCAGAAATACTCTGCACTTTTTCTTCCGGTAACAAATCAGCCTTTACTTTTGTAATTCCTGCCTGTGTTGCAAAATAGGCAGCCGTTTTTTTGTTATCACCTGTCAGCAATACGGTATCTGTGTTCATATCCGACAACTTTAAAACCATTTCCCTCGCTTCCTGTCTTAATACATCAGATAATGCAAGAATACCGAAACAGGAATTGTTATCCGCAACAATAATAGATGCTTTTCCTTGAATACGCAGTTTTTCCAGTACATTTTCTACATTTGACGGAATCATTATCCCGCATTGGAGAATATATTTTTCATTTCCGAGATACAATTTCCTGCCGGACACTTCTGCACAGATGCCTTTCCCGCTCTGCATCTGAAAAGAATCGGAATCCTTAAGTGCCATGCCTTTTTCTTTCGCATAAGCCACGATTGCCTTTCCTAATGGGTGTTCACTCTTGGCTTCTGCGGAAGCTGTCAGGGTAAGCAACTCACCTTCACTTATGTTTTTATCAAAAGAAATAATATCACTCACTTCCAGTTTTCCATAGGTCAGTGTACCTGTCTTATCAAAGGCAATGGTATTCACTTTTCCCATTTTTTCAAGTGTTTCCCCTGATTTGATGATCACGCCATGCTTTGTTGCCTGCCCTATGGCTGCCATAATAGCCGTCGGTGTGGCAAGCACTAACGCACATGGGCAGAATACAACCAGGACGGTTACAGCCCTCACAATATCCTGTGTTGCAAACCCTGTAATAATAGCAATCATCATGGCAACAGGCACAAGCCAGCTTGCGCATTTATCAGCAATTCTCTGCATAGGTGCCTGCTTATTCTCTGCATCCTGAACCATTCGTATCAATTTCTGCAGGGAACTGTCCTCACCTACTTTGGTTGCCCTGATATCAATAGAGCCAAAGCGGTTGATTGTTCCACAAAAAACGTTCTCTCCGATGCCTTTATCGACCGGAAGCGATTCGCCCGTCATAATGGACTGGTCAATGGAGGTTTCGCCCTGAATGATGATACCGTCTACAGGAACCGTTTCTCCCGGCAATATCCGAAGAATATCGTTCTGACGGATTTGGTCTGCCGGAATCATTTCCTCCTGTCCGGAGTTATCGTCTGCAATCCGCCGTCCCTGCGTTGGAGTGAGGCTGATCAATTTCTTTAATCCCTTTTTTGCCCGGTTCGTTGTCATATCCTCTAAAATAGCACCGATTTCCATGATGAAAGCAACTTCTCCAGCAGCGAATAAATCTCCGATTGCAATTGCTGCCATCATGGCAATGCTGATCAGCAGGGCAGACGATATTTTACTAATTCCCTTATTATAAATGAGTCTCCATACCGCAAGATATAATAAAGGGATCCCACAGATAATAACGGTCACCCATGCAGGATCAATGGGCAAAACAATGCCTGTTCTCGGAAATACAAAACTCATAACAAGAAAAACGCCGCCCACGATCGTCATTGGCAAACCTGCCAAAAAATCATTTATATGCTTTATCATAAAAATACCGCCTTTCTGAGAATATGTTGTATCTTATTGACAACCGATTCTAGTAGTTGTACAATTTATACATTATCAAACATTTTGTTCTGTATTTATTGTAACAATTTCAGAAGGCAAATCAATAATCAAAATATGCTCTATGTACGATACGGAACATTTTGATTAAAATGTACGGAGATATTATGGACAGACGACAGCAGAAAACAAGGCAGGCTATTTTTCATGCATTTAGCAGTCTGCTTGAAAAGAAAAATTTTAACAATATTACGGTTCAGGAAATCATAGACGAAGCAAATGTAGGAAGAAGCACTTTTTATGCCCATTTTGAAACAAAGGACAGCCTGCTGAAAGCAATGTGTACAGACATCTTTCAGCATGTGTTTTCCGATGACTTAAGGCAGGAGAGCAGCCATGACTTTTCCCATGCAGGGCATGACTTTCAAAAAGAGATCACTCATATTTTATACCATTTACAGGATAACAGAAAGAATCTGAAAGGACTTCTTTCCTGTGACAGCGGGGAAATCTTTGTGGGTTATTTTAAAGAATACTTGGAACAGGCGTTTCCCATATTTATCAAGGAAATGCACTATGATGTTCCAGCTGATTATCTGTTAAATCATGTTGTTTGTAGTTTTTCCGAAACAGTGCGGTGGTGGATTACAAAACATGAACAATATACACCTGAGCAGATAACAGCATTTTTTGTACAATGTGTGCTAAAGCCGTATATGTAATGACCGGAACAAGAGCTGGTGGAGAAATACGGTTATAAACTGGCGCATGAGAAAGAGCGTCGGGAGACTGCAGAGAACGGATATCGAAAGGTGAAGGCCGGGCACAGTATCCGCGCCCGGCTGAAAGAGATACTGAAACATGTCACAGAGGATCCATTCCTCGATTAAGAATGGCAATGTAAGAAGAAAAGGCATAACGCTTATTGCGTTGTTGTCTGGGTGTTGTGTCTTTTAAAATATCCAGGAGACAGAAATCCTCAATGATTTTGCTTGCAGTGGGATGTGTCACATTCAAAAGTTCTTGTACAGAACTTTTTGAAACAAAGGGCGTTTCAAAAAGTTTATCAAACAATTTCGTATAATTTGCATTATTTTTGGACTGGAGAATATGCTCATATTTATTTTTTAAACTCAAAATCTCTTTTGCTGTTTCAGTAGCTTCATCAGATACGAATGCAATCCCTTTTAAAAAAAATTTGATCCAGCTTTCCCAATCGCCTTGTTGACGGACAGCCATTAAGCGGTCATAATATTCTTGGCGATACCTCTTAAAATAGTAGCTTAGGTACAATAATGGTTCTGATAATATTTTTTGCTGACAGAGCCAAAAGGTGATCAGAAGCCGTCCCATTCGCCCATTGCCATCTAGGAAAGGATGTATACTTTCGAATTGAGCATGTATTAATGCAATTTTAATAAGTGCGGGCATATCATCATCCTGATGAAAAAAAAGCTCCAAATCGCTCAAGGCGTTTTGCATGTCTGGTATACTGGGAGGAACGAAAGTTGCGGTTTGAAGAGTGCTGCCTTGTGGTCCGATCCAATTTTGTGTGGTGCGGAATTCACCAGGATTTCGGCTGCTACCCCGACCGCGTTCTAGCAGGCGAGCATGGATTTCTCTAATTAAGCGGAGAGATAGAGGAAATTCTTCAAGTCTTTTCAGACCATAATTCATAGCGTTGACATAATTCACGACTTCACCTATATCCTCTTTTTTTTCACTGTTGCTGTCTATTTCCAGAACATCAGTAAGTGAAGCCTGAGTCCCCTCAATCTGCGAACTCAAGACAGCCTCTTTTTGTACATACATGGCAACAAATAGTTCTGGATTAGGCAGAGTCTGTGTAATACCATCAAGACGCCCAAGTTTACGGTCTGCAAGAGACAGCAGAGATAGCATTTCGGCATCAAACTTAACAGGAGGCTCTGGTGGCAGCTTATGTGGAATAAAAGATTGATATCCTGTCAGTTGCATAACAAATTTACCTGCGCGATTTATCATATTTTTTCTCCTGTAGTATATTCATATATTGATGTTTTATTCAATTATATTGCATTACAA
>JAIEAP010000033.1 GCA_029071325.1 Lachnospiraceae bacterium | reverse complement strand
CCTTTGGTTTCTGGAAAATATACCGAATCGGTCATGATCGAATGATGATCGTAGAATAGAAAAATGTACGATAATTTCTCATACGCTCCCGTCCCATGTACTCTCCCGCAGCTCCCACGCTGATATATTTATTATTCACATTTACCTCATAAAAGTCAAGCGCAATTTCGTCAAGGCATCGCTAAAATCTATGTGTGAAGTTTGAGTATATAATATCAATACTACTTACATTGCTTCTAGCATCATAATCTGATGATATCTTCCCCCAACTATATTCCTTCTTCTGATTAATCCCTAATTCTTTTAATATATCATCGTGCAATTCTTTTCTTTTAACCGCATCTTTTTCTGAGAACTCTTTATCACAACATATTAAAGACACCATATATATCTTCTCATTCTTAAAAAATAAGCTCACAATATATTTTCTATTATCAATAATTTGCTGTTCATCCAAATAAATAATTCTCACCTCGTCTTGATTCTTATAGAACCTTGTATGTTTAAACTGCTCAAATGAAAATCCAGGAAAAATCGTTAGTTCATCTGATATTGTTAAAAATCCATTGTAAATATCTTGCATTATTAATTTCCTCTCTTACTTATTTAGTTTGATACTATCAATAGGAGTTAATATCCCTTTATTAATCAAATCTTGTACATCTGGAACATAATATTGTGGCAATCCTCCATTTTCCTGTTCCTTGCCAACTTTTCGCGATTTCTGAAGGTGTCTTACTACCTCCCTCAAGTACCAGACCATTTTCCACTAAAGACGGTCTCCCCAATTCCAGAACACCCTGCCCGTCCATCTGCTTAAGTGCCAGCGCCTCATCTACTTTCCGGATGGCAGTTATCTCCGCATCTGCCAGCCCCTCCATGCTGCCCTTCTCTAAGAACTTAAGATATCTCACAGCCTCCTCCGGCGGCATCAGCTCTGCATAGGAGTTTGGCATCTCTTTCGGGGGATAGAGACCGCTGATGTTGGCACTCTGATCCAGGCTCTTTAAACCGCCATAGCTTCCGATGGCAACAATGGTCCCGGCAAACATCCCGGCCAACTTGCTGTCCGTGATGTCGGTCACTATATCTGCTGACTCTGCTGCCATCACACTGCTGTACCCCAGCATGCCCAGCTCCGTCAGTCCTGCACGCACCGGGGATGTCCCTGCATTGACGGCAGCCGTCATGCTCCCACCCACCGGTATCATCATGCTGGCTGCTATGGTATTTTCCTAATGTACCATTTTGACATCTATTAATTTTCCACTCTCTATATCAACATTAAATTTTCTTCCCCAGAAGTCAGTTGCATACAATTTTTCTTCTATAACTTGAATTGCAACATACGGAATCTGCTCTGTACAGGCGATATCAGATGGTAATTCATTACTTATCTGCCAACACATCATCCCGGTTTTATCATAGCATAATATATTGTTTAATTCTTCCGATCCCAATTCTACATGAGGAATTTTTAATAAAACAATATATTTATCTCTCACTTTTTCGATTTTTTTTATTGAATATTTTAAAGTAATCTCCGTATTATTAATACTTAGAATATTATCATCAATAAATATTTTACTCATTCCTTCACCTCCAATTTTCAATTGTTCCAAGTTCCGTAAAATCGCCGATCCATTGCTGTTGCAAATCTATTTGTATTCCGCCACCACCAAATCCAAAATTAGGACCAACTTCACCTAAACGTATAGTGTCACCTGCCTTCAGTTCTACTTCTCCTATAAATTTAGGTTCATATTCTAATGCAAATTTGGCTTGAATTTCTTTGGGTGTGAGTCCTTTAATGTCCTCAGCTCTCATAACCCATCCACCTTCTAAATTTGAATTCACACCATCATATACTCGAACGAATTTTGTATCTTCTGTCAATGTTACATTTTGTACAACTGTTTTTTCTTTATATGGTGACTTATAACCTCTTATTTCCCACCAATCATTAACACTTTCTGCTGATTGGTATTGATTTATTTTAACTTTACCTTTTAGGCTCCCTAATTGCTCGTCTAAATACTCGTATCCAATCTTACTTTGTGTACTATTTTCCCCATTCGTCTTTCCTAGCAGCTCCGGATTGCTGCCTGCGATCTCTTTCATGGAACGGGGCTGCGGCACCTCCGGAGAATACAGTCCACTGATATTGACACTCTGATCCAGGGTCTTTAATCCCCCATAACTTTCCATGCCAACGATGGTCCCGGCGACCATGCCTGCCAGCTCACTGTCCGTCATGTCGGTCACTATGTCTGCCGTTTCCGATGCCATCACACTGCTATAGCCTAGCATCCCAAGCTCTGTCAATCCTGCTCTTACCGGAGATGTCCCTGCATTGACTGCCGCTGTCATACTCCCGCCCACCGGTATCATCATGCTGGCTGTCATGGTGCATACATTCCCTACCGTATAGTAGAGCTCAGGATCCCCCGCAAAGCAGGTGTCACGGATGGGATTTTCCGCGACTGTCCTGGAGTCTCCTTTCAGACCGTACTGATAGCTGTTATATGATTCACAAAAGTTGGATTCTCCGTACAGGAATGTCGCACCTCCTATCGCAAATCCTGCCGATACCGACACCACGGAGGATAAGGTCAATGCAGTGGTCCCTACCACCAACGGCGTTGCCATCCCAAAGGTGCACACGATCACGATCCCTCCTATGATGAGCGTCCCCACTGCTGCGATCATGCTGATCATCGCCTGTTCTCTCCGCTGTCTTATCTCCTCCTCCCAGGCCTCTTGCCTTTGCGTATAGATAGCTTCACTGTTCTCCACCAGTCCGCGGGTCTGCGTGATATAGTTCTTCTGCAGACCATTCCGCAGGCTGGCGTTCTGGAATGCCAGAAGATCACTGATGCTCCCTGCCTGATATGTACTGACTGGATCACCGGACAGATCCTGGTGTCTACCGATGCCTGCTGCCTTCTGCTCCACCGCATCCGTTGCCCCCTGGGATATCCCTTCTACGATCAGTAACGGGTCTTCTAAGAGTGCCGTCGCCGTATTCCCTGCACCCTCCAGCCTGTCAGACGCCCAGTCCGGCGGGTCTAAGTCGTACTGTTTATATATGCCCCAGGTGATCCCGGCTGTCAGCAGACACACCAGTCCTATCACTACATCCATCAGTCCTACGACAACATCCACCGCTCCCTGCACAAAACCTGCCACAAAATCCCTGACCCCGATGCAGAACCTCTCCAGATCATCAGATGCCCTGTCCCAATAGTCCGTATGCTTCCAGTAGTTGGCTTTCGTAATGCTTTCATATTCATCATCCATGTCCGCATGGGTATGCAATGCTGTTTTTCCTGCTAATGCAACTAACTGACTTATAAAACATACGGAAAATCAGCGGTATCTTACATGACATTTAAAGTCATAAAAACACCGCTGATACTGTATTTTATTTAGTTATGAAAGAAATTTTCTTCCCCCTTATACCTCCTGGTGAGTGTCATTGTAACATGGGTATTGGGGGATTATCAAGGGAAATGTTATTCTATTATTTGCAATTCACCTCTCTCACCTGATATTAACTTATTAAGCATTATTTCAAAATTGTCACCCCAATTTATAAGACAATCATCGTATCCTGTAAAATAGAAGCCATTTTTAGATAGAAATAATGTCATGTTTTCCTTTTCTATGTCTCCGATTATTAACAAATCATCTTGCAAAAATTCATTATACTCTTCTACTACATCCATTGTTATTTCCTTTTGTGCTTCTATTGGATTTAAGCGAAGAAGCATATCCTGTTTCCAGATAGGATTAATATAATGAATTTCTAAACATGCATACTTCTCTATAAATTTCTTTTGTTTAGAATTATAATGATAACCGCACTCTTCATACATATGTAATATGGCAGAAATATCTACATTTCTTTCTTCACAATATCCAGCTTGTTCTAAAAGAATATTTACTTTTTCCATCGTTTTCTCCTATTCTGTAAAGTAAACTATGTTTCCATATAAGTTTTGGCAGTTTATGCAAGGAGCTTTATAATTTCCTCCAACCCTATCAATACTATACACCCTTAAAGCATTTATATCTACTCCGTTATTTAGTGCATTATTTATAGCATTAAACTCGCCACAATTCTCTAACGGGTAATTTGTCATAGTTCCATCAACACTATCTAATATTGCCTGCATTTGAGGATTAATTGCATTTCTCGTAGGATTATTATTCATACCGCTAATACCATAATATATGTCACCTGTGTTCGTATCTATTGCAGCTGTTAGAATCTTAGAGTTAATTTTTCCTCCAGTTGGCTTGGTAATATCTCCATTTAAAATAGCTTGTCTATAACTGTTGATATTACTTTTAAGCATATCATCCGCAACATTGTTCCAATATGCATCATAACGTGCTATCTCTTCTGGAGTCATTAAATCTCTAAGAGATGTTGGTGTGCCCCCCTCAAGTACTGAACTACTCTCTCCCGCCATTGAATTTCTCAGCTCCAGAACACTCTGACCATCGACCTTCTGTAACGCCAGCGCCTCATCTACCTTCCGGATGGCAGTTATCTCCGCATCCGTCAGCCCTTCCATGCTCCCCTTCTCTAAGAACCTAAGATACCGCTCCGCCTCTTCCGGCGGCATCAGCTCTGCATAGGAGTTTGGCGTCTCTTTCGGTGGGTAGAGACCGCTGATATTGACGCTCTGATCCAGGCTCTTTAAGCCGCCATAACTTCCAATGGCAACGATGGTTCCAGCAAACATCCCAGCCAACTTACTGTCCGTGATGTCGGTCACTATGTCTGCTGACTCTGCCGCCATCACACTGCTGTACCCCAGCATGCCCAGCTCCGTTAAACCTGCCCTTACCGGGGATGTCCCTGCATTGACTGCTGCCGTCATGCTCCCACCCACCGGCAACAGCATCCCTGCTGCCATCGTACAGGCATTTCCTACCGTGTAGTATAAACCGGGATCTGCTGCAAAAGCGGTGTCACGGATGGGATTGAC
>JAIEAP010000032.1 GCA_029071325.1 Lachnospiraceae bacterium | reverse complement strand
TACGAATCTGCCGGTAAATTTGCGGACAGGGGACGATACGAACAGTATGTTATACATTATGTTGGCAATCTTAAGCGTCTCCGTGATGCTGATGGTTCTGGCAGCGTTCCGTCAGCTCAGGCGATTCTTGAAGGAAAATAATGATTTTAGTTGACAAAATAGATTTTTCTGCATAAACTAATACCGTAATTGGATATGTAAAATGCGTGGAACGGAAAGAGTAGTATAGGAAAGGGCCGACAGAGAGGGGCTGCACAGGCTGAGAGCAGTCCCGGGAACCGGATATATGAAGTGCCTCCGGAAGCAGTCCCGGTGAAATGAGTAGCCGGAAACGGGTCACACACGTTACGTGTTTTGAGGGAAAGCAGCAGGCTGCTTTACTTAGAGTGGAACCGCGGATAACTTCGTCTCTAGATATGATTAGGAGACGAAGTTTTTTTGTAATGCAGAAAGGAAGTTAGATAGATGGGGTTTATCAGAGAGTTCCGGGAGGAATTCGCCGTGATCAAGGCAAGAGACCCGGCGTTAAAATCGAAAATGGAAGTTTTGCTTTATCCGTCATTTCGTGTTATGCTAAGCTACAGACGGGCGCATAAGCATTACCGGAAAGGGCATTATTTCCGGGCGCGCTATATTTCCCAGAAGGCAGCCCGCAAAACGGGAATAGAGATACATCCCGGCGCTTCGATTGGCAAGGGATTTTTCATTGACCATGGGACGGGAGTCATCATCGGTGAGACTACGGTTATCGGGAATAACGTAACCCTGTATCAGGGCGTGACCCTGGGCGGTACCGGTAAGGAGACGGGGAAGCGCCATCCGACCCTGGAAGACAATGTCATGGTCAGCGCCGGAGCCAAGGTGCTGGGCTCCTTTACGGTAGGAGAGAATTCCAAGATCGGAGCGGGAAGTGTGGTAATAGAGGAGGTTCCCCCAAACTGTACTGTGGTGGGGGTGCCGGGGCGTATCGTCAGGCGTGACAATGTAAAGGTCCCCTGGGATGATCTGGATCAGTGTCACCTGCCGGATCCCGTGAAGGAGGATCTTACGATACTGCAGCGGGAGAATTCAAGACTGTGCAACCGTATCATTGATCTGGAGGGAGCGCTCCGGGAACTGAGGCAGGAAGTACAGAGCCGGCCGGATAAAGAATGACTGTGAAGAGCAACAGGATAATGGAGGATAACATGGAGAACAATATCAAGATTTTCAATACACTGACAAGAAAGGTGGAGCAATTTGTACCCAATGAAGAAGGCAAGGTCAGTATGTACACCTGCGGACCTACGGTGTATCATTTTGCTCATATCGGCAATCTGCGCAGCTATATTATGGAGGATGTGCTGGAGAAGGCGCTTCGTTATGCCGGCTATGATGTGAAACGCGTCATGAACATTACGGATGTGGGGCATCTGTCCAGCGATGCAGATACCGGTGAGGACAAGATGCTCAGCGGTGCTAAACGGGAGCACAAGACGGTCATGGAGATTGCACAGTTTTATACCGATGCATTTTTCTCGGATTGTGAGAAGCTGAATATCAAGCGGCCGGATGTGGTGGAGCCTGCTACGAATTGTATTGATGAGTTCATCCATATGATAGAGGTGCTGTTAGAGAAAGGATATGCCTATATTGCAGGAGAAAATGTATACTTTGATACATCAAAGCTGACGGATTACTATGTGTTTTCCAGTCAGAGTGAGAAGGAACTGATGGTGGGCGTAAGAGAAGATGTGTCTGAGGATGAAAATAAACGGAACAAAAGCGACTTTGTGCTTTGGTTCACCAAATCCAAGTTTGACAATCAGGAATTGAAATGGGAAAGCCCCTGGGGACTGGGATATCCGGGCTGGCATATTGAATGCTCCTGCATTAGCATGAAGCATCTGGGAGAGCGCATGGATATTCATTGCGGAGGCGTGGACAACATTTTCCCCCATCACACCAATGAGATCGCCCAGAGCGAAGCGTATCTGGGACATAAATGGTGCAATTACTGGTTCCATGTACATCATTTGAATGATAAAACAGGCAAGATGAGTAAGTCTAAGGGCGATTTCCTGACCGTGTCGCTGTTAGAGGAGAAAGGCTATCATCCGCTGGTATACCGTATGTTCTGCCTGCAGTCCCATTACCGCAAGCCATTAGAATTTTCCTATGAAGTGCTGGACAATATGGCAAATGCTTATGGGAAGCTGAGAAGAACGGCTGCAAAGCTCAACGCGGATACCGTGCTGGACGAGAATGCATTTGCCGAATATAAGGGGAAATTCCTGGATGCCATCGCAGAGGATCTGAATACTTCCATGGCGCTTACTATGGTATATGAGGTATTAAAAGCGGATATCAGTGATAAGACGAAGCTTGAGCTTCTTAAGAGCTTTGACGAGGTACTGTCCTTGGATCTTACGGCAGGAGAGTTACAAGATGATGACTCTGGTGTGGATGCTGAACTGGAAACCTATATTCTTGCTAAGATCGAAGAGCGGAAGGCGGCAAAGAAGGCGAAGGATTTCGCCAGGGCGGACGCTATCCGGGCGGAGCTTTTGGAGAAAGGAATTGTCCTGGAGGACACCAGAGAAGGAGTAAAATGGAAAAAGGCATAAATTCTTATATCAAAGAAGTGATGCAGCTGCCGGAGGTGGATGTGGTAACATATTCGCCTCTGGCATTGGCATATATCGGAGACGGTGTATACGATCTGGTCATCCGCAGTATTGTAGTAGGGCGCGGCAACACCAAGGCTTCAAGGCTGCATCAGGCAACCAGTCAGCTGGTGAAAGCGCAGGCACAGTCTGAGATGATGCGTGTGCTGCAGCCATTATTGACGGAGGAGGAGCAGGATGTATACCGGCGCGGACGAAATGCCAAATCCCCGACCATGGCGAAGAACGCCACTGTGTCGGATTATCGGAGAGCTACGGGGTTTGAAGCGCTGATGGGATATCTGTATCTGACGGACCGCTTTGAACGTCTGGTGGAGCTGGTACAGGCGGCGTTGAAGGCGTATGACGGACAGTAGGACCCAAGGCGGCAGTTTATGGATACGATGCGGGGCATCATACACAGTTATGATAGAATATATAAGGAGAACAGGGTATGCCACATAAACAGAGAGACATAGAGGAACAAGGAACCGACGGGCTGCGTGTAGAAGGCAGGAACGCGGTTATTGAGGCGTTCCGATCGGGGAGCACGATAGACAAGCTTCTGGTACAGGACGGGTGTAAGGATGGCCCGGTACAGACCATCCTGCGGGAGGCCAAAAAGCGGGACACTGTAGTACAATTTGTGTCAAAGGAGCGGCTGGATCAGCTGTCGGAGACAGGCCGGCATCAGGGAGTCATTGCCATGACTGCGGCATACCGGTATGCCGAAATAGAGGATATGCTGGAGGCGGCACGTGCCAAAGGGGAGGCGCCTTTTCTGATGCTGTTGGATAACATAGAAGATCCCCATAATCTGGGCGCCATCATTCGGACTGCCAATCTGGTAGGCGCCCACGGGGTTATTATCCCTAAGCGCCGGGCGGCAGGGCTTACGGCAACTGTGGCAAAAGCGTCCGCGGGGGCATTGTATCATACGCCGGTGGCAAAGGTTACGAATCTGACTTCCACCATCCGGGATTTAAAGGAGCAGGGGATGTGGTTTGTCTGTGCCGATATGGGCGGAACCACCATGTACGAACTTGATCTGACAGGCCCCATCGGGCTTGTGGTGGGCAATGAGGGCGAAGGCGTCAGTAAGCTGGTGCGGGAAAATTGTGATTTTGTGGCGTCGATCCCTATGAAGGGGGATATTGATTCCCTGAATGCATCGGTGGCAGCAGGCGTTATGGCATATGAGATCGTGCGGCAGCGCATGAAGGGGTGACAGCCGGAACAGATAGGGAGGTTGCATGAGACAGGGACACGAGAAGGCGGTATTCTCCTATGAGCGTCAGACAGATGAGGAACTGATTGCCAGGCTCCGTCAGGGGGAAGAGGAGATCATGGATTATCTCATGGACAAATATAAAAATCTGGTGAGGAGCAAGGCAAAGGCGCTGTTTTTGATCGGGGGAGACAGTGACGATCTGATACAGGAGGGCATGATCGGGCTGTTTAAGGCAGTGCGGGATTTTAGACCGGACAGGGACAGCAGCTTTTACCATTTTGCGCAGCTGTGCATTGCGCGGCAGATGTATACGGCGGTGGAAGCATCCAACCGGAAGAAGCATGCGCCTTTGAATTCTTATGTTTCCCTGTATGGGGATGACAGTGATGGGATGCAGATGATCGAGATGTTGGGCAGCGTGGATGAGAGCAATCCGGAAAACCTGATGATCAATCAGGAGAGCCTTAAGGATTTTCAGCGGAAGGTGCGTATGACGTTAAGCGCAATGGAGCAGGAGGTACTCAATTACTGCCTGCAGGGTCTGCAATATACCCAGATTGCAGAGATTATGGGCAGGGAGCCAAAGGCCATCGATAACGCCATTCAGCGTATTAAGAAAAAGCTGGCCAGAGGGACTGGTGGCTGAACTGTTACAAGACACTTGTACTTATTTGTACGCATAACCAAAATGACCACAGCCCTTTGTATTTCAAGGGTTGTGGTCATTTTTTAAGCCAAGCTGCTGACGGGAATCGGACCCGTGACCTCCGCACTACCAATGCGACGCTCTACCGACTGAGCCACAGCAGCAATCATTTTCTGTCGGCTGAAGTCCCGACTTATAGTAATATACTATAAGAACAGACAAATGTCAACATCTTTGTACGATTTTTTCAAGTTTCTTTTGCCAACTTTTTGTAGACACTTGATGCCGGCAATGTTATTCTTAAGTCAGAAGGGGGGAGTAATATTTGAAAATTAATTACTCAAAACAGGCGATTAAATTTTTAAAGAAACAAGACAAGTCAACGCAACGAAGAATCGTTACCGCTATCCAGGCGCTTCCAGCCGGAGATGTTAAGAAGCTACAGGGCATGTCTGGTTACCGGCTTCGGGTTGGAGATTACCGTGTTCGTTTTGACCGTGAAGGCAATGTAGTATCGATTCTGAAAATAGATAACCGCGGGCAGGTGTATAATCATTAAGGAGGGTTTTATGAACGCTATAAAAGAAAGAATTATGGGTGCTGTTACTGTAATGAATGATGAACAGGCAGAAAAAATATGGAACATCATTAAATTGTCTATGACTGAAGATGCCTGGGAAAATATAGAAGAGATTGAACCGGATGAGATTGATATCCAGATGCAGCGTGAAATTGATTCGGATTCTGACTGCAAAGAATTTTTATCATCCGATGCAGCACTGAAAGAAATTGGCTTATTATAAATCTTCCAGATGCGTTTGCCACAGAAGAAGTAGTAGTTTTCAAAGAAAATACCTATATTCCTTTTTTAGGGGGATTATGGGTATTTTTGAGTTTAACCTGATCTGTTTAAAATTATATAATTCTTTGTAACGAAACCGTAAATAGCGGGTCTAACCTATGTAACAGAAATACAAAAGCAAAGGAGGTGTAACTCCGTGGACTTTGAAAAGCTTTATAAGACCTATTACATGGAAGTCTACTCTTATGTGATGACGCTTATGCACAGCGCAGTAGCTGCAGAAGAAGTTACACAGGAGGTTTTTTTCAAGGCCCTTAATACCAGAAAGCCTTACCGCGGTGAATCAGGTGAATTTACATGGCTGTGCGCCATTGCAAAAAATACCTGTGCCGATGTATGGAAAAAGCAATCCCGGGTGGCACAGTTTCCAGACGGAATGTCCGAAGACGCCCGGGAGGCAGCGTCTGCCGAAGACCACGTAGAGCAATCCGTTCTGGAGCAGATGGATACGCTGCGTATCCATCAGATACTGCACCAGATGGAGGAGCCGTATAAAGAAGTCTTCCAACTTCGTATATTCGGGGAACTGTCATTTAAAAATATCGGACAGATATTCGGGAAAACCGAAAACTGGGCACGCGTCACTTATCACCGCGCCCGATTAAAAATTCAGGAAAGGATGGATCACGATGAATAAGACAGATCAAAAATATAATTGTGAAGTGATACAGGATCTGCTGCCGTTATACCGGGACTGCGTGTGCAGCAGCAGCAGCAGGCAAATGGTAGAAGAACATCTGGAAGAATGTGCGGACTGCCGGCGTATTGCAGACCGGCTGCAGGATACCAGGCTGGACAGCCAGTTGGTGAAGGAGAAGAACGGAGTGCTGAGCGCACATGCGAAGAAGGAACAGAAAAAGACAGTACTGATCGGTATGATTACCGCCGGCGTGCTGCTCATACCGGTTCTTGTATGTCTGATCTGCAATCTTGCCATCGGTCATGCCCTGGACTGGTTCTTTATTGTGCTGACTTCATTGCTCATCGTCGCGTCCCTTACTGTCGTACCGCTGACAGTTCCTCAGAATGCCGGCATGTGGGCGATACTTAGCGCCACAGGCTCATTGATCCTGCTGATACTTACCGTTTGTATCTACAGCGGCGGAGACTGGTTCTTCCTTGTTACGATCCCGACCGTATTTGGGCTGTCGGTGGTGTTCCTGCCGTATGTAATCTACCGGCTGCCGTTGCCGGAAGCGCTTGCACGGTGCAAGGGGCTGCTGACAATGCTCTGGGATACCATTTGGCTGTATGCCACCATTGTTATCTGCGGCATCCATTCTGCGGATCCGGAATATTGGCAGGTTGCGATTCCTATCACTTCCATATGCGTTCTGATTCCGTGGGTAATTTTTCTGATGGTCCGCTATACATCCATGCACCCGCTTTCCAAAGCAGGCTGCATCCTGTGGGTGCTGGGAATTTTTGGCGCATTCGGAAATGACTTGTTTATGCTTCTGGCGTTTAGAAAATGGGATATCCGCATCTCACATGCCAATCTACTTACATGGGAGGCCGCATGGGAGGATAATCTGACTGGGGAATTCTATTGGAATGTCGCGGATGCCAATGTCTCGCTGATCGTGCTTATAGTGTGCCTTGTGATCGGTGCGGTCCTGTTCGCCGCAGGCTGCAGGAACAGGAAGAAATAGGGAACAAAATATTTACGAAAAAGGTTGCAAAAGACTGCCGGATTCTTTATTATATAATCTATATTAAAGATTACTTTTCCATCATGTGAAGTTATATGTTCTAAGTAGCTTTCATCTTATATTAATAACGCGAGACAAGAGGTGTTGAATGGGACGGAAAAAGAGCAAAAAAGTACTCATGAAGGCGGTTGCAGGATTAGAACCGGCAGATTATTCAAAGGAACCGGAAATAAAAGGTATTTACCAGAGACTACTGCAGGCGAGAAATCAGTTTGCGGAGTTGTTTGAGAAAAATATCAAAGCAGTTATGCAGATCAGTTCCCTTGATCTGACGATGCAGCATGAGACGGAGAAGATTAATACGATCTCGCAGAATGTAGCTAAGGCTACGGAATCTCTTTTCGGCGTATCAGCAGAAGACATGGGGTACGATGGAGAGGTCAGCAATCCCCACGAGGAACTGGCTCACACCATTGTGAAAGTTTCTGGAGAAACGGACGAAGTATACAAGAAAATAGAAGCTTGTCAGGGAGAACTGACGGCCATCAAGGGACTGTCAGAGCAGACCATCCAGGGTTCCCGCCAGATGCAGAAGGATATGGATCATCTGTTGGAGGTGATCAACCGCATGAACGCGGTAATCTCGGGCATTGATACCATATCTCTACAGACGAATCTGCTGGCCATCAACGCTTCTGTGGAGGCGGCGCGTGCCGGGGAAGCCGGCAAGGGCTTCGCTGTCGTGGCAAATGAAATTCGGGAATTAGCGGTTGAGACACAGAAGATGACCGGAAGTATGAGTGATTTTGTGGAGGCAATGAAAAACGCTTCCGAACAGAGCGTGAGCAGCGCTACTGGCACGATCACCGCGCTGGGATCCATAAACGAGAAGATCGGACATGTGTGGGAATTGAATAATGAGAATGAGGAGCATGTGTCAAGAGTCAACGAATCCATGAGTTCTCTTGCCGCTGTCAGCGAAGAAATCAGCAGTTCCATGACGGAGATGGAGAATCAGTTGAGAGACAGCACAGATTTTATGAATATGGTCAGTGAGGAATTGAGGACGGCGACAGAACCGGTTGTTGGAATAGAGAAAACCCTGGATGACACTGTAAAGCAAATGGGAGAGATGGCGGAGGATGCGTTCTTCCATTTGAAGAACACAGAATTTGCCCAGCATGTGAGCAATGCTATTACGGCACACCAGACGTGGCTTCAGAATCTGTATAAGATCGTTAAGTTCCGCAGTGTCATTCCACTGCAGTTGGATTGCACCAAATGCGGATTCGGTCATTTCTATTACGCTGTGACACCGCAGGAACCCGAGGCCCGTGTGATATGGGATGCCCTTGGTAAAAAGCATAAGCATTTTCATGAGTTTGGAGGAGCGGTCATTGCAGCGGTCAACAGCGGAGATCATGCAAGAGCGGAACAGATATACAGGGAAGCGGAAACATACTCCAAGGAATTGATTGCAGATTTGAACAAAATACTGCAGATCCTTAAAGGTTAGAGCATGTACATATTTCAGAAGGCAGGTGTTATCACCTGTCTTCTGTTGCGATAATCTACAAAGCGTGCTATGATTGAGCAGGATGCAGACGCTGCGGCGTATATACATTTCAGAATAGAAGGTAATATAAGAAAGGAGAAAGTATCATGGAAAAAATAACTAGCTTTACAATAGACCATATCCGGCTGCAGCCGGGGGTATATGTATCCAGAAAGGATCATGTAGGTGCGGAGGTGATCACCACCTTTGACCTTCGCATGACCTCCCCCAACGAAGAGCCGGTGATGAACACTGCGGAGGTACATACCATTGAGCATCTGGCAGCAACCTATCTGCGCAATGATCCGAAGTATCAGGACAAGGTGGTTTATTTTGGTCCCATGGGCTGTAGGACAGGATTTTATCTGCTGCTTGCCGGTGATTATGAATCCAAAGATATTGTACCGCTTATGATTGCTTTGTTTGAGTTTATCCGGGATTTTAAGGGAGAGGTGCCGGGAGCGAGCCCCAGGGACTGCGGCAATTATCTGGATATGAATCTGGGTATGGCAAACTGGCTGGCAGACCGGTATCTGAACCAGGTGCTGTACAACATAGACGAGAGCCGTCTGGTGTATCCTTCCTGATCGGAGCAGTGTTTGACCATTCAGATGTGATGGGACCGATATGAAAAGTATCCCCCTGGGGGGCTTGTAGGATGATTTTCATCGTGAGAAAATAGATATCATGTACAAGACCACTTAGGAGGAATCATATGAAGAAGCTATTATCGCAGCTGCTGGCTGTGACGTTGCTTTTCGGTCTGTTGGGCTGCGGTAATGCGTCTGACAGAACATCCGGTTTGCAGGATGGCTCTGCGCTTATCTATGGCAGCGGAGATTATACCCGGATCAATCCGGCGATGGATGAACACGGAGAGATCAACGCGCTGATCTTTAACGGGCTTACGGCGCATAACGGTGAGAACGAAGTGATTCCCGGACTCGCGGAAAGCTGGGAATATGATGAAGCGTCCTGTACATATACGTTTCATCTGGAGAGAAATGTAAAATGGCATGATGGAGAGGATTTTACGGCGGATGATGTGAAGTTCACCATCGAGGCTATTATGGATCCGGAAAATGGTTCGGAGAATGCGCCTAATTATGAGGACGTGGAAGAGATCACCGTTATGGACGAGCACACGATTTCTTTCCGGCTGGCGGCTCCGAATATTGCCTTTCTGGATTATATGACAATGGCTGTTCTGCCGGAACATCTGCTGGCAGGGGAAGATATGCAGGAATCGGACTTTTTCCGCAGTCCCATCGGCACAGGACCTTATAAGCTTGCGCGTTGGGACGCAGGTCAGGCGATCACGCTTGTGAAGAACGAGGAATATTTTAAGGGAGAGCCGGATATCGACACGGTCATTTTCAAGATTGTCACGGATGATAATGCCAGGGCAGTTCAGATGGAATCAGGGGAGCTGGATCTGGCGCTATTGACGCCAAAGGATGCGCAGTCCTTTGAGGGCAGGGAAGGATACAGCTGCTATGACATGCAGACCTCAGATTATCGGGGTATCCTTTTTAATTTCCGGAATGATTACTGGACGGATAACCGGGATATCATCCCGGCTATCTGCTATGCCATTGACCGGGAATCCATCGTGGACGCTGTTTTGCTGGGACAGGGCATTGTGGCTTACGGGCCCTTGCAGCGCAATATCTATAATAATGAGAATGTGGAGCGTTACGATTATGATCCGCAGAAGTCAAGGGAACTTCTGGAAGCGGCCGGCTGTACCATGGGCAGCGATGGGTTTTATGAGAGAAATGGTGAAACCGTCGGTTTTGTGATCAGTGTCGGTGTCGGCGATCAGGTCCGGGTTGATATTGCACAGGCGGCGGCGCAGCAGCTCCGTGAGGTGGGGATTAACTGTACGGTGGAGATTCCTGCCCGGGTTGACTGGGACGGGCAGATGGCGTATCTGATTGGCTGGGGAAGCCCCTTTGATGCCGATGACCATACCTATAAAGTGTTTGGTACTAATAAGGGCGCGAATTACAGCGGATATTCCAATGTCATGGTAGACCGTTATCTGACGGAAGCCAGACAGTCTGACGACACGGCAGTGCGTGCAGAGGCCTATGACAGATTCCAGGTGGAGCTGGCAAATGATCCGGCTTTTGCATTTATCTGTTATGTGGATGCAAATTATGTGGCAGATGCCAGAATACAGGGAATCTCACCGGATACCGTTATGGGACATCATGGGGTGGGAATTTTCTGGAATATTGCCGAGTGGACCATTACCGAGTAGAAAATTCATATCAAAGGGCTATCGCACAATTACTATTGTCAGAATCATATCCTTTTTTCCGTGATTCTGCCGACATCCGCAGGATATCTGCTCACCTTGTGCTGAAATTCCAACTGCCGTCGGCGTATCATTTTCGATGATTCCTGTCTTTTTAACGTTCGAACAATCCTTGGTGTCTGTCCGTTTGTCGCGGACATGCAATCTGCAGGTTTTGTGTTTCTCTTGATGGGCGTTCTGATGTGACGTGCGGGCTGCGGACATTGTCTGAGCTCGTAATCTTTAAAGAGTTATATGTTATGAAGCGAGTTATGGAAGCAGCCCGATTATATCGACCACAGAAGAACGCCCATTTAGAGAAACTAGAAACCGAAGCCGCATGTCGCGTGACAGACGGACGGACACTAAAAGGATTGTCGAAGCAAAAAAAGACAGAAAATTTATGATACGCCGACAGCAGTGGAATTTACACGCACCGGTTCAAGGATATCCCGCGGATGTCTGCAAATCACGGAGAATGGATTTGATTTTATAATAGTAATTGTGCGGTAGGTCGTTGTTTGTATAGAGGAAGCGATTATGTCTGAATTATTGGAAGTCAAAAATTTGTCGGTCAGTTTTTTCACGCCTCAAGGAGAGGTACATGCCGTGCGGGACGTCAGCTTTTCCTTAAAGCATGGTGAAGTGCTGGCGATCGTGGGGGAATCCGGCTGCGGCAAAAGTGCGCTGTGCAAGAGCATCCTAAAGCTGCTGCCGGACTCTGCCAGGATCAAGTCCGGTCGTATCCTGGTAAACGGTACAGACATTACAGATTACCGTGAGCGGGATATGTGCAGACTGCGGGGCAAGCTGTTTTCCATGGTGTTTCAGGATCCGATGGCTGCCTTAAATCCCACCATGTCTGTTGAAGCACAGATTGCAGAGGCGGTAAAGGTTCACCAGCCGGACATTACTCCGACCCAATTGCGGCAGAGGGTGACAGAGCTTATGACATTAGTGGGCATCGAATCTCCTCAGGAGCGGATGAAGCTGTATCCCTGCAATTTCTCAGGCGGTATGCGGCAGCGCAGCGTCATGGCCATCGCACTTGCCGGCAATCCCGCCATTCTGTTTGCGGACGAACCTACAACCGCGCTGGATGTAACGATACAGGCGCAGATTCTCGATCTGCTCCGGGAGGTTCAGGAAAAGACCGGAACGGCAACTGTTTTTGTCACCCATGATCTGGGGGTGGTTGCAAGAGTGGCAGACCGTGTGGCGGTTATGTATGCGGGAAAAATTGTGGAGATTGGAACGGTAGAAGAGATTTTTTACGATCCGAGGCATCCCTACACATGGGGGCTCATGCGGGCGCTTCCTGCATGTGCGAAAGGAAAGGATACGCTGTATACAATTCCCGGTATGCCACCTACGCTGCTTAAGGTGCCCCGGGGAGATGCGTTTGCCTGTCGTAATGAATACGCTCTGGGGATAGATTATGAGGAAGAACCGCCTATGTTTCGGGTGACAGATACCCATTATGCAGCCACATGGCTCATGGATGAGCGTGCGCCGGGGATCAAGGCGCCGATAGGAGATATGAGATGAGCAAAGAAATTCTGCTGGATGTACAGCACCTGTCCCATATATTTCCCTTGTCGAAGAAGCTTTCGGTCAGGGCGGTAGAGGATGTTTCCTTTCAGCTATACCGTGGAGAGATCCTGGGACTGGTGGGAGAATCGGGCTCAGGGAAATCAACGGTGGCGCGCTGTGTGATGAATATCTGTCAGCCGCATCAGGGCAGGATTTTGTACAAGGGGATGGACGTTTGTGACCGGAAAGTATTTCGGGAAAACAGGCGGATGCTGCAGATGACGAGGCAGATGATCTTCCAGGATTCCGGCTCCAGCTTAAATCCCCGGATGAAGGTCTGTGATATCATCGCGGAACCGATGAAAATACAGCATATTACGCCGCCCCGGGGAACTCTGCGGGCGGAAGCGGAGTTTCAGATGCACTATGTGGGACTGGATGCGCAGTATCTGGACAAGTACCCGTATGAGTTGTCCGGCGGGCAGCGGCAGAGGGTGGCGATCGCAAGAGCGCTGGCAATGGAGCCGGAGCTTTTGGTGGCGGATGAACCGGTTGCGTCTTTAGATGTATCGATTCAGGCCCAGCTTATCAACCTGTTTCGCCATCTTCAGCAGGAACATGGGTTTTCCTTTCTGTTTATTGCTCATGACCTGGCCATCGTAGAATTCCTGTGCGATCGTGTGGGGGTGATGTACCGCGGAAAGCTGGTAGAGATCGCACCCACCGGGGAACTTTTTGCCAATCCGCTTCATCCCTATACAAAAGCGCTTCTGTCGGCAATCCCGATTCCCGACCCCAGGATAGAGCGGGCGAGGAAGCTGGTGGAGTTTAAGGAAGAGGATTTTGCCGCAGATGGGGAGCTGATGGAATGCTCACCACAGCACTTTGTGCGCCAAGAGAGGGGGCAGACGGGATGACAACGCAGGATCGCGTCATGTATTACGGGAAGAAGATTCTTGTTTTCCTGGTGAGCATCTTCCTTCTGTCACTGGTGGTTTTTGTTATGTCCAGACTGGCGCCGGGAGATCCGCTGGTATCGTATTATGGAGACCGGGTGGAGAAGATGAGCGCACAGGAGAGGGCATGGGCGGAGGATAAGCTGGGGCTTCGTGACCCTATGCCGGTTCAATATATGAGATGGCTGCAAAACGCTGTTCACGGTGACTTTGGCATTTCTTATAAATATAAAATGGATGTGCTGGAGGTGGTAAAAGGACGCCTGGGCAATACGCTGATCCTGGGTGGAATCGGATTTCTGCTGATCTTTGGTCTTGCACTGCTGTTGGGGATCTGGTGCGCGTGGTATGAGGAGCGTCTGCTGGACCGGATCGTCTGTAAGGTAGGAACAATCACCAGTTGTATTCCGGAGTTTTGGTTGTCGCTGGTGCTGCTTTTGATCTTTGCGGTTAATCTGCGATGGCTGCCCAGCAGCGGAGCTTATACAGTCGGCAGGGAGAACGATCTGGGGGACCGCATCTGGCATCTTATTCTGCCCATGACGGTGGTGGTGATTGAGCATTTGTGGTATTACGCGTATATGATCCGCAACAAGCTTGTGGAGGAGGTTCGGGCAGATTATGTCCTGCTGGCAAAGTCCAAGGGACTTGAGAAGCGAAGTGTCATGTTCCGGCACTGCCTGAGAAATGTCCTTCCTTCTTATCTGAGCATTATGGCGATTTCGGTTCCGCATATTCTGGGAGGGACATACATCATAGAGACGGTCTTTTCTTATCCGGGAATCGGGACACTGGCCTATGAGAGCGCCAGGTACAAGGACTATAATCTTCTGATGTTTCTCTGCCTGCTGTCAGGGATTCTGGTCATACTCTGCAATATGGCTGCCCAGACCATCAATGAGAGGATCGACCCCAGAATGAAAGTCAGTGTCGGAGCAGAGGCTTCGGAGGTGGTGCGTCTATGAGGGGAGACTTTGAAATTGTTGGGATACGGCAGCAGGTGCAGGCAGTATCGCAGCAGAGGAAACCTTGGTTTAAGGACAAACCGATTGCGGCAATGCTTCTTCTGGCGTTGATCATGGGCGGTTGTCTGGCCTGTGATCTGTTTATGACGAAAGACCCCACTTACATGGATCTGAAGCATTGCAGCGTTCCTCCAAACGGAGAATTCTTGTTTGGAACAGACACCATGGGCAGAGATATCTTCTCCATGATCTGGTATGGAGGCAGGATTTCCCTGACCGTGGGGATCAGTGCGGCGGCAATTTCTACCGTGATTGCCATTATCCTGGGGGCGGTCAGCGGAAGCGCCCCTGCCTGGGGGGATACATGGATCATGAAGTTTACAGAGATCATGCTCAGTGTGCCGGGGTTGCTGCTTGTTGTATTCATGCAGGCAATTCTGGGCAAAGCCAATGTGTTCAGCCTGTCATTTGTAATCGGGGTTACCGGCTGGATGAGCATTGCCCAGGTGGTCAGGACAGAAGTGCGGCAGATGCAAAGCAGCGAGTATGTGATTGCCTCCAAGTGTATGGGTGGCAGTTTCTTTCATGTGCTGTGGAGACATCTGACACCTAATCTGGTATCATCTATTATGTTTATGGTAGTCATGAATATCCGCAATGCAATCGTTGCAGAAGCTACTTTAAGTTTTATGGGGATTGGGCTGCCTATGGAGGTAATCTCATGGGGGAGTATGCTGGCTTGGTCTGAGAAGGCGCTATTGACCAATTCCTGGTGGATCATCCTGATTCCCGGTATGTTCCTGGTGGTGACGCTGTTATGCATTACCAGCATTGGAAATTACATACGCAAAAGGGAGAGGACATAACAGCTTAAGACCTTTCAGTTGCCCAAGCTGTGAGGTTATGGTATACTCTGGATAATCTAAAAATAAGGAGAACAAAAAGATGAAGAAAATCGGAATCATAGGAGCTATGGAATTGGAAGTGGAGACACTGAAATCCGTGCTGGAGGATGCAAAGATCACAAAACGCGCCGGAATGGAGTTCCATGAGGGCACACTGGAGGGAGTGTCTGTAGTAGTGGTTCAGTGCGGCGTGGGAAAAGTAAATGCTGCCATGTGCGTGCAGATACTGGCGGATATGTATCAGGTAACTCACATTGTAAATACCGGAGTGGCAGGTTCTTTGAATACGGCATTGGATATCGGAGATATTCTGGTGTCTGTAGACGCTCTGGAGCATGATATGGATGTGAGCCCGTTGGGGTATGAGAAGGGGCAGATTCCGGGAATTTCCGATCTTGCCTTTCCGGCAGATGAAGCAATGCGCCGGGCTATCTGCACAGCGGCAGAAAAGGCATGCCCGGATACGCATGTACTGGAAGGCCGTGTGGTCAGCGGAGATCAGTTTATCTCCAGCCATGAGGTGAAAGAATTCCTGATCGAACAGTTCCATGGAGACTGTGCGGAGATGGAGGGCGCTTCGATCGCCCATGCTGCAGTTTTGAACGGGATTCCCTATGTGGTGGTGCGTGCCATTTCCGACAAGGCAGACGGATCGGCACAGATGGATTATCCCACCTTTGAGCGGAAAGCCGCAGAACACTGTGCAGCGCTGGTACGGGCATTTGTGAAGGAATTTTGATATAGATGCTGCAATTTACCGTCAAATTATTTTCAGCCATCAAATTTGTCATTCCTACATGACAATTTTGATGGCTGAAAGTATAATATGAAAAAATATTTCGCGGAATCAGGCTTCGTCCTTCGGCTGGTTCAGAAGCTTCAGCACGTTCTGATTGTACCGGATACCTGGATAGGGGGTAGTCTCGGTGTTTTCATGGTTAGGTACGGATATATTGACCTTTAGCTGCTCCGTGCTGTTGTTGGCTGTGGTGACCTGCTGTTCCTCACGGCTGTTTAGCGCAGCAAACTGCTCTAAGTGCTCCAGAAATAAGTCCAGGAATCTAAGATAATCGTCATAGGAGAAAAAGCGCTCCAGAATCTCTTCTAAAGTTGCAGGGGAAGCAGGAACGCCAGAGGTAACGTCTCCGGAGACATAAGAGCCCGCTCTATTGTTGTAGGTGCCGTAAGAGCTTTTCCCGGAGGAGAACTGGGTCCCGTCCGGAAGTGTTACGCCTTCTTCCATATAATTCATAATCTTGGCAACATAGTTCTGTGTTTCTTTAAAGGGCGGAATCCCGCCATATTTCTTTACATTGCCGCTGCCTGCATTGTAGGCAGCAAGTGCAAGTGAGGTATCGCCGTTATAGGTATCCAGAAGCTGGCTGATATATTTTGCTCCCGTCATAATATTTTCTCTGGGATCGTATGGGTTCTCGCATCCGAAATAGGAAGCGGTAGCGGGCATGAGCTGCATAATGCCCATGGCGCCGGATTTGGAAGTGGCATTCGCCTGAAACGCGGATTCCTGTTTTGCCATGGCAGTGAGCAGATTGACCGGGACATGGTAAGTTTCTGCCGCTTCTGTGAAAATAGCGGCGAGAGAGTTGTCCTTTTCTTCCATATACGAAGCAAAATCTGCTGATTTCTGACTTACAGATGAAGCAGATGCAATATCATTGTTCTCCTGACCAATCGGTGAGATAAGCATGGTTCGTCCTCCTTTGGGTGATCGGTTCCTAATCACCGTAACGGTGATAGGGCTAGTATATCACATTTTTCTTGTCATTTAAAGTCTTATGTTGTAGAGTTATTTTGTGAAACAACAGTTCAGCCATGAAACAACGGCGCAGGCGCGGCTGAACTGTTGCCGCTGCGGCGTGGAATTAGGAAAAGAGGTATCACAATGAAGAAAAATGGATATGCGCGTGCCTTTCGGGCGGCGTTTCCTTATACAATTCCGGTGCTGACCGGATATTTATTTATCGGCACCGCCTTTGGGGTGATGTATCAGGAAAAAGGTTACAATTTCCTGTGGGCGATTCTAATGAGTATCGTGGTATATGCCGGAAGCGGGCAATATCTGGCAGTGAACTTTTTTGCACCGGGCGTCAGTCTGTTCCAGGTCATATTCCTGGAATTCATGGTTAATATCCGCCATATTTTCTATGGACTGTCGCTGTTAGAGCGTTTTCGGAATATGGGTAAGAAGAAGCTGTACATGATCTTTTCTCTGACGGATGAGACATATTCCCTGTTCTGCATCACAAAGCTGCCGGAGGATGTGGATGAGGACAAGTTCATGTTCGCGGTGGCGCTGCTGGACCAGTTGTACTGGATTACCGGTTCCGCCATTGGAGCGTTAGCCGGTTCCCTGATCCCCTTCAATGCCCAGGGAATTGATTTTGCCATGACGGCGTTGTTTGTAGTGATTTTTGTGGAGCAGTGGCTGACGTCGGATAATCACAAACCCGCCCTTGCAGGACTGGGAGCAGCGTTCTTGTGCCTGCTCATATTCGGAAGTGAGAATTTTATTCTGCCCGCCATGATCTGTATCATGGTCATTCTGTTGTCCTGCCGCCGCAGTATGGATGGGGAGGTGACGTGTCATGCCGATTAGTCCGCTGCAATCTTTATTGATTATGCTTTTGTGTTCCCTGACGGTATTTACCACCAGGGCCATCCCGTTTTTGATATTTCGTGGAAATAAGGAAATACCGCCGGTTATCCGGTATCTGGGAAGGGTGCTGCCGCCGGCGGTAATCGGCATGCTGGTCATTTACTGCCTGAAAGGCGTCAGCGTGCTGGCATTTCCTTACGGTATCCCGGAGCTGATGGCGGTAGCCGCTGTAGTGGCGCTCCATGTATGGAAACGCAATAATCTTCTCAGCATAGGAGTGGGAACCGTATTGTATATGTTTCTCATACAGGTGGTCTTTGTGTGATAACCATTACAGCATCGGCAGCAGGCGCTGGCGGCGTAGCGATCGGTGATATGTTCGCCGCCGAGGAGGTTGCCAATCAGTTTTCGGATTTCGCCCAGAAGGTCAAGGATGCATGGAAGAATGCAGACTTTACCGAGATTGGGGGGAGGGATATCCTCTGTCTTTAAAAATAAACTCCCTTTTTCGGAAAAGTGTTCCCATTAATTACTTCATAAATCGGAATTCGGATAAGACATAATCGCCCCTAATTTACACCAATGCCATATGTTGCGTTTCCTAACCGAAGAACTAAATACCCCTTACTAAATGTAGTGCCATAACTTGCGGTAGGAAATTATAGTTTATAAATCGCCTTTTGCCAACAAATTATCTTTACCCATACCACAGACGTATGGATTTGAATCATATTTATAGCAGATATCTAAAAAATCTGAACGCTGTTTTGGATCATTCATTATTTTTACAAGTAATTCGTGCGGAATCGTTCTTGCGTATGCCCCGGGACCTGCCATCTCAATATTTTTCACTCCAAAGCTACGGAGCAAACCTTCTAATTCATTTGGCATAAATGTATATGTTATACACCATGGAACACCTCCTTTTTCATATTCGGCTATTTCGTTTTCTCCTCCCATAAGTCCGTCTGTCATCAGTTTTTCTATATTACTTTTTTTAAAATAAAACTTATCTATTGCATTTTGTCTGTTTGATATACACCATTGTACAAAAGGATCGTCAGAATGTTCATCCAGTATAAATTGATTTTTCTGAATCGGATTAGCAAGATATGGCAAACTACCCATTCTTGATTCGGATAGGTATATGAAATCGGTGCATCAAAAGAAACAACCATATCAAAGGATTTATTTGCATAATCACTCAAATCCTCCAGTGCACCTTTTGCAAAAGTTATTTTGTCAATAACACCAGCTTGCTCTGCCAGTTCCTTTGCTTTGTCTATCATAGGCTGAGAAATGTCAAAATGTGTAACCTTGCAACCATGTTTTGCAAGAAGGATAGAAAATCGTCCACTACCCGCACCAGCGTCAAAAACGGTATTTATACCCTCTAAATTATCAAGAAGTTTTCTTTCTATATGACTTTTCTGAATAATATCATCAATATAAGTTTCCTCACGATGACTCTCAAGTTCACCCTTATCAGGCAGATTCCACATGCGTTCAGATATTCTTCTGCTATAATCCTTAATTATTTTTTTATTCACTTAAAATTCCTCCATTAAATTTAGAATCGTGTTTCTAAAACAGGCAGAGCGGTTTTAGAATCTAATTAAGCTTTAAATCATCAAAAATAGTGATAAGCCATTGGGTCATGCGCTTATTTGTCTCAAAAAGTTCCGTAAATATATCCTGTTCTGAAAACCACGCTGTACTAACTAGCTGATCTGCCATGACCACATAAGGAAGTGCAACACATTCATCATTGGTAAGTTTTACTACACTGTCATATCCCCAAAGAATATTTCGGTAGATTTCCAGCCACTTTGACAACTTGGCTTGATCTTTTTC
>JAIEAP010000031.1 GCA_029071325.1 Lachnospiraceae bacterium | reverse complement strand
ACCACCACAGAGCTGACCGGCGAGTCCACATTTGCCTGCGGCGGAAAAGGTCATCCCAAGCGGGTACAGTTCTCCGGGGAACGTGCAGGCACGCTTACCATCGAGACGCAGATCCAGACCGTGAAGCTGTGGCAGCTCATCACCGGCGGCGAAGTCAGCACGTCTGCGAAATTCGTCTCCAGAATCGAGACCAGCGTCAATGAAGCAGGCACCGAGATCACATTGAGCGAGGCTCCTGTGGCAGGAAGCGTCTTTGTCTACGCTGCAGATGACGACTGCGGCAATGCCCTCACATGCACCGTGGCAGACAAGACCATCACATTGGCGGATGCCCTGACTGCAAAGGCTCCGGTCATCGTGTACTACATAAAGGAAGTCTCTGAAGGAGTGCAGCGGATCAACATCAAATCCACCAGCTTCCCGAAGAACTTCACCGTTTACGGCGACACCATCATGAAGACTGAGGACGACGAGGTACTGCCCTACCGCATTGTAGCGGCAAAATGTGCGCCTCAGTCCAACATGAGCCTGTCCTTCTCCAACAACGGCGATCCGGGCACTCTGAGCATCACCTGTGATCTGCTGGCAGATTCTGATGACAACATCCTGGACTTGATCCTCATCGAGGAATAATATCCGGGGAGTTGCTCCTTCCGGATACATAAGCAGGAAACAACCACCCATAAAACGGGATAGCAGTCCGCCCTGCGGGCTGCTATCCTACTCTATCACACTTAATAAGGAGGAAACTACACTATGGCACAAAACGATCCTATTGTCAAAGTCCAGGCAAAACTGGACCAGCAAAAATCCAAACAAAGCATCAATGCAGACCTCAAGACTCTGCAAAACCAGATTGATCCCATCAAGCTGCAGATAAAGGTCGACCCCAAAGCAAGTTCCGGCATCAAATCCTTGCAGACAACCATCAAAGAGACTTTCACCTCTCTTCAATCTACGCTCTCAGGTGTCAGATTATTCTCGGAACTTCAGAACATCGGTAAACGCCGTATAAGTGTACGGATTTCAAACACTGGTTATTGTTTTGAATATGCCCTCCATGCCTAAGCTGCTTATCCTTCATATGCAGCAAGGGTAGGGATGTGTGAGTCCAGTCAGCTCACGATGTTCTCTAAAACAAACCGTAATTGGGAGCTGCTATCTCCCAGTGCTGGGAAGCTTATATATAGTGGATATACAGTACAGTATGGCTACAACGTGACCGGAAACGGTGGGCGTGAATGCACTCCGAAAAGGATGCCAGCAATGGCAAAAAAACATACTGTTAGTTACCGGCGAAAGCCCTAAGTAACACGCCTTGTGGAAAAAAGTTACGATTCACAGTTCATCTGCATCTTGTCATCAGAATCATCATACTCGTATGTAAGAGACTGATGGCAAGATGCAGATGATACTGCGAAGCAGGAGCCTCACCCCATAAGCAATCTTAGCTGCGTAAGCAGTGAAACTGGAGCTCGCCAGAGCGACGATTGCGCATGGGATGAGGGAACTGTGAATCATAACGATAAAAATAGGCAAGACCACCAATCAGCAACGGAAACCCTAAGTCTGAGGAATCAGATATGGAAGTGTTCAGAGACTGTAAACGGTTTTGAGTCAGAAATGGCTTGTAAGAGACAGTCCAAACGCAGTTGTTAGACCTGCCCCGTGACTGGGTAAAAAACTAACGAGAGTGATGCTGCTCTCCCGCCTCTTATAGCACCTGTCCTTTATGGATCGGAAGAGGCGGGATAACGCAAGGAGTTAAAAATCACTGCCGCAATGGGTACAATGCCATTCCTTAGGCGTTGCTCCCCACGACAGCGTTCCTAACCTGGAGAATCCGGAGATCTTTCTTACATTCGTGGCATGACAATAGGGACAGGTAACGCCAAACCGATTCCCCTTATCCCTGCCCTCCAATACCGCCTTACCGTGCGCAAGCATAGCTCTTTTTTGGGCACGCCTTTGTGCCAGTTCTTCATCCCTGTGATCATACAGATATTGGTCAAATTCCGGTGACGACTTGATGTATTCCTCAATAAACTGTTCCTCTAATTCATCTTCTATACATACTTTATATTCGTCAAGGAACTCATCCGGCACGGGATATACAATGCTGTGGCAGTAATCGCAATGCTGCTCCCCGTCTTTAAGGCCAAACACTTCTTGAACCTGTCTGCCACATTTTTTACAATACTTAAGCATATACTAGCCCTCCCTCTTATCATTATGTCCATTATATCAAACCCGCCAAAAGGTGTCCACAGCCTTTTCCCGCAGAGACCAGACTCCCTCTGCAGTATAAATCGTTCGATATTCAAAACATTCAACAGTGATCTTGATACATGGACAGCTAAGATTGGGATATTCGGAAGATCATTCCAGGATTTAGGAACTTATGTCCGGCAAGCTTTTGACACAGCAATAGAAAGTCTGGGGCATTCCGGCGACATATCCGGCTTCTGGGAAAATTTGAAGGAGCAGATGCATTCTTTCGCTAGCAGCAGTAAAGGCTTCTACACAAATACCTTGGGAGAAATCGTATCTCAGGATAATATCGATTCTTATATCCCGGAATTAAGTTCTGATGCCGCCCAAAATAAATTTAAGGAAATTCTGGGCTGGAATAAAAAAATCAAAAAAGGCAGTAAGACCTGGAGCGATTATTACCAGACATTGGACGACAACGAAGATTATATCATCGATCTAATCAAGGGCACCGACGACTTATCGAAGCTGACCAGTGAAGACTTGGTCGAGGCTAACCAGGCCGCCCGCGCGTCCGCCATCTCTCACAACGAAGCCATCAAAGCCCAGAGCCTCTCCGCCAGGGCGGGACAGGTCGCTCTCAAGGGACTTGCCGCTGCCGGCAACATGTTTCTTATGCTGGCAATCGTCAAGGTCATTCAGGGAATCATCACAGGCGTAGACAACATGATCCACTCTGCAGAGCACTGCAAGGAACGCGTAGATGAACTGATGTCTGCGTACCATTCTTCATTAGACACCGCTAACAGCAAGGCCGACCGGGCGGAAGAACTCGCCGGCAAATATGAAACACTGTCCAAAGGCGTCAACAACCTGGGCCAGAACATCTCCCTGACCAACGAGGAATATGCAGAATACCACTCTCTGACAAACGAAATTGCGGAAATGTTCCCAAACCTCATAAAAGGCTGGACCGCAGAAGGCGATGCCATACTCTCCCTGAAGGGCAATGTCGACGAACTGCGGGATTCTTATAAGCAGGCACAGCAGGAAGCCTACAACACACTGATCACATCCGGGGAAGATGCAGACGGCAATGATATATTAGAAAATTGGAACAATCTTCACGAAACAGGCTTCTGGGCTAGTACGTTTGATTTCGGTTATGATGATGTAGGCGGTGCCATCTCAATGGCTGACGCACTCAGACAACTGGAAGCTATACAGAACATGACTGCAGAGGAGTATCGCGAAATAGAGCGCATCGCTTTTGCCGGAACTACTTCCGAGCTTGATTCCTTAAGTGAATTAGAACGTGAAATTGGCAACAGCGGTTACCTGTATGGAGCATTAGACATAGATTACGCAGTGTCCGACGAAGATTTTGCAATTGCACAGAAAAAAGCCAAAGTCTTGGCTCAAACATATCGAGCAGAAATAGAAGCTGCTCTGTCAGATGTAGAAACACTTGCAAATGCATACCTAATGACTAATGCAGACTATGCAAAACTAGATGAACAATCCCAAAATGCAGCATCTATTATTGTGAATAATTTAAATGCATATATAGCATCTGATTTCAATTCAAAAGAAGAAGTTGGCGAATACGTTGACAAAATCGTACAAATGATATCATCTAATCCAGCGGCAAGAAATGCATTGATCGGTTTATTATCTATGGATACATCAGATATGCCTATCAGCGACATTAAATATTGGGTTAATGAATATATCAACACAATCGCAGGTTTTTTAAATGAAGATCCATTAGAATTAAAAATCCGACTCGGGTTTGAAAATGTTGATTCTCTTGCAGAAAATTATGAAAAAATAGTAGATAATGCTATAATAAAATTTACGAATGGAATTATTATTAACAAGCCTACTTTATTGGGGAATGGAGAAAAACAATATACTTCTGAGTCTCTTGCTGAAAAAGAAATTCTCGATGAATTTGCCCAAAAAAATTCTATTAATACACAAGATGAGATTGCATTCTGGAACCAGTGTATAGAAGAATCAGATACACGCGAGGAGGCAATGGAAAAATATCTTAATTCTTCATTTTCCAGTGATGAATCTGATTCTACCACACAAACCATCTCCTCTTCCATACAGCAAATTGACGCCCAATTAGAACCCCAGTTTGCAAAGTTAGGCGACGCATACCGGTCAATCTTTACAGATGAAGGATTCACCCTCGATGCCGTGGACAACTCTATGCTCGAAAATCTCCGGCAATCATTTACAGAGATCGAAGAGCAGACCGGCATTGCATTTGACGCATCCGTCCTTGACCCCTTCTTTGACACGCTTACAGATGAGTCGTCTACCGCAGAGCAGGTACAGCAGGCATTTAACGATCTTGCTACCTCTTATCTATACAGCACCGACGTATTGGAACAATTAAACGATGAAACCGCCGAATCTGTCAAAAAGCAACTTGAGCAAATGGGTATCACAAATGCAGACGAACTTGTGACCTATGCTCTCACAGAGGCAAAAATGAAAGCCGCACTCGCATCCTTCGACTTTGCAAATGCTTCCGGGAGTCTAAAAGACACCATGCTCCAGGAAGCCGGTGCATTAGGTTTGACCGAAGCACAGACGACCAGTCTTGCCAACGCCTATTCTAATGCCCAGGCATATATGACCTCTGCTCTCAACAGCGGGGCAAACGAACGGTTAAAGAAGCTTGGAAGCGAACTATCTGCCATCAAATCCTATTCTGACGCGCTAAACGTACTGTCCGGAAAATACGGCTATACCGACAGCTGGAGATACTACGCAGATGGATATTTTGAGTCTGATCAGCAATGGATGCGCGATATCCTGGACTACGGCAAGTCCCTTGACAATGCGCAGGCGATCATAGACGCTGCCATCAATACGCAGGCTCAATACAAAGGTCTGCATACATCCAGCAGAAATTCCAAAGATGCCGCCCAGGAGACCACTGAGACCTTCAACTGGCTGGAGACCCTCCTCTCCCGCATCCAGCGGAAGATAACGAACTTCGGCAAGACCGTCTCCGCCGTGTGGCAGAACTGGTCCAAACGCAACAACGCCGCCATACAGCAGCTCGCCGCCATCCGGGAGGAGCTCACTACACAACAGCAGGCCTATGACACCTACCTTGCAAAAGCAGACTCCGTCGGACTGTCCGGCTATTATCAGGATCTGGTGAAAAACGGCTCCATCCGCATCGAGGATATCACAGACGACGGCCTGAAAGAACAGATCAAGGCTTTTCAGGACTGGTACGAAAAAGCCCTGGCGGCATCCGACGCCATCGCAGACCTTAAGGACAACCTGGCGGACCTTGCTAAGACCCGCTTCGACAACGTCAGCAAACAGTTTGAGCAGAAGCTTGGCCTCATCGAACACGAAGCAGACCTCACCAACAACCGTCTGGAGCAGGCGGAGGCAAAGGGGTATCTTGTCAGCAGCAGCTATTATGAATTTCTCATTGCATTGGAAGAAGACACCCTGGCACAGCTGAAACAGCAACATGCCGCACTTGAGTCCACACTTCAGACATCCGTGGCAGACGGGACCGTAGAGCTGTATTCCGAACAATGGTACGACATGGTCAGCGGCATCCAGAAGGCAGAAAAAGACATCGGAGATGCAGAGCTTTCCATCATCAACCACAACAACAAGCTCCGGGAGCTGGACTGGAATCTCTTTGACCGGTCACAGGAGCAGATGGCGCAGATCCCGAAAGAAGCCGACTTCCTCCTTAGTCTCATGGAGAATTCCGACCTCTATGACGAGAGCGGCTCCCTCAACCGGCTGGGCAATGCCGCCGCAGGCTTACATGCCGTCAGCCTCAATACCTACATGGCACAGGCGGACGACTACGCCAAAGAGATCGCCCGCATCGACCGGGAGCTGGCAGAAGACCCTTACAATACCATCCTCCTAGACCGCAGGAAGGAACTGCTGGATTCCCAGCAGGACATGATCTCCTCCGCAGAAGACGAGCGGCAGGCCATCAAGGACCTGGTCAG
>JAIEAP010000030.1 GCA_029071325.1 Lachnospiraceae bacterium | reverse complement strand
GACCCTGTAATCTCTGAAATTGCCGATACGCACGGTGTATCTTCTGCACAGGTGATTTTACGGTGGAATCTGCAAAAGGGCGTTGTCGTAATCCCAGGTTCCAGCAATCCCGATCACATTAAGGAGAATATGGAGCTTTATCATTTTACCTTGACCGAGGACGAAATGAACCGTATCAACGCCCTTGACCGAAATGAAAAGCATGATTGGTATTAAATATTATATGGGGATCCTGCATGAAGTTTGCAAAGACAGATAGGCTGTCTGGATTTCTTGGTTTACAAAATTAATAAAAACATATTTAGGAGGAATTACACAATGGAAGCAAAATTGAATTTGGTACAGGAATGGGATAAGACTTTCCCGAAAAGCGAGAAAGTGAATCACAGCAAGGTTACATTTTATAATCGCTATGGAATTACGCTGGCGGCAGATATGTATACGCCGAAGAATGCAGAGGACAAATTGCCTGCTATCGCTGTATGCGGTCCGTTTGGCGCAGTTAAGGAGCAGGCAGCTGGTCTGTATGCACAGACAATGGCAGAGAGAGGTTTTCTGACGATTGCATTTGACCCGTCCTTTACAGGGGAAAGCGGCGGCGAACCTCGTTATATGGCTTCCCCTGACATCAACACAGAGGATTTTATGGCGGCGGTGGATTTCCTTTCGCTTCAGGATAATGTTGATCCGGAGAAAATCGGCATTATCGGAATCTGCGGTTGGGGCGGTATGGCGATCAATACAGCAGCACTCGATACTCGCATTAAGGCAACCGTAGCCTCTACGATGTATGATATGACTCGTGTCAATGCCAATGGGTATTTTGATAGTGAGAATAGCGAGGAAGCCCGCTTTGAAAAGCGAAAAGCGATGAATGCGCAACGGCTTGAGGATTATAAAAATGGCACATATGCTCTCGGCGGCGGGGTAGCCGATCCGATGCCGGAGGATGCTCCGTGGTATTTTCAGGACTATCATGCTTATTATAAAACAGAGCGTGGCTATCATCCTCGTTCCTTAAATTCCAACGGTGGATGGAATGTGATCGGCTGTCAGTCCTTCATGAACATGCCAATTCTTCAGTACAGCAATGAGATCCGCAGTGCAGTGATGGTGCTTCACGGAGATAAGGCTCACTCCTGTTATTTTGGCAGGGACGCCTATGCTGCTATGATTGACGGAAACAAGTATCGGGATAACAAAGAATTGCTTCTTGTTCCAGGGGCAAGCCACACGGATTTGTACGATCAAACGGATGTTATTCCGTTTGATAAGTTGGAAAAATTCTTCAAGGAGAATCTGAAATAATTTTATTATATGTACCGGGTATAGGGCGCTGTCTGTATTTGCAGCGTCCTATTTGTTTTATAAATATTTTTCTATAATTATCACCAAGCTGCATCAAAAATAAAATAAAATTCTATTGACGCAATGCAAACGTGTTTATATAATTACAATATAAAATAGAAAAGGAGTAAAAAATTATGCAGGCTGTTGATTTTTCAGAATATGAACTGAGCGGAAAATATTATGGTGGTTCAGAACGAAAATTGGGAATTATTATAGATGGCGATGACTATATGCTTAAATATCAAAAGCAAACGGCTTTTGGAAAACGCAATAATCATATTTCTGAATTTATCGGATCGCATGTTTTTGAAATATGTGGTTTTTTGACGCATAAAACGTATCTTGGATTTAGAGATGAAGAACAAGTTGTTGCCTGCAAAGATTTTAACGTATCTGGAAAACAGTTTGTCCCTTTTAATGATGTTGGAGAGAGCACATTGGATCAAGATAAAGAGACATATCAGTATGATTATGAAGACATTATGCAGATGCTTCGGGATAATTCAAAACTAACAAATGTAGAGGAAACAATATCAGCTTTCTGGGAAGTATATATTTTGGATGCTTTGTTAGGAAATTTTGATAGACACGGTTCCAACTGGGGATTTATGAAAGAAAATAACAGATATACAATGGCGCCTGTTTTTGATAATGGCTCTTCTTTATTTCCTAATTTAGTAGATGAGGATGAAATGAAAAATGTAATGGATTCACAGGAAGAAACCGATAAGAGAATTTACAAATTTCCAACATCTCAAGTTAAACTGAATGGAAAAAAGAGTTCATACTATGAAGTGATTCACAGTCTTGAATTTCCGGAATGCAACAATGCTTTGGTCAATGTGTTTAAAAGAATAAACATGAAACAGATAGAGGAACTGATCGCTGAGACGCCGCTCGTTACGGATACGCAGAAGTTATTTTATATCCATATGATACGAGAACGTTATAATAAGATAATAAAAGCGTCCTATGACAAATTAATGGAGAAAGGATGATTCTATGAAGGAAATTGTAACAAGTGGAACTATTTGTTTAAACGATGAATATGATTTCACCTATTACATCGCAGACATTCGGTATACGGAACGTGAGGATGAAAGTTTTTGCTATGAAATAACGCCTAATTACAGTGTAATAGACCTTTTGACAGATAGATATTTTCAAGGGATACCGGGATTAGACTTAAGCCTGAAGAAGAAAAGCTATGTGCGGGAGAATGTGGTTCCTGTATTTATTAGCGAAAGAACACCAGGAGAAAACAGAGAGGATTTATGGAAACTGCTGGAAGAATGTGACATGCAGTATCTGAATCGTTTGGAGTGGCTTATTCGTACAAAGACAAGATATTCAGGAGATGGAATGTATGTATGCAGACCAGATAGAAGAGATCTTAGAATTTCCTCTATTGACGAACTGGGGAACCGTAGTTCTATTATTAGCAGGAAGGTACTTGAGGCAATATGTGCCGGCGGGAAGATAGTTACAAATGATTATGTGATAGATGATAGCAACAGAAAGTCATATTATGAACTGTTCATGGCAATGTACAGAACAGAACGTAAGTATTTAGATGAGAGACGGAAGATAGGAATCAGTAAATCAGCAAAGCGCGGAAATTATAAGGGGAGATCGCGGATTAAGCTTGATAAGATGGAATTAAACAGTGTTTTTCATGAGTATGAGGCTGGAAAAATGAGTAGCAGAGAAGCTGCAGATATTTTGCATATAAGTGCATCAACTTTTTTTCGGCGTTATCGCGAATACAAAAAGATGAGTCAATAGAATTTAATATTAAATTTGACAGGGCTGGTGCATTTATATTTTTTCTCCGCTCATTTTCCGGGTCTCCTGTTTTATTGATGAGATTGCCTCCAGACATTCCAACAGATGATGGAATAGACGCTGGTATGATTCTGTGGTATCATGTATTCATTAGTATATGGGAGATAATATTGGAAGAGCCTTATGATGAATACAACACTTTGTTATATTGAAAAAGAAAATAAATACCTTATGCTTCATAGAACTAAGAAAGAAAATGACTTGAATGAAGGTAAATGGATTGGAGTAGGAGGTAAATTTGAAAAGGATGAAACACCGGAAGAATGTCTTTTGCGGGAAGTCAGGGAAGAAACTGGCCTTACGCTTACCAGGTACAAGCTTCGTGCCGTAATTACATTCCGATCAGACGAATGGGAAACAGAGTATATGTATTTGTTTACTGCGGATGAATTTACAGGAGAACTTATGGACTGCAATGAAGGGGAACTGGAATGGGTAGACAAGGATAAGATATTAGAATTGAATATCTGGGAGGGTGATAAGATTTTTCTAAAGAAAATGATAGAAGAGGATCACTTTTTCACGTTAAAGGTTGTATATGAGGGAGACAAACTGGTAGAAAGTGTGCTGAACGATTATTAGAATGTTTTTTTGAAGCAATATAGCGGAGGGATGGCGATGAAAAGTACTCTGATAAAGGATACAACAAAAGAAGAACGTATTGCACTGATCAAAGAGTGGATACCGGATGATGATGGATTGCAGGACTGTGAGATTGACCTTTGGGATATGTACCGTGATTACATAGATGGAAAGAAGGAAATATCTGAAATTAATGCGGCATTTCAGTCAGATTATTTTGCAGAATAGAATGAAGCCAGAAGGAGGGTATAAAAATGGCGGAAACATTAAAGGTATTAGAATCAAGAAGAAGCTGTCGTGCTTATAAAAATGAATTGATCGAAGAAGAAAAACTGCAGGCGATCATCAAGGCAGGAACATATGCTGCCACTGGTATGGGCAAACAATCTCCGATCATCATTGCGGTGACAAACAAGGCACTTCGCGATAAGTTATCTGGCATGAATGCAAAGATTATGGGACAGGGTGAAGATTTTGATCCGTTTTATGGAGCACCAGAACTTCTCATTGTGCTTGCAAATAAGGATGTGCCCACATACGTTTATGATGGCAGTCTGGTAATGGGAAATCTGATGAATGCAGCAGCAGACCTGGGTGTTGATAGCTGCTGGATTCACAGAGCCAAGGAAGAATTCGAATCAGAAGAGGGCAGGGAAATATTAAAGAGTCTTGGTATCGAAGGTAATTATGAAGGTATCGGACATCTTGTTCTGGGTTATGCGTCCGCACCTTTGAAGGAAGCGGCAGCGAGAAAAGACAGCTATGTATATTATATCCGGTAGCTGTTATGAGCCTGAAAGTTTTGAGTTGGTATATGAGAGTAACCTATAGAAGAACATGAGAAGTCTACAGGACAAAAGAAAGATTGAAAAGACCAAGGAAGGCAGGCAAATGACAAGAACAATAGCAAGACCAATCATTCGCAAAATAGAAGATAACAGAGATGCTCTGGATTATTTTGAGCAGGTGGTTTTGCCGGCGGAGAATGAGAAAGCACAGGAAATCATTATGAATTTTCCTACGGTATATCTTCACGACTGGAAAGAGTCTGGTGAATATGAGGTATATGTTGGTGAATCCAACGACATTTTTAGGCGTACTAGGCAGCATTATGACGCTGCGTTAATTGTGGGGAAATGGCAGAATAGATTGCTGGAGAAGGACTCCAGTTTATTTATCATCGGTCATGAGCATTTCAATAAATCCCTTACGCTGGATGTTGAAAACCGGCTGATGCATTATATGATGAGCGTGGATAAGGTGAGACGCGTCCATAATCTGAGAGATAATCCTCAGACAAACTATTATCCGGCAGATGAGCTGGACGTTATTTTCCGCAAGATCTGGACTGGTCTGCGAAAAGAAAATGCAGAATTGTTTCCGACGGAAAGCTCCATCAGGGATTCTGCGATTTATAAGGCGTCACCTCTGCATAAGCTGACTAAGGATCAGGAAAGTGCAAGGGAACTGATCATAGACAAGGTTAGCAGGGCGTTGGAAAATGGTGAGACAAAGCAGCTTATTTTCATTGATGGAGAAGCAGGGACAGGTAAAACTGTGCTGACCAGCAGTACATTTTATGAGTCGTATTGCAGGGCAGAAGAGAATGGGAATACGGATATCAAGTGCACCCTCCTAGTCAATCATGATGAGCAGATTACGGTATACAAACAGATCGCGGATAAGCTTGGCTTGACAGAAAAGTATGGCGAGGTGGTCAGCAAGCCCACCAGATTTATTAATACGCACACAGAGGATGAACCCGTAGACGTGGCATTTGTAGATGAGGCCCATTTGCTGCTGACACAGGGAAAACAATCGTATCAGGGGAAGAATCAATTAGAGGATATCATAAGCCTTGCGAGAGTTACTGTAGTGATGTTTGATGAAAATCAGATATTGACGACAGAGCAGATTTGGGAAGCGCAGATTCTGGACGAATACCGGGAAATGGCAAAGCAGTTCGGAAACCATTTCGTACTTGATAAACAGCTGCGTATGCAGGCGGATGAAGAAACGATAGATTGGATTGACTCCTTTACAAAGCACGGGATATTAAAAAAGCTGCCAGAGAACACGGACGGATATATCATAAAGGTATGTGATGAACCAGAGCAGCTGGATGTAGAAATTCAAAAAAGGGCGAAGGCAGACGATACGGCGCTGTCCAGAATAGTAGCTACATACGATTGGAATTATAACGCGAAGAAAAAGCCGGAGAGCCGTTTCTGCAAATATTGGGAGGTGGTCATTGGGGAATGGCATAAGCCATGGAACCGAGAATTAGAGCAGGATTTAAGTCGTAGGGAAAAGCGCGGGATCCGTGGGCAGGCGTGGGCAGAGCAGCCTCAGACCATAGATGAGGTGGGTTCAACATTTACTGTTCAGGGCTTTGATTTGAATTATGTCGGAGTAATCCTGGGGCCATCCGTAAAATACAGAGACGGCAGGATCCTATTTGACCCGGATGCAAGTCAGAATGAGCGGGCGGTCAGGAACAGGACTATGTCGGACGGAACGAAGCAGAAGTTCGGGGAAATCTTAATTCAGCATGAAGTTCGTGTCCTGATGACGAGAGGAGTAAACGGAATATATATTTACGCATGTGATGAGCAGCTTAGAGAGGCTCTAAAGCAGGCGGCATTGTAGATTGGGAGGATAAAATGAAACAGGAAACGATAGACAGGATCAGAAAATTTACAGAGGATCGGGACTGGGATCAGTTTCATTCACCGGGCAATCTGGCCAAGTCAATTTCCATAGAAGCAAATGAACTCCTGGAGTGCTTCCAGTGGAGCGAAACGGAATATGATCTGGGGCATGTAGAGGAGGAACTTGCAGATGTGATCGTATATTGCCAGAATATGCTGGACAAGCTGGGTTTGGATGTAGATGATATTGTAAATCGCAAGATGGCAATAAACGAGGCAAAGTATCCGGTAGAGAAGGCAAAGGGAAGTGCGGCAAAGTACGATCAGTTGTAAATAGAAGTGAAACACAGGGAGAATCTTCAAAATGACTATTTCGGAAAAGCAAGTTTACCTCCGTATCCATAAAAGAACGGGGCTATAAATGCCCCGTTCTCTTATGGATCGATCACGATTTCTGCATTTCCGTAAATAATGGAAGCCACTATCGTTACCACATCTTCAAGTTCCATCTGATTTGCAATAAGCTGATATTCAATATCCTCGAAGTTAAACTCGGCAACATACATATCATAATATCCGGATGGTTCATGGGTCTGGGAATCATAAGGCCCGTACGACATAGACCGGTATCCAAATGTAACGGCGGTTCCTCCGATGTCAGATGTTATCACGTCGTTTTCTGATAAAATATAGACGCAGTCACTTAGAAGTCCGGTCCTGGAAGCGGTAAGAGAAAAGCCTTTTGTTGCGGCAATATCCTCCGTCAGTTTCGGACTTCCGTCCTCATAGTAATCATGATAAAAGCACAGATATGCAGTGTCCCATACGACAGTGCCATTTTTTTCCATGACGACGTCGGCAGTGCCGTTGCCGCAGCCGGCAGACAGACCGGCCGGAATATATGCGGGTGTCAGATCCTTGCCGTAATAGTCTGCTGTGCCTGCTCTGTCTAAAATAATACGGTCATATTGCTCGGGATCGGTCCAGGCATATGGAAATGCTGCATCCGCTAAAGCAGTTACTTCATTGATAAAAATGCCCTGTTTGTCAATATGAATTGTGGTTGGATGCGCTGATTCGGATGATAAAATATTTTGGTTGTAATGATTGGCAAGAAACCTGTCATGATCATTTGGGGATATAGGCGTTGCTCCGTTTAGGTAATCCGACAGACTGGCCAGCAGAGCAGTCAATATGACAGCAAGGCATGCTGCTGCCGCGCTCCATTTTACCCAACCCTGCTGCAGCCCAGTTTTTCTGTAATCGAGTGCTTCCGTAATATACTTGTCGCTGATCTCATTCATAGCGGTAGAAAATTTCTTCGTGTTCATATAGACACCTCCCGTTCAATTAGGTATTGTTTCAATTTCTGGCGAATGCGGAAAAGCCGGACGGATACTGTTTTTTCGGTGAGACCAACATGTCGGGCGATATCCGTGTAAGTATCGGAAAACCAGTATCGGCGCATAAAGATGACACGGTTTTCTTTGGTGAGAGTATCCAGAAAGTCCTCTATCATGTGCGATAATTCTTGGGTTTCTATCTCGTCCTCCACGGTTGCGGCAGCCGGCAGGCAACTTTCTAATTCTTGTAGGGCAATCTGATATCTGCTGTTTCGTTTTGCAGCCTCTTTTTTATGATAGAGCTTCAGAGAGGTGTTGCGCACAATTTTACAGAGATAGGTAAGCAGCGGGTTGGGCCTTGCCGGAGGGATCGTATTCCAGATTCCCAGATAAGCGTCATTTACAGATTCCTCAGCATCCTGTCTGTTGCCTAGGATGTTGTAGGAAAGTTTATGACACATCTTGCCGTATTTCGTGTGCAGTTCCTGTATTGCCTGCTCCGAACGCTGAAAAAATAACTCAATGATCTTTTCATCTTCCATTCATCAACCCGCCTCCTTTCCGGTTTCATCTATATACTACGGTTTTACCTGTAAAAACTACAAAAAGCAGAAAATTATCTGTAACTGTTCAGAACCCCATGGAAATGGAAAATCAGACGATCCCAATTTATTGGAAACGGGCTGATTTTCCATTTCCATGAGAGTGATAACCCTGCCAGCCGCAGACATAAGCCTCTTTAGAAGCGTGTGACAGCAACGCTGGCACGTCTGCGACCTGGTGGTTCTGAACAGTTACAATTATTTGAGAATTATATCATACCCGTTGATTGGAGTGATATAGAAAATAGTAGAAATTGGGGTGCGGATAAGGTATCATATATATTGGTTTCATGTAAACTAGAAATACGAGAATATGGAGGGATGATATGCTGGAATTTAAATATGACACACAATTACTGATCGAGGGAGAAAACCTGGACGAGGACGCCATCAACGAATATTTCAACAGCCATTTCCAGGGAGACTGCCTGTTAGCGGTGGGAGATGAAGAACTGATCAAAATTCATTTTCACACAAATGAGCCGTGGAAGGTGTTGGAATACTGTTCCACATTAGGCGAGATCTATGATATTGTGGTTGAAGATATGGACAGGCAGGCACGGGGATTAAAGGGCTAAGGCCAGAGAGGAATATATTGTTAAGTATGAGAAATAAAGCAAGGTTTATTTGCTTTCTGGGTTTTATGTTAAGTATTATGTGCATGACAGCCGCCTGTGCAGGGCAGCTTGGAAATAAGCTCGCGTTTTCGGAAGAAGAGGCAAAATTGGAACAGGCACTCCCGGAACCGGAGGATATTTACGCCGTCATGAATTTCCCTGAGAATGTAGAAAAAAGTGAAGAGGAAATACTGGAGGAGACGGTTGATCAATATTTAAGTCAGATGACGGTAGAGGAGAAGGCGGCACAGCTCTTTATTCTTCTTCCGGAAGCATTGGTCAATGGCACGAGTACGGTTACGGCGGCAGGTTCTGTCACACAGGATGCCATCAATCGGACTCCTGTAGGCGGTTTGATCTATATGGAGGGGAATCTGCAATCCCGTGAGCAGGTGCAGACAATGCTTGCAAATGTGCAGACATACAGCATGGAAAGGATCGGTCTCCCCATGCTCCTGTGTGTGGACGAAGAGGGCGGTACGGTGGCGCGCATCGGTAAAAGCGGACGGTTTGGTGTTCCGGTGATCGAAGATATGGCTGTCCTTGGAGAGCGGAAAAGCACCGAAGAGGCATATGATGCAGGTGTGACAATGGGGACATATCTGAGTGAACTGGGCTTTAACGTGGACTTTGCGCCAGTGGCGGATGTCTGGTCAAATCCCGAGAATACGGTGGTAAAAAAGCGTTCCTTCGGCTCTGATCCTGCCATGGTATCCGCCATGGCAATTGCGGTGGCGCAGGGATTGGAATCGCAGAATATCCATGCCGCATACAAGCATTTTCCGGGGCATGGAAGTACGGCGGCCGATACTCATGAGGGTTATGCATATACCGATAAGAGTCTGGATGAGCTGATGGCATGTGAACTGCTTCCTTTTCAGGATGCGGTTGATAACGGTGCCAAGATCATTATGATCGGACATATTTCTCTGCCCAATGTCACTGGAGATCATACGCCGGCATCCCTGTCACCGGAGATTATCACGGACCTGCTTCGGACGCAGATGCAGTATGATGGAATTGTAGTTACGGATGCGTTGGGCATGGGGGCGATCGTTCGGCAGTATTCCTCTGCAGAAGCGGCGGTACAGACCATATTGGCGGGCAGCGATTTGATCCTGATGCCTCAGAATTTTGAAGAGGCATATCAGGGGATTTTGGATGCAGTTGAGAACGGAACCATTTCACAGGAGCGGTTGGACGAGTCCCTAAGGCGGATTCTGAGAATGAAGATTAAGATGATGAATGAAATATAAATAGTTAAAAGATGATTGTGAAACTGACCGTCAGTTCTCTTGTAGGAAACTGGCGGTTTAATTTTTCTTTACCTTTTAGAAGTTATCAGATATAATAATTTTGATATGATTATAAATCATATATTAGTAATCTTTCTATCAAAATACAGTTAAGAGTAAATAGGTTCCTTGTTATAAAAATAGAAGGAGCTTACTTTTAGAGGAGAAGAATTATGAAAAATAATTATCTGGGGAAAAAATGTCCCTATTGTAATACAGCGTTTGAAGAAGATGATGCGGTCGTATTTTGTAAAGTATGTGATATGCCGCATCACTTGTCATGTTGGAAAGAAAATGGCGGATGTACTACATTTGGCTGCATGGGAGAGATGAGTGAAATTTTGAAGGATGAGGATGCGTATTCAGATGATGTGATTGTGAAGGAGAGAAAGACCGCATCATTCGGAAAACTGGAAACGATATATGAAGATAAAGATGCAATATTCCAGATGGATGTTCCGATTCTGATAGAAAACAGATATCTTATAAGGGATACTATATCGGGAGAACTTTATGCCCGAATAAGCTTCAAAAGTCTTACTGACCGATCAATAAAGGCATTGCTCATAGATATTAAGGGATATGATATCTGGGGAAATGAAGTTGGTGGAGTAGAAGGATTTCAATTGCTGGATATTAAGACCAAGAGAGAGTCAAACTTTGGACAGACGACGCCGATCCCGATTCCGGATAAATCAGTAAAAGCAATTAAGGCAGTGATACGTAAAGTTTTGTATAGCGATGGAGAAATTTTGAAATGTAACGAAACTGGCATCACATTTCCGAAGGCAAAATTACTGTCAGAATCATTAGGAAGTTCCGTGTTAGCGGATGAGTATGTTAGAGAAACGGCGGAGTTATCAAAATATGAAGTTGCTGTGGTAGAAGGAGCATGGAGATGTGCATGCGGTTCAATTAATGTAGGAACAGAGTGTCTTTGTTATAAATGTGGACAGGATAAAGACCGGCTTGTCAGGTTGCTGGATGTAAGTGCTTTGAAGAAAAATGTAGAGGCTTTTCAAGAGGAAATGCGCTTGAAGGCAGAAGCGGAGGAGAGAGCGCGGGCAGAACGAGAACGGGAAGAGGAAGAGGCGCGAAGGAAGGCACAGGAAGAAAAGGAACGGCAAAAGAAAGAAGCGGCCGAGAGAAGAAAGCTGTATGTGAAAAGATTCATGAGACGTGGCCCGGTTCTGGCCGTATCGATTATTGTTTTAGCTTTAGTTGTTTATCTCACAGGCTGGCATTTGATACCATTGATTCGGTACAATAGTGCGTGTAAGGCGCTTGAGAATCAGGAATATGAAAAAGCTTACAATACATTTGTGGCATTGGATGATTATAAAGACTGTCCGGACAAAGCGGTAGAAACTTTATATGCAGAGGCAAATTATCTGATGGATGAAGGAGAATATGCGTCTGCTGCCGACTTATTTGAAGAAATACCGGGTTATGAGGAGAGTGATGTCTTAGCAGTTCAATGTAGAAATGAGGCAGATTACCTCACGGCAAAATCGAATCTGGATAGTGGAGATTATCTGGAAGCGGCAAGGGGATTTGAGGCATTGAAGGATTATTCGGATGCAGCTGAACTGTCGAAGCAGGCAAATTATCTGTATGCAGATGAATTGTTTTGTGAAGGGGAATTTGAGGATGCGTATTCCTATTTTATTAAGGCTGGAAAATACGAAGATGCAGATATGAGGGCAGATGAATCACAATATCAATATGCAACGGAGTGCCTTGAGCGCGGCGATTATGAAGCAGCGGTAAAAGCATATGAAGAAGTATCTGGTTCTTATCAGGGTATGGAGGATCAGTTGAAGGAAGCAGAATATTTCTATGCGGATCAGTTGTTTGCTGCTGGAGATTATAAAAATGCTGTTATTTATTATTCGAGATCAGGTGACTATAAAGAAGATGGTGATGCAAAGGTTAACGAAGCGAAATACGCTTATGTCAAGGAGAACGAAAGCAAGGTTAATCGCACAACATATACATATTTAAAGGACCTGAAAGAGATAGGATATGCTGATGCAGGCAGCATTTATCAGGAACTGTATGCGTGGAAAGCAAAAATAACAATTAATAATAATCAGACCTATTCTACAAATCCCGCATCATCTCTTCGTTTATCAGATGTGGTATGCTGTCACGTTTATTTGTCTGGGGGACCGCCGGGCGGCTCCACAACATTGAGATATGCTTATCAATGGCCGGGAGGAGCTATGAAGACTGATTCATGGGATGGCCGGGGTTCTGCAGGAAGTACTGCGAGTTTTTATACCTGGAGGTCTTTGGCTGCTTCAACAGGAACATTTCATGTATATGTATATGATGAAGATGGCAATCAGATAGGAGAGGCCTCTGTTTTGATCACAAATTAAGAATCTTGCATGACGGTAAGTCATGAAGAAAATAAATATAATACAAAGGAGAAAGCTATGGAAGATTACATTGGAAAAATCTGTCCGTTTTGTAAAGCGGAAATTAAGTTGGGGGATGAGGTTAAGGTATGTTCTGATTGCGGGATACCACATCATCTGAATTGTTGGACAGAAAATAGAGGCTGCACAACATTTGGATGTGGACAGCAGAATTACGAACCACAGGGTTCAAATCCAGTGGATGTGTGTATAAAATGTGGATCGGTATTAGGAGCGGAGCAGATATTTTGTCCCAAATGCGGAACGCCAAAAGGAGTTAAGCCGTCTGTAGTCTGCAGTAAGTGTGGAGCAGAACTTGCTGAGGGCCATGCGTTTTGTACTAAGTGCGGACAAAGAGTAGATGTTGCAATGGATGCAGGAGTTCATTCTGCAATTTCTGCATTTAATGCAAACGTTACAACGGCCAATAAAAAGAGGCAAAAAAAGCCATTTATTATTGGTATATCGGTGGTTGTGGCAGTAGTAGTATTGATTATTGTTATCAAAATATTTACTGGTGGAAGTAAGGACTTTAATAAGATGTATTCTGATATTTCATACAAATCATGGTGCCAGATCGGTTCAGATGGTTCCTATATGAGACTTGACACAAATCCATATGATTTAGATGATGCGTATGAAATGGATGCTTACCGGAAGATTGAGGAAGTGAATAAGGAATTGGGGTTACCAGAATCTGTTTTTGATGATATGGGGCATACAACAGCTCTTGATGGTAAGCAGACAGCAGAAACAGATAAGATTACAGTATCTTGGAGATATCATCCGGATAATGGCTTAGAAGTGACGTATACTTGGAAATAGTGGAGGTTTGTATGGGTAAAGTGAACGTAATAATTGTTGACGTGACAGGAAATAAAGAACAGAAAGTGGGATTGCCGGATGACATTAAATGTGGAATTATTATGGTTAAGCTTATTGAAAAAATTAAGTTGCCGTCTGTTGGACCGGACGGCAATCCAATCAGCTATAAATTCATTCATAAAATGACAGGCAGGCAGCTTTTAGAGACACAGACATTGGGCGAAGCTGGAATCGTGAATGGAGACATATTAAGGCTTCAACCGGAGATAACGGCGGGAAGGATTTAATATGAATAATGGTATTGAGTTGGATGCTTCGGATTTTGAGGAAGACCGTTACAGCAGATTGAAGCTTATTCCATGGTGGGATCAGCAAAGATTGCTGAATGCAACAGTTATGGTGGTAGGAGCAGGGGCGATTGGAAACGAGCTTATTAAAAATCTTGCATTACTGGGTGTTGGGAAGATCCTGATCTTTGATATGGATACGATAGAGAATACCAATCTTACCAGAGCCGTATTGTATAGAGTGCAGGATGTGGGAAAATATAAGGCTGATGTAGCAGCAGAACGAGCAGCGGAGATCAATTCAGATGTCAAGGCAAAAGGGTTTGTGAGCAATATTATCTATGATGTCGGTCTGGGTGTTTTCCGAAGGATGGATGTTGTGTTAGGCGGTCTGGATAACCGGGAAGCAAGGTTAGCAATCAATCAATCCTGTTATAAAGTGAATAGACCATGGATTGATGGAGCAATAGAAGGGCTGAACGGATTTGCTAGGGTGTTTGTTCCTGGACGTGGAGCATGTTATGAATGTACTATGACGGAAACAGATTGGCGCCTGATTAATAAGAGAAAATCCTGTGCACTTCTGACGAGGGAACAAATGCAGGAAGGGAAGATACCGACAACACCGACTTCTTCTTCGGTAATTGCCGGCATCCAGGTGCAGGAGATGTTGAAACTATTGCATTCGGATAGAGACCTTCCAGCTTTGATTGGAAAGGGATATGTTTTTAATGGATTAACGCATGATTCCTATGTGGTGGAATACCAGGTAAAACCGGATTGTATGAGTCATAATCTATATGATGAAATTATCGAAAAGCCATGGTCAGTACATGATCAGACGCTAAAAGCGATAATAAATGAAATAAAAACTGATATGGGAGAGAATTCCATATTAGAATTAGACAGAGAGATAGCGACTTATGCAAAATGTAGCTGTGGTAAAGAAAGAGAATTATTTATTCCAGTACATAAGTTGAAAAGAGATATGATACAGTGTCCGAAGTGCGGCAAGATTATGTCTTTTGATACTATGCACTCAATTGTCGGAACAGAGGAATATTTGGACAAGACAGCAGAAGAAATTGGTATTCCACCATTGCATATTATTGCTGGAAGGATTGGAATGGAAATGCGATATTATGAATTTACCAATGATCAGAAAGAAATATTTGAAGGATTGTAGGAGGAGTTATGGACGCACGAATGAGAAGGATTGCTTCCGATTATGAGCAGATAAAAAAAGACTTTGCAGGGCATAAAAATATAGTGGTAACGCCAATTGGCGCAGAACCACCGGAAAAGTACCATGTTACTTATTTTGTAAATGGAATTTATCTGCTTGAGGATGGAAGAATAGAGACACTTGGAAGGCATGAGGTAGAGATCATCCTTCATATGGATTATCCCAGATATAAGCCGATATGCAAAATATTAACACCAATCTGGCATCCGAACTTTAAGGGTGATCAGATATGTATTGGTGATATTTGGGGAGCGGGAGAATCTTTGACGGATATCATTATAAACATTGGAGACATGATTCAGTATAAGTCATGGAATTCTTACAGTCCATTATCTGCAGATGCTGCTCAGTGGGCGATGGATAACAGGCATTTATTTCCTGTTGGAAATATAGATCTTTATATTGCAGATAATGAAGCGGCGAAAAATGAAACTGTAATTGAACTGCTGGAGAATGATAAAACAGATGTTGCTGATATTGGCTCTGCCCAGATGGCGCCGGCAGAATCTGTAAATGATTTTGAGATTACGGCAGAAGAATTGGAAGGAATAGAGTTCATTTCAACTGAGCAGCGAATGCAAGGGAATGCGGCAAGTGCTGTGGTGAAGAACAGAATCAATTTTAAGACCATTCTTTCTAAAGGTATTTTATGGGCATTGATAGGCGCAATTGTAGGATTTTGCATTTCAGAATTATCAGAAAATTTTGTGTCTGATAGTTCTATTGCACATATGATGGGATACAGAGAATTGTCATATTATTATGATCTTAACGATGATGCTAATGAAGAATTTGAAGGATTCTATGACCAGTTCGTGGCATATTGTGAAGAAAAGAACATGGATCCAGAGGAAGATGACGCATTCCTGATATGGCTTTATTCATTAGATGATACTACGGCCATTTTAGGTTATTATGATGCCTATAAGAATATGCAGGAAGCATTGTATGATTCCTATGTGGATGAATTCCACTCAAGTGAGAATAGACTTCACAATGCAATGGCTAAAGTGTCCAGAATCAGTACAGCAGTATGGTCTGCGCTAATTGCCTTATTCATTGGATTGTTTTTAGGGATTGGCGAAGGAGTATTCTATGGCTCAAAGGATTATGCAGTTAAATATGCGTTGATTGGAGCTGGAATTTCTGTAGTTATAGGGGCCATCAGTGGGTATTTAGCACAATGGATGTATGCATCAATGTTGGGGGACGAGCCGGCAGCATTTGTTGCTGCCCTTGTACGCGGATTAGGCTGGACGATTATGGGATTGGGTATAGGATTGTCAGTAGGATTGATTAAGCCTGAGAAGAAGCGTATTTTGTTCTGTGTATTAGGAGGCGGAGTAGGAGCTTTTATCGGCGGTTTTTTGTTTAATTTTATTGGAGAAATTATTCCAAATGATATGGTTTCAAGAGCTGTGGCGATTATCATAATGGGGTTGTTGATTGGTATTGGTGTGGGATTATTGGAGCAGTTTGCTAAGCAGGCATGGCTTAAGGTTATCCGAGGAGAATTTGAAGGAAAAGAGTATCTTGTATTCCCTGGGACAACAAGCATTGGAAATAGTAGCAAAAATACGATTGTTTTGTTTAAAGATAAGCTTGTTGCTCCGCATCATTGCGATATTGTTATGGAGGGTAGCAAATATGTACTTGTTGATTGTGGAACACCGACGGGTACCGTTGTCAACGGAATGGTAACCAAAAAACATATCCTGAGACAAAATGACGCAATAGCAATAGGCAATTCTGTTTTAGTGTTTAATACAAAATAAATAATTGCTGGAGGATAAGGTCATGGAATTAGTTGGATAAGCTGACGTTAGTATCGCGATTTTGGGGTGATTTAGAATGGGAAAAAAAACAGGTAAGAAAACAAAAAAAGGAAAAGTACTTTTAGAAGAAAAAAAGCTGCCACAGAATATTTGCCTGATAGGAGAGCATGTGGAAGATGATAAGAATATCTATATTTCACAAACTGTTTATCGGGAGATTCATAAATTTGCGGGAAATAAGACGACGAATGAAAGTGGTGGGCTGCTGATTGGCACGGTTATAGAGGAGTTTGGAAAGACAAATATTATAGTGCAGGGATTTGTTGAGGCGAAATATGTGGAAGCTACTCCAACCACATTGACCTTTACACATGAGACATGGGACTATTGTCACAAAACAATTAATGATAGATATGAAAATGCCAAAATATTGGGATGGATACACACGCATCCCAATTTTGGTATTTTCCTTTCAGAGTATGATAAGTTTATCCAGGAAAATTTCTTTAAGGATGAAAACCAAGTGGCATATGTTGTTGATCCGATTCAGCAGACAGAGGGCTTTTATTATTGGGCTCATGAAAAAATAGAAAGATGTAAGGGATTCTATATATTTGATAAAACTGGAGCAGAAATTAATATTGAAAACGCAGAAGAAAAAGTAGAGGATGAGATTGTACCAGAGAAACCAGCGCAGGGGAATCTTATCAGCTACGCAGTAAACGGTTGTTTGTTCATTGCCGTAATCATATTGTTGATTTCTTATGTGAATTTAAAAAATCGTTTGGAAACGTTGGAGACGCAGCAAGAAAATCTGCTGGTATCAGTTGACATAGCATATTCAAGTATGCAGAATCAGATTTTGTTTTTACAGCAGAGAATGGAAGAGGTACAAACAGTTCTGGTAGATGAAAATTCAGAAGAAATTCCGGATGATGATACTGAAGAAACGACAGAGCAATGAAAGTAAGTATGGATGATTTTGAGATTGAAATTCAATCGGAAAAAGTCAGTAAAAAATCAAATTTGCAACGCCCTGCACATTTTGTTACAATTGGGAAAAACGATAGTGATGATGTTGGGATATACATAGAGCAAAGAGTATATGAGGCCTTGGAGGTGTATGCATTATCTGATAGTTCCACAGAACTGGGTGCAGTACTCCTTGGTGACTATTTTCAAGAGTTTGGAAAGGTGTATGTTTTTATTTCGGATTATATAGAAGCAAAATATACAACTGCCACGGCATTTTCATTAACCTTTACGCACGAGACATGGGAATATGTACACAGGGAACATGATTCTAAGTATGGGGATAAGAAGATAGTAGGATGGCAGCATACACACCCAGGTTATGGGATCTTTTTGTCCAGCTACGATTTTTTTATTCAAAAATACTTTTTTGATATGCCCTTTCAAGTTGCTTATGTCATAGATCCAGTTCAAAATATGAGAGGCTTTTTTCAGTGGAAACATGGGGAAATAGTAAGACTGAATGGCTATTGTATATATGACGGCATGGAAGGAAATATTAAAATTGAATAGTTCGATATAGATTCTTAACCGGAAAGGGGCGTGGAATGTGGCAGACAGCAGAATATACATTGCGATAGATTTAAAATCATTTTACGCCTCTGTCGAGTGCAAAGAGCGGAACTTAAATCCCCTCACCACGAATCTTGTGGTGGCGGATATCAGCAGGACAGAAAAAACTATCTGCCTTGCGGTTTCCCCATCCTTGAAAGCATATGGCATCCCGGGGAGACCAAGGCTGTTTGAGGTCGTGCAGAAGGTGCAGGGAATCAATGCTGCCCGCAAGCAGAAAGCTCCGGGGCACATGTTTGACGGGGCATCTTCAGATGATACGGAATTGAAGGAAAATCCGGCACTTAAGCTGGACTATATTGTGGCGCCTCCCCAGATGGCACTTTATATGAAATACAGTACAAGGATATACGAGGTATACTTGAAGTATATTGCTCCGGAGGACATGCATGTGTATTCCATCGATGAAGTATTCATGGATGTCACAGCGTATTTGAGGACCTATCAGATGACGGCAAAGGAACTGGCAGGAACCATCATACAGGATGTCTGGCAGACAACCGGAATTACGGCGACAGCGGGAATCGGTACGAATCTGTACCTTTGCAAGGTGGCAATGGACATTGTTGCAAAGCACACCGAGCCGGATAAGAATGGAGTGAGGATTGCCGAGCTTGATGAGATGTCCTATCGAAGACTGCTCTGGTACCACAGACCGCTGACAGATTTCTGGCGGGTGGGAAGAGGTTACACCCAGAAACTGGAAGAACATGGTCTCTATACCATGGGGGATATTGCAAGATGCTCCATTGGTAAGGAAAATGAGTATTACAACGAGGAACTGCTCTATAAGCTTTTCGGCGTTAATGCCGAGCTTTTGATCGATCATGCATGGGGCTATGAGCCCTGTACCATGGAGCAGATCAAAGCCTATGAGCCGGAAACCAACAGCATGAGCTCCGGTCAGGTCCTGCATTGTCCTTATCCCTTTGAGAAAGCAAGGCTGGTAGTGAAGGAAATGACCGACCTTCTGGTTCTGGATCTGGTGGACAAGGGACTTGTGACGGATCAGATGGTGCTGACCGTCGGATACGATATGGATAATCTGACGGATCCAAAGCGGAGCCGCCTGTATCATGGGGATGTTATCACAGACCGCTATGGGAGGAAGATTCCAAAGCATGCGCACGGCACTGCAAACCTTGAGAGCCCCACATCCTCCACCGGGCGCATCATTCAGGCGGTCATGGAGCTGTATGATCGGATCGTGGACCCGAACCTGATGGTCCGGCGGATCACGGTAGGGGCAAACCGCATGGTGGAGGAAAGTTCTCTGACAGGCAAGCAGCAATATCAACAGTTGGATTTATTTACTGATTACGGTGCGCTTCAGCAGAAGCAGAACGAGGAAGAGACTGCCCTGGAGCGGGAAAAGAGCATGCAAAGGGCAATGCTTGATATCAAGAAAAAATACGGGAAGAATGCTATTTTAAAGGGCATGAACCTGCAGGAAGGCGCTACGGCAAGAGAGCGCAATAATCAGATTGGCGGGCATAAAGCATGAGGGAAAGGGAGGAATGGAATGCACAAAGAAAATAATGATCACCGATATGATGATATCATCCATCTCCCACATCATATCTCCACCAGGCATCCGCAGATGCCGTTATATGACCGGGCAGCGCAGTTTTCTCCGTTTGCGGCGCTGACCGGGTATGAAGAAGCCATAGAAGAGACGGCGCGCGCGGCAGCCAGAAAGTATGAACAAAACTGACGCGCGGCGTCTTTTTTTTGTAGGGAAAATAGCGCCTGCTTCGTTTCCATCATAGAAGGGTAAAAAATTATGCTATGATGAAAGAAGATGGAGAGGACGGATATGGACAAAAAGAGATTGACAGACCCCAAATTAGAAGAGAGAATGAAAAAACTTATCTGCCAGGCGCAGGAGGCGGAGCTGGCATTGCTGGAGCAGGATGCGGAGTGGTTGGAACAGGAGCAATGGCCAAATCGCACAGAGCAGGAACTGGAAGAACTGGCGAGGAAGGCAGAGTACAGAAGAAAATTTCGGAGTATCCAAAAAGCAGCTGCGTCAATAGCCGCGGTCGTGGCTATTCTTCTGCTTGCCGCGAATTTCCAGGGAGTAGTACAGGCAGCCCAGGAGTTGATCCAGTGGGTGGAATCCTACATAGATTCTCATGGCAGATCTGATTCGGGGCTGGACATTACTACGGAGACAGAGAAGGGTGATGTGCCGGAAGCAGAAGATGGACAGTCGACAGAGCGTGAGCCGGAGCAGCATGTGGAAGATGATACGGAAATATTGCATGAGGAAATCGCTGCGGGGGAAAGCATCGGCAGTCTGCAGACAGATAGATACACCGTCATAGGTGAGCAGCTATGGATAGAAAATGCAGGATTCCGGCAGATCATTCACTTTCAGAAAGCGGAGCGATCGTATTTTGAGATTTGGGATACGATTACGGGTCAATATTGCGGCAGCTTCCGGACGGCTCATACGGAGTGGGATTTTGATCGTGGGCATTGGTATGTATTCTCAGAGGATTGTAATGAGGATGGGAAACAGGATATTGTTATGCTGCAGACAAAAGCAGCAGAGGATGGCACGGTCCTGTCTATAGAATATTTTCTACAGGAGGACGGCAATTTCCGCTTTGGCGGTCAGGCAGAGTACCGGACAGAACGGACATTACACACATATCGATATGGGGGCTTGAAGGAAGATCTCTGTTATGCTTCTGTGAAAGACGATGTAATTGCAATTTCTTATGTGGATCAGGAAAATGATGGGCAGTGCTTTTACGCAAGATCCGAAGACTGTGGAGTGACCTGGAAACAGTGGGATATGCGTTATGAGAATCTGCCGGAACGCCCGGATGATGCGGTTGAGATATGGCATCATGATCTGGGAGAGGGAAATGCATGCATCATCCTAGGAGCAGGGGCAAATGTAGGCACAGGGCAGAAAAAGACATATATATATTCCTTGAAGGAAAATAATCTTACGCTTTTGACAGACCTTGACGCGCCGGATACAGATTATATCCGCTGCTGTTATTTCGAGGATCGGGAGCGTGGATATATCAGCTATCGATACCGGACGCAGCCGGAGCCGGTCGTTTACCGGACCATAGACGGAGGAGCGCATTGGACAAAAGAAGAGATTGAGTTAAATCTGCCGGAGTACGCTTATGGGGAGGTCTGTGCATTCCGAAAAGAGAGTGGCAGGCTTCTGATGGATATCTATGTCAGTATGAATGCGCAGGGAGAACCGGAGATTCAGACAATACAGGTTGCAGAAGCAGCCAATTAGTTTAGGACAAAAGAGAGGAAGATAGGATGATCATATATCTGGCATTCGTGGATTCGGAAGCAGACAAGGTGCTTTTTGAGCGGATCTATAAGCGAAATTACAAGAAAATGTACTGCGTGGCAAAAAAGATACTCCATGGCCATGAACAGTCAGAGGATGCAGTTCATGAAGCATTCTTAAGACTTGCAAAGCGTTTTGAACGTTATGCTGGGCTTTCCGAGGAGAAAATGGAGGCGCTGTGTGTCACCATCACAAAAAACCGTGCAATCGATATGTGGAGGAAGGAACAGCACCTGGCAGAGACAGATATGGACACGCTGAGGCTATATCAGCCAGATGACCGCAGCCGGATAGAACAGGTGGTGGAACAGCGGGAACTGTCCCGGCAGGTCATTGAGGTATTGGAGACGCTGCCGGAAGTTTTGCGGGTCACATTAGAATTAAAATATTATCAGGAATACAGCAACCGGGAGATTGCATGGCTGCTGCAGATTTCCCCAAAAACCGTGGAAGTGCGGCTGTACCGCGGCAGGAAGAAGCTGGAGGAACTGCTGTGGAGTGAGGAATAAAGGCGGAAATAAAAAAGAAAAAGACTGCTTGACAAATCTTAGCAAATGTGCAAGAATGAGAAACACTATAGACGAAAGGAGAGATGAGACATGTATAACACAACACATAGAAGAAATACGAATCATATATGGGCTTATAACTCCTGGGATAGTATGAAACGCGGTCGGAATGATAGATGCGCTTGTGCGCACATGAGAAATGTTATTTTGGACTGTGGATTTTTAACATTGTGATTTTTGCCGGGAGCATTTGCTCCCGGCTTTTTATTTTATAAAAATACTGAAATATATATGACATACAGATGTCAGGTTTGCTGAGATATGATAATAAGTGAATGGAGGCTTGAAAATGATTGAAGTAACCAATGTATCAAAGGAGTTTGTTTCTGCGAAGAAGTATCCCGGTCTGAGGGGCGCCATCCGGGGATTGTTTTCCCGGGAAAAGGTGCACAAGATGGCGGTGCAGGATATTTCCTTCCACATTAACAAAGGGGAGATCGTGGGCTATATCGGCAGCAACGGCGCGGGGAAGTCTACCACCATCAAGATGATGACCGGTATTTTGACGCCCACCAGGGGAACTTGTCTGGTAAACGGCGTCAATCCCGGCAGGGACCGCAAGAAGAACGCGCAGAATATCGGGGTGGTGTTCGGACAGCGGACACAGCTATGGTGGGATCTTCCCCTCAGCGAATCCTTTACCATCTTAAAGGAAATCTACAATGTGGGGGATGAGGAATACCGGCAGCAGATGGAGTTTTTGAACCGCGTACTGGGATTGGAGGAATTCTTCAGCCAGCCGGTGCGGAACCTGTCCTTAGGGCAGCGCATGCGCGCCGATCTGGCGGCGGCGCTTTTACATAATCCTCCGGTATTGTATCTGGATGAGCCCACCATCGGGCTGGATCTGGTGGTGAAGGATAACATCCGGGCGGCAATACGGGAAATCAATGAGAAATACAGCACTACGGTGGTGCTGACCACCCATGACATCGGTGATATTGAAGAATTGTGCAGCAGGATATTGATTATTGATAAGGGCAGCCTGATCTATGACGGTTCCCTGGAGGAGTTGAAGGAGCAGTACGGAACCACCCGCAAGGTGGTGCTGGAGGTTGCGGATGTGGCCAGGGCCAGGGAGATTCCGCTGCATGAATACCTGGGCGTGGAATCTGACAGCTACGAGATTCAGGCGGACGGGGAAAACAGTACGGTTACGGTGTCTTTTGACAAGAACCGTATGCAGGTGTCGGAGGTGATCGGACAGATGATGCAGCACACCCAGGTGAAGGATATCAAGATTCTTGAGACAGAACTGGCAGAGATCGTGAAAGCGATCTACTGCGGACAGGAGGTGTGACGGTGAGGCGGAAATGGAAAGTATATTTGCCGTTTGCGGAAAATATGTTTAAGAGCAATCTGGCATACAAGGGCAGCTTTTATCTGTTCATGGTGTGCAGTGTGTTTACTCCGTTTATCTCTTATTATCTGTGGATGGCGATTTATGGCAGCGCTCCCGGCGGTGTGCTGGGGGGATTGACCCGAAATGAGATGATTGTGTATATATTCATGACTTACATTACGTCAGAGGTGGTTACCATAGGTGTGGCGGGTGATATTACGGATGATGTTTATGAAGGAGCGGTATCCATGACCCTGATCAAGCCCATTGATTACCGGATGAGTCTGATTTCCAGAGCCATTGGGACTATGCTTTACCGGTTTGTGGCGCCTGCGGTGTTCGTGTGGATCGGTCTGGAAATCTACAAGTCAGCGGCGCTGGGAATGGGAGTTACCTCTCCGGTGAACATCGTGTGTTATCTGGTCAGCCTGTGTATGAGCTTTTTTATCTACACGCTCTTTGACTTCTGTTTCGGTATGATGGCATTTGCCACCACCTATATGTTTGGAATGAAAATGGCGAAGACTGCGATTCTCAGCTTTCTCAGCGGACAGTTGATACCCATCAGCTTCTTTCCGGAGGTGTTGCAGCAGGTGTTTGCGTTCCTGCCCTTCTCCTCTATGATCTACACTCCGGTCATGATCTATCTGGGAAAATACAGCGGCTCCGGTGTTGCTCTGGAGCTGGGACGGCAGCTATTGTGGATTGTGCTACTGTATGCCGCAGGTTCACTGCTGTGGAAGCAGATTACGAAGCGGCTTGTTGTGTTAGGAGGTTAGGCAGTGAAGACTTTGAAACGATATCTTAGACTGTATCGGGTGTTTATCGCGCAGTTTTTTAAATTGATCATGCAGTCCAAGGCAGACTTTTTCGTGGGACTGTTAGGCTTCTTTTTTACACAGATCACGGGAATTGCATTCCTGTATCTGGTATTCCGGCAGATCCCTGTGCTGGCGGACTGGACGCTGGATCAGCTGATATTTATCTATGGTTTTGCGCAGATTCCCCGGGGCATTGACCATCTGTTTACAGACAACATCTGGCTGGTGGCGTGGCGTCTGGTAGTCAACGGCAAGTTTGACCGATATATGCTGCGCCCCATGAATCTGTTTTTACAGGTGATATTTGAAAATCTTCAGCCGGATGCGCTGGGAGAGCTTTTGGTGGGAACCATATTGATCGTTCTGTCATTGACGAAGGGAATTGTGATCGTAGATGCCTCTCATATCCTGCTGTTTGTGGTATCCATCCTTGCGGGGGCATTGATCTATACCGCCATCAAGCTGTTGTTTGCCTCGTTTGCCTTCTGGATGAAGGTCAGCGGTCCGGTGCTTTATACGGCATACCAGTTGGCGGACTTCGCCAAATATCCTACAGAGATTTATGCAAAGGGCGTGCGTTTTATCATTACCTGGATCATACCCTTTGGTTTTGTGGCATACCTTCCGGCGAGTTATTTTCTGAAGCCGGATGTCAGCGCGCTGGGTACGATCGGAGTGGAGTGCCTGCTTGCGGCAGTGTTTTTCGCCGTTGCGTATCTGGTATTTGTATGGGGAACAAAGGTGTATGAGAGTGCGGGAAATTAAGAACGGTCTGCTGCCGTCTCAGGAGCGCAGCAGTCTTGGCGGCGCTCCGAACTGTTTCTTGTAGGCGCGGGAAAAGGTGGAATAATTGCGGAAACCGCAGGAGAAGCAGGATTCCGTGATAGGCGCGCCGGTCAGGATCAGCTCTCTGGCATACAGCAGACGCTTGGTGGTAATGTAGCTGCCGATGGTATACCCAGTCTCATCTTTGAAGCTGTGCATGAGATAAGAACGGCTCAGGAAGAAATGAGCGCACAGGGATTGAATGGAGAGTTCCTCCGTCAGATGTTCATTGATATAGGAGAGGACGCTTAAGATCTTGCCGTTGGCGTGACTATCCTCTAAGAACGGAAGGGAGCCCTGGAGTGCGGAGCGGTTCAGCAATATCATCAGCTCCAGAAACAGCGTGTTGCGGTACAGCTCATCGGCATAACTCTCCTGCAGGTAAGTGCGATGCAGCTCCTGCATGACTGACAGGATACGGTTTCCCGGAACGGTGCCCATGCGTAGCACATTAGACTTTTCCCGGGCAGCGAGACGGAAGCAGTGGCTTAAGTCAACTTCGTGGCTGTGAGCCGCCGCATATTCCGGTGAAATATAAATGATCATACGCTCATAATCCATGCTGGCGTCCACCACAGGGCAGTGAACCTCTCCTGCCCGGACGAATACCAGATCATAGGGCTGCAGCACATAGGATTTTCCCTCCACATGGTAGGTGACATTCCCCCGGATGAATATGAGCAGCTTGTGGAAATCGTGATAGTGGAAGGCATAGTCCTGCCGGTCACGGTCCGTAAGGTGGAACATCTTGAATTCCTGATGCAGATAACCGGTTTTCTCGTAACGATCCATGAAATCCCTCCAAAACAGTAATTGAATAAAATAGAAGCTTTGCGTAAGTCTGATTATAGTGGTATCATACTCTAGAGTAAGAAAAAAAGCAAATGAGAGAAGGAGCAGCCAGATGAAATCATCGACGGATTTAGACAGACTTTTAATGGCCATTCACAGGAAAAGTTATCCTGCATACAAAGATTTGCGGGGAAGCTATCAGTTTCCGGGATATCAGTTGAATATCGATCATGTACAGGGCGATCCCTTTGCGGCGCCGTCAAAGCTCAGCATACAGGTGCGAAAGGCGCAGGCGGGATTCCCGGAGGAATATTACAGCGCTCCTTACCGAAGGATCGCGCTGGGGGATTATCTGACCAGGCAGTTTGGGAAAGCAGTTTCGGGGTATATGTTTCAGGCGAAGGGGTCTGGCAAGAGCGGGCTGATCAGCGTCAGCAGATGTGGTCAGGAGGTTCTGGAGCGAACCGCATTTGAGATAGAGGACGGCAATCTGCTGGTCCGATTTGAGGTGGGATTTCCGGCAAACGGGCGCACCATCAATTCTTATGAATTGAAGAAGATTTTGTTTGAGTATCTTCCGGAAATTGTAAAAAAATCTCTGTTTTATAAGAATCTGAATGTCCAGGAAATCCGCCGTACCATAGAATTGTCGGAGGATCAGCATGTGATCCGGGAAGAACTTAAGAAGAGAAAGCTGGTTGCGTTTGTGGCGAATGGAGCCATACTTCCGAGGGAGAGTGGCGTGTCTCAGAAACCTATGAAACATGCAGTGGCATTTCAATCCCCCGAAAGCATGGAGGTAGAGCTGGAACTGCCCTATAAAGGTAAGATCACAGGAATGGGGATTTCGGAGGGAATCACACTGATCGTAGGCGGCGGCTATCATGGCAAGTCGACCCTTCTAAAAGCGTTGGAGCAGGGAATTTATCCGCATATTGCAGGGGACGGAAGAGAGTATGTAATCACGTCAGATACGGCGATGAAGATACGGGCAGAGGACGGACGGGCCGTCTCTCATGTGAATATCTCGCCCTTTATCAATGATCTGCCCAATGGGAAGGATACGGTTGATTTCTCTACGGAGGATGCCAGCGGCTCTACCTCCCAGGCGGCCAATGTGGTGGAGGCGGTGCAGGCGGGAGCCGGTGCGCTGTTGATTGACGAAGACACCTGTGCCACAAATTTCATGGTGCGGGATGCGCTGATGCAGGCTGTGGTATCCGGCGAGCAGGAACCGATCACGCCCTTCACGCTGCAGGCGAGAGACCTGTATGAGAAGCAGGGTGTGTCAGTGATCCTGGTAGCAGGAAGCTCCGGAGCTTATTTCTATATTGCGGATCATATTCTGCAGATGGATAATTATCACACCTTTGATATTACCGGTAAGGTGCGCAGTGTGCTGGAAGACGAAGGACAGGAAAACGGCGGACAGGCTTCTATTGCACTAGACGTATTGTCTGACCGGAAGGGGCGTATGCTGAAGGTTCGGAAAATGGACAGAAGAAAAGAACAGGTCAAGATCAAGCAGATGGGACGGGACAGCTTTGCTATCGGAAATGAGACGGTAGATTTGAAGTATGTGGAACAGCTTCTGGATTCTGAGCAGACCACTACGCTTTCTTACTGTCTCAAGGCGCTGTTAGAGCAGATGGAAGTGAAAGCCATGGATGCGGAAGACGCAGTGGACAGGTTGTGGGATCAGATTCAGAAGAAGGGTTTAAAATCCCTCTGTCAGGGATCGTATCTTCCCGTGTCCATGGCACAGATCCGCAGGCAGGATATCTTCGCCTGCCTGAACCGGTACCGTGGTATATTATAATTATTTCAGAGTTACTTCCAGACGGACTGGCTGATGGTCTGTATAGGTAAAATCGGTGTCAATATTGGTCACGCTGCGGATTTCCAGGTTGTCGGACACGATGAAGCCGTCCAGGACATAGACCTGGGAATCCGTATAATTTCCGCTGTAGGGTGCATTTAAGAGGCGGCAGGTCGGCACATTGTCCGAGACTGCAAAGGAGAAGGAATCGGGAATATCATCAGTTCCGATAAGCCCCGGCGCCCAGTTCTCGGTATTTAACAGAGGATAGGTGTCCATCCCCTCGAAGGTCTGGTTGAAATCTCCGCCGGCAATCACATAATTCCCCTTGTCATATTCCTCCTGAAGCTTTTCGGCAAGCATTCTGCTCTGGGCAATCTTGCCCTCACCGCTGTCGTATGCCTCCAGGTGGAAGTTGATCAGCACCAGTTCACGTTCGCTGCCCTCAATGGGAATTCTGGTCTCCAGCATGCAGCGCTTCAGATTGCATGTTTTAAGAGGCCACGAAAAGGATTCCGGCAGCGAGATCCGGGTGGCGGATGTCACCGCATAATCTGTCATGGTCACAACACCGGAGTCTACTTTTCCTATTGTGGGAAGCGGATAAGGAACATAATCGCATTTGAAATTGCGGGCATACATTCCGCCCATTCCCAGTGTATTCTCATAGTATTCCATTTCATCTATATAATAAGAACGCTTCGAATCCCGGTCAATCTCCTGCAGGAAATAAAAATCGGCTTTCTGTTCTGTCAGGATGGAGGCGATTCCTGCAAGGTTCTGCTGCACCAGCTCTTTGCTATCCGGGCGGACCTTAGAGCCCCCGTCCATGAAGAAATCCTCATCCCTGCTTAAGGCGGCATATCCGGTGTTGTAGGTCAGTACCGTAAAGGAGTCACCGGTCTTAAGGGACTTCGATCCCTCAGAAATCTCCACGGTCTCCTCCGCTTTGGGGCGGTATTCCCGGATGGTCAGATATCCTAAAAGCATCGCTAGGATAAGCACGATGATCAATAAAATAATACCAAGGACTTTTAAAACTTTTTTTGCCATATGCAGTACACCCTTCTTCACTTGTTCGTTTTTGTGATCTGGTATTTATGATAAGATTATGGCATATCCCGATACATTCTACAAGTTCTTTTGCCGCATTAAGTTTCCCCATTTTGCAGACGGCGAAAAAAATGCTAATGTTTCTTCTGAATCATCCGATAAATAGAGTAGACAGGAAGAAATACTTGTCATTTCAAGGAAGAAAGGAGATGCCGTTATGCGTGTTGAATCATATAATCAGATAGCTTCTCTCTATAATACGAATAAAGTTTCAAAAGCACAGAAATCGTATGGGGTGGACGCAGGCAGGGATCAGGTACAGATTTCCCGCGTAGGTCAGGACTATCGGATCGCAAAACAGGCAGTAGCCGAGGCTTCGGATATCAGGGAAGATAAAGTGGCCTATCTTAAGGACAGTGTCCAGTCAGGCAATTACAATGTAGATTCCGGAGATTTTGCGAGTATGCTGCTGGCAAAATATCATGCAGCACAGGGATAAGAAGTGAGGATAAGCAGTGGCTAGTTTGATGGAAGAGTTGACAGATGTATTGCAGAAAGAGGATGAACAATACCAGGCATTGATCAAGGTGTCAACAGAGAAGAAGGATGTGATCATTGCCGGTAATGTGAAGCGCCTGGAAGAGCTCACCGAACGGGAACAGGAGATGACGGATATTCTCCACCAGTATGAGGTGAAACGCAGGACCGTCTTAAATGATATGGCGGATGTGCTGGGGAAGGAGCCGGAGAGCTTCACCATCGGCACCATGATAGAAGCCTTGTCAGCTCAGCCGGAAGAACAGAGCCACCTTATTTTGCTCCGCGATAATCTTCACAGCACGTTGCAGGAAATGGTACGGATCAATACCCAGAACCAGGCGCTGATTCAGCAGGCACTGGAAATGGTGGAATTTGACCTGACGCTGTTCAAGAGCTTAAGGCAGGCACCGGAAACGGCCAATTATAACAGATCCGCGTATAATACAGGGGATCTGTTGGGCAGCAGTGGCTTTGATGCCAAACAGTAAATAGCGTAACAGGAGGAAAAGTACCATGGCTAACGGAATGGGGAGCTTATATATAGGTTCTAGTGGTCTGAGAACCAGTCAAAATGCGATGAACACAACAGCAAATAACCTGGCAAACGTAGATACGAAGGGTTATGTGCGCCAGACCGTACTGCAGCAAGATATGCAGTACATGGTCATCAATCGTAATTCAGCCATCAGCTATCAGCAGTCTGGACTTGGAGTGTCCATTGCGGATGTGGTTCATCTGAGGGATGAATTCTTGGATAAGGCTTATCGTCTTGAGGCAGGACGTCAGTCATTCTATTCTGCCTGCTACTCCACAGTAAATGAGGTATATACATATTTTCAGGAGTTGGAGGGGCAGACGTTTCAGAACAGCATCGGAGAACTGTATCAGGCGTTCGAAGAGTTCGCCAAAGATCCGTCAGATTCCGTAAATCAGAATCTGGTCACGCAGAAAGCAAGTCTGTTCATCAGCCGCGCACAGGCGGTATATTCCAGTTTACAACAATATCAATATAATCTGAATGCGCAGATATCCCAGAAAATTGACCGGGTCAATAAGTTGGGAGCAACGATTTATGAATTAAATAACCAGATCATGAAAATAGAGGCGGGCGGTATTGAGACGGCCATGGAACTTCGGGATCGAAGGGACAACGCCCTGGATGAATTGGCAGGTCTGGTCCGTATAGATTGCGAAGAGAAGTATGACGGAGTCGTGGAAGTATCCGTAGAAGGGGTGGCCTTTGTCACAAGGGCAACTGCTTATGAGATGGGGACTGTTGCCGATCCGAATACAGATTTTATCACGCCGTACTGGCCACATATGTCGGATACCAACAAGAATCAGATCAGTGAGGTCTTTAATTTCGGCGTGGATATTAATTCCACATTCAACACAGATGTGGGAGAAATCAAAGCGTTGGTGATGCAGAGAGGCGATTATATTGCAAATTACCGCGATGTGGAAAATCTCTCTCAGGAAGAGTACAACAGTGGAGCGGGAATGTCCGTGATGCTCTCCACAGAAGCTGAACTGGATCAGTTTATCCATAAGCTGGTAACGACCATCAATGATATCTTCTGCCCGAATGTAGAATACGATGGTGCAGACCTTGCTGGTACGACAGCGGATGGAAGCGCATTTACCATTACGAAGGGCATGAAAATCCTGGATGCGGAGAAATGTGCGGTGGGCAGCGACTATGCGCTTCCGCCTCAGGAACTGTTTTCCAGGGTTGGGACGGAGCGGTACACCAAAGTGTTCGTTGCGGAAACCAACAAAGAGTATTATGTATACAATGAGGAGAGCACGGAAGATACCTCTAAGATGTATACCCTCAAGAGTCTTAGGGTCAATGCGGATATCGTGGAGAATACTTCTCATATCCCTCATCTGACACAGGACCCCAATAATAAGCATGTGGCGTATGATCTGGGGGCGGCATTGTCCAAAATGTGGAAGGGAAATAATATATCGCTGAATCCCAATGCCACTACTCCGTGTACCTTTATGGATTACTATTCACAGATGATCGGGGAGTTGGGAACGGCTGGAACCGTATATTATACGACATCGGAGACACTTTGCGACTCAACGACCTCCATTGATAATCAGAGACAGCAGGTGATCGGCGTATCTTCAGACGAAGAATTGACCAGCATGATCATGTACCAGAACGCGTATAATGCGGCGAGCCGTTACATTAATGTAGTAAGCGAAATGATAGAAACGCTGATTAGCAGTATGCGTTAGGAAGATGAGGTGGAAACATGGGAACATCACAGTTTTTTGGATTAAATATTGCTGGCTCTGCACTGGCGGCATTCCAGTCATCTGTGAATACTACGGCGAATAATATCTCTAATGTGCAGACCAAGGGCTATAGCAAGCAGGTGACGACTCTGGAAACCTCTGAGGCTTTACGGGTAAATGCCAAGTACGGTACGACAGGAACCGGTGTTGCGGCAATTGCTGTGACGCAGCTGCGCGATTTTTATTATGATACGAAGTATTGGAATAATAATGCCGGACTGGGATTGTATGAGACCCGCCTGTACTATATGGAGCAGATGCAGATGTACCTTCGGGATGACGATACAGAACAGGGATTTGCCACTCTGTTGAAGACTATGTTCAATGACATGGATAGTCTGAAGGGGCACACCGGTGACGAGAATTACCGCAAGCAGTTTATCGGCAGCGCCCAGAGCCTGGCAGTTTATTTTAACGGAATGTCCAGCAGTCTCAGCGACCTGCAGTTGACAATTAATAGTGAGGTTAAGGCTACTGTGGACAGCATCAATGCTATTTCACAGAAGATTGCCCTGATTAATAAGCAGATCAATCAGATAGAAGTTCGCGGCGGTTATGCCAATGAACTGAGAGACGAACGGGCGCTTCTGGTAGATCAGTTATCGGTTATGGCTCCGGTAGAGGTGTCAGAGACTCCCATCACCAACAGCAACTATCCGGATATGTATCTGGGAATGAATAATTACAGCGTGAAGATTGCAGGACAGTCGCTGGTAAACGGCAATGATTACCGGACACTGACCTGTACGCCCAGAACACAGAAGGTCAATCAGACGGATATTGAAGGACTGTATGAGGTTACCTGGAGCGATACCGGGATGAAGTTCAATGCAACCAGCGGTTCTATGTCGGGCACGCTAAAAGCGTTGTTTGAAATGCGTGACGGCAATAACGGTGAGAATTTCCGGGGGAAGATTGGCACGGAGGCGGGAAGTATCCAGGACGTGCAGGTGAACGGAAGACCTGTGACACAGATCACCGTGAAGGATCCATCTATTACAGAGATACAGAAGCTGACTATTGCGGAAGAAGGTCTTCTCACGATTCGTGACGACGACTATGAATATTCAGACTTTACGGTCAATGATGACGGAAGCTACACATTTACTTTGAAAATGCAGTTGAATTCTGTGCAGAAAAGCAAGTTTTTGGGAGAGAATGTTGCTATAGGCAAGAGCATAGAGGCGATGGGTATCCCATATTATCAGGCACAGATGAATGAATTCCTACGTAATTTTGCGAAAGGTTTCAATGATATCCAGCGGGGGGATCCGGCAGATCCCGGAGTAGATGCAGACGGCAATCCTATGGGAAGCTTTTTTGTGGGCAAAAGGGCAACCGGAGGTGAGTACGACTTTACGGATACGAATCTGACGTCCACTTCCAACACATATTATCAGCTGACAGCGGCCAACATTACCGTGGCGGCAGAGACGCTGAATAATCCCAGGCGCCTGGCGGCAGTGACAGAGTCAGAATACACAGATGGAACCGATAAATATACATTGATAGAGGAGTCCCTGAAGATGGAGAGCAAGACCACCATGTATCGCGGCGGCGGTTCGGATGATTTCCTGCAGTGCCTTTTGTCCGATGTGGCAGTGGATACCCAGGAATCCAAGCTCTTTTATCAGAATTACTCTAATATAGAGATGTCTATTAATCTGCAGAGACAATCCATATCCGGTGTAGACGAGGATGAGGAGGCTTTGGAACTGGTGAAGTTCCAGAATGCATATAATCTGGCGTCAAAAATGATATCAGTTATGGCCGAAATGTATGACCGTCTTATTTTGGAGACCGGCGTGTAAGGAGGTAGACCAATGAGAATTACGAACAACATGATCATGAGCAATACCAAGATAAATATCAACGGCAATAAGACCAGTCTGGACACCCTGAATAATCAGATGTCTTCCCAGAAGAAGATCAGCAGTCCTGCCGACGACCCAGTGGTTGCGATCCGTGCGCTGCGTCTGCGCAGCAACTTGAGCCAGATCAATCAGTATTATGAGAAAAATATTCCCGATGCGGAGTCCTGGCTGGAAGTGACGGAGACGGCGCTTACCAATATGAAGAAGATTCTGACTACTATTCATACCAAGTGTGATGAGGGAGCCAACGGTACGCTGACAGAGGAAGACCGCAATACAATCTTAAAACAGTTGAAATCTCTTTCCAGTCAGATATATTCCGAGGGAAATGCCGATTATGCTGGCAGGACAGTGTTTACCGGGTACAAGACCGATAAGACGCTGACCTTCGAGAATGATATGAAGGATGCACACTATGATATCTATGAATATCTGAATGCGTCGGATATTGAAGAGTTCACCTATACCTATGGAGCGGTGAAAACACCTACGGCAGCAGATGTGGCAGCTCAGACCGCGCCGGGCAAGCCGGAGGATGTAACTCTATACAGGCTGTGTCTGGCCTATGACAAGATTGATGGTCTGAGGGGAGAAGGTCCCGATGCAACGAATCCCTCTCGGGAGCTTGCGTGGTATTCCTCGAATGGGAATGGAAAGGTACAGTTCAGTACGGTCACAACCAAGGAACTGGAGGACAGCCAATATGCGATTGGTGACAGTGAGGTGGTGTTCAACAAGGATACTGGCGAATTTTTGATGGGTAAGACGATTGCTTCTACACTCAGTTCTTGTAATGCTGTTATACCAGTGAATTATGAAAAAACAGGATTTGAGAAAGGCGAGATCAGACCGGAGCATTATTTTGATTGTTATGATTATACGGATCCGTTAAATCAAATTAAGTATACCAATTACGAGAACGGTGCACTGGCCGAGAATGTTGATTACGAGAGTGCAGTAAGGACCAATCAGGATATTGAATATATCGTAGCTGCAAATCAGACATTGACAGTGAATACTCAGGCGAACGATGTGTTTGATTCTTCCATTGCCAGAGATGTAGATGACCTGATCTTTGCAGTGCAGAACTCCATCAACGCCCATGACACGGTAACTGCCATTGAGGATATGCTGAAGCAGGAACGCTATGCCTCCAAAGAGGATCAGCAGTATCTGAATTCTTGTCTGGAAGCGGCGAAGAAGCAGATGGACTATGCGGACAATAATCTGCAGAACCTGTTTTCCAGAAGTCTGACCAAGTTTTCGGGATATATGGCGGACGTGAATATTGCCATTACGGATGTGGGAAATAAGGCGGAGCAGCTCGCGATCACCAAGAACCGTATGTCTAATCAGCAGGCAACGGTAGAATCCTTAAAGTCTGATAACGAGGACCGGGATCTGTCGGACATCGTAATCGATTATACATCTTCCTATCTGGCATACCAGGCATCCCTGCAGGCTGCGGCGAAAATAGAGAGGCAGACATTGCTGGATTATCTGTAAACGGAAGCGTTACATTATATTATAGAAGGAGAAGAAGGTATGAAAGCATCAACAAGAATTTTTGGGGAAATTGAAATTGAGGATGACAAGATCATACGTTTCGAGAACGGAATCATCGGATTTCCTGAGATGAAAAATTTCACGTTGATCTATAACGAGGAGAAGAAGGGCAAGGCGGGAATTTCCTGGCTGCAGTCTATGGATGAGCCGGAGGTGGCATTTTCGGTCATTGATCCGCTGTTAGTATATCCTGATTACAATCCCACCGTAGAGGATGATATGTTCACTGCGCTGGGTGAGACGACGGGAGAAAATCTGTTTGTGTTGGTCACAGTCACAGTGCCCAGTGATATTGAGCAGATTGCTGTGAACCTGAAGGCGCCTATCGTGATCAATACGGATACCTTAAAAGCACGTCAGATCATCGTAGAGGACGACATGCCTGTGAAATACAAGATATATGACCAGTTAAAAGCAGCAAAACAGAAAGCAGGTGAGTAGGCATGTTGGCATTAACCAGAAAAAAGGGCGAGGCTTTAGTAATTAACAATAATATAGAAATTACCGTGCTGGAGATTCGCGGAGACCAGATCAAAATCGGTATCTCTGCACCCAAGGATGTGCCGGTCTACCGCAAGGAGGTATATCTTCAGATACAGAAAGAGAACGAGGCGGCACTCAAGATGGACGGATTGGAAGCTCTGAAAAATTTGTTATAAATTCTTAAATTTTTGGGAGAAACTTCCGATATAGATGTTAGAACTATCGTATAGCGCCATATAGATGGCATAAAACACATGGAGGTGTATGACATGTCAATTGAAGCAATCAAAAGCAGCGGAGTAGCGTATCAGGGAAGTGCAGCTACCCCAGAACCGGCAAAGGTCGAGGCTGCCCGTGCTGTGGAAGAACCGGCACAGGATATGAGCAACGCATATGCCGGCAACGGAGTACAGAACCTTAATACCAATGGGAATGAGGAAGAGAAGACTGCCACCAATGAACAGATTAAGAAGGCAGTGGAGAACATCAATAAGAATTCGGCACAGACAGAGGCTGTGTTTGGTGTTCATGACGGAACAAACCGTGTGACTATTAAGATTGTAGACAAGGAATCCAAGAAAGTAATCAAAGAGTATCCCCCAGAGAAGACTCTGGATATGATCGCCAAGGTCTGGGAGATGGCAGGAATCTTAGTAGACGAGAAACGGTAAGGAGGCGAATCATATGGCAATCAGAATATCAGGTTTATCATCAGGTCTGGATACAGAGGCGATCGTACAGCAGCTGGTATCCGCATACAGTGTGAAGAAAGACAAATATGTGAAGGCACAGACCAAGCTGTCCTGGAAACAGGATGCATGGAAGGCGCTGAATACTAAGGTAAAGAAACTGTATACCAATATAACCAGTCTGAAATACAGCGGCGCTTATAATATCAAAGCGGCCACAGTATCCAATTCTACGAAAGCGAGTGTAAAAGCAAGCGGTAGTGCGGTCAACGGAAGCTACAGTCTGAGTATTGAGCAGATGGCGAAGTCGGGTTATCTGACCGGCGGAACGATCAAATCAGGCAGCAATGGAGGAACTAAGCTCAGTGATCTGCTGGGCGACGAAGCAATTGCAAACGGCAGGATCAGTGTGACCTCCGCAGGTAAGACTACTGAGATTGAGGTGACGGGTGATACCACCATCAGTGATTTTGTCGGCAAGCTGAATGAAGCAGGAGTAAAGGCATCCTATGACAGCAATTATCAGAGAATTTATGTCGCGGCAAAGGATACCGGTATACAGAATGACTTCTCCCTGACAGGAATTGATGCAGACGGCACGAAAGCATTAAAAGCGCTGGGATTGAACGTGGCTTCAAATGCTAATACAGCAGCTTATGGGGCATGGGCGGCATATGACGGAGCAGATCTTCAGGATATTCTGGATCAGATAAGCGCTGCAAAGGCTACCATTGAAGATTCCACCAACACCATCGCGCAGGAGAGGGCAAAGATTTCCAATCTGTCTGCGAACCGGCAGTATGCAGCCAACTATAAGACTATGAAGGACGCAACCAGCGGTTTGACTCAGGCAGAGCGTCTTGATCTTAATGACCTTGCATCCATGTCTGCGTCAGATAAGAAGAAAACTTATGCGTTGGATGAAAACGGCAATCTTATGAGAGACGACGACGGCAAGTTGGTCGTTGCGGATGAGTCGACACCGGAAGACCGCAGGATGACAGGCCAGGAAATGCTGGATCAGGTGGCAGAAAAGGCAGGTCTGGTGGCGAAGAGGGAAGGCGAAGACGATACCCGCACCACCATCGCAGAGTATGCTAAAGCGCAGAAAGCAGTAGAGAAGTATGAGGCAACTATTTATGATGATACGCTGACCCCGGAAGAGCGCGAAGCCATGGAGGCTGTGAGGGACAATGCACATGCTGCATACGACGCAGGAACGATGGATGCTCATCTGGAACAGTATGATACGGATATTGCAGACCACAAGGCAGTTGTTTCCGAACATGAGAATACCATTAAGGACAGCCAGGCGGTTCTGGATAAATATGCCCTTTTGGATACCGGGGAAGATGCGGCAGCACTTCAGGCACGTATTGATTATGCAGTACAGTCCTTGAATAATACGGATGCAAGCCAGTACAGCGAGGGGGCAACCAGAGTAAATGCTCAGGATTCTGTAATCTGGCTGAACAACGCACGTTATACCTCCACATCCAATAGCTATTCCATCAATGGATTGCAGATTGAAGCACTGGGAGAGACCGGCAGACCGGGAGAACCCGGCAGTGAAGAACTGAATGTGACGGTCAAGACAGATGTGGATGGTATCTATAATAAGATCAAAGACTTCCTGAAGGAGTACAATGAACTGATCAACGAGATGACCTCTCTGTACAATGCGGATTCGGCAAAAGGATATGATCCGCTGACTGCCGAGGAGAAGGACGCTCTGACCGATACCGAGATTGAGGAGTGGGAGAAGAAGATTAAAGGCTCCCTGCTTCGCCGTGACGATACCCTGTCTGGTCTTATGAACAGTATGACCCGCGCAATGTCCAAATCATACGAGATCAATGGCAAGAAGTATTCGCTTGCGAGCTTTGGCATTCAGACATTAGGCGTATTGAATGCGCAGATGAATGAGGAATCCGCGTACCATATCTACGGAGATCCGGACGATGCGACGGTGGCAGATAAGTCGGATCGCCTCAGGAAGATGATCGAGGAAGATCCGGATGCGGTGACGCAGTTTATGATGAAGCTGACCAGCGGTCTTTATGATGAGATAGATGCTAAGATGAAGTCTAATTCACTGAGCAGTGCTTTTACCGTTTATAACGACAAGCAGATGGCAACTGAGTACAGCAATTATAATACTACTATTAAGAGGTGGGAAGAGAAACTGCAGGCAATGGAGGATTCTTATTATAAGAAGTTTGCTGCAATGGAGACTGCGTTGGCGAAATTGCAGAACAGCACATCTTCGCTGACAAATCTATTTGGCTAAAGCGTAATTACAGGGAGGTAATACCATGGCAATAAACAACGGGTACGCAGCCTATCAGAACAGTAAAATTATGACTGCTTCTCCGGCGGAGATCACGTTGATGCTCTATGAGGGAGCGATAAAGTTCTGCAATATTGCAATCATGGGTATTGAAGAGGGGAATGTGGAGAAAGCGCATGCGAATATCATGAAGGTAGAGCATATCATCGAAGAATTCCAGGCGACATTGAACCGCAAATACCCGGTTGCACAGGATTTTGATAATGTATATGTGTATCTGCTGCAGAGACTGTTGGAAGCCAATATGAAGAAAGACCGGGATATTCTGGAGGAAGTGCTGGGGCATCTGAGGGTCATGCGTGATACATGGAAGGATGTTATGCGGCTTGCTCACAGCGGCAATGCTGCCAAGCCGACAGAATAAGGAGCGTCTATGTCAGAGAATTATATTGCAGTGTTAAAGCAGAGCCTGAAGAAGAAGATAGAACTTCTGGACACCATAGCGGCATTGAATGTTCTGCAGAAGCAGATGTTAGAAAATCCGGAACTGGAGCCGCAGGAGCTGGAGGGGAATATCGAGAGGAAAGCAGAACTCGTTGAGCAGTTGAATGCGCTGGATGATGGGTTCGAGCAGGTGTATGGACGCGTAAAAGAGGAACTGAATACCAACCGGCAGCAGTATGCGCAGGATATTCGAGAGATGAAAGCTGATATAGCACATATTATGGACAGAAGCGCTACGATCCAGAGTCAGGAGCAGCGCAACAAGGCACTGGCGGAGAAGAAATTCTCCGCTGTGCGCAAGCAGATCAAAGAGGTAAAGCAGTCCAGGAAAGCGGTGAATACATACTATAAGAATATGATGAAGATGAATTTCCCAGATCCGGAATTCCTGGATAACAAGAAGTAAACTAGAAAAAAGATAAAATTTTTTTCTATTTACTATAAAGTATCGAGACTACGGTCCGATATATATAACAAGTAAAACAAAAAGTTACTTGGTGGACAAAGTACTAAACGAGCGTACGGCGTGCAGGAAAGTTCACAACCAACACAACAAACTGTCGCAAGGATGCGACATTAAATTCAAGGAGGAATGAATTATGGTAGTACAGCACAATATGCAGGCAATGAATACCAACAGACAGTTAGGTATCACAACGAGCGCACAGGCAAAGTCAACTGAGAAATTATCTTCTGGTTACAGAGTAAACAGAGCAGCAGATGATGCAGCAGGTCTTTCTATTTCCGAGAAGATGAGAAGCTCTATCCGTGGCTTGAAGAAAGCATCCACCAATGCACAGGACGGTATCTCTATGGTACAGACCGCTGAGGGTGCTTTGAATGAGACCCACTCCATTCTGCAGAGAATGAACGAGCTGGCAACTCAGGCAGCGAACGACTCCAACACCACGATCGACAGAAGTGCAATCCAGGCTGAGATCAATCAGCTGGTATCTGAGATTGATCGTATCCAGAGCACCACTCAGTTTAACACCATGAACCTTCTGGATGGCAGCTTTGCTAATAAGCATCTTCAGGTTGGAGCACTTGCTGGACAGAACATTGATATTACAATCAGCAATATGGATGCAGCAACTCTTGGTGTTGATGGTTTGTCTGTAGTAAGCTTTACCAAGGCTGGTAGCGCAATGACCAAGATTCAGAGCGCTATTGACAAGGTATCTACACAGCGTTCCGCACTTGGTGCAGTTCAGAACCGTCTGGAGCACACCATTGCCAACCTGGATACCACCGCTGAGAATACTCAGGCAGCTGAGTCCCGTATCCGTGATACAGATATGGCTTCTGAGATGGTTGAGTACAGCAAGAACAACATTCTTGCTCAGGCTGGTCAGTCTATGTTAGCACAGGCAAATCAGTCTACACAGGGTGCACTGTCCTTGTTACAGTAATTCAGAGACTACTATCAGGAATAGAGCCGGCAGCAATGCCGGCTTTATTTTGTAATAGTTTTACCTCCGGGAGGATAAGAAAGTATGGGTGAGACGATCCTACAGCAGATTCACGAAGCGACGGAACTGCTGTATCAGAATAAAGAGCAGGAGGGGCTGGCTCAAGCAGCTCAGATGATCGGTATTTTTAAAAATGCTGTGCTACAGGGAGGCCAGTCGGGAATAGATCCGGTAGGAGTTACCTTACTGAAGGAACTGTTGGATTGTTATCAGAATGCGGATGTTCTGGGTCTGGCGGATGCTTTGGAATATGGCATGACAGAATATCTGCAGGGAAAGTCGGGAGTCTGCAGCGACCCTCAGAGGGCAGAAAAGGAAGATTATCTTAGACAAAACTGCGAAAGTCTGATAGAAAAGATTCCGGAGCAGAAGGAAGCGCTGGAGAGATGGGCGGCGGAATTTGAGGGATGCGGGGACATAATTCAGTATACCCGGAAGGGAGAAGCCCTTCCGGTCATCCGGCATAACGAGCGTGTCTGGTATCTGAACAGCAGATATGATGCGGCACATGCAGCAAAAATATTGGGAGAAAGATACCGGGAGAAGAAGGCGTATTTTGTTTATTATGTCTTTGGATTTTCCGATGGAAGGGCAATTCGGGAGCTATTGTCCCATATGGATGATACCAATCAGATGCTGATCTATGAACCGAATATTGATGTGTTCTTGTCTGTGATGAGTCAGGAGGATTATGAAGATATCATTGCGGATGAACGTGTATTTCTTCTGGTGGGAGATAAGGAAATTCATCATCTGGACAGTTATATTGGAGCATTGACTTCCTATAACCGAAAGGATCTGTTGGAATTTGTGATTCTGCCGGGGTATGACGTGCTTTATTCGGAGGAATGTAGCCGCTATATGGAGACTATTCTGTATGTAAAGCGTCATACGATGATGTCGCGGAATACAGCTATCGTAGCGCAGGATGCTTTGGCACGCAATATTTTTTCTAATTTCTATGAGATTGTAAACGGAACGGATATCAACCGCTTGAAGGCAATCATAGAAACATATGATCTGAGGGATATTCCGGCGATTATCGTGTCGGCAGGGCCTTCTCTGGATCATAATATCGCAGAATTAAAAGCCGCGGAGGGGAAGGCTTTCATTCTCGTAGTGGATGCGGCGGCAAAAGCAGTGCTGCGGGCTGATATCAAAGGATGGCTCATGATTACAGTAGACCCCAATAAGGAGTTGTCGCTCTTTGATGATGAACGTATTCAGAAAACACCTATGGTGGCTGAATCCTATTCCAGAATGGAAATCTTGCTCCGCCATAAGGCGAAGAAAGTATTCAGCTATGGTTGGGGCAGTGATATATTGGCAGCATTGATGAAGGATTGCCTGAATTATGAGCCTAAGGCGTTACCTACCGGAGGCTCTGTGGCAAATGACGCATTTTCATTGGTAGAATATCTGGGTTTCCAGACCATCATCTTAGTGGGGCAGGATCTGGCGTTCACGGGAGACCGGGGACACGTCAGCAGTGTCTGCGATGATGAGGAAGCAAACAGAGATCATTTGAAAACCAGAGCTCTGACGATGGTAGAGGGATGGGATGGACAGCCCATCAAGACCGATCTGCAGATGGAGATGTACCTTCGGTGGTTTGAGAAAGAAATCCGAAATCTGAAAGATGGTATGAAGGTCATTGATGCAACCGAGGGCGGCGCGAAGAAAGAAGGGGCAATCCCAATGACGCTGCGGGATGCAATCGCGTCGGAGTGCAGAGGAGAATTTAGTCTGGAGCAGGTATTGGCGGAATGTCAGGATACCTGTTCTCCCCAGCAGAAAGAGAAGATTTATGAAGCGGTGCGGGGACTGCCCCGGGAACTGGAACGCGTGCATAAGAATTTGAAAGAGGGGATTGCGTGCCATCAGGAGTTGGCGAGACTGGCGAAACGGGGACAGACAGGAACAAAGGAATTCCGCAAATGCGTTGCCACAGTAGAGCGGTGTAATGAACGCCAGAGAACAGAGTGGTTGCAGCCTCTGATTGCGATGTATGCCAGCGTGGCAGAATATTCCCTGCAGGATCAGATTTATGCCCAGGAGGACATGAGCATTTCGGAGATAGCAGAACAGGGGATAGAACTGCTGGAAGGGTATCAGAAAGCCCTTGACGATCTCAAGAAGGATCTGCCAATCCTGTTAGAACATCTGCCGGAGTAACAGTAATCACTTAAGCGATTACTTCCAGCATCTGGCGGATGCGGTGCTGGAAGGTATGCTGTTCAGCCAGCTTCTGGTGGCCATTAGCGGCGATTTCCGCCCGGATGGCGTCATGGGACAGATAATAGTCCAGCTTCTTCAGAAGATCATTTGCGTCTTCGTAAAAGTCGAAATCCTCTCCTGCTACAAAGCAGTCGGCGAAATCTGCCTGGTAATTACTCAAAAGGAAACCGCCGCAGCCGATAATATCAAATGCCCGCAGAGGGATACCGCTGCGGATGCTGCGCAGGGAGATGTTGAGATTGATTTTAGAACAGCGGAACACATAAGGCATGACATCATAATAATCGATGGCTCCCATGTTTTCAGCCTTGGGAAGCTGGGGCGTGGAATTGTGGGTATAGAGCTTTAGGGCATGCCGTTCCGATATCGCAGACAGAAGCCGGGTACGCTCCATTTCCGCTAATTTCCGGGCAATAAAATAATTGGCATATACATAGCTGGGAGTCTCCACTCCATCTGGTTGATGGGTGTAGGCTCTTGATTTTTGCATATCGGATAAGACAGCATCTGTCAGCAGTTCCTCAATAAAGAAGTAGCCGCTGACCTTAAGCTGTGCCTCCATGATGGCATCCAAATATCCTTTTGTGTGATCTGATAAGCCTTCCAGTGTGTCGAAGAGATTGTGAGCCTCATTATAGAGTGAGCCTACGAAGGACACTTCCGTATCCAACTTGTGATGGATCGCAGAAGTCGGGTTCATGGCACTAAGGCGCCGTACATTAGCGGCAAGAGGCAGATAATATACGGTCTGGATACCGGCACCGCGCAGTGTCAGGTACTGTTCCTTATCAAAAATAAATATGTAGTTGCATTTATTCAGAACAGTATAGGAATACAATGCCACAAGAGGACAATCGTAGATGTAGGAAATGTATTTGAGACCATATTTTTCGCACATATTCGATAATTGCTGATAATAATTCAGGGAAAATACGAAGTCATAGCCTGCGCCAAAGGTCTTGAGGCGGAAAGCCTCGTCAAAATCAGAACTGCGGATGGTACGGATCTCATCGTGCCAGAAGAGATCTACGGTATACCCCGAATCTTCAAATGCTTCGATCATATCCAGTTTGGCAAAGGTGTCGTTGTCCAGAAATAGGATTTTCATGGGATTCCTCCTTGTATTAATTGGAAAAAGCCAGGGCAAGAAGCTGTTCCATACGTGTATGGTAAGAGTGCTCACGCCTTACTTTTTCCAGAGCAGTCTGTGCCATTTCACGCCGCTGTCCGTCATGCTGTAGATAGTAAGCGGTCTTGTCCAGCAGTTCTTCTTCGCAGGTATAGATATCCAGATCCTCTCCCGGTACAAAATAGTCCAAAAGCTCCGTCTGGTAATTGCTTAGAAGAAAGCCGCCGCATCCCAGGATGTCGAAGACCCGGAGCGGTATCCCGCTGCGGATGGATTTGGCAGTCATATTGAGATTGATCCCACTGCCTGAGAATACCAGCGGCATTTCGGTCAAAGTCTTGACACCGCCCCGATTACGAACCGGAAGCGATGAGGTATCGCTTCGGGTGTAGAGATCAACCGGAGACAATTTGCCCAGTGCAGACAGTAAGCGCGTCCGTTCCATGGAGGTAACCTTGGGCCCTAAGTACATCAGGGAAATGATCATCCGGTCATCCCGCAACGCGCGTTCCGGCGGAAGGTAATAGTCCGGCATAGATGCCATAAAACGCTTGATAATGTCATCCGTCAGAAGTTCTGGAAGGAAAAAGTATCCATAGACTTTGCTCTGCGCTTCCATAAGTCCTTCCAGATAACCGGTGAGATAGCTGTCTGCCTGTGACAGCGCGTCATAGGGGCATTTCTCGGTATAAAGCGATCCTACAAAGGATACACCAGAGGTAAAACGCTCCCGCTGTGTTGGGGAAACTGTATCAAAAAGCTGTTCCAGCCGGGAGGTATTGACGGCAAGAGGAAGATGATGGATATGATCCGGATTTATGGAATGGAAGGTATCATACTGCTGCCGGTCAAAAAGGAAGACGCGGTTCCACGGATTAGCCAGTGTGTGGGAATACAGCTCCATCACGGGAGAATCTACAGTCTGGCAGATATAGCGTATATGGAAAATATTGCAGATCTCCGAGAGCGCCGGATAATAATTGACCGACCAGACGCCGTCGAAATTGTCCTGGAGTAACGTCTCGCTGACGGTCCGCACGATCTCCTGAGGGGGGATATCTTTTCTGGAAATTTCCATGGTGAGTTCCAGAACGGTATGTCCCAGTTCCTGCAGCGCATCGATCATATCTGGTTCACAGATGCTTCCGTATCGGTAAAAAAGAAATTTCATAGGGGGCTCCTTGTCATCTATAGCAGTAAACAGCACTTATTCTTGCTTGTCTTATGAAAATATTATATAGTAAGTATATAGATTTATGCAAGCGGCACGAAAGGAGAAAAGCGATGGTTTTAGCAGTGATACCGGCAAGAGGAGGCTCTAAGGGCATTCCCCGGAAGAACGTGCGGCTGATGAAGGGGAAGCCGTTGATTGCCTATTCGATCCATAATGCCATGAAGTGCAGGTGGATTGATGATGTCGTGGTCAGTTCCGATGATGAAGAGATTATGAGGATTGCGGAAAACTGCGGGGCAGAGGTGATGGACAGGGATTCTGCCCTGGCACAGGATGCTGTGACCCTGGATCCTGTGATATACGATGCAGTGTGCCGCATGGAGCAGCGGAAGAACTGTATCTATGATGTGGTGGTTACGCTGCAGGCGACTTCTCCGCTGCTGTCAGTGCAGACGCTTGACAGTGCCATGGAGAGCTTTTTGGATTCGGAGTGGGACACCTATATCAGTGCGGTCAATGCGCCGCATCTGTCCTGGACCATGCGGGATGGTGTGTGTGTGCCAAATTATGAAAAGCGGCTGAACCGTCAGCAATTGCCTCCCAATTATCTGGAAACAGGGGCATTTCTTATTACCAGAAGAGCGTGCGTGACAGAAAGCGGGCGCATTGGGCAGAAGGTCAGCGTCTATGAGATGCCGGAAGAAGAGGCAGTCGATATAGATAACAGAGAAGACTGGGTTCTCTGTGAACATGCATTAAATAAAAAACGGATTGTGTTTCGGGCAGACGGATATAAGGAACGGGGAATGGGGCATATTTATCATTGTCTGACGCTTGCCTATCATCTGACCGGACATGAGATTATGTTTGTCAGCCTGCGCCGTCATGCGGAGGGAATCCGAAAGCTGGAAGAGGCTCATATGCCCCTCCATGTGATCGAACGGGAAGAGGATTTCTATGGATTCCTGGAGGAGTGGAAGCCGGACGTGGTGGTAAATGACTGTCTGGACACCGAAAAGGAATATATGAAGGAGTTAAAGAAAAGGGTCAGACGTGTGGTTACCATTGAGGATGTGGGCGCCGGAGCCCGCTATGCGGATGCGGTGATCAATGCTCTCTATGAGGATGAGCGCCCCGGAGAGAGCTATTACTGGGGGGCAGATTATGTGTGCCTGCGGGATGAATTCGAACTGGCGCAGCCCGGTGTATACAGGGAGCGTGTGAAGCAGATTGCAGTCATTTTCGGGGGGACAGATCCATCGAATTTTACACGGAGGATTTATGACCTGGCAGGCAGGATACATGAGGATTATCCGGACATTGTTTTTCATTTTATTGCAGGAAGCGGATATGATCTTGGGGGGAACGGCATAGAACACCGGCCGGAGCAGGGAATCGTTGTGGAGCAGAATGTGAAACGCATCAGTGAAATTTTTGCGGCTTCGGAGATTGCATTTACCTCTCAGGGCAGGACGGTATATGAGCTTGCTGCCATGGGAGTGCCTGCCATTGTGCTGGCGCAGAATGAACGGGAAATGCGTCATACCTTTGCCCAGATGAATAACGGATTCTTGAATCTGGGACTTGGAAGCCGAGTCAGTGACGAGACCATCGAGCACACGTTAAGATTTCTGTTAGATACGCCCCAGATACGCAGCGAGATGCGGGAGCTGATGCTGCGGCACAATCTGAAAAAGGGAATTGACCGCGTCATAGGGTTGATCCTGCAGGATTAATCCAGAAGGGAGAAGGAAGTAATGATATCAGCTAAGCGGATAAAAATTGCGTTGATGCACGGCGCTAAGATCAATGCAGGAGATTTCCTGATCAAAAATAGGAGCATAGAGCTGCTGCGGTATTGCTATCCGCAGTGTGAGATAACGGAAGTGTACCGCAACGAGAACCTGGAACTTCATGTGGATGAGATCAATGATCAGGATATTCTGATCATTGCCGGCGGTCCGGGATATCAGAATCGGTTCTATGGGGATAGTGAGATTTCCCTGCACGGCGATCTGAATAAAATCAAGGTTCCCATTATGATGATGGGAATGGGCTGGTGGGGACTGTCAGGTGATCCGTCGATTGTCTATACGATGCAGTTTAGTGAGAAGATGCAAAGCCTGTTGACAAGAGTGTCTAAGGATACCAACATTTTGGGCTGCCGTGATTTTTATTCGGCTAATGTGCTGCGTAATAATGGATTTGGCAGTGCATTGATGACGGGGTGTCCTGCATGGTATGATATCGGGAAAGTAAGGCAGGTATCTTATACTGGGAAAGCGTTGACGGAAGTGAAAAAAATCTGTATTTCAGATTGTGGCAACATAGAGAATCTGGATCAGACCTTCCAGGTGGCAGAATTCCTGCGAGATTTTTTCCCAAATGCAGAAATCGTCTATGTCTGCCATAGAGGGATACCGGAGATGGAGCCCAGTATGGAGAGCATTCTGGCAGGAAGAGGAATCCGTCTGGTGGATATTTCCGGTTCGGCAGAAGGATTCTTCGTGTATGACGACTGCGATCTTCATGTGGGGTTCCGGGTGCATGCCCATATCTATGCGCTGAGCCAGCGGAAGCTGTCGGTGCTGATAGAAGAGGATTCCAGAGGAGAGGGTGTGAATGATGCATTGGGACTGCACCATATCAGAGCACACATGCTCACAAGGATAAACGATACATGGCAATTGCAACTCCAGAGGAATGTATGCTTGGAACTGGAAGATTATCTTCTGAATCTGGCGGCGAATCGCTATGTGCCCATAGAGGGGGCGTTCCGTATGATGAACAGCTATTTTGACCGGATGCTGGATCATGTAGGCAGTATACAAAAATATGTGTAGAAATAAGGAAGGAGAGGCTATGAAGAAACCATATGTAATTGCAGAACTGGGCGTAAATTTCTATGACACAGCAAAGGTGGAGGGAATTACGCCGCTGGAAGCCGCAAAGAAGTACATTGACGAGGCAAAGAGAGCGGGTATCGACGCGGTAAAATTCCAGTCCTACAAGGCGAATACCATCGCATCTGTACATTCGCCGGCGTATTGGGATACCACAAAGGAGCCCACCCAGTCCCAGTATGAGCTCTTTACGAAGTTTGATGGGTTTAACAGGGAGGAATATGAGGCATTGTGCGCCCACTGTGAGAAGGTGGGGATTGACTTTATGTCAACACCCTTTGATTACGCATCCGCAGATTATCTGGAACCGCTGATGAAGGCGTATAAGATTTCTTCTTCCGATCTGAGCAATACGCCATTTATCCGTCATATTGCCAGAAAGGGCAAGCCGATCTATCTGTCGGTGGGTGCGTCTTATCTGCCGGAGATTGAGGATGCGGTCCGTGCCATGCGGGAGGAAGGATGCCCTGAGATAGCCCTGCTGCACTGTGTGCTGTCGTATCCCACGAAGAACAGCGACGCTAACCTGGCTGTGATCCGAACATTGAAAGAGAAATTCCCGGATCTGAAGATAGGTTACAGCGACCATACATTGCCGGATGAGCATATGACCATCCTGTCTACGGCGTTCCTCTATGGTGCGGAAATCATAGAGAAGCATTTTACACTGGATAAGACATTGCAGGGAAATGACCACTATCACGCAGGGGACCCGGAAGATTTTCGGAAGGCAATTGAAAACTTCGAATTGATCTGCCAGGTGTCAGGCAGCAGCGAGAAGACGGTACTGCCCTGCGAGGAGGTTCCGCGCCGGGAAGCAAGACGCTCTCTGGTGCTGACCCGGGACAAGAAGGCGGGAGAGGTGCTGACGGAGGAGGATCTGACTGCCAAGCGTCCGGGAACCGGTATTTCACCATGTGATATGCAGGCGGCGGCAGGATGCAGGGTTAAGACAGACCTTGCGGAGGATACGGTACTGACCTGGGATATGCTGGAGAAGAAGACTGGAGCACAGTAGGAATGATGGGAGAAAAGGAACCGTATTTGATCTATCTGGGCAGCGACATCTGCTATCATGTATTGGATGATTTTGCCTTGCAGTTGGGAAATGCCCTGTCGGAGCGTGGAGAGCCGGTAGAATATTATAATGTGTCGGAGCAGGGAGAGGCAGGATTGTCTGCTTATGTGGGCAGACGGTTTCGAGCCATCATAGGTTTTCAGAGTTATTTATTTGATATCTATCTGCCGAAGGCGGGGGTGTATCTTCACGACCTTATGGAGGGACCGAAACTAAATTTCCAGTTTGACCATCCCATATGGATGAATCATCATTACAGAAATCTGCCGAAGGATTGCTACATTCTGACCCATGACCGGGATTATGCAGCCTTTATTACGCGGTATTATCCGAAGGCGGCAGGCGTGCATATTCTGCAGCCTGCCGGAAGTGAAGCCGCCGCCGTGGGGCAGGGCTGGAGAAATGACACTGGGGCTCCTGACGAGTCGGGGGAAGACAGAACGATAGATGTTGCATTTATCGGAACTTACACGGATTACCGGCAGTATCTACCCTCGGTTTATGGAAGTGAACCTTTTGTGCGGCATCTGGCGGCGCGGTTCCTTGGCAGGATGCGTAAGTTTCCCAATGAGACGGCGGAGCGCGCATTGCGGGAGGCGTTGAAGCAGACCGGAATCATATGCAGTGATGAAGAATTCCTGGGTGTGATGGATGGATTGAAATCCATGATCTACTGCATCATGTCCTATTACCGGGAGCGCGTCGTACAGGTACTTTTGGAGGCGGGGATTGCGCTGGATGTGTATGGGGACAGTTGGCAAAGCAGTCCCTTTGCAAAGCATCCTTGTCTTCGCATACATCCGGCAGTATCACCGGAGGAAAGCCCCGGGGAACTGAGACGCAGCAGGATTTCTCTGAATGTGATGGCATGGCACAAGGATGGTTTTACGGAACGGATTGCGGGCAGTATGCTGTGCGGCAGTGTAGTATGCACGGACAGGAGCCGGTATCTTGCGGAACATTTCCAGGACGGAGAGGAACTGCTGCTGTACGATCTGGAACATCTTGCATGTCTGCCGGAGCGTGTCCAGGGCATTCTGTCAGATGAAGAGAAGCGAAAGCGCATGGCAGATCTGGCGTATACGAAGGCGGCGGCGGAACACACCTGGAAACAGAGAGCAGCGGAACTGACGGAATGGATAGACAGTGGGCTGAAAGTAGAATAGAGGAGAAGACGGAAATGAAGCCGGAGCTTGAGTTGTTGATACAGAAAATGAATAAAGAGCTGGAGATGTATGAAGATCATGTCTCGAGTCAGATGGGAGCGTACATAACAGAGTATGTGCAGAAAATGCAGGACGAACCGGAGCAAGAGAGGGTGGCAGCCGCAAATCTGCTTCGCAGCCTATGTGACGAGTCAAAGGCGCTGTCTTGGGTATATTTACAGTCTGCTGCATTGCAGATTGATTTCCAGCCGGAGGCGATGTATGATTTTCTGATTAAGGTTAGGGGATGTACCGGTCTCACCGTATACAATAAATCCTTTATTTTGGCGCAGGCCAGTAATCTGATTTTCCGTCATTCCGAGATGAATAGTATGGATAATACCGTGGCAATGGAGGAATTGATGGAGTGGGTCTGCGAGAATTTTGAGCAGAGAACAGGGATGGAGTTGACGGAGATTCCGTTTGATGAGAGAAATCAGAATCTGGTGGTGGTTGTAACATCTCAGCTGATAGCAATAGAGCATGGACCGACGAAGATAACTTTGGGCAGATGTGCGACGTTGATTCGCCAAATGGGGAAAAAAGTATTATTGATCAACACAGCAGAGATGACCAGCGGCGTAGGTATGGTGCCATGGTATAAGGCAAAACTAGGTATGTATCTTAAAAAATTCTTATCATATGAAAAGCAGATGTGGAAAGGAATCAGAATTCCATTTTATCAATGTGAACAGATTATGCCGGACATAGAGGAATATCGCGCATTGCTGACACAGGTGATTCGTCTGAAGCCGTGTATGGTGATATCCATCGGGGCAAACAGTATTTTTGCAAATATGTGCAGGAAACTGGTTCCGACTCTGGCAGTGGGAACATTTCCAAGCACATTGGCGCCGACTTTAATGCGTTACCAGACGCTTGGACGGCCGATAGAGGATTATGACCGTACCTTTTTGAAACGAAGAGGTAAGACAGAGGACAGTGTGATAGAGGGCGTCTTTACTTCAGATTTAAGGGAAGAGACAGAGGTTGCATCCAGACAGGATTGGCAGATACCAAGTGATGCGTTTGTCATGGCTGTGGTAGGGGGCAGGCTGGATGATGAAGTGACGGATGAGTTTCTGACTATGCTGGAGAGTGTGATCAATGATGGCACATTTGTCATATTTGTCGGGTTAGATAAGGAATATGAAGCGAGGCTGATCCGTTATCCGGTATTGGCCAAACACAGCAGACTCCTGGGATTCCAGAAGGATACCCTGGCGCTTTGCAGGCAATATGATCTATATGTGAATCCTCATCGAAGAGGGGGAGGAACTTCTTGTGTTGAAGCGATGAGCAAGGGGGTTCCCGTGGTCACGACTGCATTTGGTGATGTATCTGTCAATGCTGGAGAAGCGTTTTGCGTCCGTGATTATAATGAGATGCGAGAGCAGATTCTACGCTATCGTAAGGATCAGGAGTTCTATGGACATATGTCGGAGTTGGCGAGGAAGCGCGCGGAGGTGCTGCTGGATTCTGACGGAGAATTTGTTCGGATCATGCATGAGGTGGAGCGCAGGGAATTTGTACGGAGGACACATGAAAATGCAGGGGATGGAAACTAAAATGTGAAAATGTCCTTGAAAAAAACGCAAAATTGACCGATATAACCATCAGAGTAATATATTCTAAGGAAGGATGCCGCAAGGCAAGGTGAAATATCATGGAAGATAACAGAGCAGAACAGGTGGAAGCATTACAGGCGTTAGTGGAATATAGCCCGAGACTGATTGGGGCAATGAAATCGGTTGTATCGGAGTTAAACGGTAACCGGCAGCCGGATACGGATGAATATATGCAGGCAATCGTAAACGGAATGAATTGGGAGATTCAGGTGTTAAACGGAACGCTGGAGCTTGTAAATGAGAAGTCGGTTCAGATTGACAAAGCGGAAGCCAATGACCTATTTGTGGCGTTCAGCGATACATATCAGGCAAAGGATGACGCCGGACTTGCAGCAATGTTTGAGACAAAGGTAATTCCGTTTTTTGAACGGTTGGAGGCGATTGCTGCAGGCATTGCACAGGCAGAAGCGTAGGATAGAAAATGACAACTGTTTTTACAATGACGCACAAAAAGTTTGCAAAGCCGGATGACAAGATCTATGTGCCTTTGCATGTCGGCAGAGCCGGAAGCGTGGATTTGGGATACCTGGGAGATGATACCGGGGATAACATATCGTCCCTTAATTGCTATTATGGAGAATTAACGGGACTCTATTGGATATGGAAAAATTATGAAGGAAAAGAGAATATTGGAATTTGTCATTACAGACGCTTTTTTATAGATGAAAAGTGGCAGATCCTGACGGAAGCTGACTATGAGGGAATATTATCAAAATATGATATCGTGACCTCAAAGGCAATGTATGCCAAGGGAAACTACTGGGATTATTATGCGAGATCACAAAACAGGGCGGATCTGGAGGAGGAAGGCAAAGTAATTCAGGAACTGTATCCGGAAGATTATCCGGTATTTTGCCATGTTATGGATGGAAATAAGCATTATTTTGGCAATTTGATGGTAGCGCCAAGAGACACATACGATGCGTATTGTCAGTGGCTGTTCCCTATTTTGTTTGAATTGCAGAAGCGCATTGATGTAAGCGGTTATGACGATTATCACAAGCGTGTATTTGGTTTTCTCTCGGAGCAGTTACTTTTGGTCTGGATTACAGCCCGGGGACTGCGGGCATATGAGTGTCCGGTGGGTATATCGGAGGAAAAGGCCGAGACGAGAGAATTTAAGCTGGCAATGGGGCAGTTGATCAAAATGGGAAGAATTACGGAAGCGAGACAAATGTTTTATGAAATATTGAAAGTCCGCCCGGATATAGAATTGAAACATTCGGATCTGAGTCAGGAGATACCGGTGATAGAGCAGATATTACATATTTGTGAGTTGGAAGAACACCACAAGCTGAGAGGAATGCTTTCTTATCGGCAGGAGCTTCCGGAACTGATCGCACATTACCATAATGTGGAGGATGTTTTGAGCCGTTATGAAGAGTGGGGAGAAGATGAGATTCAATTTCTGAAAGATACTTGTGTGACAGAACTGGCAGTCGAGGTCATCACCGAAGCAGCGAAGGATCTGCAGGAAAGAAAAGCGCAGATTTTAGAAAGATACCGGCGCATATAATATGCGTATAAAAGAAAAATGCCTGAAGACAAGAATCGTGATTCTTGCCGGCAGGCGTTTTTCTTTGGATCATACAGGCACTGTCCCTTGAGACCTGCATATGGTCGATCATGCAGGTTTTATATCATAAAACTTTCACAATTCAATAATCCCCTAATTGTTTGTGCCTGTTTTGGTTACTTCAATTTCGTCGGTTCCCTGTGATCCGGTGACAGTTCCCTTATACGTTAAAGTGTACTTATGTCCGCGTGTGACAGGGTACGTTTCCTCTTTGTTATATAAAGTGCCAGTTCCCTTGATTGCCCAGGATCGGATCAGCTTATCGTCAGTCACATCATAGAGCTGCAGATAACCTGTGATCAGCGTGACACCGGATTTGGGGACAATATTTAAAATACAAGTGGCAATATTATTGTTAAAGACCATATCTATGGTTACAACATTTGTCTGGTCCCAGCAGGGCATGATCTCGTCCTCAGGGCTGGCCGCCATCGCTGCTTCCTGGCACATGCCCAGCAAGCATACGCAGCACAGCGCTGCTGCCAGCAGCCGTTTTATTTTTCGCATATCTTCGCATCCTCCTTTCTCTTTGGTATGGTACAGTGCTTATACATACTATGTAACGTAGAAGAGAAACATTTTTCTACAGGATATGCTAATTTTTTTCAACAATTTTTTCCTGAACCTGCAATAATTCCTCAAGAGGCAGACTGCCGGTCAGCGTAAAGCAGATTTCTTCATCTTCAGAATACCAGATGATGGAGCTTTCAGTGTTCGCTTCGGCGGCAAAATAGTAAATCAACGTGTTGCTGTCGAGCATGATTTCTTCGTGGTTTCTGTGTTTGATATCTACATTACATCGTGCAGAGTCGTGAACGTAGGTAAGGGTTAATGATTGATTGCCGGATATATATTGGATGCATCCATTATGTTTTGTGTAAATGCTTTCGGTAAGTACATATCCCTCCGGCACATAACCCAATTCATATTCCGGCAGGACGTCGGAATTGCTCTGTTCCCGAAAATGGAACATGGCATACTCTTCAAACCACTCCGTTATATTTTCGCAAGCCCCGATCATACCCGGCATGTTGAGGATACAGAAGGTCAGCAGAAGCGCGGCTGCCCATCCCGACGCATAACGTATTCCGCGGCGGCGGCGTTCTTTGCGGCGCATCCGCCAGATGAGCTGTTCCATGCTCTTGTGAAATTGGTCGGACAGCACATACTTCGCCTGCAGTTCTTCTGCGGAAGGCATCAGATGTAACTCAAGATCGTGCATCTTGAATACCATATTTCTGATATCCGTATCATGTTCCGTCGTTTTTTGATTCATTTTTCATCAACTCCCTCAGTTTAATCTTTGCGCGATAGAGACGCATTTCCACGACTTTCTTTGAAACGCCAAGGATCCGTGCAATTTCAGAATTGCTGTACTGGCAGTAATACTTTAATTCCAGTACGATTCGGAGAATCTCAGGAAGCTGATCCATGATTCTTCGTATCTGCTCTGACTCGTCATTGCGCTCCATGAGCATCGCAGGATCGTGACTGGTATCCTGGTGCACCAGCAGTACCTCTTCCAGCGCAGACTCCGTCAGATGCTTCTGACGCCGCAGTGTATCCAGGGCTTTATTCTTCGCGATGGAAACACAGATGGCGTCTAATTGATTGCGCGGCTTTCTTTTGTATACATCAAAACGTTCGGCAATACTTAAAAATGCTGCATGCACAGCATTTTCTGCTTCGTAGGAATTATGTAAGATCTCAATTGCTGCGTGATACATCATTCCTGTATTCTGTTCATAGATTGTCTGAAATAGACAGCGTTCTTCTTCGGTGTCCAGCGCCGATAAATAGATGGACATCAACATATCTTTTGTATCATCACCTTTGTGTTTTCTGCAAGTTCATTTGTAACCATTCTGAAAAGAAAACGCCTGAAGACAAGAAGCGCGATTCCTGCCAGCAGGCGTTATTCATTCTTTCGTACAGGTACTGTTCATTTAGAAACCTGCGTATATGTCTGGACATGCAGGCTTTGTATCTTAAAACCTTCACAACTCAATTCTCCCCAGAATATTCGTGCCTGTTCCCGATACAGTAGGATGGTCGGTTCCCTGTGGTACAGAGTAATTCCTCCTTTCTCTTTTGTGTGTCATACAGTACCCTTACATACTATATAACGTAGAAGTGGAACATTTTTCTACAAGATATGCTATTTTTTTCATAAATATTTTCCTGAATGCGCAATAATTCCTCTTTGGGCAGGTGACCGGTCAGGGTAAAGCAGGTCTGTTCATCATCAGAAAGCCATACCATAGAACTTTCAGAATCTGTGCTGGAGGCAAAAAAGTAAACGGTAATCCCGTCATTGGTTTCTATTTTTTCGTATTCTTTATTTTCTGTATCTACATCATAGTGTGCAGAAGTACGTCCATATAGCAAGGTTAATGATTGACCGCTGGCGGAGTATTGAAGATATCCGGTATTTTCCGAGTAGAAACTGTCCGTCAGAACATAATGCTCCGGCACATAACCCAATTCATATTCCGGGAGTGCCTCGGAACTGCCCTGTTCCCGGAAATGGAACATCGCATGCTCCTCAAACCATTCTGTTACATTCCAGCCGGCCTCGATCATATTTGACATGCGGAGGATACAGAAGGTCAGCAGTAATGCGGCAGCCCAGCCTACTGCGTAGCGAATTCTGCGGAGACGGCTTCTCCTACGAATCATCCGTTGTATGAGGCGTTCCATGTTTTCATAAAATTCATCAGACAGTACATATCTCGCTTGCAGTTCTTCTGCCGGGGGCATCAGACTCAGTTCCAGATCGTGCATCCGGATGACCATGTCTCTGATATCGATATCATTCTCAGGGGTATTGCGTTTCATTTTTCATCAACTCCCTCAGTTTAATTTTGGCGCGATAGAGGCGCATTTCCACGACTTTCAATGAGACGTCGAGTATCCGCGCAATTTCGGGATTACTGTATTGGCAGTAGTACTTTAATTCTAATACGATCCGCAGGATTTCTGGAAGCTGGTCCATGATCCTGCGGATTTGTTCTGACTCGTCATTGCGCTCCATAAGCTTTGCAGGGTCGTTCCTGGTATCCTGATGCACCAGCAGTACCTCCTCCAGCTCCGATTCCGTCAGATGCTTTTGGCGCCGTAGCGCATCCAGAGCTTTATTTTTGGCAATGGAAACGCAGAGGGCGTCCAATTGATTGCGCGTTTTTCTTTTGTATGTATCAAAATGTTCTGCAATACTTAAGAATGCTGCATGCACGGCATTCTCTGCTTCGTAAGAGTTATGTATGATCTTGATTGCCGCATGATACATCATCCCGGTATTTTCTTCGTAGATTGTCTGAAACAGGCAGCGGTCTTCTTCGGTATTCAGTGACGATAAATAAATGGGCAGCAACATATCTTTTGTATTATCACCTTAGTTATTGTAATTGGAAAAGTATCTCCCGGCTGGTTATAGCTGGCTGAGTAAGTCAAAATGTAATTCGCGGGCTCTGGATGCTAACGTATGCTGTTTGCTCACCTTTCGGTAACCTCGGTCTGCAATTTCCTGCATCTGTTTGGGATTATCCAGCAGCGCGCGCACGATTTCCGGAAGTTTGTCCAGCTCTGACAGTTCGAACATCAGCAGTTCGTCCGATGAAAAATCTGACAGGCTGCCGCAGAATTCTTCTTTCATGTAAACTGAGCTGTCCGTCAGGGCAACGGCTCCTGCCAGCATTCCGTTGAATACCCGGTCATGGGTTCCGTCCTTGAACCATGTCATAGTATTCAATACGATTTTGGCGTCTGCCATCTGACCGACGACTTCCTCCGCGGAGATACGCCCGCCAAAATGCAGATTGGGGGAATCGAGCCAGGAACAGTTCTCCCAGCCGGTTCCGTAGAGCGTTACGGAAATTCCGTTTTCCACCAGGATCTGAACCGTCCGTTCCCGGTAATAGGAAACCGCCAGAAGGTCAATATAGTGGATCTGTTCTATGAAGTCACAGAGTTCTTCCTCGGTCAAAGAAACATGATGCAGCGCCAGTGCCTCCTCGATTGCCGCTTCTGTGGTTTTATCCGGATGGCGGATCAGCTCTTCATAGGCACAGTCTGCAATCTGCTTTGCATCAAATGGGAATTGCGTAAAGTCCGGGATCATCTCAAGTGCGAAATCCCGGGACAGTCCGCCTGCATAGATAACGTCAATGCTTCTGTCTGCAATCGGTTTCGGATGAGGTGCATTACATTTCCCGCCATGGGGAAGAAAGCCTACCATGGGGATGTTTGGGTAAAAACGCTCGAGATAATGCATGTGGTTCCGATCCGGGCACAGGACAATGGAGCGGGCGGGAGCCTGGTCTAAGGCGGGTTTATGACAGAACGGATGATCCATCAGGATATTAATGCACCATATTCCAAGCTCATCCCATATATTTTTGCCTGCTACCAATTCCATATTGAATCCGAGATTGTTGAAGGTGATCACCGCTTTTACGGGTGTCTGGATAAAGCCGGCAAGCAGCCGGAGGCTTTCCTCCATATGGGAACTGTCGAAATTCAGAATCTCGTAGCCCATGCTTTCCAGTTCTTTTATCATTTCAAATGCAAAGATATCCAGTGTGTCATAGACCCCTGTCATGAAAATTAATCTGCCCGGTCTGCAATAGCTGAGGTAAGCGCGGTCAAAGATCTGGTAACAGCTGGCTGGCGGACGGCCCTTCCGCAGGGGCTTTGTTTCGCCCAGATAGTGTATGATATGCGACTCGTCATAAATCGCCTGGGTAAGATCCAGATACTCCCCGGGATGTTCATCGACCCTATGAACCTGGTCACGGCAGAGGGGGTGAATGATGCCCCGGGGGATTTCATCCTTATGGCAGATATAGGTAACGGGAGGGCAGTTATATAGATGCCATGGAACAAGTTTTACCTGTCCTTCCAGGATAACGTTCAGAGCATCCTGGTCGCCCCAGTTGAGGTTTTCTTCGTTCTCATAAATGTATGTTAAGGTTTTTGCGGCAATCTGTTCTCTGCGAATAACGTCCATGTTCAATAACAGGACGCCGGCATTGAAGTATTGTCCGCTGTGCGTCAGGTTCAGATGAACTTCACTCTGCTGCGTTGCACCAAAAATATAGCCGTAAATATCCTGGCAGGCAATGAGGGCCTTTTCTTCAAAGTCAGCGTCATATAATGGCTCCAGGGATTTTTTGACGATCATATCCACATCCATATACAGAATACGCCGGACGGAAGCAGGGAGCAGTTCCAGGGCAACAATTCTAAAGTAGGTCTCAATGGGGAGATACTTGGTGGGCTTAAGCCTGCGGATTCTCTCCGCCGGTATCTCTGTAGCGATCAGGGTCTTGTTGTCCCAGCCACCGACAAAATCTTCAAGCCATGTAACCTCCTGAGGACGCAGGTCTGCGTAATAGAGATAAATCGTAACAGCGTTCGGATGATTCGTAAACAGGGAACGCAGCATGACAGCGGTCATATTCAGATAGCTGGAATTGGTTACAATCATAATATTCATGGGGTATCTCCAATCTCGGTATTTTGAATGGGAAACTCTTTCACACGAAGTTCCTGCATCACTGTGAAGACGCGCAGTAGCCGTTCTGCCAGGAACCCATACAGGCGCTTTTGGTAAGTGTCGTACTGACTGATATCCGTCCGCTGCTCTACTTCATCCAGAAGGGGGAACAGCCAGGCGCAGTAACGGTCAAACAGTTCTTTGGAGCAGATCATCATATTGCCGATGTTCATAAGATTTGTGTGCATGACAAGGTGAAAGGCGTCTGTGTAGTCCGGGTACTTTGCTGCCAGAACATCACCGCAGGTGTCCAGATCTGCCTGTATATGCTTGGCACTATAGTGCAGGTAGTTATTGGGGTACTGGGACATGGAACTGGTGCCCAGTATCAGATCGTAATCCCGAAGCGTGGATGCGATATCTTCAGAGGTCAGGATTCTGCCATCCTTGACAAAATAGCGCCTGTAATGGCAGAGACCAATGATGTCGCAGGTTACATTTTTCCACATCCAGTAGATACCGGTCAGTTCGCAATAGCTTTCATTCTTGCGGGAAATGTTCATGCCGGTATTGTCACAGATATAACCTAACGGGGATTTTCCGGCGCTTCCCACATGAAGCGGCAGATAAATCGCTTCTTCGGGGAACTGAGATTTTTTGTGGGTGGCCACATAGATTCGTATATTCATTCAGTGCTCCTTAAGTGAATGCTTGTCCGGGTTTACAATGGCGTACTGCTGTCCTTCCAGGGACACCGCCTGACAGGTGCCATGTGCTAAACAAAAATTGGTGAATGCAGGATCTGTGGTGTCGCCGATGATGCAGGCGCAGTGATGTACACAATAGTCCCATAAGGCGTTTTTTTCGCCGGCAGACAGATATTCATTGACATGAAACAGTACTGCCAGATCATAGGAGTCCGTCGTATCGCACCCGGCGGACGGCGTTGTCACTGTATGAAGCGGCAGTATCCGGTCGTATATCCTGTGATAGATGGGAAAATCATACGCTGGGAATGCATCCACTCCGGTAAGGCGGATCTGAGGATGAAGCTCGCAGTCTCTTGCTGCCCGCGCAACAGCGCCAATCCTTTTTAAGAACATTCCTGCGTCCAGTATGGTTTGGGGGTTCAGCTGCCTGATGAGCTCAAAGTAGACATAAATATCATTTTCATTAGTGATGATAAATCCGTTTTCCATTCCTGTATCCGGTCCCTTCTATTTCTAAATACAGTCTAAAGGATATCCCGGAAAAAAGCAATAAATGAATGGAAGGATGTGCGGTTACGTTTAATGCAAGTTGCGCAATCTTCCAAAATCATTTATACTGTAATTATCTTTTTTTGCTCATTTTAGGGGGCTCTTTTATGAAATACGGACTCATTTATTTTCGCAATACAGATAATATCGGTGATGACATTTTAAGCTATGCAGGTAAGCAGTTCTATCCGCATGTAGATTATTACATTGACCGGGAGTCGCTGGATGTATTTACGCCGGACAAACGTGAATATGTGGCGACTATTGTGAACGGTTGGTATCTTCATTACAGCTATACCTTTCAGCCTTCTCCATATCTCCTTCCGCTGTTCGTTGGTACGCATTTCAGCAAAGACGGAATGATTCAAAATGACTGGTCGTATATTGATGCTTCTGTTGTGAGGTATCTTCAGCAGTATGGACCTGTCGGCTGCCGGGACAGGCATACGGCGGATGTTCTGGCACAGAAACATGTGGATAGTTATTTTTCGGGCTGCCTGACCATGACGCTTCCAAAGTTCGCGAATGTTGTACCTAACCATCAGACAATCCTCGTTGATGTTCCCGGCGAGGTGTCGGCGTATGTCCGGCAGATTCTGCCGTCAAATGAGATTGTAGAAAAGACACATCGGCTGACGCCGGAGGAGACCGGCGGCGAATGGCCTGAGCGGGAGGCGAGACTGATCGAATATTTGAAGCTGTATCAGGGCGCAGATATTGTGATTACCACCCGGCTCCATTGCGCTCTTCCATGTCTTGCATTGGGCACTCCGGTGATTTTTGTTGCGTCCTACGACGAGGACTTCCAGATCCGGATGGAAAGCTTTGCAGATTATCTGCCGCACTACAGTGTGGAGGATATCTTATCGCATAAAGCGGATGATGCGCTCATGCATCCTGCACAGGGGAATTCTGTGGATACGCTTGCGTCACAGTTACGCACAAGCTGTCAGGATTTCATCCGTCATACAATGGAGGCGCAACAGGACACTTCACTGCTGCCGGAGCCATCCTTTTATCGTTCCATGTATGTGGACCGCACTCAGTATATGCGCTATGCGATCCATGTGCTGCACAGCAGATGCTGCGAGTATTTAAAACAGATTCGGCTTGACAGCGACAATATGAAAAAGACAGTTACCTTGTGCCAATCGATTCTAGAGGAAAATGACCGCTTAAAGCAGCAACTGGACAGATTGTCCGGTGATGTTGTGGATAGATAGGATTCCAGTCTTTTGCAGGAGTGGTGGAGGCTTGCGGCAAAGTCGAAAGATCTGGCGGAGTTCCGACAGAGGATTTTGATCAGTTACAATTGTGTAAAGTAATGAGGTAAGTTACCGATATAATATATAGTTGATTCTAATCTGAAAAAAGTTATCAGATTCAGGGAGATTCATGATATAATTCTGTTGTGAATCTCTTTTTATGTAAGAAGACTGTGAATGGGTCAGAGGACAGGCGATATGAAGGTAGAAGAGATCATCCGGAAGGTTACGGAAATATGTAAAGAGCATGGTGTAGAGCATTTGTCACTCTTTGGCTCTTACGCAAAGGGAACAAATACAAAATACAGTGATCTGGATTTCATCGTATATGGACCTGCAGATATGGAATTGCTGAGAGAAGAAGCTGATAAAATTATGACTTTAAAGAAGATTGATTTCTTTGAGTATGACTTGTGCCAGAATCAGTATTTGAAGGAGGACATGGATCAATATGCAAAGAAAATCTATTAACCGTTATCATAGTTTTTGCAGGAGTCTGGATAATCTAAGCGATGCCCGGGGAAAAGATCCGCAGGACAAGTTTATTCTCAGCGGCACGGTCCAAATGTTCAATCTGGCTTTTGATCTGGCGTGGAAGGTTATGAAAGATATTATTACAGAATTTCACGGGGTTCTGGAATATCCAACCGGGTCGCCGAGAGAGACGCTTCGCGTAGCCCACAGTGTTGGGTTGATTGATGATGATATATGGATGGAAATGCTGAAAGTCAGAAATAATCTGGCACATGATTATGACGGATATCTGGCGGTAAAATATTTTTCACATATCACTTTGGAATATGTGCGTCTGATGTTTGATTTTATGAATAAAGCTGCCGGATATTACGAAGAAGGAGATAAGTGAGATGAAGGTTGTGATATTGGCGGGCGGTCTGCCCAGCACCATCAATACAGAAGAGGAGAAGATACCCAAACCTATGTTAAGGGTAGGGGGGCGTCCGCTGCTGTGGCATATTATGAAGCTGTATTCTTATTATGGGTATAATGATTTTGTCATCTGTACGGGTTACAAATCTGAGATGATCAAGGAATATTTTATGAATTATTATATTTATAAATCAGATATTACGGTCAATCTCCAGAATAACGAGGTAGTCATCCATAACAAAGAGACGGAGCCGTGGAAGGTTACGGTGGTCTATACAGGTGTGGAATCCACCACAGCCTCGAGAATCTTCCAGATCAGAGATTTGCTGAAGGGAGAAGACTTTATTGTATCTTATGGAGACTGTGTATCGGATATTGATATTTCTCAGTTGGTAAATACCCATAAGAAGAATCGTCAAATGTTGACTCTTACGGTGGCAAGACCGGCAGGAAGAAGCGCGATCCTCCCCATGAGCAGGTTACAGAGCCAGGAAGAACGGGATACGGTCAGGCGTTATGCATGGGCCAATGCCTGCAATATGGTGGTTTCCAGTGAGATATATGAGCATATGGACCCTGATGAGCGTTTTGAGATAGACACAGTCAACCGGGTGATGGAAGAGGGCAGGGTCGCTACATATGAACATGAAGGCCTGTGGGTGCCGGTGGAAACCGTCAGGGACAGGGCGTTATTGGAAGAGGTATGGAGAACGTTAGTTTATTATCAATAGCAGGTGAAGGGTACATATTCGTATGAAAGTAGTGATACTAGCTGGGGGAATGGGAACCAGAATAGAAGAAGAATCTAAGTCCAAGCCGAAGCCTATGATAGAGATTGGCGGTTGGCCGATCCTGTGGCATATTATGAAGCATTATGCCGCATATGGGCACACGGAGTTCATCATATGCTGCGGTTATAAGGGACATATGATCAAGGAATACTTTCTGGATTATTATATGCGGTATTCCGATGTGGAATTTGATCTGGATAAGGGAACCTGGCGGTACATAGACAGTCAGATTGAACCGTGGACGGTTACCATGGTGAATACGGGTCTGTCCACCAATACGGCCGGAAGGGTGCTGGGAGTCCGTGATTATCTGGGGGACGAGCCCTTTATGCTGACCTATGGAGACGGGGTATCGGATATTGATATTGATCAGTTGCTGCAATTCCACCAGGAGAAGAAAAAGAAGCTTACCATCACGGTGACCAGACCCGAGGGACGCTTTGGGGTAGTGGACATTGAGGATGGATCTGACCGGATCCGTGGATTTCAGGAGAAGAGGCGTTCGGATCAGGGTTATGTGAATGCCGGCTTTATGGTCTGTGAACCTGAGATCTTCGATTATCTGGGGGATGGCTCGGAAATGTTGGAGCAAGGGCCGTTTAGCAGGCTGGTAGAAGCGGGAGAAATGGCAGGATACCGGCTGGAGGGCTTTTGGTCGCCCATGGACAATATTAAGGATAAAAAGTATCTGGAAGGCTTGTGGCAGAGCGGAAAGGCATCATGGTTGTAATGCCTGCTGAAAAAGAGTTGGAGGTTTGACACTGTGAAGTTATCGGATTATGTTTTCTTATACTTTAAAGAGATGGGAGTACAGCATGTTTTTACTCTGACAGGCGGAGGGATCATGCATTTGATAGACTCCCTTGGAAGAAGCGGCATGGAATATGTATGCTGTCATCACGAACAGGCGGCGGCGATTGCTGCTCAGGCATATTCCATGTATGACGAAGGGCTGAATATCTGTCTGGTGACAACCGGTCCGGGAGGAACCAATGCATTGACAGGTGTGGCGGCTGCATATGTGGATTCCACGCCGGTAATCTATCTGAGCGGACAGGTAAAGAGGAGCGATTTTGCCAGCCTGCGGGGGGTACGGCAGTTTGGAGCGCAGGAAAATGATATTATCGCCATGGCTGCTCCGGTTACAAAATATGCAGTAACGGTTATGAACCCGGAGGATATTGCTTATGAACTGGAGAAAAGCGTATATCTGGCAACTCAGGGACGAAAGGGTCCGGTGTGGATTGATATCCCTCTTGATGTACAGGCGGCAGAGATTGACGAGAAACATCTGCGCCATTATATACCGGAAGAGACGGCTGTGAAACCAGATTATATACAAGCGGCAGACGATACTCTTCGCCTGTTGAAGAAATCCAAACGGCCGGTTCTTCTGGTCGGTCAGGGAATGAAATCTTCTGGCGCCGGACAGGAACTATACACATTTATAGAGAAAACAGGTATTCCTGTATTGGCTACATGGCGTGCACTGGACTTTATGGACAGTGAGGAAGAAGGGTTCTTCGGCAGTCCAGGACTTCAGGCACCAAGATACTCCAATCTGATCCTGCAGACCTGCGATTGTCTGATTGTGTTGGGAAGCCGTATGGATAATATGATCACAGCTTTTAACGAGGAGCATTTTGCATATAGGGCCAAAAAGGTGATTGTAGATATTGATGAATTTGAGATTAAAAAACTTGCGATGACAGAGATATACCCTGTGGTGGGAGATGTGAGGGAATATATGACTGCCCTGCTGGCGCGGCTGGAAGGTTGGCAGCTTCCTGACTATACTTTATGGATGGAAAAGTGTCGGATCGTGAAGAAGAGATTCCCCATACTCTCAGAAAAGCAGGACATGGAGGAGAAGGTCAATCTCTACCAGGTGACAGAGGAGATATCCCGGTATGCCAGAGAGGACGATACCATTGTTATTTCCTCCACAAGCCGCTGTAATACGGCAGGTCACATCGCTTTTTCCCACAAGAGAGGACAGAAAACGATTTCTTCTATGGGAATGGGGTCTATGGGGTTTGCCCTTCCTTCCGCTGTGGGGGCGTATTACGCAAGCGGCAGGAACCGTGTTATTGTGATAGAAGGAGACGGCAGCCTGCAGTTAAATATACAGGAGCTGGAGACAATCGTATCTCATGGCATAGATGCTAAAATGTTTATTTTTAACAATACCGGGTATGCGGCGATCACTACCATGCAGGACCGCAACTTTGAGAGCTTCTATGTGGGAAGCAATGAGAAAAGCGGGCTGTTCATGCCGGATCTGGAGAAGATCGCATACGCATATGGTATCCCATATGAGCGTATTGATAAGACGGAAGATATTGCCGATGTAGTCAGCAGGGTGATGGCAATGGAAGGCCCTGTCATGTGCGATATCACAGGCTCTCTGTGGTTCGATGAGATACCCAAATGTATTTCAAGCGTAGATAAGGAAAGCGGCAGGCGCGTATCGGCATTCCTTGAGAATCCGTATCCGTATCTGCCAAAGGAAGAACTTGAGGAAGTTGAACACAAATTAATGGAGGAATGAGAGTATGCAGCTATTTGAAAAACCGTTGTTTACCTTCGAGATGGCAAATAACCATCAGGGAGATGTGGAACATGGCAAGAGAATTATTCGGGAATTAAAGAAAGTAACCGAGAAGTATGAGGACGTTTTTTCCTTTGCCATGAAGTTTCAGTACCGGGATCTGGATACTTTTATCCATCCTGATTATAAAGACCGAATGGATATAAAAAATGTGAAGCGGTTTCAGGAGACAAGGCTTAGCATGGATGAGTTCTTGGAACTCAAGCAGGAGACCCAGGCGCAGGGAATGTTCACCATGTGTACAGCTTTTGATGAGAAGTCGGTACAGCGGATTTCGGAACAGGGATACGACATCATTAAGATTGCCAGCTGTTCCTTTACGGACTGGCCTCTGCTGGAAGAGATTGCAGGGACGGGATTGCCCGTCATCGCATCGGCTGCCGGAAGTTCTCTGGAGGATATTGATAAGGTAGTGTCCTTCTTCCGTCACAGGCATATTCCCCTGGCGCTCATGCATTGTATTGCAGAATATCCTACGCCGGATGAACATCTGGAGATGAATCAGATCACCCTATACAAAAAACGTTATCCGAATCTTCGCATCGGGTTTTCCACGCACGAAGATCCCGACGACCTGGAGCCGGTGAAAATTGCCGTTGCCAAGGGCGCGGAAATCTTTGAGAAGCATGTGGGAGTTGCCACAGATACGATCACATTAAATGGATATTCAGCCACACCGCAGCAGGTGGATCGATGGCTGGATGCAGCCAGAAAGGTGTATCGGATGTGCGGTGTTTCTGGCGTAAGATATACGCCTCTTGCAAAAGAAAAGGACGATCTGAGGCAGCTGCAGAGAGGGGTATTTGCCAGACACAGCTTAACGCCGGGAGACAGCATTGGAAAGGATGATATTTTCCTTGCATTCCCTTCCCAGCCGGGACAGCTGCTGGCAAACCAACTGTCGAAATATCTCGCTATTGTGGTAAGGGGCGGACAGATAGAAGAAAATCAGCCGATTTTGCTGCAGGATATCAATATGGCAGATGATACGCAGCGGGTACAAAGTATCGTGTTAAAGATCATGGGCTTGTTGAAAAAGAGCAATGTAATAGTTCCTGTGAACAGTACCTGCCAGATATCGCATCATTACGGCTTAGAACGGTTTGAGGAGACAGGGGCGGCATTGATTGACTGTATCAATCGTGAATACTGCAAGAAGATTCTGATTGTGCTGCCGGGACAGGCGCATCCTGTGCATCTGCATAAGAAGAAGGAAGAAACCTTTACGGTGTTGTATGGGACGCTAGATATCGACTGCAATGGAGAGCGGCGAAGAGTAGAACAGGGAGAATCCATGACTGTGGAGAGGGGTGTAAATCACAGCTTTTCCTCGGAGGGTGGATGTGTGTTTGAGGAGATTTCCACCACTCATTTTGCGGATGATTCTTATTATGAAGCAGAGAATGATTTTGTGAATCCAAGAAAGACAACCGTATATCTGACAAAAGAGATGCTGGAGAATATGAGTTTATAATATATGGAGGTAGAACATGAGCTTAACACAGAGTGAAGCAGCAGGCAGGAACTATTTAAAGGAAAAGAAACCATATGTGTTTGAGAAGGTTTCAAAGTTTACAGAGAAATATAACCGGGGAGAGAGCATTGCGATCATCCAGCTTCAATATAATTATATGTGCAATATGAAGTGCGAGCATTGCTCGATTGAAGCATACCAGAAAAATGCCAGGGGCAAGCGGAGTCTTACGCCTAAGGATGTGGCAGAACTTGCCAGGCAGGCGGATGAGATGGGGCTGGCACGCTTCGTGATCAGTGGGGGTGAGCCGACGACCTTCCCGGATCTGGACGAGCTGGTGGCAGCCATTGATCCGGAGAAGTTCTATATCAACAGTGATTCCAATGGTTATCTGCTTGCGGAGAAGGCGGAACATATGAAAAAGATAGGAATTGACCGGATCCAGTTAAGTATTGACAGCCTGAATCCGGAAGAGCATGATGAGTTCCGCCGGAAACCCGGCGCCTGGAAGCGGGCGATGGAGGGAATTGACGAATGCCAGAGAATAGGGCTTCCCCTCTACATACAGACAGTAGTGACGAAGCAGAGGCTGTATTCGCAGGAATTTATTGACTTCCTTACATATTTTAATAAACGGGACTTAAATGTGTTTGTGACCTTTGCAAAACCGGTCGGGGCTTATGCTGGACAGTATGACAGCATGGTCGATGCAAAGGACCTGGCTTATGAGAGGGAACTGGAGAAGAAATACCGGCTCTGCACCCATCTGACGCCGGGTTATGGGTTGGACATGGGCTGCATCGGAGTGAAGGGCTTTGTATCGGTAACGCAGTATGGTGACGTACAGCCATGTCCTTATTTTCACTGTTCCATCGGTAATATTTTTGAAACACCCTTTAAGGACATTATACAGACGGGTCTGAATATCAAGCATTTTGGAGAGCATATGAATACCTGTATGCTGGCGGCAGACCTGCCATGGGTGAAAAAGTATGTAGCAGATAAGATTTACGGTAAGCCTGTTCCGGTTCCCTGGACGGAAGTGTTTGGGGAGGAAGATAAGACAGAGCATCCGTATTGGGAGTAGAAGAATGGATAAAGTGACATTTAGTATTGTTGTTCCGGCTTATAATGTGATGGACTATATAGATGTATGTATTCAGAGTTTGGTTGCACAGACATATCCCGATTTTGAAGTCATATTGATTAATGACGGGTCTACAGACGGAACGGAGGAGAAGTGTCTGCAGTGGCAGGAATTGGACAAGAGAATTTATTATGTTTCACAGGAAAATGTCGGTCTGGGAAAAACCAGAACAAAGGGAGTGGAGTTATCTCATGGTGAATATATTCTCTTTCTGGATGCGGATGATTGGTATGATGAAAGGGCATTAGAAGTCTTATGGAATTATGTGAAAAATCAGCCGTGTGATATTACGGTGTTTGATTATTGGCCAGTGTCTGATGAAAAGGAAAAGCCGGTAAATTATGTAAAATGTCCTTTGTTTTTGGAAACGCCAACGAATGTGAAAAAGGATGCGAGTATCATATATCGTATTGAACCAAGTATGTGTCTTAAATTGTTTCGGAGTGGGTTCATTAAGACACAGAATATTGACGTTTATGAAGGAAAGGCGGAAGATTTATCCGTTAGCGCGGCATATATATGTGCAGCGGAGACTGTGGGGCAGGTACGATACCCCTTATACTATTATCGAAAAGGAAGAAACGGTAGTATCACATCAGGGAAGAATTATTTAAAAGAAATTTTTCCTGCAATAGAAGTGCTGGAGAACAACCTGGAAAGGGTAAAGTATGTTCCGCGAAAGGAGATTGCGCTTTTTTATCGTTATTTTTTATTAGGAACATTAAAAACATATAAGGATATTTTCTTATGGGAGAAGGGGGAGTATGACTCCTTATGGGCATCTGCACAAAAGCTGATAGAAAAATACAGTGAAAATAGAAATATTACAGATTCGAAAGTTTTCATATGGGGAAGCTATAGTTTAAGAAAAATGTGGAACAGCGTGGATTTCCTGCTGGATAATATGGTGGAACATATTACGGCAAGCAGTATAGTGAGTGCAATGAGTGAGCCTGTCTCGCTATCTGTTAAAAACAAAAATGCATACAGAGAAAAAGCAGTTTTGTTAGATCTGCAGAAAAAATGGATAGAACAATGGAACCGATTAGAGGATGGATATTTACTATTAGATTTCGTGGAAGAACGCTATGGGATTTTTGGGAATGAGTATTGTTGTGCGACAAACAGCGATTATTTATGGGAAAGCGATAATGTCAGTCAAATCACGGGAATAGTACCGGGGGGAAAGATACTGGAAGCAGACACACCGCAATTTTTGGAAAGTTTTAAACATGCATGTTTGAAGTGGATAGCAGTTTTAAGGCAAACGATACCTTCCAATAGAGTTATTTTAGTAAAAAATTTTCTGTCTGAAAAACACGGCAGAGAGTTTGACAGAGATAATATGGAAGTTTTTAAGGACATTGAAAGGATAAGAGCCATAAATCAGCAATTGGAACATATATACGTTTTTTTTGAGAAGAATTTTAGGGGAATTAACGTGATCGTTCCAGACGAGAAGCTGGTATTTACAGAAGAGGCATATTCATTTGGAGTTGAGCCTTATCATTACAATGAATATTTGTTATGCGACATTGGAGAAAAGATTAAAAGGATAATAGAGGCGGCGAAAGTTATATGAAAATAAAATATGTTTCTTTGATAAATTTTAAGGAAAGCCTGGGAAAAAAGAAAATCATACTATTCGGAACCACCTATATGGCAAAGGAAGCCGTGAGTAGATTTTCATCAGAGATCAAAGATAAAATTGCCGGAGCTGTTGACAATGATCAAAACCGGTGGGGAGAGAAATTTTGTGCAGAAAATATCTGCGTAGACATATATGGACCCGAGTATCTGAAAACGCAGAATTTTGACGAAATCGCGTTGTTAATAGTAAGCAAATCCTATGGTGAGATCAGATATCAATTGGATCACATGGAAGAATTAGATGATCTGCATTGTTACATCTATCCATGGCTTCTGAAATACGCGGATGAGAAGGAGTTATATAAAAAGAGAATATTGGATCCGTATTTATTACGGATTGAGAGGAAAGAAGATCCTGTATATCAGAAAATAGTAGGTAAAACTGCGAAGGGGGAAGCCCCCCTTTTGATACCGGGATTAAATGTCATAATTTCAAACTATTGTAATCTTGCCTGTAAAGAATGCTCTGCATTGATGCCATACTTTTCAAAGAAGGAATATATCGTAAGTAATGAGATTATAGAAGATTTAGAGCGCCTTTTTGATTGTATAGATGCTTGCGCTACGGCAGATGTCATTGGAGGCGAACCACTTTTGCATCCGGAACTGGATAAGATTATAGAATTTTTAATAGAGCAGAAAAAATTAAATCAGATTCGAATCGTATCGAATGGAACTGTTCTGATTAAAGAAGAATGGCTGAAAATCTTTTCGCATCCCAAAGTAAAGATGGTTATAAGCGATTACGGGTATATTGTAAAAATGGCTGCATTGGTAAAACAATTAGAAGTAAATAAAATTAATTTCGATATTATGTCAAACATGAGATGGATTAAGACGGGGCGGCCAGAATATATGGGAAAATCTGAGGAAGATTTAGAAGGAGAATATTACGTTTGTGATAACGGACTGAACTGTAAAACTATTATGTCAGGAAAATTTTTTGGCTGCGGAAGGAGCGCAAGGCTATGGGCTCTTAGAAAATATAATTCTGAAAATGATTACAGGGATCTAGGAGATAACGAGGAATTAAATAGGGAAGCTGTTTGGGATATATTGAATTTAAAGCGGATGGATGCATGTAATTACTGTAATATCGCCAGGGAAGAAGAATATGTGCAGCCAGGAAAACAAATTGATAACAAAGAAATGCAATCGAAATATACAATAATAGAAAGAGAAGAATATGAAAAATTGTTAAGAGGAACCGTATGAAGAAGGTAGGAATTATTACAGTTCATTGTGCAGATAATTTTGGGGCTATGTTACAGACGTATGCATTGAAGAAGTATTTGCAAAATATGGATTGTTTTGTGGAAGTGATTAATTATTGTCCAAAAGTAATTACGCAGGTTTATCCGCTGCTATTTTATAAAGGAGAAATTCGCGCAGGAATCCAAAGTGGTTTAAAATGTCTCTGGAGAAGTGTAATATACATTAAGATAAGAAATTTTCCACTTATGCTTTGCAAAAAGCATAAAATGAGACAGTTTCGCAAAAATTATTTCAATATGACCAGAAGAATCCGGGATAACAGAGATTTTAAAAAGCTGGAAAGATTCGATTACTATATTACAGGAAGCGACCAGCTTTGGAATCCAGATATAACAGGATTGGACGATGCATATTTTTTGGATTTTGCATCGGAAGAGGGGAAAAAGATTGCATATGCAGTTAGTATAGGCCGGCTGCTAAATGAGGAAGAAAGAGAAATTATAGTAGAAAAAACACAGGATTTTGACGCGGTCTCATTAAGGGAAACAGATAGCGTTTTGCAGTTGCAGCCATACAGTAAAAATAAGATTTATCAGTGTGTGGACCCGACCTTGCTTTTGAAAAAGGATGAGTGGGAAAAAATTTGTGTAAAACCTATAAAAGAAAAGTACATCATGTTTTATTCCCTGTTTTATACCAAGGAAGCATTTGAGGCTGTAAATGACATTTCGGAGAGATTATTGTCTCCTGTAAAACATTTCTTTTATGGAAGACTCGCAAAGAGGTTAAAACGAAATGGAGGGAGTTTTTATTATGCCGGTATAGAAGAGTTTTTAGGGTTGATCGAACAGGCGGAATATGTTATAACAGATTCCTTTCATGGGGCAGTTTTTTCTATCTTATTTGAAAAAAAATTTGGCGTGGTATTACCGCCTAAAAGGAATATGCGATTGATTGAACTGCTGAACATTACGGGTTTTTCAGATCGAATTATTTCTTCCGGACAAACGAATTTTGATTGGGAATGGAGCGAGTGCACGAAGCGTTATCAGGAACTGGATTTAAATAAAATTACCGGAGATTCCAAAGATTATTTAAAAAGAGCATTGGGCCTAAAAGAGATATAGATGGGGCGGATATACAGGGAATATACCGGTGAGCGGGAGGGGATGAATGATCATGCAGGTTTATGCATGTAAAAGTAAAGGAAAAAGAGAAAATAGTACCTCCGGCGGTATGTTTTCCGTATTGGCAAGATGGGTATTAAGGAGGAGCGGCTGGGTTTTTGGGGTAGCTCTCAATGAGCGGTCAGATGCATGTCATGTAGCAATTAAAGATGAAAAGGATTTGCCACTTATACAAGGTTCGAAATATATTCAAAGTTTTTTGGGAGATTCCTATCTATCCGTAAAAAATAAATTGGATGAGGGAAAATGGGTTTTGTTCAGCGGAACGCCATGCCAGATTGCCGGGTTAAGAAAATTTTTGTCTAAAAGCTATGAAAAGCTAATCTGTGTATCAATTGTATGTTATGGCGTAATTTCCCAAAAGGTCTGGGACAGGTATAAAGAAGAGATACAAAAGACCTATGGGGCTTCCTTACAAAGTGTTAATTTTCGCAAAAGACTGCCGGATTGGGGGCATCCAGGAATTTCTCTTTCTTTGGATGATGGGAGAAAGATAGAGAAATCCAGTAAAGAAAGTGTATTTTTTCAGGTTTATTATTCCGGTCTCGGGTTAAGGAAAGGGTGTCCTCAATGCCATTTCAGGGAAGATGAAAATTGCAGCGATTTTCAACTTGGTGATTATTGGGGAATTGAGCGATTTTATCCTGAATTCTATGATGCGAATGGAGTTTCTGTCGTTTTGGTTAAAACAAGCAAAGCAGAGAGGATATTTCAGGATATAAAAAACGAAATAGACAGTATTCCGACATCATACGAAGAAGCAACATATGAAAATCCATGTATTTGTCATAACTATGAAAGGCATCCACAATGGGAAGCATTTGGTGAAGATATTTTGTATATGTCAATGTCGAAGGCTTACCAAAAAAATGTAAGCTGGATACCGTGGAGAAAAACAAAGGGGTTACAGTTTGTTGTTATTGGAAGTCATACGGCACGGGCAGCAGTAAGAACACTGATCCAGGAGACGGAACATATATTAAAAGAGCATATCTCAAAAAGCAGCATTATTAGTATGATGTCTCCGGAAGTCAAGGAACATTATACTGTTAGAGATGATAAAAATGACAATTCATTTCAAAAAAAATGTGTGGAATATGATTTGCATAAATATTTTCGACGGCAGTGGATGCAGGAACAATTTGTGGTTGACTACTGCGTGCTTGATTTCCTGGAGGAGCGCAATGAACTTATTATCTGTGGAGACAATACTTATATAACGGGAAGTGATGCGTTTGCGGATAGGGTGTCGGGGCTAGAACATTTGCAAAGATGTCGTGGTCTGGATTTGTTTGAAGAGTGGAAAGAAAGCGTAGACAGACTCTTAAATATGCTGCATGAGAAAATAGGATGGGAGAAAATTATTGTTTTACATAATCTTCTATCCCAGGAGTATGGTAACTTATATATGAGGGATAGATTTCACGAAAATATTCAGATATTGCAAATAAATAATGAGTTGAAAAGGAGATATCAATACATAAGAAGTGATTATCCTCAAATTAAAATGATTTATCTAAATAAAAAATTTATTTATACAGATACGAAACATAAATATGGATGTCGTCCAGAGCATTTGAACGACAGGGCACATTTGGATTATGCAAAACAGATCTGGGAACATATAGAGGAGGTATATCATGCGGATTAAGAATGCAACCATGAAAGAATTAAAAGACGAAGCCAAAAAAAAGCAGATTGTTTGTTTTGGCGCAGCTAAAATGGGAAGAGAGGCATTAGAAACGCCAGGTTTAGGTGAGCGGATTATAGAGTTTATAGATAACGATAAAAACAAGCAGGGAAAGGTATTAAGGAAACAGGGGGGGCATGGGATACCTGTTGTATCGTTAGACGAGATTGACATATGTGCGCGGAAGAATATTTTTGTTTTGATTACCAGCGGTGCATACGATGAAATTATAAAAACACTGGAGAAAGCGTGGGAAGGCATAGACGTTGACGTATATATATATGCAAAAGTAAAATTAAATATCGACAAAGGTTCCAAGGAATGGTATGAGCATAGGTTTATGCGTCCGATAAAGCGGATACTGAAGAATTATCTGGGATATCGATATGAAGAGCCGGAGAGAGAAAAAAAATTTGAGGAGAAAATGAGGAATGTTTACGAATTTGTGAATAACGGCAAAAGGGTTGTGCCTGCAATAACTTTTATGTTGACATCCAGATGCACTTTGAATTGTAAAGAATGCCTTGCGCTGACTCCGTTTTTTAAGGGAAGGGAATATGACATACCTGTAGAAACTATTTTACGGGATATGGAAAAATTTTTTGAAAGTATAGATTACTGTAGTTGGGTTGGATTTTTGGGAGGCGAGCCGTTTTTATACGAGGGGTTGGACAAATTGTTGGCATATGTGAACGAGAACGAAAAGGTGGAGTCGGTTTTTATCCCCTCAAACGGAACTGTGCTGCCGGATGATGCAGTAATCCGACAGCTTCAAAATCCAAAAGTGCATGTGGGGTTAAGTTATTACGGGTTTTTAGATGAGATGAGTCGGATTGTAACTGTTTTTGAGAAAAATCACATACTTTTTAGAGTAATTCCGATGGATGAAATCTGGGTAAGGTCAGGCGGGATCGAAGCGAGGGGAAAATCCGAGCAAGAGATTCGAGAGGATAATATCCGGTGCTTATGCGCACAAGATTCGCGGAATATTCAGGACGGAAAATTGTATTGCTGTGGAAGAATCGCCCGTCTCCATATGCTGGGAGTAACGGATTCTCAAACAGATTATGTAGATCTGAATGATGAATGTCCGACCAGACGGTGGGAAAAGATTCAAGATCTCTATTTGAGAGATTATGCACAGGGATGTGATTACTGTGATTTCGGTGGGGCATCGCCTGTAAAAGTAAAAAGCGGAGAGCAGATAGAGCGCAGAGATATTTCCAAATATCTGATATGTAATCAGTCAGAATATGATGAATTAAAACGAAAGGCAGAGTTATGGGATTTACTGAATGTTTCCTCCACGGAGCCAAGGAGCAGCTGAATGTCGAGTTATTACAATGGTTAAAGATGGCGGCGAAGGTAGAGAACCTGGAGGAATTTTGGCAGAAAATACATTCATCATGAATTATGATGCAGATTAAGTTTTTTAAGAGATAGCCGATATATTATAATAAGGCAGTTCAGGATGAATTGTGATAGGTGATAGATGCAGGGAGGCATAAAGAATATGAACAGAGTATGCCATTGGAACTGTGAGGTCCGGTGGCATTTTTGTTAAGGATTATGGAAAATGTTTTGCTGACGTCTAAGAAATAATATTATAAAAAAGGAGACAGTTAAGGATGGAAAAATGCAAAGAAATTATTATTAATGGTTTAAAAGAAGGTAATAGCCGGTCATTGGCGGAATTTTTGGAATCAGACAGAAAGAAAATATTATTCGGGCAAGGTCATCAGGGTTTTATCTGCTATGATATGTGTAATCGGTTGGGAGAGGAACTGGATTTTTTCATTGGAAGCAGAAAATCGGGCAGAAACCCTGTTATACCGAAAGAAATCCCCTTCGCATTATGTGATGAGTTTCCTTATCCTCAGGAGGAGTATGATGTGCTGATCTCCGTGAATGAAAAATGGAATGACGAAGTCAGAGAACAACTGGCGAATTGCGGCTTTACCCATGTCTATTATTCTGAAAATTGGAATGATACGAATCGGGAATACAGAACGATTTTTCTGAATGCATTTTTGAGACAGGAAATGGGAGATGCCTATCGGGAATCGGATAAGGTGATCGAGTGGAAGAATTTTAAAATATGGAGCGGTGTAGATCAGCCGGAAGAGTATAGCAGCATGCTTATGGGGGATTTTTTTGATATTATAGCTCCGTCAATCTTTGGAAGTGAGGAATATGTCAGAGAGGGCGCATATGAATCGGGTGAAGTGGTGATAGAGAAGGACGATATCGTTTTGGATCTTGGCGCTAACATTGGTATGTTTTCCTGTGTAGGGGCGGCAAAAGGAAAAGCGGTATATGCTTTTGAGCCGACACCGGGAACAAGAAAGCTGTTAGATCAGCAGAAAGAATTGTATGATAATTTGATGACGGAAGAATATGCGGTGTCGAATCAGGTAGGAACCTGTATGTTTGCAGTCAATGATATGACCACGGATAATTATAATACAGGCGGGAATACTCTTTTTGCCGAGAGATTAGGGGATAGCGCTGCGCAGATTGAGGTGAAGACTATCACCATAGACGAGTTTGTCAGAGAGAGAGGACTCGAAAGCGTAGACTTTATTAAGGCGGATATAGAAGGTGCAGAACGCTATATGCTGGAAGGAGCAAAAGAGACACTGGTCAGATTTGCACCAAAGCTGTCGCTGTGTACATACCATCTTCCGGATGATCCGCAGGTGTTGGAAGAACTTATTCTTCGATATAACCCGAATTATGTTGTTAGGCAGGGCGCAAAGAAACTGTGGGCATGGGTGCCGGAACAAAGAAAAACGGACAATTCTAATTAGTTTCATTCTGTTTTCCTGATAAGGACATTGGAAAGTTAATAAGAAAGGAAAGTGCTATGAAATTAACAAAAAATTGTTTTTTTCCGTGGTTTTATAGAATGATTCACGCAGGCGGCATGATATGTCCTTGTTGTGCGATGGGCGATACGGATTATGGTGATTTTATATTAGACTATCTGGAACCGAAAAAACAAGGCAGGGATGTAACGGATGTATTAAACAATCCTGCAATCGTAGATCTGAAACGGGGCTTGCTGACAGGCGAACTTCACCCCATGTGCAGAAATTGTGCCTTAATAACGCAGCAGATGATACCGGTAGAGACGTTTAAAAAAGAGTTGGAAGAACGCTTTGAGGAATGGAATGTTCCGTATGAAAAGGACGCGGATTATGCAGAAATAGATGCTGTGTTCCAGATTGGCCTGGGTCTCACAAACAGGTGTAACCTGCGCTGTATTTATTGCAATCAGTCGGTTCTGGCAGATGTGAATCCATATTTTAAGGTTGATTTTCCTGAAGATGAAATACTGGACTGTCTTGAGGATTTTGCCGCCAGAGGGATGAAATATCTGGAGACAGGTGTGTTTGGTGAGGTTACCTTACATAGTGAATGGTGTAATATATTTACTATATTTCATCAACGTCATCCGGAGGTTAAGCTTGCGCTGACAACAAACCTATGCAGAAAATATTCAGAGGAGGCCATTGAATTATTGGCGGAGCATGAGGTTCTCCGTGTCAGTATGGAAACACTGGATCCCGAGTTGTTTGCCAGAATCCGGGTCAATGGCAGGCTGGAGTTGCTGTTGGAAAATCTGGAGCGCATAAAGAAGGTAATAGATAAGAAGCATTACAATCGTTCCAGAGTAAGTATTTCATCCGTTATCTGTAATCTGACATGGAGGAATATTCCGCAGGTCAGTGCCTTTGCTTTTGAAAATGGTTACATATATTGCGCCACTAATTTTGAAAAAAGAGGCAACTCAGTTGGAATCCGGGACGGTATATTGCAGTCAGTGGAGGAGTTGGACAAAGCGGAAAGAAAACAGGTCGAGAAGTTTCTGCTTGATGCTCAGGAATATGCCAGAGCGCATGGAAAGATCATGCAAATAGCAACGGGACTGGTGGAACGGTCGGGGTGTAATTACCACATGTTTCAGGTGTATGATGATAACCCGATCTACCAAGCGTTTTATGAAAAATACCCCACAGGAACAGCCGAGATGCATTTTGCGGCAGAATACGATCATCTGGGGCAGCAGCATCTGGGAATCAGGATTAAATGCGGGGAAACCTTAAAGCTGGCGTGGCAGGAGGAGTATAATACCTTTGTGGTCAGAGAAGTACATATCTACAAAGAGGGAACCTATGCGCCCAAGTATGCACAGAAGGTATTTTTGGATTATAAGAAAAAAGTGCGGTGGGAAAATGAACTTACTTATTCTCCCAGGGTACAGGATGAGAATGTGGAATGGGTGCTGCTGCAGGTAATGGATTGGTGGAAGGAGAACTGATGCTATGAATTATTTGTTTGTAATGCCGCGTTTCAGGCAAAATAAAAATGATACATATATGTTTCCACTGGGAATGGCCTATGTGAGCGCGAGTTTAAAGCAGGTGCGGACCCAGGTGTTTTGCCTGAATCTGAACATGAATTTCAGAGAGATAGAAGAAGAGGTAAGGGATGCGATCTGTAAATATGATGTGGATGTAATCGCCACAGGCGGACTGACACCTAACTTTAAGCAGGTCAGAACCATCATATCCGCAGCCAAGCGCTTTAAGCCAGAGATCATTACAATGGCGGGCGGCGGTCTGCTGACCGCTACGCCGGAAGTGATCATGCGGGGAATTCCGGAGCTGGATATCGGCATGATAGCGGAAGGAGAGATCACCATCCGGGAGCTTGCGGAGACGCTGGAGAATGGTAAAGACCTTGGGCAGGTGAAGGGAATTGTTTATAGAACGATAGATCAGACAGTTGTCCGTACAGAGGAACGTGAGGACATTCAGGATCTGGATGCCTTACCGTTTCCGGATTATGAAGGGTTTGAATTTGACGGTAAGAATTCAGTGAGTATTTGTACCAGCCGTTCCTGTCCCTTCGGATGCTCCTTCTGCTTCCATACCTGCGGGAAAAAGTACCGTTCCAGAAGCCTGGATAATGTATTTGAAGAGATTGACTGGCTGGTAGAGAAATATAACATAAAGTTCCTGGGAATATTGGATGAACTGTTTTCTATTGACATTGTCAAGATGAAGGCATTCTGTGAGCGGATACAGGATTATGATATAAAATGGTCCTGTCAGATGAGAGTTGACCGGATGAGTGTCGAAATGCTAAGGATGATGAAAAAAGCCGGCTGTGTGTCCATCAGCTTTGGAATCGAGAGCGCGGACAACCGTGTTCTGGAGAGCATGGAGAAGCACATCACCATAGAGAAGGTAGAAGAGGCGCTGATAATGGCACGGGAGGCTGGTATATGTCCCTTTGGCAATCTGTTGCTGGGAGAGAAGGCAGATGATCTGGAGAGCTTCCAGAAATGTCTGGAATGGTATCAGGCACACCCGGACATTCAGCTTGGCTTTAACAAAATACTGGTATTGCCAGGATCCAAGTTATATAAATATGCAGTTGACAATGGATATATACAGGATGAAGTCAAGTATTTGGAGGATGAAAATTATACCATTAATATCACGAAGATGAGTGATGAGCAGTATAAAAAGTGTGTAGAGATCATGGATGACGTTGTTGCGCGAAGAGAATATCCTCTGGAGAATGAAACTGTTTCGGGCTGCGATCCGCAGACCCATAAGGCGGTTGTGACCGGGAAATGTCCCTTATGCGGAAAACCGGTGACATTTTTATCCAAGGACTGTTTTGCAATAAAAAATGGTTCCTGCCCTGAATGCGGCAGACCATATACGGCGAATCTGTATAATCTGAAAAAAGCGGAAATAGAAGAAAGGCTCAAGAGCCTGTGGAAGAATAAAACGGTTGTCATTTGGGGTGTGGGTAATCAGGCACTGAAGTTTCTGTATGAGAGTGAAATCCTGAAAGCAGATAATCTCTGGATCGTGGATAAGAGTGAGACGAAACAGCGGATAATACAGGGAAAACAGATACATCCCATTGAAAAGATGGATGAAATAGAGTGTAATCTTGTATTGGTGGGAACCGATTCTCCCGTAACGAATGCGGCGATCAGGAAATTTGTGAAAGAGAAATATCCTAAAGTAGAAGAAGTGGATAACTTGAATGATTATCTGTTCGAAATCGTAAAAGAGGTACTATAGGATGATCAAATTTAAAGTAAGGATATTGCTGCCGATAGGAAACGGATGTACAAAAGCAGAGTTAGAGCGGACGCTAGACAGTATTGCGCACCAGACCTATGGGGTGGAAGATATTGAGGTGATTAGTGTTCTGTATACGCATGATCAGGAACTCTTACGATGGTTATTGGAATATCCCCTTCCCAATCATGGCGTGTATGAAAAAGAGATACAGAGACAAAGTCTTATCTATTATGATATCGGCGATATCTCTAAGAGAACATGGAACATTGGTCTGGGGTATTCGTTAAAGCTGCAGCCGGGCGATGAATTATATGAAAACATGATTGAAACGTGTGTGAATGTCCTGCGGAAAAAACGTGTGAATGGTGTGATATGCGAGGCAGGAATCCGCTCACAGACCTTCAGTCAGAAGAAGCTGTATAAGAAATCCCTAAAAATTGGCACAAAAAATAAGACGGATTATTTATCAACAGGGGCGCTGCACAGAGTCTTCTATTTTGAAAGAGGAAAGGATGTGACAGCCATGCCCAATAATTACGGTCAGTTATATTATGACCCCCATTCCTGGAATTATAAATTCACCAATGGAACGGGACAAACATTTTATTACTTAAGCAGAGAAATGGGTGTTACAGTAGAGCCTGAGAAGTGGATGGATGTTTCTTTTGCAAAGCTATTGGCTTATTATCTGGTAATCCTGCAGTATATAAGAAAATATGAAGACAGCCAGTATCATAAGATCCAGCAGGCAGATATGGGGCAGATAATTTCTACGCTGTCTGGTATGGCGATGGGAATGGCATGTATCTGTGGTCTGAAGAGCGAGGTGGAGCAGGCGGAAGACTTCCTCTTACTTTCTGTACTGGTCGAACGTAAGACGGAAGAAGCGGAGATTTATGCAGCGATAAAAGAGAGTTTAAAAAGCTTAGACAAGGACAGATTACAGACGCTTCTGCAGAAAATAATGAACGGAGAGGCAGGTGAATAGCATGAGAGAAAAAGAGCCTCTTGTGAGCATTATGATACCGAATTATAATTATGGACATTATTTAAGGCAATGCTTAAACAGCGTGTATGAACAAACCTATCAAAATATAGAGGTGGTATTCCTGGATAATTGTTCCAAGGATGACTCCTTAGCCATAGCGAAGGAATATATACCAAAGGGTTTGAAAGTGTGCAGGAATCCATACAACATTTTTACGGATTCCTACAAGCTGCTGTCAAATGTTCTCATTAACGGCAAGTATATGATGCTGCTTCCTTCGGATGATTACATAAAGCCGGATTTTGTGAAAAAGTGCGTTCAGATAATGGAGGAATATGATCATGTGGGTTATGTGCATGTGGAGCGGGAATTTGTGGATGAACAGGGAGAGGTCATAGCTCCCGAGGAGCCTTTTTACAATTGCAGTTTTGTGGCTCCGGGAGAGGATGTACTGCCAATCTATATGATGACAACGGTTGCCCATCCAGCACAGGCAATGTACCGCCGGAACCTGTTTGAGAAGATTGGAGGCTTTGCGCAGTTTGTAGAACATCTGAATGCAGATAGAGGATTATGGTTCTATTTGTCAACGGTTTCAGATTATGCATATATAAAGGAGAAGCTTGCCTGCGTAAGACGCGGAAGATACACGGAAACAGCTGTTTCCATCACTAATTTTCAGCATCCGGTAGCCGTGGGCATGACTCTGCTGGATTTTATTGATACGTCAAAAGCCCTGGGAAATGAAAAGGCGGCCGCCAGAGAGAAGCAAGCGAAGCAGAAGTTTGCAGTTGAAATGTTGGATTACAGTATGGATATGCTGCTTTTGGAAAATTACGAAGCGGCGGAAAAATATCTCTTGTTCTGCGAGATCTTTTATCGCGGGATTGTCACCCATGAACATTATATAGAAATCGCCGAAATGATCAGGAAGCGCACAATTGACAAGGAGGCTGTGTATAAAATGAAAAGCAGGGAGGGACACCACCGCAATTATGAGCCTCCTGAAAATTACAGGCAGCTGCAGGTGTAAGAATGAGAAGTAAACGAGTCAGTATCGTCATACCAAATTATAATCACTCCCGGTATTTGGACAAAGCAATACAGAGCGCACTGGATCAGACCTATGATAATTGCGAGATCGTAGTGCTGGATAATGCGTCAGAGGATGATTCCATCAGGACAGCAATGAAATATTGCGGATATAAGAACGTAAGGGTTTGCCGCAATCCCTTCAATATATTGAATCAGAGTTATCGGGTGCTGACGGAGCAGTTAATGACCGGAGATTTTTTTGTATTACTGTGTGCGGACGATTATCTGTATCCTGATTTTGTGGAAAAGGCAATGGCAGCCATGGAACAATATCCGGACGCAGGGTATGTGCAATTGGAGAAGGTATTTATAACCGACCAGGAAGACAGAAGGGAGCAGGAGCCCTTTTATAAATGCAGCTTTGCTGCACCGGGGCGTGCAGCCATGCCGGTTTATATGATGACGACGGTTGCCCACCCGTCCCAAGGCTTCATAAGAAGAAGCGCCTTTGAGAAGATTGGCGGATATGACAAGCGAATCGATCATATGAATGCAGACAAAACTCTGTGGTATTATCTGTCCTATGTATCGGATATGATATATATCAGGGAAGAATCCTGTGCGGTACGCATAGGGGAGCAGACAGAGACGCTTTTGACATTGAGGAATATGCAGCATCCGATCCTGTGTCATCTGACATTGAAGGATTTTATAAGGTTTGCAAGGGAGAAGAATATTCCAGAGGTCTATGACAGAGAACAGGAAGCATTTCAAAAGCTGGCGATGGAATTCGTGGGTTATGGACAAATGTTTTTGGAAAAACTGGATTTTTCCCTGGCTGCTTTCTATCTTCAATATGCCAGAATTTTATGGAGAGATGTGGAAAAGGAGGATGTATATCTCCTGTTGCAGGAAGGCTGTAAAAGGAATTGCTCCGATTGTATAGAGGAGATTTCTCCAAAAGTGAAAAGACGGAATTATGAACCACCGGAGGGGTATACGGAAATTGTGTTATGAGGCGGCTTATGAGTAAAAATATACAGATTATCATACCGGCATGTAATGAAAGGGATATGTTAGAACGTACCTTGCGCAGCATTCGGGAACAGACCTATGATAAGGACAGGATCCATACGGTTGTTGTGGATTTTGGCTCCACGGATGGAACCTGTGAATGGCTGCTGTCCCATGAGGGATATCATGTGGGGGTATATAAAAAGGCAGAGCAGGTTCAAAGGGGCAGTATGATAGCGGAAATTGCCATGTTATCTCCATATTTGTGGCCGGAAGGATACGGCGGATTCTATACAGTGTTATACCCGGGAGAGGTATTGTATTCCAATGCTCTGGAAATATGCATGAGAGAGTATGAGGAACATTGTGAAGAGAACCCGGTGATAGTATTATGTGAGGCCGACATAGAGGAACGGGATGGCAGTGTCCATAGACAGGAGAATATGTTTGCGCAGTCCAGAATGCTTATGGCTGGTTTTGATACATGGGAATACACTTGCAGAGGCTATCATCATCAGATCATAACGCTTTCTCCGTTTTTATTTGCGAAAGAGCGTAGAGACGGCGCGGAGATGAATGAGCAGAGATGGTGGAATAAATGTTCCATGCTGTGCGGACAACATAATACATTATATATTTCCGCGCGGATCGGCCGTGTGAAGAGGATACAATACGAGGATGAGGTAGAAGAGCTTCTGCTTCGATGGGAGTCTGTGATCGCCCAGATCAGAGGCCGAAAGCTGGATGAGACATTCAAGGATCAAAGCATGGACAATCTCGCACGGTATGCGTTATGGAGAAGCTCTGAGTTGTATGAAAAGCGTGGATCAGACAGAGCGGCGGAAGATTGCTTCTTGCTGTCATCATTGATTTCTCCGGATATAGTGGAGCAGGAACAATATCAGAACATACAAAAGTTATTTGATAGGATGGAATGAAGGGGCAGAGTAAATGAGAGAAGCTGAAGCAGGACGAATGCAGACGGGACAGAATACCTATACAAAAGAGCAATTAGAAGAAATGTATCAATATAAGCCGGTCACTACAGAATGGTTTGTGCAGAGTATGCGGCGGAAGCTACGGGAAGACAGACAGTCCGTCAATGCGGGAGAAGTGTTAGAACATAGTTATCTGGATGATTCCTATGAAAATTGTACAGATATATTTGCAGTCACTAAGGAAGCATACAAGGAAGATATTTGGGTCTGCCGCAGACTGGAGTTTTTAGAAAATGCATGTATATCTGATTGCGTAATTGAAAAAAACGAAATAACGGTCTGCTCCGACTTCAATGACCCGAAACAATTGAATTTATTACAGCTGGAATTTTACAGGGATAATTACGATCTGGCGGCTTTTTTTGCGATGATGCAGATGAAAAGGGTAATGGGAGAAGAACCGCCGTCCTCCGGATGGTTTAAAAATGCCATTAACTTCAATTATATCAAGGAAATAATCGAGGATGAGAAGACAGATTTTATCCTGGTGGAAGACTACGCAGATAAATACGTCTGCCAGATCATAAAGCAGCTTCTGCAACTGTGGGGGCAATCAGTCTATGCCATTTATTGTGGCGGTGATATTTTTCTGGAGGAGGGAGAAGACGCCAGGGATACAGTGACGGTCTCTCTGGAAGAGGCGGAATGGGACGGGAGCCTGTGCAGTATTCCGTATTATAATATCTATCATGGGGAAGCGTATGCCGGGACAAACCTGGAATATATCTTAGAGACTTTGGTGAAAACCAGGTTGAAACGGGAATTGGCAATTTTATTGGCTGCGAATGATGTGTTCGACTATCTGGAAACTTCGTTTTACGGCAATCATGTGCAGATGATGTCGGATTCGGGCTTGCATTATTTTAAAAATTATCTCAAATTCGGATGGGTTGGCGATTATTTAGAATATCTCTCAGATATTTATGTTTATGATGTGAAGTGCGATATAACGGTACAGACAGAGTATGATTTTTCGATCATCATTCCGGTTAAGAATTCCGTCGAAACATTAAAATATACATTAGAGACCTGTAGGAAACAGGATTACGAAGGCAGCTACGAGATTGTCATAAGCGATAATTCTGATTATGGAAGGATGGAAATCTACCGTTATGTTAAGGAATTGGACGATTCCCGTATTCATTATTACAAGACGCCCAGAAACCTGCCGTTGACGAAGAGCTTTGAATTTGCCATCTTAAAGAGCAGAGGAAAATATATAGTGCCTTTGGGAGCTGATGACGGTTTGCTTCCGTGGTGTCTGAGCACTCTGAGATCGGTTTGGGAGCAGTATCCCCGGGAGGACATTGTGCAATGGGAACGCCAGTTTTATGCGTGGCCGGGCTTTAACGGAAGCCAACAGAACCAGCTGATCATTACGAGAAAATATATTAAGGGACAATGGGATGCCTATTATCAATCGAAGCAGGACTATTTGGCGCGGGTGCTGATCAATGATAATCATATTTATTCATTGCCGCTTCTCTATATCAATTCTGCATTTCAGAGAAATTATGTGAGGACAGTATATGAGGCGACCGGGAGATTGTGGGATGGCGCGAGCCAGGACGTGTATATAGGGCTGATATCCGTCGGCCTTCATGATAGGATTCTGAATATAAAATATCCGTTGTCGATTGCAGGTATGTCAAGCACTTCCGTGGGAGCAAGACAGATACAACTGCGCACACAGGATAAAGAGGTGTATAAAAAACTACACACCGAGGTCAGCAAGGGAGATAACGTTGCGGTATATGTACCAGGGGTATTTGAAAGAATACTTCCGATTCTGCCGAATGATGTGTCAAATTTGTACCTGGCGCTGATGCGGGGGATTGAGAGGAAAGTCTTTCCGAGGGCTTATATGGACGATATCTTCGATATGTACAGCATATTTAAAAAAATGTATGGCAGAATACGTCTGGATGATGAAAGATGTGATTCCTGTCTGCATATGGGGCGTTTTAAAGCAAGGCAGATCAGCAAAGAATTCGGACAGTGGTATGAAGACAACATTTATGTACCGTTAATAAATGCAAGAAGAAAAGTCGATGCTGTTGTAGATACCGGGAAGAAGGGTTATATAGAAGGAGAAAATACAGAGGGGGGAATTACCGTTGATGCATCGAGATATGGGATATCAAATGTGTTTCAGGCAGCGGAATTTATCGCCGCATTTGTCCGTGCTTCGGGGGAGGATTCTAAATCCATAAATTGGGAGAGAACTGAATGATTAAGAAAGTAATCGTAACCGGAGGGACCGGAGTAACAGGTAACGCTCTGGTAAAATATCTGCTGCAGCAGAAGATAGAAGTCACAGCGCTGGTGCGTCCGGGGTCTTTCCGGCGCAGATTTCTGCCGGAGGGGCATCCGCTTCTAACGGTAGTGGATTGTGGCTTGGCAGATTACGGCGTGGTGGGACAGCGTTTGCAGAAGCATGCCTATGATGCTTTTTTTCACCTGGCATGGGACGGCTCCACTGGGAAGGAAAAGGTGGACAACCGTAATAATTTCAAATTACAGAATCAGAATGTGATGTATGCCCTGGATGCTGTGGAACTGTGTCATGAGTTGGAATGCCCGGTCTTTGTGATGACAGGTTCCCAGGCTGTATATGGAAGAAAGTCGTGCCCGGTTACGGAAGAAATGGACAGAAAACCAGAGAACGGATACGGTATGGCAAAGATGTGCGCAGAGGGTATGACAAGGCTTCTCTGCAGACAGTATGGCATCCGCCATATCTGGCCGATTCTGTTTAGTGTATACGGGCCCTGTGATGGGACGGAGAGCCTGATCGATACCACCATCCGCGGTCTTTTGCGGGGGGATACGCTGCCATACACGAAGGGGGAACAGCGATGGGATTATCTGTATTCCTATGATGCGGCCAAAGCGTTGTTGTTGCTTGCCTTGTATGGCAAAGACGGAGAGACATATCATGTTGCCAATGGCAGCAGTAATCCATTAGAGGAGTACATAAGAATCATTTACCGGATGATAGCGCCGGATACAAAACCAAGGCTTGGGGAGGTGCCCTATGCGTTGAATCAGGTCATGTATCTGGGAGCGGATATTACCAAACTGCGTGTGGATACAGGGTTTGTGCCGGAGTATACTTTTGAGGAAGGAATCCGTGAAATCATCGAAAGTATCCGTTTGGAAATGGAGAAGGGAGAATGTGTATGAAGGCAAAATGCCGCGGCTGCGGACGGCTGCTGCCGGAAGAGAATCTGATACAATATGAAAATATGCCCAAGGGAGCCCAGTTTTTTCCGGGAGAAGAGGAGCTTGAGACAGAGAAGGGCGTAGATATTGTACTCAGACAGTGCGGATATTGCGGTCTGATCCAGGCGGTGGGCGATCCGGTACCTTATTATAGAGATGTGATTCGGGCATCGGGTGTCTCCCAGGAAATGAAACGGTTTCGTGAAGAACAGTATCGAAACTGGGTGAAGGAATTTCATCTGGAAGGAAAGAGAATTATTGAAATAGGCTGCGGTAGTGGGGAGTATATGACTTGTATGGAGCAGACGGGAGCTATAGTCTATGGTCTGGAGCATTTACAGTCCTCAGTAGAGCAGGGGAAGCGGGACGGGCATCAGATATTTCGGGGATTTGTGGAAGATGAGCATTGCCAGATTCCGGAAGCTCCATACGATGGATTTTATATTATGAATTATCTGGAGCATATCCCGGATCCTGGGAGTTTTCTGCGGGGTATTGCCCATAATCTTGCGGACGGCGCGCAGGGAATCGTTGAGGTTCCCAATTTTACCATGATGCTGGAGAAATCTCTGTATTCGGAATTTATTCAGGATCATCTGAGTTATTTTACAGAAGAAACATTAAAGTCTATTCTAAGATGGAATGGGTTTGAGGTTTTGAACTGTGAAAGTATCTGGTATGATTATATTCTGTCAGCAACTGTGCGAAAACGCTTGCCTGCAAGAGTGGAAAAATTGACGGAGAAGCATGATCAATTAAAAAAAGAAATGAGAGAGTTCTTAACGGAGCAAAGGTGCAGAGGCAGACGGTTGGCAGTCTGGGGAGCGGGGCATCAGGCGCTTGCGAATCTTTCCCTGCTCGCTATGGCAGAGGATATTGTATATGTGGTTGATTCCGCACCCTTTAAGCAGAATAAGTATACACCGGCAACTCATATTCCCATTGTGGCGCCGGAGCGGCTGAAGGAAGGGGAAGTGGATATGGTCTTGATTATGGCTGCCGGATACTCTATGGAAGTGAAACAGATTATGGATGAGAGATATCCGAATATCGATAAGGTAATCGTAACGGAGGATGGGATAAAAACATGCGGGATATAGAACATATCATGTTTGATTTTGACGGGACGTTAGCAGACACCAGCGAAGGGATCATTCGCTCCATGCACTATGCCTTTGACAGGCTACATGTAAAGCGTGAACAGGATGAGGTGATCCGGGATATCATAGGACCGCCCTTAGAGGAAATGTTTGCGATCCTGCTGCACACAAAGGATGAAGCATATATCAAAAGGGCTGTCATTTATTTCAGGGAGCGGTATGCGAAAGAGGGGGTGCGGGAACTTTGTCTGTATCCCGGGGCGAGGGAGACACTGTCTGCTTTAAGGGACAGGGGACTGCAGTTATATATTGTGACCTCCAAGCCGCAGTGTTTCGTGCAGGAGATCTGCCGGGAACATGGAATTGATGTTTATTTTTCCGGAGTGACAGGAGTGTCCACAGAAGGAAAAAGTCCTTCGAAAGCTGAGCGGATGGTAATCCTGATGAAGGATTACGGTATTACCGCAGAAAACGGGATTATGGTGGGGGACCGCCCGGAGGATGCCAAAGCCGCGGCGAAGAACGGCGTGCGCTGTGTGGGCGTTGCATATGGCTTTGGACGTAGAGAGGAACTGGAACAGGCGGGCTGTACATACGTTATTGATGAGCTGCGAGGGCTGCTGCAGTTGACAGGAGCGGAATGACAACAATGAATTGGGAGGAGACATGAACCGACAGGAAGAAATTAAGGAGCAGATATTGAATCTGACAAGGGAGTATTATCAGGAAGCATATGGGCAGCAGCAGGTATTTAAACCTGGAGACCGCATCAACTATGCAGGGCGTTGTTTTGATGAAGCGGAGATGGTAAACCTGGTGGATTCTTCCTTAGAATTCTGGCTGACTGCGGGCCGCTATACCAAAGAATTTGAGCGCAGGATGTGCCGGTATCTTGGGGTGAAGTATTGTTCGGTGGTGAACTCGGGATCCTCTGCCAATCTGATCGCTTTCATGGCGCTGACTTCCCATAAGCTCGGAGAGCGCAGGATAAAAAAGGGAGATGAGGTGATTACAGTTGCGGCGGCATTTCCTACAACGGTAGCGCCCATCATCCAATACGGGGCAGTTCCGGTGTTCGTGGATGTGAAGATCCCTCAATATAACATTGACGCAGACAAGCTGGAAGAAGCATATTCGGATAAGACCAAGGCAGTTATGGTGGCGCATACTCTGGGTAATCCATTTGATCTTCGGGCGGTGAAGGATTTTTGCGACAGGCATGGACTGTGGCTGATCGAGGATAACTGTGATGCGCTGGGATCGGAATATACATACCGGGATAAAACATATAAAACAGGTACGTTAGGTGATATTGGCACGTCCAGCTTTTACCCGCCACATCATCTGACTATGGGAGAGGGAGGAGCCGTATACACGGATGATCTGGAACTGCACCGGATCATCAATTCCATGCGGGATTGGGGCAGGGACTGTTATTGCGAACCCGGACAGGACGGCAGATGCAGCCGCAGGTATGAGCAGCAGTTTGGCGATCTGCCGTCGGGATATGACCATAAATATGTCTATTCCCATCTGGGCTATAACCTGAAAGCAACGGATATGCAGGCGGCTATAGGCTGCGCTCAGATGGACAAGCTGGATCGGTTCACGGAGGCAAGAAGAAAGAACTGGAGCCTTCTACACGGGCTTTTGCAGGAGACAAAGCCGCAGTTGATCCTGCCGGAAGCGGCGGAGTATTCGAAGCCGAGCTGGTTTGGGTATGTGATAACCGTATCCGAGGAGGCGCGGTTTACCAGGGAGGAGATTGTAAAGGAGCTGGAGAGCCATAATATTCAGACAAGGAATCTCTTTGCCGGGAACCTGGTGAAGCACCCCTGCTTTGATGAATTTCGCGGCAATGATTCCGTATACCGTATTGTGGGCGGTCTTTATGATACAGACCGGATCATGAATCGGACATTCTGGATTGGGATATATCCGGGAATGACAGAGGAAAAGTTAGTGTATATGGCAAAGACGATCCTGCAGTTTGTGGGACGGCGTTTGTCCTGATCGGATCAGGGGCCGGCGTTTGAGCAGGAGGGTAACGATACAGTGAAAGGCATATTATCGGTTTGTATCATAACTAAGAATGAATCTGCGAATCTGCGGCGTTGCCTGGAATCGCTTAAGGTCTATCCCTTTGAGATTGTGGTGGTGGATACCGGGAGCACTGACGACACGAAGCAGATGGCGGCAGAATATACACAGTGCATCTATGACTTTGCATGGTGTGATGATTTTTCGGCGGCGAAGAATTATGCCATCGGCAGAGCGTCCCATGATATGGTCATGGTGCTGGACAGTGATGAGTATGTGTCTGAATTGGATGTAGATAAGCTGCGGGAATTAATTGCTGCCAGGGGCAGCCGGGGACAGGTGGGACGTATCCGCAGGCATAATCTCCTTACCAGAGACGGGGAACAGACCGTAAATATGGAGTGGATCAACCGTATTTTCTCCAGGGAATTGTTCCATTATGAGGGGCGTATTCATGAGCAGGTAACTGCTGCCGCTGGCGGTGATTATGAGACGTATCAGGCGCCGGTGACGATTCTGCACAGTGGGTACGAGGGAAGCCAGGAGGATCGGAGGCGCAAAGCGGAGCGTAATATCCGCCTTCTGCTGCAGGAGTTCGAGGAAAACCCGGCGGATACCTACTGTATGTATCAGCTTGGCAAGAGCTACTATATGGCAGGAAATTATCCCAAGGCAGTGCGTTACTTTGAGCTGGCGCTGGGGTATGATCTTGAGCCGAAGCTGGAATATGTCATTGATATGGTGGAGACATACGGATATGCACTGTTGAAATGCGGACAGGCGGAGACCGCGTTAGGGCTTTCGGGCGTCTATGATGCGTTCGGGGGAACTGCGGATTTTAAGCTGCTGATGGGGCTTATCTACATGAATAATGAAATGTTTGAAGAGGCGGTGCAGGAGTTTGAGCGCGCGGCATGCTGCCGGGAGTGTCGAACGATAGGCGCCAACTCTTATCTTGCCTGGTACAATGCAGGTGTGATCCGGGAGTGCCTGGGGGATGTCAAAGCGGCAGCAGACTATTATGCGAAATGCGGAGACTATAAGAAGGCAAAGGAACGGTTAAGACAGCTGGGAGGCTGATTGTATGAAAATATTGATCTATCGGTGGAATTCTTATAACTATGTGGATATTGTGGCAAACCTTCAGGCGATGGGACATACCGTAGAACTCATTGAGCATACGATGGTAAGCTATGATGAGGATGAGGTCTTTGCCGCGCGTCTGACGGGGATCCTTACGGAAGCGGAGATCCCCTATGATTTTGTATTTACGGTGAATTATTATGCGGTCATTTCGGATACCTGTGAACGATGCGGCGTAAAGTATGTGATCTGGACCTGTGACAACCCGCTGATCAGTATGTATCACAGGAGCTTTTTCAATGACTGTAATTATGTATTTACCTTTGACCGGACAAATTATATAGAGTTTAAAGAAATGGGGGCAAAGCATATCTGGTATCTGCCTCTGGCAGTGGATGCCGAGCGGCAGGATGCCCTGCTGCAGGATGCGGATGATCTGTATCTTTTTGCAAACGACATTGCGTTTGTGGGAAGCCTGTACGAGCGCAATACTTACGACAAGCTGGAGGCGTCCCTTCCCAATTATCTGAGAGGATATTTTGACGCGGTGATTGAGGCGCAGCTGAATATCAGCGGTGGCAATATCATCGAAAGTATGTTGACGGTAGATGTGCTGCAGCAGGTGGAGGAGTATTTTAAGCTGGACAAATCGGAGGGTTCTTTTGCGGATCTTGGACTGATCTTTTCTACTACAGTGCTGGGCTTCAAGGTGGCAGCCGTGGAACGCCGCCGGGCGTTGGCAGCGCTGGCAAGAAAGTATCAGGTGGCAATATACACTGGCAGCAACACAGCGGATCTGCCGCGGGTGGAGTATCGCGGCTCCGTGGATTACTGGTCTCAAATGCCTAAGGTATTTCATGCCAGTAAGATCAATCTGAACTTTACGATACCGAATATTAAGAGCGGTCTGCCGCTGCGGATCTGGGATGTGCTGGGTGCGGGTGGATTTCTGATGACAAATTATCAGGCGGAGCTGCCTTCTTATTTTGAGATTGGAAAGGATCTCGTCTGCTTTGAATCGGAACAGGAGCTGGTGGAGAAGTGCGGTTACTATCTGACACATGAGGAGGAGCGTCGGGAGATTGCAGAAAGCGGGTATCAGAAGGTAAAGGCAGGACATAGTATCCGCGCCCGGTTGGAGGCGATGCTGGATCATGTCACAGAGGCTTTGTAAGGAAAGTATATTTGATATGTACGATTAATAAAATCCATAGGAAAGAAATAATATTTTTTCTTTCCTATGGATTTTTAAAACTGTTTATATGAAAAACTATTTTTATTTAATACGATTACAGGCGCTTATCCAGCATCATTCCGGAATACATGGAACTGATATACGGAGAGGTAAAATTCTTGCCGGGATTCTTGTATGCCACCAGAACCTTGTTCACATATTTCATAGGGTCGATGGATGCCTCATTAGCCTTGGCGCTCAACGCATGCTTGAACTTATCCAGTACTTTGAAATTCTCCTCGGCATGCTCGGAGTCCGCAGCCTCTCTCAATTGTTCCCGGTTGACGGAAATAGTAGAGTCCTCCTGGATATCAAGTCCGATAGGCTCAAATTCCTGACGGAACTGTTTTGCTACACGTCCGATATCCTGCAGTAATCTGCGGCTTTCGGGTTGTGTATTCTTATACTGGTTGGCGATACCTATCATGGAGTTATAAGAATCCACCAGTTCCTGTATGTTGTCTGCGACAGCGTCTGCGTTAGTCTTAAAGCCCAGGGTGGCAGGTGTGTCACTCGTACTGACACCATTCAAACGAACTTCAAAAACGTTGTTGACCGTAAAGGTGTTGGAGTAAGCGCTGCGTTCCTTTCCGTTTAAGAGGAATATTGCATTGGAGGCCGGTGAGGTTATTCTGTGTATGCCCAGTTTGTCCATTGCGGTGAGAGATTCGGGAGTGGCATTGGGCATAACCTGAAACAGATAGGTTTTATTCCCGCTGAGACCGGTATGGTTGGATGTTAGAAACAGAGCACACTCGCCTGAATCGTTTTCCATGATCTCTGCACGGATTCCCACATGAGCCGAATTAAAAAGCCTTGTCAGTTTCTCCATAACTACGCGGTTTGTGTCTTCCGGATTTACATTAAACTGAAACTCGTAAGAACTGGAATTGGTATTCAGATCAAAGGAAAAACTGCCTGGTTCAAAATCCAGAGAAGATTCTTTTAGAAAGCGCCCCTGATTCTGTTGTGCCGAGGCAAGCTGCAGTACCTGCAGCTGGAAACTGTCGGCGTATCCGTCATCCTCTCCTTCACCGATATACACGGCGTCGGCAATATCTGGTTGATCCGATACCGCAGACTTCTTCTGGAAAGAATCCATCAAATTGTCGCCGACGGACAAGGAAGCAATCACGTTCTTCAGATGACGGGCATTCTCCTTGATGTCAATCGCGAAACGATGCACGTCACCAGACTCCTTGATCTTGTACAGAGGGGATTCTTTGTTAGATTTTAAAATGCTGTTATAAACAGAGCGAAGCTCACTCTTCTTATGGGAGTCATACCTTGATACGGTAGATTTACCGTAGGTAGACAAATAATAGCTATACATATTATCCATGATAGCAGATGCCATAAAACCCCTCCTTTCTTCCATGAAATTTCGTCTTTCTGACGCCGGGGTATACTAAATCCATTTATACATTTACACTATAGCATAATTCGGCGATTTTGTCATCTACAAAATGTAGAAAAAATTGTCTTCTTACTTATATATATGGTGCACAGTCGCGGAATGCCTTTGGAAAATAAAAAATAGTTGACGCTCTGCGTGGATTATGCTATATTAGATTAGCTTGGAAGTAAGTCTTTTTTTTATGTCTAAAAACAGACATGAAAACACTAAGAAGATAATGGAGGTGGAAGTTGTGCGCACAAAGATTACATTAGCATGCACAGAGTGCAAGCGGCGTAATTACAACATGACGAAGGATAAGAAAACTCATCCGGACAGAATGGAAACGAAGAAGTATTGCAGATTCTGTAAGACACATACCTTGCATAAGGAGACGAAGTAAGGTATAGCGATGAGCGAAAGGAAGTGACGAAATGGGAGAGACAGAAAGCAAGAAGGAGAGCTGGTTCGCCGGCTTGAAAAGTGAATTCAGGAAAATTGTATGGCCCACGAAACAATCACTTGCCCGTCAGACAGCGGCAGTTGTCGTTGTGTCAGTTGTACTTGGTCTGGTTATTACCCTGCTGGATACCATTATTCAGTACGGTGTGAATTTCCTGGTAAATTTATAATGGAGGCATAGGTGATTATGGCAGAGGCACACTGGTATGTAGTTCATACCTATTCAGGTTATGAGAACAAGGTCAAGGCGAACATTGACAAGACCATAGAGAACCGTCACCTGGAGGAGCAGATCCTGGAGGTCAGAGTTCCGATGCAGGATGTGATGGAACTGAAGAACGGAGCCAGAAAACAGGTTCAGAAGAAGATGTTTCCAGGCTATGTGCTGATCAATATGGTCATGAATGACGACACCTGGTATGTGGTAAGAAACACCAGAGGCGTCACCGGATTTGTAGGACCGGGATCGAAACCGGTACCCCTCACCGACGCTGAAATGAGACCGCTGGGAATCAAATCAGACAACATTGTGGTGGATTTTGCGGAAGGCGATACCGTGGTTGTGATCGGTGGTGTGTGGAAGGACACCATCGGCGCAGTGCAGCGCATGGATCATGGAAAGCAGATCTGTACCATCAATGTGGACTTATTCGGCCGTGAAACACCGGTTGAAATCAGTTTTGCAGATGTGAAAAAGATGAATTAAAAGGAGGCAACACCAAATGGCAAAGAAAGTAGAAGGTTACATCAAGTTACAGATACCTGCCGGCAAAGCGACACCGGCACCGCCTGTTGGTCCTGCTCTTGGACAGCATGGCGTTAATATTCAGGAGTTTACCAAGCAGTTCAATGCGAAGACAGCAGATATGGGCGACACTGTCGTTCCGGTAGTAATCACTGTTTATGCAGACAAGAGCTTCAGCTTTATTACCAAGACACCGCCTGCAGCGGTATTGCTGAAGAAGGCATGCAACTTAAAGAGTGCATCCGCGACCCCGAATAAGACCAAGGTTGCGAAGATCTCCAAGGCAAAGATTCAGGAAATCGCAGAACTCAAAATGCCGGATCTGAATGCAAGCTCTCTGGAAGCTGCTATGAGCATGATCGCAGGTACTGCAAGAAGCATGGGAATTGAAGTAGAGGACTAGAGCACTTGGCGAAAACGAGTGCATGCACGAAGTTTGAGCTTAGTGCGAAGTCCGTTCTGTGAGATTGGCGAGACCAAGTCGAAAGGCGCAGGTCGAGCTTAGCGAACAGAACTTCCTTGTTAAAAGAAGCAAATCGTGAACGAGTGGGAGGGACTTCTCCCGATATCACCACAGGAGGTAAATAGAATGAAAAGAGGAAAGAAATATACCGAAGCTGCAAAGGCAATTGACAGAGCAGCATTATACGAGCCGGCAGAAGCAATCAGCCTTGCTAAGAAAGCGGCTGTTGCAAAATTCGACGAGACGATTGAGGTTCACATCAGAACGGGATGTGACGGACGTCATGCAGACCAGCAGATTCGCGGCGCAGTAGTTCTGCCGCACGGAACTGGTAAGGCAGTAAAGGTGTTGGTATTTGCCAAGGGAACCAAGCTGGATGAGGCAGAGGCAGCGGGAGCTGACTTTGTAGGCGGAGAGGAACTGATTCCGAAGATCCAGAACGATGGATGGCTTGACTTTGACGTAGTAGTGGCAACCCCGGATATGATGGGTGTTGTGGGACGTCTTGGTCGTGTGCTTGGACCTAAGGGTCTGATGCCGAACCCGAAGGCTGGAACTGTTACCATGGACGTTACCAAGGCAGTTGCAGATATCAAAGCCGGTAAGATTGAGTATAGATTAGACAAAGCAAATATTATCCATGTGCCAATTGGAAAAGCATCCTTTAGTGAAGAACAATTAGCGGACAACTTCCAGACTCTGATCGATGCCGTGCACAAGGCTAAACCAGCAACCGTAAAGGGTCAGTATCTCAAGAGCGTAACCGTTGCCCCTACCATGGGACCGGGTGTGAAGATCAACCCGTTGAAGCTTGTTTAAGCTTTGTGTTGACATCTAAAATATTTCTTGCTATAATAGCAAAGCATATTGCCGAAGACAGCAGGTGCCGCAAGGCGTAACCGTAGAACCTGCCGAGGAAATAGCAGATACAGATGTATTTGTGTTGAGATTTCAAGCCTCTCTGTCTTCCACAGAGAGGCTTTTTATGTCTTTTGCAATGCAAAATAAAAAAGGAGGTGCACAATTCGTGGCAAAAGTAGAACTTAAACAGCCTATCGTACAGGAGATTTCTGAACAGATGAAAGATGCGCAGGCAGTTGTTGTTGTCGACTACCGTGGACTTACTGTTGCAGAAGATACTCAGCTGCGCAGACAGTTGAGAGAAGCTGGTGTTTCTTATAAAGTGTATAAGAATACATTGGTGAATTTTGCAATTAAGGGAACACAGTTCGAAAGCCTTGCAGAGAACTTAGAAGGTCCCAGCGCTTTCGCAATTTCCACAACGGACGCAACCGCACCGGCACGCATCCTTGCAAAATTTGCAAAGACGGCTCCTGCGCTTGAGATCAAAGCAGGCGTGATCGAGGGAACGTATTACGATGCAGACGGTATGAAGACCATCGCAACGATCCCTTCCAGAGAAGAATTGCTGTCCAAATTGCTTGGAAGCATCCAGTCTCCGATTGCAAACTTTGCGCGTGTTATTAATCAGATCGCGGAAAAAGGCGGCGCAGCAGACGTTGAAGTAAAAGAAGAGGCAGCGCCGGCTGAGGAAGCAGCAGAGGCTCCGGCAGAAGCCGAGACAGCAGAGGCTCCCGCAGAGACCGAGAGTAACGAGTAAGCAGGGAACCGGTATTAGAACAGAAAGTGTCATAAGACAACAAACAAAACAAACCAAAACGGAGGTAAATAAAAATGGCTAAAATGACAACAGCTGAGATGATTGAAGCAATCAAAGAGTTGAGCGTATTAGAGTTAAATGAATTAGTAAAAGCTTGTGAAGAAGAGTTTGGCGTATCTGCAGCAGCAGGCGTTGTAGTTGCAGCAGCAGGAGCTGGCGACGGTGCAGGCGCAGGCGAAGAGAAGACAGAGTTTGACGTAGAGCTGACGGAAGTAGGCCCGAACAAGGTTAAGGTTATTAAGGTTGTTCGTGAGGCAACAGGTCTGGGCTTAAAGGAAGCAAAAGAGCTGGTAGACGGCGCTCCGAAGATCGTAAAAGAGCAGGCAGACAAAGCAACTGCAGACGACATCAAAGCAAAATTAGAAGCAGAAGGCGCAAAAGTAACTTTAAAATAGTCGCGATTCAGCTACAAGCAGCACAACAAGAAAAACAGGCATCCGACAGAAATTTATTTCTGCTCGGGTGCCTGTTTTTCTTGTTGTGGGGCGCCAGCCCGCGCACGAGGAAGCAGGGCTTCCGAGTTCGCGCTGCTTGTGGCTGAATCGTTTGGAGGTGCAACGCGCATGAGGGAACGGAGTTTCCGAGTTCGCGCTGCTTGTGGCTGAATCGTTTGGAGGTGCAACGCGCACGAGGGAACGGAGTTTCCGAGTTCGCGCTGTTTGCTAAGCGAAATCTCTTCCGCATCCTTTGCAGAACATGGCGCGCGGAGCATTCTTTGTTCCGCAGTCAGGACAGTACCAGCTTCCATCCTCCAGAGGATGAACCTTCACCAGAGTGCTGCGCTTGGTCACGCCACCCATTTCGGATGCGGCTTTTTCGATTGCCATAGCTCCTAAGGGTGCAAGAGAACTTCCTTTATGCCCGAGACCGGCATACACCTTGCTACGTTTCCAGGAAAAGAGAGGGGAACGTTGTTTTAATGCCTGTCCACAGCGTTGGCAATATTTTATTCCGTCCAGATTTTCGAAATTGCAGTGTTTGCATTTCATACTCATGATCCTCCTTACTATTCATTGGCAAATAAATGCGTATAATATATAATACAATACATATATTTGCCTGTCAATTGCTTGCTGTGAATGTAATTTATGCGATTTCTACATTCGGGCTGTATAATAATGCCGATTTGAAATTACGGCGACAGATGAAAGGACTGCCCTTTCGCGGCGAAGCAAGGCTTCGTTGCGGGAGGGCTGTTTTGATTGTGATGTTTTTATCAAACTATAAATAGTAACGGCTGTTGCGAAAATAAGAAAAATAACACTTGACGTGAAAATAATACTTGTCGTATAATATACGTTGCACTATTGTGGTGCGGTGGGCTCACTATACCCTTTTTCGGGAAAGCGGATAGTGAAACACAGCATTTCAAGGTGTGTCATACAAATGCATCTACATCTAGTATAGGATATGCATTTGTGTACTGAATATTGTTTCATAAAATATGGATTCTTAGTGAAATGCGTATTTTTGGTCATATTTGGTGGAGACAAAATAAAAAACGAGAGGTGAAACGTCAATGGAGAAGAACAGAATACGTCCGGTGAAAGCTGGAAAAAGCATGCGTATGAGTTACTCAAGACAAAAAGAGGTATTGGAAATGCCGAACCTGATCGAGGTCCAGAAAGATTCCTATCAGTGGTTCCTGGATGAGGGTCTGAAGGAAGTATTTGCAGATATCTCTCCGATTGAGGACTACAGCGGACATCTTAGCCTGGAATTTGTGGATTTCACACTGTGTGAAGACGATGTGAAATATACGATTCCTGAGTGCAAACAGAGAGATGCTACTTACGCAGCTCCCTTGAAAGTAAAAGTCAGGCTTTTCAACAAGGAGACTGACGAGATCAATGAGCATGAAATCTTTATGGGCGATTTACCTCTTATGACAGAGACCGGAACCTTCGTTATCAATGGTGCAGAACGTGTCATTGTAAGTCAGTTGGTACGTTCTCCCGGTATATATTACGGCGTTGCACACGATAAGATCGGTAAGAAACTGTATTCCTGCACCGTTATCCCGAACCGTGGTGCATGGCTGGAGTACGAGACCGATTCCAATGACATTTTCTATGTTCGTGTGGATAGAACCAGAAAAGTACCGATCACGGTATTGATCCGTGCCCTGGGCGTGGGAACCAATCAGGAGATCATAGACCTGTTTGGAGAGGAACCGAAGATTCTTGCGTCATTTGGCAAGGATGTCGCCACCAATTTTGAGGAAGGTCTGCTGGAATTATATAAGAAGATCCGTCCCGGCGAGCCTCTCAGCGTGGACAGCGCAGAGAGTCTGATCACGGCAATGTTCTTTGACCCCAGACGTTATGATCTGGCGAAGGTTGGCCGTTATAAATTTAACAAGAAACTGGCGTTCAAGAATCGTCTCAAAGGCAAGACGTTGGCCGAGGATGTAGTATTGCAGACTACCGGCGAGGTCATTGAGAAGGGAACCGAGCTCACCAGAGAGCTGGCAGAGGAGATTCAGAATGCGGCAGTTCCCTTTGTGTGGGTTGCTGCGGAAGAGCGCAATGTGAAGGTTCTGTCTAATATGATGGTAGATCTGACCACTTATGTGGATGTGGTGCCGAAGGAGGTCGGTATTACCGAGCTTGTGTATTATCCGGTGCTGAAAAAGATTCTGGAAGAGAACAAGTCTCTGGAAGATATCAAGGAAGCGATCCGCAAAAATGTGTCTGAGCTGATACCCAAGCATATTACCAAAGATGATATTTTTGCATCCATCAACTACAATATGCATCTGGAGTGGAATGTTGGTCATGATGATGATATCGATCATCTGGGCAACCGCCGTATCCGTGCCGTGGGAGAATTGTTGCAGAATCAGTATCGTATCGGTCTGTCCAGAATGGAGCGTGTCGTTCGTGAGCGTATGACGACACAGGATCAGGAGGGCATTTCTCCTCAGAGTCTGATCAATATCAAGCCGGTAACGGCTGCGGTGAAGGAATTCTTCGGTTCTTCTCAGCTGTCTCAGTTCATGGATCAGAATAACCCACTGGGCGAGCTGACCCACAAGAGACGTCTGTCCGCATTGGGACCCGGCGGTCTGTCACGAGACAGAGCAGGATTCGAGGTGCGTGACGTTCATTATTCTCATTATGGAAGAATGTGTCCGATTGAAACTCCTGAAGGACCCAACATTGGTCTGATCAACTCACTGGCATGTTATGCAAGAATTAACGAGTATGGTTTTGTGGAAGCGCCGTACCGTAAGATTGATAAAACCGATCCTTCAAATCCGAGGGTAACAGATGAAGTTATCTATATGACTGCGGACGAGGAAGATAATTACCATGTAGCACAGGCAAACGAGAAGCTGGATGCCGAGGGGCATTTTGTGAGAAATTCCGTATCCGGACGTTACCTGGATGAGACACAGGAATACGATAAGACCATGTTTGATTACATGGACGTATCTCCGAAGATGGTGTTCTCTGTTGCTACCGCACTGATTCCGTTTTTGCAGAATGATGACGCAAACCGTGCGCTGATGGGATCTAACATGCAGCGCCAGGCGGTGCCGCTTCTGACTACAGAGGCTCCTGTGGTAGGTACTGGTATGGAGACCAAGACCGCAGTGGATTCCGGCGTGTGTGTGGTTTCCAAGAAGGCAGGCGTGGTAGAGAAATCAGAGTCCAGCCAGATTACCATCAAAAATGACGATGGAACCAGAGATGTGTATAAGCTGACCAAGTTCTCCAGAAGTAACCAGAGTAACTGCTACAACCAGAGACCTATCGTGTTCAAGGGCGACCGCGTGGAGGAAGGCGAAGTGATCGCAGATGGACCTTCCACCTTCGGAGGAGAGCTTGCACTGGGTAAGAATCCTCTGATCGGATTCATGACCTGGGAAGGTTATAATTATGAGGACGCAGTATTATTAAGTGAGCGGCTGGTACAGGATGATGTCTATACCTCCGTACACATTGAAGAATATGAAGCAGAGGCCAGAGACACGAAGCTTGGACCGGAAGAGATCACCAGAGACGTTCCGGGAGTCGGCGATGACGCGTTGAAGGATCTGGACGAGAGAGGTATCATCCGTATTGGCGCAGAGGTTCGTGCCGGCGATATCCTGGTGGGTAAAGTTACGCCGAAGGGCGAGACGGAGCTGACCGCAGAGGAGCGTCTGCTGCGGGCAATCTTCGGTGAGAAGGCAAGAGAGGTCAGGGATACATCCTTGAAGGTTCCGCATGGAGAATACGGAATTGTCGTGGAGGCAAAGGTATTTACCAGAGAAAACGGCGATGAATTGTCCCCGGGTGTGAATCAGGCAGTGCGTATTTACATTGCGCAGAAGAGAAAGATTTCCGTAGGAGATAAGATGGCAGGCCGTCACGGTAACAAGGGTGTCGTTTCCCGCGTGCTTCCGGTGGAAGATATGCCGTTCCTGCCCAACGGGCGTCCGCTGGATATCGTGCTGAATCCGCTGGGCGTGCCGTCCCGTATGAATATCGGACAGGTGTTGGAGATTCATCTGAGTCTTGCGGCAAAGGCGCTGGGCTTCAATATCGAGACCCCGGTGTTTGACGGTGCGCGAGAGATTGATATCCAGGACACGCTGGAATTAGCAAATGACTATGTCAACTCAGAATGGGAAGAGTTTGAGGAGAAATACAAGGATGTCCTGCGCGAGGACGTGATGCAGTATCTGTCTGACAACCGTGACAACAGAGAGGTATGGAAGGGCGTGCCGATTTCCAGAGACGGAAAGGTTCAGTTGCGCGACGGACGTACCGGAGAAGAATTTGACTCCCCGGTTACCATCGGACACATGCATTACCTGAAGCTGCATCATCTGGTAGACGATAAGATCCATGCGAGATCTACGGGACCGTACTCTCTGGTTACGCAGCAGCCGCTGGGTGGAAAGGCACAGTTCGGCGGACAGCGTTTTGGAGAGATGGAGGTATGGGCGCTGGAGGCATACGGCGCATCTTACACGCTGCAGGAGATCCTGACTGTTAAGTCAGATGATGTGGTGGGACGTGTGAAGACCTACGAAGCGATCATCAAAGGCGATAACATACCGGAACCGGGAATCCCCGAGTCCTTCAAGGTGCTTCTGAAAGAATTGCAGTCTCTGGGTCTGGATGTCAAGGTTCTGGACGAGGATCGCAACGAAGTAGAACTGATGGAGACCAGCGAATATGGCAATACGGATTTGAATTCCATTATTTCCGGCGATAAGGATTTTGCGGCATTCGAAGACGGCGAATCTTTTGGCAGGATGGGCTTTACCAAGCAGGAATTCGATGAAGAGAGCGGTGAACTCAACGACGTGGAAGAAGACGAGGATGCAGATGCGGATTACGATGATTACGCAGATGTAGACGAATCGTATGAAGAAGAATAAATTAGGAAGGAGTATCATGGCATGCCAGAGACAATGAATAAAGATGTAAACCAGCCAATCTCATTTGATGCGATTCAGATTGGTCTGGCATCCCCCGAGAAGATCAGAGAATGGTCCAGGGGCGAAGTGAAGAAGCCGGAGACGATCAACTACAGGACTTTAAAGCCCGAAAAGGACGGTCTCTTCTGTGAGAAGATTTTTGGACCCAGCAAGGACTGGGAGTGCCATTGCGGAAAATACAAGAAGATCCGTTATAAGGGCGTAGTCTGTGATCGATGCGGCGTGGAGATTACCAAGGCAAGTGTGCGCCGTGAGCGTATGGGGCACATTGAACTTGCTGCTCCGGTTTCCCATATCTGGTATTTCAAGGGAATTCCTTCCCGTATGGGACTGATCCTTGACTTATCACCCAGGACGTTGGAGAAGGTGCTGTATTTCGCATCTTATATCGTGTTGGATGCAGGCACCACCGATCTGTCTTTAAAGCAGGTGCTTTCTGAGCAGGAATATCAGGATGCCAGAGAGAAATACGGCAGTGCATTCCGCGTGGGAATGGGTGCAGAGGCAATCTTAGAGCTGCTTCAGGCGATTGATCTGGAGAAGGATTCCGCAGAGCTGAAGGCAGAACTGAAGGATGCAACAGGACAGAAGCGCGCCAGGATCATTAAGAGACTGGAGGTTGTGGAGTCCTTCCGGGGATCGGGAAATAAGCCGGAGTGGATGATCATGACTGTGATTCCTGTCATTCCGCCAGATCTTAGACCTATGGTACAGCTGGACGGCGGACGTTTTGCAACCTCTGACTTAAATGACCTGTACCGCAGGATCATTAATAGAAATAATCGTTTGAGAAGGCTTCTGGAGCTGGGCGCGCCGGATATCATCGTGCGCAATGAGAAGAGAATGCTTCAGGAAGCGGTAGATGCCCTGATCGACAATGGCAGAAGAGGACGTCCGGTGACAGGACCGGGTAACCGTGCGCTGAAGTCACTGTCCGATATGCTGAAAGGTAAATCCGGCCGTTTCCGTCAGAACCTGCTTGGAAAACGTGTGGATTATTCCGGCCGTTCCGTTATCGTCGTGGGACCGGAGTTGAAGATTTACCAGTGCGGTCTGCCCAAGGAAATGGCAATTGAGCTGTTTAAGCCATTTGTTATGAAGGAACTGGTGGCAAATGGAACTGCGCACAATATCAAGAGTGCCAAGAAGATGGTAGAGCGCCTGCAGTCGGAAGTGTGGGATGTGCTGGAAGAGGTAATTAAGGAGCATCCGGTGATGCTGAACCGTGCCCCCACCCTGCACAGACTGGGTATTCAGGCATTTGAGCCTATCCTGGTAGAAGGTAAGGCAATCAAGCTGCATCCGCTGGTATGTACTGCATACAATGCGGACTTCGACGGTGACCAGATGGCAGCCCATCTGCCGTTGTCCCAGGAAGCACAGGCAGAGTGCCGTTTTATGCTGCTGTCTCCCAACAACCTGCTGAAGCCGTCGGACGGAGGTCCTGTTGCGGTTCCTTCACAGGATATGGTATTGGGTATTTATTATCTGACCCAGGAGAGACCTGGTTCCCTGGGAGAGGGCAAGTATTTTAAGAATGTAAATGAGGCAATTCTTGCCTATGAAAACAAAGCTTTGACGCTGCATTCCAAGATTCATGTCCGTGTCAGCAAGAAGATGCCGGACGGGACAGTGAAGAGCGGAGTGATTGATTCCACGCTGGGAAGATTCATTTTCAATGAGATCATCCCCCAGGATCTTGGTTTTGTAGACAGGAGCAAGGAAGAAAACGAGTTGCTGCTGGAGGTGGATTTCCACGTTGCCAAGAAGCAGTTAAAGCAGATATTGGAAAAGGTCATTAATACCCACGGGGCAACCAAGACCGCGGAAGTACTGGATGACATTAAGTCCATGGGTTATAAGTATTCCACCCGTGCAGCAATGACCGTATCTATTTCTGATATGACGGTGCCGCCGCAGAAGCCGGAGATGATCGCAAAAGCTCAGGATACCGTAGATAAGATTTCCAGGCAGTATAAGCGTGGTCTCATCACGGAGGAAGAGCGTTACAAAGAAGTGGTTGAGACCTGGAAGGAAACGGATGATGAGCTGACAGAGGCGCTGCTGTCGGGACTGGATAGCTATAATAACATCTTTATGATGGCAGATTCCGGCGCCCGTGGTTCTGATAAACAGATCAAGCAGCTTGCCGGTATGCGTGGATTGATGGCTGATACAACCGGCCGGACCATTGAGCTGCCGATCAAGTCTAATTTCCGTGAAGGTCTGGACGTTTTGGAGTATTTCATGTCCGCACACGGAGCGCGTAAAGGTCTGTCCGATACCGCTTTGCGTACGGCCGATTCCGGATACCTGACAAGACGTCTGGTAGACGTGTCCCAGGATCTGATCGTCCGGGAATCCGATTGCTGCGAGGACAGCGGACGGGAAATCCCCGGTATGTATGTCAAGGGATTTATGGACGGCAAGGAAGAGATCGAAAGCTTACAGGAGCGTATTACAGGAAGATTTTCTTGTGAGACCATCTGTGATAAGGATGGAAACGTTCTGGTGAAGGCAAATCATATGATCACACCGAAGCGCGCGGCAGCAATCATGAGCAAGGGTGTTGACGAGAAGGGTGAGCCCATCACAAGAGTGAAGATCCGTACCATTCTGACCTGCCGTTCCCATGTGGGTGTCTGCGCGAAGTGCTATGGAAGCAACATGGCTACCGGTCAGGCAGTGCAGGAAGGCGAGGCCATCGGTATTATCGCAGCACAGTCCATCGGTGAGCCGGGTACACAGCTGACCATGAGAACCTTCCATACCGGCGGTGTGGCAGGTGATGATATTACACAGGGTCTTCCCCGTGTCGAGGAGTTGTTTGAGGCGAGAAAGCCCAAGGGACTTGCGATCATCACCGAATTTGGCGGTGTGGCAACCATCAAGGATACCAAGAAGAAGCGTGAGATCGTCGTGACCAACGATGAGACCGGAGAGAGTAAGGCATACCTGATTCCTTACGGTTCCAGAATCAAGGTTATGGACGGAGCTGTGCTGGAGGCAGGCGATGAGCTGACCGAGGGTTCCGTAAATCCGCATGATATCCTGAAGATCAAGGGTGTACGCGCCGTTCAGGATTATCTGATCCGTGAGGTGCAGAGAGTATACCGCCTGCAGGGTGTGGATATCAACGATAAGCATATCGAGGTTATTGTCCGTCAGATGCTCAAGAAGATCCGGATTGAAAATAACGGAGATTCCGATTTCCTGCCAGGAACGCTGGTAGATAATCTGGAGTATGAAGAGATGAATGAGCGTCTGGAACGCGATGGTCTTGAGATGGCAGAAGGCAAGCAGGTACTGCTTGGTATTACCAAGGCATCACTTGCCACCAATTCCTTCCTGTCCGCAGCGTCCTTCCAGGAGACCACCAAGGTTCTGACAGAGGCTGCCATCAAGGGTAAGATTGATCCGTTGATCGGTCTGAAGGAAAATGTATGTATTGGTAAGCTGATTCCTGCCGGAACTGGTATGAAGCGCTATCGCAACATCAGGCTGAATACAGACGTGGATGCAAATGCGGAGATTTCTTTTGAAGAGGATGCCGCAGATACAAGCGAAGAGCTGCAGACACAAGAGCAGCAGAATGAAGAGTATGTGCAGGAGTATGAAGACGAGGCAGTGCTGGATCAGGTAGCTGCTGAGGCAGAAGATTAGAAGAAACGTCCGAGGAGGCGCATAAGCGCCCTCTCAGTCGTGACTGTGGTCACATCGCGAAAGAGGGATAACGAGAAACGCCCCTCGAAGGCGCATAAGCGCCTTCTCGGTCGTGACTGTCGTCACATCACAGAAACAGGAACCCACCTCGGTTTAATGCGAGCATTACCGAGGCGGGTTCCTGTTTCTGTGCGTTTCTCGTAGTTTTCACGAAAAATCTCTTGACAATCGGTTTTTTCGCTTATATACTGGGATAGTGTGCATACGAATGCACTTTTAACAAATAATACACAGGAGGTGAAAATAATGCCAACATTTAACCAGTTAGTAAGAAAAGGACGTCAGACATCTGTTAAGAAGTCTACAGCACCGGCATTGCAGAAGGGTTACAACTCTCTGAAGAAGAAAGCGACGAATACTTCTGCACCCCAGAAGCGTGGCGTATGTACTGCCGTTAAGACAGCTACACCTAAGAAACCTAACTCGGCTCTTAGAAAGATCGCCAGGGTTCGTCTTTCTAACGGAATCGAAGTAACCAGCTACATTCCGGGAGAAGGTCATAACCTGCAGGAGCACAGCGTTGTCCTGATCCGCGGCGGTCGTGTGAAGGACCTGCCCGGTACCAGATACCACATCATCCGTGGTACCCTTGATACTGCCGGCGTTGCCAACAGAAAGCAGGCTCGTTCCAAATACGGCGCTAAGAGACCAAAAGCTGCTAAATAATATTTAGCATACCAATAGTATCACAAACAGAGCTAAAGGTAAGTGTTGGAATTATTGTCACATACGATATATTTCCGCACGAACACATTTTAGAGAGACACATGTGAGTACCGTTGAATTAATCAAACAAGAAATCAGATGGTTAAGGAGGGAAGGACCGTGCCACGTAAAGGACATACTCAGAAGAGAGATGTATTAGCAGATCCGTTGTACAATAACAAAGTGGTTACCAAGCTTATCAATAACATTATGTTAGATGGTAAGAAGGGTGTAGCACAGAAGATTGTATACGGTGCATTTGACAGAGTTGCAGAGAAGACTGACAGACCGGCGCTGGAGGTTTTTGAGGAAGCTATGAATAACATCATGCCTGTACTCGAGGTAAAGGCAAGACGTATCGGTGGAGCAACTTACCAGGTGCCAATCGAGGTTAGACCGGATCGCCGCCAGGCGTTAGCGCTTCGTTGGATGACCATGTTCTCACGCAAGAGAGGCGAGAAGACCATGGAAGAAAGACTGGCAAATGAGATCATGGATGCAGCAAATAACACAGGTGCATCTGTAAAGAAAAAAGAAGATATGCACAAGATGGCAGAGGCAAACAAGGCTTTTGCACACTACAGGTTCTAATAACGTGTATGTGTTTGCTGATTTTTTAAGGAGGAACAACCTTGGCTGGAAGACAATATCCATTAGAGAGAACCAGAAACATTGGTATTATGGCGCACATTGATGCTGGTAAGACCACATTGACGGAGCGTATTCTGTATTATACCGGTGTTAACTACAAGATCGGTGATACTCATGAAGGTACTGCTACCATGGACTGGATGGAACAGGAGCAGGAAAGAGGTATCACAATTACTTCAGCCGCAACCACATGTCATTGGACTTTGGAAGAGTTTACCAAACCCAAGAAGGATGCTTTAGAGCATCGTATCAATATTATTGATACACCGGGACACGTAGACTTTACGGTTGAGGTTGAGCGTTCACTTCGTGTATTGGACGGCGCTGTCGGCGTGTTCTGTGCAAAAGGCGGAGTTGAGCCGCAGTCAGAAAATGTATGGCGTCAGGCTGACACCTACAACGTACCCAGAATGGCATTTATCAATAAGATGGATATTCTGGGAGCCAACTTCTACGGAGCTGTTGATCAGATTCGTACAAGATTGGGAAAAAATGCGATTATCCTTCAGATTCCCATTGGAAAGGAAGATGATTTCCAGGGAATTATCGATTTGTTCGAAATGAAGGCATATATCTACAATGATGACAAGGGTGACGACATCACCGTTGGAGATATCCCCGATGATATGAAGGATGACGCAGAATTGTATCACACCGAGCTGGTAGAGAAGATCTGCGAGCTGGATGATGATCTGATGATGATGTATTTAGAGGGCGAGGAGCCGTCTATCGACGAGATGAAGGCTGTCCTCAGAAAAGCAACCTGCGAGTGTACGGCAGTACCTGTTTGCTGTGGTTCCGCATACAGAAACAAGGGCGTTCAGAAGCTTTTGGATGCGATTTTGGAATATATGCCGGCACCTACCGATATCCCGGCTATCAAGGGTACGGATCTGGACGGCAATGAAGTGGAGAGACATTCTTCTGATGATGAGCCGTTCTCCGCACTGGCATTTAAGATTATGACGGACCCGTTCGTAGGAAAGCTTGCATTCTTCCGTGTGTATTCCGGTGTTATGAATTCCGGTTCTTATGTGCTGAATGCCACGAAAGATAAGAAAGAGCGTGTGGGACGTATCCTGCAGATGCATGCGAACAAGAGGGACGAGCTGGACAAGGTTTACTCCGGTGATATTGCAGCGGCAGTTGGATTTAAGATCACAACCACCGGTGATACCATCTGTGATGAACAGCATCCGGTAATCCTGGAGTCCATGGAATTCCCGGAGCCGGTTATCGAGCTTGCAATCGAGCCGAAGACCAAGGCAGGACAGGGCAAGATGGGCGAAGCATTAGCGAAGCTTGCAGAGGAGGACCCGACCTTCCGTGCACACACCAATGCAGAGACAGGTCAGACTATTATCGCAGGTATGGGCGAGCTGCACTTGGAAATTATCGTAGACCGTCTGCTGAGAGAGTTCCATGTAGAAGCGAACGTAGGCGCTCCTCAGGTTGCATACAAAGAGACCTTTACCAAAGCTGTGGATCAGGAATACAAGTATGCAAAGCAGTCCGGTGGACGTGGACAGTACGGACACTGTAAAGTTAAGTTCGAGCCGATGGATGCCAACGGTGAGGAACTGTTCAAATTCGATTCAGCCGTTGTGGGTGGTGCAATTCCGAAGGAGTACATCCCTGCAGTTGGCGAGGGTATCGAAGAGGCAACCAAGGCCGGTGTGCTTGCAGGCTATCCGGTAGTAGGTATCCATGCAACCGTATACGACGGATCATACCATGAGGTTGACTCATCTGAGATGGCATTCCATATTGCCGGTTCCATGGCATTCAAGGAAGCTATGCAGAAAGCAGGCGCTGTCATCTTAGAGCCGATCATGAAGGTGGAAGTAACCATGCCGGAAGAGTACATGGGCGATGTAATCGGTGATATCAATTCACGCCGTGGACGTATCGAGGGTATGGATGATATCGGCGGCGGCAAGATGGTAAGAGCGTTTGTTCCGCTGGCAGAGATGTTCGGATACTCTACCGACCTTCGTTCTAAGACCCAGGGACGCGGTAACTACTCTATGTTCTTTGAGAAATATGAGCAGGTTCCGAAATCTGTACAGGATAAGATCGTAGCTTCTAAGGCGAAATAGGAAAAGTGCTTGAAAAACTTGGAATAATTTTATATAATCAAGATTAGCCGAGTGATTATCAGAATCATAGCCCACAGTGGGCATAAAATTAAGGAGGATGTTAAAAATGGCAAAAGCTAAGTTTGAAAGAACCAAACCACATTGTAATATTGGAACCATCGGTCACGTTGACCATGGTAAAACTACTCTGACAGCAGCTATCACCAAGGTTCTGGCTGAGAGAGTTGCAGGTAACACCGCAACAGATTTCGAGAATATCGATAAGGCTCCGGAAGAGAGAGAGAGAGGTATCACCATCTCTACCGCTCACGTTGAGTACGAGACCGACAACAGACATTACGCACACGTTGACTGTCCTGGACATGCTGACTACGTTAAGAACATGATTACCGGAGCAGCTCAGATGGACGGCGCTATCCTTGTAGTAGCAGCTACCGACGGTGTTATGGCACAGACCAAGGAGCACATCCTTCTGTCCCGTCAGGTAGGCGTACCTTATATCGTAGTATTCCTGAACAAGTGCGACATGGTTGACGATCCTGAGCTGATCGAGCTGGTTGAGATGGAAGTAACCGAGCAGCTTGAGGAGTATGACTTCACAGACTGCCCGATCATCAAGGGTTCTGCTCTGAAGGCTCTGGAAGATCCCAACGGCGAGTGGGGCGACAAGATCATGGAGCTGATGAAGACTGTTGACGAGTATATTCCGGATCCGCAGCGTGCAACTGATCAGCCGTTCCTGATGCCTGTAGAGGATGTATTTACCATTACCGGTCGTGGTACTGTTGCAACCGGTAGAGTAGAGAGAGGTACTCTGCATCTGAATGAGGAACTGGAGATCGTTGGTATCAAAGAGGATACTCAGAAGACCGTTGTTACTGGTATCGAGATGTTCCGTAAGATGCTGGATGAGGCACAGGCTGGTGATAACATCGGTGCTCTGCTTCGTGGTATCAACCGTGATCAGATCGTTCGTGGACAGATTCTGGCTAAGCCGGGTTCTGTAACCTGCCACACCAAGTTTACCGCACAGGTTTACGTTCTGACCAAGGACGAGGGTGGTCGTCATACACCGTTCTTCAACAACTATCGTCCGCAGTTCTACTTCAGAACCACCGACGTAACCGGTGTTTGCGAGTTGCCGTCCGGCACAGAGATGTGTATGCCTGGCGATAACGTAGAGATGACCATCGAACTGATTCACCCCATCGCTATGGAGCAGGGTCTTACCTTCGCTATCCGTGAGGGTGGTAGAACTGTTGGTTCAGGTCGTGTGGCTACTATCATTGAGTAATCTGCGCGAAAGCAATGAGATAAGCGCATAAAAAGACCTAATAAAGAGCCACTTCATGCTTGCATGAAAGTGGCTCTTTTTGCGTCTTTGCGGGCATTTAGCGAATGCCCGCGACCGAGGGAACGCGAAGCATTTTCGAGGTGCGCTTATGGGGCTTTCCGAGAAATCGGGAAGCCCTTTTTATGTCTAAAAATAAGTGAATGGAATAGCAAAGAATAGAGCTAGCGGTGCCAAAACGGTGCCAAGAAAAAAATTTGAATATAAAATTAAGATTCAGGATACACAAAGAGCGTGAAAAAGTAATATCTGCCATTTCGTCAGCCAAAAAGAAAAACAGTTCTCCAAGGATTCGCTGATCCTCATTTTGACGCTGTTCTAAAGCCAGTAGCATATATCTGGTAAATACAATCGCAGTATGAGCAGTCAGTGCATCATAGGAAAGGCTGTGGCATTCACCGATCAGGTTCAACATAGACTTGCAGGTCTTAAAGAAAACTTCAATCTGCCGGCGTTTTCCATAAATACGAATGATCTCTTTTCCAACCATGACATCTATGTCTCTTGATTTGATTGCTGTGATCTGGGCAGGATTGGCAAACCAACAATCAAACAGGACATAATCTGCGGATAATCCGGATGATACTGCTGTTTCAAGAAGAGTCAGCATTACCTCCGGAGCTTTGGTCTGATCCAGTTTTCTTCTTTGACCGGCAATGATTCTCTTGTCAAATGTTTTAGCTGGTCCAATAATGTTAGATACTTTGGAAGACGCAACAAGACAGCTGTTTACAGAAATAAGCGTGTTACCGTCACTCCAGCTCAACGTGAGCATGCGGTATCCTTTTTTATAGGACATGTCTGTATGATCGAAAACATGGGATCCCAGTTCGCCTTTGTAGAATTCAAAAACCAATAGAACGTGTTCTTGGAGAATCCCTCTTTGAAGGAGCCTGTGCGTTGCTGCATATACATGCTGCGTCCGATAAAAATATTGCCAAGTTTGTATTTTAGAAGAGAAATGGACGGTACGCCTTTTTCCTTGGTACCGTTACATTTTTTCAAAATCTTACCAACCTTGTGTTTAGAAAAATCTCTGAATACAATCAACAAAAGCTATCTCATTTGTGTTGTTCTGTGATATAATGGACATGGCATAAATGCTTCTTGGTGATTGGTTTTTGGACAATTCCATTATACCAAAGGAACAGTATTTATGACTTTTTTATTGGCTGAAATGATGAATTCCCAAGGTTCAACACACCTTATTGGTGTGGGAAGTTTGAGTTATTAATACGACGTTATCAGTATGCGACATTAGAAGATGTTGAAGATAGAACTTTTGACTCGCTTAAATTGAAGAAAAGGTAAAAGCTCGTCTAACTTTCAGTCTTACAAAGAGATTGAAACAGAGAGAAAGCTTTGAATTTTACGACGGATATGAGAGAGGAATGATTATGGATTTTTTTTATTTGTTTCCTTCAATTTTTATTATTATGGCATTTACTGGTCTTCTGTTGTTATTAATATTCTTTTTCTGTAATTGCGGATTTGGCAGGCCTCCTAAACCGGTTTGTTATATTTCGTACAAAAAGAATCATTTTCATGAAGATTTTGAGTTTGTATGTGAGTATTGTGGCTCAACAGTATCTTCAACGGATGAAAAGTGTCCAAAGTGTGCCGGTGAGTTTGGTAAAAATAAAGAGTATCAGTCTAAAAAACGGGCTATGTATCAAAAGTATTTACGGTATCTGAAAGACCAAGAAGAGACAATTCAAAAAGAAATGGAATATATAAGCAATACTATGGCGGCGATTAAAAGATTTAAGTTTAGATTGCATAAATCCTACAATTTTGACATTGGCGAGCCTCCTATTTATAAACCTGCTATTGATTATGAATTCACTTGTGAATACTGTAATAATAAGTTACGTGGAAAAAGTACAGACGAAAAAGGGTGTATCAATTGTGGCGCATCTTATGAAGAAAACTTGGAGTTATTAGTACGCGAAGAGGAAGACCGTTTAGAAAAACGGCATTATGAGCAATATATGGAGTTGAAGGATTTAGAATGGGAGCAGAATCTGAAGAATGAGCGAAGAGATGCCCGTGTTTATGATAAGTATAAGGCTCCCATCAACTTTATGGAGAAAAATGGAAAAATTATTGCAATAGTCATTATTTTTGTAATAATGTTGATTTCAGTGGGAATCAGTTTTTTGATTTTGAAGTTAAGATAAAATAAAAAATATTTGAAGATGCAAACGAAAATTTCAGTTTGATTAAGAGATGCATCCCGGTGCCAAAAAGGTGCCATAAAATAGAACTTTTGTGAAGTTTAGCAATTCATCGCTCCTGTATTTTATAGTGGCTGATAGAGGGTGGAAGTGGTATAATCAATAACAAAGACTTGTGGGCTAAGGAAAGAATGATATGGAGGTATATATGCGATTAGGAGAAGTTGGTTTATTAACAAATGATGTAGTTAAATTAGCAGATTTTTATAAAACCCTGCTTGAAATAAATAATGACAGTAATGATGAAATGCATCAAACAATAATTGCGGAAGAAACAATGTTAACAATTTATAATGACGGTTCATTAAAAAATAATAATAATCAAAATATGTGTATAGCATTTACTGTAGATAATATAGAAAAAGAGTATCAAAAAGTTTTGGCATTAGGGGCAGAAATAATTGAAAAACCAACTAAACGTCCGTGGGGCGCTGTAAACATGAGTTTTTATGACCCCGATAGGAATGTTATATATCTAAGGAGTTTTTTGGCAGATAACTAAACCATAGGTCGAGGAGATAAAATTATGATAATACCCCACTTGCACTTTTGTGGAGATTGTGAAGAAGCAATTACTTTATATGAAAAGGCGTTTAATACAAAAGCCGAAACTATTATAAGAAATCAGGATTACGCGCTTGATGATTCCCCAAATGATAAAGGGATAGCCCATGCTGTAATGTATATTCATGGTCAACAGGTTTTTTTGAATGATAGATTTGGTAACAAGGAAAGATCTCTTGATTGTGCTATTCATTTAATTGTCACGTTTGAAAATATTGATGAGCTTCTTTCCTGCTATGAATGTTTTAAAGGTAAATGTACAGTCATAGACCCTTTTGAAGAATTACCTTACAGCAGATTGGCTGGCAATTTCATTGATAAATTTGGGGTGCAATGGGGATTTATGACCGAGAATTAAGTCAAGTAATGGCTGGATTGTTTTCTTAAAGCTGATCCCCAATATAAAAATTTGTTGGGAAAAGTTTTTGAGTGAGTGGTGTCATAAAATCATGCAAATAAAAATACGCCATATAAAAATAAGCACCGCAATTCCCTGAGTAATCAGGGGATTGCGGTTTCTTAATGTCTAAAAATCTCATTTACCTTTAAACTTACGCTCAGTTGCTGGGAATCTTCAGCACCTGACCGATATTCAGGTTATCGCTGTTCAATCCGTTTAAGCTTTTGATGGCGCTGACCGTCGTACCATACCTTCGAGCTAACTGCCAAAGTGTATCCCCCGAGCGGACGTTATACTCAAAATACGGAGCGGACGCCGCTCCCGCAGAAGGAATTTTGAGTATCTGCCCAATGCTGAGACCGTTGCCGGACAGTCCATTCAGATTTTTGATGGCGTCAACCGTCGTATTATATCTCTGTGCCAGTAGCCAAAGCGTATCCCCCGAACGGACAATATGTTCAAAATATGATCCGCTCGTAGATTCTGTTGCCGGAATCTTCAGTACCTGACCGATTCTCAGATTATCGCTGGTCAATCCGTTCAGGCGCTTAATCGCGTCAACTGTCGTATTATATCTCTGTGCCAGAAGCCAAAGTGTATCCCCCGAACGGACCACATATTCTGTAACACCAGTATCCGCGCTGGGTGGAATCACATTATCGACGCCCAGATAAGTATTATACAGCGCCTGCCATGTGAGCGGTCCCACCATGCCGTCGGGCTCAAGCCCCGCCGCGCGTTGAAATGCCGCAACCGACTGCTGCGTTTCCCTTCCGAAATTTCCGTCCTGCTCCGGGGCCGGAATCGTAGAATTAAATTCGGCTGCCACATTCAGAAGATACTGCAGGGTAATAACATCCTGCCCTGACGAATCCAGGCGCAGAACCGAACTTGGCGGAACAGTTCCGATCCCGAGGGAAGTCCCCTCACTGTCCAGCTCGGCAAGTCTGGTCACGGAGGTATACAGATAGGAAAGCTTATTCCAGGTGGCCTTTCCGACTACGCCATCTGAAGCCAGATTGAAGATACTCTGAAATTTGGCAACCGCCGCCCTTGTGCTCTCTCCGAATACACCAGCTTCATCCGTAATCGCAGGAATTGCGGGGTAATTGCGCCGAATCCTTTGCAAATAGGTCTGAATTGTTTGTACGTCAAGTCCCGTGCTCCCTGTCTTAAGCGCAGTGCCGGGATAGGAAGACAGAACTCCGGTAATAATGTTTGTCTCTGCAATCTCCACATCCTTTGGGTAATAGGAACGCAGTATCTGCAGGGGACTGAGTCCCTGATTTGCCAGAGTAACGGTCCCCCACTGGGACATACCTGAGCAGGTCGAGGTAGTTCCGTTGCAGAACGATGTAAAATATGGCGCAGTCTGTCCCTGCCTGCGGACATATTCATTAAAAATTTCGTCCACAATTCGGCTGATGGATTCATAGGTATTCCGCCCATATACAAAATATTGGTCATAGGCAGTATTGTTTGTTATGTCAAAATTGTAGCCGCGGCTCCTATACCACTCGGTAAAAATCCTGTTCAGTGCAAAAGTAATAATTGCATAAATATTTGCCCTCAGGGACGCATCCGGCCATGTAGGATAAACTTCACTGCTGGCAACATTCTTGACATAATCGGGAAAAGACACCTGGACATTGGACGCGGACGCGCTGGGAGTGCCCAAATGTACCGTGATCGGATTTGGAATGGCTACTTGGCGGAGAACTCGCGGCTCCGTATCGGGGCCATTCTGATAACGCTGTCCCGTCATGGAGACGGCGGGCAGGCCAATCTGGATTTCTGTCACAGTCGGGGTGCGCTGCTTCTCCTGCATCGGAACAAATTCAAGCGGCTGAATGGCCGTTTCCCCATCCAGAATTGGAATGCCGACAATATGAATCGAATTAAAACCGTCCGCAAACGCAAGTACATCATAACTGATAAAAGGTATTCCGGAGAAATTTGGATCCAGGGACAGGGACCTGTCCAGAGTTTCTAAAGCAATCCTCTCCGTTTCTCCACTTTCATCTGTTGTCACATGATAAATATTCTTCTCTTGATCATCCATAATCCAGATCTGTACACCACTGAGCGGAAGCGCGTCGTGCGCCGTCCGTGCCTGTATGGTTAAATAACCGGTAGCCATAAATTATAGATTCCTCCTTCATTTTGTTGCCGCAGGACTTACAGCACAATTCCCTATACAATATAAAGTATGAAGAAAGGTGATTACAGTTACTTTCTTTTGGCAATTAGTTGTAACAGTTCAGATACTGACTGGAGAATATCAGAGGATAGAGCCGTATATTTAATACTTCGGACAATACAGAGCGAAATTTTTTAGTTTTTCTCTCCGAACTATTTTGCTTTTTGTTTTTTTAAAACTATTCCACATACAATTACCGCTGCAAAAATGATAAAGATTAGATACCATAGATTTTCAAAGCAAAATCCATTATCCAACATCAAGCGGTATCCCCAAGAAGCAGGAAAAATACGCCCTATGGCTTCAAGAAAATCGGGTAGCAAGTCGATAGGGAACATAATCCCCGAAAGCATAATTGAGGGCAAAAACACTAATTGTGCTATCATTGTCAGTTTCGCTTGATTTTTTACCGTCAATCCTAAAACACTTCCGATGCTTAGCGACACAATAATGTATATAGCAAGTGCAAGAAAGAAAAACGGAAGTTGTATCGGCAAATTTGCTTCAAATAGAATAGGGGCAAGTAGCATTATCACAACACAGGTAATCATCAAATGAACAAATGCTGAAAGGAACATTGTAACAAGTCCTAAATAGATAGGTACTCCATTTGCTTTATAAACCTTTTTTATGTCGCTTCCGTAAGTTTCAATCAACGACGGCGGTAATCCGATAAATGCCCCCATTGAAACACTCATTACAATCATAGATTGTATTAGCGTACTTCCCATTTCGGGCATAACGGAAGTAAAAATACCGCCCATAAGAAGAAAGAAAATAAGGGGAACGATATAGCAGGTAACTAAGAGGGACTTACTTCGTATATCCAATTTCCACTGTAACGCTACACCATATAAAAAACCCTTCATTCTGTTTCCCTCCTTGCCATTTCGATAAAATGTTGTTCAAGTGTACCACGGTCAACTTTAATATCCAATATATGAATTTCTTTTTGCTTCAAATCATTAAGCAAGGAAATCAAAGTATCTTCAATATTATCTGTTTCAAAAGTGCTGTTCCCTTGTTGCGTTTTGATATGGATAAAATACTTTTCCCCAATCTTATCAGTCAGTTCTGTCGCTGTGCCACAAAAGACAATATTCCCATTATTCAAAATTGCAATGCGGTCACATAAGTTTTCCACTTCTGCCATATCGTGACTTGCCAAAACAATCGTTTTCCCTTGTGACTTGAGTTTACGAATTTGCTCGTGAAGTGAAACCTTACCCTCAACATCAAGCCCCGCAGTCGGCTCATCGAGAAAAATAATATCTGGATTACCAATAAGTGCAAGGGCAAGATGCAATCGCCTTTTTTGTCCTGTGGATAGTTGGATGTACTGTTTCTTCTCAATTTCTTTAATGCCAAGAGCGTTAAGCATAGTGAAATCAATCTTTGCCTTGTTCCATTGTGAAAATAATCTTACAGTCTCCATCGGTTTGATATGGGCAGGTAAAGATGATGATTGCAACTGAATACCCGTTTTCCCGTTTACCGTAATTGTACCGCTATCATATTTTCTCAAACCCTCAATACATTCAAGGGCTGTCGTTTTTCCTGCACCATTTACACCGAGCAGTGCGAAAGTTTCTCCCTTTTCAATTTCAAAATCAAGTCCATTGAGAACAATGTTGCTGCCATAGCTTTTCTTTAATCCACAAACTTGTATTGCACTATTCATCATTCCACCCCCTCAAACGGATTTTCTCCAAGTCTTGAAAAGTAGACTTGCAAAGCCGGCTCTAAATAGTCGTTTACAATTTTTTGTCTTTCTTCCCAAGCATTTGTAGCGGTATCAATATTGCCGACCTCCATCAATTTTGGAAGCATACTCATATCACCGTTCGTAAATTCTGTAATCAATCCCCAATACTCTTTTACAATTCGTTGGCATTTCTCACTTTCAGGGGACACACTTGCCTTTTGAAGTTCTATAATTTCATCACTCAAACGATTAAATCTATCCATAAAATTCAAACCGCTTTCCTTATCAAACCGATTACGAATATGATCGAGCGTATCGTCATCAAACCGCTTAATGAGATAGTAAGAGTCGTTTTTCATTTGCAGATTGACAATAATATCTGCATACTTCTTAAAATTGACTGTCTGCATTTGTAACACTTCTTCTTTTAACTGTTCGATTGCTGTCAAAGAAGCAGTTAACTGTTCTATTTTCTCTCGTATGCTATCTGCCTGTTCGGTAAGGGCGGTTGCCACATCAGTCGGTGTTTCTAAAGAAATTAAGCGATGCTTTATATCATCCAAAGAAAAACCCAATGATTTCAAAGATATAATTTGATGAAGCATAACTAAGTCTTTATCTGTATAAAGCCTGCGTCCACCTTCACTCTCTGCCGAAGGGGATAACAAACCTTTCTTGTCATAGTATTGCAATGTACGGACAGTAACTCCTATTTTCTTTGCAACCTCTCCAACCGTCATAAACCCAAGCGGTATTGCTCTGTGTTTTGCCATAATTGCCTACCTCCTATGATATATTATACATCATTACGTTACGTCACAAACAAGACCTTTTCAAAAAATTTGCGGCAGAGATTTCTCCCTGCCGCCTTTCTACTTATGCAAAGATAATTATATAATAATCTCCTTTATGATATAATTAGAGAGAAAGACAAACAGTAATTTATAGGGATGATATATATTTTGAGGGAGGAATACATGATGAGCGATCTAATGGAATTTGCAAACAGAGAAGAATTTAGGAAATGGCTCCAGGATCATTGCCAGTCAAGTGCTGGCATTTGGCTTTTATTTGGCAAGGCCGGCGGACCGAAAACAATAAAAGCAGGAGAAGCACTTGAAGAAGCGCTCTGCTTTGGATGGATTGACGGACAGATGCAAAGCATTGATGATAAAACTTATAAGAAATATTTTTCTATGCGCAGGGAGAAAAGCAAGTGGTCAGAGAAAAATAAGGCATTGGTTCAAAACCTTGAAGAACGGGGACTCATGACCGATTTCGGTAGAGAGAAAATAGAGGAAGCCAGGAAAAACGGCCAGTGGGACGCTCCAAAACCCATGGCAGTTACAGAGGAACAGATTGCCCGGCTTTCCGCGGTGCTGGAAGGATATGAACCTGCCTATACAAATTGGGGGGCTATGTCTTTGTCCGTAAAGAAAACCTACACGCGGGCATATTTTGATGCAAAGACAGATTCCGGACGGGAAAAGCGAATCGCCTGGATAGTGGACAGGCTCAATAAAAATCTAAAGCCGATGTAAAATTTATTGAAAATGAAGAAAAGGAGTCTCTAAAACTATGAATAGCAATGATGTTTTGACAGATCCGAAAAAATTAGTTCGTCTTGAACTGAAGAATGAAGGATTTGATATTGATAATATGAATGTTCCCCAAAGAGTATTTTTGCTTGCGGATAGCATCTATGATGCTATGCTTGCAAGGAATTGCGGAGAGTATAAATACCCATTAGGCGGAAAGCTTTTTGTATTTCGCAACAACGAAAACTTTGGATTTATAAAAGGTCATATGTGTTCGCCGGCAATTGCGACACAAGCCGAAGATTTGATAGCGGGCGGCGTAAAGGAATTGATTCATGTTGGCTATGCCGGAGGATTACAGCCGGATATGAAGGCAGGCGATATTGTTTTGACGGACGGAGCATATAACGATACGGCTGTTGCAAGATTGTATGGCTTTGATTATGATAGGATCAATTCTACGAAAGAATTAACGGATGAACTGAGTGAACTATTAAGAAAGAACGAGATTGAATTTAAAAGGGGAATACACTGGACAACCGATGCAGGATATAGAGAAACATGGGGACAGACAAGCGAGTATCGGGAAAAAGGGGCTTTATGTGTAGAAATGGAAGGTGTAGGTCTTTTTACAATAGCAAATTATAGAAACTGTAAGGCTTCCGCAATCTATGTAATCTCAGATGTACATGCCGAAGGAGTCTGGGATTTAGGCTGGGGAGAAGATGCACTTGATAAATCGGTTGAGAAAATAATCGACATGATCCAAAAGCAATGCAACAACGGCATATGAGTAATCTGAAATGCTTACACTGCGAGGTAACTTTTATGGCAGCTGTGGACATCCATCACTCGTCCTTTTATTTCAAAGTAGTAAATATCATCCAAAAATAATTTTCGTTTTTGCCGTTCTCTGTTGATAATCATAAATTCCTGGGAATGGGTTTCTGTTTTGCGGACAGCTCTTTGCAGCACCCGCTCCAGAATATCGCTGATTTTCTTTGCCATACGACAGCATTCTATGACTTCATCATCACATACTGCAATCGCCAACATTAGGATCACCTGCCTTATCGAGATATATCATATATCGACAGAAAAGGGGACGGAGTTTTGCGGATGACTTGAACGGACAATTGCGTGTCATAAACGTATTTTTGCACGCTGAAGTTTACAGAGTGCAATTGCAAAGGTATTGTGTTTGAAAAGAACAATTATTATAATGAGGTCAGAGAATAAAACAGACAGGTGAAGGAAGTGGACTTATGGCAACGTGGTCGGGTATCCGGCATAAATTGGAACATGATTATCTGGCAGAACCGCTGCGGGGACATATTCAGTATTATGCCACATCATACAGCAAAAGTCCTGATCATGAAGGGCGGGCGGCAATTCGGTTAGACGGAAGGGAAATGATAAGCGGTTGTTATTGGAACAACTGGAATCAGGCGCATTTTTTTCCAAAAGATGATAAGTATGAGCGAAGGATGAAAGAAGAATTTGCCTTTATGGATGATACCGCCATTACACTGGGCGTATTTGACCAGCGCTGTTTTTATCGGGCGTTTGATGAATTTGATAATCAGAGCATAGAAGAAAGCCTGTCAAGCGAAGATATGATCGTTCGGATATTTGCTCTTTTGGACAGACGTGTGGGAAAAAGGCGGTTATTAAAAATGAAAGATGGTATAGAAAATGAAAGTGAGACTATAAAGATGTTCTTCTCTATTCGGGCGAATGCCGAACATATAATATAAACGCTGATTTGGCGGGGGCTGTAATACTTAATATGAAGAGGAGGGGTGTCATAGATGAAATCATACAATTGGGCGACGCTGGGGTGCGGCGTGATTGCAAATGAATTGGCACAGGCTATGCATAAGCAGGGAAGGAAACTGTATTCTGTAGCAAACCGTACCTATGAGAAGGCGGTGGAATTTGCCGGCAAATATGGAATTGAAAAAGTGTATCGGAATATAGATGAGGTGTTTGAGGATGAGGCTGTGGATATCATTTACATTTCCACGCCCCATAATACGCATATCTCATATCTTCGCAAGGCGCTGGCGGCAAAGAAGCATGTGCTGTGTGAAAAAGCGATTACCCTTAATTCCGATGAGCTTTCCGAGGCAATCCGGCTGGCGCAGGAGAATGACGTGATTCTGGCAGAGGCTATGACCATATATCATATGCCGATTTACCGGACCTTGCAGGAGAAGGTCAAGACATTGGGAGAACTGCGCCTGATACAGCTGAATTTTGGGAGCTATAAAGAATACGATATGTCGAACCGGTTCTTTAATCGAAGCCTTGCAGGAGGAGCCCTTTTAGATATTGGCGTATACGCGCTGTCCTTTGTGCGGTGGTTTATGAGTTCTGCGCCGGATCAGGTAGTCTCTCAGGTAAAATATGCCCAAACCGGGGTGGACGAGCAGGCAGGTATCTTGCTGATGAATAACGAGCAGGAGATGGCGTCGGTCATTTTGTCACTGCATGCAAAGCAGCCCAAGCGGGGAACGCTTGCTTTCGATAAAGGTTACGTGGAATTGTATGAGTATCCCAGAGGGCAGGAGGCTGTGATCACTTATACGCAGGACGGACATACGGAGACCATAAGAGAGGGAAATACACAGGATGCGCTGATGTATGAGGTGATAGATATGGAACTGGCGGCAGCAGGAGAGGCAGATCGCATGTGCCTGGATTATACCAAGGATGTAATGAAGATCATGACAGATATCCGTAGGCAGTGGGGTATGACCTATCCGGAGGAAGAGTGATAAACGTGTGGAGAAAAATGAGATGGCAGCACATATGAGTTATTAGAGCAAGGACTGACGGCAGCATTTATAAATCAGAATGTCTCTTCGAACTTAATGTATACCCCTCCAATTTGTATCAAGCGATCATAAAGCAGGACGAAAAGTACTCTCATCTATTGAAGATGAGTTTTTGTCATGTCAAGAATTTGCTATCAGCGTGGTGTTTATCACAATGGGTGGCATTACGCCGCTCTTGCAGACGTTAAAGGAGTTGCAACAGAGAGGGATTTCACACCAAAGGTTATATTTTTAAGAAGGGAGAGCTGACCGGATTATAATCGGCAGTTCGAATATGACGCAAAGTTCGCTTACGACCAGCCGGGAGTGGAATACAAAAATCATCTTTGCTAGTCAGGGAGCGTATGCAAGAGATGTTCTGGTGGAGTCTGAGAAATTGTGGAATTCTCCGTATGCATTAGAATTTGATAAATTAATTGATGCATATTCCGAGCGATACATACGAAATAAAATTGTTCATAGGCAGAGAGGAATTGCAAAAGCCCAGACGGTTGTGACTATGGATGCATTCACATTGCAGCCTAATGCTATGCAAATTGATTTTATCACAAATCTACAGAAGGTTCGTGATGCTGGGGAGAAAAGAACGCTGTTGATTTTGGCAATTGGGGATGGTGCTATTATAGTGACAAGTCAAGCAAAGATCGCATAAAACAAGGGGTTATGGCTGAGTTAGTTCTGAACATAATCGCCTTTTGGTTAGATATTACAAGGTGGAACGGGCTCGTTTTGAAGTGAAAATACTTGCTCTGTTCACTAATATAACACGAGCAGCGAGGCTGCCATAGAGGCCTTTTAGGAAACGTTCTTTGCTTATGTGGAAAGCAATCTGTAAAAACCATCTTACATACGTCTTTGTTAGTGCGCGAGTCAATTTGTATGATTTCTCTTGGGTAATCTGTATGATAATTTCTTATTTCCTAGGTTTTTATTCCTTATAAATAAAAAGAATGCCAAGGGGATGTGACAAACAAAACTAACATACGGGCCACCTCATTGGAATGTCCATTTGCCGTGTTTGGGATTGATGATGAAACCATGCTGTTTTAATTCTGTTTGTGCCCATTGCATGCGATAGCTATATTCGGAACCAGAACAGTTTGAAGATTCTAATGAGAGTTGTTCCTCAGATAGATTCAGTTTTTCTGCAATAGCCGGATTTATGTCGGATGTGGACATGGTTTTGTTTGCTTTAAGAATTTCCTAAATTGTATTTATGAGTTCACGTTTTGTTGGATATATGATTATTTTGATACTTTGAACTATTTTAATTTTTTAAGATGTTCAGCCATATAAGGTTGCATATCAGTTGATAAATCGATAGAAGGTATCTCTGATGTCTTAAGTGCTGTCTGTTCATCAACAGAAAGTGTCGGTGAGATAACAGGGTTTCCATCGTTGTCAAACGAAATTAAGTGTTTGTCAAAGAGGGCATCGTGGTGAGCACAAAGCAACAAACCATTATTCTCATCTAGCTTTTCAGTAGGACTAGAGCAATCAGCCCATGCTTTTATGTGACTGGCATATAATAATGCACGTGTTGTTATATCGCATAATGCGCATTTGCAAGAATATTTTTCAATAAGCAAATCGCGAAAATATCCTTGACCGATCCGTACCTTCTGAACTGCTTCTTGCTCTGTTGAAGAGAGATTGCTGATTTTTTCGTGAAGTTCATCGATAGATATAATGATTTGTTTTTTCTTTCTGGCTATGCGTTCTTCATGCAATTGCTTTTTCAATGGCTCCGTTTTTTTAACAAATCCAATGCTGTTGTGTTCTTTTAACTGTCTGACATAGTCACCCAGAAATTCTGGAAGTAGAGTATAGATCGGTGCATCGTTCTTATCTTTAGTGGTATAGATACCTTCTGTTAATGCTTTAGCAACATCCTCTATCTGTACATAACAGGATTTCTGACCATGTTCTCTATTTACAGAAGTATCCCATGCTGCATAAATAGGGCTTCCTGTAGGCGAATTATACAAGCCAAGAATAATGGTCTTCTCAGAGGAAGTTATTATTCGGTCGATGCCAATGTTATTTACGGCTGCCGGAATTTGAATTCTCTTTTCTGATGGATTCGTTCTGTATGCAGGAGTCATATTCCACGCATAAATATATAGATCAATGGATTGATCACTATCATCAAGAGTGCCCTGATAAGGTTGAGTTTTTTTCTGCGTCCAAGTAAATTTATATCCATTCAGGTTCAAGGCATCAAAAATATGCTGTCTGATTTCTTTGGTAGAGAAATTTTGAGGATTATCGGCAGAGATTATAGTTCCTGTAGAGGAAATCTGATTATATGCCATATGTAAAATCACTCCTTGGTCTATAATAAAAATATTATAACATAGAGTATACAAATTGTACATATTTATAGAAAACATTGGATGTACTCATATAATCATAGACATTTATAGTTATTCATATTAGAATTGCTTAATTTTTGTCTGCTCTTGATTATTTGCAGAAGAATAAGTATAATAGAACGGGATTGAAAAGGAGGAGCACGGGATGGGGCCGAATACTAATGAACCTTGGTCAAATTTGGAGGAAGTCGCAACATATTTAGGAGTAAATAAAGATACTATACGAAACTGGATAAAAAAGACTGACATTCCGGCTCATAAAATTGGGCGACAATGGAAATTCAAATTGTCAGAAGTTGATGCTTGGGTAAAAAGTGGTAAAAGTGCCATGTAAAGAAAAGGAGAATAAAAATGAGCAATAACATTGTTGCCGTGAGCCTGTTTTCAGGTGCGGGAGGGTTAGATATTGCGAGTTGCATGGCTGGTGTGCCGGTTATTTCGAGTACCGACTTTGATGCAGATTGCATAGAGACATTAAAAGCGAATACGGATTATTTTGGTGATACAGAAATATTTGAAGGCGATCTTCATCAGATTGAAAGTGATGTATTTAAGAAAGTTGTTGAAGATACAAAGTCAGATAAGTTTATTGTAATCGGCGGAGCACCATGTCAGCCGTTTTCGAAGGCTGGATACTGGGTTACAAACGAAGTTCGAAAAGGAATTAATGATCCAAGAGCAACACTGGTGAATGAATATTTACGAGTAGTTACTGATCTTCAGCCTGACGGATTCCTTTTTGAGAATGTTGAAAGCTTATTACATCCTACAAATAAAGTGATTATTGATAGATTTATCGAGATCATCGAAGAATGTGGATATAAATATAAAATTGTTAGGGCAAATGCTTTGGAATATGGAGTACCACAGAAAAGAAAGAGACTTTTTATTTTAGGGACTAAAGGACAATTTAAAACGAACGAACCTCGAAAAACTCACGGAGATCCGGCTACGTGCGAAAAGGATGGATTGTTGCCATATGTAACAGCCGGAGAAGCAATTGCAGGATTTGATGGGGCCGAATTTTTTGAGGAATATGAAGTGACAGAGGGAGGAACATATTATAATGATTTGTGCGAGGTTCCTCCTGGAATGAATTATAAGGCATTAACAGCTTGGGCGGGATATCCCAATCCCAAATTTGTTGCTGATAAGAGATTTTGGAACTTTTTATTGAAGTTATCACCAGATCAACCATCTTGGACTGTTTGTGCACAGCCTGGTCCATGGGTAGGACCATTCCACTGGGATAATAGAAGACTGAGAACACCAGAAGTTGCGGCAATTCAGACATTCCCCCGTGGATATAAATTCTGTGGATCAAGAAGATCTGTTCAAAAGCAGATAGGAAACGCTGTTCCTTGTTTGATGGGTAAAGCAATGATCGAATACATAAAGGAGAGTTTAGAATAATGCCTAATGTACTTAGTGTATTCTCAGGCGGTGGTGGCATCGACTGTGGATTTAAGAAAGCTGGATTTGATATATGTTTTTCAACAGATTTTTGGCAACCAGCTTGCGATACTTTAGAGAAAAATAAGGTTGGTAAGTTAGTGGTATGTGACGATATTCGTAATATTAATTATGATGAATCATTAGCAAAAATTGGAATGAAGAAATCAGACATTGATGTTCTGGTAGGTGGGCCTCCTTGTCCTGCATACTCAAAATCACGATTTTATAGAACTGAAAAAAAGAGAGCATTAGAGGATGAAAACTCATTTACCCTTTATGAATATTTTAGAGCAGTAGATGAAATTCGGCCGAAGATTTTTTTCTTTGAAAATGTATTTGGTTTTGTATATAAACCACATAAAGCAGCTTTTGATTTGCTTACCAGCAAGTCTAAAGAATATGGTTATGAATTAACATATAAGGTTGTAAATACTGCTGATTATGGTGTGCCACAGACACGCGAAAGATTCATTTGTGTTGGTGTTAGAAAGGATTTTGCTGGTAAATTTGTTTTTCCAGCGGAAACACACTACAGTCCTGAAAAAGAATCCGTCGAAGAAATTGGTGATAAAAGGCCATGGGTAACATGTGGAGAGGCTATTGGCGATTTAGATTATCCTTTGCCAGAGGATGCGGAAATGCAAGCAGGATCAAAACATAAGGATTTGCTCAAGTTGGTGCCCCCTGGGGATAATTATTTATATTTTACTGCGGAAAGGGGATATCCAAATCCTATTTTTAGATGGAGATCTCGCTATTGGTCATTTCTCTTAAAACTTTCTCCGGAGAGACCATCTTGGACAATACAGGCTAGTTTTTCAAATAACATGGGACCGTTTCATTGGACAAATAGATTCTTGAGAATTAACGAAATTAAAAGGATACAAACATTTGACGATGATTATGAATTGTGTGGAGATTTCCGGGATCAGTGGAGACAGATAGGAAATGCTGTACCTGTTCAAATGGCAAATATTGTTGCAGACGAAATCATGAAGCAGTATTTCTTGTAAAATATGTAGAGATGAGGAGATAAGCGTATGCCAGATTATCAATGGGCAGTGAATAAAGGAAAAATTGTTACTGCAGATTATGACAGATCAATGGCATTAAATGCTGATCAAGTTAAGCATGAGATTGAGAAGGCATTTTCGGTTCTGTTCGAGGGGGTGACAGTTACCCCTGTTGATGATGAATATAAAGAAGTTTATAAGGTGATTATTTCCCGTGAAGATAGTACAGAGACTGTTTATGTATGCGCAAAAGGGACTACACCTGGAGGAAGAAGTAATCTTCAAAATGAACAGAGGATACAGCAGAAGGCGAAGTATCTGAATTATGTTTATGATAGAAAAGCAGAAGGAAAAAAGGCAATTTGCTTAGGCGTGTATAAACATGAATCAGAACCAATATTTTGTGCATGGAATATCAATCAATCAACAGCTTTACCTGAGACTCCTATTTCAAAGCAGATAAAAATCACGACGATTGCAAGGGCACTTACAGAAGGTCTTGTACAGCAGATGTCAGGATCTGGAGAATATGTGTGTGCCTTCAGAAGTGATTTTATTTATTTCTATTTGACAAACTCTTCTTGGATTCATACTAATCCTGCATCACAGTTGAATAATCATAATGATGATATTGTTGAACAAGAAGATGCAGTTTCGGATACAGAGGATAGTACATTTTCTGGAACAGGTGCTAATATCTTATTCTACGGAGTTCCTGGTGCTGGAAAAAGCCATGAGATTGCCAAGATGATTGTCCAAGAACGTTCAGAAAGAGTGGTATTCCATCCGGATTATACATATTCTGATTTTGTTGGACAAATATTGCCAAGAATTGTTGAGGATAAGCTGAAATATGTTTTTGAACCTGGTCCGTTTACTAAGATACTGAAAAGAGCAAATGATGATTCTAACAATATGTACTTCTTGGTAATAGAGGAAATTAACAGAGGAAATGCTCCTGCAATATTCGGAGATATTTTCCAATTGCTCGACAGAAATGATCATGGATCAGGAAAGTATCATATTTCCAATTATGATATAGCAACAATAGTTTATGGTGATGAAAACCACATTGTTAAGATTCCGGCAAATCTGACATTGTTAGCAACAATGAATACTTCAGATCAAAATGTATTTACACTTGACACTGCTTTTCAGAGAAGGTGGGAAATGCATCTTATTAAAAATGATGTCACTAAAGCTAGTCATGCAGGAACTACAATTGAGGGTAGTTCAATTTCTTGGGGTAAGTTTGCAGATATTACTAATGCTGAGATTATCAGATTTGGTGAAGAAACCGGAACATCAGAAGACAAGAGATTAGGCGCTTACTTTGTACGCATCAATGAATTGACAAAAGATAAGTTTCCTGAAAAGGTTCTTAAGTATCTCTGGGATGATGCATTTAAGATGGACAGGTATTCCTATTTTAATGAAAGTATGTCTTCGCTGGATAGCGTTATTGGAGTGTTTAGAGAAGAGAAAGATTCTCAAATGGATTTGCTTAAGCGGGTATTGAAATATGCGGTATATGCAAAGATGATTGGTCAGGCAACTGAGACTAATCAAGAAGAAAATTCAGAAGATAAGGAGGGACAACTTGATGGCGAGTAATACTCTTTTTGATAGATGCCATGTTAATACAAATATTGAAAATGATGTGTTTGTTGGCATTCAGAAAAAAGATGATTACTACGAAGTGGATTTCCCACTAGGTTATCACCTTAGTTCGGATGAAAAAGGATTGCGAAAGGATATACTGTCTTTGTTGAATGTGTTGTCACGGTATATAGATAAACGACAGTCTGAATTATATGACGGCTTAAAGAATGAGGATTCATCAGGTATTCCAATTCAGGCCTATTTGTTCCTGATAAAAGATTTTTTTGAAAGAGGGTATTATAGAGAAAGAGAGACTCTTTATAAAGTCTCGAAGAAAGGCAAGATAAATTGGAGAAAAACTATCAAGACACAGAAGCCGGTGATGCAGGGCCATGAGGCATTTTATTTGAATTTTGTAGTTAAGAAGAATACTATAAATGAAGATGAATTAATTACTCTTGTACATAAGTATTGTGTTTATGAAAGTTTCGAGAAGTTTGGATGGCTCTTTACATCATTTGTTCCGAACAAACCTAAAACTGGTCTTACAGTAAAAATGATGTTAACTGTTGTTAATAATAAACTGCAAAATACCTTCAAGGATCAGAACAAACAGTTATTTAAAAATATGCTTGCGGTGCTTAAACAGCTACATGATGATGCTCAAATGGAATTTAAGTATGGAACATATCGTTTTGAATACGTTTGGGAAAAGATGATCGATAAGGTATTTGGTATTTCAGAAAAGGTAGATTATTTCCCTAAAACAACTTGGAATATTTGGGGTAATAAGAAACATGATAATGCGTTTTTGGAGCCAGACAGTATTATGCTGCACGATGGAAAGGTTTATGTACTTGATGCTAAATACTATAAGTATGGATGGTCTGGAGCACCGAGACACCTTCCGGAATCTACGTCAATAAATAAGCAGATTACTTATGGAGAATATATTGCAAAAGCGGAAAGGTTTGTTTCTGGTGGTTCTCATCCAGTGGTATATAATGCTTTTATTATGCCATATGATTCTAATGGGAAAATGTTTCCGACAAATACTCCGATTTATTATATCGGTACTGCAACGAGTGACTGGAAGTATGGAACTGAAAAATATGAGAATGTTGTCGGTATTCTCATGGATGTTAAATATCTTATGGGAATAGACAGCCGATTAGATGAATCTCAAATAATGGCATTGGCTGCTTTAATAGAAGAAAAATGTTCTGTATAATTTCTGCGACCGGTTCAGTAAACTGGAGCATTGCATTATATGATTTTGACCGGGATGCGATTATGCCACCATGGAATATCATGGGTATTTCACATAAAGGCTGGAAGTGTATGGATGTATTGGATTTGGCAGATGAAATCGAATCAGGAGAAGAGATACGGTACGAGCAATGTGAAATGTGCGGGATTAGAAAGTTACAATACATTCATGTGATGAAGCATCAAGATTTTCCTGAGGAATTACATGCTGGCTGTGCTTGCGCTGAGAAGGTAGCTTTTGAAAGATTCGAGGAATATCATACAATGCAAGAAGAGCAAGAGGTTAAGTTTTGTATGGAGCAGCTTAGATACAGATAAAGGGATTTTTAATGGCGGAAGGTCAATGAAAGAATATATTGCAAAGCGCTCTGAGGATGATTTGTTTGCAACAACGGAATGTTTTTTTGTATCAACTTGATTCGGAATTCGTAATATTGTCTATGAAATTCGATTGCAACAGGCCATGGAAGATAATCTCTTATGCCTGTTTCATTATTTTAGCATTACAAATTTGCGTGTAGACGGAGAAGTGGTAACTGAAAAAACAGAATTTAGCCATTCACCATTCATTTTGATGAAATCGTGAAAAGCCGGATATTCCAATCCATTGACCGGCTGAAAGGAATAAAAGCAATCATAAAGAAAAGCTATCGCGATCTGAAGTACCGGTTAGGCAGGGTTCCGCTGCTGATTGATTTCTATAAAAATGGAGAAGTAGACCCATTGGTGATTTTGGATCATTACAAAACATATTATCATTTTCTGCAAAGTGTGGATAGAGAGCAGTGTACAGAAATGCTGACGGAGAATGAAATCCTGACGCTAGAGTATGTTTCCAGAGTCGTTGCAAGAGGGAAACGCCCGCATGAAGTGGAAATTCTCTCAGAAATTATAGATAGAGGGTGGACAGATAAGAGAGCTGTGTGCGCTAAGATTCGTGAAATGTATGGATACATGGTTTCGGAACAAGAGATGGAATCTGCAATTTCTAATCTGGAGGGATTCTTTGTCAGTAAAGATGATGAACAGAAAAAGTATCTCCAGATAGACATGATAGAAAATGATCTGTCGGGAGACATTCAAAGAGCATTGAGTTTTCAGGAAAGGTTAAAGCACCCAATATTTTATCTTTATATGCAGGACTTAATTCAAATCTCCAGAGCAAGGCTTCAGGACTTGTATATAGGAAAAATGCAGGAAAAGGGATTTGTGTTGTATGAGAAATATTCTCGGAGGGATGTCTGTCAGCTGCTGAATAGTAAGCGTGATTTGTCCTCAATTATGTATGGGATGAAACGAATCGGCGAAGATGCCTGTATTTTTGTCACTTATCATAAACAGGAAGATACCACAGGAAAAGAATACCTGGAGGGAAAGCCGGATTATGCAGATGAATTTGTGGACAACCAGATTTTTATGTGGGATTCGCAAATGGGCAGAGGTCCTGACAGCAGTTATATGCAAGAAGTGATGACCGCAAAGCGCAGGCATCTTTTTGTTAAGAAAAGTGATTCTGAAGGTGCAGATTTTTATTACATGGGACTTTTTGATGTGGTGGAAGTGCGTGCTGGCGAGAAAAAGGATAACCATGGAAAAATAAGAGAAATTACAAAAGTCAGGGCGCGTATGCATCATGATGTACGAGAAGATTTACTGGATTATCTGAGAAGTAACGTATAATGGAGACAATATGAAAACAATCAAAGTAGCGGCAGCAATTATAATGCATGACAATATGATATTCGCAACCCAGCGCGGGTATGGAGAATTTAAGGACGGCTGGGAGTTCCCGGGAGGGAAGCTGGAACCGGGAGAAAGTCCCCAGGATGCATTGGTGCGTGAGATTCGGGAAGAGCTGGACACGGAAATTGAAGTGGGGCAGTTATTTGACACCGTAGAATACGATTATCCGGCCTTTCATTTGTCCATGGACTGCTTTCTGTGTAAAGTGGTGTCCGGGAATCTGGTCTTAAAAGAACACGAAGCGGCCAAATGGTTAAAGGGAGAGGAACTTGACAGTGTTGCCTGGCTGCCGGCAGACAAAGATCTGGTGGCCAAGCTTGCGGAGTATCTGAAGTCAATATAGATCAAAAAGATGAGGAGGAATATCTATGCAGTATCGGGAATTGGGTAAAACAGGCTTATCGGTCAGCGAGATCGGAATGGGTTGTGAAGGCTTTGCCGAAGACAATTGTCAAAGCGCGAAACTTCTCTTGGATGAAGCGGAAAAACTGGGCATTAATTATTTTGACCTCTATACCTCTGATCCGAAGGTTCGGGCTGCAGTGGGAGAAGCGCTGAAGGGGCGCAGGGAGAAGTTTATCATTCAGTCCCATATCTGCTCGGTGTGGAAGGACGGTCAGTACAAACGCAGCCGCAATATAGATGAAGTGAAGGCGGGTATGCAGGAAATGATGTCGCTGCTTCAGACAGAGTACATTGATGTGGGAATGATCCATTACTGTGATTCCATGGCAGATTGGGAGGTCATTGCAAAGGGCCCGGTCTTGCAATATGCACAGGAATTAAAGGCAGCAGGCACGATCCGCCATATCGGGCTCAGCAGTCATAACCCCCAGGTGGCGCTTGCGGCTGTGAAAAGTGGTTACATAGAGGTCTTGATGTTCAGCGTCAATCCCTGCTACGATCTTCTGCCGGCGGATGAGGATGTGGAAGAATTATGGAATGAGAAAAACTATGAAAAGCACCTGATCAATATGGACCCCGAGCGGCAGGAATTGTATGAGACCTGTCAGCGGCTGGGGGTTGGCATTACGGTAATGAAAGCTTTCGGAGGAGGGGATCTTCTGGATGCGTCCCTTTCCCCGGCAGGAAAGGCGTTGACCGCAAACCAGTGTCTGCACTATGCGCTGACCAGACCGGCGGTGGCGACTGTTTTGGCAGGAGCTCATTCTGTGGAACAGTTAAGGCAGAGCGCGGCCTATGAGAATGCGGCGGAGGAAGAACGGGATTATGCGCCCGCTTTTGCGTCTTTCCCCAACATCAGCTGGGAGGGACATTGTATGTATTGCAGCCATTGCGCGCCATGTCCGAAGCAAATTGATGTGGCGTCCGTCACCAAATTCCTGAATCTGACGAAAGCACAGGGAGCAGTGCCGGAAACCGTGCGGGAGCATTATGAAGTGCTGGAGCACCATGCTGGAGAATGTATTGCCTGCGGCGCCTGCGAGAGCAGATGTCCTTTCGGTGTGTCTATCATAGAAAATATGAAACAGGCCAAAGAAGTGTTTGGCAAATGACAGATGGTCTATGCGCAGTATGGCAGCGATGGAGGAATCGGATTGGGATTACAGAACAGAAATATTTTGATCATAGACGACGATGAAGATTTATCCTCTATCATATCCGATATGCTGGAGGACTATGGTTACCATGTGACTTGGGCGCAGGATAGCGGTCAGGCATTCGAACTGCTGTCAGAGAATACTTATCATCTGATCCTGTTGGATATCAATCTTCCTGACGGCACGGGTTTTGAATTGTGCAGTGAGCTGCGGCGTGTATCTACGGTGCCGGTGATATTTGCCAGTGCCAGAACCAGTGAAACGGATCGTATTACAGGATTCGACCTGGGGGGAGATGATTATCTTCCCAAGCCGTACTCCATGAAGGAACTGCTGGCAAGGGTAAATGCCCTGATCCGGCGTACTTACGGTTTTGACCAGGAGGAGAGAGTTGTTTCCTTTGGCGATGTTACCGTGAATCTTACGTCAAGAACAGTTGTCAGGAAGGGAGAGACCATATCCCTGTCCCTGCGGGAATTTGATCTGCTGGCGTATCTCTGTGAACACAGGAATAATGCTATTCCAAAGGATAAGCTGCTGGCAGAGGTGTGGGGAGCATTTTCTATGGTGGAATCCTCGACGCTGACTGTGCATATCCGCTGGTTGCGTGAAAAGCTGGAAGATGATCCGGCAAAACCGCAGTATATTAAAACTGTGTATAAGGTAGGTTATATGCTGGAGGTGCAGGAATGAAGCGCAGGTTCATGTCAATTTCGATAGGCTTTTCCCTTATTATGATATTGATCGCAGGAGTATTCTATATCCAGAGCAGGCGGCAGAGTTTGGAAGATTTGCGGTCACAGCAGATTGTGGCGGTAAACGAATTGGAGCAGTTGGCATTACAGGGAGAGCTTGAGGAGCTTAGGGCGCAATCCTCGAAGCTGCAGGACAGCCTGCGGGCATCGGAAACTAATTCGGAAGGAAATATAGAGTATTTGATACTGGGCGGGATTGGTGTGCTGTATATAGCCATAGTCTTTGCATATCTCTATTTTGCAGTTCTTCGTCCCTTTGACAAAATGAAGAACTTTGCCAAAGATGTTGCACAGGGGAATCTTGAGGTTCCCCTTGACTATGAGCGTTCCAATTATTTCGGTGATTTTACATGGGCGTTTGAAAGTATGAGGAGAGAGATTCTCAAATCCCGTTCCTGTGAGAAGGAAGCCATTGAAAATAATAAAACAGTCATTGCGACACTTTCCCATGATATCAAAACGCCGGTCGCCTCTATCCGGGCATATGCGGAAGGGTTGGAGGCCAACATGGATCGCTCCGTGGAAAAGCGGGCAAAGTATCTGCATGTGATCATGAAAAAGTGTGATGAGGTTGCGGCTCTTACCAATGATCTGTTCCTTCATTCTATTTCCGATATGGAAAAGCTGAAGGTAGAGGCAGAACGGTTTGAATTGTGTGGGTTCCTGGAAAATGCTATTGGTGAGATTTCAGCCGAACATGAGGATGTAACGCTTGTGCTGCCGGAATCTGAAATATTTGTTCTGGCAGACCGGAACAGGCTGATGCAGGTGTGTGAGAATCTGATCAATAACGCAAGGAAATATGCAAAGACAAACATCGATATTTCCATAGCGGTGCAGGATACATTTGCCAGGATCTGCTTCCGAGATTATGGTGGCGGCATTCCGGATGAGGATATGCCGTTTATTTTCAGTAAGTTTTACCGCGGTAAAAACTGCGGGAATGAGCAGGGCTCCGGTCTGGGACTGTATATCGTAAAATACATTACCCAAAAGCAGGGAGGAACCGTTGAACTTCGTAATCATCCGGATGGACTGGAGGCGGTAGTGTCTGTACCTGTTGCGGAATCGTAAGGGAAGTTCTTAAGGACTTCTTAATATCTTTGCTGATAGGATGGCAGTAGATCAAGTAAAAGGAGAATTTTTATGAGTAATGTAATTCTATCGGCACAGAAATTGTGTAAAAGCTTTGCCCACAACGGCGGACAGATACATATCCTCTCCCACGTAGACCTTGAATTGTTCGAGGGTGACTTCACTGTGGTCATGGGAGCGTCGGGATCGGGGAAATCCACGCTGCTATATGCATTGAGCGGTATGGACAGAGCCACGGCGGGTCAGGTGATGTATGGCAGTCAGGATCTGGTGGTGATGAAGGAGAAGGATCTGGCGGGTTTGCGCCATACAGATTTTGGGTTCATTTTCCAGCAGATGCATTTGATCAGCAATCTGACGCTCTTCGAAAATGTTGCGGTGTCTGGCTATCTTAATAAAGAGACATCGGCAGCCGCTGTAAAAGCCAAAGCAAATGAATTGTTGGGCAAAATGGGGCTGGAACATGTAAAAACACATCTGCCCTCTCAGGTCTCGGGAGGGGAACAGCAAAGATGCGCCATCGCAAGAGCGGTGATCCATACCCCCAAGGTACTTTTTGCAGATGAGCCCACTGGTGCGTTAAACAGGCACAATACCATCGAGGTGTTGAATCTGCTTACGGACCTGAATAACAGCGGACAGAGCATTCTGATGGTGACGCATGATCTGAAGGCTGCACTTCGGGCGACCAGAATTTTGTATCTTGAGGACGGGAACATTACGGGAGAACTGACGCTGCCCAAATACGATCCCAAAGAAGAGAAAAGTCGGGAGACACAGGTAAACGCCTGGCTTAGTTCTCTGGAATGGTGAGGTGGCGGCATGGAGATTTTAACAATACTGAAGGCGAATATCCGCCACAAAAAAGGATCTTTCGTGAGCATCATCCTGCTCATGACGGTTATTTCCATGGCATTGACCGCAATCCTCAGCGTACAGGACAATATTTATGACGGCATTACAGAAGCTCATGAATGGCTGAATACGGGAAATATTACCTGTATGATCGACAAGAATAAGCTTTCAGACCAGCTCCTTGCAGAGATTGAAAACCATGAGCTTGTAGGGGATGTAAAATGTGTGGATGTGATACCAGGGGAGAAGATTACTTATGACAATGAAGAGTATTCGAATAACCCGGTTTACATTCAGACGGTGAAGCCCGGCAGCAGGCTTTTTAATGAAGATGGTAACGGGTATCTTAAGGAGACGCCGGCGCTTGGGCAGGGAGAGATTTACATTGCGCAGGGAATGCGGACGAATCTTTCCTGCGAGATTGGAGATACCATAACCATCACGACCTACTCTCTGGATTATGATTTTAAAATTGCAGGAATCATAGAAGATCCCCTGATGGGAGCCTCTGTGATCGGCTGGAAAAATGCTTATATCAGCGATGAGGACTTTGAGAGGATCTATTCTGAGGTGGAGGGACTGGCAGAGCCCGAGGAGGATATCTGCACGGTCATAACGCAGCTTGCCATATATAAGGCCAAAGGGTGTGACGAGACGGACGCGCAGTTTGCAAGACAGCTCAATCTTGATACAGGGTTTTCTGATATGAGCTATGGCGTGCTTACCAGGGATAAGAGTATTGATTATACATATCTGTTCCCGAAGATCATTGGTTCCATTTTACTGGTGTTTGTATTGCTTCTGCTGATCGCTGTGGTAGTGATCATGTGCCACAGCGTTTCTACAGGGATTGAGATGGAATATACGACCCTGGGTGTCATGAAATCCCAGGGATTTACGAAGGGCAGGATACGTCTGATCCTGGCTGCCCAGTATTTGATCGCGCAGGCTGCCGGTGCGATAATAGGCGTGATTCCCGCGGTTCCCCTGTGCAGATCATTGGGGAATATCTTTTATCCCATTACGGCAATTGTCCCGCTCAGACACATCTCCATTGTCAAATGTTTGCTGATCATTCTGGGGATGCTGCTGGTTTCTGGGTTATGTATACTTTTTATTACCAGAAAGATAGCGGGGATTTCGCCTGTGAGGGCAATTTCAGGAGGGAAGAGAGAGATTTATTTTGACAGCAGGATCAAGGCGCCTATCAGTAAACGTGCGCTTTCGGCGAGCCTTGCACTCCGGCAGTTTACGTCTAACAAAAGGCAATATATAGGTGTGATAGCTATTGTATCGCTGCTGGTCTTTTTTATGATGACTATGATGGTCCTGGTAAATGTGATTACCGCAACCTCCGCATGGAAATCCATGGGAATTCTCTATTCAGACATAACGCTTACTTTTACAGAGAACGTGGAGGATGCAGAGCTTACGGAGATTGAGAACATGATTCGGGAATACAGCGCCATAGAGGATGCCTTTCATAGGGATGGGAATTACTATTGTTCCATTGATGGAGAAGAGATTATGGCATGCCCATACGGTCAGCCAGAGGAAATCCCCGCGGTCTCTAAGGGGCGGGCGCCTCTCTATGACAATGAAATTGTAATAACGGAAATTGCGGCGGATAATCTGGGATTGGAAATCGGTGATAAGGTAACCATAGGATATCGGGAGAAAAAAGCGGAATATGTCATTACAGGATTAAACCAGTATATGAATGACGCGGGCAATAATATCAGCATGGCCATGGCAGCAGCCGGGAAGCTGTGGAAGCCCAGCATTTGGTATGCCGGTTATACGCTCTCGGATCGTTCTGTAGGACAGGAGATTGTGGATGTATTGAATGAAACATACGGAGATATTCTGACCGCTGAATATGAGGAAGAACTTATGGAGGAAACTTATCAGTTAGCAATTTATGCTATGACGGCAGTGGTGTACTCTTTTTCGGCAATATTTGTGGTAGTGGTGGTGCACATGGTCTGTTCTAAGGCTTTCCTGCGGGAACGCAGGGATATCGGGATATATAAGGCGTTGGGCTTTACCTCCCACAAATTGAGGTCACAGTTTGCCGTGCGGTTTTTGATTGTCGCGCTGATTGGTTCTGCTATAGGAAGCGGACTAGCTGTGGCGTTTTCGGGAAATATGCTGAGTTCCATCCTCAGGGCAATAGGAATTTCAGAATTTGCGGTGACATTCCGTGCGACGACCTTTGCTGTGCCCATCACAATGGTCAGTCTGTGTTTCTGTTTATTTGCCTATATGGCATCCAGTAAGATCAAGAAAGTGGAAGTGAAAGAACTCGTAGTGGAATAGAGGCACTTTATGTATAAACAGGGACTGCCGCATAATTAATATTATAAAAATCAGAATCCTTTCTCCGTGATTTGCAGACATACGCAGGATATCATTGAGCCGGTGCGTGTAAATTCCGCTGCCATCGGCGTATCATAATTTTTCTGTCTCTTTTATGCTTCGACAATCCTTTTGGTGTCTGTCCGCCGGTCACGCGACATGCGGCTTCGGTTTCTAGTTTCTCTAAATGGGCGTTCTTCTGTGGTCGATATGAGCGGGCTGCTCCCATAACTCGCATAAAAACAGATGGTTGTTTAAAGCTTACGAGCTCAGACAATGTCCGCAGCCCGCACGTCACATTAGAACGCCCATGAAGAGAAACACAAAACCTGCAGATTGCATGTCCGCGACCGGCGGACAGACGCTAAGGATTGCTCGAACATTAAAAAGACAGAAATCATCGAAAATGATACGCCGGTGGCTGCTGGAATTTCAGCACAAGGCGAGCAGATATCCTGTGTATATCTACAAAATTACGGAGAGATGGATGTGATTTTTATAATACTAATTATGCGGCAGTCCCTTTCATCCATTATCTTTGTATTCGATAAGTCAGTTCTTACCCACGCTTTGCTATTCTTTTTTTGAAAGCACAATATTTGGCAAGAAAGCCGCTGGTATACATGACGCCTACGATCATCATTCCGAAGGCAAATCCTAATGCGCCGCTGGCGATAGAATCATAGAGAGAAATATCGGTCAGCTCCATGGCTTCCAGCACAAAATAAATCACAAATGCAATGATTCCCAGGCTAAACAGGAAGCACAGGCGCTTGGTCAGCCGCTGCTTTTCCTGATTGCTGTAATCTGCTACCTTTAAGACGGTCTCTTCTACTTCTTTATTCATACGCTCACTTTTCCTTTCTCCATCCAGGATTTCCCGGATTTCCACATCATAATAATCTGCAATTTCGATAAGGATATCAAGATCCGGCATATTGGAGCCAGTTTCCCATCTGGAAATGGTTCGTCCCGATACTCCCAGGGTTTCTGCAAGTACCTCCTGGGTCATACCCTTCTCTTTGCGGAGTTCCTTTAAAAATGCTCCGATTTTTTTCTGGTCCACGTTGTTCCTCCTTTCGCTTACAGATTACCGCCAGATGATGGAAAGGAACACGACACAAAGTGAGAAATGCGTGTTTTTCCTGGGTAGACACAGTGTGTCCGGTGGTGACGGCAATGCGGATTCGTTATGTTTCCTTTCATTTTACTCCCAGCCGTCAGTTTTTGGCAAGTATTTGACATTATCGCTTTCATCAGATAAGATAATGGGGTAGCAGTACAAAGATGATCAAATGATAGAAAGGATAGAGGTATTTCTATGAATAAGGAGCCCAGATTTGCATAGCGATGGCTATTGCAGATAAAATTGATTGCATATAGCCATTGCTTATCCTAGAGAATATTTTGATCAGGAGGCAGACATGAGCTATAGGCGGGCAGAGGAGATTCTGCCAATGGAAATAGTAGAACTGATTCAGCAGTATGTGGACGGAGAGAGTATTTATATTCCACGGAAATCCGGGAAGCGGCTGGAATGGGGGACGAAGACCCAGACGCGCAGGGAAATGTACCTGAGGGACCAGCGTATCTGTATGGATTATTCCGCGGGGCAGTCAGTGAATGAACTGGCAGGCAAATATTATCTCTCGGCCAAAAGCATACAGAGGATCATACGAAACAGTAAATAACTGTGAGCCGGCGCGAATGGATGCCGGCTCATACTTTTTTGGAAAAAAGATTGAGGATGAATTGACGTTAAGGCGGCGGTATACTATAGATACAGTTTTAAAACTGAAAGAAAGAAGAAGGAGAGTTATTGCATGAAGAATAATTATAATAAGGAGTCCGCGCGCTAACCGGGAGGTTGGTGTAGCAGAGACATCTCCTCCCAATAGGTTGGTAACAGTACGATCTTCAGGAGGAAATAAAATTGAATCGAGAAAATAAACGGAAATTATATGAAAAGGGGTACTACAAAAACCATGCATGTAGCGAAGTATTTACCTGTAAATGCTGCGGACGTCCTGTGATTCCGCAGGGCGCAGGTACAGATCACAGAAACCATTGCCCCAACTGCCTGAGCAGTCTGCATGTGGACTGTGAGCCGGGGGACCGTGCGGCGGACTGCGGAGGCTTGATGGAACCGATTGCGGCATGGGTCAGGAAGAACGGCGAGTGGGCAATCATCCATAGGTGCAGATGGTGCGGAGCATTATCATCCAACAGGATTGCGGCGGACGATAACCCCATGAAGCTCATGAGTATTGCCATGAAGCCGTTATGTCTTCCGCCGTTTCCGCTGGAGCGGCTACAAGAGCTGACCCGGCTGATGGGCGGTGACGGAAGCATGGAATAGAAAACAGGCGGACAGACATATACATTGTCTGTCCGTTCTTTTTGTGGTAATCTTGACATTAGATGTCAGGGTATGGACGCTATACTGCAGCGTAAAGGGGGCATGAAAATGAGAGAAAGCCGATTGTTCCAAATCATGTATTACCTGCTGGATAAAGGTTCGGCGACTGCACCGGAGCTGGCAGAACGGTTTGAGGTATCCGTAAGGACCATCTACCGGGATATGGACGCATTAAGCAGTGCGGGAATTCCGGTTTACGCCGAAGCGGGACGGAATGGCGGGATTCGTTTGCTCAGTGATTTCGTTCTGCATCAGGCGGTGGTATCGGAGCAGGAAAGGCAGGACATATTGTCGGCGTTACATGGATTGACCGTTATCAGCGGGGTTTATGAGAAGGATACGCTTGAAAAGCTGTCTGCGCTTTTCGGCGTCCGCCCGATAGACTGGCTGGAGGTAGATTTTTCCAGATGGGGAGGTAAGCCACAGGAGAACAAGAAGTTTGAACTGTTTAAGACTGCTGTCGTCCAGAGCAGATGTGCGAAGATTTATTATGTGGATTCCTCCGGCAAGGGGCAGGAAAGAATCATACAGCCTCTTAAGCTGTCTTATAAATCCAGAGACTGGTATTTAAAGGCATACTGCACCTTAAAACAGGGGTTTCGTATGTTCAAATTAAGCCGAATTATAAGATGGGAACTGCTGGAAGACTGTTTTTCTCCAGTGTCTTTTCCAGAGGAAGGGAATCACCGGCAGCAGGAATATGACAGGGTCATGCTTCGGTTTCCTAAGGAGATGGCTTACCGGGTTTACGATGAATTTGATACGAATCAGGTCAGTCCGGAGCAAGACGGAGCTTTGCTGGTTACCGCTTATATGCCGGAGGATGACTGGCTGACCGGTTATCTGCTTTCCTTTGGAGGACAGGTAGAAATTATCGAACCCGTTCATCTCAAAGAAATTGTTGCTGCAAAGGCAAAGCTGATATATGAAAGGTATAAAACCTGACATATATTGTCGGCGTTTGTGCGTTATCATATGGCAGTAAACAATTATTGAAATCAGAAAAGGAGAACGAACATGGCAAGACCCACTTCAAAATCAGAATTGATCAGTGCGGCAGCAGCGAATTACGAGGAGATGAATGCTCTCATAGCCTCCATGACCGAAAAAGAACTTTCAACACCTTTTGCTTTTGATCATAGTAAGAAAGAGGCGCATTGGCAAAGGGACAAGAATCTCCGGGACGTAATGATCCATCTCTATGAATGGCATCAGCTGTTATTAAACTGGGTTTCATCCGATATGCGGGGAGAAAATCGGACATTTCTTCCGGAACCGTATAACTGGAGAACCTACGGGGATATGAATGTGATGTTCTGGAAGAAGCATCAGAATACAACTCTGGAGGAAGCAAAGGCGATGCTGGAGCAATCCCACAGGGAAGTTATGGAACTGGCAGAGACATTTACGGATGAAGAATTGTTTCAAAAAGGGATATTTCAATGGGTTGGCGGCAGCACGCTGGGCTCCTTCTTTGTATCAACTACGGCAAGCCATTATGACTGGGCGATCAAGAAACTCAAGGCACACAGAAAAAATTGCAAAAAAGGGTAAACGGAATGCATTATGTAAAAGCAAAGGGAATACTATCTGCACAAAACGGCATGAATCTATACCGCGGCTGTTCACATGGCTGCATCTACTGCGACTCCCGAAGCAGATGCTATCATATGGAGCATGACTTTGAAGATATAGAAGTGAAGGAAAATGCGATAGAATTGCTGGAGGGCGCGCTCAGACGTAAGCGGAAGAAATGTATGATAGGTACAGGCGCTATGACGGATCCCTATATTCCACTGGAAATGAAGCTCGGATATGTCAGAAAAGCATTGTCTTTGGTGTATGAGTACGGCTTCGGTGTTACCCTGCATACGAAGTCCGACCGGATTTTAAGGGATATGGATCTGCTGCAGAAGATAAATGAAAAGACGAAGTGTGTGGTGCAGATGACACTGACCACCTTCGATGAGGAGTTATGCAGAAAACTTGAACCTAACGTCAGTACCACAAGAGAACGCCTGGAAGTATTGAAGAAGCTGCATGACGCAGGGATACCTACTGTCGTGTGGCTTGCTCCTGTTCTGCCGTTTCTTACCGATACGGAGGAAAATATTTCCGGCATCCTGGATATGTGTATCGAAGCAAAGGTGTATGGAGTGATCTGTTTCGGGATGGGGCTGACGCTGCGGGACGGGAACCGGGAATACTTCTACCAGCAGTTAGACAGGCTCTTTCCCCACATGAAGGAGAGATACATACAAAGGTACGGAAATCAGTATATCGTTGACAGCCCAAACAGTGAGAGATTGATGGCGTTGTTCCATCGGAAGTGCCGCGAGAACGGGATTGTCCATAGCAACGAGCAGATATTTCAATACCTGCACGCATTTGAGGAAAAGCAGGCGGTTTGGCAGTTGAGTTTATGGGATTAGACGGCTAACTTGAGGTTGAATATTGCCGGATTGTATGCTAACATAAAGGCTAAGTCAGTGTTGAGGTCAGAGGCGTTTTGCTTCTGACCTTAATAGAACGGGAGGAGACATGAAAAGGGAGTATTTAGCGCAAAACGTGTATGAGGCGTTGCAGCAGCGCCTCCATTTTTTGTTCCGGGAATTTGATAACATTTTCGTATCATTTTCCGGCGGCAAAGACAGCGGACTGCTTTTGAATATAGTGTTGGATTTTCAGAAAAAATATTATCCAAACCGGAAGATAGGCGTATTTCATCAGGATTTTGAGGCGCAATACAGCGTGACTACAGAATATGTAGAGCGAACCATGACCCGGATAGAGAAGGATGCAGAGTTGTACTGGGTGTGCCTTCCTATGGCAGTCAGAACTGCATTGAGCAGCTATCAGATGTATTGGTATCCCTGGGATGAGGAGAAAAAGGATGCCTGGGTACGCCCTATGCCGGAGCATCCATACGTGATCAATCAGGAGAATAATCCCATTACGACTTACCGGTACCGCATGCATCAGGAGGATCTGGCAAAACAATTTTGCCGATGGTACCGGCTGTCCCATAACAAGGGAAGGACGGTTGCCCTGCTGGGGATTCGGGCAGATGAATCCATCCAGCGTTACAGCGGCTTTCTGAACCGGAAATACGGATATAAGGGAACCTGCTGGATCAGCCGTCAGTTTAAGGATGTGTGGTGCGCGTCACCTCTCTATGACTGGACGACACGGGATGTATGGCATGCAAATTATGCTTTTCAATATGATTATAATAGATTGTATGACCTTTACTATATGGCGGGATTAAAGCCCAGCCAGATGCGTGTGGCGTCTCCCTTTAATGATTATGCCAAGGACAGTCTGAATCTCTACCGGGTCATTGACCCTGAGATATGGGTGAAACTGGTGGGCAGAGTGCGCGGGGCGAATTTTACCGCAATCTATGGCAGGAGCAAGGCAATGGGGTATAAGAATATCACGCTGCCGGAAGGGCATACATGGGAGTCTTATACCAGGTTCCTGCTTGCCACATTGCCTGCCAGGCTGCGTGATAATTACATTAAGAAGTTTAAAACCTCTATCCGCTTCTGGCATGAGGTGGGCGGAGGACTGGAGGAGGAGACGATCCGTGAACTGGAGGAGCGTGGATATCATATCCGGCGCAACGGTGTGTCCAATTATACATTGATGAAAAATTCCAGAGTAGTGTTCCTGGGCAGGATTCCGGATGATACGGACGATATAAAGTCCACAAGAGAGATTCCCAGCTGGAAGCGGATGTGCTATTGCATTCTCAAGAACGATCATCTCTGTAGGACTATGGGATTTGGTCTCACCCGTGAGCAGCAGAAGAATGTAAAGGCACTGAAGGAAAAATACAGGAAAGTGGTTGGTAAGTAGCATGAAGTTTGTAAGTCCCGTATACCATATTCAATCGGTTCCCATTGAGAAGATCGAGCCAAATACATACAATCCCAATTCTGTGGCACCGCCGGAACTGAGCCTGCTTTATGACAGTATCCGGGAGGACGGCTATACAATGCCCATCGTTTGTTATTATGATGGGGAAAGGGATGTGTATGTGATCGTGGACGGATTTCACCGTTACCGCATTATGTTGGATTATCCCGATATCTATGAGCGGGAGGGCGGCAGGCTGCCGGTGTCTGTGATCGATAAGCCGTTAGACTGCCGCATGGCCAGCACGATACGGCATAACCGGGCCAGAGGAAGCCATGATGTGGATCTGATGAGTAATATCATCAAGGAGCTCCACGAACTGGGGCGTTCCGATGCATGGCTGTCAAAACACCTGGGCATGGACAGGGATGAAATACTGCGTTTGAGGCAGATTACCGGTTTGACAGCCCTGTTTAAGGATGTGAAATTTGGCAGGGCATGGAAAGCAGTGGAGGATGATTTTGCAGAAATAGAGGGCTTATGGGATGAAGATATATAAAATCGTGTAAAGTGTTCTTTGAGGGACTACATCTTGTAGTAGCCGTCGGGCAGAAAATTGGGTATAATAGATATAAGACCAATGAGTCTTGGGAAGGGGGTATCTGTCATGCTGGAATTTGGGATGCCGACGTTAATAGAGAATTGTACCCTGGAGGAAAATGTGTCTCTTTGCAGGGAACTCGGGCTTGACTTTATAGAATTAAACATGAATCTGCCGCAATATCAGATTGAACAACTGGAGCATGCCGACTATTTTGAGAAAATAGCATCTGATAACGGAATATATTTTACCGTTCATCTGGACGAAAACCTCAACATTGCGGATTTTAACCATGGAGTGGCTGCGGCGTATACAGATACGGTGCTTCGCTTGATCGATGTGGCGAAGAAGCTGCACATACCGGTGTTGAATATGCATATGAACCATGGCGTTTACTTTACCCTGCCGGGACGGAAGGTGCACCTCTTTGAACAGTACAGAAACGAATATGAAGAGGCGTGGCGGCTGTTTCGCGAGAAGTGCATCGAGCGTGTGGACGGAGCGCCGCTGAAGATATGCATTGAGAATACGGACGGTTATCGGAATTATGAAGTGGAGGCTGTCCGGTATCTTCTGGAAAGCGATGTGTTTGGATTGACATGGGATATTGGGCATTGCCATGTCGCAGGCAATACGGACGAACCTTTTTTGCGTGAGTATGAGGACAAGCTTGCACATTTCCATATTCATGACGGAATGGGAAGTCTGGATCATATGACGTTAGGAAGCGGTCAGATCGATCTGCGGGGAAGGCTGGAGATAGCCATGCATCACAAATGCAGATGTGTAATTGAGACCAAGACAGTAGAGGCTTTGAGGGATTCCATGCGCTGGCTGAAAGAGCGGCGCATAAATAGGGGGGCGTATTAGAGGAATGTGAATATACTACATAATAGGAATACAAGAGGGTGGAAATGAAATTATATGAGATTGAACAAGGGGAGCAGATTCAACTCATGGCGAGATTGGAGCGGACTTCGGTAGAGTATGATATTAAGGTTGCATTTTGTACGCAGGGAATCCTTTGCACAGAACCGGTGTATATTGATGGGAAAATTTTGAATTTTACCGGAGATCAGGTGCGTATCAGCATTGTATATGCCGGAGAAGGGGAACAGCCGATCGTATGGGAAGGCTGCGGGATTCAAACCATACAGACGAAGCAGGGGAAGTATTATGCGATCATCTCCCAGAAGGATGGAAAACCCTGGAACCGCAGGCAGAATTTCCGCCAGTATATTGGGCTTCCGGGTCTGCTGACCATTGACAGCAGCCGGGAGAAGATGGAGGTAATCGTGAAGGATGTCAGTGTCGGCGGAGTTTCCTTTGTGGGAAATACCAAAGTGGAAGGGACGGATATCGGCTCATTTCATCTGCAATTTGATGACAGGACAAACAAGATGAATGTTCAGATTGCGGGACATGTCGTCCGGGAAGAAGAGGTAGAGGAAGGAAAGAAAGTGTTTGGCTGTATTGCCACCAGATCCAACGTGGACTTGGGAAGCTATATCGCCATAAAACAGAAGCAGGAGATTGCAAGGCATATGTCTTAGCGATCATAGGAAAACGTAAGAGGGTATCCGTATTCAGAAAATGTATCTGGCGGATGCCTTTTTTGCACATAGTATTTTTGCATTTGACAATACATAGATTAGGGGATAAACTATAAGTATAATGGTAAAAAGGAGAAACTATAATGTCTAAAGACAAAAAACTCGTAGAAGCGATCACATCTATGGAGGACGACTTTACGCAATGGTATACGGATGTGGTGAAGAAAGCGGAACTTATGGACTACTCATCCGTGAAGGGCTGCATGATCTTCAAGCCGAATGGCTACGCGATATGGGAGAATATTCAAAGGGAACTGGACGCGAGATTCAAGGAAACGGGCGTAGAAAATGTATATATGCCGATGTTTATTCCCGAGAGCCTGCTCCAGAAGGAGAAGGATCATGTAGAGGGGTTCGCGCCGGAGGTGGCATGGGTCACTCAGGGCGGCCTGGAAACGTTACCGGAGCGGCTGTGCGTAAGACCTACCTCAGAGACGTTATTTTGTGATCTTTATAAAAATATAGTGCAATCTTATCGGGATCTGCCTAAAGTCTATAACCAGTGGTGCTCCGTGGTAAGGTGGGAGAAGACCACACGTCCGTTTTTACGCTCCTCCGAGTTTTTGTGGCAGGAGGGACATACCGCGCATGCTACAGCAGAGGAGGCAGAGGAACGGACCATTCAGATGTTGAATGTCTATGCGGATTTCTGCGAGCAGGTACTGGCAATCCCTATGATGAAAGGACGCAAGACGGATAAGGAAAAGTTTGCCGGAGCGGAAGCGACATATACGATTGAGGCGCTGATGCATGATGGGAAAGCCTTACAGTCGGGAACCAGTCATAATTTCGGGGACGGATTTGCCAGGGCGTTTGGTATTCAATATACAGATAAAGAAAATAAACTGCAGTATGTGCATCAGACCTCATGGGGCATGTCCACACGGATGATCGGGGCGCTGATCATGGTACACGGTGATGATTCGGGACTGGTGCTTCCACCGAAAATCGCGCCGGTACAGGTGATGGTGATTCCTATCCAGCAGCAGAAGGAAGGAGTGCTGGATGCCGCAGACGAATTAAAAGGCCGTCTGGCAGAGCGATTCCGGGTGAAGCTGGATGATACGGAGAAGAGTCCCGGCTGGAAATTTGCAGAGCAGGAAATGCGCGGCATTCCGTTGAGGGTAGAGTTGGGACCGAAGGACATAGAGAACGGTCAATGCGTCATAGTCCGCCGTGATACCAGAGAGAAGACGGTGGTATCGTTAGATGAGGCTGTAAATAAGGTGGCAGAACTTCTGGAACAGGAACAGGCAGATATGCTGGCACGGGCAAAAGAATTTCAGCAGACGCATATCAGCGATGCGCTGGATTATGAATCTTTCAAAGACGCAGTCGTGAACAAACCTGGTTTTATCCGGGCGATGTGGTGCGGAGAGCTGGAGTGCGAACTTAAGATAAAAGAAGATACAACTGCTACTTCCAGATGCATGCCTTTTGAGCAGGAGATGATTGCCGAGACCTGCGTGTGCTGCGGCAGACCTGCCAAGAAACTGGTATACTGGGGAAAAGCATATTAAAGAAATAAAATAATTTTGATAGGGGGGAGGAAGCAGACGGATGATAGAGAAAAACTATTATAGCATATTAGAGCAGATGACACGGAGAATAGGTAAGGAAGATCATAATGTTGTTCTGGCAAGATACAGCAATGATTTTTCGATTCGTGATTTGGCAATCGATGAAGATCTGATGCAGGAAGCCAATTTGTATCTTACCCGTCATGAGTTCTGTCCCGGTGAATGGGTAGGGGCCTATGACCCGTTTTTGGAGACCATTCGGGAGATGTTCCGGCAGTTTGAAACCGGAAGTTTTGATGAGTTCATGGACAGATGCGGTGTGTATGAACTCCATAAGCCGCTGTTTCGTTCCTATATGGAGAACCGGAAAGTGTATCGTCAGGAAGGGTTGCTGTATAATGAAGTGGAGTATGAGCGCAGCCGGATGAACCAGGAGATTCTGGCGATGCTTCAGGAATTGTCAAAAGAACATCCAGTTCTGATTTTGATCAACCGTATTCAGGTGGCAGGGCGGAGTACGCTGGTGCTGCTGCTGGAATTAGTGAAGGCAAAGAACGCCCAGAATATCGGAGTCGTGCTGGGTCTGAACGATCTGCACCGGATACAGGAACACAATCTCGCTGTATGGGAAGCTTTACATGAAGAATTGGAAAATCAGATGACGGTGTTCCATATCGGTAGTGCCAGCGAGCAATACCGGGAGAAGGCAAATAGTAAGGATAAGGAAGAACGCGCGCAGTGGGATTTGAATAAGCTGCGGAATCTGGTTTATTTCATGGATTTAGAGCAGGCGTCCTTTTACCTGGAGAAGATAGACCGTCAGATGAAGTTTGAAAACATGACGCTGGGGGCAGCGAAGAAGTTTGAGATCATGCATTTGTACGCATATGTATCCATCTATATGAGAGATCTTGCCAAAGCGCTGGAAATCAGTGAGGATATCAAAGATCTTAAAGTGCCGGATCAGAAAACCTCACCACAGTTTATTGCCTACTATATTAAGGCAATCGCATATATGTATCAGAGTAAGCTCCGGGAAGCCATGGAGAATGCCAATAAGGCGAGAAATATTGCCATGAAGTCCGGCAGAGAGCGTGCGCAGTTTGAAGCGGAACTGGTAGAGGTTCAGGCGAAGATGGCAGGGTGGAATGATATATTTTTCTGTGCCCAGAATGTAGAGATTAAAGATGAGATGATGGAGAAGCTCATCAAATATAATTATCGGAACCATCTGGCGTATGTCTATATCTATGCATATGATAACAAGCCCGAGATCATGGCACGCGCCTACTATTCAGAATCCCAGTTGATTTACTTTAGCAAGGGAATTAGGATTGCCAAAGAGATTGGCAACGAGCAGCTTATTTATAATGCTTATCAGAAGAATATCATGCTTGCTTCCACCAACGGTATGCATGCCATTTCCTTATTATATACCGTGCGTACCTTTGAAGATATGAAGGAAAAGAACAGCATGAAGGGCGGGCGGCTGTTTTCCGGTCTGGGTTATAATCTGAGCGCTGTGAATCAGAATCAGTTGGCAAAGAAGTATTTTCAGAAGGCGATTCAGATCTGCTATGATCTGGAACTGCAGGAGGACATTGCGGAAATACATTATAATATGGCCATCAATTGTATTGCCATGGGCGAGTACGAGGAGGCAAACGACCTTCTCTTAAGGTGTATGAAGGCAATCGAACGTCTTCATTTGAACAGTCTTAGGGTCTGCAATCTTTCTAAGCTGTACGGTCTTCTGGCGTTGGTGAATGCCAAGCTGGGCAACCGCTTTAACTGTGAACAGTATCTGAACAACAGTAAGCAGTTCCTGAACTATGTGATGGAGAAGGAGAAGATGCAGAGTGAGACGGGTGTAATTCATGATTATGCCCGTTGTGATGACGATATGTTCCTGTACCATTTTTCCAAGGCAATATTGTGCATGGATGAAGGAAATGACAAAAAGGCATTTGAGGAATTTACCAACGCAGACACCTATCTGGTACGCGCAGAGGGAAATCAGTTCTTCTGTTACAAGCTGTTTCGCACAGAGCGGATCAATTTCTATGAGCGGACGGGAAGAAAAGAACTGCGGGAGAATGAAGAAATGCTGCTGGCTCAGTATGAGGAGGGCAGAAAGGGCCTGTTTACTGAGAATGAGAAGAAAATGCTGGAGCCAATGGAAAGCTATATGATGAATACACCCGGCGGGGAGGTCACGAAGCAGGAACTGGAGATTCAGCTCAAGCAGGAGAGTGTCAGCCGTGCATACCAGCGGGAGCGCAGACAGATTGATTTCATAGCTACCTGGCAAAAAGTCATTGACGTATCTGATATATCGGCAGAGACCATGATGGAAGAGGTTATGAGAGCTTTTATGTACCACTTTAACCTGGATCGGGCATTGTATATACAATTTCAGGGCAGGAAGGCGCAGGTGCTCTATGATGATACAGGAGTGCAGCTCACCAACGAGAAGCTGCGGTTTTTGAGAGATACCTTTGAGCGGAGCGGAAAGAGCTTTGTGGTGTCCAAGGTGGGCAACAGCTATTCAGAACACTTGAATGTAATTCAAATATTTGGAGAGGATAATGTCTGCTCCATGGCGGCAATCCCCTTCTTCAACAACGGCAGGGTGACCAGCATTATGATCGCATATGTGCTGATGAAGGATAACTGGCATTCTTCCGTGAACCGCTATATGCTGGACGAGAGCGATCTTAGGATTTATGAGCTGCTGTTCCGCGAGGTTGTATATTCCCTGAACCGGCTTTATGCGTATGAGAAAATATATGAGATGAATACGGCGCTGTATAAGTCGGCGGTGACGGATCAGCTGACGGGAATTTTGAACCGGAAAGGCTTTTACCAGAATATTGAGCAGCTTGTTGCGAAGATCAAATCAGGTAAGGCGAAGCCCTGTTTCAGTATCATGTTCATTGATCTGGATAATTTTAAGACCTATAATGATACCTTTGGGCATGATGTCGGAGATCTGCTGCTGCAGTCTATGGCGAAGATTTTTGAACGTGTATGCGGGGACCAGGGCATTGTGTCGCGTTACGGAGGAGATGAGTTTATCATAGTCCTGTATACGGATGAACGGCAGGTTCTGGAAGGCGTCGCGCAGCAGATTTACCAGGAGATTCGGGAACAGGATGGTTTTCGTAAAATGATCGAGCGTGAGACCGGAGCGAATGTGAAGCTGGACGAGAAAAAGCTTCTGTCCTGTTCTATCGGAATCGTTGCATCCGGCGAAGTGGGAACGGAAGAAGACTTTAATGAGATGATCAAGAAAGCGGATGATCTGATGTATATGGTAAAAGGAGCATCCAAGGGAACGTATAAATTCATGGGAGAACTCATGAATCAGAATTAGCAGGAGGCAGCATGGACATACAGCTTCCAGGTCAGGTGAAGTTCATAATTGATACTCTGGAAGAGGCGGGATTTGAAGCATATGCAGTGGGAGGCTGTGTCCGGGATAGTATAATAGGAAGAAATCCTCAGGATTGGGACATTACTACTGTGGCAAAACCGGAGCAGGTCAAGGGTCTGTTCCGGCGGACGATTGATACGGGTATCGCCCACGGTACGGTAACCGTCATGTTGGACAGAAACGGATATGAGGTGACCACCTACCGGATTGACGGAACGTATGAGGATGCCAGGCATCCGAACGGGGTGACATTTACGCCAGACCTTCTGGAGGATCTGAAACGGAGAGATTTTACCATCAATGCCATGGCGTATCATCCAGAGCGGGGGCTGGTGGATGCCTTTGACGGAATCGCGGATATGCGGGGGGGGGTCATCCGATGCGTAGGTGATCCGGCGGAGCGATTCGGAGAGGACGCACTTCGGATGCTGCGTGCCGTGCGGTTTGCTGCACAGCTTGGGTTTCAGGTGGAAGGGTGTACCAGGCAGGCAATCGCGGATATGGCGCCATTGCTGGGAAAGGTAAGCGCCGAGCGCATTCAAGTAGAGTTGGTAAAGCTGCTGGTATCACAAAACCCTCAGGAAATGCGCACGCTCTATGAGACAGGGATGAGCGCCGTGATCTTGCCGGAGTGGGATGCCATGATGGAGACAAAACAGGAGAATCCCCATCATGCATATACGGTGGGAGAGCATACCATACGGGTGTTGATGCATACGCCCCAGGATCGGATCTTGAGGCTTGCGGCCCTGTTTCATGATGTGGCAAAGCCGGTCTGCCGGACGGTGGACGAGAAAGGTGTCGATCATTTCTATGGACATCCCGAACAGGGGGCTGTGCTGACCCGGAAGATTCTTCGCCGCCTGAAGTTTGATAATGCCACCATAGATATGACGGCAAGGCTTGTGGCCGGACATGATGTAAATCCCGCTTTGCATGACCGCGGCGTGCGCCGAGCGATACGGCGGGTGGGTATGGAATGCTATCCGGCAATTTTCGACTTAAAGCTTGCGGATATTCTGGCTCAGAGCGATTACGAAAGGCAGGAGAAGCTGGAGGCGTTAGACCGTTACCGGGAGCTGTATCGGGAGATCATGGCGAGAGGAGACTGCTTAAGCTTAAAGGAACTGGCGGTGGACGGGAAGGATCTGATAGAACTGGGAATACCGGCTGGCAGGAAGCTGGGAGAAATACTATCAAGGCTCCTGGAACTGGTGGTTGAGGAACCGGAGAAGAACACAAAAGAATATTTGACAGGGTATACTTTGGAGAACCTCTTCATAAGATAGAGAGACGCGGAAGATTTTCCGCAAATAGTCTTGTGGAGGGGTTTTCGTGTATAATTTATCGAATCAGGTGTTGGAACAGTATCCGTTTGACGTAGAAGAAGTTTTAAAAGGCAGAGGGGCATACATATGTAAAACAAACCAGGGGAAAATAATCCTGAGGGAATTTCCAGGCTCCAAGGAGCGCGCCGCCGCATTGGAACAGATACTTCTGCGATTACAGGAAGCGGGAGTGGACGCGGACGTAATCCTGCATACGGCGGAAGGAGAACTTCTTGCGAAGGATGGAGAGGAGACTGCTTATTACGCCAGGAATTATATAGAAGGCAGGGAGTGCGATCCGAAAAACCGGGATGATATCCTGCGCGCCATGGAGGAGATGGCGGCTATGCATGTGGCGCTGCACGGCAGTATGGAACAGGAAAAATGTGTGCCGGGAGAAGCGTTTCTCGGTGAGGTCTGCAAGCATAACCGGGAATTGCGCAAGGTCAGAAATTACATTCACGGCAAGCATAAGAAAAATGCCTTTGAAATGATGTTCATGCAGCATTTTGACGTGTTCATGAGCCAGGCGCAGGCAGTGGAACAGCGATTAGAGCGCTGGCTTGCCGGGGCTGGTGAGGACAGACGGAAGGAGATGTATGGAATATGTCACGGGGATTATAATCAGCATAATGTGCTGTTTGCGGGTAAACGCACATATCTTACCAACTGGGAGCAGGCGTGCTGCGATATGCAGGTGGTAGATGTGGCGAATTTCCTGAGGAAGCTGATGGAGAAGCATAACTTCCATGTGGGGCTTGCCTCTGATATGATGCGCGCGTATGAGAAAAGACGGAAGCTGTCTGCGGATGAATGGGAACAGCTGTATCTTCGGATGGCATATCCTGAGAAATTCTGGAAAGTGGCAAACCACTATTTTAATTCCAACAAGGCGTGGGTGTCCGGCAGGGATATCGAAAAACTGCGAAAGGTTCTGGAACAGGAGGAAAAAAGGCAGGAGTTTTTAAGAATGTTATTTAATTTTGAATAGGAATCATGTATAATATTAAACGACATGTACCAAAGAGAGGTGTAATATGGATAAGCAGAAGAGATGTTTACGCCTGGCGTTTATCATCTGCCTGATGCTGTTGTGCCTTGCAGGCTGCAGTCCCGGTACACAGAATGGGACCAGTCAGAAAGGACATACGGGGGACGGGCAGGAAGGTGTAACGCAGACAGAAGGTGAGGAGCAGCTCCCGGAGCAGCAGCTATATCTGCTGAGCCAGATGGATACGGAACAGGGGCTGATCACATTGCTGAATCTGGATACTGGCCGATATGAGCAGTATGCTTATACAGACGGCACATTTTTTCTGGATAAATATGGAGGCAATACATCTTCTTCCGATTTTGCTCCGGGTATGGCAGTGCATGCAACGCTGAGGGAGAACAGCCTGATGCTGGAAAAGCTCTGCGCTTCGGATACGGTGTGGGAATATGATGATGTAAGGCGTTTTGAAGTGGATGAAGAGGATGCCATTATTACGCTGGGAGACACCAAATACAGCTACGATGATATGCTGATGGTATTTTCAGGAGAAGAAGCCACAGACCTGGGGAAGCTGACAGAGCAGGATGTCCTGCGGGTGTACGGTGTGGACCGCAAGATTCTGTCGGTATTGATCGTTACAGGACATGGCGTCATACAGTTGCAGAACACAGCGGATCTGGAGGGCGGCTGGCTCAGCTTGAACCATAAGAGCTATTATAAGATCACAGAAGACATGGAAGTGGAAGTGCCTGAGGGTGATTATGAAGTTACGGTAGCGGGCAATGGTTATGGCGGATCTGTGGACGTGGCGGTGACGAGAGACACGGTTTCGACAATTAATGTAGATGAGATTAAGGGAGAGGGACCTAAGTATTGTACACTGACCTTTGCCATAGGCGTAGAAGGAGCACAGTTGTATATTGACGGCGTGGCTGTAGATTATTCCCAGCCATTGCAGCTAAAATATGGGATTCATCGACTGCAGGTAGACGCAGAAGGGTATGAAACCTGGTCCAGACGCTTGTTCGTCAATTCGGAGGAGGCGGTGCTGGAGGTCGGATTGACATCCAGCGGCGGTGTGACCAGCGCGGATGGAACAGAATCCGGTGCGAATACAAATAACGGCAGCAGCGCAGATAATACCAATGACTCGTCAGGTACTGGAAAGGTAGACGAAAAGTATCTGGAGAAGCTTAATGATCTGGTGGATGCAGTGATAGATACGCAGCGTATAAAGACCAGCAGCGGTATTCTCAACAGTGTGCTGAACGATTTGTTTTAAGCGATAATAAGTAATGCAAAAGCAAGGAGGAGAAAAATATGGATTACAGACAGATGTATGAAGAGTGGCTTGCAGCAGATACCTTTGATGAGGCTACGAAGGCAGAGCTGGAGGCAATTAAGGATGATGAGAAGGAGATTGAGGATCGTTTTTACCGGGACCTGGAGTTCGGTACTGCCGGACTGAGGGGAGTGATCGGAGCGGGTACGAACCGCATGAATATCTACACTGTCCGTAAGGCTACCCAGGGTCTTGCCAATTATATTATAAAAGTGAAAGGTGAGGAGAAGGGCGTTGCAATCGCATTTGATTCCAGGCGGATGTCACCGGAATTCGCAGATGAAGCCGCACTGTGTCTTGCAGCAAACGGCATCAAAGCTTATGTGTTTGAATCTCTGCGTCCTACGCCGGAGCTTTCCTATGCGGTACGCAGGCTGGGCTGCATTGCGGGAATCAATATTACCGCCAGTCATAATCCGCCGGAATATAACGGATATAAGGTATATTGGGAAGACGGTGCGCAGATTACGCCGCCTCATGACAGCGGAATTATGGACGAGGTGAAGAAGGTGACGGACTACAGTACCGTGAAGACCATGTCTTTGGACGAAGCCAAGGCACAGGGACTGTATGTCACCATCGGAGCTGATGTGGATGATCCGTATATCGAAGAACTGAAAAAGCTGGTAGTGCATCAGGATGCCATTGATGCTGTAGGGGGAGAACTGAAGATTGTTTATTCACCGTTACACGGAACCGGTAATATTCCGGTGCGCCGCGTACTGAAGGAACTTGGATTTGCCAATGTATATGTGGTGCCGGAACAGGAACTGCCGGACGGAGAGTTTCCTACCGTCAGCTATCCGAATCCGGAATCCGAGGAGGCGTTTGAGTTGGGCCTGGCACTGGGCAAAAAGGTAAATGCAGACTTAATATTGGCAACAGACCCGGATGCAGACAGGCTTGGTGTGTATGTTAAGGATTCCAAGACGGGAGAGTATCATTCCCTCACCGGCAATATGTCCGGCTGTCTGATCGGCGATTATATCATTGGACAGAAGAAGGAGACGCAGGGAAGCCTTCCGGAAGACGGAGCATTTATCAAATCCATTGTGTCCACGAATATGGCGGACGCTATCGCGGAACACTATGGTATAGAGTTGATTGAGGTTCTGACCGGTTTCAAATTTATCGGAGGCAAGATTCTGGAATTCGAGAAGACCGGCAAAGGCACATATCTCTTTGGAATGGAAGAAAGCTATGGCTGTCTGACCGGAACCTATGCCAGAGACAAGGATGCTGTTGTGGCGTCTATGGCGCTGTGCGAGGCTGCGGCATATTATAAGACGAAAAACATGACACTGTGGGATGCCATGATCGCCATGTATGAGAAATACGGTTATTACAAAGACCATGTGGAATCCATCACTTTAAAGGGTATCGAGGGACTTTCCAAGATTCAGGAGATTATGGATACGCTCCGGGGAGAGACGCTTAAGGAGATAGGCGGCTATCAGGTGCTGCGGGTACGGGATTATCAGAAGGATACCATTACGGATATGGAGACTGGAGCGGTTACGCCCACCGGACTGCCTGCATCCAACGTGTTGTATTATGAATTGAATGATGCAGCGTGGTTCTGCGTAAGACCTTCCGGAACAGAACCGAAGGTGAAATTTTACATCGGCGTCAAGGGAGAATCCATGGAAGACGCGGAAAGTAGATACGAACGCCTCGGAAAAGCTGTTTTGGACAAAATCAATAAAATGTTATAGGAGATAACGATTATCCTTGACAAATATGGGAAAAGTTAGTATAAATATATTCGTAGGTAATCTTGGAGCGTGTAGACCTCAAGAAGAAATATAAAATCCAGAGGAGGAATTTTAACATGAACAAAGCAGAGTTAGTATCAGCTATGGCTGATAAAACGGCATTATCAAAGAAAGATGCAGAGGCGGCTCTGAAAGCTTTCACAGATATTGTCGCAGAAGAACTGACCAAGGGTGAGAAAATTCAGTTGGTGGGATTTGGTACTTTTGAAGTATCTGAAAGAGCAGCAAGAACTGGAAGAAATCCACAGAGTGGCAAAGAGATGACTATTCCGGCATCTAAGGCACCGAAGTTCAAGGCAGGAAAAGCTTTAAAGGATATTGTAAATAAATAATAAAGTGATTCTGATAAAAGGCGTAACGGCAGGTGTACATGCTCCGTTGCGCTTTTTTTATATATAGGAGACAGAGAGATGGATATGAGATTGGATAAGTTTTTGAAGGTGTCCCGTCTGATCAAGCGAAGGACTGTGGCCAACGAGGCGTGTGACGCAGGCAGAGTAACTGTGAACGGTAAGCCCGCAAAGGCATCCGTCCATGTAAAACCGGGAGACATCATAGAGATTATGTTTGGGCAGAAGACCGTGAAAGCAGAGGTTCTTGCCATTGCCGACACGTCCCGCAAAGAGGAAGCTGGAGAGCTTTTCCGTTACCTGTAAGAAGACGGCGCATAAGGGGGTGTCGCATAATTACTCTTATGAAAATCATAATCCATTCTCCGGGATTTGCAGGCATACACAGGATATCCTTGAGCCGGTGCGTGTAAATTCCGCTGTCACCGACGTATCATATTTTTTCTGTCTTTTTATGCTTCGA
>JAIEAP010000003.1 GCA_029071325.1 Lachnospiraceae bacterium | reverse complement strand
CCTCTTTCCACCCCCCACACCCCCCCCGACCCCGCCTCTTGCCTCGGGGGCGCGGAGAGCTGTATAAGAGACAGGTTTAAGCTTGATGTTCAGTATATTCTGCATACGATATACGAATTTGGCCATATGTTCCCTCCGGTCTTACCTAACCTGCAAATATATCTCCCAACAGCTTAATCTCTTCCTCGAAATCAAACTTTTCATCTGTGCGCTGGCAGAGGTACGCATTGACCTCCCGTATCTTGGAAATGGCATAATCGATTTCCTCATTGGAACCGCTCTTATATGCCCCGATATTGATCAGATCCTCCGCTTCCTGATAGGTCGCCATAACATTGCGCAGTCTGCCGGCTTTTTCCTTGTGGTCCGCCGCCGCAATGGAACTCATGACCCTGGAAAGGCTTTGCAGCACGTCGATTGCCGGATAATGATTCTTATGTCCCAGTTTCCGGGACAGGATAATGTGTCCGTCCAGGATACTTCGCGCCGTATCCGCAATCGGTTCGTTCATATCGTCTCCATCCACCAGAACGGTATAAAGCCCCGTCACAGAACCTTTCTCCGCAGTTCCCGCCCGCTCTAAAAGCTTGGGCATCTCGGAGTATACGCTGGGCGGATAGCCTCTGGTCACCGGCGGCTCCCCTGTAGCAAGCCCGATTTCACGCTGGGCCATAGAAAAACGCGTCAGGGAATCCATCATCAACAATACATCTTTGCCCTGGTCCCGGAAATATTCTGCGATCGCCGTTGCTGTTTTTGCCGCTTTATTACGGATCAGCGCAGGTTTATCAGAGGTTGCCACCACCAGAACCGAACGGCGCATGCCTTCCTCGCCCAGATCCCGCTCAATAAATTCCCGCACCTCTCTGCCGCGCTCGCCGATCAGTGCGATTACATTGATATCCGCCTTGGTATTGCGGGCAAACATGCCAAGCAGCGTACTCTTGCCCACACCGGAACCTGCCATAATACCGATACGCTGTCCCTTTCCCACGGTGATCAGTCCATCTACCGCCTTCACTCCAAGCGGCAGTACCTCATCAATGATCTTACGTTTCATGGGGTCCGGCGGCATTGCCTCCACCGGATACTCCGTGCTGATCGCCAGCTCAGCCACATCCGTAGGACGCCCGATGCCGTCCAGGGTATGCCCCAGCACTTCATCACCTACTAAAACAGACAATGGATGTCCCGTATTCTCTACGATACACCCAACACCAAGCCCTTCCACACTGTCGTAGGGCATCAGTAACAGGCGGTTGTCTTTAAAGCCAACCACCTCTGCCATCACATATTCATCTGTCTCACGATTTAAATATATTTTACACAAATCATTCAGCTTCGCATCCGGTCCGATGGATTCTATCGTTAATCCAACCACCTTCACCACCTTGCCCAGGCAGGTAAAGAATGTTTTCTCTGCCAGCTGTCTGTATTTATCTAATTGAAACGTCTGGTATGCCACATTCCCAACCTCACAAACATAATGACTTGATATCCTTCACAAGGTTTTCCAACTGGACATCCGGTCCGCACTCAAACAGACCGTTATCTGTCTCGATGACGCATTCTCCGTCTCCCATAAAGCGCTCTCCGATGATATCCAGAGTCACCCCGCTTCCCAGACAGCTCAGAATCTCATCCCTGTGTTCCTCCAGGTACGATGCACGCGCCACGCTGGTCTTAATCGCAAAATTCCTGCCGCCGTCAATAGATTCCAACGTATTACGCACCAGATACAGCAGAATTTCCTTCTTGTCGCGAAACTGCACATGAAACACTTTCTCCACCAGCTCCGCCACCACCTGTACCACCTGCGGCTCCAACTGATCCTTCATCTGACGGTATTCTTCGCGCATGGCATTTTCTTTTTCCTGAAGCTCCTTCAATTGCTGCTCCAGCTGCCACTGAGCTTCTGTTCTTCCCTGAGCCAAACCCTCTTCCTTGCCCTGGGCAATCGCAATATCTCTTGCCTGGGCTATCTTTGCCTCAGATTCTGCAACCAGATGATCTGCCTGCACACGGGCGTTTTCCAGAATACGGTCTGCTTCCTCCTGTGCCTCCTCCAACATTTCATCCAACTTCGGCGCCTGCAGTCCTTCCGAAAAGCCTTCTCCTTCCAGACCGTCCGGACCGCCTTCCACTCCCGCAAGCCCTGCGGCAAAAACATCCTTGGGCTTCTCCTTCTCAAGCATGGCTTTCGCCTGCTCCTCCAGCTTCTGCCGGATCAGGTCATTGGAATTGATCACTCTGGTCGTTCCGTTATTTTCTGTAATATAGCGGTGCTTATATAGATTAGACAACGATCTCGTCACCTCCGCCTCGTGAAATCACAATCTCTGCGGAGTCTTCCAGCTTACGGATAATACCAACGATCTTCTGCTGTGCTTCTTCTACATCCTTCATACGTACCGGACCCATGAATTCCATATCCTCTTTGATCATTGCGGCCAGACGCTTGGACAGATTCTTGAAGATAACGTTCTGAACCTCTTCGTTGGCGCCCTTAAGTGCAATACCCAGATCATTGTTGTCCACGTCACGCAGCACACGCTGGATCGCACGATCGTCCAATAGAAGGATATCCTCGAAGACGAACATCTTCTTGCGGATCTCGTCTGCCAACTCCGGCTCTTCGATTTCCAGAGACTCCATGATATGCTTCTCCGTTCCTCGATCCACCGTATTCAAGATGCCAACGATAGCATCCACGCCTCCGACAATTGTATAATCCTGATTCAACAAAGATGACAGTTTTCGTTCCAACACGCGTTCCACTTCCTTAATCACATCAGGTGATGTGCGGTCCATCTTGGCGATACGCTTCGCAACATCCGCCTGCTTTTCGGGCGTCAGCGCACCCAGAATCATAGCCGACTGCGCCGGGGACAGATAAGACAGAATCATCGCAATGGTCTGCGGATGCTCATCCTGAATAAAGTTCAGCACCTGGCTGGGATCAGTCTTACGCACAAACTCGAAAGGCCGCACCTGCAGGGATGCCGTGAGTCTTGTAATGACCTCCTGTGCCTTGTCGCTTCCCAACGCTTTGTCCAGAAGCTCCTTCGCATAGCCGATACCACCCTCCGCAATATACTGCTGTGCAAGGCAGACCTGATAAAACTCATGTAATATGGATTCTTTCGTCTGAGGAGACACACTTCTGGTATTAGCTATCTCCAGTGTCAGTTCCTCAATCTCATCCTCTTTTAAATGTTTAAAAATATTAGCGGATTTCTCAGGTCCCAGAGCAATCAGCAATATAGCCGCCTTCTGGATACCATTATATTCCTCTGCGTTCGTACCTGACATAATCAGCCCCACTCCTCATTCAGCCAATTGCGCAGCAATGACGCAACAGCCTCTGGATTTTCATCAACAAATTTCTCTATCAGAAGCCTGGTCTCAGACTTCTCATTATAACCAATATCTTCCAGTTCTTCCTGCTCAGCTTCCCTGGTAGTCTCAAGCAATGCCTCTACTGACAATTCCGGCTCCAGCTCTGCTTCTTTTTCCTTTCTGGTACTGCGGAACACCACATAACCCAGCAACGCGAAGATCAGCACAACAAGCACGATCTGCATATAATCCTGCCAGCCTCTGCCGCTTCCTGTAGAAGGATTGAACATCGGAATATCATAGCTTACAATGGTGATATTACCCACCGGAATACCGGTAGCATTCGACACCATGTCATAAAGCGCATCGTCTACTTCCGTCGGCACTCTCTGATCATTCTGGGCAATAAATTCATCAAAGGTCATATCGTCAAGCGTGCCGTTCTCCCGAAGCACATCCTCATCATAATATACATAATGTGCCAGTGCCAGCGTCACAGAGGACTCATCGTACTTGATATCGCCCACAGACTTAATGGTCTGTGTATTCTTCTGATCCAGGGCATGATTCACTTCATCATCCGTCACGGAGGACGAAGTGATATTGCCGTCATCAATCACATATGTAGGCGCATCGTTACTGTCCGTGCCAGGCTCCCCGATATAACCGCCCTGAACATCCGAGGTGTGATGAATTTCACTGGTCGCAAGACCTTCATCCCTGCCTTCCTGAGCGGCATAAGTCGTCTCCTGCTGCGTCACCTGGTTAAAATCCAGAACCAGATTCAGCCCAACCTCCACATTGCTGTACAGATTGGTTCCGTCGATCACATCGGAAATCGCCTGCTTTACCTGTTCCTCCCGCTTCGCCTGATAAGTCAGCTGGGAACTGGCAAGCCCCATATAGGAGTTCTCCATTCCTCCCGCAAACAGCAGGTTGGAGTTGTTGTCTATGATCGTAATGTTATCGGTAGAACTATTTCCCACCTCAGTCGCCACATATCGTGCAATTCCCGCGATCTGTTCCTCCGACAGAGGGCTGTTCAAATCCAGTTTGACGCTGGCATATGTCTCCTGATTACGGGAGATCAGTGTGCCGTCATCCGGCGGAATATTCAGCGTTACCACAGCCGAATTCACATTATTCATCTCTGACAATTCCGCAGAAAATTTGTCCTGAAGATACACCTGAAATTTCTTCTGTTTATCCGCCTCTGTTGTGCTGAAACTGCCGTCAAGTGCATCCTTGATCGAAAATCCGCTGGTAGGAATATTATTAGAACCCAACAGAATATTGGCCGAGGACTGATCCTTCGCATTGATCGTATAGACCAGTCCATCCGAAGACACGTCAAAGTCCAGACCTTCCCCGGACAGCAGGTCTCTCACCTTTGCCGATTCCGTCTGGTCCGTGCAGGTGATCAGATGCACCATAGTCGGGCGTGTCATGATCACTGACAGAATCACCAACGCAATGACCACCACTGCCGTAATACTGATAACCAGCGTTTTCTGCTTTGTAGAAAATTTGAGCCACCAATCTTTAATTTTCCCTAATATCTCAACAATTCTCTCTGGCATGATCTAATATCCCATCCGTTAAATTTGCATGTTCATAATCTCTTTGTAAGCTTCCAGAACCTTGTCCCTCACTGCAACCGTATAAGACAGGGCTATATTCGCTTTCTCCTGCGCCACCAGAAGCTCATGCGTACTATTGGATTCTCCCAACGCGAAAGAAATCTCTGCTTCCTCTGCCGCATTCTGATACCGGTCTGTTTCCTTGATCATATTCATTGCCGCTGCCAAAATATTATCGAAGCTGTCCTCCGAATCTGTTCTGTCAGTTGTAATCCCATTTGCTGCCAGGGTATTCGTATAGTCCCCGCTTATACCTGTCAAAACCGAAACGTCCATTATGTATTCCTCTCACTTTCCTTATATGTGCTCACGCGATATCATATAACTTTGTCTATGATTTGCCTATCTGAAGCCCCGCCTGGGCAATCCGCTTGCTGGCATCAAACGCCGTAACATTTGCTTCATAGGAACGGCTGGCATCAATGAGGTTCGTCATCTCTGTCACAATATTTACATTGGGATAAGAAACATAACCATTCTCATCCGCATCCGGATTTGCCGGGTCGTAATGCATGGTAAAGTCTGTATCATAGTCCTCTGAGACCGTTGCAACCTTCACGCCGTTTCCCACATATCCCTCCCGGGAATACTCCAGAACCTTGCTGAAGGGCGTGACGCTCCGCTCCTGAAATGTCACTACTTTACGCCGATAAGGCGTACCCGCTTCCGTATTAGTTGTATTCACATTGGCAACATTCTCCGCGATGGTGTCCATGCGAAAGCGCTGTGCCGTCATACCCGACGCACTGATATCAAACGATTGAAATAACGCCATGTCTGTCCCTCCTTCTATATACTATCCTGCTTACTTCAGCACCATCTTGTATCTTGCGATCTCCTGACTGATACTGTCCGTCAGTCCAAGATACTTAAGCGTCTCCGACGCAAGCTCTACATTCTCACTATCCGGGTCCACATTGTTGCCGTCCAGCCGATAGGAAAATGCAGAATGATCCAGATAAGTCTTTCCTTGCAGATGTGACATATGTACTCCCGCCACCTTATGATCCAGGGATGTGTATTTGGAATCGCCCAGCTCGGCTTTGAGTATACTGTCAAATTCCACATCCATACGCTTATATCCCGGAGTATCCGAATTTGCAAGATTATTCACAATGACCTGTTCCCTCATCCAGCTGGCATCAGCCGCCTTGTTCAGGACATTAATATAGTTAAATGCATCCGAATTAAACATTGCTTCACCTCCAACACACTTACACACTCATAGCACTATATTCATATATTATAAAGAATAATTTCAAAAAGACAAGTGGTTTTTTGCATTTTCTAACACCATCTTGTGTTTTTTTTCGATTTGCGCACTAGATTTAGAAAAATCTGGAACCAAAAACGGATTTACCACCCTCATTTCAGTAAATCCGTTTCCCAATCCACACCGCTGTCCATGCGGTGCCTATGCAATTGTTCTATGTATTTTTCTTCAACTTTGCAAGTTCATCGAACACCACATCATTCACCACCTTGATATAGGTACCCTTCATACCGGAGGAACGGGATTCGATCACTCCGGCGCTCTCAAACTTCCGCAGTGCATTGACAATGACCGATCTGGTAATTCCCACCCGGTCGGCAATCTTGCTCGCCACCAGGATGCCCTCCGTTCCGTTCAGTTCCTCGAATATGTGGGTGATCGCCTCCAACTCCGAAAATGACAGGGTACTGATGGCAGAACGGACAATCTGTACCTTTCTGCTCTCCTCTGCGCTCTCCTCATTCACAGAACGCATCATTTCCAGCCCCACCACGGTTGTGCCGTACTCACACAGTATAATATCATCAATATCATACTGCTGGTCGTAACGATACACAAACAGCGTACCCAGCCGTTCACCGGCGATATCGATGGGAGTAATGATGGCCGCATAGCGTTTGATATCCGCCACAAATCCAAGCGTTTCCAGATTCACATTCTCCTTGGTGGATAGGATTCCCAGCAACCGCTCGTTTAAAATATCATCCACAAAACTGCCCACTTCACTGGCGATCAGCTCTTTGATCACCTGTGTGCCGCGGCACTGGCTGCTTCCAAGCACTTTGCCCTTCTTGCTGATCACAAGAACATTGGAATCCAATATCTCCGTCAACACACCGCAGATATCGTTAAACACTACCTTTGGTGAATTGTTGTTATGCAGTAATTTATTGATCTTCCTGGTCTTGTCCAGTAATTGAACGCTCATGCCGTCCCCTCCTTGCTCTCACCACAATTTTATCGGATACTGAATATATTAGCACGTTTCGTCTGACAATTCAAGCACTCGAGTATAATTTTATAACATTTCCTAACAGTTCAGCCATGAAATGATTGTACAGGTGCGTGAGTGCTTGCACGCAAAGCACCTGTACAGTCATTTCATGAGCGGAGCGCCTTTTTATGAGCAAAGTTAGCTGCGCAGCAGCGACAAAGCGCCGTAGGCGCCTTTGCGAATGAAAAAGTGCGCTGAACTGTTACTTTTTTGTATTCTCCTCTACATGACCGCAGGTTGGATCTGCGCACACCAGCTTACTGCCCTTCTCTACCATATAGCTGCCGCACCTGCTGCACGTCACGGTTGACGGCTTCGCCCAGGACATAAACTCACATTCCGGATTATTCTCACAGCCGTAGTACTTTCTCCCCTTCTTGGTCTTCTTCAGCACGATTTCCTTTCCGCACTCCGGACATGGAACCCCGATCTTTTCAAAATACGGCTTTGTATTGCGGCAGTCCGGGAAACCGGGACAGGCAAGAAATTTGCCGTGAGGTCCGTACTTGATCACCATGTTTCTTCCGCATTCCTCGCAGATGACATCCGTTACCTCATCCGCGATCTGAACCTTCTCCAGCTCCTTCTCCGCCTTGACCACCGCTTCGTTGAGATCCGGGTAGAAATTGCGCACAACCGTCTTCCACGGCACGCTTCCCTCCTCTACCTTGTCCAGCAGCGACTCCATGTTGGCGGTAAAATGATCGTCCACAATGCTGGGGAATGCTTCACACATAATGGAATTGACCGCTTCTCCCAGCTCTGTCACATATAGATTCTTATTCTCTTTTACCACATAACGCCTGGCAAGTATGGTTGTAATGGTGGGGGCGTAGGTACTGGGGCGTCCAATGCCAAGCTCCTCCAGCGTCTTCACCAGAGACGCCTCCGTAAAATGTGCGGGAGGCTGGGTAAAATGCTGTTTCTTCTCGCATTCCCGGAATGCAAGCTTCGTATTCTCGTCTAAGGATTTTAAGACTGGTTCTGCCCCGCCCTTCGTCTCCTCCTCATCCACATAGACACAGCGAAAGCCTTCGAAGATCAGCTTGGAAGCAGCCACGGTAAAGCAGTATTTCCCAGCTCCGATCTTCACGGACACCGCCTCATACCTCGCCTCGCTCATACGGCTTGCAGCAAAACGGTTCCAGATCAATTGATACAGGCGAAACTGATCGCGGCTCAAAGAATCCTTGACCGCTGCCGGCGTCCGGGTAATGTCGGACGGCCGGATCGCCTCATGAGCATCCTGTATTTTATTGCTGTTCTTCTTCTCCGCCACATGCTTTGACACATACTGCTCTCCATAATGGGCGGCAATATATTCTCTGGCTACAGCATCAGCCTCATCGGAGATACGGACAGAATCCGTTCTCAGATAAGTGATAAGACCCACAGTGCCGGTTCCTTTAATATCTACGCCTTCGTACAACTGCTGCGCCAAGCGCATAGTTTTCTGGGTGGAGAAATTCAACCGCTTAGATGCCTCCTGCTGCAGCGTGCTGGTGATAAAAGGCTGCGGTGCCTTCTTGACGCGTTCGCTCTTCTTCACATCCGTCACCTTAAATTCTGCCGCTTTGATTTCTGCCACAATACGATCGGCTTCTGCCTCCGAAGTAATATTCATTTTCTCCTTCGCAGTACCATAAAACTTTGCCGAGAGAGGCTTTTTCTCCCCTTCCACATCAAGAAACGCCTCTAATGTCCAGTATTCCTCCGGAATAAATGCATTGATCTCGTTTTCGCGGTCGCAGATGAGCCTGAGTGCCACCGACTGCACTCTCCCCGCGCTCAACCCCCGCTTTACTTTCGCCCACAGGACCGGGCTTATGCGGTAACCCACCATGCGGTCCAGTATACGCCGTACCTGCTGTGCATTCACCAGATCCATGTCGATGCTGCGGGCCTGTTTCAGGGAAGCCTTCACAGCATTCTTGGTAATCTCGTTAAAACTGATGCGGTACACCTGCTTATCCTGCAGGTTTAGTGCATAGTAAAGATGCCAGGAGATCGCTTCCCCCTCCCGGTCCGGGTCAGTTGCCAGATAGATCTTTTCCGCCTTTTTCACTTCTTTGCGAAGGTTCGCCAGAATATCTCCCTTACCGCGGATTGTAATATATTTGGGTTCATAATCATGCTCCACATCAATACCCAACTGGCTCTTGGGCAGATCCCTTACATGTCCATTAGACGCCGTCACCTGATAATTCTTTCCCAAAAACTTCTGAATGGTCTTCACCTTTGCCGGTGATTCCACGATCACAAGATATTTTGCCATAATTCTACTCCTTTGCCTGCCTGTCAGCGCAGTCGTATATAATAATTTCGATAAATTTCCTTAATGAGCCCCACAGTTTCTAACCGTAACAGAATATCACAGGTTCTGTCAATGTCTAATTTTGTTTCCTGCAAAATCTGCTCTATATTTTTGGGCTGTAAATCCAAACTACTATACACCAAGCCCTCGTCTTTTTCAAGAGTATTCTGCGGAAATTCCCCTATGAATTTTGCCGTCCCCCGCATCAATGACAGCTCCTGCAGGAACTCCTCCGGGTCCAGTATGATCCCTGCTCCCTGCCGGATCAGACGATTGCAGCCTGCCGACAGCGCATCCCCGACCCGTCCCGGCAGAGCATAGATATCCCTGCCCTGTTCCAGTGCAAAATCCGCCGTGATCAGGGAACCGCTCCGTTCCTTCGCCTCCACGACTACCACGATATCGGCAAGACCGCTGATCAGGCGGTTGCGCTGCGGAAAAAGCCACCCTTCCGGCTCGGTGCCGGGTATACACTCCGACAGGATTCCCCCCTGCCGCTTCATATATTCATAAATATCGCGGTTCTGCGCCGGATAACAGCGGTCCGCACCACACCCTAATACTGCATAAGTAGCACATCCGGCACGCATGGCTCCCCGATGCGCCGCTCCGTCCACGCCTGCTGCCATTCCGCTGACAACATTCATCCCGGCACAGGCAGCCGTATATGCGATCTCCCCGGCATAATGCCTGCCGTATTCCGAACACATGCGGGCCCCTACCAGCGCAATGCTCTTCGTCTCCTCCCCGGGCAGGCTGCCCATATAGAAAAGAACCGGCGGCGCCATACCGATGTGAGTCAGCCGCTTCGGATAAGCCCGCTCTGTACGCATCACCATCCGCATCCCTGTGTCAAGAAACCGCTCATATCTCTCTTCCACATCCCAGCGGCTGCGGCTGTCCGCAATCTGCCGGACATCACTCTCCGTAAGGTACGGAACCATGCCGAGCCTCTCCCTGGGCATCCGGTAAAATTCTTCCGCTTCCGCATATTCCAGCATCCGGCGCAGCTTGCCGCCCCGGATACCCGGTACATGTGCCAGCCACAGAACATACCCACGCTCCCGTTTGGTCCCGCTCTCCTGCTCTTCCCGCTTCATCTTGGCACCTCCCAGAAGGACTGATCCAGACTGCGGTAGCAGACCGCTTCCCGGAGATGACGCATCTGGATCCGCTCCTGTCCGTCCATATCTGCAATGGTCCGCGCTACTTTTAATAGTTTATGATAGGAACGTGCCGTCAGATGCAGTTTTGCATAAATCTGTTCCATATAATGCTGCTGTTTTAAATCCAACGGACAATACTGTGCGATCTTATCGGAAGGAATCCTGCTGTTATAACAGATATCTGTTCCCTCATAACGTATCCTCTGGATCTCATACGCCGCCTGCACACGGCCGCGTATAGCGTCCGAAGATTCGTTTTCCGCTTCGCCGCAGACCAATTCCTGATATGCCACACGCTTTGTCTCCACACAGATATCCATCCGGTCCAGAATCGGCATGCTGATCTTCTTCTGATACTGCTCGATCATGGCACGGGTGCAGCCGCACTGCTGCATATCGGGATAATAACCGCAGCGGCAGGGATTCATGGCGCACACCAGCATAAAATCCGCCGGGAATTCATAACTGCCGGATTTCCGGGCGAGGCGTACCCTCTGCTCCTCCAGAGGCTGTCGCAGGATTTCCAGCGTCTCTCTACGAAATTCCGGCAGCTCGTCCAGAAACAATACGCCGCGATGTGCCAAGCTGATCTCCCCAGGCTGCGGCAAAGCCCCGCCGCCCGCCATTCCCTGGGCTGTGATGGTGTGATGCGGACTTCGGAACGGGCGGGTACGCACCAGCTCCTTCCCCAAAATCCCCCGCACACTGTATATACCGGCTACTTCCAGCTGCTCCTCTCCTGTCATAGGCGGAAGGATAGAGGGAATTCGCTTGGCAATCATAGTCTTGCCGGCTCCAGGCGGTCCTACCATGAGAAAATTATGACGCCCGCTCACCGCCACCTCACAAGCCCGGCGCACAAACTTCTGACCGTTGAGCTCCCGGAAATCCGGCTCTGCTTCCTCATGCGCCCGGCATATCCCACTGGAACTTCCGCCTTCCTTACATTCCGCCATTTCCGTTCCACAGCGCGCTGTCTTCCCCGTTTTCAGCCAGGCGATCACTTCCGCCAGACAGGATACTCCTACCACCTGAATTCCATCTACCAGCCGGGCTTCCTCCTGATTATCCGCAGGCACCACACAGCAGGCGATTCCCTCTTTCCTTGCCCATGCCACTACCGGCAGGATGCCTTTCACCGGCAGGATCCTGCCGCTCAGATTAATCTCCCCCATTACAAGCAGTCCCTTCAGCAACTCCCCCGGAATCCCTCCCAGGGCGGCCAAAACTGCCAATGCAATGGGCAGATCGTAAGATGCCCCCGGTTTTCGCACGGACGCAGGAAACAGATTGATGGTGATCCGCTTTGCCGGCAGCGCATATCCTTCATTCCGAAGCGCCGTCCGTACGCGTTCTCTGGCTTCTTTTGCCTCCGCCGAAAGACAGCCCACCATTTCAAACACTGGCATACCGTCAGAGACATCCGCCTCTACACGCACCGGTATACTCTGCATACCCATCAGAACAGCAGTCAATACCATACTATACAAATAATCACTCCTTTTCCTTTCTATAACACTGGGAAAAAGTGCAGAAGAACTCTGCTGAATCATTACAGATAAAAAAGATGGTTTCATCTTATCATGAATACCATCTTTTTTAAAGTCATTTTTTATTTTTCTTCCCGGAATTCTTTGCGAAGCTTCTGAAGCGCCTTTTTCTCGATCCTAGACACATACGAACGGGAGATATCCAGCCTTCGCGCGATTTCGCGCTGTGTCACCGGCCGCTGCGACCTAAGTCCGTAGCGCAGGCACAGGATCATGCGCTCCCTGTCATTTAAGACACGGGGCATCAGATCATAGAGCCTGCGCACATTCTTGTCAAATTCCATCCGCTCTATGACATCCGGCTCTTCCTGCTCCATCACATCCAGCAGATGGATCTGATTTCCCTCTTTATCCGTACCGATAGGATCGTACAGGGAAATCTCCCGGGAGCTTTTGCGTTTGCTCCGAAGATACATCAGCAGCTCGTTATCTATGCAGCGCGCGGCGTAAGTGGCAAGCTTGCTGCCCCGATCCGCCCGAAAGGTATCAATTGCCTTAATCAGCCCGATCGTCCCAATAGAAATCATATCTTCCATATCTTCATCGATATTCTGATATTTCTTCGCCACATGTGCCACCAGCCGCATATTGTGCTCCACCAGAATGTGTTTAGCCTCTATATCACCCTCCCGGAATTGTTCCAGATATCGCTTCTCTTCCTGGGCGGATAACGGAGATAAAAAAGTCTTCACAGCAGCACCTTAAAAGCGAATTTATTACATTCTATGAGTCGGTCAGGTTCTCCGTGCCTTTCCCACTTTTACTTTTCCGGTGTCCCCGCGTCCTTTTTCACACAGAGGCGCTCCATCCGCCTCTCTAGCGGATGCGCTCAGTCAGTCCCAGCTTCTTCTGTACCTTCCGCAATGTCTTCACGGCATAATGCGCCGCTTTCTCGTCATTCGCCTTGATCATGCTGTCAATATAACTCTTATCTGCCATCAACTCCTCATAGCGGCGATGCAGCGGCTCCAGCTCATCCGCTACCGCTTCGCCCACGGCAAGCTTGAATTCCCCATAGCCCCTACCATCGAATTCAGAGGTAATCTCCTCACGGCTCTTTCCAGTAACACAGCCGTAAATGTCCATCAGGTTGCTGATGCCGGGCTTATCCTCACGGTAGCAGATCTCATTGCCGGAATCTGTCACCGCCCGCTTAAACTTGCGGATAATAGTATCCCTGTCATCCAACAGCAGTATTGTGGCATTCTGGTTCTCGTCCGACTTGGACATCTTCCGCTCCGGCTCCTGCAGACTCATGATCCGGGCGCCTGCCTTGCCGTAATATGCCTCCGGCACCGTAAACACATCCCCGTATATCGCATTGAAACGCTGTGCAATATCCCGGGTAATCTCCAGATGCTGCTTCTGGTCCTCGCCCACCGGCACCACATCCGCCTGATACAGCAGGATGTCTGCCGCCATCAGCACCGGATAGGTATACAGTCCTGCGTTGATGTTGTCCGCATGCTTTGCCGCCTTATCCTTAAACTGCGTCATGCGGTTCAACTCCCCCATATAGGTAAAACAGCCCAGTATCCATCCTAATTCAGCGTGACCGGACACATGTGACTGATAGTAAATGCAGTTCTTCTCGGGATCAAGTCCGGCCGCCACATACAGGGCATACAGCGAACGCGCATTCCTGCGGAAGTCCGCAGGAACCTGACGCACCGTCAGCGAGTGCAGATCCATGACTCCATAAATGCATTCGTACTCGTCCGTGAGATTTACCCAGTTCTTCAATGCACCCAGATAATTTCCAAGAGTCAGTGTCCCGGTAGCCTGCATGCCGCTGTAGAGTATTTTCTTTCCGTCTAACATATTATTTTTGTCCTTCTTTCTTCCTGGATTTCCTGTGTTTTTTCTTTAATATATTATATTTAATATATGCAAATGTCGCCGCCTCTCCCCGCTCTGCCAGCATATGCAGAAGCTTCTCCAACAGCATACGGGATTCCTCGTGCAGAATATGGTACTGCTTGCCGTTCTCATAATAGCGCAGCGGACTGTCATCCCGGTATTTTTCCTTCTGATAGTTCTTGCACGCCGCCACACGGTCCAAAAACATCTCGACCACATATTTTACCGGCATGCGCATGCCCGTGATATGGCGGTCCTCACCCGGAGCATAATCAATCCAATATTCCATGTGATGTCTGTTACGCCCTTTGTGGTGAAGCCATGCGGCAGAATAGCCCCGCGCCTCACGCTCTGCATTGTTGGGACTCTTATTGCCCTGATAGTATCTGCAGCCCACCAGGAACTCCGTAGGCGAATATTTCGACAGGTCATGCAGCAATCCCTGTTTATACAGTCCCACCTGAAAGCAGGACTTCATGACCAGATATTTATGATGATTGATGGTGCGAAAATGTTTCCAAGCCTTCATTTTACTTCTTTTCCTATTAAAATCTGAACGGACATGCCCGCAATCTCTAACTGCGGTGCATCCAGCTCCTGCTGTTCCTGCAAAAAGCCATGCTCATGTCCCGTATCCACTACCTTGTACCACTTCCTGTCCTTCGGCAGCAGCGGCAGCGCCAGAAACTGCTTACCTGTGTGAAAATTGTACGCCGCATAGATCATATTGTCTGCCTCACAGTCCTTATCCGGATCCTGTGCGTATTTTCCGCAATACATCATCCCCACAGACTGACGGTTCACCTCAAAGCCCGTCGCCCATGCGCGGTCCCCGTGCAAAGACAGATCCGGGAAGCCCAGTCCCTTATAGTCATGCATCTGCATGGGTGCCGGAAGACGGAGTACCGGGTGTTCTCTCCGAAATGTTAAGAGCTGTTTTAAGTATTCTCTGAGCCATTCGTAACGTTTTTCCTGTCCCCAGCTCACCCAGCCCGTCTTATTATCCTGACAGTAAGTGTTATTGTTGCCCTTCTTGGAATTGCCAATCTCATCCCCCGCATAAAACAGCGGCACACTCTGAGACAGCGCTACGATCGTCACTGCGTTCATCATCTGCCTGCGGCGCAGGTTCTGCACATAGTTCTTGCGGCTGTCGCCCTCCACCCCGTAATTGGAGCTGTAGTTCCAGTCGCTTCCGTCCGCATTGTTCTCGCCGTTCTCCTCGTTATGCTTCTCGCTGTAACGGAACAGATCCGCCAGGGTAAAACCGTTATTGCTTGCCACATAATTCACAAATCCCGCATATTTCTTCTGCTTGCGCATCTGATTGATGAACTCGTTTATATTGCCGTCTCTCTGGTTGAGCATCTTGCGCACCGGATACAGGAACTCATCACGATACACAAAAAGATGCGGATATCCGTAATCATGATCCAGCAGATCTTCCGGGAAACTGTCCGCAAACAGCTTGCTCCTGCTGAGCAGAAGATCCTGTGCCATAGCGCGCAGCGGCAGATTGTTCCCCAACAGATGAAATCCGTCCACATGGTATTCCATCACCCAGAAACGCAACACATCCAGAATCAGGTTCTGGTTCATGGAATCCGGAAAATACATTTCCAGGATACATTCCAGTCCAAGTCCGTGCATAGCCTTAACCAGAGACTTCAGCGCATCCTCCGGCCTCCCCTTTGCAAATGCCGCTTTGGGCGCAAAGTAATTTCCCTGACTATAGCCCCAGCAGTTTAATTTCTCCACAACAGGCGCCGATGTCTCCTGACTCTCATATTCCGCTTTCCATGTGATATAATCCGGCAGCCTCGGCTGCATGGGCAGCACCAATTCCTCAAACTCATACACCGGCATCAATTCTACTGTGGTGATTCCCAGCTCCTTCAAATACGGCAGCCGGTTCTGCACTGCCTCAAAGGATCCCTTTCTTGCACCGCCGTTGCTGCCCTCCATGGTGAATTCCCGCACATGCAGCTTATACATCACCATATCCTCTCTTGCTATCTCAGGCGCCTCCTCATCTTCCCATTCAAACTGCGACTCTGAAAATCCGCTGCGCACCTGATACTGCGCGCAATAGCGTTCACGCTCACCCCAATGCTCTCTGCCTACAATTCTCCTGGCATAGGGATCCACCAGAATCTCCCCGTCTATTTCGTAATTATAGTCATAATGTGCCGTATCAAGTCCCTGCACCTCTATGGAGCGCAGAGAACCCACACAATACCCCTCCGGTACTGCAATCCGCTCAATCGCACCTGTGCGTTTCTCATATAATACAACATTGCATTGCTGCTCTTTTCTCCCTTCAAAGGTAAAAGTAACGCGTTCCGGCCTGATGGTGACTCCCATTCGTATATAACTGCCTTCCTTCGTTAAGTACTTCATATGCCATCCTGCTTTCTTCCTAATTATGTCACTACATTCTGTACGGTTACTTTGAGATTATAACATGTTTCATTGACAATTTATATACTTATTTTTATAATTAAAGTAGGTATATTTTTGAATGATACGGTGTGAACAGTAACTTTATGAAAGGGTGGTGGTATGGTGCGCACTGTTCCGGTAAAAAGCTTAAAGCCCGGCATGATCACAGCGGCTCCCGTTCTCTCCAAACATGGTCAGGTTATCGTAGAGCCCTATAAGATGCTGACGATCCAGATGATCGCCCACATAGAGTTCTATGGGATAACCAGCGCCAAAATCGAGGATGGCGAACTGCCCCCAGAGGCCATACAATCCATCGCAGATACCCGTGCGGCGGTGGACGGATATTCACATCGCATCCGGGAAAGTCAGGAATTCCAGGAATTCAAAGAAAATTACAGCAAAAAGGTTACATTTCTTGAGAATTCCCTAAATGAATTTATTACGAAGAACATTCCCTTTGACAAAGACGCCCTGTTGAACTGTACACTGGATCTGTTTTCCAAACACAGTACTACTATCTCCATGTTCGATATGCTGCACAACAGCAGGCAGATTTCCGATTCTACCTATGCCCACAGCATGAACGTAGCGATCATCAGCCGGATGATAGGGATGTGGATGAACTATAACAATGCAGCTCTGGAAACACTGACTTTGGGCGGACTTCTCCACGATATTGGAAAAAGCCGGATTCCATCGGAAATCATCAACAAGCCCGGTTACCTTACCGAATCCGAGTACGCTCTGGTCAAACAGCACACCACCCTGGGCTATGAGATACTGAAGGATCACAATCTGTCCCCACAGATCAAATCCATTGTCCTGACCCATCATGAGCGATGTGACGGGAGCGGTTATCCCATGGGACTCACCGGCAGCGATATTGAAGATTATTCCAACATTGTGGCCATCGCAGACGTGTATGATGCCATGACGGCGGACCGCTGCTACCGCAGCGGCATCTGTCCCTTTGAGGTCATCTCCATTTTCGAGCGGGAGGGACTGGGCAAATACAAACCGCAGTTTATCATGAATTTCCTGGAGCATATTGCCAACACTTACATCAATAACGACGTACTGTTGAGCAACGGACAACATGCCAAGATTATTCTGATCAACAAACGGCATCTGACGAGACCTGTGGTTCAATTGCAGGAACATGAGTTCATCAATCTGGAAAACCGCCCGGAATTATATGTACAGTCCATTTTGTAAATCAACATTAAATTAATTCTATATTATATAAATCCAGATGAAACAAACCAAGAAAGAGGTGCATTATGGCAAAGAATGAACAGCTTCCCGATGAAGAAGATATTATGGTTACGCTGAATCTTGACAACGGACAGGATGTGGAATGCCGCATCATAACCATCTTTGAGCTGGAAGGGCAGGATTATATTGCGCTTCTGCCGCTGGATGAAAAAGGCAGGGAATCCTCTGACGGTGAAGTCTACCTGTACCGTTATTTTGAAGATGAAGAAGGCAATCCTTCCCTGGGGAACATTGAATCCGACGACGAGCAGGAAGCGGCAGCGGATCGTTTTGACGAATGGCTGGACGAAGTCGAGTTTGAGGAAATGAAGGGTTAATCCTCCATCTCCTTAAGAAAACGCGACGGCTCTGCCCCATGATTTCCCATCTGCTCTACCGAAAACAGGTAGAGCTGTTTTTTTGCCCGGGTCATTCCCACATAGAACATCCGGCGCTCTTCCTCCAATTCCGTTTGCAGTACCGCTTTCTTATAGGGCATTACTCCCTCGTTGACATCAATAAGAAATACAATATCATACTCCAGTCCCTTGGAACTATGCAGAGTGGACAGGACCACCCCCTCCTTCTTCTGACGCTGCTCTTCTGCCGCCGCGCGCAGGTTTTCCTGATATTCCAGGCGGTGCCTTTCCCAGTCATGAAAGCTCTCAAATCCCTTCGCCAGCTCCGTCAACTGCTCCAGCACGTCCAGAAGATCTTCCGGATGGATATTCCGCTTCTTGGCATACTCTGTCAGATATTCCTCATAACCGATCCCCCGTCTGATATAATTGATGGCAGAAAAAGGATTCATGCGTGCAAGCATTTTACAATCATGATTTAATTTATCAATCCGCCGTGCAATCCACTCCTGTTCAATCTTGCTATAATAATCTGCCCACACATCGAATGCCACCGTCTCCTCCTCCAGACTGTCTCTGCCAATGTAGCGGTTGGGTCGGTTCATGATCTGCAGGAAATCACTTCTGGCATTACTGCCTCCGGCAATACGGATATACGCCTCCATGTCTTTCATGATCCAGTGGTCATAGATATTGGGAATCCGATCTCTGGTCTGAAACGGTATGTTGTATTCCATCAGTTGCTGCATCAAAAGCCTGGGCTGGGTGTTGGTGCGAAAGAGCACCGCCACATCACCGAGCTGCCCGCCGGAAGCCAAATAGGTCTTAAGTGCCTGAATCAGTCCCAGATTTTCCTCCCTCTGATTCTTATACACCTTGCAGACCACTGCCGCTTCTGCCTGATGCTCCGCCCGGATGTCCTTGGGAAACCGGTTATGATTATGGGCGATGACCCGCCCCGCCGCCGCCACGATATTGGCATCGCAGCGGTAATTAACATCCAGCAGGATCCGTGCCGCTCCCGGATAATCCCTGCCAAAGTTCAGCATGATCTCCGGACGCGCCTGCCGGAAACGGTAGATGGACTGATCGTCATCCCCCACGATAAACAGATTGTTCCGGGGTGCGGCAAGCATTTTCACGATCTCATACTGGATACCGTTGATATCCTGGAATTCATCCACCAGAATATACTGATATTTGTCCTGCCACTGAGCAAGGATATCCTTACGTTCTGCAAATAATTCGTAGGTATATACCAGCATATCATCAAAATCAATGCGCCTGCGCCGGTGTAATTCCTTCTGATATGCCCGGTAGATATCACGAAATACCTGTTCCCCCACGTTAGTGGAATAATAATGCTCCACATCTATGTGGGAATTCTTGACATTGCTGATCTCTGCCAGAAGCATGGCTATACACTCGGTCTCATCCTCATAATCCACATGGAAACGGCGAATGAGCTGCTTCATCAATGTCAGCTTCTCATCCTGCCGCAGAATGCTGTCAGAAGTATATCCATAGGCATGCTTTAATATCATGAAGAAAACAGCATGAAATGTCCCGAATGTAACCCGGGTACTCTTCTGCCCCTCCAGACATAAGAAACGTTCCCGCATCTCCTGTGCCGCCAAACGGGTGAAGGTCACCACCAGAATGTGGGAAGGGTCTACTCCCCACTGGTGTATTAAATTGTATGTACGTTGGGTAATCACGGCTGTCTTGCCGGAACCGGGCCCCGCCAGAGTCAGGCAGGGTCCGCTTAGGAAGCTGATCGCTTCCTGCTGTGCTTTATTCCATTGCATGAGATACCTTCTGGATTCCGATACGGATACGGCGCAAAGACTCTTCTTTGCCCAAAACCGCCATAATCTCGGTGGCGCCTGCCGGCGTCATCTGCTTTCCGGACACTGCGGTACGGATAGGCCATAACACATAGCCATTCTTGTAGCCGTGCTCCGCCACATATTCCGTAAGCATCTGATAAAGCGCGTCATTGCTGTAATCCTCCTGTGCCGAAAGCAACGGCAGTACCTCCTGCAATACTGCAAGGGAACTCTCCTCCGTAGTCTTCATCTTCTTGTGACAGTACATAGCCGTATCATATTCCGGCAATTCCTCAAAGAAATCAATATGGTCTGCAATATCAGGAAATACCTCAATTCTGGTCTGTACCATCCGCGCAATAGATTTCAGATCAAGATCCTTCGTGATAACCGCCTTGATAAAGGGCTGCGCCATATCATAGAACGTCTCAAAAGGCATCGCCTTGATATACTCGCCGTTCATCCATTTTAACTTGGTATAATCAAACACTGCAGGAGACTTGCTCATATGGTGATAATCAAATACCTGAACCAGTTCCTCCAGAGAAAATATCTCACGGTTCTCCGCAGGACTCCAGCCCAGAAGCGCCACAAAATTCACTACCGCCTCTGTCAGGAATCCCTGCTCCATGAGATCCTCATAGGAAGAATGCCCGCAGCGCTTACTTAACTTCTGATGCTCCTCATTGGTGATCAGCGGACAGTGCACATATACCGGAACCTCCCAGCCAAAGGCTTCATAGAGGCGGTTATATTTGGGTGAAGAGGACAGATACTCATTGCCCCGGACCACATGAGTGATACCCATCAGATGATCATCCACCACATTAGCAAAATTGTAAGTGGGATAACCGTCGGACTTGATCAGAATCATGTCATCCAGCTCTGCATTATCCACCGATATTTCGCCGTAAATCTCATCCTGAAATGTAGTGACGCCTGTAGCAGGATTGTTCTGCCGGATCACATAGGGTACACCTGCCGCCAGATTCCTGTCAATCTCCTCCTGGGTAAGCTTCAGACAATGCTTGTCATACACGATGATCTCCTTACCTGCCACTGTCTGCCGAAGGCTCTCCAGACGCTCCTTGTCACAAAAGCAATAATATGCCTCGCCCTTCTCGACCAGCTGCTTCGCATATTCCAGATAGACGCCTTTTGCCTGGCGCTCACTCTGGATGTACGGTCCCACACCGCCATCCTTATCCGGCCCCTCGTCATGGATCAGTCCCGTCTTCTCAAGCGTGCGGTAAATGATATCCACTGCTCCATCCACATAACGCTCCTGGTCCGTATCTTCTATTCTCAAAATAAAATCGCCGCCCTCATGCTTGGCAATCAGATAGGCGTACAGCGCCGTACGCAAATTACCCACATGCATTCTGCCGGTAGGGCTTGGTGCAAATCTTGTTCTTACTTTACTCATATTCCTGCCTCTTTCTTCATTTCATCATTTCATCTATTGTAACTTACCGTTTCCCATATTACAAGTTCTTTCTGCCTGAGCTGCGCATTTAGAATTCACCTGATCTCCACACCCCCCGCAGGCTCTGCAGCCTTCGCAGCCGGTGCAGCTCCCACGCTTTTTACACATATGTATAAGCGCCGCCGCCAACCATCCGGCAAGCAATAACAGAATAAGAATATCCTGTACCGTCATGTACGCTTCCTCCCATACGCTCCTTCTTCACCTGATCCTCCTGCCGTTAAAACAGCACCACACCCAGCCGGTACACCGCAAAAGAGACCAGCCATGCAATCAGGCACTGCATCACTACGATACCCGCCGCCTTCAAGCCGGAATGCATTTCCCGCCGGATGGACGCCACCGCTGCCACGCAGGGCGTATACAGTAGTGTAAACACCAGGAAGCTCAATGCCGATGCCGGAGTAAACAATCCGCTGAGCACTGCTCCCAAAGATGCCACATTGGTTCCCATCAACACACCCATGGTGCTGACAACGGCTTCTTTGGCAGTAAAGCCTGTGATCAGCGATGTGGAAATACGCCAGTCCCCGAATCCTAACGGGGCAAACACCGGAGCAAGCACGCGTCCGATACCGGCAAGCAGGCTGTCCGCACTGTTATCCACCACATTCAGACGGCTGTCGAAGGTCTGCAAAAACCATATGATAATAGTTGCCACAAATATAATGGTAAATGCACGCTGAATAAAATCCTTTGCCTTATCCCACATCAGCAGTACAACACTTTTGGGGGAAGGAAGACGGTAATTGGGCAGCTCCATCACAAAAGGCATCGGCTTTCCACGAAACGCAGTATGCTTAAACACGAGCGCCACCAGAATCCCCACTGCCATGCCTCCGATGTAGAGCCCGGTCATCACAAGGGCCTGGTATTTTTCAAAAAATGCTGCCGTAAACACTGCATAGATTGGTATTTTCGCCGAGCAACTGATAAACGGAGTCAGCATAATTGTCATTTTCCGGTCACGCTCAGAGGCAAGAGTCCGACTGGACATCACCGCAGGCACCGTGCAGCCGAAACCTATCAGCATAGGAACAAAACTCCTGCCGGAAAGCCCAATCTTGCGCAGCAGATGATCCATCACAAATGCCACCCTCGCCATATAACCGGAATCCTCCAGTATGGACAGGAAGAAAAACAACACCACGATAATGGGGAGAAAACTGAGCACACTCCCCACACCGGCGAAGATCCCGTCGATCACCAGGCTATGTACCACCTCATTGATCCCGTATGCCGTCAGTCCGCGGTCCGCAAGACCTGTCACATAATCAATCCCCTCTGCAAGAAGATCTGACAGGCCGTCCCCGATCAGACCGAATGTCAGATAGAATACCAGTATCATGATCAGAAGAAACATGGGAATTGCCAGAAAACGGTGCGTTAGGATATTGTCAATTTTTACACTCCTTAGGTGTTCCCGGCTCTCCTGGCACTTGATGACAGACCTGTGGCAGACTTTCTCGATAAATGTATAGCGCATATCCGCCATAGCCGCATTCCGGTCCATGTTGTGGTCCGTCTCCATCTCCTCCACACTGTGCTCCATCATTTCCAGCTCGTTCTGGCTTAAATCCAGCCTCTTTACAATATCTTCATCCTGCTCTACGATCTTGGAGGCCGCAAAACGCGGAGACATGCCGATTCGCTGCGCGTGATCCTCCACCTGATGAGACACCGCATGGATACAGCGGTGTACCGGACCTTTCTCACAGAAATCTGTGACTTTGGGGTATATTCTGTGCTTCGCCACATGCAGCGCCTCATGGATCAGGTCCTCGATCCCTTCCCCCTTTGCCGCACTGATGGGAACCACCGGGATGCCCAGCGCCTCCGTCATTTCCTTTACATTGATACTGCCGCCGTTGCTGCGCACCTCATCCATCATATTTAATGCCAGCACCATGGGAATATGCATTTCTAACAATTGTAATGTCAGATACAGATTCCGCTCGATATTGGTAGCATCTACAATATTGATAATTCCATCGGGATTCTGATTCAGGATAAAATCTCTGGTAACGATCTCCTCATTCGTATAGGGCCTTAAGGAGTAAATACCCGGAAGGTCCACAACGGAACAACCCTTGTGCGACCGTAGTTCTCCCATTTTCTGCTCCACCGTTACTCCCGGGAAATTCCCCACATGCTGGTTAGATCCGGTCAGTTGATTAAACAACGTGGTTTTTCCACAATTCTGATTTCCTGCCAATGCAAATATCATCTATGTATCACCCCCGCTGTCATTCCTGCATCTTCTTCCTCTCCCGGATATACCACTTCGATCTGTCCTGCATCCTCCTTACGAATGGTAAGCTCGTAGCCCCGGATCTCCAGTTCTATCGGATCACCCATAGGCGCAACCTTGCGCACAGTCACCCTCGTCTTGGGAATCAATCCCATATCCAGGAAACGGCATCGCAGGATACCTTCGCCGCCCACTTTTGTTATCACAGCTTCCCTGCCAATCGGCAATTTATCTAATGTCATAATTACATTCCTTCCCTGACTGGATACTCGTGTTCCCCCGCCATTGTACCCATTTGTTCATTCGCACACACTATTTTAACGCAGGTTGTCCTATTATACAATGGCAAATTCATCTTGAGTTTCCGCGTTTTGCAGATCGGATGCCAGAGGAAACAGACACATCACTCCTGTCGTGAAATCTATGCACCACTCTCCATGGTTTACAGCCCTGCAGCAGACGGACAGCGCATAAGGATTGTCGAAGCATAAAAAAGACACAAAACTTATGATATACCAGCGACAGCGAAATTTACACGCACCAGTTCAAGGCAATCTGCTGCAGAGATGTAAACCACGGAGAAAGGAGCCGGTTTTCATGGCTAAACATCAGTATGAAAAACGCCTGGAACCCATCCCTCCTATGACACATAGACTATATTGTAAATATCCTATAAGAGAGGTTCGCATATGAACAATTGCAGTTGTCAGTTGAACAAACCCGTTTCTTCTATGCGTACTCCATATATGTGCCAATCTGCATCCGGTCAGGAACTTGCCATGGCGTATGTGCCCTGGCAGCAATTTCGTGAATTGTACGAACCGGACGAGGCATTGCATTGGGGTACGGTCTTTAAAGAACTCAACAAACCCTTTCATTCATGTACAGGAGGCCGCCTATGATGAATACACCTATGAATAAATCCCAGTTGCTGACCTGGCTGGATCAGGTCAGCTTTGTCGCATATGATACGGCGCTTTACCTTGATACTCATCCTTATGATGAGGAGGCTCTGTCCTATTACAAACATTTTCAGGGACTTCGGAAAAAAGCCATGAAAATGTATGAAGAACAGTACGGCCCCCTGACTCTGGACGGTGTGGACTGCGATGGCAACTGGAGCTGGGCGTCAGCGCCCAACCCATGGGAAGGAGGCTGCAAGTAATGTGGAATTATGAGAAGAGATTGGAATACCCCGTCAACATCAAACAGACGGACCCAAAAATGGCCCAATATATCATGAGCCAGTACGGTGGTCCCGACGGCGAGATCAACGCTTCCCTGCGCTATCTATCCCAGCGCTATTCGATTCCGTACCGCGAGGTTGCCAATGTGCTGACAGACATTGGCACGGAGGAAATCGCACACTTTGAGATGGTGGCTACCATCGTCCACCAGCTGACCCGCAATCTGACTCCGGAGGAAATCAAAGCATCCGGGTTCGGTCCCTATTATATCGACCACACCCTTGCCGTATGGCCCCAGGCGGCTGGCGGAGTTCCGCAGAACGCATGTGAATTCCAGTCCAAGGGCGATCCCATCACGGATCTTACAGAGAACCTTGCCGCGGAACAGAAAGCCCGCACTACCTACGACAATATCCTGCGTGTTGCCAAGGATCCTGATGTCATTGATCCCATCCGCTTCCTGCGGGCAAGAGAGATCGTACACTTCCAGCGTTTCGGTGAAGCCCTGCGCATGGTTCAGGAGCACCTGGATTCCAATAACTTCTACTACTGCAATCCTGTCATTGATAAGAATTGCGGCTGTAAATAGGCTTCACAGCAATAAGAAGGTATCCCGAAGCCATAAACCGGCTTAAGGGATACCCTCTTACGTTTTATGCTATTTGTGTTCCTCCACATACCGCAGGAACTCCGCCGTTTTCGACCAGTACTTCACGCCCCAGTGTTCAAAATCCCACTCCTCCATGTATTCATTGCATTCATAATCTATATAGTAAATCTCACCCTCACACACTACAAAATTTGTGGGAAAATAATCAATGTTAAGCCCTGCCTGCTGCACCCGCGTGCACATATCCCTCACCTGTGTCAGAAAAATCTCCTCCATCCGGTTCCTTAACACCAGTTCATAGATCGTCGGTCCTTCTATATATTCCTTGAGAATCCGTTCCTTTTCCTCGTCGATATCCAGCATTTGGGGCATCCGTATCCCGGTCTTTCTCAGCCTCTCGTAATCTCTCTTTTCCGCCTCGATCTTATTCCCAAACTGGTAATAATCACAGGGCTCATGATGAATCTGTTTTAACACATATTCCCGCTGCTCATCGGTGGCAAGATAAGAATAACCTCCCTTTCCGTGCCCCAGCAGTTTTATGATCCTATATCCCTTTTCATTCACAGTCATTGTGTCCATCGCATCCGTCCCTCTCTTTCTTTAGTCATCCGTCCTCAAAATCAGGATACCGTCTGACAGCAGACGCCCGTCTGCATAATTTCTGCAATACAAAATCTTCCCGGTGTGCTTGACGGCAATACCATCCTGCGTCTCCCAAAGCGGGTGAGCGTTCAGATACACTTCGATGGTCTGCCTGCTTCCTTCTGCCTTTTTTGTGTAGCGGATCAAACGGCTGTGCTTGGGATCATGCTTCCATACGATATCTGCGCTCTTCATATGCGGATAACTTTTCCTTAATGCAATAAGCGCCCTTACCTCTTCCATGATCCGATCGTATTTTCCGCTTTCAATCTCCTCCCAGGGCATCTTATCCCGATTGTACAGCCTGCTGTCATTGGGCATTGCAAGTTCGGTTCCGTAGTATAAGCAGGGCGATCCCGGCATCGTCATCAGAATCACAAGCTGCTGCATCAAGACATCCAGACTGCCGCACCGGTCATACGCCCGACTGATATCGTGGGTGTCCAGAAAATTGAACAATACCTGGTTCACCTGCTCCGGGTACATGGCATAACAACGGTTGATCCGGTACATCAGTCCCTTTGCATCCATTCTCTCATGACCGTCACATCCGTCATCTACCCAAAAATCATTCAGACTCTCCACAAAAGGATAATTCATCACAGAATCGTATTCATCCCCTAACAGCCACTGAATGGAATCGTGCCAGATCTCTCCTAACAGGAACAGTTCCGGATTTATTTGTTTTAGTTCGCTGCGAAGCTTTTTGATAAAGGCATGAGATATCTCATTTCCCACATCAAAGCGGATGCCGTCAATCCCCCACTCCTGCACCCAATACCTGCAGATATCAAGAAAATAGTCCATGACCCCGGGGTTATTCGTATTTAGCTTCGGCATATACGCTTCAAAAGCAAAGGAAAAATACCGTCCATCCTTAGTATTCGAACGATCATACGCATCTATCGGCTGATTTACAAAGAACCAGTCATAGTATACGGACTGTTCCCCATTGACAAGCACATCCTGCCATGCAAAAAATTTTACGCCGCAGTGGTTAAAAACAGCATCCAGCATGACCCGGATTCCCAGTTCATGAGCCTTTTGGACCAGCTCCTTCATATCTCCCTCATCCCCGAAATCAGGATCGATTTTCTTATAATCAAAAGTATTGTATTTGTGATCGCTGTCCGATTCAAAAACAGGAGTAAGGTAAATCCCCGTAATACCCAAATCTCTCAGATATGGCAGCTTACTCGTGATACCGGACAGATTTCCCCGACAGAACCGGTCCGGCATGATCTGATACCAGACAGTATCCTGAACCCACGACGGATACCGGGCTACATCTGCATGGTTCAGCCACGGAAACTTAAAGTATTGCCGCATCCTTCCGGGCGCATGCAACCTCTCTTGCGTATATAGTCCATCCTCCAGCAGGTATAACGTCTCCTCTCCTTTTCGGATCTCAAAGCAGTATTGTTCCCGCTTAAAGGCAGGCTCCAGTCTGACACTCCAGATATAGGCATATTCCAGCTCTCTCGTCATCCGCATCGCCACCGGGCTTCCAATCCAAGGACTGTGCCCCGAGCATCCTGCAATATAAGGGTCCTCATGTATCACATTGACGGCAGTGATATCTTTTCCTGTTCTGACATTGAGCACGATTTCTTTGTCATTTCGCGCATAGCAGTCCGTAAAAGCGCTTCTGTGCATGATGCAGTCTAATCTCATCCTCGTCCCTCCCTGTATTCCAAAATTCATCTGCTGAAGTATTCACATTTTTCAGATAGGATGCGGCTGCTTGCCTCTGGTATCCTATCTGCAAAATGCGAAAACTCCAGTCATCTATACTTGCATTATATCAGCCTGTTCATTATAATTCTTATGAGATACCCTTATTTTTCTAACACAAAACTACGAATCTATAGGAGAATGAAGAAGATATGGACAGCGGAATCATGCATGAAACAAAAACACACGGAAAGCTTGCTTTTCCCTATATCGTTTACCATGGAAACATTCCCGAATACCTGCGCACCTACCCGCTCCACTGGCATGATGAGATGGAAATCATTTATGTGGTAAAGGGGCAGGGGCTTGTGACTGTGCAGGCTTCGAAATACGCCCTGCAAACCGGGGATATGATCGTTCTGCTTCCGCAGATTGTCCACTCCATAGAGCAGCTTGACAACGCAGAAATGGAATATTTTAATATTCTGTTTCAATTCTCACTCCTTGACAGCGGCGTCAATGACTACTGCTATCAGAAATACTTTAAGCCCTTCTATGAGCACACCAAAACCCTCCCCACTTATCTTCCTGCCGGCGATCCTCTGAACCGTCTTCTTCTGCCCTATATCTGTGACCTGATCCAAAACAGGAAGCAAAGCTATAACGGTTATGAACTGATGGTAAAATCCGCCCTATTCGCTATTATGCATTGTCTTGACCTCAACAGCACACAGACCAGCGGTGTAGAACGCTCTCTCCAGACCACCTATGAGAAACTGAAACAGCTGCTTTCCTATATACAGGCAAATTATGCAAAACCACTTTCCATTACTCAGGCCGCCGCCATCTGCGGTTTTTCCGAGAGCCACTTCATGAAGCTCTTTAAGGATCTGACCGGAAACACGTTTACTCAGTATCTCAAAAATTTCCGCCTGGAGGCTGCTGCCGCCCAGCTTGCGGAAGGGTCGCAGAAAGTGATTGAGGTGTCCGAAAACGTAGGCTTCCATAATCATTCTTATTTTACCCGCTCCTTTACCGCCAGATACGGGGTATCTCCCTTGGAATATAAAAAGAGCGTTCTTCCTGCAATCAATAATCCCCATCATTCCGGTTTGGAATAATGGGGATATGAAACATCTCTTTTTCTATTGGTTCAGTTTATGAATATATACGCAGTTGGGCTTATCTATCGATAAAGGTTTACTCTCCATGAGGATATGCTTCTTCTCATAAAACACCCGAAAAGTCGTAATCTCATTGGTCTCATGATTCAGGCTCATGAAATGCTCGCCATTCGGGTAAATACCTAAGGTCTTGGGATAGTCGCCGCTGATCTTGGAATTGCACATCATGGTCAGGCATCCTGTCTCAGGATCTATCTCAAATATTGTAACGGAATTGACGCCTGCGTTGGTACAGAAGAGATACTTTCCGTCCAGACTGATCTCCATTCCGGAGGCTGCACATAACTCCTCCTCCTTTGCCGTAGTGGTTGAGATTGTCTGTATCTTTTCAAATTTCGGTTCCCCATCCGCCAGTTCATAGGAGAACACCTCCACCTGATTCAATAACTCATACAGGATATACGCATATCTTCCGTCTCTGCTGAATCGGATCATACGGGGCGCGGATTCCAGAGGACCGCGGATGATAGACTCCAGCTTTAGCTTACCCTTCTCATAATCCACCTGATATACCTTCACGTGATCCAGACCATTGTCCACTGCACACAGATACTGCTCGTCCGGCGTCAGCTTTACACAGTCTACATGCGGGTTCGAGATGCGTTCCGCTATGGTACGTCCGATCCCCTTATGGAAAATTCCGTCCGCTATGTCTCCGATACTGCCGTCCTCACATAACTGCATCATCGTCACTTTGCCGTCGTGATGCCCTGCCACGAAGAGATAACGGTTCTCATGATCCACCTCCAGGTAACAGCCTCTCATACCGCCGATCCACTGCTTATTCACAGGCTCCAGATTTCCATCCGGCAGAATGCGGAAGGATTCCACGCCCTCATCCGCTATGGAATACAGAAATTTCCCGTTCTTGGAAACGATGAGATCTGAAGGGTTATTGATGGGAACAACCGTGCGTTCCTCCATTCTGCCCGCCTTGATATCCACATCATACAAGTGAATCCCCACACTATTCTCATGGGTATAGGTCCCTACATAAGCTACATACTTTTCTTCCATCTGTCACTCCTCCTGTCTGCGTAAAATATCATATTGATCCAGTTCGATGCCCAAATCCACATAGAGCTTCTGTTTTGGATGCGGTGCCGATTCCACCGGATTTCCCTCCTCATCCATAATCCCTCTGACAGTTACTGTAAGATTGTCACCGCCCGGTTTCATGACCTCAATCTCTTCCCCCACCGAAAACTTATTGCGCTGCTCGATGCGGTACATCCCCTGATCATTCCTGCCTTCAATGATACCAAGATACGTATAATCCCTGATATAAGTATTATGATCGTAAATCTGACTTTCATCCGACGGTTTCCCAAAAAAGAATCCCGTAGTAAACTGCCGGTAGGTACATCCCATGATCTGCTGCCGATACCAGTCCATATTCTGTCGGTATAATTCCGGCGACGTCCGGTAATCGTCGATTGCTTTCCGGTAAGTCCTTGCCACCGTCGCCACATACAGTGCCGTCTTCATGCGTCCCTCGATTTTGAAGGAATCAATTCCTGCTTCCATCAATTCCGGGATATGCTCTATCATACACAGGTCTTTCGAATTGAAAATGTAAGTGCCTCTCTCATTTTCATATACCGGCAGATATTCCCCGGGACGTGTCTCCTCCACCACCGCATACTTCCAGCGGCAGGGATGTGTGCATGCCCCCTGGTTGGCGTCCCTCCCGGTAAAATAGTTGCTGAGCAGGCATCTGCCGGAATAGGAAATGCACATAGCTCCGTGGACAAAAGTCTCTATCTCCATCTCCTGGGGGATATGCTCCCGAATTCCACTTATTTCATCTAAGGATAATTCCCTCGCCGTCACCACTCTCTTTGCGCCCTGCTCCCACCAGAAGCGGTATGTACCGTAGTTGGTATTGTTGGCCTGGGTACTGATGTGACGCTCAATCTCGGGACACACCTCTTTGGCGATCATATAGACGCCCGGATCGGAAATGATCAATGCATCCGGTCCGATTTCCCGCAGTTCCGCAAAATACTGCCGGACTCCCGCAAGGTCTTCATTATGTGCCAGAATATTGGCAGTGACATACACCTTCACTCCATGGGCATGTGCAAATGCAATGCCCTCTTCCATGTCCTCTCTGGAGAAGTTCTTTGCCTTGGCGCGAAGTCCATAGACTTCACCGCCGATATATACTGCATCCGCCCCAAAGACAACTGCTATTTTCAACACTTCCAGACTGCTTGCCGGAATCAGTAGTTCTACAGGTCTCATATTACTGTCTCTTCCTTTTTACACTGAGGGTAATACCGTCCCCCACAGGCAGAATGCTTGTGGTCAGATCTTCCCGGTGGGTCAGTTCATACAGGTATTCCCGCATCCGCTTATGGATGGTACGATTTCTACGGGGCACGATATAATGGGAATCCAGAATATCCCCCTCCTGCAATACGTTATCAGACACCAGTATGCCCCCAGGAGCCAGCAGACGCATGATCTCCGGCAGGAAATAGATGTACTGCCCCTTTGCCGCATCCATAAAGATAAAATCATAAACCTCTGTGAGGGTCGGCAGAATCTCTGCTGCATCTCCCTCTAATAGGGTAATCTTCTCCTCCATTGCCGCCCGTTTAAAATTATCCCTGGCCATCGGTATACGTTTCTCATAATTCTCAATGGTAGTAATGTGGCAGGCCGCGGGATTGTACTGTGCCATCAGAAGTGCGGAGAATCCCACAGCGGTTCCCACCTCAAGGATCTGACCCGGACAGGTCATGGCAAGCACCGTCTTAAGAACCCCCTGCATTTCCTTTCGGATTATGGGAACATGCGATGCCAGTGCCTCCGCTTCAATTGCTTCCAGTATCCCGGTATTTCCCTGGTCCAACGAATTGATGTAGGTAATCAGTCGCTCATCTACTATCACTGTTCCACCTCAACCGGCGCCATAACTTCAATCATTTCTCTTGGAGTCATCGAGGTATTTAAGGTATAGATACCCGGTATGATCTTGTCCGAATACGCCGAAAGCTTCAGTTGGATCATAAAAAGTGTGCCGTCCCGCACCAGCCCTTTATCCTCCAGCATACTGCCCAGTGCAGAGGAAGACATATTCTTGTCCACCTGCACAACTACATCCCTGCCGGGCTCCTGGGACACGGGATCCTCCATATACACACGGTAGCCAAAATCATAGGCATAGCTTCCCACCCGAAATGCGGCAAAAACAACAAGCACCACAACCAGGATCGTTAAGCTGATATTCATGATCTTCAAAACAACCTTTTTGGCATTCATACAGTGTCCTCTCCATCATCATTCGTTTGTGAATCTTCTATCCATTGATAAATCCTACTTCAAAATCAAGACCGGCGATGAGCTTCCAGTTGATTCCCTGCACCATACGGCAGAATGCAAGCTCGGCCTCCATATATTCCTCGGCAATGGAATTCTTACGGATAGCGCTATTTTCCCGCTCCAGCCGGTCCACCTCCCAAAACAGTTCCACGTTTCCACTGTTCTGAATTGCATGGATTTTTTTGCGGAACTCATGCACCTGCTGTTCCAGTTCCGGGTCCTGGTGCAGCTTCTCCTTCGCATCCTGATATTTCTGATATTCCGGAGTCAGACGGATGGTATGCAATAACTCCGTAATCTTCTCGTCCAACTGATTCATACAGCCACCTATACTTCCATAATGATTGGTATGATCATGGGTCTCCGCTTCGTCTCTTTCCACACGAAGTCACCCAGCGAATCCCTGATCTCTGTCTTTATCTTGCTCCAATCGGTGATGCCTTTATACATACAGCGGTCCATGGTATCATTCAATACATGGCGCGCCTCCTCCATCAGACCATCAGCTCCCCGCACATACACAAAGCCGCGGGAAACGATATCGGGGCCTGCCAGCACCATACCGGAGCCATTCTCCAATGTCATGACCACAATGATGATTCCCTCTTCCGCCAGATGCTGACGATCCCGCAGCACGATATTTCCTACATCGCCTACTCCCAGACCATCCACCATGATATCGCCTACCTGGACATGTCCGGTCACGGCAGCTCCCTCAGAATCCAGCTCCAGCACATCTCCTGAAGACAGAATGAAAATGTTGTCCTTATCAATCCCCAACTGCTCCGCTACACGGGCCTGCGCAATCAGATGACGGTACTCTCCATGAACCGGAATCGCATATTTGGGCTTTACCAGAGAGTAAATAAGCTTGATATCCTCCTGGCAGGCATGCCCAGACACATGAACATCCTGGAAAATAACCTCCGCTCCCTTCATGGTAAGCTCGTTGATCACATCAGACACGGCCTTCTCATTACCGGGAATCGGATTAGAACTGAAAATGATGGTATCCCCCGGCTTGATGGTCACTTTCCGATGCATGCTGGCCGCCATGCGGGACAACGCCGCCATAGACTCGCCCTGGCTTCCGGTAGTGATGATGACCGTCTGCTCGTCCGGGTAATTTTTCAACAATTCAATATCGATCAATGTCTGATCCGGAATACTTAAATATCCCAGCTTGGATGCAATGGTAATGATATTTACCATGCTACGCCCCTCTACCACCACTTTACGGCCGAATTTATTCGCAGAATTAATGATCTGCTGCACGCGGTCCACATTGGATGCAAAGGTTGCTATGATAATACGGGAATTGGTGTGATCTGCAAAAATATTGTCAAAAGTTTTGCCCACCGTGCGCTCGGACATCGTAAAGCCCGGACGCTCGGCATTGGTGGAATCGCACATCAGCGCCAGGACACCCTTCTTCCCGATCTCTCCAAAGCGCTGCAGATCAATGGCATCTCCAAATACCGGCGTATAATCTACCTTAAAATCACCCGTGTGTACCACAATCCCTGCCGGAGAATATATGGCAAGGGCCGCCGCATCCTGAATGCTGTGGTTCGTCTTGATGAACTCCACACGAAAACACCCCAGGTTAATGTGCTGCCCATATTTTACCACCTTGCGCTTCACCTTCTTGAGCATATTATGCTCTTCCAGCTTATGCTCAATAATACCGTTGGTCAGCTTCGTGGCATAGATCGGCACATTGATCTCCTTAAGCACATAGGGAATTGCACCGATATGATCCTCATGCCCATGCGTAATAAAGAATCCACGCACCTTGTCCACATTATCCCTAAGGTAAGTGATATCCGGGATCACGAGATCTACGCCAAACATATCATCCTCAGGAAAAGACAGTCCACAGTCCACAACAATGATATCATCCTCATACTCAAATGCCGTGATATTCATTCCGATCTGCTCCAGGCCTCCCAGGGGAATGATCTTTAATTTTTCTTTTTTTTCTTTTTTCAAAACAATAATACCTCCATGCGTTTTCACGCTCTTTCCTTAATCTGCGCCGTCACAAATGACTTCTTCAGAATTCAATGTCCACGTCTTCCACCAATTCTGCAAAAACCTTTGCAACTGCCTCTAATTCTCTATCATCCTCCACCATCTCATAGATGACATCCTGTACATCCTCATGGGATGTCTCACGCAAAATAAACGCGTCAGAATCCCCCTCCTCGTCCACAGTGACAAGCAGATAATCCTCTCCCCGTATCGTCGTCTGCTCTAATACATAAAACTCTGCTTTTTCATTGGTTTCCGGGTCTGTAAACAACACTTTTTCCATATGATCTCCTATTGCTTCTGATTATTCAGGAAATCCAGATAGCCCTGCAAAATAAAAGCGGCCGCTATCTGATCCACATACTCTTTGCGATTCTCTCTCCTGACTCCTGCCTCCATCATGACCTGATCTGCGGCAACAGTAGTAAGGCGTTCGTCCCACAGTTCTACTGTCAGTCCGGTACGCCTCTCCAACATTGTCTGAAATTCCCTGGTCCGCTCACAGCGCTCACCTTCGCTGTTGTTCATATTTTTGGGAAATCCCAGAACAATCCTATCCACTTTATATTCCGTAATCAACTCTTCTATCCGTGCCAGCGTCTGACGCAGCTTATTTTCAGACTTTCTTCGGATGATCTCCACACCCTGCGCAGTAACAAGCAGTTCGTCGCTCACAGCTACTCCTACGGTTTTGGAACCGAAGTCCAGACCGATAATACGCATCAACTGCCTCCTATTCCCGGAAATTTGCCTGAATATACTCTTTCAACACTTCCTCTACCAGCTCGTCACGCTCCACCTTCATGATCAGGCTTCTTGCATTATTATGGCTGGTGATGTACGTCGGATCACCGGACATAATATATCCAACAATCTGATTGACCGGATTGTAGCCCTTCTCAGACAACGCTTCATACACGATGCGCAGTACGTCGTGGACTCTCATCGCCGGCTCTTTTTCAACTTTAAAATATTGTGTGTTATTCATGTTCTGCATTTATTCACGCCCTTATTTCTGCTCTTTTGTTACGAAGCAGGCATCTGCTCCTTAAGATGAAAAAGCATCGCTGGTTCTATTTTAATATAAAGCCGCATAAAATTCAACCTTTGTTTTCCGGCGACATCAGAAGGATGTCATCGGTGAGCATTCCCGTGATCTTCCCACAGACCATTTTATTGGATGCATGTCCCTGCGCAGGCACTGCCACCTTCACATATTCTTTGGTGTATCCCGTAAAATATACATTTCCGTCAATCTCCCGCTTCTCCTCAAGAAGCGCTTCCTGTGTGCTTCCGATATAATGCCGTCTGAACTGCGCCGACATTTCCTCTCCCAGCGCGATCAGCCGGGCGCTGCGCTCTGCCTTAATGGGTTCCGGGATCTGTCTTGGCATAGCCTCCGCTCTGGTTCCCTTGCGGACGGAATATTTAAAAATATGCATTTCATAAAAATGGATTTCCCGAAGGAACTGTTCCGTAGCTGCAAATTCCTCCTCTGTCTCTCCCGGAAAGCCCACGATCACATCCGTAGTGATGGCTGGATGATCAAATGTCTGCCTTAAAAGCTGGCAGCTTGCTGCATACTCCTGGGTAGTGTAATGCCGGTTCATGCGCTGCAGGGTTGCATCGCATCCGCTCTGTAAGGACAAGTGAAAATGCGGACATATCTTAGGCATGGACGCCAATGCCTCCACAAATTCTTCCGTTATGATCCTGGGTTCCAGCGAGCCCAGCCGAATCCGTTTGATCTTCCTCACCTGATGGATCAGACGGATCAGGTCTAAGAGAGTGTCTTCTCTCCCGGCTCCATAGGAACTCAAATGAATGCCGGTCAGCACCACTTCCCTGCATCCGTTGTCCGCCAGAATCTTCACCTCCTCCAGCACGTCTTCCGGGCGTTTGCTCCGCACACGTCCTCTGACATAGGGGATAATGCAGTATGTACAGAACTGGTTGCATCCGTCCTGCACCTTCAGAAAAGCGCGTGTGCGCTCCTGGGGACGCTCCAGGGTAAAGTCTTCGAACGCTTCCTCTCTGTCATTGATATCTAACAGAAATGTCTGACACAGCTCAGGATCCCCCCGCATATCCCAAATCTGTTCCAGTAGCTCCACCAGTTCGTGCTTGCGGTCGTTTCCTATGATGAGATCCACATCCCGGTCCTCCTCCAGGGCACATGCCTGCTTCTGCACAAAGCAGCCGGCAGCCACCACTATAGCGTCGGGATTTTTCGCCTTGGCGCGGTGCAGCATCTGCCTGCTCTTGCGGTCCGCCATATTGGTGACCGTGCAGGTATTGATCACATATACGTCCGCCTCCCGGTCAAAGGGCACGATCACATACCCCGCCTTCTTCAAAAGCTGCGTCATGGCTTCTGTCTCATATGCATTTACTTTACAGCCAAGATTGTGTAATGCCGCTCTCCTCATAACTTAAGTTTTCCTCACTTCTTGTTGACTTTTACCTCCAAAAAAGTTACTATTAAAAAAAGTATACTAGTAACCAAGGAGGTCGTTACATGAAAACAGTTCAAATTTCTCTCAATTCAATTGATAAGGTGAAAGCTTTTGTGAATACTGTTGCACAGTTCGATTTTGATTTCGACTTAATCTCTGGCAGATATGTCATTGACGCAAAATCAATCATGGGAATTTTCAGTCTGGATCTTTCCAAACCCATTGATCTTACCATACATACCGAGAAAGACTTAGACGATATCATGGAGGCTCTAAAGCCGTACCTGGTATAGTTACAAAAAACTGGGATTGCAGAAAGCAATCCCTTTTTTTGTGCTATTCTGCTTCCACTGTAAGGATTTCCACCGTATCAATGGCGGTCTGCATCAACTCATCTATCTTCTCGTCAAGATGCGTCTCCGATTTACGGATATGCTCCAGATGGGGTTTTGTCACCGGATGCTTCGCCACAAAAATCGTACAGCAGTCCTCGAAGGGCTGGATGGAGGTCTCATATGTCCCAATCTGTTCCGATACGGTTACGATCTCCTGCTTATCAAACCCGATCAAAGGACGGTATACCGGCATCGTGCACACGTCATTGGTGGCTGCCAGGGAATGCATGGTCTGGCTTGCTACCTGACCGATACTCTCACCGGTGATCAGTCCCAGACATCCGCTCTCCGCCGCAAAATGCTCCGCCAGCTTCATCATATAGCGGCGCATGATAATGGTCAGCTCCTCGTGAGGACATTTTTCATAAATATAGAGCTGGATATCTGTAAAGTTCACGATGTTCAGCCGGATCGGACCGCTGTAACGGGCCACAATACGGGCCAGATCCACTACCTTCTGCTTCGCCCGCTCACTTGTATAGGGCGGCGCATGGAAATAAGTTGCCTCCAGGCTCACCCCACGCTTGGCAATCATATAACCCGCCACGGGACTGTCAATTCCGCCGGACAAAAGCAGCATACCCTTGCCGTTAGAGCCCACCGGCATACCGCCGGGGCCGGGAATATTCTCCGAGTAGATATTGATCTGCTCTCTGATCTCCACACAGACCACAAGCTCGGGATCATGCACGTCCACAGACGCTTCGGGGAATGCGTCCAGAATGCGTCCTCCCAGTTCTGCGTTTATCTCCATAGAATCCATGGGATAATTTTTTCTTGCACGTCTTGCATTGACCTTAAAGGTAAAGTTTTTCTTCGGATGCGCCTGGGTCAGATAATCCACTACCGTCTCTGCAAGCCTGTCAAATCCCTCGTCCGGCACCTGCAGCAGCGGACAGAAGCCCACAATGCCAAACACACATTTCAACGCCTCCACAGTACCGCTGTAATCATAATCTTCCGATACCACCAGCACATAAATCCGCCCCTGCTCCTTCGTCACCTCAAAGGCGCCCTCCACCGGCTTTAGCGCATGACGAATCTGAGTCATCAACATATTTTCAAACAGAAACCGATTCTTGCCCTTCACACCGATCTCCCCGTACTTAATCAGAAATGCTCTGTATTTCATATGCGTTCCCCTCCTATCTTCTGGTAAACCTGCGCAATGCGGGAAGCAGTTCTTCCAACGCGCGCAGCGCCGCATCGATGTCCTCTTGCGTATTGTACACAGAAAAGCTGAATCTCAGCGTTGCATCCAAAAGTTCCTGTTTGACTCCGATTCCCTGCAGGGTACGGCTCACCGCCGGCTTGTTGGAGGAACATGCCGAGCCTGCGGACACATATATCCCCCGTTCCTCCAACGCATGCAGCAGCACCTCACTGCGCACGCCTGCAAAGCTGACGCTGACAATATGAGGCGCCCCGTTCCGGTCTTCCCTGCCATTCACCGATGTTTCTGCCAGCCCGTGAACGCCCTCTATAAAATGCTCCCGAAGACGGTAAAGGTGCTCTGCATGACCTGCTAGATCCTCATAGCACTCAGCGGCAGCCTCTGCCATACCCGCGATGGCAGGCACATTCTCAGTGCCGGAGCGCATTCCCTTCTGCTGTCCGCCGCCTAACATCTGAGGCTTCAGCTTTGTTTTCTCACGAATCCACAGGAACCCTGTGCCTTTGGGTCCATGAATCTTATGACCGCTGACCGAGAGCAGATCAATATTCCACTCCTTGGGAGTGACCGCCATTTTCCCATATGCCTGAATGGCATCCACATGAATCCGCGTATTGGGATTGATCTCTTTGATGATGGCCGCCGCTTCTGCAATGGGTTCCACGGCTCCCACTTCATTATTCACCTGCATCAGGGATACCAGGATGGTATCCTCCCTTACGGCATCCCGCAATTCCTCCAGGGAAATGACGCCATGCCGGTCTACCGGAAGATAAGTCACCGAAAAGCCCTGCTCCTCCAAAAACTGCATGGGCGCCAGCACCGATGCATGCTCAATGGACGTGGTGATGATATGCTGCCCGGCGCGCCTGTATGCCATAGCGGCGCCGATAATGGCAAGATTGTTCGATTCCGTCCCTCCCGAGGTAAAGAAAATCTCCTTCGGGGACACCTTCATGGTCTTTGCAATTTTCTTCTTTGCCTCGTCAATATACCGCTCCGCCTCCACGCCCTTCATATGAAGGGAAGACGGATTCCCGTAATCCTTCGTCAGCAGCTCTACCATAAGTCCGCAGGCCCGTTCGCTGCAGCGCGTAGTCGCCGAATTGTCAAGATATACTTCCATCCTGTTCCTCACTTCTGTTACACTCTAATTGCAGCATCAGCATTGACATCATACAGATTCCTGCAGTATCGGTACGAAGAATCCGCTGCCCCAGGGAAACGGATGACATGGTCTCCCTTGCCGCCGCAATCTCTTCCGGCGCAAACCCGCCCTCCGGTCCGATCATGATGCTGATACTCTGTCCCGGCATGATCCGGCGAAGCGCCTCCCTTGTGCCTGCCATTCCCTCTTCGTTCTCATAGGGCACCAGCCGCACATCGCATTGATTCGCCAGCGCCAGCGCCTCCCGAAATGACACTACTTCATGAACCGCCGGAATGATACTGCGTTTGGACTGCTTTGCTGCGCTCTCTGCCTGCGCCTGCCATTTCTTCACCCTCACAGCCGCCTTCTTCTCATCCAGCCGCACCACACAGAACTTCATGGCAACCGGGATGATCTCATGCACCCCCAGTTCTACCGCTTTCTCAATGACGGTCTCCATCCGATCTCCCTTGGGAATTGCCTGAAACAGATATATCTTAGAGGGCAACTCTGTCCCCACTTCATCCCGGGAAACAATATCTGCCTGCACAAAAGACTCTCCCACCTCTGTGATCCGGCAGAAGTAGTCCGCTCCCAGGCGGTCGCTGACCCGTATCTCCTCTCCCGGCTGCATTCGCAGCACATTGCGGATATGATTCACATCAGCGCCGGTGATGGTCACATATTCTCTGCCTATCTGGCTGCTGTCCACAAAAAACTGATGCATCGCGCCACTCCCTACAGCTTCCGGGCAGTGATATTCACCCACTCGCCCTGATGGTTGACCTCCAGTATGGTAAATCCCGCAGCCTCTACCGCCGCCAGGACTTCCTGCTCCTTAAAATCAATGATACCGGAAGTAATGAAAACACCGCCCTGTATCAGCCCCTCATAAGCCACCGGCGCCAGCGGGATAATGACATCTGCCAGAATATTTGCCACGATGACGTCAAATGATCCCATGCCTGCCTTCTGCCGCAGCGCCTCGTCATCGATGAGATTCCCCACATAAAAATCCGCCTGACTGCGCTTCTTGTGGTTCAGTTCCAGATTGTCATAAGCAGAGGTAATACACGCCTCATCAATATCCGTTCCCGTCACGCTGCCTGCTCCCAGCTTCAATGCCGCAACGGACAGAATGCCGCTTCCGCAGCCCACGTCCAGCACCCGGTCATTCGTATGCAGATATTTCCGCAGCTGACGGATGCATAGCTGCGTAGTCTCGTGCTTGCCGGTGCCAAAAGATACACCGGGATCTATCTCAATCAGGAACTTGTCCCTGTCCTCCTCCCGCAAGGGCTCCCATGTGGGCTTGATCAGTATGTCATCAATATAAAAAGACTTGAAAAACTGCTTCCAGTTATTGACCCAGTCAATATCCTCCGTCTGGCTGGCGGTAATGGCTCCGCTGCCAATATCCACCATCCTGCGCAGTCCTTCCAGCTCTGCGCGCACCTGTGCCAGCTTCCCGGAATGATCCTCACCTGCTTCCAAATAGAAACTGATCATGCTCTTACCGTCGTCCGGCGGGAGCTCCGGCGGAAAATCAATGAACATTTCTCCGGTCTCTTCCCTGGTCAACGGCACATGATTTTCAATCTCAATTCCCTCGATCCCCAGTTCCGACAACGCCATGCTGATAAAGTCCTCCGCCGCCGTGGTGGTATCAATGGTGTATTTCTCCCATTTCATACTGTACTTTCCTCACTTTTGTTTCACGTGCCTACATATACGCCGTTTATCTTAGCATATATTATAATTTTTGGCAAATTATTTCCAGCCCTTCGCCGTTAGAAACATGTGCCACTGTACACATAATCAACAAAAGCGGTGCACCGCCATCGATGCACCGCATTCAGCTCTAACTAATGTCCATTTTCTGTTTTAGTACGTTATACTCCCGGTTGATTTCCTGGATTGTGCCGGTATCACCGTCCAGATTGTCCGGATGATATATCTTGATGAGATCCTTATATCGCTTGCGCAGAGAACGCTCATTGCCCACGCCCATGAAGAACAGCTCGCCCTTCACTACATTGGATGCCGCATTCCTGTGCTCGTGCTCAAAATCATTCACATGACGGTAAAATGCCTTGCGCTTCTCCACCTGCTGTTTCTCAGCAGCAAGCTTTTCAAGCTCCGTCTCCAGTATCTTCCACTTCATGTCAAACAGATGCTGTTCCTGACGCATACGATCCAGTTCCAGATTACGCTCCAGCTCAAACTGACGCCGCTCCCGCTCCAGTTCCTTACGCTGGTTCTCCATGTCTCTGCGTGTATCTTCCAGTTCCTTACGGGTATGCTCTAATTCTACCGTCTGCTGAAAATACCACTTTTCAAATCTTGCCGCATCTTCCTGCTTTACCACAGCGCTATTGTGCTGTTTCATGAACACCGCTCCTTCTCTCACGTTCCACAAACTATCGCATCAAACAACATATGGTTGCAAAATTGCACCAATTACATCAAGTATACAATATGTTGTAGCATTGTGCAATATACGATTTGTACAAAAAACAGGGTGCATATTACACGCACCCTGCCAATTGTTACATATTATGTTTCATTCGGATCACATATCGTCCAGTGTTTCCTTCAGCTTGCCCATAAAGCCTTTCTTTTTCTTGCCGCTGCTTTGCGCCGCCCCGCTCTGTGTTTTTAATGAACCGCCGGTTTCCGCATCAAACTGGCGCAATGCTTCCTTTGCCGCATCGCTTAAGCCGGTAGGCACCTGTACCACCAGGGTGACATAGTGATCGCCCCGGACGCTCTTATTACGCAGGGACGGAACGCCCTTGCCTTTCAGACGGATTCTGGTATCGGTAGGAGTTCCCGGCTTCACTTCGTATACCACGTCTCCATCTATGGTACTGATCCGCACCTCCCCGCCCAGCGCTGCCTGCGCAAAGCTGATAGGCGCTGTGGAATAAATGTCGACGTCCTGCCTCTGGAAAATCGGATGGCTGGACACCGTCACCTCTACCAGCAGATCGCCTCTGGGACCGCCGTTGATTCCCGGTTCTCCCTTATCCCGGATTCGGACACGCTGTCCGTGGTCAATGCCCGCCGGAATGCTGACCTTAATCTTCTTCTTGTTAGAAATATAACCGGTTCCGCGGCAGTCCGGACATTTCTCCCGGACTACCTTACCCTTGCCCTGACACTCCGGACAGGTCTGTACATTCTGCACCATACCGAAAAGCGACTGCTGGGTGTATACCACCTTGCCCTTGCCCTGACATTTGGGACAGGTCTCAGGATTCGTTCCGGGCTTGGCGCCGCTGCCATTACAGGTCTCGCACTCATCCTTGAGCACAAGTTCCAGTTCCTTCTCGCAGCCAAACACTGCCTCCTCAAAGGTAATACGCACTCTGGTGCGCAGATCAGCGCCTTTCATGGGACCGTTGCTGCTCCGGCGGCTGCCGCCCCCAAAGAAATCGCCGAAAATATCCCCAAAGCTGCCGAAGATATCCCCCATATCCATATTGGAGAAATCGAATCCTCCTGCGCCGCCGGCGCCCCCATCAAACGCAGCGTGACCAAACTGATCATACTGTCTCCGTTTGTCCGGATCACTGAGCACCGCATATGCCTCGGAAGCCTCCTTGAACTTCTTCTCCGCCTCCGCATCACCCGGATTCATATCCGGATGATATTTCTTGGCAAGGACACGATACGCCTTTTTGATGGCTGCATCGTCCGCACTCTTCTCTACGCCCAGGACTTCATAATAATCTCGTTTCTGCTCTGCCATAAATCATCCCTCTTACCTTTTGCAAGGGCTGGCAGTAAACTGCCAACCCTGCTGCATTCTCGTGAAGCTTGCCGTATCAGGCTTAAAATACGATCCGATTCACGCCTTATACTTCCTTATAGTCTGCATCTACCACGTCGTCCTGTGCGCCTGACGCTCCCATATCGGGGCCCGCTCCCATATCCGGACCTGCCGCACCCTGGGCTGCCTGCGCATTCTCATACATCTTGGCAAATACCTTCTGTGCACTCTCTGTCAGCTTTTCTTTCGCTGCTTTCATCTCCGCAACCTGGTCATCAGTCATCTGCTCTGCTTCCGGATGTGCCTCTACAAGAGCTTTCAAGGCATTCAGGTCTGCCTCTACCGCTGACTTATCTGCCGCATCCAGACTGCCGCCAACCTGATCCAGTGCCTGCTGGGTCTGGAACACGAAGGAATCTGCATCGTTTCTGGTGTCGATTGCCTCTTTGCGCTTTCTATCCTGTGCCTCGAACTCTGCCGCCTCTTTGATCGCCTTGTCAATGTCCTCATCTGACATGTTGGAACCTGCGGTGATGGTAATATGCTGCTCCTTGCCTGTGCCCAGATCCTTGGCGGATACATTTACGATACCGTTGGCATCAATATCAAAAGTCACCTCAATCTGAGGAACGCCGCGGCGTGCAGGAGGAATTCCATCCAGCCGGAACTGTCCTAAGGACTTATTATCTCTTGCAAACTGACGCTCGCCCTGTACGACGTTAATGTCTACTGCGGTCTGGTTGTCTGCCGCCGTTGAGAATATCTGGCTCTTCTTAGTAGGAATGGTGGTGTTGCGCTCGATCAGTCTGGTTGCCACGCCGCCCATGGTCTCAATGGACAGAGACAGCGGGGTAACATCCAGAAGAAGGATCTCGCCTGCACCTGCATCTCCTGCCAGCTTACCGCCCTGAATAGACGCTCCCAGAGCTACACACTCATCCGGGTTCAGAGATTTACTGGGCTCCTTGCCGGTCAGCTGTTTTACCTTATCCTGTACAGCCGGAATACGGGTAGAACCGCCTACCAGAAGCACCTGTCCCAGGTCTGCGTTGGTAACGCCTGCATCCTTCATGGCGTTCTGCACCGGAATTGCGGTACGCTCTACCAGATCATGGGTCAGTTCATCAAATTTTGCTCTGGTCAGATTCATGTCAAAATGCTTCGGGCCGTCTGCCGTTGCAGTGATGAACGGAAGATTGATATTGGTTGTAGTAGCGGAAGACAGTTCCTTCTTTGCCTTCTCTGCCGCTTCTTTTAATCTCTGCAGCGCCATTTTGTCACCGGAGAGGTCAACGCCTTCTGCCTTCTTGAATTCGTCAATCATCCACTGTGTGATCTTGTTGTCAAAGTCATCGCCGCCCAGACGGGTATCGCCGTTGGTGGACAATACTTCGATGACACCCTCGCCGATCTCGATGATCGATACGTCGAAGGTACCGCCGCCCAGGTCGTATACCATGATCTTCTGCTCTTTCTCATTGTCCAAACCATAAGCCAGCGCTGCTGCCGTAGGCTCATTGATGATACGCTTGACATCAAGTCCGGCAATCTTGCCGGCATCCTTGGTCGCCTGACGCTGTGCGTCATTAAAGTATGCAGGAACGGTAATAACCGCTTCCGTTACCTTCTCGCCCAGATACCCTTCTGCATCTGCTTTCAGCTTCTGCAGCACCATTGCGGAAATCTGCTGCGGTGAATACTGCTTGTCATCAATGCCTACCTTATAATCGGTTCCCATATGACGCTTGATCGAAGCGATGGTCTTCTCTGCGTTGGTCACAGCCTGACGCTTTGCAGGCTCGCCTACCAGACGCTCCCCTGTCTTCGTAAACGCTACGATAGAAGGTGTTGTTCTTGCGCCTTCCTGATTGGCAATAACAGCCGGTTTGCCGCCTTCCATAACTGCCACACAACTATTTGTTGTTCCTAAGTCAATACCAATAATTTTTCCCATGATCTTATCCTCCTAATTTTTAATTGGCTACTTTTACCATACTATGTCTCACTACAGTGTCCTTGTATAAATAACCTTTCTGTAGTTCTTCTGCTATTACATTCTCCCCCAGGCTCTCATCCTCTACATGCATCACTGCATTGTGGAGATTCGGGTCAAATTCCTTCCCCTCTGTCTCAATAGGGGTCACACCTGCCTCTCCCAGCATAGTCATAAGCTGACGGTATATCTTATCCATACCTTCGGCAAACCCGCTGCCCTTCTCTTCCTCGGGAACAGCCGCAAGACCGCGTTCAAAGCTGTCGATCACAGGAAGCAGCTTCTCGATCACTCCGGTGGCTCCCATATCATACATCTGGGACTTCTCTTTATCCGTCCTCTTGCGGAAGTTATCGAATTCAGCCATCTGCCGCCTCAACCGGTCGGTCAGCTCCTCGATCTGCTCATCCCTCTTATCCTTCTTCTTGCCGAATACGCCTTTCTTTTTCTTATCATCCCCTGCCTTCTCCGAGGCTTCATCGCTGTTCTCCTGACCGCAGGCATCCTCCTCACGGTTCTCCTCTGCGCCTTCTGCCTCCTCTTGGGAATCCTCCACTGTATTTTCGTCTGCCGCCTGAGTCTCCTCTTGTTCGAATTCCTCCTGGCTGACAGCCTCCTGTGTCTTCTCTTGTTCTGCCACTTGATTACCACCTTTCTACTGTATTTTCCTCTATATTACAATCATTTCTGCCCATGTCATGCTTCCGTCATTCCACGGCAGATCAGGTCTTATCTTTCTTGTCGAAAATTCCGTCCAGCTGGGATTTTAAATTTTTCAGATTATCCATTACCTTCTCATAATCCATACGCTTCGGACCAACAATCCCGATGGTTCCCTTCACGCCTTCCCCCAGCTCATAGGTCGCCGTCACCACACTGCAGTCCTTCATGGTCTGAATCGGCGATTCATTTCCGATATACACCTGTATGCCGGTGCTGTCCTCCGGTTCCAGACGCTCTGCCACAAGACTTACCAGCTGCTGCTTCTCCTCAAAGGTACTTAAGAGTTCCTCCGCCCGTTGGGAATCCGACAATTCCGGGTATTTGAGGATATTGGTGGTACCGCTGGTATAGATTTCCAGATCCTCATCCTCACCGATGGCCTCGGCAACCGCATCCAGCACATCGCTGACTACCTGTGAGTGTATCCCTGCTTTGTCCTTCAGCACAGCGATGGTTCCCAGATTGATCTCCTCCACCGACAAGCCATTCAGATGTGTATTCAACAGCATATTCAGCTTCAGCATCTCTTCATTGCCCACCGGTTCCGCCGCGGAAAGCATTTTATTCTTCACCAGATTGCCTTCCAGAACTACCACTGCAAGTATATGGGTATCATCCACCTTGGACAGCTGGATGAATTTCAGTCTCTTCTGCTGATATCGCGGGGATGTGACCAGCGTGGCGTAATTGGTATTATTTGCCAGAAGCTTCGCCACCTGCTTGAGCACCTGCTCCATTTTCTCAGTATGCTCAATCACAAACTCTTTCATCTCAGATACTTCCCGGTCCTTCTCCTGCATCAGGTGATCCACATAGAACCGATATCCCTGATCGGATGGAATCCGTCCTGCCGAAGTATGCGGCTGCAGGATATAGCCCATTTCCTCCAGATCGGACATCTCATTGCGTATCGTTGCCGAGCTTAAGTTCAGATCCGTGTACTTGGAAATGGTACGGGAACCTACCGGCTCACCGGTCTCCAGATAATTACGGATAATCGCATTTAAAATTTTTGTTTTTCTCTCATCCAACTGGTTCTCTTCCATATTCTACCTCAGTTCGAGTCTCAGCATCTGGTTTTCTTTGTTAGCACTCACTAAACAAGAGTGCTAATCATTTCTGTAACTAAGATAGCACCATCACATTTCTTTGTCAACACCAAATTAAGAAATTTATATTTTATTTATACTATTCACAATTGAATTGCTTTCTGCCAGCGGAATCGTCATGCTTGCATGTAAGAGCGGCCGATAGCAGAAAGCAATTCTTACCGCGAAGCAGTTCCTCACTCCAATAAGCAATCTCAGCTGCATAAGCAGCGGTGCTAAGTGCCAGTGGCACTTGTTTAGCACGGACCGAAGTGAAACGTAGAACTGGAGCTCGTTAGAGCGACGATTGCGCATGAGGGTGAGGGAACTGTGAATAGTTAATAAGTCCAGCCATGATTTCTTCACATACTACTTTATCAATGCCGAATAAGTTTCCGGCAGAAAGGATGTCATTACAATCTGTATTGTCGTTGCTATATTCAAAATCCAATGACCGATCATAATATATATAGGATTCCTTTTCCTATAATATTGATAACAGATCCATACCGTTAAAGGAAGAAATGACAGGAAGCGGTACATGATGAATTGTATATCAGGGATTGTTGGAATGAAGCAATGCTGTAAGGCATAGAAAAAAGCAGGAATCAGAATAGCCGCCCATTTTGTCTGAAAACCATTTACTCCATACCCTAAATACAATCCATCCTCTGCAACTGTCGTTGTTATCGGAAGTACAAAAACATTTATTACGGCAAGGTAAGTCGGAATGGGTGCTATCATCATCGGTGCAAGATATGGAAACACACCGTAACAGAGCCATCCTGCCAAATACATTCCTCCCATACCGATCAACAGCATTATGACTATGAATCCAATTCCTTTTAGAATACTCTCTTTGTTTTTTTCATAATGTATCAGTTCACGGTACGTTATATGATTGCGCTTACAGATAAATCCTAAAACAACGATCGTGACAATGTTTACTGCCGATGCGATGATTGACCACCAATGGGTAATTTCCGTTAAATTCCTCTGTGCAATTATGCTGCATAAAGAAAATGCAATCACAAATAAAAAACATCTTGTCAGCAAAACAAGTCCTGTTTTTTGATTATACTTCATGGGAACTCTCCTCCATATTATCTATACCGCAAAAAAGCATGGTAACTGTGTTCTTTACAAATAAATCCCGTTCTGTTTTGGAATATAAATCATATCCTATTATTTCTTTTGCAGCATTTTTTGCAAGAAACGCTGCCTGCATAGCAGATACAAGAATAAAAACAAGTAATTTTTTCGCTTCCATATTTTGATTGTTTCTGACTGCCAATGCAAAACCCTTCTGTGTACAAACGGAATTACTGCTTGCTAAGTAATTGTGCATATCGCTTAAAATAGATATATTAGCAATCGCTTGATTTTCAAAAAGAAAATCAAAGGTTTGACTCGCCCAGGATATTAAACGCATTTCGTCAGACAATCCATCATCTCTCGTGAAATCTGTAATATCGGACGTAAAGCCAGTTAATACCTTATTTATTATTTTTTGTACACATTCTGTTATGAGATTTTCTTTGCTTCCAAAATAATAATTAATAGAACCTAACCCAATGTCTGCTCTTTCTGCAATTAGACGAGAGGTGATTTTTTTCGTATCTCCGTCATACTCCTTTAACAATTCAGTTGTGATTTCAATAATTCTTTTTTTGATCTCTTCGTTGTCATTCATTACATTTCCTCCTCTGAACATTGTTCACAAACATTATAATGAACACCGTTCAGAAAATCAATAGATTTTCCTTAGAATGTACGGCAACGAAGGAATACCGGCAGAAATCCACAATTTGATTCCTGCCGGTATTCCTGTTCACTTCTTATTCTGTCACGGTAAGACGGTAAATATACAGAACCGGATCTAACGTAATACTCCCATTCCCATATATGCTTTGTCCCGCAGCTATTGTTGAAAAATAAGAAACCTTTTCATCTGGTGCAAACAGCGCCGTCTTTGCTCCATCCTCGTAACACCAGATGGTATCCGCATCATTGATAAAGAGTTTATCTCCTATGATCTCATAGCTGAAAATCCCGGGCACCTGTATCCGCTCCAGCTCCTCCGTCTCCATATCATACTTATAGATCAGGTTACGGTAATAGGTATCCTCAGACCACACACACAGTCTGCCGTTGCTGACGGGACCTGTCGCCTTCCCATCCACCAGCAGGCTGGCCTCGTCTCCCGTATCCATATTTTTTATTACAATACAGGAGTTTCCATCCTCCGTAAGCGTACAGATAGTCATCACCTGCTCTGCTATCTCAATGGACCAATATGACGAATACCGGTAAAACTCCTCTTGCTCCCGGGTAATCTCCTCTGTCAATAGATCGTATCGGTAAATCGTGTTTCTGTCTTTCCCCACAGGCTCACGCCAATACAGTGCCTCCGGCGCAAGCGTAAATATAATATCCCATTGTTCACTTCCAGCACTGTCCGAGTCCAGTATCACCTCCGGCTCCGCTTTCCTGTCTGATTCTGCCTCCTGCTGCAATTCCAGCTTAAATATACGCCAGAGGTAATCTCCTCTCCACTCCCCCCGCGAGATGGTATCCGTCCAGAAAAGTCCGCTACCGTTACAGCACATATTATGCACATCTATGCAATAGGGAAGGTCATAGCAATATAACAGTTCTTCTTTACCGGTACCGCAGTCGTACGCATATATCCGGGTGCTGTACTTTTCCTCAAAGGAAATATGCTCTCCGGTCTCCTGAGTGAGCATATGATCGCTGTAACTGATGGCGTAATAAATTTTATCACCATACATACAAGAATCCGTACACCAGGAATCCTGCGGTATTTCCACCCGGTATTCTTCCAGCGCAATATATCCGGGCACCCCCTCCTGTTCTTCATATACCGTATATTCCAGATTGCTGTTTCCGGTCAGATCCACCGTGATTTGCCTTGAGGTATGGCATCCTACCAGTAATCCAGACACAAAAACCAGTAAAAAGCATACTCTGCATTTTTTCATAGCTCCGCCCCTCTAATAAATCAGATACCTGCCGCTAATCTTATTAATAGTCTCATATGCCTCCTGCAGGGTGCAGTAATGCGCTCCATAATACTTTTCTTTATTCCCTTTTACTTTTCGTGTTGATGAAAGCCTGGTTTTCAAATCCCTTGTCAAAATGACGAACAGGGCAACTACCCATCATGGATAATTGCCCCGAATACTGGATATTACAGTTCAAAGTCAACATGATATTCTTCATCAATAAACAGATAATTAACATTGTGCTTTTTGCACATATCAAGTGTATAGGCGTTGTCTTGCAATGCAGATTCCATTACGTAATCCGAATCATCAAGCCTTTGCTCAATCACGCTTGCATATTTTTTTATATCCTCAAAATGCGACCGAATATATCGTTCGCTCAATATCAAGCATATGTATTGAATTTGGGGCAGGTAGCTTTCATCAAAATCTGTTTGCCAATCAAAGGGTATATAGCATCCCTCAACTATCAGATTTTGCTCATTTTCAATGGCGGTTTTAACCATTTCCCGCACGATCGGCCATAGATATCTCGTTAAAGCTGTGTCATCACTCATTGGAGTTAATTCCGTGTTTCCGCTTCGAATAAGCCCCATTTTCAGATGATCTATAGACAAATATGGGTACTTGTATTTTTCAAGAAGCTGCTGTGCTAAGTTGGTTTTGCCTGTATGCGATGCGCCGCCAATCAAAATAACCATTTTTCTTTCCCCCACAGATCTCAATTTATCGCTCTAATTATATCATGGCCAATGCTCCGTTTCAATCCGCAATTAGTGAAATTGACAAGGCATGGATTCATCAACACATAAGGTAAAAGGGACTTTCTTTATTAATACAGTCCACAATTCTGACCGTGTTGGTGCTTCTGTCAAAGTAATCCAGACTCAGATAATGCCTATAATCATTCCCTTCGTAATACTTCAGACGACCTGTTCTTGCATGGAGCACCACCTGCTTACCGGAAGTCAGGGACGCGGCAATGTTATCCGCAAAGCCCTCCAGGGACAGCCCACTTCCCAGACGGCTGCTATAGGTCTGATTTCCCTTATTATATTTATTGAGCGCAGCTACTACGTTACTCACATACATGCCATCAGAACCCACGTTATATTCCCTCTGCAGCGTAGCAATCTTCGTTTCATCCGTACTTCCGTCCACTGCCGATGCACTGCCCAGTCCATACAAGGTCTGCAGTACCGTCGTGGGACCACAATTAAAGCTTGTGGTCTGTTTGATATTTTTTACAGACTGATAACAGAGACTCCCTCCGCCCCTTTCACACTTGTTAATAACAACTATATAATTCAGAATAATATATAGTTTCAACCATGTCAAGTGCTTTAAAGGCTATGATTGCTATTCAAAACTTATAACAGTATCCCTAAAAAGGATGTAATTCTGCCGTAGGTATACTCCCCCTCAATGATTCCAAATTCAGGATCATAATACTTACCATCGTACCATAACGTCCAATGCGTATAACCTTCGTTGGTATGGACGGTCAATATGGAATAAGGATACGGCTTAGGATTTTTTTTAGATATCCTTACATTCTTTTCTGCGTGAGGAATCCCATATTGATCAAGAATGTCTATTAGCTGGCCAATACTTGTGGGTCCGTCTGTTTTCATATCCTGAATGACGGTATCTATCGATTTATCTGAGATCATAGCGATACATGCCTGACCGCAAGTTGAAAAATTGTTTTGTTTTATTAACTTCATACGACCCCCTATGAAAAATTAGTAAATGCATCTGTCTTAGAAACACTATCCACATGGATATGTACATCCATGCAGGTTCTGCCATTTTGCTCATACACGTACTCAAAGCATGAGAGAATACCATCCTTTGGTCTCTCCCGAAATCCATTTACCTCTAAATACTCAAAAATTTTCTTATAGGCATTCGGAATCCGTTCAAATGCCGCGGCAAACGGATCATATACCGTAATCACCGCATAGTCTGCTTCCGCCTGATCGGCATATTCCACACCAGGACAATCGGTATCGAATCCATCCGGCAATACATAGGCGGCCACATATCCTCTGAGTCCGAACCGGTTCTGCAATTCCAAAGACACATACGGGAAATCCCAGCCAATTTTTTTGGCGTCTGGATCTGCTGCAAGCAGACCCGACTGCATGGCCCATGCGTCCATATATCTGTTTACATCATCCTCCGGGTTCGGAGTAACCATCACATATCTTGCCATACGAAATCCTTTTATCTTCTTCACTGTAATCTCAGAAAAGATTTCATCACAGGCCAACAGATCCTCCCGGACCAAAGCGTCTATTTTGCAGGAAAACACATCGCTTAATACGATAAGTTTGTTCAATTCAGGAACAATTTCATCTGCTTCCCATTTCGATACAGTCTGACGGGAGACAGACATTTCTTCCGCCAACTGTTCCTGCGTGATCCTCTTTTGCTTTCTTAAATATTGAATATTCTTTCCTAAACTCATACCATCCTCCAATTGACAATTTTTCTGCGCAGGTTCACGTGACTGCATGGATTACTTGTTTATTATTGCATAAAAAAAAGGGGAAATACACCACCGTGAATGCGCGATTCACACAGGCGCTGTCACCTGATGGTTTACATTTCCCTCTTTTCCTTATAAATAGAATCCTGCCTCATCCCTCACTCCCCCAGCAGAAACTGCGCCAGCACATAATTGCTGACATTCATACCCTGATCGCTCAGGCAGATGTTTCCCGCCCGGCGAATGATCAACTGCTGTTCTGCCAGCAGCCGCAGTACCTCCCCGTAAACCGCTTCGATCTCTACATCGAAGGTATTGCGGAACCCTTCCCTTGTCACGCCCTCCCTCATGCGAAGACCCAGGAACATATACTCCTCTATCTGTTCCCTCCGGGACAGAGGCTGCGCCGCGGCATGCAGATTCCATGCCGGAATCTCTCCGATATTCTGCCGCCGGATCTGCCTTGAAGCAGCAATATAATCCTCTATATCCGTCACATTGCTGTAACGCACCTCATCCACAAGGGAAGATGCCCCCAGCCCCAGTCCCAGATAAGGAACTCTCTTCCAATATCCCGTATTGTGGCGGCAGGCATACCCCTTCCTGGCATAATTGGATATCTCATACTGCTCATACCCATGCTGTGCCAGCAGTTCTCCTGTCTTGACATATATCTCATACTCCTCATCTTCAGACGGCAGGACATGCGTTTCCTTTCCTGCATCCCTTAGCACGGCATCAAACTTATACTGCTCATAAAAGGGCGTTCCCGGTTCTATCATCAGTGTATATACCGAAATATGCTCCGGCTTTAAAGCAATGACACGCTTTAAGGATGCAAGGAACTTGTCCGCAGTCTGATGGGGAAGGGCGCTCATCAGATCCACATTGATATTGGAAAAACCGCACTTTCTCGCCAGATCAAAGCTCTGTAGGAACTGATCATAGGTGTGGATGCGTCCCAGCAGCTGAAGCTCATCTTCATGAGCCGACTGAAGGCCTATGCTGATCCTGTTCACTCCCAGCTTCCGGTAGCTTTGAAGCTTCCCCACAGTCAGAGTTCCCGGATTACACTCTACCGTAATCTCCGCATCTGCCGCAATGTCAAAGGACAGCCGAAGCTGCTTGATGATCAGCTCCATATAGGACGCCGCCATACAGGAGGGCGTTCCTCCTCCTACATATACCGTAGATACCGGAACCCGTCCCAGCTTCTCCCCATAGAAACGTATCTCACGCAAAAGAGCACCCGCGTAGCGGTTATGTAACCGCTCATCCGCAGGTGCTGATAAAAAGTCGCAATAATGACACTTCTTGATACAAAACGGAATGTGCACATAAATTTCCATCGCCATATCCCCGCTATTTGTCATCCAGCTTCAGCACGCTCATAAATGCCTCCTGTGGTATTTCCACACTGCCCACCTGGCGCATCCGCTTCTTGCCTTCCTTCTGCTTCTCCAATAGCTTGCGCTTACGGGTAATGTCCCCGCCATAACACTTGGCAAGCACATCCTTGCGCATTGCTTTCACAGTCTCTCTGGCAATGACCTTACTGCCCACTGCCGCCTGGATCGGAATCTCGAATAAATGCCTTGGAATCTCTTCCTTCAGCTTCTCACACATCTTCCGTCCCCGCTCATATGCCGTATCCTTAAACACGATAAAGGACAGGGCGTCTACCTCTTCCTTATTGATGAGGATATCCAGTTTTACCAGCTCTGATCGCTCATACCCTTTCAGCTCATAGTCAAAGGACGCATACCCTCTGGAACGGGATTTTAGGGCGTCAAAGAAATCGTAGATGATCTCATTTAAAGGCAGATCATACTTAAGAAGCGCCCTAGTCTGTTCTATATACTCCATACTGCGGTAAATGCCGCGGCGCTCCTGACATAGATCCATGATCGCTCCCACAAATTCAGAGGTTACCATAATTTCTGCCGATACCATAGGTTCTTCCATATAATCAATCTCGGAAGGGTCCGGCAGATTGGAGGGATTCGTCAATTCCAGCATGGTGCCGTCCGTCTTATGCACACGGTACACAACGCCGGGAGCCGTCGTCACAAGATCCAGATTGAATTCTCGCTCCAGACGCTCCTGTATCACTTCCAGGTGCAGCAAACCCAAGAACCCGCACCTAAAGCCAAAGCCCAGCGCCACGGAAGTCTCCGGCTCAAACTGCAGAGCCGCATCATTGAGCTGCAGCTTCTCCAGTGCATCCCGAAGATCGGGGTACTTGGCTCCGTCCGCAGGATAAAGTCCGCAGAACACCATCGGATTGACCTTCTTATAGCCCGGCAGCGGCTTTTCACACGGATTCTTAGATTCCGTGATGGTATCTCCCACCCTGGTCTCTTTTACATTTTTCAAGCTTGCGGTGATATAACCCACCATTCCGGCAGACAGCTCCTTGCAGGGAATAAACTGGCCTGCGCCGAAATAGCCTGTCTCCACCACATCTGCAACCGCTCCCGTTGCCATGAACTGAATGGATGTGCCGGGCCTTACCGTACCTTCCTGGATACGGCAGAACACAATGACTCCTTTATACGAATCATATAAAGAATCAAAGATCAACGCCGCCAGAGGCTTGTTCGGGTCTCCCACCGGTGCCGGCAGCTTATGGACGATCTGTTCTAAGACATCCTCCACGTTAAGCCCTGTCTTGGCAGATATCCTGGGCGCATCCTGCGCTTCAATACCGATCACGTCCTCGATCTCTTCCACCACTTCATCCGGTCTTGCGCTGGGCAGATCGATCTTATTGATCACTGGAATGATTTCCAGATCATGATCCAGCGCCAGATACACGTTGGCAAGGGTCTGCGCCTCGATTCCCTGAGCTGCATCCACCACCAGCACCGCGCCGTCACATGCTGCCAGACTGCGGGACACCTCATATGTAAAGTCCACATGCCCCGGTGTATCGATAAGGTTCAGGATATACTCCTCTCCGTCTTCCGCCTTGTAGATAATGCGGACTGCCTGGGATTTGATGGTGATCCCGCGCTCCCGCTCCAGTTCCATATTATCCAATACCTGCGCCTGCATTTCCCGGCTGGTCAAAAGCCCGGTCTTCTCAATAATGCGGTCTGCCAGGGTAGATTTTCCGTGATCGATATGAGCGATGATACAGAAATTGCGTATTTTACTCTGATCTGTTTTCATTGCCGTCTTACTCCTTTACAATACCGTGTACTAAGAGGAACTCTGTCCAGAAGGAATAGTATTTCCCAAGAAGATGTGTCTCATCCCATGTGTAATCATCATTCAGGTTCCCATTCTCATCTGCCACAACCTCATTGACATCAATATAAAATATGTCATGGTTATTTGCAAGCGCCGCAATGCGCTCATTCCGCTCACGGATTGCCGGGTTATTGAAAATCGGGTCGCGCTCCGAGCGGGACTGCGTCACATACATAATCCCCTGTACGTAGATAATGGCATCCGGCTGCAGTTCCCGCAAATGCGCCACTGCCTTCTCATATGCCTCCATAAAGCTGTCCACGGTTCCCGTTCCCATCTCATTGATGCCGATCATAAAATATATCTTGCCAAACTGATGGCGGTTCAGCGCTTCTTCCACTGTAATCTTCTGCCCGTCCTCTTCCACGATGGGGTTGGTGAACATATCATATACCGTCAGGCCGATGCTGGCATAATAGGTGGGATTACTCCAGCCCGAATAGTCACGCAGTCCCACGGTCCTGGAATCTCCGATAAAAACGGCATCGTCAAAATAGTCCTGCGTAACCGTTGTAAATTCATAAGTCTTATCCCGTTCTTCTATCACCTGCAACCCGCCCGTAATGGCATTCTGTCCCTCATCATTGATGGCTGCAACGCCTTCCAGACGTCCGACCTGTCCGGCAGACGGCTTCGTCCACGGGTAAATCCCCTGTTTTGCTCCCTGCATCATGCCTGCCACCGCAGGAGTCTTCGGCCAGTCCTTGTTATAGCTTCGATATACGCCATTCCTGCACAATAATGAAATCAGGCACACCAACAGCATGCTTGCACCCAAAGTCAGCAACAGAGAACATCTCATCCACTTTTTCATGATAACCTCCCTAAAAACTAAAATACAGGAACGGGTTATTCAGTCCATTTGCGATCTCATATACGCAGAACCAGAACAACGCAAACAAGATCACCTTCATCCAACCTTTATCCCAGAACTTCTTCCACAACCGGTCAACGACCGGCAGCGAAACAATAAACGCCAGCAGGAAGAACAACACATAGGTCCTTCCGTATTTCATCCAGTCGGACGCATTGACCGCCACCCCTTCCGAAAAGAAGGGAAACAGCCGCGAAAAATAAACGCCCAGCCCTTTTAAATCGCTGATGGCAAACACCACCCAGGTCAGCGGAATTACAAACCATATGTAAAGCCTGGCCAGAATACCGTGCCGCTCCAGAAAATCTCCGATACAAAACTTCTCCAGGGCAATAAAGACAAACAAAAGCAATCCCCACAACGGGAAATTGACCGATGCCCCATGCCACATTCCGGTCACCACCCAGACCACCAGAAGGTTTAAGAACGTACGCGCCGCTCCCTTTCGGTTGCCGCCCAGAGGAATATAGAGATAATTCCGGAACCACTGTCCCAGCGAAATATGCCACCGTCTGTAATACTCCGACACCGTCTTGGACCGATAGGGATGATTAAAGTTCTGCGGCAGGGAGAATCCCAGCATTTCACCTATACCAAACGCCATCAGTGAATAGCCCTGAAAATCAAAAAACAACTGGGCCGAGTACCCTGCAGCGCCGATCCATGCCAGAGGTGTGGAAATACTTTCAAATCCGATCCCCTGGATATCGCGCCAGAGTATTGCCAGATGATTTGCGATAATGACCTTATACCCCAGCCCCACCACAAACAACGATATCCCGTGTTCGATGCACTTCTTATCAATCCTGCGCTTCCGCAGTTGATCTGCGGTATCCCGAAAGGATGCGATAGGACCCATGATCAGCTTAGGGAACATCCACACATAGGTTCCGAAATCCAGATAATTGGTAAGCGCATCTTCCTTCTTCCAATATACGTCCAACACATACGACAGCATGGTAAAGGTATAGAAACTGATACCCAATGGCAGCGCCCAGTCCGTATACTTAAAGAAGCAGAGCATACCCACGTTATAAATCAGCAGCAGGATCAGAATGACTCCGCGTGCCTTATGCCTCTGCCTGTCCATGATAAGAACCGCAATGAAGTTAATCGTCATTGATACCGCCAGCAGTATGGCGTCCTGCCAACTGCCCATGGAATAAAATAAGATACTTCCCAGAAACAGCACCGGGTTGCGCAGCCGCGCCGGCGCCACATAATAAACAATGAGAAAAATTGGTAAAAACCGAATCAGAAACTCTAAACTTGAAAATTCCATCTTTTGCATCCTCTTTTCTATGTACATACTCATTATAGAGGAATCTATCATAATTGCAACGATTTTTGTTCCTGCTATTATTAAATTTTTATTACGACTTATATTTTACCATGTAATACTTTATCCAAAAGATCCGCCAGCGGAACCATGGCATTCCATGCCTCCTGCTGTGTGTTGGTATAAGAACCCATCTCGATGAGCATGCATTTTTCTTTGAAATGCATATTATACCGGTATCCCTTCAGATAAATCGGTCTCGTCAGATTAGGATAATACTCCGCCGCTGCCAGCTGCATCTGCAGTGAAAACGCCAGATTGCCGGTAAGATTCGGATTCTGCAGATAGGAAATGTCTCCCATCGCCTTGGTGCGGCTCAGCCCGTTAAAAAACATGATGGGCGCCATCTCAACGCCGTTTACCTCCCTCACCATATGCTTATCTACGGCATCACGGTGCAGATCTATGACCACCTCTATGCTGGGATTCTCCGCCAGTATCTGTTCGATGGGACCGTCCGCATTGGCGTATGCATGATCCCGGTCGTTCACATCATACTGCCCCATATGGTGTATGACATTAAACCCGTACTCATCCCGCAGAAGCTGGGTCAGATACTCTCCTACGCCTACCACCCCCGTCATCACATCGGAAGTATCTGAATCTGCAAAAAATTCCTGAGAATGGGTGTGATAGATCAGTATCTGAGGCTGATCTGCCGGTGTTTTTATACTCAAGTCCATGCTAAGCAGCGTCTCCGCTGATAATAGGCTGCTGTCCACGGTGGTTGTGTTGTCGACCTGATAAAAGTTCTGGATCAGATAATCGAAATCATTCAGCTTCTCCCGTGGGATAACCACCTGGGGCTGACTGCTGACTACCGTAGACGATGCCACGGCCGCATCCGGGCTTACCGCCGCATTCTGACCGCTTTCCGTCTGTTCCGGTTGTGCCTGTCCCGGCTGGCTTAATAACGCCTGCGCATTCTCGCTTTCCGCGGCCGCCGTAAGTTCACCGTTGTTTTCCTGACGGGCAGCCTCCAGTAAATCTTCCGCCGAGACAGCCTGTTCATCTTTTCCCTCCAAAGCGATGATTTCCTCATCGGACAGACTGCTCTCTGTCCGCACCTGGTAATCGGTCAACCGATCCACATAACCAAAGAGCGGAAACTGATCCATCATTTTCTCCCACGCCACCTGAACCAGATCCTTGTCATCCCTTCCTTCCGCCACATAAGCAAGGGATGGCATATACTGCTGTACCATGGCCAGATACAGATCATCCTGCAATTGTCCCACGATCCGTTTGAGTAACGACTCCTGCTGTCCCCGGGTCTGTGCTGCAAGAAAGCATACATAACAGACAAACACCGCCAGAACTGCCGCCTTGCCTCGATGTATCCGACCGGCTGGACGCTGCCGTGACGCCGTTCTCCCGCGTACCGCCTTGCCTGGTCCTCTCCGCTTTTTGAATTTCATACTGTCATCTACCCCCGTTTCCGTCCTGGCGACATAATATATTATGCGGGCGGAAAAGGTTTTATGAACCTCTACGAAAATGCAATATTCAGTCCCTCGGAAATGGTATAACTTAAACGCTTGACTGCCTCGTCGATATCCTTCGGAGTGACAAACATGGCGTTAAGATGCGGGGACAGGAGTTCTCTGGCCAGTTCATGCTTCTCCATCTGATCCAGACGTTCCAGCCCTTCCCCAACCGGCCGCAGAGATGTGGAACTGTGCATGGCTCCGATGAGGTCGTTCATAGTGTCCGCCACGATGGTTGCGGCATCCACCACTGTAGGAATTCCGATCGCAATCACGGGTACTCCCAGGGTCTGCTCATTGATAGCGTTTCTATGATTGCCCACACCAGAGCCGGGATTGATGCCGGTATCCGTAATCTGGATGGTCCGATTCAAGCGCTTCACACTTCTTGCCGCCAGAGCATCCACCACAATAACAAGCTCCGGGTTCGTCTCTTCAATCACTCCCCGGACGATCTCACTGGATTCCATTCCGGTCTGCGCCATCACCCCGGGCACGATTCCGCTGATGCAGCACGTCTGTCGGTTGCCAAAGGCATACACACCAAATTCACGCAGGATATGCCGTGTGATCATCACATTGTCCACCACATAAGGTCCCAGTGCATCCGGCGTAACCTCGCGGTTGCCAAGTCCTACCACCAGCACCGACAGTTCTTCCTTTCGCTCCGGCAGCATCCCCTGCAGTACCTTTGCCAACTGAATGGATACCTCTCTGTGATAATCCTCATCCTCCTCCATCATGTCTGCCGCTTCAATGGTAATATAAGTGCCACGCGGCTTTCCCATAGCTTTTGCCCCATTTTCTGTGTCGATGTAGACACTGGTGACATGAAGTTCCCGGGAAATGTGTTCTTCCTCTACGCGTACTCCTTTGATCTCCACATTGTCTTCCTCGAATTTTTCTTTTGATTCGAGGGCTAGGTCTGTTCTTACCTCAAACATTGCTTCATCCCTTCTTCTATGTTCTTGCATACTCCAAACCGTCTGTCAGACAGTTACAAATCGTAATTACGATTCACAGTTCCCTCATCCACATGCGCAATCGTAACGAGTAGTAACATTTTTTGCAAATTTTCTACAATTATGTATTGACAGAAGCAAAATACTGGGCTAAACTATCATAGTATGTTTACATTAGACTGTCCGTGTCCGGCTTTAGTGTAACAACCAAACAACAGAATTCAAAATATTGGAGGTGTACAGGTTGGCTAACATTAAATCTGCAAAGAAAAGAATTCTCGTGAACGAGACCAAGGCTGCCAGAAATAAGGCAATCAGATCCAGAGTCAAGACATCTATCAAGAAAGTAGACGCTGCTGTTGAAGCTGGCGACAAGGCTGCTGCACAGGCTGCACTGACCGCTGCTACCGCTGAACTGAGCAAGGCTGCTTCTAAAGGTGTATATCACCAGAATACTTCTTCCAGAAAGATTTCACGTCTGACTAAAGCTGTGAACAAGCTCGCTTAAGCGAAATGAGCATAGAGGAAGATATTTAAATAAACAAAAAATTCAGAGCTCATCTCCCGTACCGTCATTCGGGAGATGGGCTCTTTTCTTTCCCACTGTATGTTACGATCAGGAGTTCCACCGCAAGCTGGTCGGCAATGTGTCCGGTTTTCACGTCCTCCTCCGCCTGAGCGCAGTCTGCAATTGCTGCTTTCAGCCGCTCCACGGAAAATCCGCCTGCCTGACGCAGATTCTTCTGAACGGCAAAGCTGGGCATTCCCGCCTTACCTGCGATGCTCGCCGCAGGGTAGCCCTTTGCTGACATGCTCTTGATCAACAGCAGATTCTGAAACTGCCTTGCGATCAGAAAGAGAATCCGCATGGGCGCCTCCTTCAACGCCAGCAGATCGTAATAAAGATCCAGCGCCTGCTTCTGCCGCCTGGCGGAAATAGCATCAATCATATCGAAAATCTTATTTTCCACCTGACCCAAACATACTGCCTCCACATCCTCCGCGGTGATCTCCGACCGGTGCAGGGTATAGCACAGCAGTTTCTCCAGTTCCTTATCAATATGCTCCATATCCAGCCCTGTTTTGGAAAGAAAGAGCTGAAGCACCGGCTTGGTGATCTGCTTGTCCTCCCGCCGGATCCTGCCCAGAATCCATCGCACCAGCATATCTTCCCCGGGTGTGACAAACTCGACTGCACTGCCGGCTTTCGCCGCCGCTTTATAGGTTTTGCTGCGCTTATCCACTTCCTCCTCTACGAACAAGAGGCAGGTGGTATCGGGAATCTGGGGGATATACTCTGCCAGTTCCTCATTTGCATTCTTAAAAAAACCACTGTTCTCCACCAGGATCACTCTCCGATCCTGAAAAAAGGGAAGAGTCTCTGCCAGATCAATAATCTCCTTCGTATTGATGTCCCTGCCCTCATAGGCCGCAAAATTCATGGTGTCATCCGGCACGGTCAGCGCCTGCCGCAATTTATCGCGATACTGGCGTTTTAAATAATTCTCCGCTCCATAGAGCAGGTAAATCTTATGGAATTGTCCTGTTGCAATATCGTTATCTATCGTTTTCATGTTGGTTATTCTAGCACATTCACGCCGGATAGTAAATGTCTATTCTCCACGCCAGCAAGATGGAACAATACCCTCCACGTCATCCTGATAAAAGCTGATCTGCCTTTCATCCATGGTATAATACAGCAGGGAAGATATCTGCTCCATACGCTCCACGGCCTCTGCCCCAGGATGCCCGTATCGGTTATTCTCTCCACAGGACACCACGCAGTATGCCGGGGACAAGGCATTCAGCCACCGCTCTCCATTGGAATAATTGGAGCCGTGATGATTGGCTTTTAGGATCAGACGCGCCTTATCCACCCGAGCAAGGCAGGTATTCTGCGCCAGTATTATTTCTTCCGTATCCACGCCCACATCCCCTGCAAATATCCCCTGAAACTCTATGCCATCATAATAGAAGACAAGACAGTTCTCATTCTCATCCGCTGCTTCTGTTACCCCATCAGACTCCGCCTGCTGTCTCTCCGGCGCCAGGCAGTATATCGTATCCTCGCCCAGATGAAGCCTATCTCCCTGCCCCAGGTACAGAATTTCCACACCCTTTGCCTCCGCCAGTTCCAGAATAGTGCGGTAATTTTCACTGCTGCTGTCCCGCCTGGGCAACACGAGACACCGAACGGAATACCCCTCTTCCAGCACCTCTATCAGACCATTTACATGATCCGTATCGTAATGGCTTACCAGCCAGTAATCCACTACACCGATTCCGTTGTATTTTAAGAACGGTAATATTGTATAGCTGCCCAGTCGGGACTTACTGCTGCTTCCTCCATCCAGAAATAGATTTGTACCGTTTTCTGCCCGAATATAAATACCGTCCCCCTGTCCCACATCTAAAAATGCGCATATCTTACCATCCGACATAGGACGCAGGGAACAGGCAGCAAAGAACAACACCCCTCCCACAGTTACCGCCCGCACACTCTTTTTATGCCCCACACCTTTCTCAAACAACCAGGACACTCCATACAGCAACACCACCAGGATCACATAATAGAGCACTACCTGTTCTACAGACCGGGTTCCCGTCACTGTTGTGGCTCCCGGCAGCCTTACACTCCAGGACACCACTTCCCGCAGCACCGACAGCACACCTTCCAAGGGCACGGCAAAAATCTGCGCCGCGCCGACAGCTATCAAGGACAAAACACAGCAGCAGATACCAAGACACAACACGATTCCCAACAGCGGAACCACCATGAGATTCACAAATATGCCATAGAGCGGCACTTCATAATACGCCCTCATTACCAACGGCATTGTCGTAAGCTGCACTCCCAGGGATACAAACCACGCTTCACGCAATTTTTCGACCAGACCGGATATGCGCCTGACACCTTTCCTATGCTTGTGTTCCTGCCTGCAATTCTGCGGAATATCTCCCCCATTCTCCACAGACCGCAGCGACTCCCACCATCTGCGAAGTTGCCTGGCCACCAACACCACGCCCAGAATTGCCGCAACCGAGAATTGCAGTCCGGTATTCTGTATCAACATAGGATTTTCCCACAGCAGCCATAGCAGAGCAAAGGATAATCCGGTGAGCACATCATAGGTCCTGCCCACGGCTCTTCCCAGCATTGCCAGTGCAAACATGAGAAATGCACGGCGCGCCGATATGCCGAATCCTGTCAGACTTCCATATAGATACAGGACTACAGCCGCTCCCGCTGCCGGTATAAAATGTCCGCCCAGTCTGCGGAGTATACCATATATGCACATGCCGATACAGGACATATGCATACCGCTGACCACCAGTATATGCGCTACGCCTGCCTGCCGAAACACCGTATTTACACTCTGATCCAGAAGTTCCTTGTCTCCCAGGACCATAGCGCTTACAATTCCCGCATTTTCTTCTGAGAACAGTATAGTTAAATTACTCTTTAATTTTTCTAGAACCCATTCACACAGACCGGCAAACGCGTTGCTCTGGCCATGAACCTGCAGCAGAGTGTCCGCATCCATGTGATAGTCCATGCCCATGGAACGGTAATATTGCCCTTCGTCAAAACCGCCTTCATTGGAAGCAGTGTCAAAGCAACGCAATGTTCCGCAGAATACCGCCGTATTCCCAATCTGCAATTCACTGATTTGATGAAATGTTTCTTTGATATTTGATAATTCGTCCGATACATGGACCAGAACCGGGTGCGTCTTGTAATTCTCACCATTCACCCGAAGAATAACCTGATTCAGATAGAAAACTGTTTCTTTATTCCTGATTTGTTTTTTATATACGTTCCCCTGTAATTCTGCGGATTCCGCATGTGCCAACAGCGGTTCCACCGATCTGCTCATCTCTTCTTCCTGCCGGATACGAACATAGCCGGCAACAAAACAGAGAAGACATATGCCCGCCAAAATACTTGCAGATATACCCGGCATCGGCATCTTTCTCCGCTCTTTCGTCTTCCGGTCCGGCGTCAGCGACCATACTACAGGCACCGCAGCCGCCAGACACAGCAGCCAGGAACTGCCCATACCGGTCAGTATCCCCGCTGTCATGGCAAGAACAAAGCTGCACAGGGGACGCTTATGGATAAATCTCAAGCGCCTCTCCTCCCTCTGTATTTATCACGTTATCATTTTCAAGATTTACTACATAGCTGAGATTCCGTTCATACAACTGATTCAGTGGAAAGCTGTTTCGATATACACCGTTTGTCTCACCGTTGATGGAAATCTGCACACGGCTTACCGTACTGACCTCTGACAGAGAGTTCACAATAGAATATATGACAATTGCTTCCTGGATCTCATAATTCTGATTGAGAAAACCGCTGTCCAAAGTTACAAAACAGGTGCCGTTGGTGGTTGCCACACTGACGAGTTTTGTTCCCGCAGGTATCGTTGCACGCACATTTTTATCCGTAGGGCCGGCCAGCAGATTTTCCATGATCAGCTTCTCTTTGGAAATATTACTGCTGTACTCCACCTCCTGCTCTGTCAGCACAAGCCCATCCCCCTCCGGATTGGCAAAGTACAACTGCAGTCTGGCGGTCCGGATAGAATTAATCTGATCTCCCGGATTCTCCACGAAGTTCTCCTGCGTCATTAATCCAATGACTGTGCCGTCCTTATTCACCAGCGGAGCATCACCGATATAGAAGGATACACAGTCTACACCCGGAATCTGTACCATGGTCCTCACCACGGCTGCACGGCACAGTACCTCCTCGGCTGTATCCATCTTGTTGTAAGCCTCATTGAATACGAGAGACAGCTGTGCGTTATCCAGCCGGTAAGACACTATATTCACATTACCGGATAGCGGCTTCTGGTATTCGGCGCTGTCCACGTCCGTATCCAGAGCGCTCAGCATCTCCTGTACCATTTCTGTCGTATTATTCCCTTCGAGATCGCATGGCTGCTCCACAATCCTGGTCTTGTCTTTGGCAATATAATATATGAAATAATCGGACTCTGCGGTCTCATCACGGCTGCAGCCCGCCAGCAATCCGAACAGAACCGCTGCCACCAACAGTATTACTATTTTTCTCATTGACATCCTCCTAGGAAATGTAGTTCAGCGGTATACGAACCGTGAACAACGTTCCCTCCCCTTCCGTACTGAACACCTTGATAGCGCCCCGGTGCATCAGGATCGAACTTCTGGTTATGGCAAGCCCTAGCCCTGTTCCACCGATTTCCCGGGAATGAGACTTGTCCACACGATAGAATCTCTCATAAATATGATCCAGAGAATCCTCCGGTATACCGATGCCGGAATCCTCTACCTTCAGATAGAAATACTGATAATCCGCGTTCAGGGAAACATGTACCCAGCCTCCCTCTCTGTTATACTTAATGGCATTCTCCACCAGATTGGAAATAGCAAGGGTCAGCTTCACCTCGTCGACCTCCGCCGTTACAGGTCGGAAGCTCTCCAGCACCAGATCCACATGCTTCTTCTCCGCAATGGGCTTCAGTCTTTTTAAAATCAGATCCAATAACTCGTTGATACTGACTGAAGTGATATTTAAATCCGCCGCTGACTTATCCATGCGCACCAGAGACAGCAGATCGTTAATGATCTTATTCTCGCGCTCAATCTCATTGCCGATATCAACCATAAATTCCCGGTATAACTCTACCGGGACATCTTCCTGTCCGTTCAGAGAATCTGCCAGCACTTTCATAGAAGTCAACGGCGTTTTCAGTTCGTGAGACACATTGGACACAAACTCCTGCCTGGAATCGTCCAGCAGCTTCATTCTGCCAAACAGGCGATTGAACCGATCCGAGATGCGTGCCGTTTCATAGCAGTCTGTCACCATCAATTTGCCGTCGTTGGCATCCTTGCCCATCTGTATCTCTTCAATAGAATCTGCCATTTTTTTCAACGGATTGGTCAGACGCATGGACAAAAACATCCCCAGAGCAAACAGACACATACCGGAAATCAACTGGATCACCAAAGCCCGCTGTCTCATATCATCCAGATTTGCCACAATGGAATCTGTGGATACGCTCACAAGCAGCGCTCCTATCACCAAGCTTTCGCTGGTATCCAGATTTTTCCTGGTGAGGGGAATCGTCATTTCTATATAATGATTCTCCTTATCGTAACGAGAAGTTTCCTCCCCTCTTAAGCACCTGACCACTTCCTCTGAGATAATCGTCCTGTTCTCATCCAGATCATAAGTATCCTCCACAATACGAAAAGTGTCGTCGATCAGCATCACACGCCCATCATATATCTGGGACAACTGCTGCAGCTGTGATGTGATCGTCTCTGAGGATAGATTATGGATATAATCCATACTAACGATCTGCGTCGCCAGAATTTTGGACTGGCTTAATACTTCAATACTGCGATTATTAATTACACGTTTCTCATATGCGGTCAGCACGCCTATACGTACCGCAATGCCAGACAGGATTCCCAATATCAGAAAAAGAGATAACAATCGGAATTTCAGACTTTTAAAATAATTTCGAATTACCTTACCGCTCATGGCAATACACTCCTATCCATGTTACATTATTTCTGATAGAAATAGCCTACTCCCCACTTTGTATGCACATATTTAGGCTCACTGGGGCTGGGTTCAATCTTCTCTCTCAACCGCCGCACATGTACATCCACCGTGCGCACATCTCCCGGATACTCGTATCCCCACACCAGATTCAGAAGATTCTCCCTGCTGTAGACCTTGCCCGGATTTAAAACAAGAAGTTCCAGTAAATCAAACTCCTTCGCCGTCAGATTGATTTCCCTGTCGGATACAAAGAGACGTCTGCTCTCACAATCCAGCCTCAGATCACCGCTCTCTACGATCTTTCCGGCATCAGCCTTCGCCTCTCCCGCAGATGTCCTTCGCATAATTGCCTTGATGCGCGCCTTCACCTCCAGAATATTAAAAGGTTTCGTAATATAATCGTCCGCGCCGTATTCCAGTCCCAGGATTTTGTCCATGTCGTCACCCTTTGCGGTCAGCATGACGATGGGCATATCCGAAAATTCCCGGATTGCCTGGCATACTTCAAATCCGTTCATTTTCGGCAGCATAATGTCCAGCAAGATCATATCAAATGCCGTCTCCTGTGCAAGCTTCAGCGCTTCCTCTCCGTCATAGGCACACGTCACTTCCATACCGTCCTGTTCCAGAGAAAAGCGAATGCCTTTCACAATCAATTTTTCATCATCAACTACCAGAACCTTTTTTGCCATTTTACACCTCAGTCCACCTTTATATTATTCTTTATTTTCTCATATACTCCGGCTTTGATTCCTGTAATATTCATCAGCTCTTCCGTCTCGCTAAAAGCCCCGTGTTCCTCCCGGTAAGCAACGATGCTTTGCGCCTTGGATTCTCCAATGCCCGCAAGCCCCATCAGTTCTTCCACCGAGGCAGTATTGATATTTACCCGTCCGTCCGCGGTTTCCTGTGCCTCTGCCGCTTCTGCGGCCGCCTCCTCTACCGTCAGTACGCGAAGCATCTGCCCGTCATGCACAGGCTCCGCCTGATTGAGCTCCGTCACCGCCGCATCCTCCGTGAACCCTCCCGCCAGTTCCAGTACCTGAAAAATGCGCGATCCCTCCGGGACCTCATACACACCGGGGCGCACCACCGCGCCACATATATATACACAACAAGAAGCCGGCTGACAGGCAAAAGTCTCCGAAGCACTTTCATCGTACTCTTCCTGTGTATCCGACTCCAAGTACACCGTATTCTCCCTGGCACATGCGGTTATAATCCCCATGCCCCATAATACGAGAAAACAAGTTATGATCCGTTTCATATGCATTCACTCCTTACAGACAGCCTGTAAGAAAGTTCCCTAATGCCTGCTGTTTCTATTTTAACGAAAAAAAGTCCATATGACAAGTAGAATTTTCCTTGAGTTTTCGTATTTTGCAGACCAGGACCGAGGAGAGACAGATGCATCCTTCCTATCATGAGACTCATGCACCGCTCTCCGGGGCTTACAGCCCTAAGACAGATTGCATTGAACCGATGCGTGTAAATTTCGCTGCCACTGGTATATCATAAGTTTGGTGTCTTTTTTATGCTTCGACAATCTGCCGGCATCTGTCCGTCTGCTGCGGACATGCGGCTTCGGTTTCTAGCTGCTCTAGGTGGACGTTCTTCTGTGATCGCTATGAGCAGGCTGCGTCCAAAACTCGCCTCTAAACAATGATTTATTTAATGGTACGAGCTCAGACAATGTCCGCAGCCTGCACGTCACCTCAGAACGCCCACTAAGAGCAGCACGAAACCTGCAGATTGCATGTCCTCATGCAGACGGACAGACGCCTAAGATTGTTCGAACATGAAAAAGACAGCAATCATCACAAATGATATACCAGCGGCAGCTGAAATTTCAGCATAAGGTGAGCAGCAATCTGGCGCAGGGCTGTAAGCCGGGGAAAGCAGTGAATGAATCTTAGGGCAGGAAGGATGTATCTGTCGCTCCCCGCCCCCTGGTCTGCAAAACGTGAAAACTCAAGGAATTTTTCTTTTGTTTCTATATTTCACAGCCATCTACTCCGGCAGCGCATCTCCGTTCCAGAATCCCGTCATATCACTGGTAAACCTCGACCAGAAAGCCTCCTCCTGCACAAAGGAAGGCACCTGACGGCTGTTTGTATACTGCTCATAAGCGACTATATCCCATGGATTCTTCAATGACGTCCCGTCCACAGAGATGTGCGGCGTCAATTCCGACACACGCATCGCCTCCTGCTCTGTGACAAATGCCGCAAAATCCCGCGCTTTCTGCTTTACCTCCTGTTCCGAGAATTCATTGATCAAGAGAACTCCTGTCCTGGCACAGCCCTGCATATCCAGTTCTTCATTCAGTGCGGGAAGGACTGCAATTCCATAACCTTCCGCAGTGATCCGGTCCAGATCATCGGAATCCAACAAAGCCGTCAAACTTGCGCCTTGATTAAAGTTTTCCAGTACAGACGCTCTTGTTATGGTATCCGTCTCCAATCCCACGGACTCAGACAGCTGTTGAAAGAATATTAACTTCTGATTATATTTTTCTCCATCGGTAATTGTATAAGTGCCGTCCTCCTGTATCGAAATGGAATTCCCCACAAAGGGATAATTGCAAAAGCCATCCGCCACATTCCATTCCAGCAGATTGCCCACACCTTCGCCCACCTCATTGCTCTGCCCAAAATCCAGGATCTCCTGTATACTGCCAGGTGCATTTGGAAAGCAGTCCGTGCGGTATGCCAGCAGCAGCGTGTTGAAGAACACAGGATACACCTCACCGGTGGATACCCCATAGAGATAAGCTTTTTCCTCCGCATCATTCCAGGTCAGATATACATCCGGGAAATCCCCGTCCTCCATGGACACGTCATAGATCTGTTCCAGATAGCTCTCCGGCTCCCGATAAACTGCAGACACGGCGACACCGGTCTTATCGTAATAATCTCTGACGCATGCCTCTGCAAAGGAGGCACAGTCCGCATCACTGTACCAGAAAATAACCTCCTTTTCAGAATCCTCATAAGAGCCGGCAGCCTGCACGCGCTCCTGCTCCTCCTTCTGAGTCGCCGCTCCTGCCTCATTTGGCTCCGGCACAAGATAAGCCCCTGCCCACAGCAGAATCACACACAGGCAAAGACCCGCAGCCGATATGATTTTTCCTTTGCTATTGCTCACTCCGATTATCCTCTCGTTTCTTTTGCCATGCGCTTATACACGATCCAGTACACGGCGCAGCTTTTGAATCATCTCATCCACATGCTCACGCTCGATCACCAGCGGCGGCACCATACGGATCACATCCTGACCCGCGGAAATAACCAGCAGCCCCTCCTGCAGCGCTTCTGTCGTGATCGCTCCCACAGGCCTGGTGGTCACCAGTCCCCGCAGCAGCCCTCTGCCACGCTGCCCGGTAATACAGTCATAATCCGCCACCACTTGATCCAGCTGTTCTTCCATATATGCTGCCACCTGGCGTACATGTTCCACCAACTGCAGTTCCTCAAAAAGATCAATTACCTTGCTGACAGCCGCCCCCACAAACGGATTGCCTCCATAAGTCGTTCCGTGGTCTCCCGGCACCAAAGACTGCTTCGCCACCTGATCTGTCATGGCAAAAATCCCCACCGGTACACCGCATCCCAACGCCTTGGCGCTGGTCATAATATCTGGCTTCACATCATATGCCTGCCACGCAAACATGGTGCCGCAACGCCCCATGCCGCACTGGATCTCATCCAGGATCAGCAGGATATCACGCTGACGGCAGATACGCCCAATTTCCTCCAAGAACTCTTTATCCGCCGGATAAATACCACCCTCACCCTGCACAGTCTCCAGAATGATGGCACAGGTTTTTCCGTTAATGCACGCCTTCACGCTGTCAATATCATTGTAGGAGGCAAACCGTACGCCTCCCAACAGAGGCTCAAAGGGTTCTCTGTAATGAGCGTTTCCGGTAACGGACAGCGCTCCCATAGTTCTTCCATGGAAGGAATGCTCCATGGCAATGATCTCATGATCCGTATGTCCATCCCTGATATAGGCATATTTCCGAGCCGCCTTAATCGCGCCTTCAATCGCTTCCGCCCCGCTGTTGGTAAAAAACACCCGATCCATTCCTGAAATATTGCAGAATTTCCGGGCCGCTTCCATAACCGGAACGTTATAATAGAGATTAGAGGTGTGCGTCAGCTTATCAATCTGCTCTTTTAACGCCTGATTGTATGCCTCATGACCATAACCCAATGCCATAACGGCAATGCCCGCCGCAAAATCAAGATATTTTTTTCCGTCGGTATCATATAAATATACACCCTCCCCGTGATCTAACACCACTGGGAAACGATTATATACATGTAACAGGGATTCTTCCGCCCCTTCCATATACACCTCTTTATTCATGGCAAAAACGCTCCTCTCCATCTCCCAGGATTGCAGTACCGATCCCGCGGTTCGTAAAGATTTCCAGCAACAGGCAGTGCGCGATCCTTCCGTCCAGGATATGCACTCTGGACACACCGTTGTCGATGGCGTCGATACAGTTATTCAGCTTCGGCAGCATTCCGCCGCCGATCGTTCCTCCGCCGATCAGCTCCTGTGCCTCGCTGACCGTAAGCTCGGAGATCAGCGTACTCTTATCCTCCGGGTCACGGTATACACCCTCGATATCCGTCAAAAACGCCAGTTTCTCCGCCTCAACAGCTCTGGCAATGGCACATGCCGCATCATCCGCATTGATATTATAGGTATTGAACGCATCATCCATGCCAACCGGACACACGATGGGAAGGAAATCCTTCTCAAGAAGGTCATACAGAATCTTGGGATTCACTGCTGTGATCTCTCCCACGAAGCCAATATCCTGCCCGTCGGACAGCTTCTTCTCCACCTTAAGAAGTCCGCCGTCCTTGCCGCTGATACCGGCAGCATTGACCCCCAGCTCCTGCACCAGCTGTACCAAAGACTTATTGACCTTATTGAGCACCATCTCCGCCACTTCCATGGTGTCCTCGTCCGTCTTGCGCAGCCCATTGACAAACACCGGTTCCATGCCGACTTTTCCAACCCATTTGCTGATTTCCTTACCGCCGCCGTGCACAATGATAGGTTTAAATCCCACAAGCTTGAGCAGCGTGACGTCCTGTATCACACTCTTTTTCAGTTCCTCATCTACCATGGCGCTGCCGCCGTATTTTACCACAATGATCTTGCGGTTAAACCGCTGTATGTATGGAAGCGCCTCTATCAGCACCTCCGCTTTCTGCATACTCTCCTGAACCGAATTGCCTTCCATGTAATATCACTCCTTTTCCACCGTTACTACGACCGGTAATCTGCATTTATCTTCACATAATCATAGGTGAGATCACAGCCCCATGCCGTAGCAGAGGCTTCCCCCTCCTTGACATCCGCCACAGCCGTAACCTCCGGCTCCGACAGGATTCTTGTGGCCTCTTCTTCCGAATAATCCACCTGCACGCCATTTTCCATGATACTGATCTTGCCTGCCGCACTCTCAAACCAGATATCCACCTGTTCCGGATCAAAATCCGCACCAGAATATCCCATAGCACATAAGATCCTTCCCCAGTTAGCATCATGTCCAAAAATCATCGCCTTAGTCAAAGAGGAAGAAACTACGGATTTGCTAAGCGCCACTGCCTGTGCCTTATCCCTGGCATGAAGGATCTTGACTTCAAAAAGCGCCGTGGCCCCTTCTCCGTCTCCAGCCATTTTCTTGGCCAATGTCTCATTAACCGCATAAAGAGCCTCACAAAACGCCTTATAATCTTCGTTCCGCTCCGTAATCTCCTCATTGCCTGCCATGCCGTTTGCCAACACAAGACAGGTATCATTGGTAGAGGTGTCACCGTCCACAGATACCATATTGTAAGTGTCCTGCACGGTCATGCTGAGCGCTTCCTGCAGCAATTCCTTAGAGATGGCCGCATCTGTGGTGATAAAACTCAGCATGGTACACATATTGGGATGGATCATGCCCGAGCCCTTGCACATACCGCCTATCGTTACGGTATGTCCCCCCAGCGTCAGTCTCACCGCCACCTCCTTCTCCTTTGTATCGGTGGTCATAATAGCCTGTGCCGCCTCATGTCCACTTGCTATATCTGCATTTAATTTTTTGCCCAGCATTTTAGCCCCCGCACAGATTCGGTCAATGGGCAGTTGTTTTCCGATCACACCAGTGGAAGCCACCAACACTGCCTCCGGTTCCAGATTCAACTGTTCTCCCACGCATTCCGCTGTCTTCCTGCAGTAGGAAAGCCCTTCCTCTCCGGTGCAGGCATTGGCAATCCCTGCATTCACAATGACAGCCTGAACACTTTTACTGTCTTGCACGATTTTCTGATCCCATTTTACCGGCGCAGCCTTTACGATATTGGTAGTGAATGTTCCTGCGCACACACAGGGGCTGCTGCTATAGATCATTGCCATATCTGCCCTGTTCTCATACTTAATTCCGGCTGCTGCCGCTGCCGCCATAAATCCCTGTGCCGCGGTCACGCCGCCTACCGTCTGTTCCATAGATATCCCTCTTTTCCTGATTTGCATCATTGTTCCATCATTGCTCTATCGGTTGAAGGTGGTGATATTTCTCTCCTCCAGCGTATAATCGTAGTAATTCAGATCCTCCCGGAAGGTCCAGCCCATGCTTTTCCAGAACCGGTTCCCTACCTCATTGTCTGTAAACGCCACCAGACTGACCTTGCTGATTCCTTCTCTCCGGAGCGACTCGGCCGCCTCCCACGCCATTTTCCTGCCAATGCCATGTTTCCGGTAGGCCTCATCCACACACACATGGTAAAAGCATCCCCGTCTCCCGTCATGACCGCAGAGGATCGCACCCACGATTCTGCCATCCATGCACGCCACGATACTGGTATCGGGATTGCGCCGCAGAAAGCGGCTGATGCCTTCCCTGGAATCATCCATACTGCGGATTCCAAAGTTCTTGATGCTCTTCCACAGCCGGTATACCTCATCATAATCTGTTTCTGCCATAGCCCGCAGCGTCAGCGCTGTTTCTTCCATATTCTTATCCCATCTTTCCCGTCAATTTCTGTGGTTATGGGAATACCGGGACAAGTTCAAGCCCCATATTCTCCTGTAAACCAAACATTAGATTCATGTTCTGCACCGCCTGTCCTGCCGCACCTTTGACCAGATTGTCAAGAGCTCCCATCATGATGATACGTCCGGTGCGCTCCTCGATCACAAAATTCACATCCAGGAAATTGCTCCCTTCTACCCATCTGGTCTCTGGACACACACCGTCTTCCAGTACCCGTACAAAATATTCCTCATGATAATACCGTTCGTATACTTCCCGCACGTCTTCCCTGGTGGGATACGTTCCATCCGGCCTTCTCACAAGGGAAGCATACTCTGTTGCCAGTATTCCCCGGTTCATGGGCGCCAAATGAGGCGTAAAGGTCACAGTGATCTGTCTGCCTGCCGCATAGCCCAACTGTTCCTCGATCTCCGGCGTATGGCGATGCGTTGTTACACCGTATGCTTTCATATTCTCATTGACCTCACAGAAGAGATTATTGACCTTAGCCCCTCTCCCTGCTCCGGATGTCCCGCTCTTGGCATCAATGATCAGGGTGTCCGGATCGATCAGCCCTTCTTTCACCAGCGGATACGCCGTCAGAATGGAGCAGGTGGTATAACAGCCCGGATTGGCAACAAGACGCGCCGTGCGCACTGCCTCGCGGTTCACCTCGCATAATCCGTACACAGCTTCCGGAATAAACTGGGGGCTTTTGTGCTGGATCTGATACCACTTTTCATAAACTGCCACATCCTTAATGCGGTAATCTGCACTCAGATCCACTACCTTTGCCTCTCCCAAAATGTTCATATTTAAAATGGATCCCAAAAATCCCTGAGGTGTTGCGGTGAAGATAACATCCACCTGACGGGCAAGTTCTTCCAGATCATCTGCTTTACACACATCCTCCACCAGGGTAAACATGTTCTGATAGACAGATGCATATTTCTTATCTATATAGCTTCTGGAGCCAAACCACCGGATTTCCACCTCGGGATGTCTCAGCAAGAGCCTGACTAATTCTGCTCCTGCGTAACCGGTTGCTCCAATAATACCTGCACGAATCATAGTTCCATCTTCCTTCTTTCTTATATTCCAATGCATAATTATACAGACCTTTTCATCAATATGCAAGCACTATTTTACGTTTTTGTCTTATTTATGCTTTTTCAGCAAACTTGTATTTTTATGAATAAAATATGCATATTTTTTCACTTGCATAGCGGCGGAAATTGTTGTATATTAATGCTAGCGGTCAGATTCCCGGAATCTGCCCAACTATTACATATCAAAAGGATATCGGAATATCTGGGATATCACAAATATCAAGGAATATCGGGATATCAAATTAAGAAAGGATGCGTACATTTATGAAAGAAAAAGTAATCTTAGCTTACTCCGGCGGACTGGACACCACCGCAATCATTCCCTGGCTGAAAGAGAACTATGACTATGAGGTTATCTGCTGCTGTATTGACTGCGGGCAGGAGGAGGAGCTGGACGGCCTTGAGGAACGTGCGAAATTATCCGGCGCCAGCAAATTATATATCGAAGATATTGTGGACGAGTTCTGTGACGACTTTATCGTTCCCTGCGTGCAGGCAAATGCCGTTTACGAAAACAAATATCTGCTGGGCACCTCTATGGCACGTCCCGGCATCGCCAAAAAACTGGTGGAAATTGCCCGCAAGGAAGGCGCTTCGGCTATCTGCCACGGCGCTACCGGAAAAGGAAACGACCAGATCCGTTTCGAGCTTGGCATCAAGGCATTGGCTCCCGACTTAAAGATTATCGCAGCATGGCGTGATGACAAGTGGACCATGGATTCCCGTGAGTCAGAGATCGAGTATTGTAAAGCCCATGGGATCAATCTGCCCTTCTCTGCTGATCAGAGCTACAGCCGCGACCGTAATCTCTGGCACATCAGCCATGAGGGACTGGAACTTGAGGACCCGGCAAATGAACCCAACTACGATCATCTTCTGGTACTGGGCGTATCCCCGGAAAAAGCGCCCGATGAAGGCGAATATGTGACCATGACCTTTGAGAAAGGCGTTCCCACTTCCGTCAACGGCAAGCAAATGAAGGTGTCCGATATCATTCGTGAACTGAACCGCCTGGGCGGCAAGCATGGCATCGGCATCGTAGACATCGTAGAAAACCGCGTAGTAGGCATGAAATCCCGGGGCGTATATGAGACTCCCGGCGGAACCATTCTCTTAGAAGCACATCAGCAGCTGGAAGAACTGGTATTGGACCGCGCCACCATGGACGTAAAGAAAGACATGGGCAACAAAATGGCTCAGATCGTATACGAAGGCAAGTGGTTCACCCCGCTCCGTGAGGCAGTGCAGGCATTCATCACCTCCACTCAGGAATATGTGACCGGAGAAGTAAAATTCAAGCTGTACAAGGGAAACATCATCAAAGCCGGCACTACTTCCCCCTACTCACTGTACAGCGAATCCCTGGCAAGCTTTACCACCGGTGATCTGTATGACCATCACGACGCCGAAGGCTTTATCACTCTGTTCGGTCTTCCTCTGAAGGTTCGCGCCATGAAAATGCAGGAACTCGAGCAGAAAAATCAATAACGTGTAAGAAAAATCTTAAAAGGAGACCTCCATTTCGGAAGTCTCCTTTTTTACACATCTTTTTACAATATGAACTGTGTACACAGATGCAGAAGATATGCAGCTCCAAGCATGATAATATAGGTTACAATGTTTTTTTTCGTCAGCACGCCGACCAGCATCGTCAGAATTCCCAGCACACCAGAAGCTGCAACACTGATCATAATCATTCGGACGATATATGTACCGATTGCCATTTCGCCCGCACCGCCGGCAAACGCCATCAGACTATTCAACGGAGCCGACAGATTACCCATATCAAAATACAGCAGCTTTGTCACATATTCCGCCAGATAAAACAAAAGGGACACGCCAAGAGACAATACGCCGGCTAAGATCATTCGAAGCCGGAACAACCGCTTTCTTCCATTCCGCGAGGATCTGACCATATATACCGTATTACAATTTTCATCTTCCAGCGCCAGAACCGTAATCATCATAATAACCGAAAGAATCGCAAAAAAATTAAGACTCCAGCTTTCCACGTAATCCGTCACCGCGATATCATAAAAATATTCCACAGGCTCTTCCAGGGTACTGTAATAATCACCCTTTGCACATAGATACTCAACGGTAACCTTTCTAGTATCCGCCGATTTTATCTGATCGCTCAATTCCTTATATTCATCCGCCGACAATTCATGGTCGTAAAATTGATCCCGGTATTCATTCTCCCTCGACAGCAATTCCACCATCTGCTCATATTCCGTCCTCATGAAATCACGTTTTTCTGTCGAAAATCTTCCTTCTATCTGTTGCGTGTAATATCGGTAAATGTCATCCCGAAATCCCTCAGGCAGCGCAGTGTTAATTCTCATGGAGAAAATAATCTGCAATACCAGACAGACTCCTACCAGTATCCACACAGATTTTTTAACGAAAATCTTCTTTAATTCGAATCTGATCATCCTGCCCTAAGCCTCTCAATCTCCATAGATTTCCATATATATCGCTTCCAGATCCGCCTCTTTTTCCCCCTTTAACGTTTCATTCAGAATCTTTTCCTGCGTGTCAAAACCAACCATCTTCCCATCTTTCATAAGAACCACATAATCTGCGATATTCGCCACATCAGAAACAATATGCGTAGATAGTATGATGGTGCTGCTTTCCGATAATCTCTGCAGCACCTCGCGGAACTGAATACGTTCTTTGGGATCCAATCCCACCGTCGGCTCATCAAAAATCAGAATATCCGGAGCGCCTACCAGTGTAATGGCAATACCAAGCCTTTGCTTCATTCCTCCGGAAAAGGTTTTCACCTTGTCCTTCTTATGATCAATGAGATGCACCTCCCGCAGCACCTGATCGATCCTTTCCGGGATCTCGGCTTTGGCTACTCCTCTAAGCAGAGCGAAATAGCGCAGGGTGTCCTCCGCCGTAAACTGCGCATAGTACCCCACCCTTTGCGGCAGGAAACCAATGTGTGCCCTGTACTCATCTCCCAGCTTTTTGATAGACTGCCCGTCATAAAGTACCTCCCCCGCCGTTGGAGTCAAAATATCCGCCATAAGATTCATCATAGTGGATTTCCCGGCGCCATTCGGGCCCAACAGACCATAGATTCCATGTTCAAAACGGATATTGATATCCGAAAGCGCCGTCTTCTTTCCATAACGCTTGGTTATATTTTTAAGTTCTAACATCACACACCTCCTCTCCGGAACCGATGGATATAAACATAATATCCCACCATAGCTGTCACAAGGAACACCGCTATCTGCAACACAATACAAACCGTAAGCCTGGAACATGGAATATTCAAGATGTTGACCGGCTCATATTCCCAAAAGAAGCGCTCTCCATCTGTTATCAGCCCAAAGCATGTGACAGTGCGTAACAGCTTATATATCTGATTCTGTCCACGGAACATCACAATTCCGGCATTAGCGATAAATTGACCATAACACCAGAGCCCGCCGATTCCCAGCAGAGTCTCTAATACCATGGGCACGATTATGTTCTTAAAGCAGACCGCAAACAGTACGAAAAACACTCCCATCACCATATATCCCAGAATACGCATTGCGGTAACGCATAGGATGTACTGCAGCAAATTAAGATCTCCCGGTGAAGCTGAAAAAATCTGCATCGTCCGCAGCTTCAGCATCCATTCCCCCGGGTCTGCCCTAAGCAGCGCCGGAAAAGCTGCACATAAGCCTGTGAGTATCCCAAGAATTGCGGCAAATTCCAGCACACAGAACAATTTTCTAAGATATGTTCTTCTTCTGCCATCCCTGGAGGTATACACCATAGCATAGGTCTGGCTGTGATGCTCCGTGATAAATATACTGCTGGCAGCCAATATCAATACCAGCAGATTCACGATGTCCGCCCAGAGCAGATGCCCCTGCATCCCGGCACAGTCTATAGCTGCCGGCTCGTCCAGAATGTGGAAATCCTCAATCACATCCTCAAACTTCGTCATAATCCCGGCATTCACTCTCGCAGTATAAGGATCACTGCTCTTTTGCAGCCGCGCGGCATTTTTAAGGACCGTCTCCCGGAATTCGTTTGCCGCATGATACCCCTCGATCTGACTGTATAACGCAGAATATTTCTGATACCAGCCAAACAGCTCGCCGCTGTCTGCACCGCTGCTCATCTGTTCCTGCAATTCTCCCAGTTTCTGCAGAATCAACCCTTCCTTTTCAGCGGTATATTCTCCCAGACACTGCTGATAAGCCGTATCCGTCTCCTGTATCCCTGACTGCTGCGCAGATAAGCTGGAGGAGGTAAGCCACAGTGTATATATGCAGGATATCAGAACCGTCAGAATAATTATTTTATTCTGTATTATTTTTTTCCACTCATACTTCATATCCCATCACCTGCTTCTTCAGTCATTCCAGATAATACTCTGTATAATTTTGCCCATCCGCATCCATCTGGGCAACACCCGGACTATCCCCTCCATCATTAAAAGAGGTATAGCACTTCCCCTCAATGGCAATGATCGAATGCGTATCCATATTTTCATAATCCGTATAGTCAAATACCAGATTCCCCTCTGTGTCCAGGATATGCTTTCCGGCTGCATGTCCGTCTTCTTCTATATCGCAATACAGATAGTCTCCATGAGCAGAAAAGTATACGATATCCGTGGCGATCACCTCATCCTTCTCCGTATCCATTTCCATACGATGCAGATTCGAAAATTCATCGCTATAATATATATATCCGTTTTCATCATCCGGACAGACTGCCTTGCTGTCACCGGAGAGAACTCTTATCTCTTTCGTGTCAAGATCGACGCACACCAACTGGTACACGTCATTGACGTAGTAGTATTTATTCTCCCGAACACACGCCCAGGGCAGTTTACCCACGTCGTCATACCAATACAGCACATTCCAGTCTGCATCCAGAAGATAGGCATGGTAATTCCCCTCCACCTTGATCATATCATCGCCGAGTATATTATAATAGAAAATTGCCGACGAATCATCCAGCGCCTTATCCGGATCCATGCCTTCCGGCACCGGATTATCGAAGACCACCTCGCCGGTCTCACAGTTTTCTATGTATCCTTTCCCTGCCATCCCGTCCCCTCCCTGCTTCACATCATACGCCAGGTACAGGGTATCGCCAAACATAAAGAGCCCATTAAAATAAGCGTCAGTATAAACCGCTTCACAATCAATGTCCGAATGCGTGCAGGAGGCAATGTCACATTTCACGCTTAACAAGCCCTGCTCGTCCAGCCGCCAATATCCGCGCCCTATCCCCCCTATTTGGGGAAACCATTCAAGAAAATATATGTTTTCCTCATCATACAAAGCACCCAGTCCCTGTGTACACTCCGCATTCCGAATCGTACCTGACCCGCCCAGATTATTGCGTTCCCCAGCTGTGCCCTCGTCACGGCTGCAGCCGCCCAGATACATCATACATGCCAGCAGCAGACAGGTCACTGCCGCCAGCTTCCTTTTCAGCTTCATTCTACGACCACCTCCCGATTCACTGATTTTTTGATCCACAACATACTTTGTCCGTATTCCACCGTAAATGCAGTCAACAGATGACTTCCCTCCGCTAAGGACGATATGTCGATCTTCTCCTGCCCATAGCCCTCCGCTTCATCCTCCCACAGGATACTGTACTGACCATCCGGGAATCCGTCAAACAACAAGCCGTCGCAGATCAGATAGGTTCTGCCGCGCCCCTGCTCATATCCTCCCAGATAATACCAATCTCCTTCCTTATTCTGCATAATACAGTCCCGGATCATTTCCCTGTCCGGAAATATTTCATGAACATCCGCCGCATACAGTTCTTCCACATCATCTTCCGACAGAACCGTCAGCCGCCCCAGCGCAGCCGGTTCGCCGCCCGCTGCCTCCGCCTGGGCATAGAGATTATGCTCCCAGGAAAGGACGTCGTTTTCCATACTGCCATTATCCGTCTTGTCATAGAAGGGAATCCCTACGAACAGTAACTGCTTCGTCTCTCCCTGGGAGATATTCTCCGGTTCTATCAAAAGCGGCAGTATTGCCTGCTCCCCATTCTGCAGTTCTGTATATTGCACAACATCCGCCTCCCCTGTTCCCAGCGAAAACGGAACCGGTTGACCATCTATCAATACCATACATAGCAGGGGAATCCTGTCGTTATCTAAGGGCTGTATCGCAATTTCAACCGACATACCCAGTTCTATGGGATCTCCTGCGTATACGATATCCTCTCCATAAAAAGATACATACTGCTGTTCCCCGTTATATGGGTTTTCCTGAGGGCTGAGTCCATTTGCCGACCACTGGGAAGAACGCTCCGCCATATTTTCCCCGGCAGTATCATACTCCGAAGTATCCGTTTGCGTAAACGCATCCGCCGCATCAGAAAGGTCACCCTCCTCCCTCTGAGGCTCCATTGCCTCATCACTTTTCGCACATCCGCTCAAAAATAATAATAAAAAAACGGTACACCATAGAATTTTTTTCATAATTATCTGCCTTTCATTTCATCCAGTCTTTGTTATGGGCTATTATTAGTTATACACGGTCTTGCTTGCCTTGCCATATGTATCGTCGCTGAAATTATAGACCACATATCCCTTGCCGCCCGTGACTCCTGTTGAGGCGTCAATATGAGCGTCTATTTCATACGCATTATGTAGACTCACGTCCTTCACCTGATTACTGCCGGTGTTGCAGTATAAGGTCAGTTTTAGATTCAGATCATCAAATTTATAATACCGAGGCTGTCGCGCACTTGCTGCCAAGCGATAAAACGCGCCTCCGGTAAGTGTAGACGTAAACTCATAATTCCATGTAACATTCGTTATCCCGCCTGATGAGGTAAATGACCCGGAAGCTGCGTTCGAAGAAAATCCGATGCCCACTGCCAATACCGCCGCCACAAGTGCCGCTGCTGTTTTTTTCATTGCTCTTTTTCTTTTCATTATACTCTTTCCTCCTACTTTCATCACTCTACGGTGTACCGCTCCCAAATAAAAAACAGACATTTATGCAAATCAGGAAGCTGAACCATGATCTGCAAAACGTCTGCTTTGTATAACTAGTTCCGTTATACTGCTCTCAATTCTCATTTTAAAAATAACTCATGTTTCTTCCCCATATATAGTATTACCATTCCAATATCTATAAAAGCATTTTAACATCACGTTTTATACCTGTCAACAATAAATATGTTGACATCTATATGGTATAAGATATACTGATACTATATTATCAAATAAAAAAGTAACAATGTTAAGAGGAGAACATTTTTTGGCTAACAAAGAACAAACAAAATTAATGGACGGCTTAAAGAAAGCCACCACAGAGATGATGGTACTTTTCATGCTGAGGAAACAGCCGATGTATACTTATGAGATTATGAAAGCCATCGAGCAGGTCAGCAATCATGTATTGGTGTATAACACTCTGTATATTGCTATCAACCGCCTGTGCAAAAACGGTCTGATCGAGGAAGCAAGTAAATCGCTGACCGATGACAATCATGTACGCATCTATTATAAGATTACAGATGCAGGTAACCGTTATCTGGACTATGCGATACAGGAATACCACCGGATCAGCGCCGCGATAGAACAGGTCATATCATCATAAGGGAATGAGGAGAAAATACATGTACGATAAGCAGATCAGAAGATACATCAGAAATGTCGACAGAAAGCTATCCTGTCCAAACGCAGAGCGGGCACTACTGCACAAGCAACTGCATAATATGTGTGAGGAATTCATGTCCGAGCATCCTGCCGCAACCTGGGAGGAGTTATATGCGTTCCTGGGCAGACCGGAAGATGTTGCAAACACCTGTATGGACTCCCTGGATGCGGAGCTTCTGCAGCGCTATTCCCAAAGGAAACGGCTGTGCACCCGAATCTGCCTGCTGGCTTTTATCCTGGCATTTGCAGTGATCACAACTTTATTTGCGATACTCTTAAACAGCAGCAGAACTCCTATCACTGTGGAGTACACCATCGACGAAATACAAAAATGAATGACACAGGAGATGAGAAAATGAAAAAATTATATCGTTTACTATTAGCTTCCGTACTGATCTGGGCTCTGCCCGCTAACGTCTATGCCGGCGCAACCGTCTCATTTCGTTCCGGGGCTGACGCTATGCCTTAAGATCTCGATTCCACGCCTCATGTCCACCTCGTCGAGATTCCCATATCCCAAAAGCAGCGTTGCCGGACGCTCCATGGATACCAGATCTTCCGGTACTGCCCTGTACTCTCCCAATCCATGCACCTCAAGCCCCTCCGTATAAGCGCGATCCGTCACAAACGCTTCCGGCACTCCCCCCTTTAACTCCGCCAGTACATGCAGTCCGGCATACTCTCCATAGATCCGCTTGATCCAGGATTCCTGCCGCAGCAGATGCAGCAATAAGTCGTGCTTTCCCTTATACAGATTGCGCATACGGTTCAGATGACGCTCAAAATGCCCCTCCTCCAGGAAACGGTACAGCACAGCCTGCATCACCCGAGGAACCGTGCAGGAATAGAAACTGCACCGTTGTCTGTACCGCGCCAGCAGATGTCCCGGCAGCACCATAAAACTCACCCGCAGGGAAGGTGCAATGCTCTTGGAAAATGTCCCCAGGTAAATGACATGCTCCCCGGAATCATTTCCCCACAATGCCGGAATCGGCCTGCCTTTATAGCGGAATTCACTGTCATGATCGTCCTCCAGGATATACCGCCCTCTGCCCTCTGACGCCCATGCAAGCAGCTCCAGTCTCCGCTTCAAGGGCATCACATGCCCCAGCGGAAACTGGTGGGAGGGCATCACGTATACCAACTCCGGCTGCTGCTCCTCCACATCACGCATGCAGATTCCGCCTCCGTCCACGTCTGCGGCATGAAGGGTATATCCCATATTGGAAAAGGTCTGATACGCCTGGATATAGGTATAGCGCTCCATCATCACGCTCCTGCAGCTGTCCAGAAGCTGCGCCAGCAATAACAGCAGATATTCATTTCCTGCGCCCACAATGATCTGTTCCTCCTGGCAGACCACACCTCTGGCACGGCACAGATAGCGGCAGATCGCAGTCCGCAGCTTACGATCCCCCTGGGCTTCGCCGGACATTAAGAGCGCACCGTTCTCCGCCGCATTCATCTCCTTATACAGCCTGTTCCAGATTCCGTAGGGGAAATGTTCAGCATCTACCTCAAAGGGTGAAAACCGCAGGGCAGACATTTTATGCTCCACCCGTTCTGGCACAATACCTGTCTCCGGCGTATCCTGCCTCTGCTGATAGAGCATACTGATATCGCACACAAAATAACCGGCGCGGGGACGCGATTCCAGATACCCTTCCGCCGTCAACTGTTCATATGCCACCTCTACCGTACTGCGGCTGATAGACAGACTTTTCGCCATAAAACGAGTAGACGGTAATTTTTCCCCGGGGAAAAGCTTACCGTCTGCTATCATGGTGCGGATCTTATCATAAATCTGTTCATACAGCGCCTTCGAGGAATCCGGGTTTAAATCAATCCACAGTTCTCTCATCCTGCGCACCACCTATTTCTTTCTTAATTGCTGAATGATCTCTTCCTTCAGTTCCAGGGAAATATCTTTCATCTTCCGGCTGGCATTGGGTGAAGTCAGAACTCTGGAAAGGCACTTGGACGCCACCTCATACTCTTTAAAATGAGTTGCCATATACGCCAGCAGATAATCCATGGTACAGGTATCCATGCCGCAAATAGGAAAGCTCTCCGAACTCATGGCTTTGACCAGACCGTCATATGCCTCTCTGTAAAATTCTTCTTCCTCTTTCTCAAGCTCGCTGACATCTACTTCCATCAGCGGATCTTCCGTAAGCTCCTCAATCTTGCCGCGCAACAGCCATGCGATCATCAGGCAGGTATATGCCTTCTCGCTGACACGGGCTTTTTTTGCCATAGCAACAAACAGCGCCATTTTATGCATTTCAATAGCGGTATCATAATTCCATACCGGCACATGATCCGGCTCTCCCGCCTTATAATTCTTACATACCTGCTCCTTGATCAGCTTGATCTGACCGGATGTAACATGCGTGAAATAACGGTTTAATGCCGCATATCCGCAATAGGGACAGAAGCTGACGCCATATTTTAACGTATCGATATACTGATGCCTCGGACGCAGATCAATGTCGGGCTCCATACGTCTCGCTTTGCCGTTCTTCACCATCTTGGTTTTAAAAGTCTTGTCACAGACCGGACAGGTCATCGTCTTCTCCAGAATAAAGTCCTCTTCTTTGTGCTCTTCAACCGCTTTCTCTGCCTGATTCTGCTCTTTCTCTTCCTTCTTATCCTCCTGATACAGGTCCACGTCCTTACCTGCCTTTAATCCGAACTTTTCCAATCCTGCAAATAAATTCATCTCTATCCTCCGTCTACGGCTGCGCCGGTAATTTATAGGAACTCTTCAGGGATACAATACGGTTAAACACCAATTCTCCCGGTCTGCTGTCCCGGGCATCGACACAGAAGAAACCCTGTCTGACAAACTGGAAGCTGTCATATGCTTTTGCCTCTGCAATGCTGGGCTCCACATAACAATGATCCAGTACAGTCAGTGAGTTAGGATTTAAGTTGAGACTGCCGTCCTCATTATATACGCCCAATTCCTCATCCACAACATTTTCATAGAGACGCACCTGCGCCGTTACAGCCGTGGGGGCTGCCACCCAGTGAATGGTTCCTTTCACTTTCCTGCCGTCCGGGCTGTTGCCGCCCCTGGACGCCGGGTCATACGTACAGTGAATCTCCGTCACCTTACCGGACTCATCCTTGACAAAGCTTTCACATTTCACAAAATACGCATGCATCAGACGCACTTCGTTCCCCGGAAACATACGGAAATATTTCTTCGGCGGCTCCTCCATAAAATCCTCCCGATCAATGTACAGTTCTCTCGCAAAGGGAACTTTTCTCGTGCCCAGGGCCTCATTCTCCAGATTGTTGACCACGTCAAAATATTCTATTTTGTCTTCCGGATAGTTATCGATCACTACCTTGACAGGATCTAACACTGCCATCACACGGGACCGCTTCAGCTTCAGATCTTCCCGAATGCAGTATTCCAGCATCGCATAATCCGTAGAACTGTTGGCTTTGGATACGCCGCATAACTCCACAAACATTTTAATAGACTCCGGCGTAAAGCCCCTGCGCCGCAGCGCTGCAATGGATACCAGCCTGGGATCATCCCATCCATCCACAATGCCGTCTTCTACCAGCTTCTTAATATAACGTTTACCAGTCACTACATTAGTCAAAAACAGCTTGGCAAACTCAATCTGCTTGGGCGGATTCTCATACTCCAGTTCACGCACCACCCAGTCATATAAGGGACGGTGATCCTCAAACTCCAACGTGCAGATAGAGTGGGTAATTCCCTCAATAGCATCCTCAATGGGATGCGCGAAATCGTACATGGGATATATACACCACTTATCTCCGGTGTTCTGATGGCTCATATGCGCCACACGATACAGGATGGGGTCACGCATATTCATATTGGGAGACGCCATGTCAATCTTCGCCCGCAGCACCTTCTCGCCGTCTGCGAATTTTCCATCCTTCATATCACGAAAAAGTGCAAGGTTCTCCTCCACGCTGCGGTTCCTGCTGGGATCTTCCCTTCCCGGCTCTGTCAGTGTACCTCTATACTCCCGCATCTCCTCTGCGCTCAGATCTGAGACATACGCCTTGCCCTTATGGATCAGCTTCACTGCCGCCTCATACATATCTTCAAAATAGTCGGATGCAAAAAACAACCGGTCTTCCCAGTCTGCCCCCAGCCACTGGATATCCTCTTTGATTGACTCTACAAACTCACTCCGCTCCTTGGTGGGGTTGGTATCATCAAACCTCATATTGAAAAGCCCGTTATATTCCTGCGCCAAGCCATAATTCAGCAAAATAGACTTTGCATGTCCGATGTGCAGATAACCATTTGGTTCCGGCGGGAATCTTGTATGCACTGTTTTACAATATCCTTCCGCCAGATCCTTATCAATGATCTGCTCAATAAAATTCTTAGAGACAGCTTCGTTCGCCATGTCGTGTCTTCCTCCTACAGTCTGTTGTTTTTATTATAACGGCAACCGTGAAGGAAAGCAATCTTATTTTTTATGCTGATGGGTAAAGAGATGCTCCTGGCAGTATTCATAATTTCCCTCACACTTGGAGCAGAAACGGAATTGCAAGGAGGGATCATCCAATTCTGTCCTTCCGCAGATCGCGCACTTATGCTTCGTGATGCCGCTGCCCGGCCGGGGCTCGCGCATCTGTGCCTTAAATGCCTGACGGCGGTGTATTTCCTTAGGAGATACGCGCTTGTAATTCCTTGTGGACAGGAAGAAAATCAGAAAGTTGAGAAGCGACATGATGATCGCAACTCTGCCGTCCCATCCGGTATAGATCAACTGATACACGGTAATTGCAGCATACACAAACGCCATCCATTTCATCTTAATAGGGATGATAAACATCAGCATGATCTGCATATTGGGAAACATCACCGCAAATGCAAGGAAAATGGACATATTGATATAGGCAGTGCTGAAATGAAGACCTATCGAGAGCATAGCCACTGTCACACCGCCATTCATCAGATACATCACGCCATACATGATAAAGGCGCCGATCACCATAAACAGCATGCCGCCGAAAATATATACATTAAAGCGGAAGGTTCCCCATGCCCGCTCCAGCGCGCCGCCCAGCTGATAGTACAGCAGCGCCATGATCAGCAGAGAAAACAGACTTCCGGTATTGGGCACAAGGACCCAGGTAAATAAGCGCCACACTTGCCCAAGCAAAATGTGATACGGACTTAATACCAGATATCCCAGTGCATCGGGCCGCAGCATCAGAATGGCATATCCGATCACATACGCTCCGATCACATAAAGCATCAGATTTGAAATGGCAAACCTGCCCAGTTTACGCTCCATTTTATTCAGAAAACCCATCTTTTTACCTCTTCTTCCTAATAACCATTCTAAATCAGGTTTTTTCGAAATACATTATAACATTATATCCGGAATTCCACAACACACTGCTCTCTCCGCCCACATGACCAGAATCGGTCAATTGGTAACTCTGGAAAAATTAACATCGTATGAAAAACAAAAAATCAATTGTTTTTTGCAATATCCTGTCGTATAATGTCTTTGTTTTGGTGATGCGGATGCGCATCTTATTAATAGGTAGCAACAGACATTATATTATAAAAAGGTGATTACAATGGAAAACAATAAGCTTTATAAACTGGGAATAGACATTGGCTCCACAACCGTAAAAATTGCGATTCTGGATGAGGCGGATACTCTGCTGTTCTCCGATTATGAACGGCATTTCGCAAACATCCGTGAAACGCTTGTTGCCCTGCTTGAGAAAGCCTTCCAAAAACTGGGGGATCTTAAGCTCTCCCCTATGATCACAGGCTCAGGCGGTCTGACACTGGCCAAACATCTGGAAATTCCTTTTGTACAGGAGGTCATTTCCGTGTCTACCGCACTGCAGCACTACGCCCCCCAGACGGACGTGGCAATCGAGCTGGGCGGCGAGGATGCCAAAATCATTTACTTTGAGGGAGGCAATGTAGAACAGCGCATGAACGGAATCTGTGCCGGCGGCACCGGTTCTTTTATCGATCAGATGGCGTCATTGATCCAGACAGATGCTTCCGGACTGAATGCATACGCCAAAAGCTATCAGGCAATCTATCCGATTGCTGCACGCTGCGGCGTGTTTGCCAAGACGGATATCCAGCCCCTCATCAACGAGGGAGCTACCAGAGAGGATCTGTCCGCCTCCATTTTCCAGGCAGTGGTCAACCAGACCATCAGCGGTCTTGCCTGCGGCAAACCAATCCGCGGACATGTGGCGTTCTTAGGCGGCCCTCTGCATTTCCTGTCGGAGCTGAAAGCAGCATTCATCCGCACACTGAAGCTGGATGACGAGCATGCCATCACACCGGAGAACTCCCATCTGTTCGCCGCCATCGGCTCTGCACTGAACCACAAACCGGAAGTCACATTTGACCTGACCCAGATTTTAAATAAATTATCCTCCGATATCAAGATGGAGTTCGAAGTAGCGCGTATGGAACCGCTGTTTACCAGTGTTGAAGATTACAGAGCATTCTGTGACCGCCATAACAGCCACCATGTCAAGACCGCAGATCTTGCCACTTATGAGGGCAACTGTTATCTTGGCATTGACGCTGGTTCTACCACCACCAAAATTGCACTGGTAGGCGAGGACGGTTCCCTGCTCTACTCCTTCTACAGCAACAATGACGGCAGCCCGCTTGCTACCGCCATCCGTTCCATCAAGGAGATTTATGAGCTTCTTCCGGAAGACGCCCACATCGTACACTCCTGCTCCACCGGCTATGGCGAAGCATTGTTAAAGGCTGCACTGATGCTGGACGAGGGTGAGGTTGAGACTGTGGCACACTATTATGCTGCCGCCTTCTTCAACCCTGAGGTGGATTGTATCCTGGATATCGGCGGACAGGATATGAAATGCATCAAGATCAAGAACCAGACCGTGGACAGCGTACAGCTCAACGAGGCCTGTTCTTCCGGCTGCGGTTCTTTCATCGAGACCTTTGCCAAGTCCTTAAACTACAGTGTGCAGGACTTTGCCCAGGAGGCGCTCTTTGCCAAAAATCCCATTGACCTTGGAACACGTTGTACCGTATTCATGAATTCCAAGGTAAAACAGGCGCAGAAGGAAGGGGCCAGCGTTGCAGATATCTCCGCAGGACTTGCCTATTCCGTCATCAAGAACGCTCTCTTTAAGGTTATTAAGCTGTCCGATGCCAAAGATCTTGGAGAACACATGGTAGTACAGGGCGGTACATTTTACAATGACGCGGTACTTCGCAGCTTTGAGAAAATTTCCGGCTGCCAGGCAATCCGTCCCAATATCGCAGGTATCATGGGCGCCTTCGGAGCCGCCCTGATCGCCAGGGAACGACATGCCTGCGGCACACGCTCTACGATGCTGTCCTTAGAAGATATCTGTAACCTGGAGTACGACACCAGATTGACGCGATGCCAGGGCTGTACCAACCACTGCCTACTGACTGTGAACCGCTTTTCCGGCGGCCGCTCCTACATTACCGGCAACCGCTGCGAACGCGGTCTTGGAAAAGAAAAGAATAAAGAAAATATTCCGAACCTTTATGAATATAAGAATGAGCGCATGTTCGCCTACGAGCCCTTAAGTGAGAAGGACGCGCTGCGGGGTACTGTGGGGCTGCCCAGAGTATTGAATTTCTATGAAAATTATCCCTTCTGGGCAACCTTTTTTGCAGCGCTCAAGTTCCGTGTGATCCTGTCTCCCCAATCTACCCGTAAGATTTATGAGATGGGAATTGACTCTATCCCCAGCGAATCGGAGTGCTATCCCGCCAAGCTGGCACACGGACATATTTCCTGGCTCATTGCACAGCAGGCAGACTTTATTTTCTACCCCTGCATTCCCTATGAGCGCAATGAGTTTCCGGATTCCAACAACCACTACAACTGTCCCATCGTAACCTCCTACGCAGAGAATATCAAAAACAACGTAGACGAGATCACATCCGGACAGGTAAGGTTCTTAAATCCCTTCATGTCCTTTGCTTCCCTGGAAGCATTGAGTGAACAGTTAGTGAAAGTCTTTACCAAAGAATTCGACATCCCGGCTGCCGAGATTACCGCTGCCGCGGCGGCTGCATGGGAAGAACTGGCTCAGGCAAGGGAGGATATCAAACGCAAAGGAGAAGAGACCTTACAATACCTTAAGGATACCGGCAGACGCGGCATCGTCCTTGCAGGACGCCCCTATCATGTGGATCCCGAGATCAATCACGGTATCCCGGAGCTTATTAACTCTTACGGCATCGCTGTGCTGACAGAGGATTCCATCTCGCATCTTGCCGATGTGGAACGTCCCCTTATCGTTATGGATCAGTGGATGTACCATTCCAGGCTCTATGCCGCTGCCAATTATGTCAAAACCCAGGATAATCTGGATCTGATCCAGTTAAATTCCTTCGGCTGCGGTCTGGACGCTGTGACCACGGACTGTGTCAGCGACATTCTGTGCAATTCGGGCAAGATCTACACCTGCCTGAAAATAGATGAAGTCAACAATCTGGGGGCCGCCCGCATCCGTATCCGCTCTCTCCTTGCCGCCATCCGTGTCAAGGAAGAACGAAACGAGAAGCGCAACATTGTTCCTTCCAGCTTTGAACGTGTGGTATTTACCAAGGAAATGCGTAAAAACTATACCATTCTGTGCCCCCAGATGACGCCGATCCATTTCGACCTTCTGGAGCCTGCATTCCAGGCGGCAGGCTACCGTCTGGTGGTCATGGACAGCGACAGCAGAAGCTCTGTGGACGTGGGACTGCGTTTCGTAAACAATGACGCCTGCTACCCTTCCCTGATCGTGGTGGGTCAGATCATGAGCGCCGTCATGTCCGGCGAATACGATATGAGCAAGACTGCAATCCTGATCTCCCAGACGGGAGGCGGCTGCCGCGCCAGCAATTACATCGGGTTCATCCGCCGGGCGCTTGAGAAAGCAGGATACCCGGACGTACCGGTTATCTCCATCAACTTAAGCGGGCTTGAGAAAAATCCGGGCTTTAAATTGACTCCGCAGTTGATCCAACACGGTCTGTATGCGCTGATCTTCGGCGACATCTTTATGCGCTGCCTGTACCGCACCCGGCCGTATGAAGCCGTTCCCGGCTCCGCCAATGCCCTACACGAAAAGTGGAAAGCACGGGTCATCGCCTTTGTGTCCAAGAAGGGACCTGTCTCCCACCGGAAATATAAACGCATGTGCCGTGAGATCATCCGTGACTTTGACAACCTGCCCATGCTGGATATCAAGAAACCCAGGGTGGGTGTTGTGGGAGAAATCCTGGTCAAGTTCCTGCCTATGGCAAATAACTATCTGGTGGATCTTCTGGAGGCAGAAGGCGCCGAGGCAGTCATGCCGGATCTGACAGACTTTCTGCTCTACTGCTTCTACAATCAGAACTTTAAGACAGAACATCTCGGCATGAGCAAGAAATCCGCCCGGAATTCCAATCTGGGCATCCGTTTCTTCGAGTGGCTTAGAAGCGCTGCCAGAGATGAATTTGAGAAGAGTAAACATTTCGACCCACCGGCACGCATTGAAAAGCTTGCGGCATATGCTTCCGAGATCGTATCGGAAGGCAATCAGACCGGCGAGGGATGGTTTTTGACAGGAGAAATGCTGGAGCTCATACACACCGGCACCAATAACATTGTATGCACACAGCCCTTTGCCTGCCTGCCGAACCATGTAGTGGGCAAGGGAGTTATCAAAAAGCTGCGCCACCAGTATCCTCTGTCCAATATTGTGGCCATCGATTACGATCCCGGCGCCAGCGAGGTAAACCAGTTGAACCGCATCAAGCTGATGCTGTCCACGGCTAATAAAAATTTAAATTTATAAACTTTTTAGAATTCACACAATCCTTATATTCTGGGCATTTCAGCTAATTTGTTAGCACTCTTTTTAAAAGAGTGCTAATTTTCTATTGACTTTTATTTTTTTTGCGTTTAATATTTCTTATAGATTATAAGACGAAAAGGAGTGTTCAACATGAGCAACAAACATGGAAGTCTTTCCATAAGCAGTGAAAATATTTTCCCCATCATTAAGAAATGGATGTATTCCGACCATGACATCTTCTACCGGGAGCTGGTCTCCAACGGCTGTGATGCCATCACCAAGTTAAAGAAACTGGAAATGATGGGCGAATACACCTTCCCCGCAGACTACAAGGCGAAGATCGATGTCATCGTAAACCCGGAAGAAAAAACCCTGACATTCATCGATAACGGACTTGGCATGACCGCAGATGAGGTGGAGGAATATATTAATCAGATCGCATTTTCCGGCGCAACAGATTTCCTGGAGAAATATAAGGACAAGGCAAATGAGGATCAGATCATCGGCCATTTCGGACTGGGCTTCTACTCTGCCTTTATGGTAGCGGATGAAGTTCACATTGATACGCTCTCCTACCGGGACGGCGCACAGGCCGTGCACTGGGAGTGCGACGGCGGCACGGAATTCGATATGCGCGACGGCGACATGGCCGAGGTGGGAACCAAGATCACCCTTTTCCTGAATGAAGACGCGTTGGAATTCGCCAATGAGTACCGCGCAAAGGAAGTAATTGAAAAATACTGCTCCTTCATGCCGGTGCCCATCTTCCTGACCAAGGCAAACGCCGAGACAGAATACGAGACCATTGACGCTGCGGACAAGCTGGACACCGACACCGTGGTGGAAACCATTGTGGAGGAAGCTAAGACCGAAGAAAAAGAGAATGAAAACGGCGAAAAAGAAATCGTAGAGATTTCCCCAAAGAAAGAGAAACTGAAGATCGTTAAGCGCCCGGTTCCGTTAAACGATACTACCCCGCTATGGACCAAGAGCCCAAATGAATGCACCGAGGAGGAATACAAGGCGTTTTACCGCAAAGTATTTATGGATTACAAGGAGCCTCTGTTCTGGATCCATCTGAACATGGACTATCCCTTCAACCTGAAAGGAATCCTGTATTTCCCCAAGATCAACACAGAATACGATTCCATCGAAGGAACCATTAAGCTGTATAACAATCAGGTATTTATTGCAGACAATATCAAGGAGGTTATCCCCGAGTTCCTGATGCTCTTAAAAGGTGTCATCGACTGCCCGGATCTGCCTTTGAACGTTTCCAGAAGCGCACTGCAGAACGACGGCTTCGTGAAAAAGATTGCAGATTACATCAGCAAGAAGGTTGCAGATAAGCTCAGCGGTATGTGCAAGACTGAAAAAGAAGCTTATGAGAAATATTGGGATGACATCAGCCCCTTCATCAAGTTTGGCTGCTTAAAAGACACCAAGTTCTGCGACAAAATGAATGACTATATCCTCTTTAAGAACCTGGAAGACAAATACCTGACGCTGCCGGAGCTCTTAAAGGCAGACGAGGAGACCTCTGAAACGGCGGACAGCGACAATGCAGACACTGCGGAAAGCACCGTGGAAAACGCGGACGGCACAGATGCTGCCGGGGATACGGATGCCGGAGAAGATGTGGAAGAAAAGGATGTCAGAAAAACCATCTACTATGTCACCGACAAGATACAGCAGGGACAGTATATCAAGATGTTCCGTGAAGAAGGCATGGATGCGGTAATCCTTGACCATAACATCGACACCTCATTTATCAGCCAGCTGGAGCAGCGCAATGAGAAGTTCCGCTTCATGCGCATTGATGCAGATCTGACGGAGTCCTTAAAGGAAGAAGCTTCTGAGGAAGACTTAAAGGATACTACAGATACTCTGACCCAGATATTCAAGGATGCTTTAAAAAATGACAAGCTTACCATCCAGGTTCAGAAATTAAAGAATGCAGACATTGCTTCCGTCATTACCCTCTCCGAGGAGGGCCGACGCATGCAGGATATGATGAAAATGTATGCTATGGGCGGTATGGGAGGCATGAACACTTCCATGTTTGCCGCTGATCAGACCCTGACCTTAAATGCCAATAACGCACTGGTACAGTACATTTTAAGTAATAAAGACTCCGAACATGTGCCTATGTTCTGCGAACAGCTCTACGATCTGGCTGTCCTGTCCAATCAACAGCTATCTGTAGATGCCATGAGTAAATTTATTGCCAGAAGCAACGAGATTATGATGCTGCTGACAAAGTAAACACATCCTATTTACAGGAATTTTGCTTATCAAGCACTTCGCTCCAATCGTAACGCTGAACTGGTCAGACACCAAGGGGTGTACAAAAGTCACACATGATTTTTGTACACCCCTTTCAAAATATATCGCCTGCTTACTTTACTCTGCTGCTCCGTCAAACCCTGATTGCGTACCGCGGTTTCTGCCCTCACCTGCAGCAAAATCTGCCGGAGAAATACCCGATACATTGACGTTGCGGTTTACTTTCGCGTCATAGGTATCTGCACGGACGATCTCAGCCAGATCAATACCGGTAGCCTCCTTCATGGATTCAAAGAGCTTTGCCATAACAGCCGGAACGTTTCCGGCAACCTGCTCCACGCCATTGCTTCCTCCGTCCCCGCCGATGATTGTGATCTTATCAATCTGGGATAAGGGTTGCGCTACCTTCTCTGCCACAGCCGGCAGGATACTGATCAGCATTTCTGCCACAGCCGCGTTGTTGTACTTCGCATAGGCTTCCGCCTTCTTCTCCATGGATTCCGCCTCAGCAAGTCCCTTTGCACGGATCATTTCGGCTTCTGCCTCACCGATCTTCTGGATACCGATGGCTTCCTGCTCCTTGGCATACCGGTCTGCCTCCGCCTGCTTCTGCTTTGCCTCTGCAGCCTTCTCTGCCTCGAATTTCTCAGCCTCTGCCTTCTTCTGTCTCTGGTACAAAGACGCGTCCGCCGCCTGCTCCGCCGCATAACGGTCTGCATCTGCCTGCTTCTTGACTTCTGCTTCCAGTGTACGCTCTTTGACCGAAACCTCTTTTTCCCTTAATTCAATCTCGCGTTCCTGCTTTGCGATATCCGCGTTGGCAGTGGCAATCTCAATGCTCTTACGCTGTTCCTGCTGCTGGATCTCATATGCCGCATCCGCCATAGCGCGCTTGGTATCCGCCTCCTGCTGCAATTCGGATTTCTTGATGGCAAGCTCCGTCTGCTTCTTGGCAATCTCCGTCTCCGCCTGCACAGCCGCGTCGTTGCTCTGCTTGTTGGCCTCCGCCTGGGCAATCTTGATATCCCGCTCACTCTCGGCTCTCGCAACGGCTGCCGTTTTTCTGATCTTGACAATATTATCAATACCCAGGTTTGTGATAACGTCATCGCCATCCACAAAATTCTGAATATTAAAGCTGATGATATCAAGTCCCATTGCGGCAAGGTCCGGTTCCGCATTTTCCTTTACCAGATTCGCAAACTTCTGACGGTCTGAAACCATATCTTCCAGCTTCATCTTTCCCACGATCTCACGCACGTTGCCCTCCAGGACCTCTCGTGCCACTGCCCCTATGTACTCGGTTTTCTGATTCAGAAAATTCTCCGCAGCAATCGCAATTTTGGAGGGTTCGTTGCTGACCTTTATGTTGACGGTAGCATCTACGTTGATATTGATATAATCCGCAGTGGGCACTGCGTTACTGGTCTTTACATCAATGGAGATCAGGCGCAGCGTCAACTTATCAAGACGCTCAAAAAACGGTATCCGTATGCTTGCTTTTCCGATGATTATTTTGGATTTCTTCTTGATACCGGATATGATATACGCCATGTCTGGCGGCGCTTTCACATATCCAATGCATAAGATGATGATCAGAAGAATAACAACGACTGCAATAATACCTGCTTTGATGATCCATGGCTCCATAAAGCTTCCTCCTTTGAAAAATGTGTATACTTTTATGCTTTGCTCTCCGTTACTTCCCGGTCCCAAAGTATCGTTCAAACACTGTAAAATAACTATTGGTGGTGATGCTTCCGTCTGTCTGAAGTTTCAGTTCCTTCCATACGTTTTCGTTTAGATCAGAACTTAAGTTCGCCACAAAGGCATCGTATTCCGCATCAAAGGCTTCCTGCTCCCTTTTTCTTACAATCCTGGATTTATTACTGTCTGTCAACTCCTGATTATACTTATTGACACACTGCAGAAAATAATAGCCGTCATCCGTACTGATACACTCCGATACCTGACCGTCCTCCATCTGAAACGCCACCTTGTCTACCTCCGGCGGCAGCGTCCCCCTGCCAAAGGTCATATCAGACTCTGCAGTCTCGTTATAGTCCGCCGCTACAACCAGATAGTCCCTGCCTGAATTCAATTGATTCAGAACCTCTGCCGCCCGGTTCCGGTCCTTTACATAAATGACACTGGCTTCCATGACCCGTGCCTCGTCATCGCTGACCTCCTGATTCACCCCTTCCGTCAGGGTATCATAGACCTTCCGAGCCAGCATATAGTCCTCATACAGCGATTCTATCGTAGACTGTCTGACATTCATGTAGTCAAGCTCTGCTTCTGTCAAAGAATCATAATAGGCTTCTGCCGCCTGCTCCACAAGTATCTGTTCTTCCCCCGTCAGAGCAATATCCTTCTCTCTTGCAAGCTGCGCCATGGTAACGATCCGCGTCATTTCTGACAGTGCGACATCCTTCACATACTGCTGCAATTCCTCCTTGTGGGAATCATTTTCCCACAGATTCAGCCCGTACGCACTGCCGTAAATATTCTGATAATTGCACAGATACACCTTTGCCTCCGCAATGGATACCGTCTTTTTCCCAATACAGAATACCTCATCATCGGACAGATTCGTGGTCAGAACCACATCTGCGTTTCCGATCTTACAGCCGCACAGCAGAAGCGACAAGCACGCAAGCAACAGCGCCAGTATCTGTTTTTTTGCTTTTTTCTTCTGTTTCATCTTTGTTTACGCTCCTCTTAAGTCATCCGTCAGCCTTATACTTATCACGCCTCAACCACCAGATAACGTCCGTCTGGCAGTGCAAATACCTCCTGCGCCTCCTCAATATCCTGATCGCTCATGCCAGTAATATCGGCTCCGCTTTCATCCAGATAATCCTTCACTTCACGCAGATTCTTACAGACTACCGCCATACAGTCGCTCAAGAATTCCTCTGCTTCCTCCTGATTTTCTGCCACAGGCTCGTCAAAGAGCTGTGACTGATGCTCCAGAAAATATCCGATACAGATCTCATCGTATTCCATAAGCCCCTCCTTATCTGTGCCACACACCTGTTTCTATTCCAAGCTGCTTCAGTTCCTGATATAACCTTGCAACTGGAAGTCCCACTACATTATTGTAATCTCCCGCTATGCTTCGGACAAAAACGGCTCCCGTTCCCTGTATTCCATAAGATCCCGCCTTGTCCATGGGCTCTCCCGAAGCCACATAAGCGGCAATGTCCGATTCCGGCAATTCATACATAGTCACATCCGTCTTCTCATAAAAGCTATGCCGCACCGTTTCCCCGCGCTCCCGCATCCACAGAGCTACGCCGGTATACACCTGATGCGTCCTGCCGGACAACCGGCGCAGCATCCCTTCTGCATCTTTCGTGCTTCCCGGTTTACCCAGGATTACACCATCGCAGCACACTACAGTGTCTGCGCCGATGACCAGAACATCCTCCTCATCTGTCTTAGCATCCATGAGCTTTTCATATATTTCTCCGGCTTTCTGCCGCGCCAGTTCCACCACTACATCCTGGGGGCAGTCCTCCGTTATATGTTCTTCTCCCTGGGCAGGAACAACCGCAAAGGATATTCCCAACCTCTCCAACAGCTCTCTGCGGCGCGGAGACGCCGATGCCAGATATATTTTCATGACGTAACCTCCTATACCCGTATGGCCCGGTTCAGACGGAAGGAATACAGATACTTTTCTTTTACCCTGATATGCTCCGGGAAAATGCGCTCCAGCGCATCCCTGTACAGCTCCAACTGCTCCGCATACATATGCACCAGCTGTTCCTCACTGTCCACACGATCAGTCTTATAATCCAACAGTACAATACCGTCTTCTTCCAGCCAGAACACATCTATGATTCCCTGAATCAAAATCATTTCCCCGTCCTGCGTCTCTTTGCGTCCCATAACAAAAGGCTTTTCCCGAAACAGACGATTCCCATCTGCAGCTTCCCGCATGCGCCCGGCAAGACCGGATTTCAGGAAACTCAGCAACGCGTCTTTGCGCACAAGACCACACATATCATCAGTTACTTTACCTGCACTCAGAAGCTGTGTCAACTGTTTTTCCAGATTTTCTTGGATTTTCTCCGGCTCTCTGGGCAATTGTCCAAAATCAAAGCATTCCATCACCCGGTGCATTGCCGTTCCCCGCAAGGCCCCCTGGTTCTCCTGCGCTTTTTCTTCCATAAAAGACGGAATGTAAGGCGATGCCACTTCCTCTAAAAATACCGGCGTCACGTCCAGCTCCTCGGCCTGCGCCGCACTGCGCATGGCCCGGGCTTTCAGCTCCGATACCGAATACTTCGTCACCATATCCACCGCATCCGGATACTCATACCGTAAGGATAACACCCTGTGTAATTCGTCGTAACCCGCATGATCTTGTTTTCCTGCCTGCTGCAGACGCTCCTTAAGATCATTCTGCATGGTAAGCTGCTCCGCCGCCTCCTGCCACACCATATCCTCCATAGTCATCACCTTCACAAAACATCTGCCGCTGCCGGCGACTGCCGGAAACACCCATTCCAGATAGTTTTTGGCGCTGCTGCGGGTAAGATATGTCATTTCTTCTGCAGCACACGCATGCTGCCGGTCCGCCCATTCCACTGCATCCTTACAGACGCCTGTCATGATGAGCTTTTCTTTGGCACGAGTCATAGCTACATAGAGTACACGAAGCTCCTCCCCCAGATTATCCAGTTCCGTCATCCGTGCAATAACCCTCTTAGCAAACGCCGGTATCTTAATTCTGCGGTTCACATCAATCTCATCCAAGCCCATCCCCAGTACGGGATGCAGGACCATACGGCTCCTGCTGTCCTGCTTATTGAAGGATTTGCCCATGCCGGATACGAAACATACCGGGAACTCCAGTCCCTTACTCTTATGAATACTCATAATGCGAACGGCATCGTCATTTTCTCCCATCAGATCCGCCTCGCCAAAATCCACTTCATAGCGCTGCAGCTCATCAATGTATCGGATGAAATGAAATAATCCCCGGTAACTGGTCTTCTCATAATCCACGGCCTTATCTACCAGCATATGAAGATTTGCCGCACGCTGCCGTCCTCCCGGCATTGCTGCAGCATAATCCCCATACCCCGTCTCCAACAGCAGCGATAACAGCAATTCATGTATTGGCACATCCATAACACGTTCCCGCAGCTTCCGGTAAGTATTCTGGAATTGTACCAGCTTCTGCCGCACACTGTCATCCAAAGAAACTGCTTCCTGCTCCCCAAGGCTTTCCAGCACATGCAGCACACACATGTGAAACGGAACATCCGGTTCCATGATACGAAGAGCTGCCAGTTCTTCATGGCTCAAACCCACAATAGGAGAACGCAGCACCGCCGTCAGCGGGATATCCTGCCTGGGATTGTCCAGTACCCGAAGATAATTGAGTACCGTCTGCACCTCCATGGCAGAGAAATATCCGCTGCGGGACAGCGTATGCGCCGGTATCCCGCTGCTCACGAGAATCCGTGCAAAGGTATCTCCCCAGTCACTGACGCTTCGTAACAGGATTACGATGTCCTGATACCGCAGCGGCCGAAGCTCTCCTGTCTCCTCATCTGTCACCCGTCCTGTGCGCATCAACTCCCGGATGCGATTGGCCACTAGCCGCGCCTCCAGCTCCTGCCCGGTCATGCCTTCTTCCGCCATAGCGTCCGCGTCCTTCTCCCCGATCAGAAGCTCCGCCTCAAATCCATCGGCACACGATGTAACCGAATGACAGGATACAGCTTCCTCCTGAGGATATGAAGCCCCGCAGTACAACGCGGCGGCATCGTCATAATCCACCCCGCCCAGATCACGTTTCATGATACGGTAGAACACCTGGTTGACACAGTCAAGGACCTCCCCCCGGCTGCGAAAATTCTTGTGAAGATCCACCCTCTGGCACGTTCCATCCTTAATAGAGTAGGTATCATATTTCTCCATAAACAACTCCGGACGCGCCAGACGAAAGCGGTAAATGCTCTGCTTGACGTCCCCCACCATGAAAATGTTGTTCTCTCCTGCGGTTTCCCTGCTCACCCCGCGCAGGATCGTTTCCTGTATATAATTGCTGTCCTGATATTCGTCAATGATGATTTCCTCATAGGACGCCGCAAACTCCCGTGCCACAGGCGTCGGCTCCCCGGTCTCCTCATCCACCAGAATGCGTAAGGCCATATGCTCCAAATCTGAAAAATCCACAATATTCTGGGCCCGCTTGCTGGCCGCAAAATCCTCTGCAAACTGCTGTGTGACCCGCACCAGAGCCTCCGCAGCCGGGCGGATGGCCACAAGCTGCCGCCGGTGCTCCTCCGGTGTTAGCGCGAAGAATTCTTCCCGCAGCTTTGCCACCATGTCTTTGACCGCTTTACGCTCTGCCTTGACGAGCTCCTGTTTCTCGACACTCCCTTCAAAGCTTTTGCTCCTGCCCAGCGCCCCAAAAGCTATATTTAAAAGTCCGGCAGCAATCTCCTCATAGGACGATAACTGCGCCAATTCTTCCAACTGCTCTACATCATTTTGGCATGCCGCCTCATACATAAAGGGGCCGTCCCCATCCTGGCAGAGCGCAAGGTATCCTTCCGCCCTCGCCAAAAGGCCCCGGATGATCCGTTTTCCATAAGAACATGCCGCATCTATCCAGGGAGATGCGGCAAACTCCTCCTCCGTATGAACATTATAGCAGGAGGATGCTTCCGACAGCCACCGGTCAGGCCATGGATAGCTTTGCGCCTGCCGGTACAACTGCAGGATCATATCCCGAAGCGTTTCGTCACTGCGGGCTGTTCCATAGGCCTCCACCAGATACAGAAAATCCGGGTCGCGCTCTTCATAGCACTGCTCCATTCTGCGAGATAACACATCCTCCCGAAGGAGCTTTAATTCTCCTTCATCTGCAATGCGAAAATCCGGTTCCAGATCAATTTCATGAAAATGATTGCGGATGACATACAGACAGAAGCTGTCAATCGTCGTAATCTGCGCATTCTGAACCAGCGCGCACTGCCGCTGCAGACGCGCATCAGCAGGATGTACCTTAAGCTCCTGCTCCAATGCCTGGGCTACTCGCTCCTTCATCTGCGCCGCCGCCGCATTGGTGAAAGTCACCACCAGCATACGGTCCACATCTATAGGGTGCTCCTGATCCAAAATCCGCTGTTTGATGCGCTCCACCAAAACCGCCGTCTTGCCGGAGCCTGCTGCCGCCGACACCAGGATATTGCGGTCCCTAAGTTCAATTGCCTGTCTTTGTTCATTTGTCCATGTCACACTCATGTCTCGGAGGCCTCCTTCATGCGGCGGTAGATTTCCTCCGGCGCCAATACCTCAAGCTGCCGCGGCTCACTTCCCGGTATCTTCCGATCAAAGCCGCAGACAAACGCATAGGGACAATAGCTACAACTGCTCTTGTCCTTAAGCTGGCAGGGCCGCACGGCAGTATCCCCTTTCAGTATGGACGCACCGGCACGCCGTATCACGGTATCCGCGTATGCTCTCATCACTGCGAACTGCTCCTCATCCACTGCTCTTTCGCTGGCGCGCACACTACCATCCTTATTGACGGTAAGGGGAATGACCGAAGAACGCCCAGAAAGCTCCGTATCCATAGCGCGGTATGCCTCCTCATCGGTGCTGACCACTCCGTCCGGCCGCAGCTTATCCAGTATCTGACGCTGTATTTCCTCCCTGGTCTCTGCTCCCTTTCCCTCAATAAAGGGATCGTCCAGATGATAATAGAGCATACCTGCCGGCACAATTTCCCGATTCCCATACTGTTTGGAATACAGCTCCATGGCCGCATTCATATATACCACCAGCTGCAGCTGCAGCCCATGATACAAAGACAATAGTTCAAAGCCCTGACTGCCGGATTTATAGTCAACAATCTTCACATACAGCCTGTCCTTATTTTCATAGGTGTCAATACGGTCAATCCTTCCCGTAAGCCGCTGCTTCTCCTGTTCATTGAGAGCAATATCCTGTGCAGACAGCTCACTGGTAAATGCAAAGGACACCTCAAAACGGTCAGGGGTAAAACGCCCCTGGGATATCTGTCTAGTCAGCGCCCACACGGTGCGCTGGAAAATGCGCTTCATTTTCTCCGCCTGATAACGGTTGCGGGCGTTATCTGCCAATGCCGCGCTGCCGGTCTCGGCGATCGCCTCATCCATGGCAAGAAGCGCCCACTCCCTCTGCTGTTCTTCCGATATCCCGTCCCAGGCAATCCCCTGTCCCTGCAGACGGTCCGCATACCGCTGCAGCGCGCAGTGATATATCGTCCCCATGTCCACCATATAGAATCCAAAAAGCTCCCGCTCCTTTAACCCCAGACCATACGTCAGAAAATGCCGGCAGGCACAGGCGGCATACTGTTCCAGCCTGGTAGCGCTGCCCGCAAGTATCTGTCCGTACAACGCCTTTGCTGTTGCCCGCGAGATTGCCTCCTCATGATATCCGGTAACGGAGGCACGGATGAGACGTCCCAGACGGGGCGCCATTTCCTCCTGCCTTTCATACCAGCAGACAAGCGTCTGCCACAACTCCTCCTTTTGCATATTCCAGTCCGCCCCCGGAGATATACCCTCTAACAGATAAGCCACGCTGCTCTCCGCCGTCCGTATGGTTTGGTTCACCTCATCCTCCCGGATATAACGGATACTCATATCCTGAAAAAGTCCCTTTACCATATGGATCAGATACGATGGGCGCAGCGTTTCGCCGCCGTTTCCGATTCTGGCATAGGACATATAGAGCCGATGGGAAGGCTTTGTCATGGCAAGATACAGATAAAAGCGCTGGATAAAGACACGCTCCCTGGGTGTAGGAGACAGTTCAATATTTCCCCGGGCCATTTCCTCCCGCTCCATCTGGGAAATGATACCTCCTCTGCTGTCATTTTTCGGCACGATGCCGTCATTTACCCCCACCATAAACAGCACTTTTACATGGTCCAGACGGCTGCGCTCCATATCGCCCACCAGCACACGGTCATAGCCGCTGGGAATCACACCTACCTTCACTGTCTCAAATCCGGCATCCAGAATCCGCGCAAACTCCTCTAAGGGCATCCTATCCTCTCCCAACAGTCCGGCGAGCTTATCCAACAGATCCATGACGATACGATAAATCTGGTCATATTCCTTTGCCTTGGTATAATTGCACTCCTGTTCATATTTTGTTTTGCGGTATTTCATCTGTTCCTCAACCTGATGATACACGATGAATTCATAGAGCGCGACACATCGCTCCCGCACCGTTACATTCCGCCTGCCGAACGCCTCCTGCAGCGCCCCGAAGGGTTTCATCATACGCTCCCGCACCTGATTGACTGCTTCTAAGTCCTCCTCCGTCATGTCCTGGGGCAGCAGCGCAAACCGCGCTTCCCATTTTTTTCTGCCCCGTATGCCTGTGGCAAGGACATAATTTTCCAGCGCGTCAATCTCTTTCTCCGAAATCCGACTCAGACCGCATCGAAGATAGCGGAACACTGCCGCATAAGAATAACGGTCCTCCATCACCTTAAGAACCGCCCGCACAAACTCAATGAAGGGATGCATGGAAATGACCCTGGTGGTATCCAGGAAAAAGGGAATATCATACTGAGCAAATATCTGTGGAACGTAATTGCCATATTCCTCCACCGCTCCGCTTATCACGGCAATCTCACAATAACGGTAACCCTCAGACCTGGTCAGCCTTGCAATCTCTCCCGCCACATATTTTAATTCCACTCTTGGGTCCGGCAGAGACAATATCTGTATCTCCTCATGGAAAAGCCCGGCGTCCGCTCCCTGCCCCCGAAAAATATTCTGTTCCAGAAACTGTAAGCCAGGCGCCTGCTTGAAACGTCCCGGTGCACCGCATCCCAAGTGCACCGGCTCCTTTACATCGATCCCGGCAAGAGCCGCCATGTTCATCAGGCTCTTTACCATTTTCTTGCTCATGGCAAATAGCTCCTGCATATCATGATAGGAATAGGGATCTTCTCTTTTGTCTAATGTCACCGTGACATAAATATCCTGCACCAGTTCCATCAACCGCAGCAGCACCTGATTTTGTATGGGCGTAAAGCCGGTAAATCCGTCAAACACCAGCACCGCTCCCGGCAAGAGCTCCGACCGGTCCGCCACATCGGCAAAAAGCTCCAATACTTCTTCTGCCGTAATATAGCGCCCTTCCAGCTCCTGCCGGAAACCTCTGTACATGATCAGCACATCCGAAAGCTTCCCGGCAAATGCCCGGGACATATTCCCCCGCGCCAGGAATTCTTCCAGATCGTCAGGAGACACATTGTACTGTGTCAGCTCGGAAATCAGGGATTTCAATTCATTGATATATCCCATCTTATGTATGTTGGCGGCAAGTACCGTCAATCCTTCCTGCTTCTCCTCTGCCACCTTGCGCAATAGAAAGCTCTTGCCCGTCTCCTCCAGCACTGCCATCTGTGTCATGCCCAGCTCGTCAAAAATACGGTATGCCAGACGCTGGAAACTCACCACATCAATGTTCATGATCCCATGACGCTCCTGCAGCGCCACCAACTCGCGCTGGGTCTGCATGGTAAACTGTTCCGGAACCACCACATAGTAATTCTTCTTAAGATCACTCTGTGCTTCCTTTACAATCCTGCGGAAAATATACGAAGATTTCCCGCTTCCCGAGCTGCCGAAAATAAACTGTAACGCCATGTTATATCACTCCCACCGCTTCCTTTGCCAGCCTGTCCGCCTCCTCATTGCCGGCCACACCGGAATGTCCCTTAACCTTTACAAAATGCAGCTTCAGCTTATCCCTTACAGACTGCACATAGTCATAATAGGCAATGGTCCCCTTTTTGTTGCGCTTCCACGCGCCGGTGGCCCACATCTCGATTCCCATATAGTCATAATAGATGGTAAGTTCCTTTAGTCCCAATTCAAGCGCCTTCTCTATCGCTGCCATACTGCCTAAGATCTCCCCTGCCACATTGCGCATGGACGCCATATCCTCCTCGTTTCCACTGCCCTGAAGATAGACCTTCTCTCCGCGTATATTTAAAAATCCGCCGTACCCATATACTCCGGAAACCGCATGAAAGGAACCGTCCACAAACGCGTAGCAATCCGGTTCCTCCTGCCCGCTATTGCCAGAGAGATATTCTCTTGCCTGTTCCATTGACGGAAAGCTTTTATACTGCGCTCCCGAGTATCCGTCCACCATATCCTTACATTCTTCCCAGGTGCGGTAAATACCGGGGGTCTTACCAATGCGCACCGCATAATATTTTGCTGCCATATCTTTTATAATCCTTTATCTTCTTCTATTTTCAGATTGAAGTTCGTTTCCCCGCCAGCTCCTCTATCTCTTCTCGGCTCAGTCCGGTATACAACACTATCTTCTCCAGCGGTTCCTGCTGCTCCAGCATAGTCTGAGCGGTCTTTACTGCCCGTGCCTTTTCTCCCAGACCTACACCAATTTCTTTTCCAAGTTCTATCCCAATTTCTTTTCCAAGTTCTATGCCAATCTCCTGATTCTCTAAATCTCTCATTTGCTGTGTCATATACTCTCTCCTCCATTCCTCACGGCTTCGGGCTCTGCCTACTCTTTCTTCTATGCGCTCCGGCAGTTCGCCTTCCGGTTTGGCACCGGCTACATAGCGTAGAAACATAAGCAGCTGCTCCGATACGTCATTCTTCACACCTTCTGTACATAAGAAAATTTTAACGGATTCGTCCTGCAAAGTCAATGAGGGCTCTTCCCGACATGCGTTCTCAAAGGTATATTTATGCAGCCCCTTCCCAAATGCATCAAACGTACAGATAAATATGATAAAGCTTTTCTTCAGCTTCTTATAGTCCGCTCCCCGCTCGATCAGATTTAGGTCTATCATCCCCTGATAGTACCGGCTCCGTTTTGGGAGGTTTTTATTCCCTACCGTCTGCATTTCCACATCATACACATTATCTTCTTCATCCTCCGCATACACATCCAGACGGATGCCTTTGCCGTCAGAAGTAATCTCTATCTGCTTCTGTGTCTCAGGATAACGAATATCCTTAATCTTCCGTTCCAGGATCAATTCCAGTATTTCTTTACATAGCTGCTTATCCTGTCCCAGTATTTTACAAAACATAAAATCGTCCCGGAATGCAAGTTCCTCATATGATTTTTGCCCCATGCTATTGATCGCTCCTCTTATCGGTAAGTAGGCTGATCATAGCACAGGGCAATATTTTGCTCCATGTCGTTTTATGAAAGTTTTTATTTCAGCATTTTTACTAATTTCGTAACTGTTCAGAACAGTTGCCTAATTTCACATTGAAGTTCTTTTCCCCGCCACTTCCTCTATCTCTTCCCGGCTCAGTCCGGTATACAACACAATCTTCTCCAGCGGCTCCTGCTGCTCCAGCATAGTCTGAGCGGTCTCTACTGCCCGCGCCTTTTCTCCCAGACCTACACCGATTTCTTTTCCAAGTTCTATGCCAATTTCTTTCCCAATCTCCTGATTCTCTAAATCTCTCATTTGCTGTGTCATATACTCTCTCCTCCATTCCTCATGGCTTCGGGACATATTCATCACACGCTCTATATGTACTGCCAGTTCCCCTTCCGATCTGCTTCCTGCGGCATAGCGCAGACCAAGACCGATTAATAGTACAAACATCACCTGTGTGTTGACCGCCTGTATTCCCACCAAAGCCATAGCCTCATAAGTCAGCAGTGCAGCACCGACCGCAGCGCATCCTATATTACGTTTTTTCTTTTTCAAGATAAGAAATGTAGATTTTCCCACCCACAGCAACCAGGACGCAATCCCCAGTAACCCGTGAGTTAAAAGCATCTGTAAATATTCATTATGGGCATTGTCGTAATATAGTCCGTAGTCGGTCAGAAAGGGCTCTGTGCAGATATTGCGATATACCTGATATACGGTATCCGGTCCCATTCCAAACAACTTGTGTTTCAGTGGCATCTCACAAAAGTATTCCCAGGTTTTCCGCCAAATATATCCCCGGTAGTTTCCCCACTCATCTGCGAGGAAAAACTGTGTTTCCCCGGCAGATGCCCTAATAGTCTCATATACTAAGAACACACCGACTGCACAGCCCACAGAGATAATCAGAAGCCATTTTAAAACCGCCTGCATCCGGTGAATCCGCTTCCGGTTCACTATCCGTGGAAAATTCCACAGCACCAGCAATAAAACAACGGTTCCTGCACATAAGGGCACACAGATATTACTGCGGCAAAGCCAGTTTCCAATCATACCCAGTGGCTTTGCTTTCGCAAGGAGAATATTCTCCACCCCGATCAGTACATGCGCCAGCAGGAATAAAAGCAATAACATACACCATTTTACCTGCTGCATCTGATCCCGCACACCAAAGAATGATGCGGCAAAAAAGACTAATGCGCCAATATAGGCTCCTTCCGTACCAGAAGACGGCACTGCAAGCGCAAGAATCAGAAACACACCGCTGTGGAACCAAGATTTATTGCCAGCGTCATCCACCAGAAACAGCGTTCCTGCTACAGCCAGCATCATTCCTGCATACTCCGCAAACAGCCCCATATGTCCGATGGTAGATACAAATATATTCTGCTCGTGCGGAATGATGTGTGTAAAAATCCCCAACGGGTCCAGACTGTAATGATTCAGAATGCCAAGGAATCCCACCAACACTGCAGAGAGCTCTGCAACGTACAGGAATCTTATCTTACAACCAGGAAATTCCAGTACCAGCCACAGCATCAGACCATAGATCAGATACAGAAATAATCCACAATACCTCCCCATATTTCCCCAGAATGCTTCTGTGTCATAAGGAGAAAACAAAGCAGAAATTCCAGCCGCTACAAGAAAAAGCAGGAAATATTTCAGCCTTCCCGCCCCAAATCGCCACGGCAGCTTTCTCGCATTCCAAAGATAGGATACGACAATAACTGCCCCGAACAACAGCGTACCAAACACCGCAAACCGGAATTTGGATACTGTGATATCAAAATATCCATCGTGCATATACAGTGGAAATACCAACAGCATGACATATACATATCCCTCTGCCGCCCTATGCCACAGCTTGCTGCAAATCCTTCTCATCTGTTCTCTCCAAAGCATGGGAACCGCTCTGCCATCCGGCAGAAACGGTTCCTATTATACTGCTCTATATTTTACTTGTTACGAATTCCGCCTGGAACGCTTTCTGCGGTAAACGACTGTGCCATAGACGGACAGACCGCAGGCCGCCAATGCTGCTATTAAAAGGATCGCATAGAATGCAATAGGGGTGGTGTCGCCGGTCTTGGGGGCGACCGCTGTCGGTTTTGTAACCGATACTGCCGCTGCATTCGGCGCTGCCGTCGCCACCGGTTCCGTAATAACTACTGCATAGTCGGAAGCATGGCTAAAACCAAGGGTTACATTCCCCACCGTATCGATTGCTCCCGCATTCATAAATATCATCCTGCCGTCACTATCATGCCAGTAGAGACTTCCGGTTTTTCCGGCATACTGGCTGCCGATGTTCATGGTCAGATCAGCTTTAAATCCAAAATCCCCGTTATATTCCAATGTGATCTGTTCCACCGGGTTGGTTCCTGCCAGTTGAGAAATCAAACCGCTAGGAATATAGTCGGTGTTACGGATTACCTTCAGATTGATATCCTTCAGATTACTGCTTAAGATATCTTTTCCGTCAATACTCCAGGTATAACCATCCATCTCCAGGACGACCTTCACCTCCTTCCCCTTTGCCGTTTCCAGGATATCCTTGGGCACAACGGTGGCATCTCCCATATCTACCGTAATAACCGCACCGTTTCCTGCCGCTGCAATCTCGGCAGATACTTCCGCAATCTTCTGATACGGCAGGGTAACAGGTCCTGTGGGAGACGGATTCACCGGAGTATACGGGGCGTCAGGAGTATCCGGGGTTACCGGAGCATCTGAGTCTACCTCTGCGCAGCCGTACACATACTGCACCGGATCGCTGCCTACTTCTATTGTTTCGGTTGCAGAATATTTTAGTCCGTCAAACGTCTTCCACTCAATATTACGAAGCCCCGGCAGCTCCTTCGGCAGTTCCAGAATCTCTCCCTCTTTCCCTGCGATCATCCCCTGATAAAGCACAGGGTAATACATAAAATTCATCGAATCATAGGAATCATGCAGCGTAAGCATAATTATATTTTTATTATACAAAATATTTACCTGACTGTTTTGCCATAAAAAAACAGGATCCTCACCCGTATCGGAAGTGCCTCTACTAGAAACACAGCCCTTAATGGCGATTCCTTCTGGAAGCGTTTTGCCATACTGCTCCTTGATAGTGGGAAAAATCTCGCTTCCCGTCGCTCGGCTAGGTATCTCGATAGCTCCCAGATAGCCATACATCCATGAATCCCCACTTTGCAGATACCCGTATACTGCTACCGTTGTCGTGGAGTTGACAAAAACATTTCCCGTTTGCACCACATCGACATAGAATCTTTCTCGTAGCAGATAAGTATCCTTACTGTATGTTATCAAAGAATTATAATCGCTGTATTCCCCGTCTTTACAAGAATATATATACCGATGATTCGCAGAGGTATCTCTAAGATAAATATAATATACATACCACTCGCAGGGAAATGTCAACTCACCCACCGTAAAGACTCCCACATATTCGTCAGTATCCCCCACACGCTCCAGTGAGATAGTCTCATTGTAATATATAAGACCACCCTTCCTCGCAACCAAATAAACTTCGATAGATGCAATGCCCTCATTATCTGTTGCTTTAACAGACAACTTTACTGAGTCCCCCGGAGATACAATCTCTCCCCTCTTGTCCATCGTAATCTGCTGTACCTGCGGCAGTTCCACATCATACGCGTCGTTTTGGACAACAAACTTGTTATCCTTCTCCCAATTATCATAACAGTCCCAGCTATTTCCTGAAACATCATCTAAATACATACCATGTACCGACCATGTTCCCGGATACATGGTCTCTGTAATCTCTGCGCTGCCGCGATAACATTGTTTCTCCTCATTCCACTCAAGATTAACTTTTTTCTCACACCGCGTCCTATCAGCACAAGGCACGCCATCGATGTATATATAACAGTGCTGCTGTGTGCTCAGTTCCTTTTCTCCTGCGGAAGCCTTCACCTCCACATGAACCATATCTCCGGGTTTTAATACAGTCCCCTTTTCCTTAAGCGTCACCTCATCTACCGTTGGTCCCATTACTCCAACTTCAGATTTTTCCTCCCTGTCGACGGTAAACCAATACAATGCCTCTCCGTCATAAACATTTGCGTGTGTACACATCTTCGTTCCATTTACTACCTCAATTTCGTAAATGTAACACTTGCCTTTACCAAAATCTTCGATTTTCAGAGTCTTCTCCCATTTTTGATCTACTTCATTATACTCAAGCCATATGTAGCTGCCGTAGCTGCCATTATAATTATCCATATCTATCATGACTGATTCAACCCCGCTCTCTGGGTCATAAGCCTTTACTGAGATTGTCACAGTATCGCCGTCTTTCAACGTCTTTCCCTGTTTATCGATGGAAATAATGTCAACGACGGGCGCAGTTATATCAAAGTTGGCCTTGTCTTCTACCGATGATGACTCCGATTCTGCTGGCGACTGTTCTGATTCTACCGGTGATTCCTCTGACTCTATTGGTGGCTGCTTCGGTTCTATTAATGGTTCCTCTGTTTCTGCAAGCGGCTGTTCTGTCTCTGTCTGCTGCTCTCCGGTCTCTGCATTAGCATCTAAGATATTTCGGACGTCTGCCATATTCATCCATAACAATGCCAGAGCGAGCGTCACTGCCGCAACCTTTACCCATGGTTTCTTTTTCATCTGAATCCTCCCTGAAGATTATTTATCTGTAGCTGAATACCGTTTACGATATACCACAATACTGCCTGCCACTGCAGCTATCATAAGAATCGCATAGAATGCAATAGGGGTGGTGTCGCCGGTCTTGGGGGCTGCAGTTTTGACCGCATTCTTTGGCGTTGCAATCTTAGATGCCTCCGGTGCCTTCGCTGTTAATACGCCGATGTCATTTGTGCCGTTACCGTTCAGATTCAACCATTTCAAATTAGGCAGTGAAGACAATACGCTGACATTAGTAATCTTATTTCCGTCCAAGCTCAAGTTCTCCAGCCTTGTAAGATTGACTAATGGACTAACATCACTGATTGAATTTCCGGACAAAAATAAATATTTCAAATTTTCTAACGACGAAAGTGCACCAATATCGCTAATCTGGTTTTCACACAAATTAAGTGATTCAAGATTGGTAAGGGATGACAATGCACTGATATCGCTAATCTGATTTCCACACAAGTCAAGTCTTTTCAAATTTGTAAGAGACGACAACGCACTGATATCGCTGATACAATTCGGGTAAAATATACCTCCTTCATCACCTAAAGACAATTCCCTTAGATTTGTAAGAGAAGATAGCGCACTGACATCACTGATATGATTTCCACTCAAATCAAGTATCTCCAAATTTGTAAGAGGCGACAACGGTCTGATATCACTGATGTAACTTGCTTCCAAATACAAGTGCTTCAGGTTTGTAAGAGACGACAACGGACTAATGTCCTTAAGTTCATTCCATCCTATAGACAAATATGTTAAATTAGTGAGCGCTGACAGAGCGCTGATATCCATAATTTGGTTTGCTTCCAAATTCAAACTCTCCAAATTAACCAAAGATGATAATGCACTGATATCGCTGATGTCAGTCATATGCAGCTGCAAATGCGTTAAATTCGAAAGAGACGCCAACGGAGTAATATCTCCAATCTGCTGATGATTATTATACAAACTTATTTTTTTCAAGCCCGTACAATATTGAATTCCCTGCAAATTGCTTATACCGCCTCCTCCATAACTAAGTTGCTCTGCACTCGCTGCCTCTGATTTTGTCAATACGCCATCGTTGTTACTGTCACACTGCTCCAATACCGCATCATATAGATTCTTATCCGGTATACCGGTTTCATCATTTCTGATAATCTCGCTGCCTAACATATCTCCATTCGGATTTTCTACCGAAGCATTTCCAGGTGATACGTTTTCAGCCTGTGCACTTACCGTATTTGCAAGCAGCAATACAGCAGCAAATACAAATGCAGTTACTTTTTTCATAAATCCCCTTTTCATAACTTTTCTTTTCATGTAATTTTCTCCTTTATTTTTATAGTTTAAATCTTACCATTTCCCATCTGATGAAACTCTCCTGCGTCTCCCCGTTATACCGATACTGGCTATGGATATTCTTGCCACACCAACCAACAGAAGCAACGCATAGTCTGTAACGTCATTATCATCCCCGGTCTTTGGCACCACCGTGCTATTTGCCAGAGTTTGCGGAGTCTGCGTCACCGGCAGAGGATTTATCGTACCGAACAGCGTATCCGATACCAGATCAGATGTCACATCTGAGGGCGTACCCGGTGTCGCATCTGAAGGCTTGTCCTGTGTAAACCCGGAAGTTGTATCTATTCCCAGTTCTGGCATCATATTGTCTTCTTTCCGCTTTTCTCCCAAAAGCACATAGTTTAAAGTGGGAAGTTTGAGTAAATTACTCTTCTTTTTCATCATTTTTTGTTTTATCTAAATAAAGTTTGCTCATATGCTCAACATCGTTATTTTGTGTTGCCTTAATTTGTCCATTAATTTTACTTGCCATTTTAATGTCTCCTATGGCCTCATAATAATTCCTATATGCATACATGGAGCCTCCGCCTGTATACTCCATCATTTCAAGTATATTCATATATTTTTTTGCATCTTTTTTTGCCTCACTTTGTTCATTGCCTAACATATACAAATATGTATAAACCTGAATGAGTTTATAATAAGGATCTTCAAAACCTTTTCCTTCAGAAGCAGACATTTCAAATTGGGTTTTTGCCTTAAGTAACTCAGTTTTCCATATTTCAGGTTCCAGCATATGCATTTCACTTAACAGTTTATCTCTTCTGGCAATCCCCTGTTCCTTTTCAAATTTTTTAAGAATAATAGAACCACATGTAGTCCAAGACTTATAATCTGACATATCCTCTTTAATAGATTTCACATAAGCATTATATGCTTTATCCATATCTCCAAGCCTTTCATATGTAAGTCCTAAATTACGCAAATATCTTGCCTTCTTTTCAACGAACTGATCTTCTATTAAATTAACTGCCTCATGCATATGTTTATTTGCACTCTTACGTCTCTCTGCATTTTTATCTCTATTTTCATCCGTAACTACTTCATATTGGTTAATCAAATCAAGTGTATATCCTATTGTATTTTTGATATACGCTTTTGCAGAATTTATATCTTTATATTCTGGTGCCGTATCACTTATATCCTCAAATACTTTTTCATATTCCACGCACACTTCTTCCATCTGCTTAATGCGAAATTTATTTCTAAATCCACCTAAACGTAAACACACTGCATTTCTATAAAACTTTGCATCCGCAATATGCAAATTAAAGTAAAATGAAAATGTTTTCTGCCAAAAATCACTTCCCTCGATATTCTCATTTAATAAGTCCTCATATTTTTTTATTAGTCTTTCACTTTGACTATAACAGCTCTTTTTTTCTCCATTTTCATACATTCTAGTCATGGAAATATATTCATTTTCATATTGCATTAAATTATGAATCAACAAAATATTCAAATTATCAATATTTTCTTTTTCATAAATTAATCGTCCAAACTGGTATGCAAAATATGTGGATAACATATTCTCATTCCGTTGTGAATCAAGCAAATTAATAAACTCTTGCCACATTACACCTTTTTGATATTTTATTGTAGACTCTACGTTATTTAAACATTTTTCTATAGATGCTATTTCAAGTTCCATTTTCTGAATAAGTTTTTCAGATTCTTCTTTTGATAAAGACAGGTAAATATTTAATCCAACCCATACGCTTACCGCAATTCCAATAACTGAAACTCCAATTGTTACAATATCTCCTTGGACTATTTGCGAAAATAAATCAGCCAGATTTATATTATTTTTTTTACCAATAATCATTAGCACTATTGCCCCCACCACTTGTATAAAAACAATAGCCACCATAGCAAAACAAACCAATTTAGGAATTGTATCCAACATTATCGTGTTATTTTTTGCTTTTTTCAAATTAAAATCTTTCTGTAATTCTTTCATAGATTCCAATTTATTAACTGCATCTAATTTTTCTTGTTTGTTATTCATTTTACTCATCCTCCATTTGCACTTAAAGATTCTATGTACAATCACATCTTCTTTATATACTATGTACAAAATACTTTTACCTTTTTCTACATTTAAACATTCTCCAAAAAAGCAAAAATATCTACTGTATTTGCATGTCTTTTTCCAGTTCACCTGATGGTGCTTCCAGTAATATAACTAGAATTTCATAGGAATACTGTAAGTAATTTCTTTTCGCCATTCCTCAGATAATTAGTTAGCGCACTATTAAAATTCTGTTCTTCCACTCGTTTTTGCTCATGAAAAGTATACTCTCCACTTACTGTCTTGTGCGTCTCTTTCAATTTACATTTTTCTTGCATGTTTCTCCTTCTCTTTTTATTTTTGATTTAGCTATGAGAAAAACTCCACACATATAGTATTTATGCAGATTTGCGAGACATGGCAAACTTCTTTATCGCTCCAACAACTTTTGGCTTTATATTTTTCTTAACAACTAACTCATAAT
>JAIEAP010000029.1 GCA_029071325.1 Lachnospiraceae bacterium | reverse complement strand
GAAATATACCGAATCAGTTATTATCGAATGATAATAGTAGAATTAAAAAAAGGTACTATAATTTTTCATATTCTCCCTCATGTACTCTCCCACAGTTTTTTGTACTGATATATTTATTATCCATATTTGTTCCTAGATGTCAAGCACATTATTCGTCAAAATGAAGTGACCTCACATTTGTAGCAACATGATTTACTTGTATACTACAATTGAATAAGATTGTAGTAACAGGGATTACCGCTTACAAAAGGAGGTCACTCCATATTATATCAAATCTGATATACCTTTCCGCATTTTGCAGGAAGCCTACCGCCCTCTGCTCCGTATAGTATCCTGCATTCTGTTCCTCCGACCTTGCACAGGTCTGTCTCTACATCTTCCCCGCCGTTATTCAGCAATACCAGAAGCGTCTCGTTCCCATCTTCCCGGATAAAACCGTACACACCGGTATCATCCTGCACCAAAACGGTACGCATGCTTCCCCGGCGCAATGCCGGATGCTCCTTCCGAAGCGCGATCCACTGCCGGATCTCCTCCCGGAAGTTGTCCCCCTCCCAGCGCATAGGCTGACGATACTCCGACTCGGTCTCCCCCTCAAGATATGCCTCGTCCCCGTAGAACACAGAAGGAATTCCCACGCTCATAAAGAGATAAAAAAATGCCAGTCTCAGATTTTCCCGCTTTCCGCCGCATGCGCTTAAGAAGCGGCTTACATCATGGGAATCCAGGAAATTCATCTGAACTGCGCTGACCGTATGGGGATAACGCAGCTGCATCCGCAGCATTCCGGCATCAAACTCTGACACCGGCATACATTCTCTTCCAAAAAAATCTCTGCAAAGATAGGAAAACACATAATTCATGGTGGAATCAAACTGATCTCCCCGAAGCCAGACTTCCGCATTTTCCCATATTTCGCCGATCAGGAACACATCCGGCTTTACCGCCCGGACCGCATGCCGAAACTGCCGCCAGAAATCATGATTAATCTCATTTGCCACATCCAGACGCCAGCCGTCAATGTCCAGCTCCCGTATCCAGTATGTTCCGATCCGGCACAGATACTCCGCAACTTCAGGATTTCCCGTATTCAGCTTGGGCATTTCCTTCACATAGGCAAACGCCTCGTAGTTGGGAGGATCTTCATAGCAGATCTGGTCCGGCAGGGAATAGAACCAGTCATAATACCTGGAATCCTTCCCCTTCTCCCTGACATCCCGAAAGGCAAAAAAGTCACTGCCGCAATGATTGAACACTCCATCCAAAATAACCCGGATGCCCCTGCCATGACACTCGGCTACCAGTTCCCGCAGTTCTTCCTTCGTCCCCAAGAGAGGGTCCACCGCAAAATAGTCAATGGTGTCGTATTTGTGATAAGAATTTGCAAGAAAAACAGGGTTCAAATAGATACAGTTAAAACCCATATCCTCTATGTAATCCAGATTCGCCCAAATGCCGGCAAGCGTTCCTCCCTGCCCGGTACGCACCCTGATATCTCCCTCCAGTGTCTCTTCCCTGCCGCTTGCGGCAATCTCCCTTCTGCCGGAAGCAAAGCTGTCCGGGAAAATATGGTACATGACCGCATCTGCCGCCCATCCGGGAATATGAGGAATATCTTCCCTGCGGATATAGGGGAACTGAAAATATTCCGTCCGCTCACAGGTCAGCTCACTGCGCAATCCCCTCTCATAGTAAAAGCAGCGCTGGGCGCCATCCGACAAGTCGAAATAGTAACACACCCGGCTATAATCGTCCCGAATCCAGGTCTCATAATAATCAAAGAGTTCGTCCGAGGCAACCCGCGCCATCGGAAGCCGCTTCACCCGGATGGGCTGCATCGGATCGACTCTGTCACCGTAACAAAGGTCACACTGCCTCAGATCTCCACGCCCGGCCCGCAGCCGGATGACCAGCGTATGTTCGTCCGCAGCATAGGCATACTGGGACAGGGGAATATGTAAAATTGCGCTTTTATTCATGTTTCCTCCCCCTAACCTTTGACGCCGCCGGCGGTGAGCCCTGATACCATATATTTCTGGATACAGAAGAAAATGATGAGCACCGGCACAGATACTAATATGGAAGCCGCGGAAAACATGCCCCAGCTTCTGCTGTAGTCATTGGACTGCAGCTGATACAATCCGCCCGCCAGGGTATAACTGTCCTGGTTTAGTAAGAATGTAGTGGAAAACAGATACTCATTCCACACGAAAATCAGCACCATGACTGCCGTTACAATGATGGCCGGACGCGCCAGAGGCATCACCAGCTTCCACAAAAGCTGGAAATCCGTGGCTCCGTCAATTCTGCCCGCCTCCTCAATCTCCACAGGAATCGTATCGAAATAACCCTTCATATTCCAGACCGAGAAAATACACATACTGCCTGCATAGATAATAACCAGCCCTATCTTGGTATCCAGCATGTTCATTTCCTTCAGCAGCCGGAACAGAGCAAACATGGACAAGATCTGCGGGAATGCGTTTAACAGCAGCAGACCTTTCAGGATTCCCATCCTTCCCCGGAAGCGGTAGCGGGAAAAGGCATAAGACGCCGTTACCCCGCAGCCGATGGCGATCACCATGGTTCCCACGCTTAACACTGCCGAATTATAGAACCACCGCAAAAAGGGCTTTTCCAGAAGAATCATCTTGTAATTCTGGAATGTAAAATCCTGCGGCAGCAGACTGAGTCTGGAAGACAGCGCCCCGCCGCTTCCGCTGAAGGAAAGAGAAAGCGCATACAAAATAGGCACTAATGCCAGGAAGCACAACAGGATATATACCAGATGCAGCAGCATATGCTGTATCCTGGTCTTGGTTTTCCGCTTACTCATAGCTCTCCTCCTTCACGCTCCGGTTGGTCAGCAGTGAGAACACCATGATCAAGAAGAAAATGATGATGGACACCGCCGAAGATAACCCGTAATTATTGGACACAAACGCATTCTGCTGAGCGTAAGTAATCACGGTCTGCAGCGTCGCGCCGGAATAAGCTCCCTTCTGCATGGTCAGAAGATATACAATATCAAACTGCTTGAAGGTGGTAAATGTAGTCATGATGACCGCCGGCGCTATGATCCCCTTCATTGCGGGAACCGTAATGTGAATATTCTTGGTCCAAAAGCCCGCACCGTCCAGTTCAGCACTCTCATAATAGCTCTTATCAATACTCTGCAGCGCCCCGTCGATCATCATGATCATAAAGGGCAGAGCCATCCACAGATTCAGCGCCATACAGGCACAGAAAGCAGGACCATTGGTGGACAAAAGATTCACTTTGGAAAACCCCAGTGCCACCAAAACCTTGTTCAGCAGTCCGAACTCGGTATTGTAGATACCCACCCTCCAGAGGAGGATGGATACATACGCCGGCATTGCCCAGGGGAACATCAACAGTGTCTTATAGAAACGCTTGCCCCGCAGTCCCTCTGTATTAAGTCCCAGGGCGATAAAATACGCCGCGACCACCTGGATTGCCATATTCAATGCAGTCCACAAGAGCGTCGTAAGAAGGGCTCCCAAGAACCCGGAATCCGCTTTTAGCAGGGCCCTGGCATAATTGGTAAGACCGATCACCTCATAGTCCGACCAATGATAGAGATTCATATTGGTCAGGGATATGTACGCGGTATATATAATTGGAAATACGATTACCAGCGCAATTAACAGCAATGCCGGAGAGCTGTACAGCCATGGCGCCGCTTTCTGTTTCTTATTCCTCATAGACTTCCTCACTGCATATCTTCAATAGCAGTCAATGCTTTCTCCTGTGCGGCATCTGCTGCACTGCTCACATCCTCGCCGGACTTATTCACTGCCGCAAGCAATTCCTCTGCAGGTCCCCACATCACGCTCATTTCAGGGATATTGGGCATAGGCGTAGCGGTCTCTGCCGTCTGCTTCATTGCCATGATCATCTCATTGGCAGCAACCTCTGAGTCATCATACGCTGCGATATTGGCAGGAGCGCAGCTGGACTGATTTGCCAGTGCCACACCGACCTCCGGCGCTGCGATCGCTTCCAGAACCCTGCCCAGCGCTTCTTTCTTATTCTCTGCCGCATATTTCAGAACGCCAATGCTCTGTACGCCGGAATAAGGCGCCATGCCGCTGCCGTTAGGAAGACTAAAGTCTGCCAGAGATGCAATACCCAGATCAATACCTGCGTCCCGGATACCGGATACCAGCCAGGGACCTCCTACGATAGCCGCCGCTTTGCCCTCGTTGAAAAGAGCGGTCACTGTATTGTAGTCTCCGTCTGCCTGCAGTGCGGCAAATTTCTGATTGTATGCAATCGCCTCTACCGTCTTGGCATCGTTGAGACCCGGATTGCCATCCTTATCAATGATATATCCACCAAATCCATTGATAAAGGGCGCCACATTATAAGCAGTGGAATGCTGATTTACGACAGCGTAGGTTCCTGCATCCACATCCGTATGAGCCTCCATGTATTCATACAGCCCATCAGTGGTTGCCGGCAGATCCCCTTCCCACAGTTCCTTATTATACATAAACAGCAGTGTCTCATAGTAGACCGGCATCAGATACTGGGTATCTTTATAATTTCCCGCCTCTACTGTCATAGGCAGCATACCATCCAGCACATCCTGACCAATCACATCCGTTACCGGAGCCAGAATTCCCATCTCCGCAAGAGCCCCCAGAGAATCGTGGGCGTACAGATACATGTCGGGCCCGTTTGCCTCATCATTTCCATAGAGCTGAAGCGCATCGGTAAGTCCCGTCTTCTTTTCAAACTTCACGGTAATATTTTCACCCGCCAGCTTTTCATTGGCAGTATCTGCTATGACCTGCATGATACTCTCGTCGCCGTCATGCCAGATCATAATCTCCTGCGCTTCACCGGAAACCTGCTGCTCCGGCTCTGTTCCCGCCGGTCCGTTTGTTTTTGTATCATTTGCATCATCGCTGCCGCCGCATCCGGCAAGACAGCCCAGTGTCATTGCCATACATAAAAATGCACTGATCTTTCTCTTCATACTAATTACCTCCTTTAGGAAACCGTTTTCTCATTTTTTCTTCTTCTTAGCAATTACGACCGTCTGCTTAATCTATTTTTATCACCAAATTCCCATATTTTCAATACTTTTTCCCCTATTAGCATTGACTTTGTTGGGAAACCGCTATACTATTATAGTGATTTTATTCATTTTATCTAGGAGGTTTCTATGTCTGTTACCATCAACGATGTTGCCAATGAAGCGGGCGTCTCCAAATCCACGGTATCCAAGGTCCTAAACCACTGGACCACCATTTCTCCCGAGACCACCGCACGGGTGGAAGCCGCCATCGCCAAACTGAATTACACGCCGAATTCACGGGCCGTCAGCTTCGCCAGACAGGCGACACACAATATTGTATACCTGACCAATCTGAATAAGGATACTGCCTACCGCAATCCTCATATGTTTGATATTATGTGCGGCGTGCATCACGAATTGTCGGCACAGGGCTACTCTCTGACCCTGGTCAACACCTCGGAGGAGCATTATCCCGGAGAGGCTGTTTCTCAAGTCATCACCAGCCGCTCCTCGGACGGACTCATTATCCATGGCTCCGCCGTAAACCGTGAGATTGCAGGTCTCATCCTGGACACCGGATTTCCCCACATCATCATCGGACATCCCGGATTTGATAGCCGCCTGTGCTGGGTGGATACGAATCATGCGCTTGCAGGTGAATACGCTGCCGCCCACATGTTTTCCTGCGGTTATAAAGATGTGGCCTTTATCGGAGAACGGAAGACCGACTATATTTCTGCCCAGCGCCAGAAGGGTTTTCTTGGCGGTATGCTGGACCGCGGCGTTCATATTCCCGCATCCCGCCTTGGATTTACAGATTCCACCAGACAGAGCGCTAAGACCGTCACACTCTCCTTACTGCAAAACGGCAATCCCCCCAGGGCAGTTGTGTGTGAGAACAACACTCTGGCGCTAGGCGTCATAAGTGCCATCCGTCATCAGCAACTGCATATCCCTGAGGAAATTGCCGTTCTTGCGTTTGATGTGTATCCGTATTCCAGTATTATCGATCCACAGCTCACCATTGTGGATATTAATGTCTACGATATGGGTGTACAGGCAGGAAGCATGATGCTGCGCAAGTTAGAAAACCCGGAGCTTCTCATCCAGAGCTACACCACTCTGCCGGTGATCATCCAGGGAGAGAGCACCGTTCCCCTGTAAATACCTACAGCTCCATGATAATCTCCCGGGCAGTGTCTTCCGATATGGGCGCTGCAAAAACGCCTTCCTCAAATTCCACCACATTTCCAATACCTTTCTGTACCACAAATCGAAGCTTCCCGTCCCGCACCTTTTTGTCGGTATACAGCTTGCGGACCAGTTCTTCCCGGTCTATGTAATCGGGAATCTGTGTCGGCAGCTGTGCGCGTTTAAGGAGCGCCTCCACCCGGTCGCACTCCTCTTGTGTCATATATCCCAGACGGACCGCAAGATGTGCCTGCGCCAGAAGTCCGATGGCTACCGCCTCCCCGTGCAGCAGCCGGTAACCGCTGACTGTCTCAATGGCGCGCCCTACGGTATGTCCCAGATTCAGTACCTCCCGCAGTCCGCTTTCACGCTCATCCTTCATAACAACTTCATATTTTACTTTGCAGTTTTCCCGGGCGATATGTCCGCATACCTCCGGTTCAAGCTCCCAGACCTGCTCCATATGCTCTTCCAGATACCGGAAAAACTCGCCGCTGGCAAGACATGCATGCTTGACGGTCTCTGCCATTCCGCTGGCAAGCTGCCGCTTAGGCAGCGTCTTCCACGCCGCCACATCCAGATATACCTTCTCCGGCTGATTGAATAATCCGATGAGATTGGTGGCCAGGGGCGTATCTACCGCCGTCTTGCCCCCCACAGAAGCATCTGCCGCCGCCAGCAGCGTCGTGGCATAATTGATGAAAGGTACGCCTCTGCCAAAAGTTCCTGCCACAAAACCCGCCAGATCTGTTACCACGCCGCCTCCCACTGCAATGATGCAGCAGTCCCGGCGGTAGCCGGAGGAGAGCATGGCATCCTCAATCTCTTCCTTGGTCTTTCGCGTTTTGCGCTCCTCCCCTGCCTCAAACACAAACAGATCCGCCTGATAGCCTGCCTCCTTCAGCATTTCCAGTATACGCTGTCCGTACAGCTCCTTCACGTTGCTGTCCGTCACTACCGCAAATTTGGCAATCCTGCCGCAAAGCCCGCTTTTGATATCCGCCATCAGTTTCTGCTCCAACCCAAAACCGATCTCAATGTCATAGCTGTCATCCACTATTTTTTTTAACTCTACATGAAATGTACTCAATGTTTTCTCCTTATCGCGATGCCGTAGATTATTTTCTTTGTATTCTAGCATATCTCGCTTCTTCTGGCTAGGGCGTATTGCCACGGCATGTATATCCTTATTCACACACATCGGCAAACCGGTAGTTTACGATCTTTTTCAGTTCTGCCGGGCTTGTCTCAATCTGATATCCGATCTTCCCGGCGCTGAACATGATATGTTCTTTATCTGCCGCTGTCTCATGAATCACCGTGGGAAACTGCTTCTTCATGCCTATGGGTGAACAGCCGCCATGAATATAGCCGGTCAGGGGCAGCAATTCCTTTGACTTGATCATTTCTATCTTCTTCTCCCCCACCGCTTTTGCAGCTTTCTTCAGATCCAGTTCCCGGTTCACTGGAACCATAAAGACATAATAACTGCCGGATTTTCCTGTTGTTACCAGAGTCTTGAACACCATATCCGGCTCCTGCTGCAGCACAGCAGCCACCTCCATGCCGCTGATGGCTTCAGCGCTGTCATAGCTGTGCCACCTATAATCTATTTTCTTCTTGTCTAAAATACGCATTACATTTGTCTTATCGTCCATGATCACAACACTTCCTCTCTGACCTGATACATACCTTTTTAGCTTATCATATTTTGTACACAAAATCATTTATTTCATGCTAAAATAATGTAACAGTACAGGAAATGAGCGGAACTGTTATAAAACATTTAAGAAAGAGGTAGCCCATGCATTACGATTGTCTGATCATAGATGATGAAAAGCTGCTTGCCGACAGCACAGCAGAGTATTTTAACCTGTTCGGCGTCAAGACGGCAGTTGCGTACCACGCTTCCGAATGCCGGGAGTTTTTTCGTGAAAATACGGCGGATCTTCTTCTGCTGGATATCAATCTTGGAGATAGCAGCGGCTTTGCACTGTGTAAAGAACTTCGGGAACAGACGAAAATTCCCATTCTCTTTATCTCCGCACGGACCAGCGATGACGATCAGATCATTGCACTGAATATCGGGGGCGACGATTACATCCAAAAGCCCTATTCTCTCAGCGTTCTGCTGGCAAAGGTAAAGGTGGTTCTGAAGCGTTATGGACAACGTAAAAGTACAGAATATTCTGACGGATATCTAACCGTAGATTTTCAGGCAAAGCAGGTACGGATCAAAGACATTCCTGTCAAGCTGACCGCCCTGGAATTTAAACTATTATCCTACCTTATCCAACATGCCGATGCGGTAATCTCAAAGCAGGAACTGTTTGAAAAAGTCTGGGGCGATAAATTTACAGGCGACGGCACGCTGAACGTGCATATCCGCAAAATACGGGAAGCGATAGAACCGGAACCGGGCAATCCCCGGTATGTCATCACCGTATGGGGTGACGGCTATCTATTCAAAGGAGGCCCGCAATGAAAAGACGAACCTTCCTGATCAGCCTGATACTTGTCTTTGCGGCAGAGATTGCATCCGTTCTCATGCTCGCCGCACAGAATACGGATCAGACACAGGATACCATCCTGGTCAATGAAGCCCTCCAGACCGTACAGAATGACTGGAATACCATAGAACGCCATCAGAATAAAACAAGTCTCGACTACGTCGTCCTGCATGCTGACGGAACCGTCCTGTTCAAAACAAGAGCAGGGTTAAGCGAAAGCATAAACAACGCAATCTCTCACCGGGATACCATCCTTGATATCCAGATCAGCGGCTCTGCTGTGGGCAAAATGATCATTTACAATGACAGTGAAAAACGCATACAGTCCCGGGACCAGGCCGTCCGTTTGATCCTATTGGCTGCCATAATCCTCCAATGCGTCATCTGTGGGGGCTATACCATTTATTTAAACCGCACTGTGATAAAACCTTTCCATACATTAAAAGGATTTGCCCAGCGCATTGCTGGAGGCAACCTGGATATTCCCCTGGAAATGGACCGGCACAATCTATTTGGCGCATTCACAGAAAGTTTTGACATCATGCGCAGCGAACTCCGAAAAGCACGGCTGGCGGAAGCAGAAGCCAATGCAAGTAAAAAGGAGCTCGTTGCCAAGCTCTCCCACGACATTAAGACACCTGTCGCAAGCATCAAAGCTGCCTCGGAGGTGGGCGCCGCCCTGACCGACAGCGAGAAAACCAAAGCCAATTACACGCAGATCATCCACAAAGCAGACCAGATTAATACGCTCATCAACAACCTGTTCACCGCGACGTTAGAAGAACTCAGCCAGCTTCCGGTAACACCCGAAGATATGGACGCCAAAGAAGTGAAAACATTACTGGAGAACTCCGACTATCTTCACCGGGCAGTTATTCCTGATATCCCTGACTGCCTGATATACGCAGACATACTCCGGCTGCAGCAGGTCTTTGATAATATCTTTGCCAACTCCTATAAATATGCCGATACTGCCATCACCCTTTCCATCCGGACAGAGGGCCGTCAGCTTAAGATTGTAATGGAAGATTCTGGCGGCGGCGTTCCCCCAGAGGAACTGTCCTTCTTAAAGGAAAAGTTCAGACGCGGCAGCAATGCCGGAAATACCGACGGCGCAGGCCTGGGACTTTATATTTCTGATTATTTTATGCAGGAAATGCACGGAGAACTCATTCTGGAAAACGGAGCCTGCGGCCTGAAAATAACTGTGGCTATCCCCCTGAGCGGCACGATTTAAGGATTATTTAAGGATCTGCTAAAGACACTTAAGGAATCACACCGTAAACTGGAACGTGCATAAAGGAGGTTTGTGATGAAAAACATATTGCTGAAAACCGAACATTTAAGCAAGTCCTTTTCCAATGGAGGGACTATGCAGCACGTTCTCAAAAACATTGATCTAACGCTTTATCAAGGCGATTTTACTGTAATCATGGGTGCAAGCGGCGCCGGCAAATCCACGCTGCTCTATGCTCTGTCCGGTATGGATACGCCGTCCTTGGGAACCATTACATTTTCTGATCAGGTGATATCTGATCTGACCCCTGACAAGCTTGCGGTATTCCGGCGCCGGCACTGCGGGTTTGTATTTCAGCAGATTTATCTCGTGGATGGGATGAGTGTTATGGATAACGTACTGTCCGCAGGTCTTCTGGTAAACAAAGACAAAAGAGCCGTTGTCCAACACGCCAAAAAACTATTTGCCGCAGTGGATATATCCGAAGAGACTCAAAGAAAGTTCCCATCCCAGCTTTCCGGCGGAGAAGCCCAGCGGGCAGGAATCGTCCGGGCACTGATCAATACCCCCGAAATTCTATTTGCCGACGAACCCACAGGCGCGCTGAATTCCAAAACGGGGCTGGACGTTTTAAATACGCTTACCAGATTCAACGAACAGGGGCAAAGCGTTGTCATGGTAACCCATGATATGCGCTCAGCCCGCCGCGGCAACCGCATTTTGTATTTAAGAGACGGCGTGATTCTGGGGGAGTGCAATCTTGGGCGCTATATCCACGGGGATAAAGCAAGACACGAAAAGCTTTCCGGCTTCCTGACAGAAATGGGGTGGTAGTATGAAAAAATGTTTTCTTCTGGTACACTCCAATCTGCGGAGAGCAAAGGGACAGACTTTCGCTATTATCGTACTTATCCTGCTTGCATCCTTCATGCTGAATCTGTGGCTGATGCTGGCAACGGATTATAAGCAGAACTTTGACCGTTACCACGACAGACTTAACGCCGAACACGTCACCCTCGTAATTGACAGGGAACTAACCGAAACGGGGGCATATTTTTCCCAGCTCCTTGAAAACGACGGCCGCACTGCCGATTACCGCCTCGATCCATGCATGAGTGCGGCGGGCTCTTTTGAGTATAACGGAGGCAAAATAACTAGCGGATTCGCTATCCTGGACAAAGAGACCGCCCTCAACCGTTCCATTGGGAAAATAGAGATTGTAGAACAGGGTAACCTTACAAGCGGCATCTATCTTCCCATGATCTACAAAACCGAAGAGATTACTGTCGGCAAAACAATTGCAGTCACAATCGGCAATCATGTGGTGAGATACCCTATATGCGGATTTTTTAACAGTGTTATGACAGGCTCCCATAACTGCGGCGGTCTGTGTTCCCTCATATTGACCAAAGATAAGTATCTGGAACTGGAAGCATCCGGTTATGCGCCTGCATCCACGCTGGTTTCCATAAGAATCACCGACCCATCTGTAAGTGAAGACTTCGAAACCATGCTGAATGATACCGTTTCGGGAGAATATCCCAAGGCGCGGCTATTCAGTAATTTCTATACGCTTAATAAGCAAAGCCGCTACATTTCACAGATGATCTGTTCCGGCATTGTAAGCGCCATGGCATTTTTTGTTTTGTTGATAGCTTTAGTTGTAATCTCATCCAACATCGCTAATTACATTCAGGAAAATATGAAAATTCTGGGCGCATTAAAAGCAGCGGGCTACACCAGTAAACAGTTGATCGGCTCGCTTCTGATGCAGTTTGTGAGCATATCCCTGATTGCCGCCATGGCCGGCGCCGGGATTTCCTACTGCCTGTTTCCCGGAGTAAATACCATGATGATCTCACAGACTGGCATTCCTTATGCAATACACTTCCTGCCGCTGCCTTTACTGCTTACGCTTGTGATATCCTGCGGCACAGTTGCACTTGCCACATGGTTATCCTCCCGGAGAATCCGGCGGCTGGACCCTATCACCGCACTTCGTCAAGGCATGCATACACATAATTTTAAGAATAACCGGATTCCCCTTGACCGGACCCGCGCGCCGCTTCATTTTGCTCTTTCGTTGAAAACAATGCTATCCGGGATCAAACAGAATGTAATCGTGAGTATTACAATGCTTGTGATCTCGCTCATTGTTGTGTTTTCCGGGCTCATGATCAAAAATGTAATTGTCGATATGACTCCCTTCATTCATCTGGTTATAGGGGAGACGGCAGACAGTTCCATTGACATCCAGTCGGAAGCCGAGGAAGCATTCTTACGGGAAATGAGCGCAGATGAGCGCGTAGAAAAAATTTATCTTTATCATGCACTTGAGGTACGCCACATAGGCGGAGTCGGACTGTTCACAGTGCTTTGTGATGATTATTCAACGGTGAACAATCCGTCTGTCTGCGTGGAAGGGCGTTACCCGAAATACGACAATGAGGTGGCGATTGGCATATCCTATGCGCGGGACATGGGATTGGAAATCGGAGATGAAATTACTCTGACTGCCAATGACCGGGAAAGCAGCTACATTATTTCAGGTTTTACACAAATCAGCGATAGTTTTGGCAAAGACTGCCTTCTCACAAGAGCAGGATACCAAAAACTGGGCAGCCTCACCAACCTCCGCTACTACCTTAATCTGGCGGAAGGCGTAGATATAGACGATTTTCACGAGGATGTCATCCGGCAATTCGGAGTGAACGTAAATTATGTCATGAATATGCTCTCTGCCATTGAGGGAACGGCCACCGTATACGTTTCCCTTATGACAATCATCGTAATCGCGATCCTCATATTGAGCATTATCATCATTACATTAGTGCTGTACCTGCTTGTAAGGACCATGCTGAACCATAAAAAAAGGGACTATGGCATCCTGAAAGCTCTTGGCTTTACCACCGGACAGCTTATGCTGCAGACAGCGGTCAGTCTTATGCCCACGGTCATACTGTCTACCATTGCAGGACTTATCATATGCTCCCTGATCATCAATCCTCTGACCTCCCTGTTTTTAAGCGGACTGGGCGTTGTGAAGTGCAGCTTTGCCCTGCCCACAGGCTTTCTTATCCTTGCCGGGATCGTTCTTATTGTATTCACCTTTGGGATTGCGTTCCTGTTATCCTTAAAGATCAGGCGCATCTCGCCCAAAGAGCTGCTGGCAGGGGAATAAGCTTCAGGCAGAGCGCTATGCCCCTCTATGCGCTCTGCCCTTCCACCTGTCATACAGGAAATAAAACCCGTATCCCAGCATTGCGCCCGCCAGATTCAAGATCAGATCATCTATGTCAAAGGACCCCAGACGGGTGAGCATCTGCAGCAGCTCAATCCCGATCAGCACACCCAGTACCGTGAAAATGGTTCTTCGGAAAGAGCGCATCTTTGCAAAGAGGAGCGGCAGATAAACTCCCATGGGCAGAAACAGAAGGAAGTTGCCCAAAAGATTCTGAACCGGGATACTCCGATTCATACTGCCGTTTTGAAGAGCCTCAATGTACTCTCCGATGGTCCGAAACGGAACAAAATTGGACTGAAAGCTCAGGTACTCCAAAATAGTATTTCTTCCCCACCCATATCTGAGCAGGTACACTCTCGAAAGAAACACAAGGTGTAATACTGCATAGCAATAGATCACAAACGTGATTCCGATGATGATCTTCCATGCCTTTTTCATCCTGCCACTCTCCTTTACATTTCGCTCCAACTATTTCCCTAGATTTTACCACATTATGACTTTTCAAATCCACATTTCTCTAATATAATAAACCAAGAATAACAATACCATTCCGTTTAGAAATCATGGAGGAAAATTTTATGCGCTGTCCAAGATGCGGCTCCGAACATGTCATCTGCCAGTCTACACAGGAAACCACCACCAGCAGCAAGACAAAAGGCTTCGGCTGTATAAAAGCATGCCTGGGCTACCTGATCTTCTCCATACCGGGAATTCTGTGTGGATTATGCGGCATGGGAAAGGGCAAAACAAAAACTACCACAACTACGAGAATGATAAACATATGTCAAAATTGCGGAAATCGATGGTAAATTTCATTTATGAGATTGGCGACTGCAGCGGCTGCCACCAACTACCGGAGCGCAGCTTTTTCTGGAAAGGACGTCAATTTCCTGTCTGTGCCAGATGCACCGGCGTGGGCATCGGGCAGGCGCTAGCGCTGCTGCTTTGGATCGTTGACATCCCTCTGTCCATGTGCCTTTGTTTTCTTGCGCTCATGGGACTGGACTGGGGTCTTCAGGAATGCAAAATCAAAGAATCCACCAACTACCGGCGGCTGTTCACCGGCATATTAGGCGGATTCGGTCTTTTCAGTATTTATGTGAAAGCTACAAAATGGATGATACGGAAGCTGCGCAGACAATAACGCAGAACCTTAGGATTTTTTCTTTATATTACAGCCCAAACACAGTATTACAAAGAATACCCATCTGTTCCGCAAAAGTATCTCCGTCAACCAAATACATTTTATACTGATCATAATTTTCATTTTCTTTGATATCCATAATAACTTCTCTGGCATTTTCTGCAACTAACGTAGTCCAGTCCTGAGAAATCAGATACTCCCCATCCATCGTAACTTCTATTTGAGGATGATACGGGTAGATTGTGCTATAGCTGGTCTCTCTGGTAATGTCTCCTCCTGCATATTCATGAACTCCCGTCCAGATGCTTTCACCATATTCGTAAAGCGGCAATACATATCTCTTTCCCTGCTTCACTGCCAGAATTGGTTCTGTAAAATAGGATGTATCCTCCACAAGAATCGTTTCTCCACTGACATCTACACCATACCATGTTTTATCCACTGTAATTTCATACACCACAGTATCCGTTCTGCCATGCAGAATACCATTCTCCTCAAATTTATCGTTATATACATCATAAAAATAATGCTTCACATAAAGATTTGTCACCGTTCCTTCTACTATCATACAGCACGAATCCTGTGACAGCGTGGATTCATCAAATTCCTTGATGTCCATCATTGAACTCTCCGATAAACCAAGCGCATCCTCATTCAGTTTTCCCTCTGCCAGCATCAGATCACTATAGTATACCGGAGAAGCCTCTTGTACTGCTTCCTGTGCCTGTCCCAGCGGTTCAGTGAAATATCCATTTCCTTCAGGCACAGGAGCATATAAATTACGGACAAGCATTGCAGCTACCACAACCAAGCCCAGGCATGCCGCCGCAGAAATCCATTTTATCTTTTTTCGTGATTTCTGCTGTTTCGCCGTTTTGGCGTCACAGATAACTTCATCATTGATTTCTCCAATTGCATCCAACAAGTTTTCAGTTTTCATCATAGACACCTTCCTTTTTTAGATAGATTTGAAGTTTCTTTCTCGTCCTTTGAAGCATAGATTTTACTTTACTTTGCGAAAAACCAAACTGCTGACAGATATCAGAGATCCCATCCAGATACCAATACCGGCAAATAAAAACATTACGCTCTGTCCGCGGCAGAGACAGGACAAATTCATTTACCACCTTCCTCAATTCTGCCGCTTCCATTTCCTGTTCCACACTTTGATTTGACGGAATACACTCTTCAAGCTCCTCGAGTGCAATCGAGATTTTTCCGCCGCCGCGCTTTGCGGCATGTTGACTCTGCCATCTTTTGATCGCAGTCCGCCGCGTGATCTTTCCCAAAAAAGTCGACAGTATCATCGGACGATGGGGCGGCATGCTGTTCCATGCACCCAAATATGTGTCGCTGACACATTCTTCTGCATCATCATGATCAGCAAGAATATTGTAAGCAATGGAATAGCAATATTTCCCATATTTGGACGCCGTTTCCGTAATTGCCTTTTCCGATCTCTCCCAATACAGATCAACAATATGTTCATCCTCCATGCTATCCCCCCTCTCGCTTATTCTCTGAAACTCTTCATCTATCTACTACGAAAAAAACAGGTTTGGTTGCATAATGTACAGATTACAACATGAAAATTTTAACAAATAAAAAAAGAAATGCTGAAAATCAACATTTCCCATTCTTTTTTCTACTGAGACATCGGGGATTCGAACCCCGGACAACTTGATTAAAAGTCAAGTGCTCTACCAACTGAGCTAATATCCCATTTCTCCGATAACTCGGAGAAATGCCCAGTTCCGGAATCGAACCAGAGACACGAGGATTTTCAGTCCTCTGCTCTACCAACTGAGCTAACTGGGCATTGAGTTGCGGGAACAGGATTTGAACCTGTGACCTTCGGGTTATGAGCCCGACGAGCTTCCAGACTGCTCCATCCCGCGTTATGAAATTGTTCTTTTTGTTTTCCAAAAAGAATGGGCAGAGGTGGATTCGAACCACCGAAGCAATTTGCAGCAGATTTACAGTCTGTCCCCTTTGGCCACTCGGGAATCTGCCCATTTATTTTATCAAACATTACTGCTCGATAAATATACAATATGAAATTGTATAAAGCCGATGATCGGACTCGAACCGATAACCTGCTGATTACAAATCAGCTGCTCTGCCAATTGAGCCACATCGGC
>JAIEAP010000028.1 GCA_029071325.1 Lachnospiraceae bacterium | reverse complement strand
GTCAATCCCATCCGTGACACCGCTTTTGCAGCAGATCCCGGTTTATACTACACGGTAGGAAATGCCTGTACGATGGCGGCAGGGATGCTGTTGCCGGTGAGTGGGAGCATGACGGCAGCCGTCAATGCAGGGACATCCCCGGTAAGGGCAGGTTTAACGGAGCTGGGCATGCTGGGGTACAGCAGTGTGATGGCCGCAGAGTCAGCAGACATAGTGACCGACATCACGGACAGCAAGTTGGCCGGGATGTTTGCCGGAACCATCGTTGCCATTGGAAGTTATGGCGGCTTAAAGAGCCTGGATCAGAGCGTCAACATCAGCGGTCTCTACCCACCAAAAGAGGTGCCAAACTCCTATGCAGAGCTGATGCCGCCGGAGCAAGCGGAGCGGTATCTTAGATTCTTAGAGAAAGGCAGCATGGAGGGACTGACGGATGCGGAGATAACTGCCATCCGGAAAGTAGATGAGGCGCTGGCGTTACAGAAGGTCGACGGGCAGAGTGTTCTGGAGCTGAGGAGACCGGTGACGACAGGTGAGAGTGTTTCAGGAACACAAACTATTAGCAATAAGTTTCCTAATGATAATCAAGCGGGATGGACTTTCAACTTTAGCGTTGAAGCTGGAAAGATTAATATTGAAAATGGTATTCAAGAGGTTGATTTTGTTATTGATATGGATGGTAATTTACATATTGGGAGGGGGCATTCTTATTTGGCAAATGGTAATTCAGTACAAGCGGCTGGAACTATGAAGGTTAATTCCCAAGGATATATAAGACTCATAACCAATGAATCTGGACATTATCAACCAGCCGTAACTCAAGCTATGAATTATCCGGATATTTTCAGAAGTGCAGGATTAAATATTGATAATGCATGGATTAGGATAAGTGATTTTAATACATCTATGTCAAATTATGTTATAAATGCAGATATATTCTACAATGGACCAATACAATATATGCCTAAATAGAGAAGGAGAAATATATGGAAAAAGTGAGAAAAATGGATAAAATGATATTTCGTGATAATCTATTAATGACAATTAATGAAGTAATGGGGGAAATAAGTGTAGATGAAAATGATATTAGATTTAATATTATTCCAGTTTATGAAAAAGATAAATCATTCAACGGTTTAGATAATACCATGCGTTTGGTTCTATTAAGTGAAAAAAACGTAGGAAATAAATTGTTCACGCTTGAGGAAACAGTAAAGCTAGTAGCATGGAATTCGCCCTTTGTTCCTATATGGATTAATATTTCATTGAATAGAAAGGAAGAGGGGAAAATCATTTTTAATTTTGAAACAAGCCTACGCCTTCGTAAACCATCATTATTGAGGAACGCAGATACTGGACATGCTCCATTCAAGGCTATTACTCATAGTGCGACAGAATCATAACATTTTAAAATAATATAATAGTATAATATGAGATAAAATATTTTTGATAATTTTCCTTGACACTTATTTTGCGTTATAGTATGATGATTTTTGCAGGTGTCAAGTAGTAGACGTTGACACATGAAAACAGTTGCAGGAGTGACTGGTATGGAAGAAAAGGTAGAACAGGCATATTTGTATGATTTCTACGGAGAATTGCTGAACGAGCATCAGCGGCGGATTTACGAGGACTTCGTATTTCATGACCTGTCTTTAAGCGAGATCGCAGACTGTGAGGGCATCAGCCGTCAGGGCGTTCATGATCTGATCAAGCGGTGCAACCGGACGTTGTCTGGATACGAACAGAAGCTTCATCTGGTGCAGCGTTTCATGGGTGCAAAAGCAAATGTGGAGAAGATACACCAGCTGATCGGACAATATAAAACCACCCGAGATGACTCTGTGGTGGATGAGATTGAGAAGATATCCAACGAGATATTAGAGGAGCTATAACAGATGGCATTTGACAGTTTATCGCAGAAACTTCAGAATGTTTTTAAGAATCTTCGCAGCAAGGGGCGTCTGACTGAGGATGACGTGAAAACGGCATTAAAAGAAGTCAAGATGGCGTTACTGGAAGCGGATGTGAATTTTAAGGTAGTTAAGCAGTTTACCAAGGCGGTGCAAGAGAGAGCCATCGGTTCCGATGTAATGAATGGTCTGAATCCGGGGCAGATGGTCATCAAGATCGTAAATGAAGAGATGGTCAGCCTGATGGGCTCCGAGACGACAGAGATCACGCTGCGTCCGGGACAGCAGATCAGCGTCATCATGATGGTTGGTCTGCAGGGAGCAGGTAAGACCACTACCACAGCCAAGATTGCGGGCAAGCTGAAGTTAAAGGGCAAGAAACCGTTGCTGGCGGCGTGTGACGTATACCGCCCGGCAGCTATTGAACAGTTGAAAATCAACGGAGAGAAGCAGGAAGTGGAAGTCTTCTCTATGGGTGATAAGAATAAGCCGGTGAATATAGCCAAGGCTGCAGTAGAACACGCGGCAAAGAACGGCAATCATGTGGTCATCCTGGATACCGCGGGACGTCTGCACATCGATGAAGAGATGATGCAGGAGCTGATCGAGATCAAAGAACAGGTGGATGTGGCGCAGACAATCCTGGTAGTGGACGCCATGACCGGACAGGACGCAGTAAATGTGGCGGGTATGTTCGATGAGAAGATTGGCATCGACGGCGTCGTACTCACCAAGCTGGACGGCGATACGAGAGGCGGAGCGGCATTGTCTATCCGGGCGGTGACCGGAAAGCCTATTTTCTATGTAGGTATGGGCGAGAAGCTTTCCGACCTGGAGCAGTTCTATCCAGACCGTATGGCAAACAGGATTCTGGGCATGGGCGATGTGCTGACCCTGATCGAGAAGGCACAGAGCGAGATGGACATTGACGAAGATCGTGCCAGAGACATGCAGAAGCGCCTGAAGAAGGCTGATTTTACGTTTGACGATTACCTGCTCTCTATGGAGCAGATGAATAAGATGGGTGGTCTTGGCAGTATATTGAGTATGCTTCCCGGCATGGGAGGCGGCCGGATGCCTGATATTGATGAAGCAGAAGCGGAGAAGAGCATGGCGCGTACCACGTCTATTATCTACTCCATGACCAAGAAAGAGCGGAGCAATCCGTCGCTGTTAAATCCCAGCAGAAAGCACAGAATTGCTAAAGGCGCGGGCGTGGATATCAGCGAGGTCAACCGTCTGGTGAAGCAGTTCGAGCAGACGAAGAAAATGATGAAGCAGATGCCCGGACTGACCGGAAAACGCGGTGGTAAAATGGGAAAATTCAGATTTCCCTTTTAGCATATAGTCAGAATATTTTGAGGAGGTGAAATTGAAAATGGCAGTAAAGATCAGATTGACAAGATTAGGACAGAAGAAAGCTCCGTTCTATAGAATTGTAGTTGCAGATTCCAGATCCCCGAGAGACGGAAAATGCATCGAAGAGATTGGAACTTACGATCCGACCAAAGATCCGAGCGAGTATCATGTAAATGAGGAGCTTGCAAAGAAGTGGTTAGCAAACGGCGCACAGCCGACAGAAACCGTCAACAGAATTTTCAAAGCAACTGGTATCGTGAAATAGCGAACATTGTGAGGTGTACCTATGAAGGAATTGGTTGAAGTAATTGCAAAATCACTTGTGGATTATCCGGATGAGGTTGTCGTAACACAGACCGAGAACGAAAAAGCTATCGTGTTGGAGCTGCATGTGGCGCAGTCCGATATGGGAAAAGTGATCGGCAAGCAGGGACGTATTGCCAAGGCAATCCGTTCTGTTGTGAAAGCGGCTGCTTCCAAAGAAAGCAAAAAGGTTATCGTTGACATTACGTAATGCTGTAATGGCACGGTGAACGAGCGGAGGAAATGAGACGGCGGACAGGCAATAGCCCCGAAGCCGACTCATTTTTTATACGATAGAGACTGTTTTTATAGGAGATTCGTATGGAGAATTTATTGCAGGTAGGCGTAATCGCCAACACACACGGCATTCGGGGAGAGGTGAAGGTGTTTCCTACCACGGATGATGTGACAAGATTCAAGCGGCTAAAAGAAGTCCTGCTGGACACCGGCAAAGAATATCTGACCCTGGAGATTGCCCAGGTAAGATTCTTTAAAAATCTGGTGATCGTAAAGTTTAAGGGCATTGATAATATAAATGATATAGAAAAATACAAGGGAAAAAGTCTGATGGTATCCAGGGAGAATGCGGTTGCACTGGAGGAGAATGAATATTTCATTGCGGATCTGATCGGGCTTCGGGCAGTGTCCGATGAGGGGGAAGATCTGGGTGAGCTCACAGATGTGCTGCAGACTGGCGCCAATGATATCTATGTGATCGGTAAGCCGAGGGAGGAAGAACTTCTGGTTCCCGCAATCCGGGATTGTGTGAAATCAGTTGACATAGAGGCCGGTGTCATCACACTGCATCTGCTGGATGGACTGCGAGGGTTAAACAGTAAGAAATAATCGGATTGGATGGAAGAAAAGGGAATGAAGTTTTATATTTTGACATTGTTTCCGGAAATGGTAGAGAATGGGTTAAATACCAGTATCATCGGACGGGCAGTGAAGAATGGACTATTGTCCATTGAGGCGGTCAATATCCGGGATTACACGCTGGATAAGCATAAGAAAGTGGATGATTATCCTTACGGGGGCGGCGCCGGCATGGTGATGCAGGCACAGCCCATTTATGATGCGTGGCGTTCCGTGGCGGACCGGCTGGGTCATGCGCCGCGGACCGTCTATCTTACGCCTCAGGGACACTGTTTTAAACAGAATATGGCGAAAGATTTTGCCGGGGAAGATGCGCTTGTGCTGCTCTGCGGTCACTACGAGGGCGTAGATGAGCGGGTGCTGGAGGAGATCGTAACGGATTATGTATCCATCGGCGATTATGTGTTGACTGGCGGAGAGCTGCCTGCCATGGTCTTAGTGGACGCTGTTTCCCGAATGGTGCCGGGGGTCCTGACAAATGAGCAGTCCGGTACGGGAGAATCTTTTGAGGGAGGTCTGCTGGAGTATCCCCAGTACAGCCGCCCAGAGGAGTGGATGGGCAGGAAGGTGCCATCCATCCTGCTGTCCGGCGATCACGCAAAAGTAGACGCCTGGAGGCGGGAACAGTCTATTCTTCGTACCATAGAGCGGCGTCCCGATCTCATGGATACTGCGCAGTTGAGTGAAGAAGAAGTCCGTCGTTACCGGAAGGGATAGACAAAATCTTGTATAAATGATAAAATGGCTTTGGTCGTCTCTGCCGGAGACATCAAGTTGTGATTCGTCGGGAGGATGTGACATTGCACAGCATATTCGGGATCATGCGCAGGCTGCGCATGGAAACCTATGATCAGAGAAAACGCGGCAAAGAGCCGCAGTACAGATATACATTGGCGCGGCAGGAACAGTTAAGGCAGCAGAAGCATGCGGTCTACCGGCCGGCGGAAGCTGGTGTGGGAGCGGGCGGCATAGAAGAAGCCGCTGAGGAAACGGATCGACCGGCAGAAGTGAGCGTGGAAGCATGCAGCTTGGATCAAGCACCCGTGGAAGCGGACAGCAGCCAGGACATGGCTGTGGAAGGTATCGTACAGGTTTTGGAAAACGACCAGGAGAGGGCGGAGAAGACATTGGAGAAAGAGGACTTTTTATTAAAACAGATTGATGAATTTCGGGAGAAGGCAAAACAACTGCAGGAGTTGCTGTTGTCCAGGGAAGATAAGCTACAGGAGCTGCAGACTATCGTAGATGAGCGTGAAGAGCGGGCAGAAGAATTGAATCAGGTACTGAGCGCCCGTCAGGCGGAAGCGGACGAGTTGGTGACCGGTGTTCGGAATAAACTGGCGGAGGAGTTCGACGGTGTTAAGGAGAATTTCGAGGGCGTCGAGGAGCAGTTCAGCAATGTGGAGCAAAGGCTGAATGTCATTGCGGAGAAAATTGTCAGTACCGCCGATGAGTCCGCAGAACACAATGCGGAGCAGACAGCCCAAATGCTGGCGTCACTGCAGGAAATTTCCAGTCAGTTGGACAGTATGAAGCTGGAACTGGCGGAGAAGATCCATACAGAAGATGTGAAGTGCTATCGGAATATGCAGCATCTGATCGAGGAACTGACTGCCAGGATCGAGGAGAATGATACCGTGGAGACAGAGCTTGCAGTAATCAAGCGTTATGCCAAGAGCGGCGCATGGTTTTCTGTGATTAGTTTCTGTCTGGGACTGATTAATTTTGTGGCGTTGGGAGTATTTATCCTGTATTGTATCGGAGTGTTGCCATTTTAAGAAGACAGTAGCACTGGCTGCGGAAGTATGGAGGAAAGAGTATGACGCAGGAGAGTGGGAAGAAGGTATGGGTGATAGGGCATAAGAATCCGGATACGGATTCTATTTGTGCGGCTATCGCCTATGCGGAGTTGAAAAATAAAACAGAGGACGGTGCATTTGAACCGAAACGGGCAGGACATATCAACGAGGAGACGAAGTATGTCCTGGATTTTTTTGGTGTGGAGCGCCCGGAGCTGGTGAAGGATGTGGGGGCGCAGATTAAGGATATTGCGTACCGCAAGACTAAGGGCGTCAGCAGTCATCTGTCCATCAAGCGGGCCTGGGAGCTGATGAAGGAGCATGATGTGGTATCGCTGCCGGTCACAGATTCCGAGGGACGTCTGGAAGGAATGATTACCACCGGCGATATTGCCAAGTCCTATATGGATGTTCTGGATAACCGGATTCTTGCCACAGCGCGCACCCAGTACAAAAATATCATTGAGACCATTAACGGGACTCTCATTACCGGAAACGAGCACGGGTATTTTGTCAAGGGCAAGGTGGTGGTTGCCGCTACTACGCCTGATCTGATGGAGCAGTATATTGAGGACGATGATCTGGTGATTTTGGGAGACCGCTATGAATCACAGTTCTGTGCGTTGGAGATGAACGCAGGCTGTGTGATCGTCTGTTCCGATGCCAAGATTACGAAAACCATTATCCAACTGGCCGAAGATAAGGACTGCGTATTGATCAGCACGCCTTACGACACTTTTACGGTGGCGCGCCTGATTCATCAGAGCATGTCCATCAAATACATCATGAAGAAGAACCGGCTCATTACCTTTGAGCGGGAAGATTATGTGGATGATGTGCGGGAAACCATGTCCAAGGTACGCCATCGTGATTTCCCGGTATTAGATGAGGACGGTGTCTGTGTCGGCATGATCTCCCGCCGTAATCTCTTAAGTATGCAGAAGAAGCGGGTGATCCTGGTGGATCACAACGAGAAATCCCAGGCAGTGGAAGGCATAGATGGCGCAGAAATTCTGGAAATCATCGACCATCACAGACTGGGAAGCCTGGAGACCATATCTCCGGTATTTTTCCGCAACCAGCCCCTGGGCTGTACATCCACGATCGTATATCAGATGTACCGGGAGAAGGGCGTAGAAGTAGAGGGTAAGATAGCTGGACTGCTGCTGGCAGCCATCGTGTCCGATACCCTGATGTTCCGTTCCCCCACCTGCACGCAGATGGATCGCAGCGCTGCAGAAGAACTGGCTGTAATCGCGGGGGTTAAGATTGGGGAACTGGCGCATCACATGTTTGAGGCAGGCAGTGATTTTAAGACAAAGACCACGGAGGAATTGTTCTATCAGGACTTCAAAACCTTTCATACAGAGGAGATGGATTTTGGGGTGGCACAGTTAAGCGCCATGAGTGACGTGGAGCTGGATCAGGTGAAGGAAAAGCTGCTCCCATACATGGAGCAGGCGAAGGGAGCCGAAAAGCTGGACGCTGTGTTTGTGATGCTGACGGATATTCTTGATGAGACGTCGGAAGTGCTTTACGCAGGAGATGGTGCGGAAGCGTTGCTGGAGGTCTGTTTTGGACCGGCGGATGAACAGAGGGAATTCCATCTGAAGGGTGTGATCTCCCGCAAGAAGCAGTTGATCCCTGCGCTGATCGCGGGTCTGCAGCAGCAGAATTAGTATACGTCCCGGAGGGACGCTTGAAGGAGCGACTTATGGCAAAGCAGAGCTGGAAGCCCGGCAATATGCTCTATCCGGTTCCGGCTGTGATGGTGAGCTGTGGCAGGGAGCAGGAAAAACCGAATATCATAACTGTTGCATGGGCAGGCACGGTGTGTACCAATCCGCCGATGCTGTCAATTTCCGTGCGCCCGGAGCGTTATTCCTATGATATTATCCGGGAGACGGGAGAGTTTGTGGTGAATCTGGTGACAAAGCCGCTGGCACGGGCTGCGGACTATTGCGGCGTCCGTTCTGGAAGAGACGTAGATAAGTTCCGGGAAATGAAGCTGACTCCGTCTGTCTCTCAGGTGGTGAACTGTCCGGGTATTGCAGAGAGTCCGGTTAATATTGAATGCAGGGTAAAAGAAATGATGCCGTTAGGAAGTCATCATTTGTTCCTGGCAGAAGTGGTAGGCGTTACGGTAGATGATACCTATCTGAACGAGACGGGGAAGTTTGAACTGAACAGAAGCGGACTTGTGAGTTATTCCCACGGCTCCTATTTCCTGTTGGGAGAAGAGTTAGGCAGCTTTGGGTACAGTGTGCGAAAGCCCGAGGGGAAGAAGCGCAGTCAATCAGGAAAGATAAGAAAAAAGTAAAGACCGGGGCAACTATTTCATTAAAATATCCATCAGGCAGGCGAACACATCGTCTGCCTGATTTTTCCAGTTCACGCAGATAGCGTTTGCCTGTTCCTTTGTCTGCACACGCAGTGTAAAGTCGAGACGGTCTCTGTCCCCTTCTTTCATACGGCAGTGAACCGCATAATCCTGTTCCGGCGTCTTATAATAGTCGGCAAGGCAGGCGTTTTCGTTTTTCAGGGCGATCTTATTTGCCTGAAAATAGGACAGGATGTCTGCTTTGGCGGAAGGAGAGATCTTGTCTCCGAAGAATTTCAATGTCTCTCTTCCGGCAGGCGTAACGGCATAATGGGTGTTCTTGTAGCTGGATTCCGTCCGTACCAGTTCCGAATGCATGAGATCGTGGAGCACCTGCTGGATGGTAAAATAGTCCGTGTAGTCCTTTTCTAAGAAAAAGTTGGACAACTGTGTATTGGACAGCGGAAATTCAATATTGTCCAGCATATAGAGAATCATGAGTTTGTATAATGTAGCCGGTTCTGCCATCTCTTGGTACCTCTTTCCTTTCTTAATCTCTGACAATTCCTGCGAAGCAGAGCGATCGTTCACCTTGCGCTGTTTTCGCAGGCATAATATTTTCCCTGCCAGGTATTCCGTTCTTTCATACGGTGGTGGATACGGTTTAGGACTGCGCGCTTATCTATGGCCCACAGGGGCGCCAGCAGCAGTTCCTTTGGTCCGTCTCCGGTAAGCCTGTGAACCACCATTTCCGGCGGAAGTAATTCCAGACAGTCGATGACAGTCTCACAGTAGTCTTCCATGGTGAACAGGGGAAACGGAGCAGTCTGATATCGGCTGGCGAGTGCTGTGCCCTGGAGTATATGAAGCAGCTGCAGCTTGATTCCCCAGACAGGAAGTGATGCCACGGTCCTGACGGAGGAGAGCATCATATCTCTGGTCTCCCCGGGCAGTCCCAGGATCAGGTGTATCACCACGGGGATTCCCGCATTCCGAAGCCTTGTCACAGCATCCACAAAAGTGGAATAAGTAAAACCGCTGTGGAGGGCTTCTCTGGTAGTATCGTGTACGGTCTGTAGGCCAAGCTCTATCCAGACGCTTTTGCGAAGGGCAATTTCTGATAAGAGTGCAATTACCTCATCCGGAAGACAGTCCGGGCGGGTGGCGATGGAGAGGGCGGCAACCGCAGGGTCGCCGGCAGCTTCCATGTACAATTCTCGCAGGTGTTCTACCGGCGCATAGGTGTTGGTAAATGCCTGGAAATATGCGATAAAGGCGCGGCATTCCCGTTTGCTGCGGATTACCTTTTTGCCCTCATAGAGCTGCTTCGTGATGGAGAGGGCAGGGGAGCCGGCAAAGTCGCCGGAGCCTCCAGCGGAACAGAAGATACAGCCGCCGCTTCCAAGGGTTCCGTCCCGGTTGGGACAACTGAGCCCTGCATTTAAGGCAATGCGCAGTACCTTGGTGTGATACGTTTCTCTCAGGTAATAATCCAGGGAGTGATAGGGCTTGTCGCCCCAGCGCGGTGTCTCTGCCATCATTTGTGTATGTGGGATTTGACTGCATTGCTGACGGCTTCTACGACTCTTGGATCAAATGCCTCCGGCATGATAAAGTCGTCGCTTAATTCCTCGTCAGAGACCAGTCCTGCAATTGCTTCGGCAGCAGCAAGCTTCATCTCTTCGGTAATCTGCGAGGCGCGTCCTTCCAGGGCGCCCCGGAAGATGCCGGGGAATGCCACTACATTGTTGACCTGATTGGGGAAATCGCTGCGTCCGGTTCCCACGATCCGGGCTCCGGCCGCTTTGGCAATATCGGGCATAATTTCCGGCGTGGGGTTAGCCATAGCAAACAGAATAGCGTCCCGATTCATGGAAGCCACCATCTCTGAGGAGACAGCGCCTGGTCCCGATACGCCCACGAAAATATCGGCGCCTTTCATGGCATCTGCAAGCGTTCCCTGCCGGTGATCAAGGTTTGTGACTTCTGTCATTTTCTTCTGCATCCAGTTGAGATCGGGATTGGAACTATCGATGATTCCATTGCGGTCACACATGATGATGCGGGGAAATCCGTAGTTCAGAAGCAGCTTCGTGATGGCAATACCTGCGGATCCGGCGCCGTTGACTACTATGCTGCAGTCCTCCTTCTTCTTGCCAGTTACTCTCAGGGCGTTGATGATGCCGGCAAGCACTACGATCGCTGTGCCGTGCTGGTCGTCGTGGAATACAGGAATATCCAGCATTTCCTTTAAACGCTCCTCAATCTCAAAGCAGCGGGGAGCGGAGATATCTTCCAGATTGATGCCGCCGAATGCGGGGGCGATATGTCTCACAGCCGCAATGATCTCTTCGGTATCCTGGGTGTCAAGGCAGATTGGTACGGCATTCACGTTTCCGAACTCCTTAAATAGCACGCATTTTCCTTCCATGACGGGCATGGCGGCGTAAGGTCCGATATTTCCAAGACCTAAGACTGCGCTTCCGTCGGACACGACGGCTACGGTATTTGCTTTCATCGTATAATTGTATGCTTCTTCTTTATGCTCGGCAATGATGCGGCAGGGAGCTGCAACGCCGGGGGTGTAGGCGATAGACAAATCTTCCCTGGTTTTGACCGGGGCTTTGGAAACAGTTTCCAGCTTGCCGTTCCACTGTCTGTGCATCTGTATTGATTTCTCGTTGGTGTCCATAATGATGATCTCCTTTTGCTCTATATATCTGTAACATCATAGCATCAAAAACTGCACAAATCAAGAAAAAGGGCTTCCTATTTAGAGGAATCTGTTGTATAATCGTAAAAGATCAATCGGAACTTGTCTATGATACACTGTAACAGTTCAGCCTGAGCCAGCTGTTGCGGTATATTCTATGGAAAGCCTGAGATGGCATCATCGGAAACACACAGCTTCCAGAAACCCAAAAGTTATGATCGTATGTTAAATATATAGCACTGATAAGAAGCATAGAGGAGAAGGTATGAGAGAAAAGTATGAAAGTCTTGCCGCGGGTGTATTACGGGACATTGCAAAGTCAAGAGGGATTAAGGGCACGTCCACGATGCGTAAGTCGCAGTTGGTGGAAGCTATGTTAGAAGAGGATGAGCGCCTTAAGAGCCAGGAGACTCCGGAGCAGAAGACGGCGGAACCAAGACCGGCAGAGCAAAGACCCGTGGAGCAGCGTCAGGAAGGCGGACAGACTGGCCGTCCCATGCGGCACGAAGGAGAGCGTGCACCGGAGGAGAATAAAGAGCTGGACAGCGGAATCCAGGCAAACGGTATATTGGAGGTCATGCCGGACGGCTACGGCTTCATCCGCTGTGAGAATTATCTGCCGGGAGAGAATGATGTGTATGTGTCGCCTTCACAGATCCGCAAGTTCAATCTGAAGACCGGGGATATCATTACCGGAAATACCAGGATTAAGACACAGGCAGAGAAGTTTTCCGCGCTTTTGTATATCACATCCATCAATGATGTACATCCTTCTGAGGCAATGCGGAGGAAAAGCTTTGAGGATCTGACTCCTATATTCCCACAGGAACGCATCCGTCTGGAGACTGGAAGGAACGGTCTTGCGATGCGTGTGGTTGACCTGGTATCTCCCATCGGCAAGGGGCAGCGCGGGATGATCGTATCACCGCCAAAAGCAGGTAAGACTACGCTTCTTAAGGGAGTGGCTCAGGCGGTTAAGCAGAATAACCCGGAGATGCACCTCATTATCCTTCTGATTGATGAACGCCCGGAGGAAGTGACCGACATCAAAGAGGCGATTGAAGGCCCCAATGTGGAGGTGATCTATTCTACCTTTGACGAGCTGCCGGAGCATCACAAGCGTGTGTCAGAAATGGTCATTGAGCGGGCAAAGCGTCTGGTAGAGCATAAGAAGGACGTCATGATCCTTTTGGACAGCATTACTCGTCTGGCCCGGGCCTATAACCTGACAGTTCCCCCCAGCGGAAGAACACTGTCCGGCGGTCTTGACCCGGCGGCGCTGCATATGCCCAAGCGGTTCTTCGGAGCAGCCCGCAATATGCGTGAGGGCGGAAGCCTTACCATTCTTGCTACGGCTCTGGTGGATACTGGAAGTAAGATGGATGATGTGGTATATGAGGAATTTAAGGGTACCGGTAACATGGAACTTGTTCTGGATCGGAAGCTGTCTGAGAAGCGTCTGTTCCCGGCTGTGGATATTGTAAAGTCCGGCACCAGAAGGGAAGACCTGCTGTTAAGTCAGGATGAACAGGACGCCGTCTATATCATGCGTAAGGCCATCAATGGTATGCGCACCGATGATGCGGTGGAGAGTATTCTGAATATGTTCGTCCGTACCAAAAATAACCGGGAATATATTCAAATGGTAAAAAAGACAAAATTCCTTTAAAAATACTTGCGTATGACGACATTATATGTTATGATGAATAAGCTGTTTATTCGGAAACTAAACAGTGTCGTGTTTAACAGACAAACACATTGTACACGCCGTATGGCATCCGCCGGAGGCACCGTGACCGCTTGCGGTCATGGCAAATTAAGATATATGAGAGGTGAAAGACATGAGAGAAGGAATCCATCCAGATTATCATCAGGCAACAGTGACCTGTAACTGTGGTAACACATTTGTGACCGGCTCAACCAAGGAGGACATTCACGTTGAAATCTGTTCCAAATGCCATCCGTTCTACACCGGACAGCAGAAGGCAAGTCAGGCGCGTGGACGTATTGAGCAGTTCAACCGCAAGTATGGCATGAACAAATAGAAATTACACAATGTGAAGGATAGATAAGGTTGAGGTTGTAAATCTCAACCTTTTTTTAGAAACGGAGAAGAGGCAGCAGATGAAGTATTCGGGAATAGGCGGGCAGGCGGTTATGGAAGGTGTTATGATGAAGAACCGCGACCGCTATGCGGTTGCCGTGCGCAAACCGGACGGCGAGATTGCCGTAGATGTGAAGGATTGTAAACAGAGCCGGAAGTTGGAGTTCTGGCGGGACATTCCGGTGGTCCGGGGCGTGATTAGCTTTGTGGAATCCCTGACTACGGGAATTTCCACGCTGATGTATTCGGCGTCCTTTTTCGAAGAGGACGAGCAGCAGGAGGAAGAACAGGACGAGGAGAAAAAAAGACGTAAGGAACGGGCAGAGATGACATGGACCGTGGGAATTTCCCTGCTGCTGTCGGTTGTGATATTCATGCTGCTGCCTTATTATCTGTCGCTGTTTTTCGGAAGGTTTATTGAGAACCATGTGCTGCTTGCCCTGGTGGAAGGCCTGATCCGTCTGCTGATCTTCATCGCCTATGTTGCGGGAATCTCCAGAATGAAGGATATCCGCAGGGTATTCATGTACCACGGAGCGGAGCATAAATGCATCAACTGTATTGAACATGGCATGGAACTTACCGTGGAAAATGTCCGGGTCAGTTCCAGACAGCATAAACGCTGCGGTACCAGTTTTCTGTTGTTTGTCATGATCGTAAGCATTTTGTTTTTTGCACTTATTGATATGCCGAACCGTATTTACCGGGTGGCGGCGCGGGTGCTTTTGATACCGGTCATAGCGGGAGTGTCTTATGAGTTTATCCGCCTGGCAGGCAGGAGCGACAATGCAGTTGTGAATTTCTTAAGCAAGCCGGGGCTGCTGCTTCAGCGGCTGACCACCAGAGAGCCGGACGATTCCATGATAGAAGTGGGGATTGCGTCGGTGGAGGCAGTGTTCGACTGGAGGGCATACCTGAAAGAAATGGAAGAAGTAAAGGGATAAATCTATGAATTATCGAGAGGCAGTCGCATTTGGAACCGAAAATCTGTCGGGAGCAGGTGTGGCAGACGCTGAACTGGATGCATGGTATTTGTTGCAGATGGTTTGTAAAATAGAGCGCAGCTATTATTATGCGCATGGAGAGGAGCCTGTGCCGGAGGATCAGATGCGGGAATACGAGATTGCGGTCCGCAAGAGGGCGGAGCGGATTCCCCTGCAGTATATCATAGGTGAGCAGGAATTTATGGGGCTAAAGTTCAAGGTGAATTCCAGTGTTCTGATCCCAAGGCAGGATACGGAAACTCTGGTGGAGGAGGCAATCTGTTTGCTGCGTCCGGGCATGCGGGTACTGGATGTGTGTACCGGTTCCGGGTGTGTGCTGATCAGTATCTTGAAAAATGTGCCGGATATGACGGGGGTGGGAAGTGATATTTCCAAGCAGGCGCTGCTGGTGGCGAAGGAAAATGCCAGACTTCATGAGGTGGAAGCCGAGTGGGTGCGCAGCGATCTGATGGATAATATTACGGGAACCTATGATGTGATCGTGTCCAATCCCCCCTATATTCCGACTGCTGTGATTGCTACGCTGATGCCTGAGGTGCGGGACTTTGAGCCTATTGATGCGCTGGATGGCAGAGAGGACGGACTGCATTTTTACCGGAGGCTTATGAATGAGGCAGGTGCCTATCTGAATCCGGGCGGCTGGCTGTGCCTGGAAATCGGACATGATCAGGGTGCGGCAGTGTCCCGTATGATGCGGGATGCGGGATTCTCTCAGGTGGAAGTTGTCCGTGATCTGGCGGGGAATGATCGTGTGGTAAAAGGGAAAGGAAAATATTATGTTTGATAAATTAGAGGATTTACTGATTCGATACGAGGAACTTATGAGCGAACTGAGCGAGCCGGATGTTGCGAATAATCCGGAGCGTTTCCGCAAGCTGATGAAAGAGCAGAGCGATCTTGCCCCCATCGTAGATGCATATCGGGAGTACAAGCAGTGCAGGCAGAATATTGAAGACTCTCTTGCTATGCTGGAGGAGGAGAGCGACGAGGAAATGAAGGAGCTTGCCAAGGAGGAATTGAATGATTCCAAGGCACGGGTGGAAGAATTGGAGCAGCAGCTCAAAATCCTGCTCCTGCCCAAAGACCCCAATGACGATAAGAATGTTATTGTGGAAATCCGTGCGGGTGCAGGCGGAGACGAGGCAGCGCTCTTTGCGGCGGAGATATACCGCATGTATGTGCATTATGCGGAAGGGCGCCGCTGGAAGGTAGAGACAATGGAGTGTGAGGAGATCGGAATCGGCGGCATGAAGAGCGTTACGTTTATGATCAGCGGACAGGGTGCCTATTCCGTCATGAAGTATGAGTCCGGCGTACATCGCGTGCAGCGCGTGCCGGAAACGGAATCCGGCGGACGTATCCATACCTCCACCATTACCGTTGCAGTGATGCCTGAGGCTGAGGAGGTGGATATTCAGATTGACGAGAAGGATATCCGAATTGATGTGATGCGCGCTTCCGGCAATGGCGGTCAGTGTGTCAACACCACGGACTCCGCAGTCCGTCTGACCCATTATCCCACAGGTATCGTGATCTACAGCCAGACAGAGAAATCCCAGCTGCAGAATAAGGAGAAGGCATTTGCCCTGTTACGGGCCAAGCTTTATGATATGGAATGTCAGAAAGCGCATGACGCGGAAGCTGAGGCGCGGCGCAGCCAGATCGGAACGGGCGACCGCTCCGAGAAGATCCGCACTTACAACTTCCCGCAGGGTCGTGTGACCGACCATCGGATCAATCTGACCCTCTATAAATTGGACAAGATCATGAACGGCGATATCCAGGAAATACTGGATGCATTGATCGCAGCTGACCAGGCGGCAAAACTGGCAAAGATGAACGAATAGCATGAACGCGATAGATCTCAAAAAGAGCGGATGCAAGCTTGCTTGCGGGCCGCTTTTTTTGATGTCTGTGGCATTTGTGATATGAGTTAAATATTGGATTGACAAAATATATCGCGGTGCGATATACTATGACATATCGAAGTGCGATATATCGCAGTTAGATAATCGTACTGTGATATAGAAGATTAATTACGAAAACAAACAGGAGGTGAGGACGGTGGACGCACATATTAAAAAGATATATGTACCAATGACGGAAACCGGTTTTTACATACTTTTTTGCTTAAGAGAGCCAAATCACGGGTATGGAATTGTGCAGATGGTAAAAGAAATGACAGAAGGAGAAATCATCCTGGCGCCAGGAACTATGTACGGAAGTTTATCGAAAATGGAAAAAGACAGCCTGATCCGCTTCCTTCGCGAAGAGGATAAACGTAAGATTTACCAGATTACTCCTTTGGGTGAAGAGGTATTGGAAATTGAGATAAAACGCATTGAGAGATTGTATCGCAACGTGAAAGGGAGGATTTGATCATGGCACAGACAAAAACAGAATTTAAATGGTTTACTGTTGTTCAATATAAAGCAGAGCAGGAATATTTAAGGGAGATGCATTTGAACGGATGGAAATTGACAAGGATATCTTTTCCCGGCTTTTATCATTTCGAAGCATGCACCCCGGAAGATATGGTTTATCAATTGGACTACAATCAGGATGGAACCGCTCATAAAAGAGAATACATTCAGCTATTTGCGGATTGCGGTTGGGAGTACATGTTTGATTTTGTGGGATATAGCTATTTTAGAAAACCGGTATCTCAAATGGAGGGAACGGAGGCATCAGAAGAAATTTTCTGTGACGATGAATCCAGACTCGAAATGATGAAACGTGTATTCAAGGGACGTGTCATGCCTCTTCTTTGTGTTTTCTTTGGGATTGTTCTCCCGCAGCTTTTTATGCAGACTTCACTGTCTGGCAGGAGTGCCTTCAACGAGGTCATTGCAATCATATATTGGATTTTATTTGTAGTATATTTTGTGCTTTTTATCACGTTTGGAATTCAATACTTTTCTTATGAGAAGAAAATTAGGGAACCAGATATATCCGACAAGATCAAATATGGCGGTCTTTTACTCATAACACTTATGATATTTGTATTCGTTGTGCTTGGCACTGCAAAGCTCTGGAAGCCGGCGGATTCCAGATATGACGTAAAAAAATTTCCGGATGAATACAGCATTGGAGCAGAATACTTAAATGCAACGATACGGCATGATATGGAATTAAAGGCCGGAGACGAATTAGAAGTAACGCTTCAGGTTCTGGAAGGAGATGTACATTTACGCATCTATCTCGATAAGAAAAATCCAATTTATGAAGGCACTGTTTCTGAATGGACTCATTTTGCTTTACCGATTCATGAAGATGGCACCTATACAATTCTCACAACCGGTGAACAGGCAGAGGGAAGCTTTTGTTTTCAGAAGAGATAAAGGACAAAATATAAGGAATTTCAGAAGGATGGTCTTAATCTTTGCCTGATGAATGGTTATTATGATAACAATGTTAGGAACTGCGTTGGAGTAAAGAATTAGATAGTTGATAAAAAAGGTCTTACCGAATTGGGGAATATCAATTTGGCAGGACTTTTTTGTTGCAGAAACTTAGGACTGGTAGTAGAATAGTTATTGACCGAAAGTCAATAACTATTAACAAAGGAGGTGTAATAAAAATTGGCTCGACCTGTAAAAAAAACGCCAGATGAATGGAGAAAGGAAATCCTAAACGCTGCACAGGAATTGTTTATTTCCAAAGGTTATGAGGAAACTTCTGTTTCCGATATTATGAAAATGGCAGGAGGGGCAAAGGGAATGTTTTACCGTTGTTTTCAAAGCAAAGAAGATGTTATGTACTCATTAGGAAATCAGATGTTTTTTGAGAATAACCCTTTTGATGCAATCAAGGAACGAAAAGACCTAAATGGCTTACAGAAAATCAAGTCATTGCTTGTGCTGAATCAATCCGACGAAGAGCGTAATCATTTGAACCGGCAGGCAATCCCTATTCTAAAAGACCCCCATATTTTAGCCGCAGCGATAAAAGAAAACAGACGCGTCCTGACTCCGTTATGGTTGGAACTGTTGGAGGAGGGGCAAACAGACGGCTCTATTAAGACAGAATATGCAAAAGAACTTTCCGAGCTTTTGCCGCTTATTAACTTTTGGCTTATGCCGTCGGTATTTCCTGCAACAGAGGGGGAATTGCATCATAAATACCAGTTTGTAATGGAAGTGTTAGACCATATGGGACTGCCGCTTTTCGATGATGAAATTGTGTCATTCACAGAAAAATTTATTAATGATATTTCAGAAAAAGGAGGGAATGAGTCGTGACACAAAAATTATTCACTAAGAATTTTATGCTTCTTATTTTAGGGCAGCTAACATCTTTATTTGGCAATTTTATCTTGAAACTTGCCTTGTCCATGTATGTACTGGAAGTAACTGGTTCAGCCGCCATATTTGCATGGATTTTATCTGTAGCGACAATCCCGACCATTATTCTGTCACCTTTGGGCGGCATTCTTGCAGACAGGGCGAACAGGCGGAATATTATGGTGGCATTAGACGCATTAACGGGCATATCCGTTTTGTGTGCCGCATTATTTTTGTCTGGAAGTAATGCACTTGCCGTAATCAGCACGCTGCTTATCATACTTTCTGTTCTGGGTGCGTTTGAAACTCCAACGGTTCAGGCGTGTATTCCGACCATGTTGCAAGGTGACAATATTATGAAAGGAAATGCTGTTGTAAATCAAGTAGCTTCTTTATCATATTTAGTTGCTCCGATGTTAGGCGGTCTACTCTATGCAATGTTAGGCTTGAAGCCTGTCATGTATGCAAGTGTCGGATGTTTTTTAATTACAGCCTTATTTGAATGTTTCATAAAACTGAGTTATCAGTGTTCAAAGGGAAAAGGCAGTGTATTGTCGGTTGTGAAGCAGGATATCTTATCGAGTATGCAGTACATATCGAAAGAACAGGCAAGTATATCAAAGATGTTGCTTTTGACCGCTTTTTCAAGATTTTTTGTGATGGGTATCACCATAGTCGGTCTGCCTTATATTGTGCGTACCGTCCTCGGATTGAATGCAAGGTATTATGGGGCGGCGGAGAGTGCATTGGCAGTTGCTACAATTTTAGGGAGCGTTGCTGCAGGGCTTCTTACAGGAAAATTGAAAATACATAGATTATCTATCCTGCTTGCTTCTATAGGTGTTTTTATTATTCCTGTTGGGATTGCTTTTCTCTTCCCAGCGGGTCCCATTATAAAATATGTTATCACTATTGTTTCACTCTGCGGTATGCAGATTGCAATCAGTATTTTTTCGATTTTTGCGGTTTCCCTTATACAGAAAAGAACGCCCAATCATTTAATCGGAAAAGTAATGGCTTATACATCTACGATTACATTGTGCGTTCAGCCCATAGGACAAATGGTGTACGGTTTTCTGTTTGACAGTTTTAGTAATGCGATTTATTTATGTTTCATTCCAACTGGAATAATTGTATGTGTTGTCGGACTGTCTGCAATGGGCTTTTTTAAAAATATGGAAAAAGAACAACAGGAGGTATCAGCGTGAAGCAAGAAAAATGGTTATTATGCCCCGTATGTGGAAACAAGACGAGATTAAAATTGCGTGAAGATACAATACTTGAAAAATTCCCTTTATATTGTCCGAAGTGCAGGCAGGAAACATTAATCAGCGTTCGACAATTTAATATGTCAATTATCAAAGAGCCAGACACACAGATGCAGAGCCGATGAACTTGTGGGTAGTAAACACAAATCATTGGCTCTTATTGTTTGCAATCATAGTTATCTGACTATTTCAGGCGATTGTTATTCTGACAACAGGTGATAGAGAGCAGACGTTTGATATACCTTGGAATCATTACCCGGTATTTTAAGCGTCTGTTTTTAATGTTTATTTGCAAAATGGAGATAGACGGATATTTATACAAAGGAAATCCATTGCACAAACCTCGGTTATATAAGGAGGATTTTACTATTGCAGGGATTACTATTTGACTGAGGTCCAGAGATGAATGGCTAATAGTTCAACCTAATGGAAATGTTTTTATATGTTTGAATAAGTAGCAAGTATCTGCTAGGGAAACTCTTCAGTACAAGAGTTTTCGGAATATATATTAATTAAGCTCATTATTGGTATGTATGGACAATTTTTGATTGACAGGCATATTTCTGCAATGTTATAGTGCAGTTATGTATATCTGGTTTAATATTAAACCAGATATATGCAGGGAGTGAGTTGTGTTCGTAAAGTGTATAGTAAAACAGATGATACAGAGCAGACGTTTGATATACCTTGGAAACATTTCCTAGTATATCAGGTGTCTGTTTTTTGTAAGGTACAAAAGGAGGAGCAGCATGGGTTATCATATAAAAATGCAGGAGTTAGCGGAAACGGGGCGTCAATTAGTTAGGCAGACGGAGGAATGGACGAAACAGCTGCAGGCAGTCCGGGCATGCGTGCAGGACTTTATCCAGGACCCGGGCTGCAGCGGCAGGGCGGCGGAGTCCATGAAAGCGTATATGAAAGAAGTTCATCTTACGTTGCTGGACTGGATGCTTACTAATATTGCATCCTATCGCAGCAGCCTGGTTTTGTATATCAACGGTTATCGCGAGATAGAAGCAGACCAAAATGCAGAAGTTTCACAGGATGTTCTGGAAGAGGAACTTGAGTTTCTGACCCAGGGAAAGGCGGCATATGAACAGACGGCGGAGGAGCTTGGGCAGGTGTACCGGGAACTGCGGAGATATATGGACATAGGGGCGGATATCTGCGATGAACTACCGGATCAGTTTGATTCTGCAGTCCGGTATGTGGAAAAGGTCCGGTGTGATGTGGGGGAGTACGAAGAGCAGCACAGCCATGACCTAGAATCCTTCCATGAGATGAACGGATACATCAAGAGCATGATGGAGCGCCATATAGGAGGAGATGTTCGAGGGATTACCTCATATCAGGCGGGAAGCCTGTCCAGGCAGCCGGAATATGAGAGCGCTTCCGCTGTGTACAGTGGAAGCCGGGCGTATGTGGAAGGTGCATTGGAGCGTGTGAAAAGCGGTCTGTTTAATCTGAATTCCTGTGCCAGGGGTAGAGAGGAAAAAGCATTTGCGGCAGGTGTTCCAGTGGGAGGCGTTGTGGCGGCAAAGGGCGCGGCTCTGGGAGGTAGAGCAGGGAAGGGAGCAGGGCTTAATGCTGGGATATTTCGGCATATGGATGAATTAGGGGGACAGGCAGGAGGGAAAGGAAAAATCGGGAATGCCATAACATCAGCTATGACGGAAGTCAAAAAAACGGTAGACAAAATAAGACAGCAGGAAGAGGAGACACTTATCGAAGAAGAAGGGCAGAGTAAATTGATTCCCGGAACAGGAACGATCAGTGCGAAGGGAAAAGCATTATTAAGAGAGTACGAAAGTCTCGGAGAAGATTATAAAGTATATGAAAATGGTGAATTGGTAGCAATACTCTCACGAGATGTAGAGGGAAAGGGAAATATCACTTATGGATATGGAATATATGTTAAAAATAATCCGGAGCGAAGACAGTGGCTTATGGATAATTATGGATTGGATTATGGGGAAAATGTGCCTGTCTCTATTGAACTTTGTGAGAGGATGTATCAGGATTATCTTGATGAAAGTTTAGAATATTTTCATAAATATTTGAGGGATAATAATATGCAATTGAATCAAAATCAGATGGATGCGTTAATCATACATAGACATCTTTCGGGATCTCTAGGAGACAGAACTCAAAAGTTTTTGAAAGACATGTTTGATAAGCATGATGCAAACGATCCTAATCTGAAAGAGCTATATTGGGACGGTTTGTATGAGGTTCTGACGGAGGATCTTGAAGAACAAAAAGGCGAGGAATCCTATCAGAAATATGGTCCGGGATGGGAAAATAGGATTCTGGATGAATTGGAGTTGTTTTTTAAGGGGGATGGAGAACGCGATCATTGAAAGGAAAAGATGATGAAAAAGAGAGTTTTTATACCAGTTATAGTATTATTGGTATTGCTTAGTCTGACAGTCGGAATTTATGTAGGTAGAAGTGTAATTTCTTTAAATGGGCAGACACTAGGAGGACCGTCATTCCACGACTTTGCAGAGGTGAATATGGAAATGACAGAGTATGTGAGTGCGCAATACGAATATATGAAGAGAAGGGAACAATGTTGGAAAAATCCGAGTGAAACAATGTTCTATGGCGAATGGGAGCCAACGGATATTGTTTATGTGGACAGGCTTCCCCTTCATGGAGTTCAGGGAGGGGGTGAGTTGACGAAAGACGAACAGGAGAATTTAAAAGCAGAGTTTGCTAGGCGTGAAAAAGAAAAAATCCAAAAAATAAAATTTGAACAGGATCAAATTGTTGTTAATGATAACAATGTATTTGAGAATGTCAGATATGATATGACAATTTTCCCGGCTATGGACGATTATCTTATTCATTTTACTATGACACTTGCAGATATCGGACTGACAGAAGAGAATGGAAACTATTATATTTTTATAGAGGCAGATGGAGATAAAAATGTAAAGAGCTTGGATGAAGAATGGAGTCCAGACAATTCGATTTTAATATATTTTTTTGTAAAAGATGAAAATACCATAATTGCTTTCCATGGCTCATGGTGTATTGAATATAAGAGGGTGTCTTATGAAGGAGGAAATGAAAGACCTGCCATAATAAAAGGTTAGAGTAGAAAATGCAATGGAAATCATGAAGACGCTCTATAAAAAAGAGTGGGAGAGAAATTTTCCAGTTCTGTAGGGACTATCCCAGTGGGAAACGTAATGTAATTCCTGAGTTTTGGTGCTACAATACATATAGTATAGGAGAAATTGTTCATTCAGAACAGATGGAAAATGGCAAAGTTAAGGTGTATGTTGAAACGTCGGATGAGAAAGATTGTTTTCACAATTTTGTTTAAAATGGAGTAGTTATGGCTGAGGTTACGAGAGAGTTTATTAAAGATGAAGATATAAATATTGAATTAGTAAGTAAGCAATTAGAAAAAGTAGCAAGTAGCATAAATAGAAGCAATAAGAAGAACTTAACAGATATAAATATTATTTGTGAAGAAGTATTTGGTAAAATATTAAATAAAATTTATGGGTATAATCTATTTTCTGCTTCTGCGGAAATAAAAGGGAATTTTATGGCTGTCGACTTAATTGATTATGAAAATAGAGTATGCTATCAAGTTACAACGAGAAAAGATAGAAAAAAGATAGGAGATACAATTAAGAAATTTAATCAAACTAATCTTGAAAATGATATTGATGAATTAAACATTTTGATTATAGGAGAAAAAAGTAAATATCATGAACCGTTAGATCTAGATTTATCAAATGGAAAGAAATTTTCGCTGATGAGGAATATATATGACAATAAAAGTTTGATAGACTTAATTCAGAAAAAAGAATATAGTAATCCAGGATTTTTGGTTGAGATATACGATGATATTAATATGGTGTTTGATTCAGGAAGAGTTTCAACAAAAAGTATAGTTAAAGCTACAGAAGAATTTTCAGATTGTTATGAATATGAAGAGGGAGGAGTAGGTGAGAAAAAATTCTGGAAGAAAGGACTAGGAGACACTCAAATAATAGCATTTATTCCATTGAGTTATGAAGCGGAAATAAGTTGTTTACTTTTAATTAGAAAGAGTAGCGTGTCTGGCTCTAGCATGACTTTTGGGCAAAAAACGCTATTAGAAAATTACTTTGTGACAGAAGAGGAATTTAAGCAAAAGCATAACGTTGGGAGATTTTCTAATGAAGAACAGATATATATGCAAATTGAAAATACGAGAATGCAAATAAATGCGCATACAGGATACCATATTTACCAATTATTTGAAGCGTTAAAAAACGAATATTTGAAAGAACAAAGGAAGATTGAACAAACGCTTGGTGTAGAAAAATTTAGGAAGGTCGGTTCAGACTATTATCTTACAACAATAAGTGAGATTCAATGGAAAGAAATGTACTTTTTTGCGAAGAATCATCAGTCGCACATTGAAACGGGAGAATTAGATTGGAATATTTTTAAAATAGGATGGATGGATGACCATTTAGTATTTGCTAAGAACTCATTAGATAGAAGACATGCCGATGATTTTGCCCGAATAGACGTTAGAGTGTCTAAAGAATATGAAAATATGTTAGATGTTTTTTGGAGACCTGGATATGCAGCTGGAAGAGGTGATATGGAAGGATTTGATAATATCATAAAATGGAGAGCTGATTATACCTTGAAATGGATTATGGAAAAATTTATTCCTAAGGCGCATGAATTTTACCCTATTAAGAAGAAGCATAGCTTATTAAAATGGTTTGAAAAGAATTGATAAATTATTTTTATATGTTTGAATAAGTAGCAAGTATCTTCTAGGGGATACTCTTCAGTACAAGAGTTTTCGGAATATATATTAAGTAAGATTATTATTGATATGCCAGCTGGAAAGTTGATGTAATTCCTGAGATTTTGTGCTACAATAAAATGTACCTAAGATTAAATTTTTTGTTGAGAAGAAATGTTTGTGAGCATAGGTAGTGTACACATAATACAAAAGAATTAGCTCGAAATTTTATATTGCTCAAACAATAGATTTTATATTTTTACAGAAAGGAGGAGCTGTTATGATGTATCCGTTTATGACATTGGAGGATAATACAGAAATTGTCCATTCAGAACAGTCGGAAAATGGCGAGGTAAAGGTGTACGTTGAAACGCCCGATGAGAAAGATTGTTTTCACAATATGACTTGCTATCTGCCCTCCTATCGTGTGGAGATTAATGGTTATTCAGAGAAAGAAGTCAATTACTTTATGGATATTATTAGGTCTACGGCACATTTGATTATTGAGTTTTCATGAGAAGGGGGATTTATGAATGCCTCAGGTTTTTAAGATAGGTTCTTATTGGGTATATTTTGGGGCGAATGAGGGTAAGCCCCATGAACCTGTGCATGTGCATGTATCGGAGGGGAATCCATCAGAGAACGTTACCAAGATATGGATCATGCACCAGTAAGGAGAAAATAATGCAGTATATCAGTCATTACACTTCACCCGTGGGAGATATGCTTCTGGCGGGGGATGATATGGGATTGAACGGACTGTGGTTGGAAGGGCAGAAGTATTATCCGGGCAGTCTTATCCTGGAATATGAGGAAAAGGAGCTGCCGGTATTTACTCAGACAAAAGAATGGCTTACCGTTTATTTTGCGGGAAAGGAGCCGGATTTTATGCCGCCGCTTCATCCCATAGGCACTGCATTTCAGATGGAGGTATGGGACATCCTGCGGCAGATTCCTTATGGGCAGACCATCACCTACGGAGCGATTGCGCGGAAAATCGCAGGGAAACGGAGGACATCCCGGATGTCAGCCCAGGCGGTGGGCGGCGCAGTGGGACATAACAGGATTTCCATCCTGATTCCCTGCCACAGGGTTGTGGGTGCCGACGGAAGCCTGACCGGATACGCAGGCGGTCTGGATATGAAACGCAGGCTGCTTACGCTGGAGGGAGTGGACATGGAGCAGACGCAGAAGTCCTGTACCACTGAACCGTGTCTTTGATGGTCTCGAATAAGTCCCTGGGATAATATCCAAGTTCTCTTGTTGCCTTATCATGTGAGAACTTGTCGTTACTTTTGAGAGTATATAAGGAATATGCGGTATACAAAGGCCGTTCGTTTTTGCGTTTGGCATGACGCTGTATCATTGGGGCTGCCATCCTGGCCAGCCACATGGGGAGGACGGTAAACCTTTTCCCATCCGCAATTTTCCGTACCATCTCTAAGACTTCTCTGATTTCATAATGACGGTTGGAAAGGATGTAGCAATTGCCTGACCTTCCCTTTTCCATGGCCTGGATACATCCCTGGGCTACATCTCTGACATCCACAAAATCATACCCGCCGTGGACGCAGGCCGGAAGATTCCCCTTGAGATAATCTGTAATTAGCTGAACCAGATGGTTGCCGGAGCGGTCATAGGGCCCTATGATGCCGGATGGATGTACAATCACGGCATCCAGCCCCTGACGTGTCATTTCCAGTACGGCCTGTGTGGCGGCAGCCTTCGTTCTGGCATATGCGCCAACGACCTTGCGGGGAGAGAACTGGCTGACTTCGGTCAGCACAGAGTATTTGTCTTTTTCGGGAATTGCATGAACGGAACTGACATATACCAGCCGTTTGACATGGTACTGCTGGCACAGGATAAGCATGTTCTTCGTTCCGTTTACATTGACGTCATAGAGTAGCGGGGAGCCTTTTTTGGAAATATCAATGATGCCGGCAGTATGGAATACATATATTTCCCGCTCATCCTGTGTTTCAAACAGAGGGCGCAGCGATTCTAGGTCCCTTACATCACCTTTCATGTAGTGAATATTTCCGGTATCCTCACAATCCTCATGGGGAAGGATAAGCCCGCGGATCTCTATGGAATCATCCGCAATCATGCGGAGTAAGGTGTTGCCCAGATGACCGTTTGCCCCTGTTACAATGAACAGCTTTTTCATAAGATGAACACCTCCATATTTTCTGAACACAGTGTTGATTATCGTCTATATCTGTATTATAATAAGCGGACAGCAGAGGTTCAATAAGCAGATCGGGTGGATTATGGACGATGCTGCACATATTTGACATGTTCTGTGCAATTAGAACGGCAGATTAGAAAATAAGGAGGATCTTTATGCCAAGAACGGATCAGCGAACCAGAGTGACAAAGCTTTTGATTCGTAAAGCTTTTATGGAGCTGTTGACACGCAAGCCTATCCAAAGTATCTCTATTAAGGAATTATGTGATGAGGCGGGAATCAGCAGAGGGACGTTCTATGCGCATTATACGGATATTTATGATCTGCTGGAGAAAATAGAAAGTGAAATGCTCCGTGACTTTGAGGCGGCGTTAGAGCCGTTGTTCCATGCAAATGCACAGGATATCACGCCATTAAAAATTACAACGGGGATATTTAAGTGTCTCAAAGAAAATGCTGATCTGTGTACCGTTACCCTGGGAACTTACGGGGACAAGAAGTTTGCCAGCTGTCTCTTAGGTATCGGCAGGGACAAATGTATGGAAAGCTATATGAAATATTTCGTGGGAGCTTCCCCGAAGCAGATAGAGTATTTTTACGCTTTTGTCAGCGCAGGGTGTATCGGCCTTCTGGAGAAATGGCTGGGCGAGGACATGACTGCCAGTGCGGAAGAGATTGCACAGACGGCTGAGAATATCATGATGAGCGGCATCACATTTTTACAGAATTAATATATTATGTTTTGTCTGGCTTGTGATATAATATACACGAAGGTAATGAGCAGTGCCAATGCGGAGACTTCCGGGTATGCACTGGTCACAATATATAAAACAAAACAGGAGGTAAAACTATGGGCAGACTTGAAGGTAAGGTCGCAGTAATTACAGGAGGTAATTCGGGGATTGGTGAGTGTACAGCAGAGCTCTTTGCAAGAGAGGGAGCTAAGGTTGTCATTTCCGCAAGAAGGGTAGAGCAGCTGGAAGCTGTGGCAGAGAAGATCAAAGCGGCAGGCGGGGAAGCGCTGGCAGTTCCATGTGACATTTCCGACAAAGAACAGTGTAAGGAAGTAGCGCGCAAAGCAGTAGAGGCCTTTGGCACCATCGACATTCTGGTGAATAATGCAGGCGTGGTAGACAACGGCATTGAACCGGTGGAGAAAGTGACAGACCAGACCATTGACACGCTTATTGATATCAACGCAAAGGGTACGCTTTACATGACCAGGGAAGTATCCAAGATTCTGATAGAGAAGAAAGCTGGTTCTATCGTGAATGTTTCCAGTGTGGCAGGTTATACGGGAGGCGGCGGCGTAGCCTATGTGGCAAGTAAAGCGGCGGTGATCGGAATGACCAAAAATATTGCCATGCGCTGCGCCAGTGATAATGTGCGCTGCAACGCCCTGTGTCCGGGAAGCGTGGTAACGCCAATGACGAAGGATATGAAGCGGGAAAATCTGGATCCGAATATGATGGGGGCAATGGCGAAGCACGCAGATCTGTCCCTGCCGGTATGTATGCCGGAAGAGGTAGCAAATGCGATTCTGTTCCTTGCCAGTGACGAAGCTTCTGCAATTACGGGACAGATTATTGTCATCGATCATGGGGCTGATCTGTAGTCGGAAGAGATGCGTGAACGATCGAAAAGTGAGAGTCTGCTGGTCAGGATGAAGGATGGCGTAGAGCTATCCGGGATGCAGCGCTTTCAAATGGTATTTTATCTTAGTATTCCTGCGATTATGGCACAGATCACATCTGTTGTCATGCAGTATATTGATGCGTCCATGGTGGGAAGCCTGGGCGCATCTGCTTCTGCGTCCATTGGGCTTGTGTCCAGCAGTACATGGCTGTTTAGCGGCGTCTGCGGATCGGCGGCGTCCGGGTTCTCTATCCAGGCGGCGCACTGTATCGGGGCGGGTAAGATCCAGGAGGCGAGAAGTATCATGCGTCAGGCGATCCTGGCGGGGATATGCGTCAGTCTCCTGTTGGCAGTGACAGGATGCCTGATCGGGGGATGGCTGCCGGTATGGCTTGGTGCGGCGACGGAAATACGGCAGGATGCATCCCGCTATTTTCTGGTTTTTGCACTGTCTTTGCCGGCTCTGCAGCTTAACCGGGTGGCGGGCGGTCTCCTGCAGTGCAGTGGAAATATGAAGGTGCCGGGTATGCTCAATATCCTGATGTGCATTCTGGATGTAGTCTTTAACTGTTTTTTTATTTTCCCTACAAGGATGATACATGTTGCAGGATTGACCTTCCGGTGTCCGGGGGCAGGACTGGGAGTTATGGGGGCGGCATTGGGAACAGCCCTGGCAGAGCTGGTCACGGCAGTATTGATGATGGGATTTCTCTGTCTGCGTTCCAGCATATTCCGGTTAAGGCGCACAGACAGATGGAGATTTGAGAAGAGATATATCAGCAGGGCGCTGCGTCTAGCGGCTCCTATTGCATGGGAAAATATCATGATGTGCGGCGCCATGGTAGCTACGACACGGGTGGTGGCGCCGCTTGGAACGGTGGCGATCGCCGCCAATTCTTTTGCCATTACGGCGGAAAGCCTCTGTTATATGCCGGGCTATGGAATCGGAGACGCGGCCATGACCCTGGTAGGTCAGAGCATGGGCGCGGGGCGGCGGGAGCTTACCAGGAAATTTGCCAGAATGGCAGTATGGCTGGGGATGGCGGTGATGGCAGCCACAGGCGCGGTTATGTACCTGAGTGCATCGGCGATGATGGCTATCCTGACACCGGATGCCGGTGTGCGGCTGCTTGGCGCGCAGGTACTGCGCCTGGAAGCTTTTGCCGAGCCTATGTACGCCGCTTCTATTGTGGCGTCCGGTGCGCTCCGGGGAGCCGGTGATACATTGATTCCCAGCATGATGAATTTTGTCAGTATCTGGGCAGTGCGCCTGCCTCTTGCCATCCTCCTGTCGGGGTGTATGGGGCTTATGGGCGTATGGATCGCTATGTGTGCGGAACTTTGCTTCCGGGGTGCCATTTTCCTGATCCGGCTGTACCGGGAGCGATGGATGAAATAATGTCATCCGTAATGGTATGTCCTGCGTTTCCCGATAAGGAACAGTACCGTTACCGTGGCAGCCATGAATTCCGCTGCTACAATGGATACCCAGATGCCGTCAATGCCCAGGATCAGGGGAAGCGCCAGGACGGCGATGATCTGGAACACCAGTGTCCGTAAGAAGGAGATTGCTGCGGAGACAGGACCGTTATTTAAGGCGGTAAAGAATGAGGAGCCAAATATGGCGGTCCCGGAAAATAGGAAGGAGAAGGAATAGATCATAAATCCTTTCCTGGTAAGGTCATAAAGGTCGGGATCATATCCCACGAAAATCAGCGACAGGGGCATTCCCAGCAATTCTGCCAGGGTAAACATACCCAGGGAGAAAATCAGGATAAGAGAGAGCCCCTTGCGCAGCAGGTTTTTCAATTCGCCGCTGTTTCCTGCGCCGTAATGGAAGCCGATAATAGGAGCGCTTCCGATAGAAAATCCGATAAAGGCGGAGGCAAATACAAGGGTGACATACATCAGCACACCGTAGGCGGCAACACCGTCTTCCCCGGCATATTTCATGAGCTGGACATTATAGAGCATATTGACTAAGGACATGGAGATGTTAGACATCAGCTCGGAGGAGCCGTTGACACATGCCTTTAATATGGCGCGCCCGTTGAAGACTGTCCGGGTCAGGCGCAGCCTGCCTGTATTGGGACGAAGGAAATAGATGAGAGGGATCAGTCCTCCCATGCATTCACTGGTTACGGTTGCTGCCGCTGCGCCCACCAGTCCCAGGCGGAAACCAGCCACGAGAATGGCGTCCAGGATAATATTGGTCACACCGCAGCTTAAGGTGACGATAAGTCCCAGCTGCGGTTTTTCGGCGGTAACGAAAAAGCTCTGGAATTCCAATTGCAGGATGAAGCATGGCAGTGACAACAGGATGATGCGCCCATACAGCACACAGTTGTCCAGCATGACGTCATCCGCCCCCAGCAAGGCGGCAATGGGGCGTATGAAGATGATGCCCAGCACGGACAGAGTGATGCCGCAGGCAACGGATATATAGATGAACAGGGAGAACAGGCGGTTTGCTTCCTCCTCTTTGCCCTCGCCCATGGTCTTGGATACCAGGGCGCTGCCGCCGGTGCCGAACATAAATCCCACGGCTCCCAGCATCATAAGAAGGGGCATGATGAAATTTACAGAAGCAAAAGGTGTCTTTCCCACATAGTTGGAGACAAAAAAGCCGTCCACTACATTATAGATGGAAGTAAATATCATCATGATGATAGAGGGCAGCGTGAACCTCAGCAATCGTTTATAGGTAAAGTGGTCGGATAATTGGATATTCATAATAACCTCCTGTCTACATTGCGGTATATTGTAGTATGATTTCGTACTTAAGTCAAGAAATAAACACAAAGGAATGACATTCCCCGATTTGGGGAATGTTTTTTTATGTAGAAGAATATTTGTGCAATATACACCAAAACAAACTTGACATTTTGTGAATTAGTTTGATTGATTTTGAATGAAAGTGAATGTATAATGATTTTATCAAAAGCAAGGGAGGCAGGGACATGATTTATACAGTTACATTTAATCCATCGCTGGACTACATCGTTTCTGTTGATGATTTCCAGATGGGGCGAACGAACCGCACCACATCAGAAATGCTCCTTCCGGGCGGAAAGGGTATCAATGTTTCTACAGTGCTGCGCAATCTGGGGGTTGAAAGCACTGCGCTGGGTTTTGTGGCAGGATTTACGGGAGAGGCTCTTGAGAATGAACTGTGCCGTATGGGCGTACAGTCAGGATTTATCCGGCTGCAGCAGGGGATTACCCGTATCAACCTGAAGCTTAAGAACATTGAGGGAACAGAGATTAACGGACAGGGACCTTCTATAGGAGAAGAGCAGGTAGCGCAGTTGGATGAACAACTGAGCCGGCTGCAGCAGGGGGATGTCCTGGTTCTGGCGGGTAGCATACCCGCATCCATGCCGGACGATATGTATCGGAGGATTCTGGCATCTCTTGCCGATAAGGAAGTGCTGACCGCGGTGGATGCCACGAGAGATCTGCTCCTCAACGTTCTGGAGTATCACCCGTTTCTGATCAAACCCAATAACCATGAACTGGGAGAGATTTTTGACGTGGAATTGCGCACCAGAGAAGAAGTGGTTCCCTACGGACGGAAGCTTCAGGAGAGAGGCGCCAGGAATGTACTGATATCCATGGCCGGCGAGGGGGCTGTACTTGTGGCGGAAGATGGAAGCGTCCATAGCGCACCCGCACCAAAGGGAACGCTGGTGAACGGAGTCGGAGCCGGTGACTCTATGGTGGCAGGATTCCTGGCAGGGTGGCTGGAGCGGAAGGATTATGAGCATGCATTCTATATGGGTGTGGCAGCAGGAAGTGCCAGCGCATTTTCGGAGCATTTGGCAACAGGGCAGGAAGTAGCTGCAGTATATCAGCAATTAAAAAATAAGGAGGCGTGAGAATGAGAATTACAGATTTATTGGACAAAAGAAGTATTCTGTTGGACGGAAAGCCGCAGAATAAGCAGGAAGCGCTGGATCAGATGGTAGATCTGATGGCGGACAGCGGGAAGATTAATGACAAGGAATCATACCGCAGACAGGTATATGCCAGAGAGGAAGAGAGCACCACGGGAATCGGAGATGGGATTGCCATTCCTCATGGAAAATGTGACGCGGTAAACCGCCCGGGACTGGCAGCTATGGTAGTCAAGAACGGTGTGGACTTTGCGGCATTGGATGATGAGCCGGTGACTCTGCTGTTCCTGATCGCAGCGCCTAATACGGAGGATAACGTACATCTGGATGTGTTGAGCAAGCTGTCCATGATGCTGATGGATGAAGCATTTACTAACGCGCTGCGAAGCGCTGGTTCCCCGGAAGAATTCCTGCAGATCATTGATAAAGCAGATGCCGAGAGACCGGATCTTAATCAGCAGTTTTCCGGCGATGCTTCGGATAGTCAGTCAGGGGGACAGGAACAGAAGGCGAAAATCCTGGCAGTTACATCATGTCCCACAGGAATTGCACATACTTATATGGCGGCGGAAGGACTGGAGAAGGCGGCAAAGGCAGCAGGCTGCTTCATCAAGGTAGAGACCAGAGGGTCCGGCGGAGCCAAGAATATGCTGACTGCTAAGGAGATTGCAGAAGCGGACGCTATTATCGTGGCGGCGGATGCCCAGGTTCCCATGGATCGTTTTGACGGGCGGAAGGTCATCGTATGCCAGGTGTCTGACGGTATCAGCAAGGCAGATAAACTGGTGGCGCGGGTACTGGCAGGAGATGTGCCGGTGTATCACAGCGAACATGCGGAGGACGCAGCTCCCGCAGGGGACAAAAAGAGCGGCGGGATCGGCCACATGATATATACGCAGTTGATGAACGGTGTTTCCCACATGCTGCCCTTCGTAGTTGGCGGCGGTATCCTCATCGCCATTGCGTTTCTGATTGACGGATTGTCGGTGGACATCAATTCACTTCCGGCAGACCAGCGCGGGGACTTCGGAACCATCACACCGGCGGCGGCATTGTTTAAGGGTATCGGAGGCGTTGCCTTCGGGTTCATGCTCCCGGTACTGGCAGGATTTATCGCCATGGCAATCGGAGACCGTCCGGCACTGGCGTTAGGCTTTGTAGGAGGCATGATTGCTGCCAATGGAAAGTCAGGTTTCCTTGGCGCGCTGGTGGCAGGTTTTGCGGCAGGATACTTAATCCTGGGTCTGCGCAAGCTGTGTGAAAAACTGCCGGAAGCGCTGGAGAAAATAGCGCCGGTTCTTATCTACCCGGTGGTGGGTATTCTGGTGATCGGGCTTGCCATGAACTTTGTGGTGGAGCCGGTGATGGGAGCCATTAATACCGGACTGAATAACGGATTGACAAGTATGGGCGGTTCCAGTAAAGTGATATTAGGACTTGTGCTGGGCGGCATGATGGCAATTGACATGGGAGGCCCCTTCAATAAGGCTGCGTATGTATTCGGTGTAGCGGCTATCGCCGCAGGAAACTATGATGTGATGGCAGCAGTTATGATCGGCGGTATGGTTCCGCCCTGTGCCATTGCACTGGCAACCTTACTCTTTAAGAACCGTTTTACCAAAGAAGAGCGTGAGGCAGGCCCCACCAACTTCATTATGGGTCTGGCTTTTATCACAGAGGGCGCGATTCCCTATGCGGCATCTGATCCGTTGCGCGTGCTTCCGGCATGTATCATTGGTTCCGGTGTGGCAGGGGCATTGTCCATGACATTCCAGTGTACTCTGATGGCACCTCACGGAGGAATCTTCGTGTTCCCGGTAGTGGGAAATGCGCTGATGTATCTGCTGGCGCTGGTAGTAGGAACTGTGGTGTCGGCATTGCTGTTAGGAGTATTGAAGAAAAAACTGGCATAATAAAACTAGTAAAATATAAGGAGGAAATCAGTATGAGGGAATTCAGGTACACAATTACAGACCCGGAGGGAATACATGCCCGTCCGGCAGGGGAGCTGGTGAAGGTTGCAAAGGGATTTTCCTGCAATATCCAGTTGAGCAAGGACGGAAAGTCCGGTGACTGTAAGCGCATCCTGGGGCTGATGAGCCTTGCTGTGAAGAAAGATCAGGAAGTGGTGCTGACCTTTGACGGTGAGGATGAAGACGCTGCATATGAGGCAGTGAGTGCATTTATGCAGGAGCAAATGTAAGAGTTGGCAAAGATACGGCAGGCGGTGGTTTCCCTTAAAGGGGAGCCATTTGCCTGCCGCACTAAAAAGAAGGGGGTTACTATGCAGGCGTATCAGGGAAAGAGCGTGTTTGGCGGAATTGCCATTGGCAGGATCAGCGTATACAAAAAGGATGAGCAGCAGGTGAAGCGTGAGAAGATCACCGATGCGGATGCAGAGATGAAGCGCTATGAAGAGGCGAAAGAGGAGGCTATCCGGCAGCTGCAGGGATTGTATAATAAGGCGGTAAAGGAAGTAGGAGAAGCGAATGCCGCTATTTTTGAGATTCATCAGATGATGTTAGACGATGGGGATTATAATGAATCCGTGGATAATATTGTGCGCACCCAGCAGGTAAATGCGGAGTACGCAGTGGCTGTGACCGGGGATAACTTCTCTAAAATGTTTGCGGCCATGGATGATGATTATATGCGGGCGCGTTCTGCGGATATCAAAGATATCTCAGAGCGTTTGATCAAAGTCTTGAGCGGTGACGGGGCAGGCGGTCTGAATGCAGGAGAGCCGGTCATCATAGTCGCTGACGATCTGGCACCCTCTGAGACGGTGCAGATGGATAAGGATATGGTGTTGTCTTTTGTGACGGTACATGGTTCGACGAATTCACATACGGCAATCCTGGCGCGTTCCATGGGAATTCCGGCGCTGGTGGGCTGTTCCCTTCCGCTGGATGATTCCGTGGACGGGAAAATGGGAATCGTGGATGGCTCCGGCGGGAAGATCTATGTGGAACCGGATGAGGACACGCTTGCCGATATGAAGCTAAGGCAGCAGCAGGAGCAGGAGAAGAAGGAGCTTCTGCAGCAGCTTAAGGGCAAAGATAATGTCACGTTAGATGGTCAGAAGCTTATGCTCTATGCCAATATCGGAAACCCCAAAGATCTTGCGGGGGTACTGCAGAATGACGCAGGTGGGATCGGTTTGTTCCGCAGTGAATTCCTGTATCTGGAAAGTGAGGATTATCCAACGGAGGAAGAGCAGTTTACTGCCTATAAGACTGTGGCGGAGACCATGGCGGGCAAGCGCGTGGTCATCCGGACGCTGGATATCGGCGCGGACAAGAAATGCGATTACTTCCATATGGAGCCTGAGGAGAATCCGGCAATGGGCTGCCGTGCCATCCGTATCTGTCTGACGCGTCCGGAGATATTCCGCACACAGCTTCGCGCCTTGTTCCGGGCCAGCGCTTACGGGAAGATAGCCATCATGTATCCCATGATCACCAGTGTGTCGGAGGTGCTCCGGATACGGGAAATCGTGGAGGAAGTGAAGGCAGAACTTACAGAGAACGGCATTGCTTACGGCGAGGTAGAACAGGGCGTTATGATAGAGACTCCGGCGGCTGTGATGGTCAGCGAAGAATTGGCGCGTGAGGTAGACTTCTTCAGTATCGGAACGAATGACCTGACCCAGTACACTCTGGCCATCGACCGGCAGAACACGAAGCTGGACGAATTCTACGATTCTCACCATCCTGCGGTACTGCGCATGATTCAGATGGTAGTGGACAACGCTCACAAGGCTGGTATCTGGGCGGGTATATGCGGAGAACTGGGAGCGGATACCACTCTGACGAAGGATTTTCTTGCTATGGGAGTGGATGAACTGTCCGTTTCACCGGGCAGCATCCTGCCTGTCCGTAAAATTGTACTGGAGACAGATGTTGCAGCATACAAAGCGGAGAAAAAGATATGTTGACAGAGCAGAGATATGAAGTGATCTTAAGGCTGCTGGAGGAACGGAAAAGCATAACCATCAATGAGATCCGTGACGCCCTGGATATTTCGGAGTCTACGGTGAGACGTGATATCACGGCGCTGCACAATGCGGGCAGGTTGGTGAAGGTATTTGGAGGTGCTGTGGCGATAGACCGCAGCGCCTTCAATCCTAAGGAGCTTACGGTGGCCCAGAAGATGGAAGTGAATCAGGAGGAGAAACGGCGGATTGCGCGGTATGCCGCCACTCTCATCGAACCGGAGGATTTTGTGTATCTGGATGCGGGGACGACTACCGGATACATGATAGATTATATTGATGTTCCGACAGCTGTATTTGTGACAAACGCAGTGGAACATGCCAGACGGTTAGTGACAAAAGGTATACGTGTTCTTCTGGTGGGAGGAGAACTGAAAGCATCCACGGAAGCGGTAGTGGGGAATCAGGCAATCCGTACGCTGCTGCAGTACCATTTTACCAGAGGCTTTTTTGGGACAAACGGGATTACCCGCAAGGCAGGCTGTACCACACCGGATGCCAGTGAGGCGAATGTGAAGCAGACTGCGATAGGACAGTGCAGCAAGAGCTGTATTCTGGCTGATTATTCCAAATTTGGGGCCATCAGTTCTGTTACCTTTGCGCCCTTTGAGGGAACAATGATTCTTACGGATCAGAGTGTGGAAGGATATGGAGACTGTAAGAATGTCATAGTAGCAGGGCAGAAAACATCAGATAGCAGGAGGAATTTATTTTGAAGGAATATCGAGTATTGGAAGTAAAGCAGAGCATTTTTGCCAACAATGACAAGGATGCGGATAAGCTGCGTCAGGAATTGAAGGAGGAGAATACGTTCCTTTTGAATGTTATGTCTTCTCCGGGATCGGGAAAGACCACGATGCTGACTAAGACCATCGCAGCATTGAAGGAGGAGATACAGATTGGCGTGATGGAGGCAGACATCGATTCGGATGTGGATGCCGATACCATTGCCCATACCGGTGTCAAGGTAATCCAACTGCATACCGGCGGCATGTGCCATCTGGATGCGGATATGACAAGACAGGGCATCCAGCAGCTTGGAACCGAGGAATTGGATCTGGTGGTGCTGGAAAATGTAGGTAATCTGGTCTGTCCGGCAGAGTTTGATACGGGCGCTGTGAAGAACGCCATGATCTTATCTGTGCCGGAGGGGCATGATAAGCCGCTCAAATATCCTTTGATCTTTCAGGTGTGTGATGTGCTTATCATCAATAAGATCGATGTGCTGCCTTATTTTGATTTTGATCTGGACAAGGTGCGGGAATATGCTCTGATGCGTAATCCCAAGCTGAAGATTTTCCCCATCAGCGCCAAGACAGGGGAGGGCATGGAAGACTGGGTAAACTGGTTGAGAGACGAGATCCGAAGCTATCAGGACTCATCAGAACTCAAAGGATAAAAAGATTGAATTATCTGACAGCATATTGTAAAATGAATTTATATGAAAGGAAGTGTCAAAAAAAGACATAAAATTAGGAGGTAGCTGTAATGAATGTATACACAACTGACAAGATCAGGAATGTCGTGTTATTAGGACACGGTGGGGCGGGAAAAACAAGTCTTGTGGAATCTATGGCATATCTGTCTGGCGTTACTTCGCGCATGGGGCGTGTGGAGGACGGCAACACAGTCAGCGATTATGGCAAAGAAGAACAGAAACGCAAAATTTCTATTGGAACGTCGGTGATACCCATTGAGTGGGAGGGCGTGAAGATCAATGTGTTAGACACTCCGGGATATTTTGATTTCATAGGAGAAGTAGAAGAGGCTATCAGTGCAGCAGATGCGGCGATCATCGTGGTATCCGGCAAGGCAGGCGTAGAGGCAGGTACGGAGAAGGCGTGGGAATTATGTGAGAAATATAAGTTGTCCCGTATGATCTATGTGACCGGTATGGACGCAGATAACGCTTCCTTTAAGAATGTAGTAGAGAAGCTTACGGAAATGTACGGCAAGAAGCTGGCGCCATTCCATTTCCCAATCCGGGAGAACGAGAAGTTCGTAGGCTATGTGAATGTGGTCAGCGAGACGGGAAACCGTTGGAAGGACAAGGAGATCGAAGAGTGTGAGATTCCTGAATACAGCAAGGAAAATCTGGCATTGTATAAGGAAACTCTGATGGAGGCTGTTGCAGAGACTAGTGAGGAATTCATGGAGCGCTACTTTGGCGGAGAGACATTTTCAGAAAATGAGATCCGTGCAGCTCTCCGCGCAAATGTGCTGGACGGTTCCATCGTTCCCATCAGCATGGGTTCCAATATTCTGTGCCAGGGTACATATGCCTTATTGGACGACATCGTAAAATATATGCCCAGCCCTGAGAATAAGCAGATCGCGGGCTTTAACATGAAGACAAATGAGGTTTTTGAAGCAAACTATGATTTTGCCAAGGCAAAATCAGCATATGTATTCAAGACCATTGTGGACCCCTTTATCGGAAAGTATTCTCTCATCAAGGTATGCTCCGGCGTATTTAAATCAGATGATGTCATATACAACAAAGATAAAGACGTGGAGGAGAAGGTCAATAAGCTGTATGTGCTGCGGGGAAGCAAGCCCATAGAGGTAAGCGAGCTCCATGCAGGCGATATCGGCGCTATAGCAAAGCTGACGGCAGCAAGGACTGGCAATACTCTGTCCACTAAAGCAAACGTCATCGAGTACGGTAAATTTGAACTTTCCAAGCCCTATACGGCAATGCGCTACAAAGTGCCGAACAAGGGCGATATCGATAAGGTGTCACAGGCGCTGCAGAAGATTGCACATGAGGATCAGACGCTGAAGGTGGTAAATGACAGCGAGAACAGACAGACGCTTCTGTACGGCATTGGAGACCAACAGTTAGAGATCATTCAGAGCCGCCTTGCCAATGAGTATAAATGCACCATTGAGCTCATGAAGCCCAAGGTTGCTTTCCGTGAGACCATCCGTAAGAATTCGGATGTGGAATACAAATACAAAAAGCAGACCGGCGGACACGGGCAGTACGGTCATGTGAAAATGCGTTTTGAACCGTCCGGAAATCTGGATCAGGCGTATGAGTTTACGCAGGAAGTTGTAGGCGGTGCGGTTCCGAAGAACTTCTTCCCGGCAGTGGAAAAAGGACTGCAGGAATCCGTGCAGAAGGGACCGTTGGCGGCTTATCCCGTAGTGGGAGTTAAAGGTATTTTGTACGACGGATCTTATCATGCGGTAGACTCCTCGGAGATGGCATTCAAGATGGCCACCATCCAGGCGTTCAAGAAAGGCTTTATGGAAGCAGGACCGGTTCTCTTAGAGCCCATTGCTAACCTTAAGGTGACGGTGCCGGATAAATATACCGGCGATATTATGGGCGATCTGAATAAACGCCGCGGCAGAGTGCTGGGTATGAACCCCATGTCAGATGGAAGACAGGTCATTGAGGCGGATATCCCCATGATGGAACTGACCGGGTATTGCACGGTACTGCGTTCCATGACGGGAGGCCGGGGTACTTTTGAATATGAATTTGTAAGATATGAGCAGGCGCCCAGCGATATTCAGGAGGCAGAGGTTAAGGCGAGAGCCGGCAAAGTTGCAGAGAATGCCGACGAATAAAGACGTGGAAAGCCGAATATAATTAGTTATGATGTTAGATATAGCAGAATTATTAAAAGTATTTTTTCTGGGTATTATTGAAGGTATAACGGAATGGCTGCCCATCAGCAGTACTGGACATATGCTTCTGGTGGATGAGTTTATCCGGCTGGATATGAGCCCGGAATTTAAGGAAATGTTTTTTGTGGTGATACAGCTGGGAGCAATCCTGGCTGTAGTCCTGCTGTTCTTTGGAAAAATGTTCCCCTTTCAGTGGAAGGATAAGAGCCAGCCGGTGGTGAGGGCAGATGTATTTAGCCTGTGGTTTAAAGTGGTGGTCGCCTGTATTCCGGGAGCTGTCGTAACTATATTGTTTGACGACTGGATCGATGAACATCTGCACACCCCGGTGGTGATTGCGGTTGCGCTGATTTTCTATGGCTTTGCATTCATCCTGGTGGAGAACCGGAATAAGGCCCGGACGCCGAAGGTGGCAGAGTTGTCGGATATCACATATCAGACGGCATTTGTGATCGGACTGTTTCAGGTGTTGTCCATTATACCCGGAACCTCCCGTTCGGGAGCAACCATCATCGGAGCGCTGCTCATCGGGGTGTCCAGAGTGGCGGCGGCAGAGTTCACCTTTTTCCTTGCAGTGCCGGTTATGTTTGGGCTGAGCTTTATAAAGATATTGAAATTTGGACTGCATTTTAGCGGAACGGAGGCAGCGGTACTCCTGGTGGGCTGCGTGACAGCGTTTGCGGTGTCGGTTCTGGTCATCAAATTTCTGATGGGCTATATCAAAAAACATGATTTCAAAGTGTTCGGCTGGTACCGTATTGTTCTTGGCGCTGTGGTGCTGGGGTATTTTCTGGCGTAGGGGCTTTTGTAGGATTGTTAAAGTTCAGCCATTGCCCGCAGCACGGTCCATGCTGAACGGATAAACGATTATGATTTATATGGGTAAACAAAATGGTGTGCAGGACCGATATATAAGATGAGACTTATCATATCCACCGGTAAATGGATTTACCGGTCAACAATTTCAAGGAGGAATGAATATGAGCACAGGAGCAGTAGGTCAGGCAATGGAGAACGTACAGGCGGCTGCGTATGCCGAGACCGGAGCGGTAACCAGGACCAGTAAGGTGTCTGGCAGGACAGTAGGAAATGCACAGCTCAGCGATGAGGGCAAAGCGTATTACGATCAGCTGAGGAAGAAGTACGGAAATATGGAGTTCATTCTGGTAGATTCTTCTATTAAGGATCAGGTGAATGCCAATGCAGGGGCGTATGCCAATTCCAGCAAGATGGTCGTCTTGATCGATACGGATAAAATCGAGCGAATGGCTGTGGATGAGGAATACCGCAAGAAGTATGAGGGCATTATAGGTAATGCACAGAACCAGATGAAGCAGTTAAAGAGCAGCCTGGAAGCAAGCGGAGCAAAAGTAAAGAATTATGGCATTATTGTGAATGACGGCGGCAACGCTTCATTTTTCGCCGTAATTGACAAGTCTCTGGAGAAGCAGAGAGAGCGTATCGCCGATAAGAAGGAAGCGAAGATCAAGGAGCGCAAAGAGGCTCAGAAAGAAGCACAGCGAGAACGCTGGGAGAAGCAGCGGGAGAATGTGTCCGATGCGGATAAATCGGAGCGGACAGACAGATGGAGCAGACCGGATCCTAAGAATGATGTGACGATAACGGCCAATTCTATGGACGAGCTGGTGAAGAAGCTTCAGGATTACAGCTATGAACACATGAGCGATTCTGTATGGACCTCACAGGAGAGACAGGTGGGCTGGAACGTAGACTTCCGGGGATAAGCGGAAAGGAAATACATTATGGAATTTGCCTATGAGGCAGCAGAATTATTTGTGGGACAATTGATACAGTGGGCAATTCTGATATTAGAATCCATTGGTGCCGGTGTCATTGTGGCATCCGGCATCCGTGGATTTATTTCTTATCTTAGGAAGAAGCCCGATACAAGACTGCAGCTTGCAAAAGGTTTGGCAGCAGGTCTTGAATTCAAGCTGGGAAGTGAGATCCTGCGTACAGTCATTGTGCGTGACTGGTCGGAAATTGCCATCGTAGCAGGCATCATCGCGCTGCGTGCAGCTTTGACTTTCCTGATCCACTGGGAAATCAGGGAGGAGAAGCGGAACTGTCACGATCCGGTCTGAATCACCGGAAATGTGGTGGGCGGATGTTCTATAAATTCTTTTGGCGTCATGCCGAATTTCTTTTTAAATTCCCGATAAAAGTAAGAAAGATTGCAAAAGCCTGCGGACAGAGAGACCTCTAGCGGAGAAGTTTCACCTGACAAGAAGGCTTCCGCCGCTTTTTGCAGACGTACATTTTTGATATATTCCAGACAGGACATTCCTACGTATTTTTTGAAGATACGCATGAAGTAATACTCATTGAAGTAGCAGGAGGCGGCAAGCTGCGGCACGGTGAGGCTGTCCATATAGTGACGGTCAATGTAGGCAAGTACCGTCTTGATCTTCCGCGTATGCTCCTGCTCAATGGGAGGCTGCCGGTCGGCAGCTTCACAATAAGGTAAAAGCAGTGCGATCAACTGCAGGAAGTATGATTTGAGCAGCAGCTCATAACCTGCCGGTCGGTTCTGGTAAGCGTCGCTGATGGCAAGAAACAGATCATATGCCTGCGGATATGCAGCATGAGATACCGTGAGGAGGAACGGAGGGATCAGCTTCTGGTGGGCAAGAGGTGTTAAGTAACGGATGGAGCCGGAATCCGGCAGTGAGGCGCCCAGGAGGTTCATGTGAAAGACATAGGTTTCCGATTCCATGGAGCCGCCTGTCTCAATGGTGATGGAGTGGAGCACCAGGGGAGGGATGAATAAAAGGTCTCCGGGATGCGCCGGGTAACTGGCAGACTGTATCTGGTAGTTGCATACGCCCCCGGTGATCATAGTGAATTCCGCCTCCTCGTGCCAATGGGCAGTCACGGCAGGATAGGAATCAGAGAGTGTTGTGCCGTAGCGCTGCAGGGGGAATAGGGATTCTCCGTGCTGCGCTTTTTCTTTTTGGGCCGGTGATGGGGCTGTTGATGCTGCCATAGTGGGATACTCCTTTTCTGAAGTCAGGATTGTGCAATAAACAGGAAAATATTCTGCAAGATTTTTAGATTTATCCTATATATAATAACAGTATCATACAAGAAAAACAAGTATCAGCATATGAAGGAGGGTTTTTCATGAAAAGAAAATGGTGGCATGATAAGGTGGCATATCAGATCTATCCGAAAAGCTTTCAGGATACCAATGGGGACGGTATCGGAGATCTGCGCGGCGTGATTTCGCGTCTGGATTATCTGAAGGAACTGGGCATCGACATTATCTGGCTGTCGCCTATTTATCAATCGCCTTTTGTGGATCAGGGTTACGATATTTCGGATTATTACAGGATCGCAGAAGAATTCGGAACTATGGAGGAGTTTGACGAACTGCTGGAAGAGGCTAAGAAGCGTGATATGCATATTGTTATGGATCTGGTGGTGAATCATTGCTCCGACCGGCATGAGTGGTTCCAGAAGGCGCTGGCAGATCCGGAAGGTGAATACGGCAGATATTTCTATATTCGTCCCGGAAAGGATGGCAGAGAGCCCAACAATATGCGTTCTTACTTCGGCGGAAGCTGCTGGGAGAAGATTCCGGGAACCGATAAGTACTATCTGCATATGTTTGCGAAGGAGCAGCCGGATCTGAATTGGGAGAATCCGACGGTTCGGGAGAAAATCTATGAGATGATCAACTGGTGGCTGGATAAGGGACTTGCGGGCTTTCGCATTGATGCCATTATTAACATCAAGAAGGACTTAAGCTTCCCGGATTATGAGCCGGACGGTCCGGATGGACTTGCCACCTGCATTAAGATGGTGGAGGCGGTACAGGGCGTAGGAGATATGCTGGAGGATTTGAAACATCGTACCTTTGAGAAATATGATGCCTTTACTGTGGGTGAGGTTTTCAATATGAAAGATGATGAACTCCTGGAATTTGTCGGGGATGATGGGCATTTTTCTACGATGTTTGATTTTTCTGCCCATATGCTGGGTTTTGGAAAGCACGGATGGTATGATGCCAGACCCATTGAATTCAAGGAGTGGAGGGATACGCTGTTTGCGTCCCAGAAAGAATTGATCGGGAAGGGATTTAAGGCGAATATCATTGAAAATCATGACGAGCCAAGAGGGGCCAGCCGTTATCTGCCGGAGCATGCCGTAAATGAAGCGGGTAAAAAAATGCTTGCAACCACATCCATCCTGCTCAGAGGGTTGCCTTTCCTCTATCAGGGGCAGGAGGTCGGAATGACCAACTGCCGCAGGGATGATATTAGCGAGTATGATGATATCAATACCATTGACCAGTACCAGGTGGCTTTGGACGCAGGATACAGTAAGGAAGAAGCGTTAGGCTTCTGTTACGAGAACAGCCGGGATAACGCCAGAACGCCGATGCAGTGGACCGATGAAGTGCAGGCAGGCTTTACCACAGGTACTCCGTGGCTGTCTGTGAATCCCAATTATCGCAAGATTAATGTTGCGGAACAGCAGAAGCGGGAGGATTCTGTCCTGAATTATTATAAGAAGCTGATAGGCTTACGCAAATCTGATGAATATCGCGAGACCTTTACCTATGGGAATTTTGTGCCGGTATATGAGAATGTGGAGACAGTATTTGGCTTCCTCCGGGAAAGTGAGGCGGGAGATGTCCGTGTACTTGTGGCGGCGAACTTCGGGACGCAGCCGGTGACGTTACAATTACCGGGACAGATGGACGCAGCGCTCTTATCCAATATGGGGAACGAGGGCGTCCGGGAGGCAGAAGCAGCCGACGGTATGATTACGTTGGAGAGCTGTGAATCCATTGTACTGCGTCTGGCGTGATTGTATTAAAATGAGAACTTGCATTTTAGCCAAAAGGGGGTACAATAATAGCAGCAGTTATTATTTGTGAAGTAAGGAGAAGAGTGCTATGTTAGGTTTTGGTCAGATGATTAACATTCTGAAGAAGAGTCCCAAGAAGATCGTGTTTACGGAGGGCAGTGATCCCCGTATCCTGGAAGCGGCTTCCCGTTTGCTTGCCAGCAATTTCCTGCATCCGATCCTGGTGGGGAAAGAAGATGAGATTATGGAATCGGCGGAAGAGAGCGGGTTTAATATCCGGGGCGCTGAGATTATAGATCCCGCAAAGTTTGAACGTCTGGATGAGATGGTGGAGTTGTACTGCGAGCTGCGTAAGAGCAAAGGCGTGACGCCGGAGCAGGCCAGAGGTGTTCTGTCCCAGGCCAATTATTTCGGAACTATGCTTGTGAAGATGGGGCTTGCACATGCGCTTTTGGGCGGTGCAACTTATACTACTGCAGATACCGTCCGTCCCGCCCTGCAATTGATCAAGACCAAGCCGGGCAGTTCTATTGTATCTTCCTGTTTTATCCTGGTGCGTCCCTCTGCGACCGGTGAGAATGAGGTTCTTGCTATGGGAGACTGTGCCATCAATATTCATCCGACCGAGGATGAGCTGGTGGAGATTGCGTTGGAAACTGCCAGATGTGCGAAAATCTTTGGCATCGATCCCAAGCTTGCTTTCCTGAGTTATTCCACCATGGGTTCCGGAAAGGGTGAGGATGTGGATAAGATGCGCAATGCGGCGCGCAAGACCAAGGAGCGCCAGCCGGATCTGCCCATAGAAGGCGAGCTGCAGTTTGACGCTGCCGTATCCCCCAGGGTGGCGCGGACCAAATGTCCGGAATCCGAGGTGGCAGGTCATGCCAATACCTTTATTTTCCCGGATATCAGTTCCGGCAACATTGGGTATAAGATTGCACAGCGTATGGGGAATTTCGAGGCGTACGGTCCTATTCTGATGGGGCTGAATGCACCTATCAATGACTTGTCTAGAGGCTGTAATGCAATTGAAGTGTATTCTATGGCAATTATTACGGCGGCATTGGCATAGGAGCATGTGAAAAGCGTATAATAAATAGATACATACAAAAGGCAGTTAAAGCTGTGGAAATGCAGATTTTAGCTGCTTTTTCAATAGAAAATATGATGGAGCAGATATGGGATGCAGGTGATATTCGTTACCGGTCACGAAAGAAAGGGCACGCTGTACTGGGGAGAAAATTCCTGTCCCGCCGTTCTGGGATATGGCGGTATGGGCAAGACGAAGGAAGGAGATGGCAGAACGCCTCTGGGGCGCTTTGCCATCAAAAATGCGTATGGAATACTCCCGGACCCGGGGTGTCATATTACATATACTCAGGTCACACCGGAGCTGTACTGGTGCGGGGATAGCAGCAGTCCTCATTATAACCGTGCCGTATACTGTACACAGGCTATGCCTTCCTCTTATGGGGAGCATATGATGGACTATGTGCCGGAATACCATTACCTTCTGGATATCGGGTACAATGAGGCATGTGAGGCTGGAAGGGGCAGCGGGATATTTCTTCATTGCTGTGGAGATAAGAATTATACGCACGGCTGCATTGCCGTGGAAGAAAAGCATATGGTGAGCATTCTGCGGTGGATACGTCCGGGCGCACATATTGTGATAAAATGTGATCAGGAGGAATAGAAATGCACGATAGATTGACACAGAGCGATATCCGAAAAATGGAAGAGGAGATTGAGTACCGCAAGCTGGTGGTGCGTAAGGAAGCCATTGGGGCTGTGAAGGAAGCCCGAGAGCAGGGTGACTTAAGTGAGAATTTTGAATACTATGCGGCAAAGCGCGATAAGAATAAGAATGAGAGCCGTATCCGTTATCTGGAGCGGATGATCAAAACGGCAGTGGTGGTGTCGGATGATTCAAAAGAAGATGAGGTAGGCATTAATAATACGGTCACGGTCTATATCCCGGAGGACGATATGGAAGAAACATTCAAGCTCGTGACTACTCTGCGGGGCAATTCCCTGAAGGGGCTGATCAGTATTGAATCACCGATGGGGAAGGCCGTTATGGGACATAAAGTGGGCGACCGGGTGACCGTGCAGGTCAATGATGCTTACAGCTATGAGATAGAAATACGCCGGATTGAGAATACAGGAGAGGACGGAGAGCAGATCCGCAGCTTCTAGGGCGTGATGAAAATAGGATGTGTAGAATTGAAAAAGCCTCAGGCATTTGCCTGAGGCTTTTTCTGACATATCAGAGCCTTACTGTAAGGAATAGAAGACAACTTCATCTGTGTAGACGACATCATAGGTGTCATAGAAGGTAATCTCAAACTTCACATCGGCCTTTTCAAGATCGTCCACATCTACGTCACCGTCCCACTCAACCAACAGCAGCGCACCGTTTCCGTCATTGACGAGCTCAATATCGTAATCGCCCTGCATGTAGTCGTTGATAGAGAATCCGTCGGTCTCTACCCATGCCATCCGACCGGAATGGTTCTCGGCATAAAACAGGAAGCATGGTGAATCGTCGTAGTAGGAATCCGTAACTCCCAGATAATAAAAGTCAATGCCGGACTCCGATACGATCAGGTTCGCATCACTCAATGAGGCAGCAGTAAATGGTGTGTAGGAAGCATCGATAGTGGCCTGATAGAGATCGCTTAATTCCACGATATCATCATAGGTATTCTTGTCATAGATATTTACCTGAAGCTCAATGCTGCCGATACCTGTAAACGCGCATTTGGAGAATACGCTGGAATCGATGGAAAGACTCGATTTGCTCTTCTTGCCTGCGTTGACAGAGTCGTTAAAATAGCTGCCGTACATTGCGATATTGTTAACTGCACAGTATTCTACGCCAATTGTGACATCATACTCGCTGGTATTTTCAATTTCAACATTCACATAGGGATATGTGGTGTCACCGTAGTTTTCGTATGTAATGTCGGTGGCTGTAACCGTGACGCCTGCCTCTGAGAATAATACCACATCATCGATGTCTACCGTTCTGTCGTCATAACCATAAAAGCCTTCATCATAGTTATAGTCATCATCATAGTCATAATCATAATCATTGTCATAGTCATGATCATAGTCAAAGTCGAAATTATAGTCATTATCAAAGTTATCCTCATAGGAGAATATGTCATCGGTAATGTCGTTGACGAGAGAGACAGCACGGTATATGATCACGATAATCAATGCGATTGTTGCAACAGGAGCAAGAATCGTAGCAGCAATTCCCAGTCCCTTGATGGAACTTCTCGCGGTCAGACCTAAGATACCGAAGATGAGTCCTGCGATTCCTAAGATAATACCAAGGATCGGGACGAGCAAGAAGCCGAGAGGAAATGCAGCAACAGCAAACACGATTCCCAGAATGGCAAATACCGGGGTCGGCTTTTTCTCCTGATTGTAGGGGTTCTGACCATTTACGGATGCCTGGTAAGAACCGCTGCCGTAAGAATAATTCTGCCCATTGTAGTATTGCTGGTTGTAGGTATTCTGTGATTGATAAGATTGCTGGTAACCGTTGTTATCCTGAGCCTGGTAAGTCTGCTGGTAACCGTTGTTGTTCTGAGCCTGATAAGTCTGCTGGTAACCATTGTTGTCCGGCGCCTGATAGGACTGCTGGGAAGCATTTGAATCCGGCGTCGGTGTAGCGTAATTCTGTGAAGAATTGTCGTTCACATTTTCGTCGCTGAGATTATACATAGCTAACTCCTTTTCTCATTGTATATTATAAATATGTAGCATCTGCCTTTTATCTTAGCATACGGCATGTAAAAACACAACATTTTTATAGGTGATCCACAAATCGCTGAAAGGCGCGCATGCCTTCGGGAGTGCGCTTGTAAACGCCGGAGCAGCCCAGCACTTTGACAAATACATGCCCGATTTCCTGTTGAATGATGGCATGGATATTGTCGGCGGTAATGTCATATTTTCCCATCCATTCTTCCGCCCAGTCGGCATGCTTTTCAATGGCGGCATCTGCGCGGATATCTTTATGATTTAAGATGGCGTCTTCTAATAAGGAAATCTCCTTTTTCAGGCGTGCGGGAAGGACAGCAAGCCCCATCACTTCGATTAAGCCGATATTTTCTTTTTTGATATGGTGGTACTGCGCATGGGGATGATACACGCCCCAGGGGTGTTCTTCTGTGGTGATATTATTTCTTAAAACAAGATCCAGCTCATACCGGTCACCGCGCATACGGGCGATGGGCGTAATGGTGTTGTGGGGGACGCCGTCCGTCTCACTGAACACGAAGGCTTCCGCATCTGTATATCCGCGCCAGACTGTCAGAATATGGTCGGCAGCATCGGCGAGTACGGCAGGATCTTCGCACTGTAAACGGATGACAGACATGGGCCATTTGACGATTCCGGCATGTACTTTGGGATAAGCTTTCAGAGAGAATTCCTGTTCATAGGGAGCCTTTGCCATGGCAAATGTGTATCTTCCCCCCTGAAAATGATCATGACTTAAAATGGAGCCGCCCACGATGGGAAGGTCTGCATTGGAACCGACCATGTAGTGCGGGAACTGTCTGACAAAGTCCAGAAGCTTTTCAAAAGCGCATTTGTCAATTTTCATAGGAATGTGCCGGGCATTGAATACAATGCAGTGCTCGTTATAGTAAACATAGGGAGAGTATTGCAGGTAATAATCCTCGCCGCACAGGGTAATGGGGATGATGCGGTGATTCTGCCTGGCGGGGTGGAGAAAATGTCCGGCATAGCCCTCGTTTTCCTTGCACAAAAGACAACTGGGATATCCGGATTTTTTTGCCTGACCTGCCTTGGCGATATCCCTTGGATCCTTTTCCGGCTTGGAAAGGTTGATGGTGATATCAATGGGACCATATTCTGTGTCCACCGTCCATTTTTCGTCCCGGGCAATGCGGTGGGAGCGGATGTAATTGGTTGCCTGGCTGAACTGATAGTAATAGTCCGTAGCAGCCTGCGGGGAAATTGTGTATTTATCTGCAAAGGATTTTTGGACCATAGATGGGAGCGGAGTGATGAGCCCCATGATCTTCGTGTCCAGTAAGTCCCGCACGGTGATGGTATCTTCCGTAAGGATACCGTGAGCCTGTGCATAGTTGAGCATATCCTCCAGAATCAGATGCAGTTCCCGGGGTGCGTGTGGCTCAGAGTCAGTCTTTGTATAGTCCGAAATCTGGAAAAGCTCTAAGAGCTGATTTGTCACAAAAATACGGTCGGAATCTGCGATCAGATCCTTTTTCATGCCGTAGTGAACAAGTTCTTCGATGAGCTGTTGAATCATAAATTTTCCCTCCTGATATTGATTTACAGAACCTTCATGCCGCCATATTTGCGTATTTTCAGTACATTGCAGGAGCCTTCCCCGAAGATGTTGTTCATGGTGGTCTTGTATGTGGGAACGGCAGAGTTTCTGACAAAAGCCTGGATAGTTCCGGCGAACCCTCCCCCGTGCACTCTGCTGATGCCGTTTTCCTTCAATATGCTGTCGCTGGCAGCAAGAGCAATGGACATGTTCTGATGACGGGTATCCTGATTGCTGTATACGTTTTGCAGATACTTAAAGGAAGAATCCCCGGAAGAGCGGACGGTCTTAAGAAAGCCGGTAAAATCTCCGTCTCGCAATGCTGCAATTTCCTGTTTTACCCGTTCGTTTTCCTCCACAAAATGAATGGCGCGAAGAGCAGCGCGGTCGCCTGCCACGGAGCGTACCGTAGATAGGCCGGCAAACAGTTCTTCTCTGGAAACATCCCGCAGAACTTCTTTGCCAAAGCAGGAGGCAGCCTTTTTCATCTCCAGAGGAATCGCGGCATATTCATCGGTCAGGTCGGCATGAGAGCCCTTCGTATCCACAATACATAAGCTGTAATCATATTCATCCAGATTAAATGCTATTTTTTCCACTACAGGATCGGTGGGATCTGCAAAATCAATATGCACCAGATTGCCCACAGAACATGCCATCTGATCCATGAGCCCGCAGGGTTTGCCGAAATATACATTTTCCGCGTACTGTCCGATCAGGGCAATATCAATTGGAGATATTTTCATGTCATTATAGAGACCGGATACCACAGTGCCGATCAGTGTCTCAAAAGCAGCAGAGGAGGAGAGTCCGGCGCCGATCAGCACATCGCTGGTAATGTACGCCTGAAAGCCTCCCAGGGTATATCCGCGTTCCTGGATGCCCATGAGGACGCCCCGTACCAATGCAGCGGTGGAACCTTTTTCGTCCTCATATTGCGCCAGATCGTCAAGATCAACGGTAAGCGCAGCGCAGCCATCGGAAATTACCTTGACGGTATGATCGGATGTCCTGCCTGCAATGGCAATGGCATCATTGTTAATGGATGCGGCAAGGACTTCGCCGTGCTGGTGGTCCGTATGGTTGCCTCCTATTTCACTTCTTCCAGGGGCGCTGTAGATTTCGACTTCACCGGGGCCGAAGTTCTGCTCGTATGTCCGGATTGCATGGATGTAACGCATGGTCTGCTGATCGATTCTGTCAGGGTCCATATAAATGTCGGTCAGCAGATCGCGGTAGGTCTGGCGCTGGAATTCTTCCGCCAGAATGTTTGTAGCCTTCATGCTCATGACCTCCTTTAAGATGTTCGCGGTTGGAATGTTTCCGTGTCTTGTTAGACTCAATATAGTGCATATTTAGTAAAATGTCAATACTAATTACTAAAATTGAAAGAGAAGTAAAATGAGTAAATATAACAGGTGTTACAGTAGACAAAAGGAAATGGACTGTGTTATGATGGTAAAAAGTTTAGTAAATATAATGCGAAGGAGAAGCGATGGCAACGATTAAGGATATTGCGGCAGAGGCGGGTGTGTCACCGGCGGCTGTCTCAAGAATATTAAATAACGACGCGACATTAAGCGTTTCTGTGGAGACAAAGCAGCGGGTATGGGAGACGGCCAAGAGACTGCATTATAAGAAAACCAGAAATGTGGACAAAGCGGCTTTTCGGCTTGGGATCGTGCAGTGGTTTTCGGCGGAGCAGGAAATGCAGGATAGTTATTATCTGCTGGTAAGACAGGGGATAGAGGATTTTTGTCTCAGAAATTCCATTTCCATCACAAGGGCATTCCGTACGGATGCCAATTATATGGAGATTCTGAAAAATGTGGACGGACTGATCTGTATCGGTAAGTTTAGTAAAAAAGAGGTAGACAAGTTTATTGGAATATGCCGGAATATTGTATTTCTGGATATGCCGGTGGACCGCTATGAGATTACAACACTCACGATGGATTTTGAACAGGCGGTAAACCTTGCCATGGATTATCTGACAAAGCTTGGGCATAGAAGGATAGCTTTCTTAGGTGGCGTGGAGTATGCCGGTGGGAGTGAGCCGGTAAACGATGAAAGAAAGCGGGCGTATATCTCCTATATGAAAAAGCGGAAGCTGGAATATAAACGGTTGCTGCGGGAGGGGAGTTTTTCGACAACCTCCGGTTATGAAATGATGACACAGCTCCTGCAGGAGGGGGAGCTGCCAACGGCAGTGTTTACTGCCAGCGACGCGCTGGCCTTTGGCGCGATAAAGGCAATTGGGGAGTACGGACTGTCGGTGCCAGGGGATATTTCTGTCATCGGTTTTAATGATACGGAGCTGGGCTCTTATATGACGCCGGCATTGACAACGATACATGCTCCCGCTTACGATATGGGGCAGCATGGCGCCAACCTTCTGTATGTTTCCTCTAACTTAAGCATTACCACGGCAATTAAGGCGAAGCTTCCATGCTATCTGGTGGAGCGGGATTCCTGCAGAGCGGTGGATTGACCCTGCCATCAGATCCTATATGCAAGCATGAGGATGCTGATGGCGGGGAGTACATCATACTGTGAATAGTAACTTATGACACAACTATGTCACATCTTCGTGCTATAATTTTTACCGGAGGATTTGATAGATGCAGAAAATATTGGTAATTGAGGACGAGGAAGCAATTGCAAATCTGATCAGGATGAGTCTTGGCGCGGAAGGTTACCGGTGCACCTGCGCCTATGACGGGAAGATGGGAGCTGACTATATTGAGCGGGAAACCTTCGATCTGATCCTGCTAGACATTATGCTGCCGGAAATTGACGGGTATGAGTTGCTGGAATATATAAAGCCCACAGGCACGCCGGTGATTTTCCTGACGGCAAAGGGGAGCCTGAATGACCGCATCAAGGGCTTAAAGCTCGGTGCAGATGATTACATTGTCAAGCCTTTTCAGATAGGAGAACTGACAGCCCGGGTAGAGGCTCTGCTCAGGCGTTATGGAAAGCTGAATAAGAAGCTTGTGTTTGCGGATGTGGAGATTGATACGGTCTCCAGGACCGTCACCAAGGCGGGGCGTCCGGTAGACCTGACCGTAAAAGAATTTGATCTTCTGGTGGAACTGGTGCAGAACAAAAATGTTGCGCTCTACCGGGAACGGTTGTATGAGAAGGTATGGGGAGAGGTTTTTATGGGGGATACCCGCACTCTGGATTCTCATATCCAGCGCTTAAGAAAGAAGCTGAACTGGGAAAATTATATCAAGACGGTATTCCGGGTGGGATACCGCCTGGAGGATGAGCCATGAAGCTGTTTCACAAAATATTTCTCTGTTTTGTCGTGATATTGGGAACTACATTTCAGATTTCCGGTTATCTGCTGGTCAATTATGCATATCAGAATGCCATAGAGCAGGAAAAAAAACTGGCGTTTCAGGAATTCCAGCATAACAAATTTATACTGCAGTCTATGTTGTATTTAAATCCGGGACTGCTTTTAAAAGGCGAAGATACGGTAAAGGGTATGGAAGAAAATTTCACGGTTCCCATTGCTCTCTATGGAGCCGATCAGAAGTGTGTGCTGACCAATATAAAGACACAGCCCAAACTGATGTATCTTGAGGAGGACGACGACCGGATCGCGTTCCAGATGTGCCAGGAGGAAGGCGGGAGCTATATCCTGGTCTATGACTGTATCCGGCAGGGGGATGATATTGTTTACCTTGTGACGGAGACAGACGTCAGTTCGGCGGTTGAGACGCAGAGAAGCATGATCACCTATTTTCAGAATATATGTCTGATCATCTTGTGCGCCGGCTTTCCGATTGTCTTTCTGCTGACCAATGTGCTGACAGGTCCGATCAAAAAAATCAGCAAAGCGGCCAGGCGGATTGCCGAGGGAAGATACTCGGAGCGGATCGGCGTTGACAGAACGGATGAGATCGGTGAGCTGGCAGCCGACTTTGATCAGATGGCGGAGAAGGTGGAGGAAAAAATTGCGGAGTTGTTTGATGCCGCCAGGTCGAAAGAGGATTTTGCGGCTAATTTTGCCCATGAATTGAAAACGCCGCTTACTTCCGTCATTGGCTATGCGGATATGCTGTATCAGAGAGAACTGCCCAGAGAGCAGGTGAAGGAGGCGGCCAGATATATCTGGAATGAGGGAATGCGTTTGGAAGCCCTGTCCGTAAAGCTGATGGATTGGTTTGTGCTGGACAAGCAGGAGTTTGTACTGGAACAGGCGGCGGTAAGAGAACTGTTTGATCAGCTCCTTCCGGGACTGGATGCGGTATGTGTCGGCAGTAATGTAAAGCTGCATGTAGAGCTGGAGGAGGGAAAGATAGAAGTGGAATATGATCTCTTTTCTTCCATGGTGCTGAATCTGATGGATAATGCCATAAAGGCAGACTGCGCGGATATCTTTATTACCGGGAAATCAGATGGGGAGAAATATCAGATCTGTATTGAGGATAATGGAAAGGGAATCCCGCCGGAGGAACTGGGGCGGATTACAGAAGCCTTCTATATGGTGGATAAATCCAGATCCAGGAGGCAGCATGGAGCGGGACTTGGAATGGCGCTGGTGTCCAGGATCGTGGACATTCATAGGGCGAAGATGAACATAGAAAGCGATGGGAGGTCGGGAACCAAGATCTGTCTTGCATTCCGGCTGCAGGAGGGAGATAAGAATGAATAGAACGCGCAGGTATACGCTGATTTCTCTGTTGGCGGCATTTGTCTTTATCTTTGGCAGCATGGCAGGTATGAGCATGATTCTTAAGGCCAGAGAAAGGCAGCTTCTTACACAGAGCGGAACCACAGTGGTGGAATCGCCGGTACAGGCATGGGAAGGTCTGGAAAACACCGGAGAAGAGAAGCCGGGGGCAGCAGACAGCTATACCCTGACAGAGTCACAGATGGAGAACGCCATCATCAATTGGGCGGCCCAGTCAAGCTTAAGTCTGCACGACCCGGTGGAAGGACAGCTCTCTATGGAGGATGCAATCCAGTGCGGAAAGGACTGGTTAGGGAAAATGGGATTTGGCAGAAGAGACAGAGAAGACCCCTGGGCTATAAGAGCGACGCTTGGAGTGCCGGTATCTGGATGGGTTTCCCAGGAGCAGCTTGCGCCATATCACAGCTTTTGGATGATAAGAGTCTCAAGCAAAGCCATGGAAGCAGAGCTGGTGATGAATGCGGTTACGGGACAGGTGTGGGAAGCCATCGTGAAGCAGTATGACGAGATGCCGGAGAAGCTTCCGGGCGAGGCACTGCCCCTTTTCATGGAACTGGCGGGGGTAGAAGTAAGTGCAGCGGACAGCGAAATCGTGACTTCGGACGGAGCAAGGGCGTATGTTAAGGTTGAGGATACCCGGTTATATGGAGTGGTAGAAATGGGAAAGGCACAGACCGATATAGCGGTAGTGAGCGAAGCGGGCAGTTGGGATATGAGGCCCTACATGGAAGGAATGAAAGATGCGACTGTCACGACATTATACATTGATGTGGATCAGCTATAATTTACAACTATAACACAACTTTACGAGAAGTAAGACACAACACCCAGTTAGGATATAGGTATATCTTAGCTGGGTGTTCTTGTGTATCACAAGGTGAATCGTAACATAACGGGAGGTTGGTTTGAAGGATACAATCATAAGAACGTATGATGGGGAGCGAAAGCGTGCAGAAATGCGGGCACAATACAGAAGAAGGAGGCAGCGGATCAATTGCTCCTTCCTGATAGGCGGATTGCTGGTTCTGGGGCTGACACTGACGGTATTTAAGGTACAGGGCATTTATGCGCAGTCAGGGAAAATGGGGGTTATGACGGGACAGATAGGGGGGTGGGAATATGGGGATTGTGAAGCTGTCATAGAAGCATATAATAGCGTTCGGCATATGAGCAGTATTGCTGTGATAAAGATAGAAAAACCACGCAGGCGCACCCTGGCAGAAGCTCTTGCCAGGCTGGAGGAATTGGGGGAGATCGATCCTGTCATTGCACAGATCTATGCAAACAGTGCAAGTTATCCGGAAAATATGCTGACAGCACTGGCAAATAACCCGGAGATGGCATATTTTGTAGCTGGCTATATGGATAAACACAAAGATGGAGCAGGCGGGCTCACCTATGCGGAAAAGGAGCAGGAATTCCCGCTGTTTCTCCAGTGGGATTCCCGGTGGGGATATGAACCTTACGGGAGGGAGAATAACGTTGGCCTGGCAGGCTGCGGACCGACGTGTATGTCAATGGTTCTATATTACCTGACAGGAGACGAGACGCTGACGCCGGACAAAATTGCGGCATATTCCCTGGAAAACGGTTACTTTGTGGAAGGAACAGGTACGGCGTGGGCATTGATGGAGGATATCCCGCCCCTGTACGGCATCCGGGTGACGGAGGCAAGCGCATCGGAGAGCGCCATGAAAGCGGAGCTTGACCGGGGGCATATTATGATCTGTGCCATGGCGCCGGGAGATTTTACTGCTGAGGGACATTTTATTGTCATCTATGGATATGACCAGGATGGCTTTATGGTCAACGATCCGAATTGTGTGGCAAGGAGCGGCAGGAGATGGACGTTTGATGAATTGAGAGGGCAGATGAAAAAGATATGGTCTTATGGACGGACAAATGTTAGCAGTAAGGGGATATATTCCATATGGTAAGCTTACGAAGGAGACTGGCAATCCTGTGTGCCAAGATGGTCGGTGTGATGATTCAGAAAATGAGCCGGCGGCAGGGCAGTACATTTCCGGGATATATTGCCCGCCTGATTTACCCGGATATTCTTGCTGATCTGGCAGGAATGGTTCGGGAGAAGATTATTGTAACCATGGGAACCAACGGAAAGACAACGGTAAACAATATGGTCTGCCATGTGTTGGAACAGCAGGGCAGGAAAGTTATCATCAACCGAACCGGCGCTAATATGTTAAACGGCGTGATCTGTGCGTTTGTGATGGCTGCCGGATGGAGCGGACGGCTGGATGCCGATTATGCCTGCATGGAAGTGGATGAGTTTGCGGCGGAGCAGATTCTGCCTGGCTTAAAGCCTGCCTGCGTACTGCTCACCAATATTTTCCGTGATCAGATGGACCGTTACGGAGAGATAGATACGGTCATGTTTAAAATCAGAACCGCCCTTGAGGGTGTGCCGGAGACTAAGCTTGTCATCAATGGGGACGACTTTTTCTTAAATACCCTGCGTTTAAGATGCGATCATCCGGCAGTAACTTATGGGATAAACGAAAAAATTTTTGAGGACGCCTCCAATCCGGGAGTCCGGGAGAGTACGTTCTGCCGTTTTTGCGGGGAGAAGCTTGTATTTTCGTTTGTTCAATATGGACAGATCGGAAGTTACCATTGCCCGCGCTGCAGCTTTAGGCGTCCTGTTCCTGATCATACCGCGGAGAACATCCGGCTGGAGGACGGAGGATATGCATACGATATGGAGGGCATGCAGATACGGATACATACAGATGCGCCCTATCATGTATATAATACGCTTGGCGCCTATGGAGCGCTGAAAGCTGTGGATGCTCCTGTGGAAGGGTTTGCAGAGGCTGTGAGGACCTTTGATTATGAGAATGGCCGGGAAGAAAATTTTCGGCTGCCAAATACAAAAATACAGCTTTATCTTGCCAAGAACCCAATTGGATTCCAGCAGAAAATAGCCTTGATGGTGAAAGACAGGAAAGCAAAAGACCTGATCGTGGAAATAAACGATACCGCTCAGGACGGAAAAGATATCTCATGGCTTTGGGATGTGGATATCCGGTATCTAGAGGATGCCAATGTGGCATCCGTGATGGTGACAGGGAGCCGGAGTCTGGATATGGAACTGCGCTTAAAATATGAGGATATACCATGCAGACCGGCGCAGGATATGCAGGAGGCGGTGAAGGAACTTTTGAATGGCGGAACGGGGAATCTGTATATTATCGTAAATTATTCCGCACTGTACCGCACGAATCACATGCTGCATCAATTACAGGATGCTTCGGCAAATGACCGGTCAGACAAAAGAGAAAAGGAAGTGAGGTCATGAAACTGACAATTGGACATTTATACCCGGATATGCTGAATCTCTATGGGGACCACGGCAACATCCGGTGCATGGAGAAGAGGCTTGCGTGGAGAGGGATCCAGGCCGAAACAAAACAGTTCCTTGCAGGGGAGAAGATTGACTTTTCCAGGCTGGATGTGGTGCTGTTAGGGGGAGGAGCGGACCGGGAGCAGGAGCTGGTATGCAGGTATCTGAAAAAGCAGGTGCAGGAATTTCGGGATTATGTAGAGGACGGAGGAGTTGTGCTGGCTGTTTGCGGAGGATATCAGCTTCTGGGAAATTATTATAAAACTGAGCGTACCACCATCGAGGGGCTCGGTATTCTGGATATTGATACCGAATGCGGAAAGGAACGTCTGACGGGCAATATCGTATTACGCAGTCCGCTGTTTGTAAATCCCATCGTGGGATTTGAAAATCACGGCGGACGTACCTTTATCGGAAATTATCCCCCTTTGGGCACAGTGGTATGGGGACATGGCAATTGCGATTCATCCGGTGAGGAAGGCATCCTCTATAAGAATGTCATAGGAACTTATCTGCACGGACCGCTGCTTCCGAAAAATCCGGAGGTGTGCGACTATCTGCTGGAAGCGGCGCTGAAACGGAAGTACGGGGGTGTTCAGAAGCTGCAGCGCCTTACCGATGAGCTGGAGCATGAAGCAAACCGGTATATTGTGAATCTGCAAAACCGCAGAATAAGTAAATGTCTTATATTGTAAACTAAAATGTAAATATGGTTGACAATAGAGGGCGGTCGTGCAATAATACTTCTCGTGAGACTGTGCGTAGTAACGAAAATATCAGGAAAAGAGAAGTGAGGAATACATATGTCAGAGACAAACATGGAAATTGGAACAAAAGCGCGGATTGATATCCGACAGATGGCGGTAATCGCATTGATGACTGCAGTTACCTGCGTGATCGCACCCATTTCCCTGCCGATAGGGCCGGTGCCGATTTCGCTGGGAAGCTTTGCCATCTATCTATCCGTCTGTGTACTGGGATGGAGAAATTCTACCATAAGCTGTCTGATCTATCTGCTGTTAGGGATCGTGGGTGTACCTGTATTCACCGGATGGCAGGCAGGTCCGGCGAAGGTGTTCGGTCCTACCGGCGGATACATGCTGGGCTATCTCCTGGTGACGATTGCTGCGGGGATACTGATGGAACGGTTCCACTACAAGCTGTGGGGGGATATCATAGCCCTTATCCTGGGAACGGTCCTGCTGTATGGCGCAGGTTCGCTGTGGCTTGCTTATCAGGCGCATATGACCTTTGTGGAGGCGCTGTGGGCAGGAGTAATCCTCTTCATTCCGGGGGATCTTATAAAGATGGCGGTGGCGGTTCTGGTGGGAAGCCAGATACGCCGGCAATTGAACCGGATGAATGCTGGGAATTTGTAATAATGCCAAAATAAAAACTTTCACAAAACGACATGGAGCAAAATATTGCCCTGTGCTATGATCAGTCTACTTACCAATAAGAGGAGCGATCAATAGCATGGGGCAAAAATCATATGAGGAACTTGCATTCCGGGACGATTTTATGTTTTGTAA
>JAIEAP010000027.1 GCA_029071325.1 Lachnospiraceae bacterium | reverse complement strand
TACGAATCTGCCGGTAAATTTGCGGACAGGGGACGATACGAACAGTATGTTATACATTATGTTGGCAATCTTAAGCGCCTCTGTGATGCTGATGGTGCTGGCTGCTTTACGTCAGCTCAGGCGATTCTTGAAGGAAAATGATGATTTTCATTGAGATGGTGCGTTGTATTTGGCATATAGATCAAAGGATACAATAGTGCGGATGTCCTCACTGTGCACGGTAATCGGAATGGTTATGGTATAAATAGTCATATTTATCTGTATTTTGCCTACAAATACTTGATTTTTAAGATAAAACATATTAAAATTTGATGTATATAGAAACGGAAAGTGCTTCTTTCGTTTTTGGGGAAGCGCCTGTATGGGATTACAGATTAGCCGTATGGGATGCATATTGACAAAGCGGCCGGAGAATGCAGTACGCTATGCATTTTCGGCAGGAAGCTTGCCTATGAGCTGTTTGGTATAGTTTGTATCGCAGTAACGGCATATATCATAACGGTTATGCCGTTTTGTTGTGTCATGATCGTGGGGAAGGATGAAGGGAGATAAGAGATATGCGCGGATATGGAACCAGTGCAGCCCGTCTTGGAAAGCGGGTGCGGAAAGGCATCGTATGGATGCTGCTGTTTTCCTTGATATTTGCACACTTTACCATTGCAGGGGCAGCGGCGCCGGAGAACGTGCCGCATATAGAGGGGGACGTTGTGCTGTCGCTGTTGTATGAGCCGGATGCGGACTATCTGAGCGGAGGTTACTATGGAAGCCAGAAGGATCATTACATTTCCGATCCCGGTACGATGAACGTAATCCTGGATAATGCCGGGTGTGATCCCGCCGAGTTCGGTATGGATCAGATCAAAAGCGTCAAACTGATATGGGAGAATGCTCCTGAGGGGAAGAAAAAAGAGTATGAAGTGGATATCTGGAATTGCCGGACGGTGGAGAAGTTCAATATTCTTCTGGTGAATGCATGGTACAGCTTTAAGGAATTTGCGGTACAGTTATTAGGGGATCTTGGATATGTAGGTAGTTTGAATGACATCAGCAAAGAGAAGTGTGAACAATTGGCACAGGAACTTTCGCAGTGCAGGCTTTCCCTTGAGATCACGTATCAGAATGACGTTGCGGTGACTGCGGATGTGAATACCGTATGGACGGACAGTAAGGCAGTGTATAACATGCACAGTACCGTGCAGACGCTTGTCATCAACCTGGCGGACAGCAGTACCATTGACGATGCGGATTTTTATGAATTGGACAATGCCATTGCCCATGTGAAGAATCATACATATTATGTGGATCTGGACAGCGAGGATGATATTGTCCTGCCCATGGATCATTTGTCGGCGGACGCGGCGCTCACCAAATTAAAGATAGGACCGGAAACCATGTATGATAATGCCGGCGCCAGCGTGTATATGGAGGATTCCTATACTTTGGCATCTGCTGACCAGGAAAAAGGGCGTGTATTTACTTATGAGTATACGGATGAGAATGGCGTGCAGCATTCCGGATATGCCAATGACACGGATTTTTCGGAACTGGGGATGTTGTTGTATGAAGAAGGTCTGTTTGGCGTAGACGGGGAGCTGGTGTCTGTGGCTGACTATATCTGGAAACGTCCAGACGGCACCTGCGCGTTAGAGTGGATAGAATGGCAAAAAGCTCTTGTTCTTACTATTCATCGGAATTCCATTTTCTTAGGGCATGAAAGCGATTTTGTGAATATTCTGGATCGCGGACGTATGATCGCTTCCGTACCCAACACCGGAATACCGGGAACGGACTTTTCGGAGGAAGACGTACCGCAGGACACGCAGTATCGGTTCCATATCGTATTTGCGGAGAACCCGGATGATCTGGTGGTGGATCCGGGGACGGGAAAAACTAATATGCAGGAATTTATACAGGCGTTGAAAGATTCCCTTTATGTCGAACGCTCAGAGAAGGAATTTCGTATACAGTATGAGCTTTTGTCCCGTGATAAAAAGCAATCATTTAGTTACGGCGATTTGGACACGGAAGAATTCCGCACCGCGCTGTGGTATCCGGATACAAAGAGTGTAATAAAGTATACGGATTATTATGATGGAGAACGTGATCATTATGAATATACTGGATATAACCCCTATGCGGAAGTTCTCTATTCCGTGGATTATAAGGCATACGACTATGACACGCTGGAGTATATTCGGAACATTGCACAGCAGTATGGAATCGAGATAGACGGGGCGGCTTCCTATATGCCGGATTATACGCGTGCCGTGATTTCCGATGAGCGTGTATGGGATCATTTCGGCATTCGGGAATCCTATGACACCAGGTATCGGGTGTTCACGAACCGGTACACGGGCGAGAAGGTGTTGGGCAGGCCTGCGGCTCCGGAGCGGCAGGGGGTGGCAATCACGCCTTCCGGAGAGAGCGGGCTTTCGGACCGGGAGGGAGCCGTGTATTCGGATCATAAGGTAAGCATTCCGGTGGCGGATGCAGGGACATTGGATAAGGGCGTAGCCTATAATGTGACGGCCCAGATCATGACAAATAATTTGGCACATGTAAATGTGGCAGGCTTTCTAGGGTGGTTTGATAATGGGAGGGGCGTGGATTATGGCGCTATCAATTACAGAAACGGCGCACTCATAAGAAATTCTGCCGTTACCTATATGAGACCCTATAATGGATCGTATGAGCTTACGGTCAACACACTGTATACCGAATACAAATGGGGGGAGATGATCCTGGCATCCCACCCGTCCGTGGTCAGGGATCTGGCGTGGGAGAACGAGGAGTGCGTATTGTCCTGGGACAGACCGGAGGACGAGGGACTTGGCGTAGAAAATGGGGCGGTAAAAAGAGATGATTACATTTATCTTCAGACATATACGGTAAATGTGTATGATGATGGGGATCAGATCGTATATACGACCACATTCAATGACGAC
>JAIEAP010000026.1 GCA_029071325.1 Lachnospiraceae bacterium | reverse complement strand
AGGTTACCCTTTTTTACCACCGATACGAAAAAGAAATTTTTTGCTAATTTAGGCTTGACTTTTCATAGCTGGTCTCCTATTGGTGTGACCATTTGTGGTTGCAATATTTCATCAAAATTATCATAAATAACGTAATTTATACCACTATTTCGATATGATTGTACTTTAATTACATTGTATCCTTCGTCTAGAGCTATTTCAGCAATATTTTGACACTCAAGAAGTGATGACTCTCCTTGTGAAAAACCCCATTCACTTGCAATTTTAGGGTCGGTTAAATCCAAAACTTTTTGTCCTTCTAAGTTCATATCATATCTAATAGAATATTTTGCGTCCGTTCCATGATAGGCAAGTTCTACAACTGTTGTGTTACCATCCGCAGCCACATAAAATCCTTGTCCAAACCTACTTTCTGGACTAGTATAAGTAATATCTATTCCATCTAACACACTTTGTATCTTTTTGCACTATTATCTCCACCAACAGAATGATATGCTACAGTATCACTACCACCCTCAACTCCACCATCCGAATTCCCCAGCTCCAGTATACCCAGTCTGGAGACTTCATCCAACTTCAGCCCTTGGGGCCTCTCATTCCTTAAGGATGCTAAATATCCTTCTATGTCCTCCCTAGACATACTGCCGGGCATGGCTGGATATGTGGATGGCTTCCCCTGATTCAGCAATGCATTTGGCTCTGTAAAGGTCTGCTCCGGCGGCTGGAACTCCAATGGATTTACACTCGGCATCTTCCAATGCCGTATCCCGCTCATTCCTATTCTTGCATCTGTATACGCTAACCCGCCATAGACCAGAAGCGACGTCCCGCTCCTTGCCATGCTGGCAAGGCGTGGATCTCCTGTCTGCTCATACACTTCGGATCCCACATACCTTCCCGCTATCTCGGAGCTGCCCAGCATGCCCATCTCCGTCAGGGCTGCACGGGTCGGGGACACGCCCAGATTCACAGCCACATTCATGGAAGATGCTATGGATGGCGTCGCTAATGCCACCATGGTACTGATCTCCCCTAGAGTATAATATAGTTCCGGATTGTTGGCAAATATGGTATCCCGGATGGGGTTCACCGCGATCCCTGCGGCGTCTCCTTCTTCTGCCAGGCTGTAAGAGATAGATTCATTTTTTTGAAAAAGAGAGCTTGAGCGTTGGGTGTCCTAAAGAATAATCATAAATAAATATTATTTTTCCGTAAATAAATCTTTATTCATTTCCAATCTATTAATAAAAAACTCAGTTAAGGAATTGGCTATTTTTATAAATTCATCTTTACCATCCTCATTATAAAAATATACAGGTGGATTATCACCATCGTTTAGATTAAAAAAACAAAACATGCATCCTTGACTCATCCAAAAAACAAAATCATCATCTGTTAACATATTTTCAGATTCATTTTCTGCTAATAACTCAACTGCCCCTTGCCTCAACTCATCAAGTTCATCCATAAAACATGAATCCCCCCCCATAAACTTTCCTTCTGTTCCATTCCCCATAACACTTACAAACTCAATATACGCTTGTGGTAGCTCTTTTCCTTGAGCAATAGAATTTATCTTTTCTATCTGCGTTTTCGTACATGGATTCATTAATACATTGTTCTTTTCAAGTTTCATTATTAATTCAGTTATAAATTTCATACAAGCCTCCATTTTATTTTATTACTTCAACACGTGTTACTTTTATATTTGGGAAATCTTTTTCAAACATATCAACCAAAACTTTACAATTATCACAGAATATTCTTTCTGAAATAATCTCAATTTCACCTATAACATTCGGATTATCTTTATACTTCACACTCAAATATTCTACTATTTTTTGTTCTGTATGATTAGTATATTCTGGTATAGGACCTTCATAGTGATAATTTTCTGGTAATGGTGGTTCAAAATTCCCTTTGTTATAATAATTATCATGTGTAAATTTACCACTTATGCATTCTAAGTTTATACTTTCTCCATTTATATATCCCCTTGCATTTGCAACATTTCTTGTCTTTCCTGCATTATATTTTGCTTTGAGACTGTTTATTAAATCTACATCTGTTTGAGTTGCTTCCCTGAATGTTCTAATATCACTACCACCCTCAACTCCAACATCCGAATTCCCCAGCTCCAGTATACCCGGACTGGATACTCCATCCGCCGTCAGCCCTTGGGGACTCTCATTCCTCAAGGATGCTAAATATCCTTCTATATCCTCCCTGGACATACTGCCAGGCATGGCTGGATATGTAGATGGATTCCCCTGATTCACCAGTGCATTTGGTTCTGTAAAGGTCTGCTCCGGCGGCTGAAGCTCCAACGGATTTACCCTGGGCGTCTTCCAATGCCGTATCCCGCTCATTCCTATTCTTGCATCTGTATACGCTAACCCGCCATAGACCAGCAGCGACGTCCCGCTCCTTGCCATGCTGGCAAGGCGTGGATCTCCGGTCTGCTCATACACTCCGGCCTCCACATATCTTCCCGCTATCTCGGAGCCGCCCAGCATGCCCATCTCCGTCAGGGCTGCACGGGTCGGGGACACGCCCAGATTCACAGCCGCGTTCATGGATGAGGCTATGGATGGCGTCGTTAATGCCACCATGGTACTGATCTCCCCTAGAGTATAATATAGTTCCGGATTGTTGGCAAATATGGTATCCCGGATGGGGTTCACCGCGATCCCTGCGGTGTCTCCCTCCTCTGCCAGATGGTAGGTGTTCATCTCTCTGGTAATAAACTAAATAACTGTATCATCTACATATCATTCACTTCATGAACAAGTAGGTAATACAGTTATTTTTTAAAGATTTAGAGAATTGAGAGTCCTAAAGTATGACCCTAATAAATATTAAATTTATTACATACTATTGACAATTCAATAGGATGCAAATTTATTTGAAATTCCATATGTATTTTATCGCCAATTTTTATTTCTTTTAATTCTACATCCTGTATAAAATACGGAATCTGTGCAAGAGTAAGTTCTTTCGAAGCTCTATCTTTAGGACAACCAATTGCATGCTCAATTTTGACTTTATAACACTCTTCAAAATGATATGTAATATCCTTTTTATCGTCCTCAAATACCAGCTTCACTTCATCACCAAAATAATTACAATCTAATGACTTAACTCTTGCATCCCAATAATAACTATCTTCGATTTTTTTTATTAATTCTTGTATCATTGTATCCTCCTAGTTTTTATATGGTATATGTCCGTCAGGGCTTTTTCTATCTACAATATTACCTAAGCTATCTAACAAATTTCCATCGTTATCATACACATGAACATGCGGATATTGAGTTACCTTATCTGGTGGATCAATCCTAATACGTATTTTTCCTGTTTCATCCTTTATATGAATAAAACCATTATATTCTGTATATTTCCAATTATCTGGAATAGAATCAATAATTTCTTGCTTCGTCATATTTGGTATGTTATTTGTATCAAGATTCCTTGCAATATTACCAGCAATGTCACTACCACCCTCAACTCCACCATCCGAATTTCCCAGCTCCAGTATACCCGGACCGGATACTCCATCCGCCGTCAGCCCTTGGGGACTCTCATTCCTCAAGGATGCTAAATATCCTTCTATATCCTCCCTGGACATACTGCCAGGCATGGCTGGATATGTAGATGGATTCCCCTGATTCACCAGTGCATTTGGTTCTGTAAAGGTCTGCTCCGGCGGCTGAAGCTCCAACGGATTTACCCTGGGCGTCTTCCAATGCCGTATCCCGCTCATTCCTATTCTTGCATCTGTATACGCTAACCCGCCATAGACCAGCAGCGACGTCCCGCTCCTTGCCATGCTGGCAAGGCGTGGATCTCCGGTCTGCTCATACACTCCGGCCTCCACATATCTTCCCGCTATCTCGGAGCCGCCCAGCATGCCCATCTCCGTCAGGGCTGCACGGGTCGGGGACACGCCCAGATTCACAGCCGCGTTCATGGATGAGGCTATGGATGGCGTCGTTAATGCCACCATGGTACTGATCTCCCCTAGAGTATAATATAGTTCCGGATTGTTGGCAAATATGGTATCCCGGATGGGGTTCACCGCGATCCCTGCGGCGTCTCCTTCCTCTGCCAGGTTATAGGAGTTCACTCCCTCTATCAGATTGGAGCCCTGATAGGTATAGGCTCCCGCATATGCGGCTGTTGTGACTCCTGTGGCCACGATCCCCGTGGTGGTCCCGTACAGGCCGAAAACAAGAGGGAGCGCGAAGAGCGCGGTAGTGACGGCGGATACCGTCAGCACAATACCCATTCCTATGGCTCCCATGATCTGCAGCGCAGCCTCTGTCTCACGGTGGTATACCATATCGTCCCACTGTTTCTTCTGCTGATATTCAAATGCATTGCATTGTGTGACCAGCGCTTCCTTCTGCGTAATGTAGTCCTGCATACCTATGCTCATGGTGATGGCGCTCTGATATTCCGGCCGGTCAAAGATGCTGCCGGACTGATAGGTCTCTATCGTCCCCGCCTGTCCCTCCAGCTGCTCCTCCAGGATGGACATGATGCAGTCCAGCATGGTCTCCACCGGCTCCAGGTCATAAGCCTGATGGACGGCCTCGTACTCCCCGATGGTGGTCTTGTGATGGTCCACAAAGGCAATGGCGTTGTCGTAGGCCGCCTCCACACCGGATGGGTCAAAGCCGTCGATATCCATATATCCGGACACTTCCCGCAAAATGCCCTGGATGTTGTCCGCAGTCTCCTGGAACACCCCTTTCTCATACATGAGCTTCTGCTGCTGGTCCTCCATGCAGTCCTGCTGGAAACGTGCCATGCGGTCGGAATCCAGCTTACTGTAATAGTCGGTATACAGCACCAGGTTTGTCCGGTAGGTCTCTATGAGGTTCAGCATCCACTCGATCAGGGGCAGATGAATCTCCTGTATATAGGCCCTCACGCTGTCAGCCATGGCTCCTGTCATCTCGGTCATGTTACAAATGTTCAACAGGGTGTTTCGGATCTCTGCGAGCTGTTCTTCCCTTGTATAGAGATTCTGATAGTACATCTCCCGCTGGAAGTGCATATTTTTATATCTTATATCATATCCCATAGTAGCTCCCCGGCCCCATCAGAAGGGATTCTTCCTCCACGAGGGCATCTTTCATCTCGGTCATCCGCATCAATCCTTTCGATAATACCGCCCAGTACTTGAACAACATGTCATGGATGGCTTTATAGTTTTTTTCATATTCATACAGTGCAGGCATTTCCGGAGAATACCATATCATTTCCTGCACTGCATCAAACAGCTCAAAGCATGCATTTTGTGCGTCACGGATGTTCATGTCGTACTGCGATTGGTTCAATGTGATCAGATCCATATGTTCTCCTTTCTGTCAGACCTTTGCCCAGAACAGCTCTCTTTCATAACCGGTGATGGCACTGGTCCATCTCGTTATGCTGAGCAGGTCTTCATACACCGTATCTTCTAACCGCTTGATCTCATCCTGGATCGCATCCAGCCTCTCTTCTACAATGTTACGGGCATTCTCACTTTTTGCAGACAGCTCCGCGATATAGTATTGATATCCGGTGTAGATATCTCCCCGCCAGCCTTCCAGACCTTCGTAGTTTTCTGACTGTCTGCCGCCCTGGTCCTCCAGGGCAGATAGTTCCGTCTCCAGACGGCGATGCAGTTCCTGTAATGCGTCTTTTTTTGCCTGGCAGTTCTGTACGGCATTTCTTGCGTTTGTGATCTTGGTTCTGGTCCTTCTTATGCCTTCGTTCAGATCGGCGATCCTCTGTTCTTTGGTCTTTTTCTGTGCCATTGACTGGTTCCTCCATTCCTGGGTATTTTTGCTCAGGCGTTCTTTGCTGAGAAGGCTTCCCCGCCGGGAGCCGTCAGATGTCCCTTCATCTGCCGGACTGCCATATGGATGTTGTTCTGCATCAGGGTCTCATCTTCGTCCCGGTAGCCCTCGAAGACCACCTCCTGTATATCCTCATGGTTGATGTAGACCAGGCTGTCCCCGATGATGCCCTCCGGGTAGGTGCAGACGCCGTAATCATAGTATGTTACCGCTCCCTTGATCCTGGGAAATGTCCCACGCGCCAGGATCATGAGCTTTTTCACGCTCCCGTTGATACGGATGATGCTCCCTAACGGCAGGAACTCTCTTTTCTCCTCAGCCATTGTTTCTTCCGTTTGTTTTTCTTCCATAAATAAATCCTGCTCCCTCCATGTGATCTTTCGTATTGCAACGCCTTCCAGGCCACTGGCTGCAGCCGGAGGCGGACACAATATGACCGCAATGACCTTCTTTGTGTTCACTGCTGTTTTCTTCTTTGTTTCTGGGAAATATACCGAATCAGTTATTATCGAATGATAATAGTAGAAAAAATGTACGATAATTTTTCATACGCTCCCGTTTCATGTACGCTCCCGCAGCTTCTATGCTGATATAGTTATTATCTATTTCTGCTCTGTAAAAGTCAAGCGTTTCTATGATTTTTCCTAGGTTTTGTCTAAGTTTGCCCAAATTCTACATTTACGGACAATTACACTTCTCATCCATACCACCCATAGAACGCACTTGCGCTTTTTATCAGAGAAGATTATAGTTAATATATAATTATATGAAACAACACGGAGGCATTTATGGAAATAGAACGCAAATATCTGATCGATCCCGGCAGTCTGCCGTTTTCCCTGGAGGATTATCCCAGCCGTCTCATTGAACAGGGATATCTGTGCACCGAACCTGTGGTGCGCGTCCGCCGTTCCGATGACGCATATATCCTGACTTACAAGGGTGCAGGTCTTATGATGAGGGAAGAACATGAATTTCCATTAACTGCCGAAAGCTATGCCCATCTGATTGCCAAAGCAGATGGATATATCATCTCCAAAAAGCGCTATCTGATCCCATTTGAAAACTACACCATCGAATTAGATGTTTTTGGGGGCAATCTGGCGCCGTTAGTACTTGCCGAAGTAGAATTTCCCACAAAAAAAGAAGCAGATGACTTTATCCCACCCGATTGGTTCGGGCAGGACGTCACCTGCTCCTGTGATTACCACAACAGTACGCTGAGCCGGACCGGACTGCCTGCGCAATACGCCGGAAAGCCTTTCTGCTAGCGGAGCCGCGCCGTCTCGTAACGGCACATGGTCGCCACGCACTGCTTTAACTGCGTGTAACGCTGCTGCAGGCTTCCTTCCGGGATCACCACATCCAGCACCACAGCAAAATCATTGATCAGACGGTCCGTAATCTCATTTTCCATACTTTTGATCACCTGATACTTTTCCAGAAAAGTATCAGCATCCAAAAATTCCAGCAGCTTGGGATCTGCCCCGGCTTCGCTTTCTGGGACAGACACCTCTTCCGTCTCTGCTGTTTCCGCAGCTGATGCATGGATTGGAACCTCCTGCTGCTGTTTTTGGTTTCTGTCCATCTGCGCCGACTGATCTGCCTGCACGCGCCGCTCACCGGCACCATCCTGATCCAAATCCCCGGGCTCCACCTGTTCAAACCGATATTTCTGAGGAACATCCGGATATTTCGTCCGGTCCACTTCGCTCAAAAACATGGTCAGAGGGCGGGCATACACCTTATATGCCCCATACAGCGCCTGATAGATCACAAGCCTTTCTCCCGTCTCACTGTGTTCTGCTATCGCCACAATCTGATACAGCTTATTCTTAAAATGACGGTATATCTCCCCCGTCCCCGGCAATCTACGTTCCATTTTACAGTTCCTCCATCTTTCCTTATTCATTCGATGTTACATTTGTCAGCATAGCCATGCCCTCCGCCAGAAAATCCCGCTCATAGGACAGCTTTGCCTGATATCCCATCACCATCAGATCATCCAACTGACACATCAGCTCGCTGGGAACATCCAGAACTGTCTCCGGCAGATATGCGATTCCCTCGCCGATCCTGATTTCCGGTTCCGAATCCACAATCGGTTCCCGGCGCACAGGCAGCGGCTCCTGCCGAAGCTGCTGCCCTATATTCTGTGCAGGACGCACCTGTCTCGGCTGCTGATATGTATTCTGCACGGGACGCGCCTGCTTCGGCTGCTGATATGTGTTTTGCATGGGACGTGCCTGTCCCGGCTGCTGATATGCGTTTTGCATGGGACTCGCCTGTCCCGGCCGCTGATATGTATTCTGCACGGGACGTGCCTGCTGCCCCGGCTGCTTTCCTTTGCTGCTCTTGACTGCATATACTATGCATACGATCAATATGATCGTTATCAGAGACCCCATATATGTTCCTCCTTGCTTCTCCGATGATTTCCCGGCATGATTCCTTTATCAGTGTACAGGATTTCCCCTCTTATTACAAGTCCCGGCGGACGCATTCCGTAACTATCCAAGGCATGATTTACCATGCGTTTTGCTTTTCTCCATGGACAAAACCGGGTACAATATCTATAATGTATATATTGCAAAACACATTTGAACACCCGGAGCACTCCGGAAAGAAATCAGGTATCTTTTATGTTCGGTAAGTTTATGAAGCGCATGTCCGGTCCTCAAATGATCGCATTCGGTTTTTTCATTATTATTTCCATAGGGACACTGCTGTTGATGCTTCCCATATCCAGCAGAACCGGCGAGTGGACCCCTTTTCTCACCGCTCTGTTTACCGCCACCAGTTCTTCCTGCGTGACCGGGCTGATTCTGGTAGACACCTTCACGCAATGGAGCCTGTTTGGGCAATGTATCATCCTTGCCCTCATCCAGATCGGCGGTCTCGGCTTTATAACCCTGGGCATCACGGTCTCTCTCCTGCTGCGCAAAAAGATTGGTCTGAAACAGCGCGGTCTTATTAAGGAGAGCCTGAATACCATGGAAATCGGCGGCGTTGTGCGTCTGACCCGTAAGATTCTGGGCGGCACATTACTGTTTGAGCTGACAGGGGCGTTTATTCTTGCCCTGCGTTTTCATAAGACCATGGACTGGCTGCAGGCGATCTATTACGGAGTTTTCCACTCCGTCTCCGCCTTTTGCAACGCAGGCTTTGATCTGATGGGGCAATTCTCCGGCTCGTCCTTCACTGCCTATTATGACGATCCCACGGTGGTGCTTACGCTCAGCCTTCTGATTTTGATCGGAGGCATTGGCTTTTTCGTGTGGAGCGATGTATGGGAGCATAAATTCCATGTACGGCAATACACCCTGCACACCAAGATGGTACTGTGCGCCACAGCGTTTCTCACTCTTGCCGGCGCTGCCTTATTCTATCTTCTGGAACACGACCACCTGTTTGCAGATATGGACACGAAAGGACGGATTTTAAGCTCCCTCTTCTGTTCCGTCACTCCCAGAACCGCAGGCTTTAACACCATAGATTCCGGCGCGCTGACCGAGAGCAGCAAGCTGCTCACCATCATACTGATGTTCATCGGCGGGGCTCCCGGCTCTACGGCAGGCGGCATCAAAGTGACCACGGTATTTGTGCTGTGCCTGTATATCCGATCTACCCTGACCCGCACCAGCGGAACCAACATATTTGGCAGGCGGCTGGAAGACCAGATTCTGACAAAAGCGGCAGTTGTATTTTCTTTGAATCTGATCCTGGCGCTGTGCGCCACATTGGCAATCACCAGCATTTCCGGTTATCCCGTTATCGACGTGGCGTTTGAAGTCTTCTCCGCCATCAGCACAGTAGGCATGACTACGGGCATCACGAGCAGCCTGTCCGTCATCCCGCAGTTGATCCTGATCCTGCTGATGTATCTGGGACGTCTGGGCAGCCTGTCCTTTGCCCTGTCCTTTACAGACAAAAAGAAAATCGCACACATCAAACAGCCTATGGAAAAGATCAACGTCGGTTAGTTTTTAGTATACCAGGAGGATATGTATATGAAATCATTTCTAATCATCGGACTTGGAAGATTTGGTACACATCTGTGCAAGGATCTTGCCAAGCTGAATAACGAGATCATGGTCGTAGACCAGAATGAAGCGGTCATGGAGGATGTGCTCCCCTTTGTAACCAGCGCCAAAATCGGCGACTGCACCAATGAAAAGGTTCTATCATCTCTTGGCGTCGGCAACTTTGACATCTGCTTTGTGTGTATCGGCAGCAACTTCCAGAACAGCCTGGAAATCACCAGTATGCTCAAGGAAATGGGCGCAGCCTATGTGGTCTGCAAGACCAACCGGGATGTTCACGCCAAATTCCTGCTGCGCAACGGCGCCGACGAGGTCATCTATCCCGACCGGGATATTGCAGAGAAAATCGCGGTGCGTTTCTCCGCAGACCAGGTATTCGATTATTTTGAGCTTGCGGACGGTTACTCCATCTATGAGATACCGCCTCTGCCGGAATGGCTGGGCAAGAGCATCAAGGAACTCAATTTCCGCGTAGAATATCATGTGAATATCCTGGGCATCAAATCCGCCGAACACATGCAGCTTCTTCCCGATGCTGATTATGTATTCCAAAATGACCAGCATCTGATGGTGATCGGACACAAGAACGACATGGAACGGATTTTGCAGAAACTGTAAAGAAAAACTCCGGCGGATCATCGCAAGGGAGAGAATAACAGGGGGCTATTCTTCCAGAACCGGAAAGCAGAGCGTTACCGCAAAGCTCCCTTTCTCTTCTGCCATGAAAATACTTCCTCCCTGCAGTTCGGCCATCCTTTTTACGCTTTTTAGACCGATCTGATTACTCTCTACCTGTTCCTGCTGCTTCCGCTTGCGGTTCAGGAATATGATCTCCACACTCCCCTGATGCAGCCTGACGTTTATCGCTACCGTACTTTCCTTATCCCCGTACTTTAAAATATTGGAGACAAGGTTATTGAACATACGCTGGAAAAATACACGGTTTCCTAAGATTCTGGCCCCCAATTCCACACTGTAATCAGCCTGTACCTGGAAGCCCTGCAGCTCCAGAAACTCCCTGCCCCTCTCCAGTTCTTCCAACAGTTCTTCCAGATAGAGTTCCTCTAGTTCTGCCTGTTCATTTGTCTCATATACCAATGCATATTCAAACATCCGGTCTGACAGGGTGCGGATTTCTTCTACCTTCTCAATGCATCTTCTGATATACTCCTCCCGCTTGTCCTCCGGACACTTCCCCTGCTCCACGATTTCCAGATAACCATATAATGTCGTTAAGGGTGTCCGCAGATCGTGAGACATGGAACTGATGAGCTCACGATTCGCCTGCTGCCCCTCCTGCTCCTTGCGGATGTTCTCTCCCATGGCAAGCCGCATCTCGTTGAGATTCCTGGCCAATATCCCAATCTCATCCCTTCCCTTTACCATAATGGCATCCTCCAGATTCCCGTCTGCCATTACCAGGATTTCTTCCTTCAGCCGCCCCACATACCGCATCCTGTTCCATACATAGAACACAACCGGGAGCATAAACAGCATACTGATGGAAAGCGCCCCCACCAGATAAGGAATTACGATCTGCGCCTGGTGATACGAATGTATTGACACCGTCTCTGTAGTATCACGAAATGCAAGCTCTCCTTGGCGGTCCATTCCCGTATAAAATCCCACATCATCATACCAGAACCTTTTCACACTGATAGAATCCCACACCTGCGGTGTCACCGCATCATACTGATACAAGCCTTCTTCGTCGTAAAACATGATCAGAGTATAACCGTCATCATACTGTTCCGTCCCCAAAAGGCACAGCAATGTCTTCTTGTCAGTTCCCAGAAAATCGATGTCCTTCGCCTTCTCCTGCAGGTCCGCGATCAGCTTGTCCGGGTCAAACTCAATGACGCCTCTCTCCACCAGTTCCATATATGTCCACATCTCCCACTTCATCAGATAACGAAAACAGCAGACACTCATGAGTATACATCCCGCCAGCAGCACAAACAGCCTGACCGTCATTTTCCCCATCCGTACTTTTCTTTTACTCACAACGATATCCCTTCCCCCATACGTTCTTAATGATCTTTGGATTGTGCGGATCCTTTTCCAGCTTCTCACGAAGATGGCGGATATGCACCATCACTGTGTTGGAGGCCCCATAATAATAGGGCTCGTCCCAGATACTTTCATACAGATGCTGCGCCGGGAAAATCTGCCCTCGATGCTTCGCCAGAAGGCACAATATTGCAAATTCCAGATCCGTCAGCTCCACTTCCCGTCCTTCTGACAGTACCTTCCCCTGCTTCTCGTAAATCTTGATCCCCGGCAGCACAATGATCTGCTCTGTTTCCGTCTTCTCTTCCGCAGTTTTCGCCCCTGCTTCTTCTTTTCCCTTATAAATCTGGTATCTGCGTATCAATGCCTTGACCCTGCTCAAAAGTTCCTGATAAGAAAAGGGCTTCGGAAGATAATCATCTCCGCCGCTGGAAAATCCCAGCGTCTTATCTTCCACCTGGGATCTGGCGCTCAAAAAGAGGATGGGCGTATTATTTGCCTTACGAATCTCCATGCAGGTCTGATATCCATTCATATGCGGCATCATCACGTCCAGTATCACCAGATCGTAGCTGTGTTCCCGGAGCATTTCCAAGGCCCGGCTTCCGTCAGACGCCTCCTCCACCTCATACCCCTCCCCCGACAATAATATATTTACTACTTCCCGGATCTCATGATTATCATCCACTACCAATATCCGGGCGGATTCACTTGTACTCATGTTACGGTTCCTCCTTCAGATGCCATTCCCCGGCACAGCCGCGGTGCCTGTATGGACAGTTTATCATAGTTGGCTTACATTTTACGGGAGTTTAAGGATTCTTAAGAATCCTTAAGATTTCATTTGGGCGATACTTAAGATTTTGCATTTATACTTTCTCTTGCCCTGGTACAGCAGGGATGTTACTTCAGGAGGGACTTATGAAAGACAAGATACGAAGAATAAAATTTGATCCGTGGATTTATCCTCTCTTACTGATTCTTTTTACGCTGGGAATGGTCCTGGTGATTCTTCCGGCACACGCAGTATTCGGTTCGGAAGGCGACTGGATCAGCCAGCACGCCGCCGTTGCGGAGGAGTTTCGAAGGATCTTCTATGAGACCGGTCAGATTTTTCCCGATTTCTCCCTGCTTGGCGGGGGCAGCAATATATATGACTTTTCTTATTACGGATTTTTGCGCCCGGATGTGCTGATATCCTTCTTACTTCCCCAGGTTCCCATGGCGTATATCATTTCCGGCTATGCCATTCTGGAACTGGCGGCGGGGGCAGTACTTTGCTGCCACTGGTTAAAGCAGCATGTGACCGTTCCTTTTTGGGCCTTTGTCGGCGGCATTCTCTACGCCTGTGCCGGATGCTTTTATCACGCCCATCATCAGGTCATGTTTGTAAATTATATGCCGTTTGTAATCCTGGCGTTTCTCGGTGTCAGAAGGCTGCTTGCCAACGGGAAGCATAGGCTGCTGACGGTTTCCCTGTTCTTCATTTACATCCACAGCTACTACTTTGCCCCAGCAGCCCTCGTGGTGATAAGCCTGTATTTTATATACAGCATATCCGAGCGCAGGGATTCTATGGACCGGCACAGAATTTTGCGCAGGACGTTTTCTTTCCTGTTCTCCATAGCAGTTTCCATCGGCATGTCAGCCATCCTTCTGCTGCCCACAGGTCTGGATTTACTGTCCACCCAAAAGGACGCCGGCATTCCGGCTGCACTTTCCGAGATTTTCTCCCTCCAGCTTTCTATGGAAGCGCTGCTGTATCACCCGTATGGATGCGGACTAACCATTATATGTCTGTACACGCTGCTTCTGGGTATCCGGCGAAAAGATACTCGCCTGCTGGGCATTCTCCTGCTGTTGTTCCTGACGGTCAATACCTTTCCCTACCTGTTCAGCGGCTTCCTGTATGTGCGTTACAAAGTTCTGATACCACTGCTTCCATTACTGATCTTTCTCTGCGTCAGGGCGCTGGATGAACTGTCCTCCGGAACAATCCGGCACAGTCTGCCATGCGCGCTTGGATGCATGGTGCCCATCCTGTGTTCCAAGCACAGAACCGCCATGCTCTTAGACATTGCCCTGATCCTCCTTACCTTCCTGATCATATGGATGTATCAGCGGCGTCAAGCACCTGATAAGAGAAAAGCTGCGCTTCCGCTGTACCTCATGCTGTGTCTTTTTCCTGCGGCTGTCTCCATTGTGGTGGGACAGCAGGACGCATACATTTCCATTACTTCCATCGAGAAAGACGGATTCTCACAGGAGGAAAGGAAAGAATTTGCACAGGACAGCCGGTATCGATTCGACTGTCTGACACAGCCCTACGAAAACGCCAACCATACGCTTGTACCAGGCATGGGGCGCACCACCATGTATTCTTCCGTGACCGACAGCCATTACGCGGATTTTGTCTACCGCACCGTGAAGAATCCGATCCGGGCGCGCAACCGCGTCTCGCTAATGACAGACGCCAATCCCTGTTTCTCCTACCTGATGGGCATCCGCTATATCGAGACAGACGCCGGTGATCTCCCCTGGGGATATGAGCCTGTTGCCAGGAAAGGAGAGACCGTCATCGCAGAAAACGTCCATGTGCTTCCGGTTGCCTACACCGGCACAGCACAGATGAACCGACAGGAATTCGAAAAGCTTACGTTTCCCTATTCCATAGAAGCGCTCACGCGTTATACCATAACGGATTCTCCCCAGGGACCCACAGCCCGGGAATTCATGGAAATCTCCCGCATTACGCCGGTGTCCTTAGAATCCCTCACTGGCCTTACACTGCCAGAGCTGTTGCCCGCAGCGCAGCCAGACGGGCAGGACGCTTTTGCCTTTACCCTGGAAGAAAAAACCACCCTTACCCTGCCTCTGTCTTCTCCTCTGACGCATAACATCCTGATCTGCTCCTTTGGGGTGGCTGCGCCTTCCGGCAATGAACTGACCATAGATATCAACGGGATAAGAAATAAACTCTCCGGCAAGACGGCTCCCTATCCCAATCACAACGATGTATTTACCTATCAGTTGTCTTCCAATGAGCCGATTACGGAGCTTACGGTCACGCTGTCCCCGGGCAAATATGTCTTATCGGATTTTCAGTTCTGGCTCATGGACACCTCGCATTGGGGCAATGACACGGTAAATGCCGTAGATTTTCAAAGCCGCGAGGGAAATGCACTGTTTTGCGGAACTTCCTCCCGAGCGGAAGATTGCTGGCTTGTTACCTCGTATCCCTTCCGCAAGGGATACAAAGTTCTGATAGACGGCGAGGAAGTGACTGCCGTATCGGTAAATCAGGGATTCGTAGGATTTCCCCTGACAGCCGGAACTCATGAAATCATCATCCGTTATACACCCCCCGGCAAAACTGCCGCTGTATGGATCAGCCTTTTGTCTCTGCTGCTTTTTGCAGGCAGTCTGCTGTGGGTCAGAAAATACAAGTAATTGAACTACAGAAAAGAGGTACGTTATGAATCATTTTGCAACATTTATATCGTCAAAAAAGAAAACGCTCCGGGAGCTTATCAGCTACCTGCTGACCGGCGGCGCTACCACCCTCATTAATTATGCGGTCTATCTCATCCTGCTGCATGTCCGGGCGGATTATCTGGCTGCAAATACCATCGCCTGGATCTTCGCGGTATCCTTCGCCTATTTCAGCAACCGTTTTTTTGTATTCCGCTCGGAAAACCAGATTGGAAAGGAACTATTGTCCTTTGTTTCCCTGCGTTTTGTCACATTGCTTATGGAAAACCTTCTCTTATTCCTTTTTATCCGGCAGCTTTATTTCAGCCCACTGATATCCAAAATTGCCGTAAGCTTTGTGACCACAGCCGCCAACTATATACTCTGCAAATGCCAGATTTTTCGAAGGTCCCCCGAGTGCCAGCACTTACAGTCCGCACAGAGAAGAAAGGAGAACTCTCATGAATAAGATCAGTATTATCGTACCCTGCTACAATGAAGAGGAAGTGATCTCTCTCTTCTATAAAGAAACCCATGCGGCAGTTACCGCCATTCCCGACACTGCCTATGAATTCATTTTTGTGGATGACGGAAGCCGGGACCATACCCTGGACATCTTACGGCTGCTCTGTTATCAGGACCCCAACTGCCACTATCTTTCCTTCTCCCGGAATTTCGGGAAGGAGGCTGCCATGTATGCCGGATTGGAGCGCTCCACCGGAGACTGCTGCGTCATCATGGATGCGGACTTACAGCATCCCCCCGCATTGCTTGCTCCCATGTACCGCGCCCTGACACAGGAGGGCTATGACTGCTGCGCCGGCAAGCGCATAGGAAGGGAAGGGGACGGTCCCCTGCGCAGCATGCTTTCCCGGAGCTTTTATCAGGTCATCCAGAAATTGACCCATATGAACATGAGCGACGGCGCCGGTGATTTCCGTATGATGAACCGCACCATGGCAGATGCTATCCTCCAGATGAAGGAGTATAACCGCTACACGAAAGGCATCTTCTCCTTCGTAGGCTTTGAGACCAAATGGCTGGAATACCATAATGTACAGCGGGCGGCGGGCAAGACCAAATGGAATCTGAAAAGCCTGTTTTCCTATGCTTTCGATGGCATTCTGTCCTTTTCCACCGCTCCGTTAAAGCTGCCAGGCATACTGGGCGCCTTTCTCCTGCTGCTCTCCTGCGTCCTGGGCATATTTGCGCTGGTGCAGGAGGTCTTCCTGCATCACAATGTCAGCGCCCTGTATTTTATCGCCATCATTGTGATATTCTTAAGCAGCCTGCAGCTGCTGATGGTTTTTATTCTGGGGGAATATCTGTCAAAAGATTACCTGGAAAATAAGAAACGGCCCATTTACATTATACGGGAAGAAAACCAGCCACAGGATGTGAGCCAGCCAAAATGCCGCCTTATCGCCGGCGGGCAAAATGATACCAGATACCAAAGACGTCGGCAATTGCCCAGCCAATAGGAATGGATATCCATATGCCCACGACATTCACAGCGGGTATGGCAGACAGTACATATGCCAGAACCACCCTGGTGCCAAGAGACAATACCGTAAGGATCACCGATATATGGGGCATATCAACCGCACGATAATATCCGTAGAGCATAAACAGAATGCCAATACCGATATAGCAGGCTCCTTCTATGCGCAGATACTGCGCGCCGATCCGTATGGTATCCAAATTAGCGCCATCCACAAACGCCCCCATAAGCGGCACTGCAAACGCACAGACAACAGCACTGACCACTGCGCAAAACAGCGCAACACTTACTGCCGATTGCCGGATTCCGGCACGGATGCGGTCACGTTTTCCCGCTCCGTAATTCTGGGCAACAAACACGGAAAATGCATTTCCGAAATCCTGTACGGGCATGTATGCAATGGTGTCGATCTTGACCGCCACAGCAAACGCCGCCATTACAGTCGCGCCAAAACTGTTTACTACGCCCTGCACCATCAGGATTCCAAAATTCATGACGGATTGCTGCAGACAGGTAAACCCAGACAGAGACAGAATTCTCTTAAAATTATTCCTGGCCCAGTGCATATCCGCCTTCCGGACCCTGTACTCAGGGCAGGCGAACAGAAAGTAGATCAGTATCCCGATACCGGAAACATACTGGGCGATCACGGTAGCGATGGCCGCACCCTGAATGCCCATCTCCAGTTTCATCACAAACCAGAGATCCAGCACCACGTTCAGAATTACAGAAACGGCAAGGAACAGTAACGGCGCGGCGGAATTTCCCATTCCGCGCAGCACGTTGGATATATAGTTATATAAATACGTTGCAAAAAAACCAGCAAAGACATAGAGCAGATACACCCGCATGTCTCCCGTCAGCTTATCCGGCACCCGCAGCAGCCGGATCATCGGGTCCAGAAATGCATAGAAACCAATCATAACGACAATGGTCAAGGCACCGATCACAACGGAGGACATAAAAATCCCGTTCCGGATGGTGTCTTTTTCATTTCTTCCGTATGCAATGGAAATAAAGGAACTGGTTCCTAATGACAGTCCGATGATCACGGACGTAAGAAAGGTCATAAGCGTATATGAGGAGCCCACCGCCGCCAGCGCGTTGTCACCTATATACTGCCCTACTACCCATGTATCTACAAGATTATATAATTGCTGGAGGACATTGCCCAGCATAAGAGGAATTGCAAATGCCCACAAGCCGGCTGTTATGCTGCCGGAGGTGAGGTCTCTGTTATGCATTTTCATACGTTCAGACTTTCTGTTATATACTAAGACTGTAACTGCTCAGAATCCCAAATTACCGTATACTGATTATGTCAAAAACAGGGCATAATTGCAAGCGTTTGTCATTTTCTCTGTATCTTAAAGACATACATAATTTCTTTAAGACATCTATTTGAAGCACATTGTGTCTGATAGCTCAGAATATGCTTGACATTTACGGAATATGTATGGATAATAACTATATCAGCATAAGGCTGCGGGAGAGTACATGAGACGGGAGCGTATGAAAAATTATCGTACATTTTTCTATTCTACGATCATCATTCGATCATGACCGATTCGGTATATTTTCCAGAAACCAAAGGAAAACAGAAGTAAAGAGCAGAGTGCTATGGAAGAAGCAACACTGATACATTAGGGGAGAAAAAACATGGGTTATCACATAAAATATGAAGAGCTGTCCCGTGTGCGGGAGAGTCTGCTCAGCCAGCTCGACAGCTGGCTGGAACAGCTTGAAAGCCTGAAGGGAAGCTTAAGAATGGCGGCAGATATGCCGGAGATGAAGGGCGCTGCGGGAGACAGCGTCCGAAATTACTTAAAAGAAGTGCATCTGTCCCTGGTGGAGATGATAGCGGATACCGTCCGGGTATACCGCGACAACCTGGTCCGCTATACCGGCTGGTATTACAGCATAGAGACCGACATGATGGCAGAGTTCTGCCAGGAATCCATCGAAAACCAGATGGAGTTATTGAACAGCGGGCGCTTCTCTTATGATGAGACGATGGAGACGCTGAGCGGTGTCTTGAGTGAAGTCAGTAACTACATGAGCATCGAACCCGTTTCACGCCTTCCCGTCACCAGCAAATATGCCACAACCTATATCCATCTCGATAACCTCAACAACATGCTGGGGCAGTATGAGGAAAGCCACAAGAATGATGACCTGGCTCTCACAAGGGAGATGATCAAAGATATAACAGCAGTCATCGGTAGACACCAGGACCTGTCCGGTGATACAATCAGTACATATGAGGCAGGGAGCATCAGTGATCTTCCGGCATTCCAGAACGCCAGCCTGCGGAACGGCCTGCAGAAGAACTATATTGCGCAGACCCGCGGACTGGTAGAGAACAGTGAAGCTATCTATAAGCAAAGACAGGAGGCATGGGAGGAGGCGGTAAGGCAGCGGAAAGAGCAGGCGATGATCAGTATGGTCGCGGCAGTGGGGACCCTCATCTTAGGAGGTGTCGTGATCGTATGCACCTTTGGGGCGGCAACGCCCCTGGTAGCCGGGACCACGGCCGTGACCTTATCCTCCGTGGTATCGGTGTCGGCAAGCCTTGCAATCGGGAGCGGGACCTTCCTCTATGGGGAATCCAACTGGCTGGAAGCGTACGAGAGCTACCAGTACGGCCTGGCGGGAGATGCCAGGACAGTGGCAGTCAATCCCATCCGTGACACCGCTTTTGCAGCAGATCCCGGTTTATACTACACGGTAGGCAACGCCTGTACGATGGCGGCGGGGATGCTGTTGCCGGTGGGTGGGAGCATGACGGCAGCCGTCAATGCAGGGACCTCCCCGGTGCGGGCAGGACTGACGGAGCTGGGCATGCTGGGGTACAGCAGTGTAATGGCGGCAGAGTCAGCAGATATAGTGACCGACATCACGGACAGCAAGTTGGCCGGGATGTTTGCCGGGACCATCGTTGCCATTGGAAGCTATGGCGGTTTAAAGAGCCTGGATCAGAGTGTCAACATCAGCGGTCTCTACCCACCGAAAGAGACGCCAAACTCCTATGCAGAGCTGATGGCGCCGGAGGAGGCCGAAAGATATCTTAAGTTCTTAGAGAAGGGCAACATGGAGGGGCTGACGGATGTGGAGATAACTGCCATCCGGAAAGTAGATGAGGCGTTGGCGTTACAGAAGGTCGATGGTCAGAGTGTTCTGGATCTGCGGAATTCGATGTTTGCTGGAAAGGATAATACCGCAACAGATTTCAACAAATACACGAAACTTTCAACAGAGGAAGTATATACAATATTGCAGCGTAGAGGACTGAACAGCAAAGCAATCAGCGATTTAATAGATTCTTTTAATGGACCAATTTATAAGAGAATTGGTTATGAAGGAGAAGTATTTACAATTACAGAATCAAACATAGGTGATGCATCAGGCATTTTTGTTACAAGAGAATCGGCAGGCATGTCACCTGATGAACGAATAGATAAGTTAGCTCTTCCACCCAATAATTCAGCAATGTTTGAAAGTGAGGTACAGCTAAATAGAACACAAATTCTGTTAGAGGGAAAAGTCGCACCGCAGCCTGAGTGGGCGCTAATTGCAAACGATGGGATTCCTCGAAATGGCGGTGGTTGGCAAGTAATAACTGATGGTGGGAAATATAATAATGCAATAAGGAGATGATATCATGATAGAAAAATTGTCGCAATTATATAAAATTTTAGTGAATAATGAATATTATCAAGATGCAGAAAGAATAAAAGAACTAATGAATGAAATTGCAGAAGGGGCAACAGATACGACAGAAAAACGATTGATTGCAATGTGCAATCCAAGATATTTGGGAAATTTAAATATTAAAGAGTATGAAAGTGTATATGAATGGTGGAATTTTCTTGGAAGCATATCAGAGTTAGCAAGCAAGGAAATCCGCTGAATTCTTGAATTATTTCTGTAAATAAGGATTTTGAAGTCTTCTATGATAGATAAAATCTAAATTATAGAAAACCTTCTTTATGGCAAGGATAAGAAACCATTACAAATGATTCAAAGATCTGCTTTGCGAAACTATTACTACCCAGCAAATGAAATGACTAGACCAAAATTCTACAAAATCGCTTCTGAAAATATTCCGATCCGAAAGAAATATACCGCGAAGCAGATAGAAACGTAGAGCCGGAAATCCTTATTTTACAATGAACTTCCGGCTCTATTCGTTGCAAACACAACATTTTCTTTTTCCTGCGGATAGGGGGACTTGAACCCCCACACCATAAGTACCAGAACCTAAATCTGGCGCGTCTGCCAATTCCGCCATATCCGCCCGTTACAAGGGACTCTCCTCTAAATGTCTCTACTCAGACAGCATCCCCCGCAAACATAGATATCATAATATATACCTTGCATCCTGTCAAGATTTTAACTGCATACAAATTATACCGAAAAAAGTGCGAACTGTACTCAAACGCACCACCTGTCCAACTCTTATGATACGATGAAATAATAATTTGTAACTGCTGCCCGGAGATTCTGAGCAGTTACAATTATTGTATGATTGAGAAGACAGGAGGAGAAAGATTGTGGAAGAACAAATGGATTTTTTTGAACAAAATAATCGGAAGGTGTGTAAGCGTCTGGCAAAGGTGCTGCTGTGGATGACCCTGGTATTTCCTGTGTTGTTTGCCGCCACTGCTGCCGGTGCATTTCAGATAAAATATGACGATCTGGCAGTGCTGTCGGCCATCGGATGCATCTGCACTCTGGGACCTACCGTGTTACAGAAAATAGGCGTGCCCGTTAAAGTAATGAAGTATGTCAGCGTGCTGGCAGTAGGCTTTATCGTAATGCTGCTGGGAGGAAATTCCGCCATTGGCATCTATATGACATATGGTCTTGCCATGCTCTTCAGCTGTATGTTTTTTGATAAGAAATTCACGCTTCGGATAGCCTTCATCAGTTACTTTTTCCTGTTGATATCTTTGTTCCTGCGCTCACAGAATGTCCAGCAGATTGAATACCCCACCAATTTCGAATGGTTTGTTACGCGTTCCATAGGCTTTACCATAGAGCAGGTGGTTATGGGCGTGGTATTCGTATCGATTGCCGGCGCCTCCAGAGCGTTGTTGGAAAACCTGCACAGTGCAGAGCAGGTAGCATCTGTAATGGAGACCTGTGGAAAGGTATCCACAGAACTGGTATCCATGACAGAACAACTCGCAGACCATATGAAGGAGTCCAGACGGGCAAACCAGACCATTGTAAGCTCCGCTCAGGATACCACGGAAGACTGCAATAAGAGCCTGCGTCATGTCAATTCCATGCATGATTCTGTCGGCGAAATGGTGCTGGCAATCGACATGATTGATGAGCGGACAAAAGAGATGCTGGAAATCTCCGATGATATCTGGCAGCGTATGGAAAACTATGTGGGACTTATGGATCATGCGGTGGAGAGTATGCGGGAAATTGAGAAAGCAGCTAACCTCACCGGCGATTCCATTCAGGATCTGGAAAGTGTCATCGAAGAAATTGCAGAGTTTGCCGGTGAAATCTCCGACATTACGGCACAGACCAACATGCTTGCTTTAAACGCCTCCATTGAAGCTGCGCATGCCGGAGATCAGGGAAGTGGATTTTCCATTGTAGCAGAGGAGATCCGCGTACTGGCAGAACATTCCAAGAGTGCCAGTACTTCTATCAAATCCGTCATCGACAATGTATTGGCTATGTTAAACGGAGTAAAACAATCCAACGCACAGAATCTCATTTCCGTAGATGCGGGAATCACACAGATTTCCAGTGCAAGGCAGGAGGCCAAAGAGCTTGGGAAATTGCAGGCAGATTCCCGCGGCAAGACAGAACAGATCGCAGAGAACAGCGGGCAGACCAAACAGCACAGTCAGCAGGTACGAAAGATGGCTGAGGAAATGGCGGATCTGGTGCAGAACTCTCTCGACCGTGCAGACTCCATTGTAGACGAAGCAAATCATCAGGAAGAAATCACGAATCTGACAGGAACCACATTTTCCAACGTGGAACAGATTGCCAAGGAATTGTATGAGCTGAGCCAATTTGAACAGACAGAAGAAAGAAATGAGGACTAATATGTATCTTATATTTGAGGGTTTGATGTGTGCCTTTGTGGCAGGACTGATCGCTGTATTTCAAAACGATTCTGCCTTATGGATCATTCTATTGAAAACTGCAGCCAGCCTGTGTTTTGTCCTGGCAGGCTTCTGTGGATATATCCGAAACAAAGGAAAGCGGACAATTTCCCAAACGATGCTGATGGCGTTTATCTGCTCCATGGCAGGGGACGTGCTGCTTGCTCTGGATGCAGACCAGGGAATCCTGTTTGTGCTGGGCGTTGCCAGCTTTGCCGCTGCCCATGTGCTGTTTTCTCTTTCCTTCTGCAGAGTGTCCGCAGTTACCAAAAAGGATATTGCAGGAACCATCGCGCTATTTGCCGCCTTGCTGTGTCTCCTGCTCCTGGGGAATTTTGATTTTCAGGGACTGCTGCCTGTATTGACGGGATACGCGGCAGTCATTTCCTTTATGACGGTAAAGGCGCTTTCTCTCTGGCGATGCCGCCGTGAAAGAAAGCACGCCGCAGCGCTGACCATGCTTGGGGGCACGCTATTCCTGCTTTCCGATATCGTGCTGCTCTTCTGGCTCTTTGGCATTGGAGTGCCAAAAGAGGTGCAGTCGGTAAACTGGGTGCTTTATTATCTGGCGCAGGGGTGCTTAGCGGCAGCCGTAAATCAAAAAATCCGGTCACATGAGTGACCGGATTTTTCTATCTTATCTCTACTCTGCCATATCCTCTGCCAGCCCGGCTTCCTGCTCTGCCTGGATGTCCGGGAAGTGGGACAGCATCGGCTTTACAGCAGTATCGCCTTTAAAATGCCGCTTTCTGTAGTTGTTGGTGATTGCCATAACCGTACCGGATAATGTCAGTACGCCGATCAGGTTCGGGATCGCCATCAGACCGTTAAAGGTGTCCGACAGATCAATGACCAGATCCGCATTCAACACAGAGCCTGCAATGATCACTGCAAGAAAAATGAACTTGTATACGGTTGTCGCCTTTGTCCCAAACAGGAACTCCCATGCCTTCGTACCATAATAACTCCATCCCAGCACCGTAGAAAACGCAAACAGCGTTACCGCAATGGCAATGAAGATACCGCCGAACATGCCGAAGGAATTCGTGAATGCCTCTGTGGCAAGCCCCAGCTTCGTAGCGCCGCTAATGGAAGCGCCTGTGTCCAGATCCACGATTCCAGAAGTCAGGATCAGAAGCGCCGTCAGAGTACATACAATGATGGTATCAAAGAACACCTCGAAGATTCCCCACAGCCCCTGAGTCACCGGCTCCCTGACATTGGATGCAGAATGCACCATAACAGAAGATCCAAGTCCCGCTTCATTGGAAAATACACCTCGCTTAAAGCCCCATGTGATGGCCTGCTTGATGAGGGCTCCGCCCACGCCTCCTGCTACAGATTCCATGCGGAACGCGTTGCGGAAAATAGAGGCGAACGCCGGCAGGATCATATCTGCATGCATACCGATGATCACAATGCTTCCGATGATGAAAAAGCCCGCCATAAAGGGCACAATGCGCTCATTTGCCCTGGCGATACGATTGAGACCGCCCAGAATCACAAGCGCCGCCACAACAGCGATGACCCCGCCGATGATCAGACCATCCGTCACCGCATCTCCGGTAAAGTCAAACACATTCAGCACACTTTCCTTGATGGACGCCACCTGTCCCATGTTGCCGATACCAAAGGAGGCGAAAATTGCAAATACAGAGAAAAGGACTGCCAGCACCTTGCCGACATGCTTCATGCCCTTCTTATCGCCCAGACCGTCCCGGAGGTAATACATGGCGCCTCCGCTCCATTCTCCCTTGGCATTTCTTCTGCGGAAGAAAATACCCAGCACATTTTCCGAATAATTTGTCATCATACCAAAGATAGCGGCAACCCACATCCAGAATACCGCCCCGGTTCCGCCCATGGTAATGGCATAAGCGATTCCTGCAATGTTTCCGGTGCCTATGGTCGCCGACAATGCGGTACACAGCGCCTGAAACTGGGAAATCGACTGTTTATCCTTGCTCTTTAAGATATCTTTCTTGCGAAACAGGCTTCCCACGGTCTCCTTCATGGTATGTGCAAAATGCGTAAACTGAAAACCCCTGGTCAAAATCGTCATCAGTACGCCGGTTCCCACCAGCAAAATCAATGCAGGCGCTCCCCATACCACGTCATTGATAGCCCCGTTGATGTCCGCAATCTTCTCTGCTATCGTATCCATCATAAATCCTCCTGTCCTATCACCCTTTATGCCTGCGCTTCTTCACCGCTTCCGGCACTCATCTGCGATATCTCATCTTCCCCAAATAACGGCGTGGAAAAATACCGCTCCGCCGTATCCGGAAGGACCGTAACCACAGTCTTGCCCTCTCCCAGCTTCTGTGCCAGCCGGATTGCCGCCACCACATTGGTTCCGCTGGAGATACCGCACATAATGCCCTCCTTCGATGCCAGCTCCCGCGCCGCTCGAATGGCTTCCTCATCCGTCACGATACAGATATCCTGATAGATCTGCTGATTCAGAATACCCGGAATCACACCATCTCCAATCCCCATCTGCAAATGCGTTCCGATGGAGCCGCCGGACAGGATCGCAGCATGCTCCGGCTCCACCGCCCAGATTTCCATCCCGGGATTCTGTTCCCGCAGCACTTCACCGATACCAGTAATGGTTCCTCCGGTCCCGATACCGGAGCAGAAACCGTCGATGGGTCCGTCCACCTGCCGCAGAATCTCCACGCCGGTACGGTCACGATGCACCTGCGGATTCGCCGGATTTTCAAACTGCTGCGGAACAAAGACCCTCGGATCCTCCTCCGCCATACGAAGCGCCGTCTTCAGGCACTCCTCTATACATTTACCAATGTTTCCGTCATCATGGACCAGGATGACCTCAGCCCCATAATGGCGCATCAGCTTCCGCCGTTCTTCACTGACGGAATCCGGCATAATGATCCGAACCTGATAGCCTTTTACCGCTCCCACCAGAGATAATCCGATTCCCTGATTGCCGCTGGTAGGCTCCACAATAATCGTATCCTTATGTATCAGTCCTCGTTCCTCAGCATCCCGCAGCATATTGAACGCTGTCCTGGTCTTGATGGAGCCGCCCACATTCAGCCCCTCCACCTTCACCAGTACCCGCGCCGCGCCCTCCGGCACCATGCGCTGTAACTGTATCATGGGAGTATCTCCCATTGCCTCTAAAATATTCTGAAAAATCACTTCTGACCTCTTTCTGCTGTATCACTGCATTTGATATACCACATCTTCGCTATTGTATCACACATCCCCGAACAAGTGCAATCCCTTCTATGCCTGAGCCGCACTCCACCTACGGGGCTGTCGCTTAATTACTCTTATCAGAATCACATCCGTCTCTCCGCGATTTCGCAGGCATACACAGGATATCTGCTCGCCTTGTGCTGAAATTCC
>JAIEAP010000025.1 GCA_029071325.1 Lachnospiraceae bacterium | reverse complement strand
TCAGACAATGTCCGCAGCCCGCACGTCACATCAGAATGCCCATCAAGAGAAACACAAAACCTGCAGATTGCATGTCCGTGACAGGCGGACAGACACCCAGGATTGTTCGAACGTTAAAAAGACAGAAATCATCGAAAATGATACGTCGGTGGCAGCTGGAATTTCAGCACAAGGTGAGCTGATATTCTGTGTATGCCTGCGAAATCCCGGAGAGACGGATGTGATTCTGATAAGAGTAATTACGCGACAGCCCCTTATGCGGCGCTTCAACATTTGTTCATAAAACCTCCCGCTGCATCATATATTGAATGAGGAGTACCTGAAGGGCAGCAGAACAGGAGGTTATGGTGGAAGAGCAGAAAACAGCCAAAAGTCACAAAATATTGTTATCAAACCGCAAAAGCGGGAATTTTACCGGAGTAGTAGATGTGCTCTCCTTTGATGTGGGAGAGATTCTTCTGGAGACAGAGCAGGGCATGTTGATGATCAAAGGCAACGATCTTCATGTGAACCGTCTGACGCTGGAGAAAGGCGAAGTGGATATTGCCGGACGGATTGACAGCCTCGCGTATTCTGAGATGAAGAGCCCTCAGAAGAGCGCGCAGTCTTTGCTGGGCAGGTTGTTTAAATGATTGAAGTCAGCGAGAGTATCTATCGTGAAGCTACATTGTTCCTGATATTTTTGGGAACAGGCTGTTTCCTGATAGCTGTGTATGATGTGCTGCGGATCTTGCGAAGACTCATTCCTCATGGGAAGTGGATTCTGGCAGTGGAGGACATCCTGTATTGGATGGGTACGGCCGTGTTTCTGTTCATACTGCTGTGCAGGGAAAATGAAGGACTGCTGCGCGGTTTCTGCCTGGGAGCGGCAGTGGCAGGGATGTTTTTGTATAACCAGACCCTCAGTCCCCTTTTGGTTGAATATATCTCCAGAGGCCTCCGCTTTGTATTTCGTCTGGTGGGAAAACCGGTTAAAATAATAGGGCGTCAGGTGTTAAGACCTGTCCGTTACCTGTCGAAATACATAATAAGGGCGTTGCACCATTGGAAGCGTGTGGGAAGAAAGACATACCGGACGATAAAGATGGCATTATGTAAACGCTGAGAAAGGAATTGCGATGAGCAGCAGACGAAAAAGAAGACAGAACAGGGTAGGACGACTCTGTATCTCTCTGATCGTCACCATGTTTTTGGCGGTCATGTCGGTGCAGATTCTCAAGCTCTATCAGAAGGATCGGGATTACAGTGCGAAAGAATTACAGCTGGCGGAGGAACTGAAAGATGAAGAGAGACGCCAGGCTGATTTAAGTGCGCGTGAAGAGCATATCCAGAGCGCGGAGGGCGTGGTGGAGATGGCGAAGAGCCGTCTGGGACTGGTGTTCCCTAATCAGATCGTGTTTAAGGAGGATAAGCAGTAGAACGTGAGGGCGTTCGAAAGCATGAGCTCCGTCGAAAAGGTTCAAAAAGACAAAGGGATTCGCATTTTGCCGAAAAGTTTTTGAAAACCGTGCAACCGTTTGACAAAGATTTTGGCGAAGTGTATTTATAATAGCCTCTACTGTCACACATGACAGAAAAAGGAGGCAATGGAAATGAACAGAATAGGAACAAAACGGGCAGTAATGTGTATAGTGGGAATAGCAGCGTGCAAGCTGGAACTTGCAGGCTGCTTTCCCTTTATCCCGGCGTTTTTTGCGGCGGCGTATCTGGAGCCGGGAGGCAGGGCATGGGTTGCACTCAGTATGCTGTGTGGGATGGCGTTTATTCTTCCCATGACAGCAATGGCAAAATATACGATGACATTACTGGTCATATGGGTGGTGATCCGTCTGTCGGAGTGGGTGAACCGGGGCTGCTTTACATGGGTGGCGGCACTGGCAGCGGGCTGTTCTTCCACATTGTTATCTCTGGCAGGCGGGATGATCAATATGAAAAACCAGGTCAATCCCGTTATTGCGGTTATGGAGGGGGCATTTGTGGTGGCCGCTACTATGATCCTGAGCAGAGGTGTACATATTTTCATGGAATTTTCGCTGGTGAAACCAGTGCCGCTGCCGGAACCGGACCGGGAGGGAGAGCGGCTCCGTACCTATGCCAGGTCCTTTCAGGATCTGTCCGGGATATTTGCAAAGATGAATATGGAGCGCAGCAGCTTTACTTCGGAAGAGATGGGACGGATGCAAAATGAGATCACGGGGAAAATGTGTGTGTCATGCGAGCAGTGCGCCCTCTGCTGGGAGGCTGAGGACAGCCCTATGTACGGGTATCTGTCAGCACTGCTGCAGTCCATCCGTCAGGCGGGCAGTATTGACCGGGATGTGGAATTGAAAATGCAGGAATACTGTCCTTATTTACAGGAAATGGCGGCGGAAGCGTTGCGGGTGTTTGAACGGGCAAGGCTGAATATGGCATGGTATAACCGGTTGATCCAGAACCGGGAGGTGATCGCGGATCAGCTGGATGCCATGGCAAATATCATGGAGGACTGTGCCAGGAACGATGAAGATATCAGCCGTGAAAACCGTGGACAACTGCAGGATCTGACGTTCCGGGCGAAGGAGCGGGGCATCCGTGTGATAGATAGTCATCTCTGGCGCAAGGAAGGAGGACGCCATCAACTGGTCATGCAGGTTATGGTCAAGGACGGATGTGTTACCACAAAGGAACTGACCAGAGCGGTGTGCGGCGCGTTGCACCGAAAAATGATTCCGCAGAAGGATACCAAGACACTGATCGGTAAAGGAGTCAATACTTATGTTTATGACGAGGAGCCTGTCTATCAGGGAATGTATGGAGTGGCGCGTATGGTACAGGACGGAGCTGCGGTATCGGGGGACAACTTCTCATTCCTGGAGCCGGAGAGCGGCAGATTGATCCTGTGCCTGTCGGACGGTATGGGCTCTGGAAGCATAGCCTGCAAGGAAAGTGAATTGGTCATTGAACTTATCGAGCGATTTCTGGAAGCGGGATTTGATATTGAGACGGCTGTTCGGGTCATGAATTCGGCAATGGTGATGAAGGGGGATGACGATCTGTTCTCTACGGTGGATATCAGTGAGATCAATCTGTATGACGGAACATGCCATTTTTACAAGATAGGAGCATCGGCTACATTTATCCGGCAGGAAAAGCAGGTAGACTGCCTGATGTCCACCAGCCTTCCGGTGGGAGTTAGCTGTCATTTGGATATGGAGCAGTCCATGCGTCAGCTCCACAGCGGAGATTTTCTTGTCATGGTGTCGGATGGTGTGTTAGAATACTTACATGTGCCTCACCCGGAGGAAACCATGCAGGAGATCATTGAGAGTATAGAGACGAACAATGCCACGATACTGGCCAAGCGTATCATGGAACGTGTACTCCTGTATACCGGAGGAGAGGCGCCGGATGACATGACGGTGCTGACCGCTGTGATTTGGGAGAAATAATATGCTGCGTAAAGTGGAAGCCTGGATTCGACAATATCATATGATCGCACCCGGGGATACGGTGATTGTGGGTGTATCCGGAGGAGCGGATTCTGTATGCCTGCTGTCTGTTTTGCAGGAGCTTAGGGAGAAGCTGGATTTTTCTCTGCATACCGTGCATGTGGAGCATGGAATTCGGGGAGAAGATAGCCGGCAGGATGCGGCATTTGTGGAATGCCTGTGCCGGGATATGGGGATTCCCTTTACGAGATTTGATTTTGATGTCCCTGCGTATGCTGCGAGGCAGGGGATATCGATAGAGGAGGCGGGAAGGCGCCTTCGGTATGAGGCGTTGGAGGAGACGGCGGACCGTTTTGCTCATAGCCGGATCGCGGTGGCCCATAATGGCAATGACCAGGCGGAAACGATGCTGTTTCAACTGGCGCGGGGCAGCAGTGTAGCAGGCACCGCAGGAATTCCGCCGGTGCGCGGTAAGATCATCCGTCCGCTGCTTTGGGCCAGGCGGCAGGAAATTGAGGAATATCTGAGGGAGCGGGGATTGGCATACCGCACGGATGCCACGAATCTGACCTGTGATTACAGCCGGAATAAGCTGCGGCACAAGGTGATTCCGGTGTTGGAGGAGATGAATCCCCGGGCAGTGGAGCATATGGGGCTGGCGGCTCTTGATCTGGCTGAACTGTGTCAATATCTGGAGGAAGAGACGGAGCGGCTTATGGAGCAGCAAGCTGTATTTGACGGATCGTCCTGTCTCATACGGACAGAGGGATTTGGGGAGATTCCCGGCATGCTGCGCAGAAGTCTGCTGCACCGTTGTATCGGGCAGGTATCCGGCGGCTGCCGTGATATTACGAGACGTCATGTGGAAGCTGTGGAAGGTCTGTTCTTTATGCAGCCGGGAAGAAGCGTAGATCTGCCGGGAGGCGTTGCGGCACATCGGGAATATGGAGCGGTGCGTTTGGGGCGGGCGGTTCGGAAGGATAACTCTGCGGTTACAGGGCGGAAGGAACTTCCTCTGGAGGAGCATCCGGATTTTTCAATGAGGGTCTGTTCGCGCCGAGAGCTTTCAGAACAAATTTGCAAAAAAAAGTATACGAAATGGTTTGACTATGATAAAATAAAAAGTAATATTCTTGTCAGAACAAGGCAGGAAGGAGACTTTATTGTGCTGGATGAGGGGGGAGGCACGCAGCGTTTGAAGCGCTATTTTGTGAATGAGAAGATCCCGGGCGCCCGGCGGGATGAGATCCTGCTTGTGGCGGAAGGAAAGCATATACTCTGGATCGTAGGCTTGAGGATCAGTGCATATTACAAAGTAACCCCACAGACGAAGAATGTATTGGAAATAAGATACAATGGAGGAAGAGACGAAGATGAGTGAACAGATTCGGGTATTGCTGCCGGAGGAGGAACTGGACCGCAGGATTGCGGAGCTTGGTGCACAGATCAGCGCTGATTACGCAGGGGAGAGCGTGCATCTGATCTGTATATTGAAGGGCAGTATTTTTATTACCTGTGAACTTGCAAAGCGGCTGACGATCCCGGTCACCATAGATTTTATGTGTGTGTCCAGTTATGGCGCTGCAATGGAGTCCAGCGGAGTGATCACGATCAAGAAGGATCTGGAAGAGTCCATTGAGGGCCGCAATGTGATCGTGGTGGAGGATATCATAGATACCGGCAGGACTCTGCAGTATCTGTTGGAGGAACTCTCCAACAGGAAGCCGAAGGACTTGAAGCTGTGTGCGATGTTGGATAAGCCGGATCGCAGAGTTACAGATGTATCGGTGGATTACACGGGATTTGAGATACCGGATGAATTTGTTGTGGGCTATGGTCTGGATTACGATCAGAGATACCGCAATCTTCCGTATGTGGGAATATTGACATTGAGTTAGGAAGGAGCATTCGTGAAAAAGAGTTTAAAAGGATGGGGATTTTATATCGTGCTGATTCTCATCGTGGTATTGGTCTGGTATTTCCTGGATACCCAGAACCTTTCCGGCAGCACATATAATTACTCACAATTTGAAGAGGAACTGAAAGACAATGAGATTGTCAGGGTGGAGGTGCACCCGAACCGGGTCGTGCCTACGGGACGGCTGGACATTGTGAAGGCGGACGGTTCAGAGGAGACACTTTATGTGCCGGATGTAAATCGGGCGCAGGATACTATGCAGGAATATAGGTTCGAAGGATATGTGGTCGACGATATTCCTGCGGAAAATTGGCTGATGGAGCTGCTGCCTCTGTTGTTGGTGTTCGGAGCTATGTTCATCTTGTTCATGATTGTGATGAACAATCAGGCGGCTGCCGGCGGCGGTGGGAGCAAGATGATGAATTTTGGCAAGAGCCGTGCCAGAATGACCATGGATGAGAACGGAAGCGTGACTTTTGACAAGGTGGCGGGTCTTCGGGAAGAGAAGGAAGAACTTGCAGAGATCGTGGATTTCCTGAAAGATCCGCGTAAATATACGAAGCTGGGCGCCAGAATTCCCAAGGGTGTTCTTCTGGTAGGACCTCCGGGAACCGGTAAGACACTGCTTGCAAAAGCAATTGCCGGGGAAGCAGGCGTGCCGTTTTTCAGTATTTCGGGTTCTGATTTTGTGGAGATGTTTGTGGGTGTGGGAGCATCCCGTGTCCGCGATCTGTTCGAGGATGCTAAGAAAAATGCGCCCTGCATCGTATTTATTGATGAGATTGACGCGGTGGCGAGAAGGCGCGGAACCGGTATGGGCGGCGGTCATGATGAGCGCGAGCAGACTCTGAATCAGCTGTTGGTGGAAATGGACGGCTTTGGTGTCAACGAGGGAATTATCGTGATGGCGGCAACCAACCGTGTAGATATCCTTGATCCGGCGATCATGCGTCCGGGACGTTTTGACCGAAAGGTATATGTAGGGCGTCCTGATATCGGCGGCAGGGAGGAAATTCTGAAAGTTCATGCGGGCAATAAACCGCTGGGCGATGACGTGGATTTGAGACAGATAGCTCAGACTACGGCAGGATTTACCGGCGCAGACCTTGAGAATCTGTTGAATGAGGCGGCGATCGTGGCGGCGAGAGAGAATCGTGCGTATATTAGGCAGGAGGATATCCGCAGATCATTTGTGAAAGTGGGCTTGGGAACGGAGAAGAAGAGCCGCATTATTACCGAAAAGGAGAAGCGCATCACGGCATTTCATGAGGCGGGGCATGCCATTCTGTTCCACTTGCTGCCGGATGTGGGACCTGTGTACTCTGTGTCCATCATTCCCACGGGAGCCGGAGCTGCTGGATATACGATGCCTCTGCCGGAAAGAGATGATATGTTCAATACCAAGGGTCGTATGCTGCAGGAAATTACGGTGGATCTGGGCGGACGCGTGGCGGAAGAACTGGTCTTCGACGATATTACCACAGGTGCGTCCCAGGATATTAAGCAGGCAACGGAGTTGGCGAAAGCCATGGTGACCCGTTACGGAATGTCCGAGAATGTCGGTCTGATCCATTACGGCAGTGATGATGAAGAGGTGTTTATCGGACGGGATCTGGCTCATACCAGAGGATATGGTGAGAATGTGGCGGCCCGCATTGATGACGAGGTAAAACGTATTATTGATGAGTGCTACACCAGAGCTCGCGCTATTATAGATGAAAATAAGGATGTGCTGCATAAATGTGCGGATCTGCTTCTGGAAAAGGAGAAGATTGGCAGAGAAGAATTCGAGGCGCTCTTTGAATCATAGTAGAATGGTGGGAAATTTCGAAAAAAGTAATGGGGATTGTGCAATATATACAAAAACAAGAGGATGAATTTGTGAACTTTGTGCACACTTCTTTGGCGGATGGTGGTACTATAATTAACGTAAAACCCCCCCAATACATTATATAGTTTTTACTACACCCCATAGTAAAAATACCTTCTCCTAAAAAGGCAGCTTCATAGCTGTCTTTTTACTTTGTTTTTTGTTTTGCGGTTGTATTTGGGGATGAAATCATATATCATAGCATAAGAGGGTAGCAGCCCCCAGTTTTATAAATGAAAGGTTGTACAAAGATGATAAAGGAATATTCTCTTTATGAACTGAACCGCATTCAGCAGTATATCATGCAGATGCGTCCGGTTCTCCGAAAAAAAGGATTGTTCGCAGACGGCACGGCAGATTACAGACAACCGCCGGAGCCTGAAGCCGGAGAGTTGGTTACGCTGCGTTTTCGCACGGCGAAGAATAATGTGGATGCGGTATGGCTCTATGCGGGTGACAGCAGGATCGCTATGCGGAAAGCAGAAAGCGTGGGTCAGTTCGATTACTATGCTGTCGAAGTGCGTATGACGCAGGAACGGTTCACTTACTGCTTTGGCATTGATACGGGAATGCTGCACTGTTATTATGACCGTTACGGCGTGACTAAGGATATTCGGCCGCAGTATCAGTTTGAGATCGTACCCGGATTTTCCACGCCGGAGTGGGCAAAAGGAGCGGTTATGTACCAGATTCTGGTGGATCGCTTCTATAATGGCGATGAGAGCAATGATGTGCTGACGAATGAATATTTTTATATCAGAGGAAACAGCCAGAAGGTAGATACATGGAATAAGCCGCCGGAAAATTTCTCGGTGGCAGAATTCTATGGCGGAGATCTGGAGGGTGTACGCCAGAAGCTGGATTACCTGGCGGATCTGGGTGTGGAGGTAATCTATTTTAACCCGATATTTGTATCTCCCTCCAACCACAAATATGATATACAGGACTACGACTATATTGATCCCCATTACGGAAAAATCGTGGTGGACGAGGGGGAACTGTTGCGGGATGGCAGTCAGGACAACAGCGAAGCGAGCCGCTATATCTGCCGCGTGACTGACAAGCGCAATCTGGAAGCCAGCAATGCGTTATTTGCTCAGATGGTGTCTGAGGCGCATGCCAGAGGTATACGGGTAATTCTGGACGGAGTATTCAATCACTGTGGTTCTTTTAATAAGTGGCTGGACCGCGAGAAAATATACCGGAAGGAGGCGGGGTATGAGCCCGGGGCTTATACCGCGAAAGAAAGTCCTTACAATAGCTTTTTCCAGTGGCACAACGAGTATGAATGGCCGGATAATCACAGCTATGACGGCTGGTGGGGACATGACACTCTGCCGAAGCTGAATTATGAGAACTCCAAAGAGCTTCACGATTATGTGCTGCGTGTGGCGCAGAAATGGGTATCGCCGCCCTATAATGTGGATGGGTGGAGATTGGATGTAGCGGCAGATCTGGGGCACAGTCCGGAATATAATCATCAATTCTGGAGGGAATTTCGAGATGTTGTAAAGAAGGCAAACCCCAATGCACTTATCCTTGCAGAGCATTACGGCGATCCGAAATCCTGGCTTGGTGGCGATCAGTGGGATACGGTCATGAACTATGATGCTTTTATGGAGCCGGTCACATGGTTTTTAACCGGCATGGAGAAGCACAGCGATGAGCGCAGAGACGAGAATTTTGGAAATGTCCATAATTTCCAGGGCTCTATGCTGCATTATATGGCCAGCTTTATGACATCCTCACTGCAATGTGCCATGAATGAGTTATCCAATCATGACCATTCCCGTTTCCTGACCAGAACCAACCGGCGGGCAGGAAGAGCGGAGCATCTGGGAACGCATGCTGCAGAGGAGGGCGTGGACAAATCCGTGCTGCGGGAGGCGGTGGTCATCCAGATGACATGGCCGGGAGCGCCCACGATCTATTATGGTGATGAGGCAGGCTTGTGCGGCTTTACGGATCCGGATAACCGCAGGACTTATCCCTGGGGTAATGAGGACAAAGAACTCATTATGTTCCATAAGGATATCATTCGTATCCATAAGCAGAATCCGGCGTTGCGTACAGGCTCTGTGAAGTTTTTGCACGGAGAGGACAATTTCCTCTGCTACGGCAGATTCAACCGTCAGCAGCAGTTTGTAATTCTGGTCAATAATGATGACCGGTCCCGCCATGTCAACCTGTCGGTATGGGAAGTGGGTGTTCCGAGATACGGGATACTGGAGCAGGCACTGTTTTCCCATGATGCGGGATATTCTCTGGCGCCTGTACATTATGAAGTGGAGAATGGACGGCTGGATATTACATTGCCGCGGCATTCGGCCCTGGTATTGAAGAGAAAATAACGCTTGCAATGTGCAGGTGGTTATGCTATAATTAATTTTCGTCAGGGCAAGTCCCTGTCTAATGGGCAGATTCCCGAGTGGCCAAAGGGGACAGACTGTAAATCTGCTGCAAATTGCTTCGGTGGTTCGAATCCACCTCTGCCCATGTGATAAGTGCACGGACATCCTAAGGTGCAGGAACGCTTGCGGAACCTTTCGCTTGCAGATTCCTTTGGATGCATGGCAACAAAAGAAGAAACGCTGTCAGCGGATGCTGCTGACAGCGTTTCGTTATTTCATTTTGCGATTAAAGTTGCGTGTCCGAAAAAGAGTCTGCGGCATTTGATGTCTTAATCGGAGCTGCTATGGGAGCGGTGGAATCCCGAGTGATAAGCTGGGGACGCAGCAGCGTCTTGCTGACGGATACATGATGAATCAGGCTATTTAAGGCAGCATAACCGCATTTGCCCAATTCTGTGCGTTCCTGCCGTACGGTTGTAAGGGGAGGATCTAAAAAGGTGGAAATTGGTAGATCATCAAACCCTACGACACTGATATCCTGTGGGATGCGCAGTCCCCGAAGCTGGCATTCCGTGATGACGCCGGAGGCGATCAGGTCGTTGCCGCAGATGATGGCAGTGGCGCCGGCCGCAAGGAAATTCGGGACGTGATATTTGGCGCTGTCCGCTACATAGTAGCCGTGAGCGATCATTCCATCTTCAATGGGCAGATTGTGAGCGTTCATGGCATCCAGATATGCCTGATAACGCTGTTCTGTTACCATGGAATACAGAGAACCGTTCAGAAATGCGATTTTCTTATGTCCCAACTGGTACAGATGATCCACTGCTGTTTCGATTCCCTCAAAATTATCGGTGCCTACATAGCACACATGAGGATTCCGGCGTATGTAGTTGTCGAAAAGAACGGTGGGGATGGAAGTGTATATCAATTGCTGCATCCATTCGTCATGCAGTGCGAAGCCCACGAGGAAACCGCCGGAATATCCGTTTTTCAGCATATAGGTATCATATTTTTCGTCTCGCTGGAATGCCGGCGTCACAGGGATGACATTGACAGACCAGTTATCCCGGAATGCGGACTGGCGGAAGCCCAGAATAATATCGTAACCGAATTGGTTCGGCGTTTCATAATCCATATTCTCAACGAAGAGACAGAGCTTCTTATGTTCGCCTTTTTTGAATTTTTTTGAGCGGTAGCCCATTTCAACCGCTGTGTCTAAAACCAGCTGCCGTAAATCCTCGCTGATATCGCTGGCACCGTTAAGCCCCTTGGATACGGTGCTGACAGACACGCCGAGCCGGTCGGCAATTTCTTTGATCGTTACCATAAAATGGTCTCCATCTGATTGTGTTTGCAGTAACAGTATGTAATACGAAAATATTATATGTAGAATTATAGTAAAAACATTGCCGGAGTGCAAGACGTAGCACGATAATTTTCGAAAAAAAGGGAGACCTGCAATGGCAATATAGACAAAAAGAAATGGATAATTCCGTTAAAAATAACAAAAGCTGGTGTGAAAAATTCGTTTTAGTTGACAAATGTGATATTTTCAACTAAAATCATTTTGTACACGAAAATCCGCGAAAAACATATTCGTTCGCATATAAAAATGATATAGAAGGAGCAATCCTTTTATATAATAAATGCTTTATCAAAATCACATTT
>JAIEAP010000024.1 GCA_029071325.1 Lachnospiraceae bacterium | reverse complement strand
TGGCTAACAGAGAGGTATGTGACCTTATCTTTCTGGATTACGCCACCAAAAAACCATTCTTAAACCTGGACTATGCTAATGTCACTACCACAGAGCTGACCGGCGAGTCCACCTTTGCCTGCGGCGGGAAAGGTCATCCCAAGCGGGTACAGTTCTCTGGAGAACGTGCAGGCACCCTTACCATCGAGACGCAGATCCAGACCGTGAAGCTGTGGCAGCTCATCACCGGCGGCGAAGTCAGCGCATCAGCGAAATTCGTCTCCAGAGTTGAGACTAACGTCAATGAAGACGGCACACAGATCGTATTAAGCGAGGCTCCTGCGGCAGGAAGCGTCTTTGTCTACGCTGCAGATGACGACTGCGGAACCGCCCTTGCATGCACTGTGGCCGATAAGACCGTCACACTGGCAGATGCCCTGACTGCAAAGGCTCCGGTCATCGTGTACTACATGAAGGAAGTCTCTGAGGGTGTACAGCGGATCAACATCAAATCCACCAGCTTCCCGAAGAACTTCACCGTTTACGGCGACACCATCATGAAGACCGAGGACGACGAGGTACTGCCCTACCGCATCGTAGCGGCAAAATGCGCGCCTCAGTCCAACATGAGCCTGTCCTTCTCCAACAACGGCGATCCGGGTACTCTGAGCATCACCTGCGATCTGTTGGCAGATTCCGACGACAACATCCTGGACTTGATCCTCATCGAGGAGTAAGCAGGAAACACAATAGTTCATCACAGACTGTAACAAGGGATAGCAAACTGCTATCTCTTGCTTCACAGTCTCACCTGCAAGAAGGAGGGAAACCTATTGACTTATACACTATTCAGAGATCTTACAACAGTAAACCGTACGGTCATGAACAATAAGGTAAACCGCTATATTGTCATTCACTATACGGGAAATCAGACCGACACGGCCAAAAACAACGCAAATTATTTCAGATCCGTGGACCGTAAGGCATCCGCCCATTATTTTGTAGATAAAACTACCGTTTATCAGGTAGTGGAAGACAAGGATGCCGCCTGGTCTGTCGGCAAGAATTACGGTTCCGGAAATCTGTTCCAGACCGTGAAGAACAATAACTCTATCAATATTGAAATGTGCTCCGACAACGGCGCTGTGGCAGAGGAAACCTTCCAAAACACGGTAGCTTTAACAAAATCCCTGATGGAAAAGTATCATATTCCGGCGTCAAATATTTACCGACATTATGACGTCTGCTCCAAGAGATGTCCCGGCTGGACAGGCTGGGTAGGCGCTGATGAGACCTTGTGGAACCGGTTTAAACAGGCGGTTTCCAGTAATTTGGCGCCTGCACCCGCACCGGCTTCCCCGGCTTCCTCTGCTCCCGTTACCAGATCAGCTGTCACTGCGGCCTCCTCCTGTCCATCATACCGGGTAGGACAGACCTATACCACGCAGGTAGAGCTCAATGTCCGAAAGGGCGCAGGCACAGGCAGCGCCAGGGTGGGATACCCGAATCTCACCGCAAACGCTAAAAAGCATGACAGTGACAGGGACGGCGCTATTGACAAAGGCACTGCTGTCACCTGCAAAGCGGTTAAGACACTCGGAAACGATATCTGGATACAGATTCCGTCCGGATGGATTGCCGCATATTATCAGGGAAACGTCTATGTAAAATAGGCGGTCTGCGAAATCTATACAATGGGAGGATCATTTTATGACATTAGAGAATTTTATTTCCATTTTAGTATTATCCGCCGCCATCACATCCCTTGGCATTGAGATCATCAAGGATCTGTTAGACAGATTCCATGCAGCATATAACAGCTCCGTTCTGGCAGCCGTCGCTTCCTTTATCATTGGAAGCCTTGAAATGATCGCATATTACATAATGAACCATTTGGAGATCACCGCCATTACACTGCTCTACTGCGTATGCATGGGAATTGCAAACATGGTATCTGCTGCCGTGGGCTACGACAAAGTCAGGGAATTGATAACGGCGTTTCTTACAAAGAACAGATAGAAAGTGAGGATGCTGTATGAATGGAAGCAATAACCCTTTTATTTAAGCAGGATATCCCTGCCTTGATCGTCGGATGTTTTATCATCCTGTCCGCCTTTATTGCTGCATATGAGATCATTGGAAAATTCTCAAAAATCATCGGACGTCCCGTAGCATGGGTCCGTACCAAAGAGAGCGACCATGAACTATTGTTTGTCACTGTCAATGGACTGAAAGAACTGCAGCAGAAGCATGACGATTCCGTTGCGCAGTCCATCCGGCATGACAAATTCATACGGGATGATCTGGAGAAATTGACCCGACTGTTCGTAGACAAGGAAATTGATGACTGGCGCTGGGAAATCCTCAACATGGCTTCCGCCATATCAAGCGGCAGGAATTACAGCAAGGAACAGTTTGACCATGTACTTAGAACCTACGAAAAATACGAACAGCTGCTAAACGACAATCATATGAGCAACGGCCAGGTGGACGCCAGCATGGACGTCATCCGCGAGGTCTACAAAGAAAAATTAAAAAACGGATTTTAATGAAGGAGGAACTTAACACATGATCACATTCATCAGATGGTATTTAGCAAAAGCAAAGGCAATGAAACTGAAACTGGCATTTTACAGTTTCCTGGAAGACGGGCTGAAATACATCACGGAAAACAAGGACGACTTTGCCCGGAAGCTGATGCAGGAAAACGGGGCCGAAGCGCCCGAAGAAAAATAGCAGCATAACGACACGATAATATCAGACCCTTTTTCGGGTCTTTTATTATAACAAAACCTATTATTCAAAGGAGGAACCACCTATGTCAAATTCAAACATGGCTAACAGAGAGGTATGTGACCTTATCTTTCTGGACTACGCCACCAAAAAACCATTCTTAAACCTGGACTATGCCAACGTCACCACTACAGAGCTGACCGGCGAGTCCACCTTTGCCTGCGGCGGGAAAGGTCATCCCAAGCGGGTACAGTTCTCCGGGGAACGTGCAGGCACCCTTACCATCGAGACACAGATTCAGACCGTGAAGCTGTGGCAGCTCATCACCGGCGGCGAAGTCAGCGCATCTGCAAAATTTGTCTCCAGAGTTGAGACAAACGTCAATGAAGCAGGCACCGAGATCGCATTGAGCGAAGCTCCTGCGGCAGGAAGCGTCTTCGTCTATGCTGCAGATGACGACTGCGGCAATGCCCTTGCATGCACTGTAGCAGACAAGACCGTCACACTGGCGGATGCCCTTTCCGCAAACGCTCCGGTCATCGTGTACTACATGAAGGAAGTCTCTGAGGGTGTACAGCGGATCAACATCAAATCCACCAGCTTCCCGAAGAACTTCACCGTTTACGGCGACACCATTATGAAGACTGAGGATGACGAGGTACTGCCCTACCGTATCGTAGCGGCAAAATGCGCGCCTCAGTCCAACATGAGCCTGTCCTTCTCCAACAACGGTGATCCGGGTACTCTGACCATCACCTGCGATCTGCTGGCAGATTCCGATGACAACATTCTGGACTTGATCCTTATCGAGGAATAAAATCCAGAAAGCTGCTTCTATCGGACATACAAGCAGAAAACAACCACCCATAAAACGGGCTAGCAGTCCGCCCTACGGGCTGCTAGCCTACTTTATCACACTTAATAAGGAGGAAACTACACAATGGCACAAAACGATCCTATTGTCGAAGTCCAGGCAAAACTGGATCAGCAAAAATCCAAACAAAGCATCAATGCAGACCTCAAAACTCTGCAAAACCAGATTGATCCTATCAAACTGCAGATAAAGGTCGACCCCAAAGCAAGCTCCGGCATCAAATCCCTGCTGGCAACCATCAAAGAGGCTTTCACCTCTCTTCAATCTATGCTCTCAGGTGTCAGATTATTCTCGGAACTCCAGAACATCGGTAAACGCCGTATAAGTGTACGGATTTCAAACACGGGTTATTGTTTTGAATATGCCCTCCATGCCTAAGCCGCTTATCATCCATAAGCAGCAAGGGCAGGGATGTGTGACTCCAGTCAGCTCACGATGTTCTCTAAAACAAACCGTAATTGGGAGCTGCTATCTCCCAGTGCTGGGAAGCTTATTTATAGTGGATATACAGTACAGTATGGCTACAACGTGACCGGAAACGGTGGGCGTGAATGCACTCCGACAAGGATGCCAGTAATGGCAAAAAAACATACTGTTGGTTACCGGCGAAAGCCCTAAGTAACACGCCTTGTGGAAAAAGTTACTATGAATAGTAACGATAAAAATAGGCAAGACCACCAATCAGCAACGGAAACCCTAAGTCCAATGAAAACAGTTCAGCATGCGCCATTCTCAAAGGCTGTTATAGGGAATTGGATATGGAAGTGTTCAGAGACTGTAAACGGTTTTGAGTCAGAAATGGCTTGTAAGAGACAGTCCAAACGCAGTTGTTAGACCTGCCCCGTGACTGGGTAAAAACTAACGAGAGTGATGCTGCTCTCCAATCTCTTATAGCACCTGTCCTTTACGGATAGAAAGAGACGGGATAATGCAGGGAGTTAAAAATCACTGTTGCAGCGGTTGCAGTGCCATTCCTTAGGCGATGCCCCCCATGACAGTGTGCCCAGTTTTGCAAAAGCAGAGAGTTTTCTGGTATTGGTACTGTGGCAGTATGGACATTCAACAACTGGTATATTATTGTTTGTTACAGTGCCGATTACTTTATGTTCCGACAACTCAGGATGTTTTATATCCGTTATTTCTTCAGCTTTTTTTAATGGGTATCGACAATTTGAACATTTATACCACCCATCTTCTCCATAACCATATACCCTTCCACAATTTGGACATTTATAAAACATTTATACTCCCATCATATAATACAGTTTCACTATATAAAGCATGTTCCTTTATATAATATATCATAGTATGATATTTAAAACAATAACAAATGAACTGGGAAAAACGAGATTGTCTGTAACTGATAATGTTAAAAATCTATTCACCGGCAATTTGTTCGAAAAACAATTCATCCTAAATGCCAATGATATAAATGCTCTTAAAGCATATAATGCAGAGTTAGAAAGAATTATTGGTTATGAAGTTGTTGACGGAAAAGTTAAACCTGTACAAACTTCTGCACAAACAGCTTTCAACAAAACAATGCAGGAAGCCTCGGTTGCAGCACAAAATATGGCCGCTTCTGCTAATGGTCTAACCGTTGATTTATCTCAGATTCCCAAGGTATCCCGAGCAGGTCAGGTTGCCCTCAAAGCCTTTGCTGCCGCCGCAAACATGCTGGTATTCGCCCTGATCTCCAAGGGCATACAAGCAGCCATGGATGCCATCGACCGTTACATCCACCGCGCCGAATACGCAGCCCAGGCCATGAAGGAAGCACAGCAGAAGATCAGCGAGTCCCAGAGCAACCTGCGCAGCATGTCCGCCACTTTGGCAGAAAACAAAGACAGGTTCCTGGAATTGAGTAACGGAGTGGACAAGTTTTCCAGAAACCTTAGCCTGTCCACGGAGGATTATGCCGAATACCTGTCCATTTCCAATGAACTGGCAGAGCTCTTCCCCACCCTGATCTCCGGCTACGACAACCAAGGAAACGCCCTGCTTGCCATCGGCTCTGACGCCGAAGAGACCCGGAAAAAACTGCAAGAACTGATAGAAGCAGAACAGGACGCCGCCCGGCAGACCCTGATTGATGGAATGGACGATCTTGCGCGGAACGTATATTACGAAGCTGACGATGCAAAAGACTCCATCCAGGGTATGAAATCAGAATTGGCAGAGTTGCAGGAACAGTACAAAGAACTGAGCGTCAATCTTAATAACTCCACCGGACGCGTAAGCTTCTCCGGTTTTGGCAGTGACGATGCCGACAAATATACAAAAATCCTGGAAGAAGCTCTGACCACTGCAGGCATTGCATATAAAAAGCAATATGGCGACATCTGGCTGGAATATGCGTCACCCGACCAGTATAAGGAAGCTCGGAAAATCTTCAAAGCCTCCGTTGAATCAGACAAAGCATTCCTCGCTGCTTCCATTCGAAGCTTTGAACAGGGAATCCAGGCAGAGGAAGACTCTGTCAAAATTTCCTATTCCAAGATGAATGCAAGCCTTCAGGCATGGGTAGCAGACAACGCCAACTACCAGTATCTGTCCGACCAATCGTCTGCCATGGTAGATGCCCTCATCCCTGGTATAAACTGGGATGGACTGGAGAATCCGCCCATGACAGCCGATGACTATCAGAACTATATTCAGGAAAATATTCTGGATCCATTGATGAAAGTACCGCAGGAACACAGGAAGGAAGTCGATGAGATGTTCCGGCAGTTACTGTCCTATGAAGACGGCGACATGGATGTACTGTCCTTTGCCGAGACAGTACAGAAACGATTAAACGAACTAAACCTCAACATCAATATTGCCCCTGCGATTGCAGACGCACAACAGGCCAAAGATAATCTTCAAAGTTCTATTGACCGTATAGCAGAAGGGGGAAATGCGGATTTTACCACCTCCTCCGGCGTCTGGGTAGATGCAGGGGATTACAAAACGCTGACAGAATACACAGCAGACTTTAATGCAGCACAGATCGCATGCTGGAATGATGCCACTCTGGGAGCAGAAAATGCAGAAGAGGCAATCGAACGCTATGAAGCCGCACTAAAAACCGTCTCCAAGAACGCCCACCTTTCCTTTGCCGACTCCCTCTCCCGGGTTAACTCCCTCTCAGACGGCTTAGACCAACTGGGAAAAATCTACGCAGACATCCAGGACAGTGGAGACTTCGACTGGTCCTCCATCTTAAACAACGAGGACTTCAAAGACACCTTCGGCGGCTTCACCGAAGAATACGACCACTTTATCCAGACCGTAGCCAGTCATCCGAACGATATCGGCGCCTGCCAGTCCGCATTCAATGACCTGGCCTCCGCGTATATATATAATTCCGATGCCTTGAAAGATCTGACCGACGAGACAAAAGGCAGCGCCATTGCCATGCTGGAACAGATGGGCGTTACCAATGCCGAGGAGATCGTCACGGAACAACTGACCGCCCAGACGGAAGCATTAGCTCTGAAGGAACAGGCTCTGGCTCTGACCAAAGACGGCGTAACGGCAGCTACCGCTGATTCCATCAACGCACTCCTCAACGAAGCTAATGCCTCGGAAACCGCAAGAGCTTATCTCTTCAAGCTCATTGCAGACGAACAGGTCTTCAACAACCAGGGGCTGAACGTCCAGGGAAAAATCAGTGCGCTGGGAGAACTGGCAAGTGCCTACGGACAGACCGCCGTTGCCGCTAAGATTGCCGCATGGGAACAAGCAGCAAAGGATTCCCATGTGCAATCCTCCCTCAGTCAGGCAGATATCAAGCATTTGCAGGAAGAGATTGCTGCCAGCATCAATACACCCATTCAGTTTAAGAGCACTTCCTTCACCAGATCTACAAGCGCCGCCACCCAAGCCGCCCAGGAGACCACCGAGACCTTCAACTGGCTGGAGACACTCCTCTCCCGCATCCAACGGAAGATAACAAACTTCGGCAAGACCGTCTCCGCCGTGTGGCAAAGCTGGTCCAAGCGTAACAACGCCGCCATACAGCAGCTGGCTGCCATCCGGGAGGAGCTCACTACACAACAGCAGGCCTATGACGCCTACCTCGCAAAAGCAGACTCTGTGGGACTGTCCGGCCATTATCAGGATCTGGTGAAAAACGGCTCCATCCGCATCGAGGACATCACGGACGACGGCCTAAAAGAACAGATCAAGGCTTTTCAGGACTGGTACGAAAAAGCCCTGGCGGCATCCGACGCCATCGCAGACCTTAAAGACAACCTGGCTGACCTTGCTAAGACCCGCTTCGACAACGTCAGCAAACAGTTTGAGCAGCAGCTAAGCCTCATCGAACACGAAGCAGACCTCACCAACAACCGTCTGGAGCAGGCGGAGGCAAAGGGGTATCTTGTCAGCGGCAGCTATTATGAATTTCTCATTGCATTGGAAGAAGACACCCTGGCACAGCTTAAGCGGCAGCATGCCGCACTTGGGTCCACACTTCAGACATCAGTGGCTGACGGGACCGTGGAGCTGTATTCCGAACAATGGTACGACATGGTCAGCGACATCCAGAAGGTAGAAAAAGACATCGGAGATGCAGAGCTCTCCATCATCAACCATAATAACAAGCTCCGGGAGCTGGACTGGGATCTCTTTGACCGCTCCCAGGAGCAGATGGCGCAGATCCCGAAAGAAGCCGACTTCCTCCTTAGTCTCATGGAGCATTCCGACCTCTATGACGAGAGCGGCTCCCTCAACCGGCTGGGCAATGCCGCCGCAGGCTTACATGCCGTCAGCCTC
>JAIEAP010000023.1 GCA_029071325.1 Lachnospiraceae bacterium | reverse complement strand
GGCAGCATGGAAGGGCTGACGGATGCGGAGATAACTGCCATTCGAAAGGTAGATGAGGCGCTGGCGTTACAGAAGGTAGATGGTCAGAGTGTTCTGGAGCTGAGGAGACCGGTGACGACAGGTGAGAGTGGTAGTATAACTATTAATCCTAATGAAATAAGATATAGTCAATCATCTGTAAATGGTTCAAATGATATTATACAAAGTATGAGGGAAAATGGATGGAAAGGAGCCCCTATTGATGTTGTGGAAATGCCAGATGGCATATATACAACAGTTGATAATACTCGTGTTGTATCAGCTAGGGAAGCAGGAATTAATGTTCAAGCAAATGTGCATAGCTATAATGACCCATTGCCAAGTGAATATATTGAGAGATTTACAACAAAGAGGGGTACTCCTAAGACATGGGGTGAGGCAATAGAATTACGAATTGCAAAACAAAAGGCATCCTTTAAAAATGGAAATCCATATGGGAAATTTGATATAGAAACAATAAAGTAAAAATGGAGGACAAAGATAAATGGAAATCTTTAATGTTCAAGGAATATATGGGGGTTATAATTATCCAGAAGAGTTTCTGAAAATCGTAGATTTAAATTTAGTGGATTTAGATTTATGGTATTTAATGACCCCGGAACAAGTGGAAACTAGAATTATAGGATTAAAAAATAGATATCCTGAAAGAAAATTAATACCTTTTGCAAGAAGAGATGATGGTGATGATATTGCTTGCTTTGAAATTGGAAAAGGTAATAAGGTACAGATTGTTCATGATTTTGCTAGTGCAGGATATGAGCAAAGAAAAGAATATAATTGCTTTTGGGATTGGTTTAAGGATGCTGTTGAAGAAATGATTAAAGAGGATGAAAATAATGGATAATTTAACACAATTAAGCAAAGAAATATCATATGCACTTCGTCATGCTCCATGGGAATATGAATTAGAAATGGATGAAGAAGGCTGGGTGCCAGTGGAGCAATTATTGGATGCTTTGCGTAAAGAGGAGAAATGGGAAAATATCTCTGAAAATGATTTGGTTATTATGATTCAAAAATCAGAAAAGAAAAGACATGAAATTTTCAATGGAAAAATAAAAGCTCATTATGGACATTCTATTCCGATGAAAATTGCAAAAGAGGAAAAGGTACCACCAGAGGTATTGTACCATGGAACAGCTAGAAGATTTTTAAATTCTATTAAAGAAAAGGGGTTGTTACCTAAAGAAAGACAATATGTTCATTTATCACAGGATGATGAAATTGCACATGTTGTCGGTATGAGACATGATGTGAAACCTTGTATCTTAAAAATTGATGCTAAGCAGGCATGGAAAGATGGCATAAGGTTTTATTATGGAAATGAAAAAGTCTGGTTAGCTGATGAAATACCAAGTAAATACATAATGGAGAATTTTTATGGTGGAAGATATAACATGGAGGTGTTACAAGAAGACTGAATCATGTATCGTGCAGGTAATCCACAAAATCCTTATGGAAGATGCTTTACAAGTGAACCACTTGCGTCTGTTTTTAATGTAAGAATTAATACAGCAGTTAAGCCGCAGTGGATTGATCCGATCACTGGTGAATTAACAGGAGAATCAGTTGTAGATACTGTTTATGTAAACATATATTGATGCACCATGGACATTTGAGGTTATAGGAAAGTTGGTACAAAAATATGGACATGGGCAATATAATGGAGGTTAAATATACTTATGGGTCAAGTGAAGTGCATTGATTCGGATGAAGATAATGAAGTAAGAAACCAATTAAATGAAAAGTTGAATGAAGAAGTGAAAAAACGTAGGAAATAAATTGTTCACGCTTGAGGAAACAGTAAAGTTAGTAGCATGGAATGCACCTTTTGTTCCTATATGGATTAATATTTCATTGAATAGAAAGGAAGAGGGGAAAATTATTTTCAATTTTGAAACAAGCTTACGCCTTCGTAAGCCATCATTATTGAGGAATGCAGATACTGGACATGCTCCATTCAAGGCTATTGTTCATAGTGAATCAGAATCATAATATTTTCGTAATAAACTGCAAATAGGGTTTAAGATTTTTACAATAGACAATGTCGTAGGATTGACGACCGGCATATCTTCCGCTGCCTTTGCATATACATGAAGCACAGGAGTGGACAGGATATGAGAGAAAAGATCAAGACAGTGCTGTGCGTATGTCTTATTATGATAGGAATGCCGTTAATCATTACTGTAGTATTTCAGGGGGAAAGTCTGTGGTCAGATAGATCCCTGTCAACGGAGCAGGAAAATGGCCAGCAGGAAACGGATGAAGAGCTGCTGGCTGTTTTTGTGGGCATACTGGCCCAGGAGATTCCGGCGGATTATGAGCGGGAGGCCATCAAGGCTCAGGCCGTCATTGTGCGGACGAACTATGAATATGCCCTTCAGACCGGTGCAAAGCCCCAGGAGGGCTTAAGCGTGTCTGAACAGAGAGAGCTGTTCGGCAGGGATAATTATACAAGGTATAGTCAATTGCTGATGGATTGTCTGCAGGAGACGGCGGGAGAAGTCATTTCCTATGGAGGACAGACGGTGGAGGCGCCCTTCTTCCCCGTCAGCGCCGGATGGACCAGACAGGGGGAAAGCCCCTATCTGAAAAGTGTAGAATCACCGCAGGATATTACGTCGGAGAATTTCCTGCGGGTGGAGTTCTATACTCCCGAAGAATTTGCGGCTGCCTGTAATCAGTCGTTTCCCGATGCGGCGCTTACAACGGAGAATCTCATGAAACAAATAGAAATTACCGATCGGGAGACAAGCGGCTATGTCAGGACGATGCGCCTGGGAAATGCCAGCATCAGCGGCGAGGAACTGCGGAACGCGTTGGGATTGCCGTCGGCACATTTTTATATACGCCAGATAGATGACAATATCCGCATTGTGATAAAAGGAATGGGGCATGGGCTGGGTCTGAGCGTATACGGCGCAAATGAACTGGCGAAGCAGGGTATGAATTATCAGGAAATTTTAAAAAATTATTATACCGGCATAGAAATCCAATCAAACTAAAAGTATAAATCCGAAAAATGCCGTCCATACTATTACAAAAATAATAGATGGATGGTGAAAGGATATGAGAGGAAAAAAATCATTAATCATAGCCGGTTGCGTCATGGCGCTTGCCGCCGGAACCATGACAGCCGTATATATGGCACAGGATACCAGTACAGATGAAAACATTGTGGCAGAACAGGATCTGGAAAATCCGGCGGGCGATACCATAAAGCAGGATGAGGACAAGCAGGAGCAGACCGTGGATGTAAACAACATTATCCGTCCTCAGCAGAAAGACAACAAGCCGCAGCAGAAAGCAGAAACCCCCACAACGGACAATGCAGGCGACTATATGGATGAGGCGCTGGCTGCTTCCCAGGAGCCAGAAGAGCCGGCAGAGCAGGAGGTGCAGCCAGCATCCGCCCAGGTGCAGCCGGAGGAAACCATGCATTTTTCCGAGGATTCTGCGCTGAACTGGCCGCTCCAGGGAACTGTGATCATGAATTACAGTATGGATCAGACCACTTATTTTGCTACGCTGGATCAGTACAAATACAATCCGGCAGTCATCATAGCAGGCGAGGTGAATTCCCGTGTCAGCTGTGCGGCAAAGGGCAGAATTACCGACATTTCTACCAATGAGATCACCGGTAAAACCGTGACAATGGATCTCGGGGACGGTTACAGCGCCATTTACGGACAACTGAAGGAGATCCCCCATGAGGTAGGCGACGTGGTGGATGCGGGAAGCCTTGTGGGCTATATCGCTGATCAGACCAAATATTACTCTCTGGAAGGCAGCAACCTGTATTTTGCAATGGAGAAGGACGGCAAACCGATAGATCCCAACGGATATTTCCAGTAAGGAACACCTTTTCCTTGAAAAAAGAGAGATAAACCTATATAATACTTTAAGTAACTTGTTCCGCGTTAGAAAACAGCGGTTTGTGAAGCAGTGCAGACACGAAAATGCTGCAGATGAATATCTTATATCAGAGACCAAAAATTCGCAATCGATTTTTTATACATGATTGTGGCATTTGGGTGAAATACATTTTGGTCGATTGCTTCACATAGATGACTGGGCTTTTGCCCGGTCTACATAACAAAGAGGTAGGAATGGAGCAGATTGCGAATTATACTTATATGGTGCGCTGCAGCGATGGAACCCTGTATATTGGTTGGACGAATCATATTGAGAAGCGGGTGCAGGATCATAACAGCGGAAAGGGTGCGAAGTATACCCGGGGCAGGGCGCCGGTAGAGCTGGTCTATCTGGAAATTTCGGAGAGTAAGCAGGAGGCCATGCGCAAGGAAGCGTATTACAAGCGGCTGACCCGCAAGCAGAAAGAAGCAATGATTGCTTCCGAACAGAATCTGGTGCGTTAAACGGATGTGCCATAGGGCGCATCCGTTTTTATGCGCACGCTATTTTTACTTTTGAAGGAAAGGATAACAATATTTTATGGAAACAATGAGATTTGATGAGTTGGATGTCAATCCGCAGATTTTAAGAGGTATCAGGGAAATGGGCTTTGAGGAAGCTACCCCGATCCAAAGCCAGGCCATCCCGGTAGTGCTGTCCGGTGTGGATGTGATCGGACAGGCACAGACGGGAACCGGCAAGACGGCGGCGTTTGGGATTCCTATTTTGCAGAAGGTGGATCCCATGCTGCGCAAGACGCAGGTGCTGATCCTGTCACCCACCCGTGAGCTTGCCATTCAGGTAGCGGATGAGATCCGTAAGCTGGCAAAGTATATGCACGGCGTAAAGGTGCTGCCAGTGTATGGCGGGCAGGATATCAGCCGGCAGATTAAGGCGCTGAAGGGCGGTGTACAGATTATCATCAGTACGCCGGGGCGTCTGATGGATCATCTGCGCCGTAAGACCATCCGGCCGGATCATGTACATACCATTGTGCTGGATGAAGCGGATGAGATGCTGAATATGGGATTTCGGGAAGATATTGAGACCGTGCTGGAATATGTTCCCCAGGAGCATCAGACGGTTTTATTCTCTGCCACCATGCCTAAGCCAATTCTGGATATTACAAGGAAATACCAGCATGATGCGGTCACTATTAAAGTAGTGAAAAAGGAGCTGACGGTTGCCAATATCGACCAGTATTATTATGACGTAAAGCGCCGGGATAAAGTGGAGGTGCTGTGCCGTCTGCTGGATTACCATAACCCCAAGCTGTCCCTGGTATTCTGCAATACGAAGAAGATGGTGGATGAGCTTGCCGGGGAGCTGACCGGCAGAGGTTACAGCGCAGAGGGACTGCATGGAGATATGAAGCAGAGTCAGCGGGATCGTGTCATGCAGAACTTCCGAAAGGGTAAGACCGATATATTGATCGCTACGGATGTTGCGGCCCGGGGAATTGACGTGGATGATGTGGAGGCTGTATTTAATTACGACCTGCCTCAGGATGACGAGTATTATGTACACCGTATCGGCAGGACCGGACGTGCGGGCAGGACAGGCAAGGCATTTTCCTTTGTGAAGGGTAAGGAGGTATACAAGCTTAAGGATATCCAGCGTTACTGCAAGACCAAGATACTGGCGCAGCCCATTCCCAGCAGCAATGATGTGGCGCAGATCAAGGCGGAAAATATTCTGGAGCGTATCGGTGCAATTATTGAGGATGAAAATCTGGACGCAATGATCGATCTCATCGAGCAGAAGGTCAATGAATCGGATTACACGGCAATGGATATGGCGGCGGCGTTCCTCTATCAGGCAATGGGAAATGCTGAGAACAGCGAGTCCCCGGAGGAAGCGTCCTATGATTTTGAAAACACAGGAGCGGAAGACGGCATGGTTCGGCTGTTTGTTAATATCGGCAGGAAGCAGAACGTAAAGCCCGGAGATATCCTGGGCGCCATAGCAGGGGAGTCCGGTATGCCGGGACGCCTGATCGGAGCCATTGATGTGTTCGATAAGTATACCTTTGTGGAAGTACCGAGAGAATATGGCAAAGAAGTGCTCTCCGCCATGAAAAATGCCAAGATCAAGGGCAAAGCGGTCAATGTAGAGCCTGCAAACCAGAAGTAGAAAAAAGACAGCAGTGTGATTTCATAATTGAATTCACGCTGCTGTTTTTTGTGTTTATTCTTTCGTGCCGTTTATATGGCGGCGCGCGCCGTAATATTCATGTACCAGACTGCAGTAGCCCCACTGTTTTAAGGTATCATAGCTGATGCGGTAGTTGCCCTTATAGTGGCGGCCGGTGACGCAGTAGCGGATGTATTCCTGCAGATAACAGTCGATGGTTTTCAGCCCTGTATCCACGGTAAGGTTCGGGAAGAACCAGCGGCTCCAGGTAAATTCATCCAGAGCGTCTTCTTCTGTTGTTATATCGGCAGGACAGGCATTTCCGTAGAATTTCCGGTTCATGGCATGGATCAGACCGATGGCGGCCTTATCCGGGGTGAGTTCTTTCCTGCGCTGCCAGCGCCTTAAGGCCTCTGCTTTGCGCTTGATTTTGTGCTTTGTCTTGCTGACGGTGTGCTCAGAGAGATCTATCCGTCCGTTCTGGCAGGAAAATCCCAGGAACTCCAGCTTTTCGCCAGGGGGATAGATCTGCACTTTATCGGGATTAAAAGATAGGCCGAGTGCACAGATCCTGTGACTTAATTCCTCCTGCCGCTGCATCAGTTCCTCCAGTGTGTCCGCAAAGAGCAGAATGTCATCGGAATAGCGGAAATACAGAAGTCTCTGGGCGGCGTAGGATTTATCCAGTTCGGCCAGATACACATTGGCAAAAAAGGGAGAAATGGGGATTCCCGCCATGGCCCCATGCAGGTCCGTGACCACATGCCCCTGTTCAACGACCCGGTCTTCCAACAGGATACGCGCAAAGATCCGGTACAGTAACGGGTCATCCTCCGCTACAAATGTAAGCTTATCTAACAGCAGATCTACCCGGATAGAATTAAAATAGTTGCTGATATCTGCCTTCAAGCAGTAGCATTTCGGTACTCTCGAATCCAGGCGGAGCCGCCGTATTGCCTGATATACACCATAGTTCTGCCGGAAAGCGTAGCAGTTACCGCTGAAATACCGGTCAAAACGATGCAGCTTCCAGGCGATAAACTTTAAGAATATGCCTTCGTCACCTGGAAAGGAGTATACCACGCGTTTTTTCCGGGAGCCTTCCTTATTTATAGTCTTTTTGTGAGGAAGCTGTCCGGGAAATTCTCCCGCTTCTGCCTGGGCGCATAGGGGAATATAAGCCCTTCGTTCTATAAAACTGCGCAGCTCCTGTTCTTCCCAGGCAGATAAATGCCGGCGTTCCAGCTTATATGCGAGGAAGTCCTGCCATTGGCGGCAGTCGGAGGCCTCCTTCAGTATGGAATTCATAAGTTCTCCTTAAAAGTTAATTGCTGTTCAGACCCCGCGCACAGATGTCATGGGGGTCTGAACAGTTACAAAAAAAGAAAGAGAAATAAGCTTTGAAGTTCTTCAGCCTGTGCTGAAAGAACACTGGACCGAACATGCCCCCATTGCCCGCAAAATGTAGATAGAACATGCTTAGCCCGCCACGGGCGTAACAACGGTTACTTTTCTCTTTCTTTTTTGTCAATAATTATGTGTGTAGTGAGGCATCAGCCCCGGATGGTATTTCGGAAACGCCCGGAAATATATTCCGGCTTATTCTGCATGTAGTGCATAAAATTCATGTAGGGAATATTCTGGGCTTCACAGGCACGCTGTGCATGGCGGATATCCCGGTTGGTATGCCGGTTATGTCCAATGATCATGATCATTGCCACAGGCACGCCGTTGTGGTAGATACCGTAGCTGTAGTTATGTGCATCAGGTTTTGCATTAAAAACGGATGCAGGGATATCAGAGCGAAGCTCATAGCCTGACCACTCTGTGGCAACAATATGTTCGATGCGGCGGCGCAGTTCAGCTTCGCCGGAACCGCTGGCAGATGCAGAAGTTGCCTGGACAGGCTGTTCGCTTTGATGGTAAGCCGAAGCGCTGTTATTGGGGTTACTGTTGTTCTGATTGTTGGAAATATTCTGTTTGGCAGAGTTTACTACCTTATCCACGGCGGAATCTACAACACTATAGACAGCTCTTCTGGTCTCTCTGCGGATCAGATTATCTAAAAAGCCCATATGGTTTCTCCTATGCTCTTATTTACGCACCATTTTATCATATAAGTTCGATTTATGCAAGGCGCGAAACCGCAGGTTATCAGACGTGCGGACGGTTACAGGACAGATTTGCCAATACAGAAAAAAAGTGCTATGCTGAACCAATAGTGACGCATAAATAGTATGCATAGAAAGGAAATTGTAGTATGCGGGAGAATAAGATTTTAGGCAGCAAAACATATCTGTATCTGACAGAATTTTTTGCAGGAATGTCTGTGATGGCAGTGGAGCTGGGAGCCAGCAGGCTGTTGGCTCCATATTTCAGCTCATCCCAGATTGTGTGGACTATCATTATCGGGACCATTATGATCGCCATGGCGCTGGGGAATATTTACGGCGGACGCTCCGCCGACAAAAATCCCAACCCGGACAAGCTGTATGGACGTATTATCATTGCAGCCGTGTGGATTGCGGCGATTCCGGTCGTGGGAAAATATATCATTCTCGGTATTTCGGCGGTGCTTGTATTTACAGTCAGCAACAATTTTCTGATCGTGGCGGCATTTGCGGCCTGTATGGTAATCTTTGTCTTTCCGCTGTTTCTTCTGGGGACCGTTACACCGTCTCTGGTGAAATATACGGTGGACAGTTTAAATGACAGCGGAAAGACCGTGGGAAATCTCAATGCCTTTAATACCATCGGCAGCATCATCGGTACGTTTGTGCCGACCTTTATCAGCATTCCGGCAGTGGGTACCTCTGTCACTTTTTTGATCTTTGCAGGAATCCTCCTCTTACTGGCGGTCATCTATTTTGTCAGCGGGAGAGCCTGGGTCAAAAAGCTGCCGGTAGGCGTTGCGCTGTATGTAATATGCTGTGTATTTGGGCATAACGGAAGCTTTGCTTTCTGGCAGAGCGATCTGACCTATGAAGGAGAATCCATCTATAATTATCTGCAGGTCTATGAAGACGACGATAAGGTAGTGCTGTCTACCAACGTACTCTTTGGGGTGCAGTCGGTTTACCGGAAGGAGAAGGAACTTACCGGTATGTATTATGATTACGCCATGGCGGCGCCATATATGACCGGCGTCAATGAGAAGGAGAAGCTGGACGTATTGATCTTAGGAATGGGGACGGGCACATATGCCACCCAATGCAGGCGATACTTTGACAATATGGATATTACGGGAGTGGAAATTGATCAGAAGATCACGGATCTGGCGGAGGAATATTTTGAACAGCCCCGGGATATTGAGGTGACGACCTATGACGGTAGGGCGTATCTGAATGCGGTAGACGGAGTGTATGATGTGATCATGGTAGATGCTTATCAGGATATTACGATTCCTTTCCAGATGTCTACGGTAGAATTTTTCACCATTGTGAAGGAGCATCTGAAAGAGGATGGCGTTATGGTGGTCAATATGAACATGCGGGGCAGCGGGGAGGGAAGCATCAACCAGTACCTGTCCGATACCATTGCGGAGGTGTTCCCAGAGGTCTATACCGTTAACGTGTGGGGATCTACGAACCGGGAGCTCTTTGCCTCAGGCAATGAGAAAATGCTGGAGGTATTTCGGTCAAATATGAATGCCGAGAAAGACGGGGAGCTGCGTTCTATGATGAAGAGCATAGATGAGAAGCTGACTGCTTATGAGCCGGGAGAGTATCGTATGACGGATGACAAGGCGCCGGTGGAACTGCTGGGTATGCAGGTAATTGACGAATTGATCCACGATGAGGTGGAATATTACAGGGGCATCTATGAGGAGCGGGGAATCGAAGGACTGTTGGAAAGCCTGTGATAGAAGAGATATAAAGATATAAAAGAGAAACAGTCCAGCGCGCCTGTCAAATAGGCGATGGCTGGACTGTCACTATGTATCTTAGAAATTGAACATCTTGATTACTTCTACGATGTTGAAGAAATCTTCTTTCGCCAGCTGGAAGCACTCCAGTACATCCGGTGCGAACTGTCCGCATTCACCGCTTAAGATCATGTCATATGCCTGAGTGTTGGGGTAAGCGTCCTTATATACACGCTCGCTTACCAGCGCATCATACACATCCACGATGGATACGATCTGTGCACTTAAGGGGATCTGGTCGCCTGCCAGATGATCCGGATATCCGTTGCCATCCCATCTCTCGTGATGGTGGCGGCAGATGTCATAGCAGTAACCGAAGAACTCATCTGTTTGGTTATCCCGGAAGGATTCCAGAATGTCACAGCCTAAGGTAGTATGAGTCTTCATAATCTCGAATTCCGATTCTGTCAGCCTGCCGGGCTTTAACAGGATAGCATCGGGAATTGCGATCTTACCGATATCATGAAGTGCGGATGCCCGTGCAATATTGTCAATCTGCGTTGGAGTAAGTCCATAATCTGGAAAATATTTGCTCATGTACTTGAGCAGAACTCTGGTAAAGTACTTGATACGGCGGATATGATCGCCTGTTTCCTGGCTTCGGAACTCTACAACAGAACTCAGAGCATCAATCATGAATTCATTGTTTGCAAGAAGCTTCTTCTCCTGTTCCATAAGCTTCTCTTCCTGCTCCTTCAGCCGGATCGCCATGTTTGCCTTATTCTGATACAGCTCAATAATATTCTTGGTCCTGCGCTTTACAATGTCGGGATAAAACGGCTTGTGGATGACGTCGGCAACACCGTATTCATAGGCTTTGTCTTCGCTATTGCGAACCGATTCGCTGGTGATCAGGATGATGGGGATCTTATCCAGCAGGTCGTTCTTCCGCATATACTCCATGACTCCAAAGCCGTCCATTACGGGCATCACAATATCCAGAAGGATTACAGAGAGATTCTCACTGTTTTCAATGGCTTCAATGGCTTCCTGGCCGTTGGAGGCCTGAATGGTCTCATATTCTGCAGAAAACATCATATCCAGGAGCGCTCTGTTTACTTCTTCATCGTCTACAATCAAAAGTTGTTCTTTATCCATGCTATCTCCTTTGTATTTGTATTGTCATTATTGTGATAATAGTAACATCTTGAAAAATCCTTGTCAACGGAAAATCCTTCCCTGAGAGCGAAATCAGGCGCAGGTTTCGACAATCTCCACGAACCGCGCATACTGCTTTTTCAATTCTTTCCATTGTTCTTCCACCTGTGCGGGATCGACCTCCTCTGGCTGCTTATTACGCATCAGTTCTGTCAATTCAGAAGAAGGCTTGCGGATTGGGTCCAGTCCCAGATTGGCGGCAACACCCTTTATGGTGTGACTGCTCTTATATGCTTCTGTGTAATTTCCTTCCTCCAGATGGGCGTTGAGCTGGGCATAATTGGGATCATCCTTGAATTTCAGCAGAAATTTCAGCAGCATAGCTTTATTTCCCGCAAATCGTGCCAGAGTTTCATCCATTGCCAGTCCGTAATCTCTTAATTCTTGTTCCAGCTTTTCATTCATATTTGCATTCCCTTCTTTCCTTGGTCAGTAGTAATCCTATGCAATATTGTAGCGAAAATACGGCGTAAATGCAAGACGGGAGCGTAAAATAACAGGTTATAAATAGACAAAAAATCTCTCTCTTTACGATCCGTTAAAATCGTGAAGGGAGAGATCAGTATAAGTGCATCAGGCTTTATCCGAGATGTCTGCGGCGCCTTGTGATATATTCCTCAATGATATCGGTAGTCTCATCGAGACCCAGCCGGCTGCTGTTGATACAGAGGTCATAATTGCGGGAATCGCCCCATTTCATATCACAGTAGGAATTGTGATAGGTTTTGCGCGAGTAGTCATGCCGCTGGATTTTGTTCTCTGCCTGCTCCTGTGTCAACTGGTACAACTCCATGATGCGGGCAATCTTGGCCTCCTGGTCTCCCATAATGAAAATGGAGATTAGCCCGCTGTTTCCTTTCAGAATTCCTTCTGCGCAGCGTCCTATTACCACAAAAGAGTCGCCCTCCTCTGCTTTTTTCCGCAGGTAGTCGAACTGCATATTTGCAATGTTCTCTTCCGGGGAATTGGAGTACCCTCCGACGCTTCTGGAAAAAAGACGTTTCCGGGGGCGCTCGTCATACTGTTCTAGACGTGTGTGATCCCAGTCCTTTTCCGCCGCAATCTCCTGCAGCAAATTGCGGTCGTACAGGGGGAGCTCCAACCGCTGAGCGATGTGTTCTCCGATTACATGTCCGCCGCTGCCATATTCACGCCCAATTGCAACTATCATCTGTTTTTCTGCCATATAGTATTCCTCCTAAAAATATCGAATTATCATGCAAATCATTGAAATTACCAGTACAAGAATCGTGGCGGGAACCGCAGATTTACAATAGGTACCCCAGCCAATGGGGTATCCGCCTTTTGTCGCCACGGATGTCCCTACTACATTAGCAGATGCTCCGATGGGTGTCGCGCTTCCGCCGATATCCGTTCCCATGGACAATGCCCATGCCAGTACATTTAAGTCCATATTCATAGTGAGGGACAGGCTCTTGATCACAGGGATCATGGTTGCTGCAAAGGGGATATTGTCCACAAAAGCACTGGCAAATGCTGATACCCACATGATAATAATAACCATAAGTATCGCATTTCCGCCGCTGATCTTACCGATAAATGCAGCAATAATTTCCAGAACACCGGTCTGTTCCAGACCGCCTACCACCATAAACAGTCCGATAAAGAACAGCAGTGTTTTGTAATCAACCTTCTTCAGAAGTGATAAGGCAGCTTTGCCGGAAGTGATAAGGGTCAGCACCGCTATCAGCAGTCCGATCAGCGCTACCGTCAGTCCGGTCTGTGCATGGGTTACCAGCAGGGCAACCGCACAGAGGAAGATCACACAACTGATGGCAAAGCTTTTCTTATTGGTAATCGCCTCTTTGGGATTCGGATAAGATCCTGCATCCCCGGCCGCGCCGGCAGCCGTGTTCTGTGCCAGTTCCTTGCGGAACACAAAGTAAAAGTAGAAGATGACTGCAATCAGAGAGATTCCTGCCATGAAACCGGTGTTCTGAATGAAATCGCCGAATGAATATCCCAGAGACGTACCGATGATAATATTGGGCGGATCGCCGCACATGGTTGCGGAACCTCCCAGATTCGCACAGAAAATCTCTGACAATATCATGGGGATCGGATTGAATTTCAACAGATGCGCCAGCTCTACCGTAACGGCAGCCAGAAACAGGATGACCGTGATACTGTCAATAAACATAGCAAGTACTGCCGACATCAGCATAAAAGTGATAAATATCGGAATTACACGATACTTTACGGCTTTTGCAATGGTCATGCAGAGCCACCGGAAGAAGCCAGCCATTGCCATTCCCTCCACCATGATCATCATTCCCAGGATGAATATGATGGTAGCCCAGTTGATGCCGCTGGAACTTTCTGACGCTTCGCCCGCCTGATACCAGAACTCTGTTGTAAAAATAGTTTGAACATTCAGGGTCTCAAGTATCGCATCCACGCTGTGCATGCACAGACCGAAGACAAACAGGAGCGTCGCGCCGCCGCAAAAAAGAGTGATAATGTGCCGCTCGATTTTGTCCATTATAATAAGAAGAAACATGAGTAGAAAAATAACTACAGCTAATATTTGTGCCGTCATTCCCAAAACCTCCTCTATTGGTAATGATAAGATATTCCAGTTCGCTGTTTTGGTAATTCTTTTGCAGTGAACCCACAAGTATTTATTCTAGCACAAATTTTAAAAAATGCGACATAAAAATAAAATTTTTCTAAATTTTTTCGTAACAGTTCAGCTGTGAAACGGGCAGCATGGATTCGTGGGTGCTTGTACACAGAGAATCCATGCTGCCCGTTTCATGAGCGGAGCGCCCGCAAATGAGCAAAGTTAGCTGCGAAGCAGCGAGAAAGCGCCGTAGGTGCCTTTGCGAATGGTGCGGGCTGAACTGTTACGCTTTTTCGTAACAGTTCACGGAAGCTTCTTTTTCCGGCCCGAAAATAACTCTGTGCCGTCAAATAGTCCATTCAGAATCTCTCCTTCTGTCAGGATCACTAATACAGCCAGGCCGATAACAAGTGCATAATTATAGGAAGCAAAGGATATCAGGCGAAACGGGGATTTCGGTTCGCCGGTATAGATCAGCAGGAACAGCCCCTGCATGAATTCCGGCACCAGTAAAAAGAAGAGCATTGGATAGAAGGTACCGCCGTACATAATCCAGAGCACGATGACAGCAATGGATGCCGTTGCATTTACGCCCAGCAAAATGCGGGCAGCAATCTTTTTCATACGGTCAGATGCAGTAAGAATACATCGCATGAGCATGACCGTGGATACCATCACAGCCGCCAGAAACAGATCGGTCAAGGAAGGGTTCTTACCCGCATAGGTAAAATAGCTTGATACAAATAATCCGGCTCCCACGGTGTTCATCAGGCATGAGATCAGATAAAGTTCCGTTCGTTTCTTTCCCAACAGATGGAAGGGAATGGCACAGACCATTGCCAGAGCGCCAAGGATAATTCCGAACCAGGGCTTTCCGTTCCACCGGGGAATATTGCCGGATAGAGCGGCTGTAATCATGCAGATGACGAATATCATTATTATAAATGAAATAAAAAACGGCGCGCTGCCGGATTTACGGTTCATGAGATACCTCCGTTAAAATCTGCGGATAAAAAGATATGCTGCCAAAATGGCAGCATATCTAAAAAGTTAAATTTATTTTTAACCAAAATATCTCTTAAGAAGTCCCTCAAATGCTTTTCCATGTCTAGCCTCGTCACGAGCCATCTCATGAACGGTATCATGGATTGCATCCAGGTTTGCAGCCTTAGCTCTCTTTGCCAGGTCAAACTTGCCTGCGGTTGCACCGTTCTCAGCGTCTACTCTCATTTCCAGATTCTTCTTGGTGCTGTCGGTTACGACTTCTCCCAAAAGCTCTGCAAACTTAGCAGCATGCTCAGCCTCTTCCCAAGCAGCTTTCTCCCAGTAAAGACCGATCTCAGGATAACCTTCTCTGTGAGCAACCCTTGCCATTGCCAGATACATACCTACCTCGGAGCACTCGCCCTCGAAGTTAGCTCTCAGATCCTTTAAGATATCTTCGGATACGCCCTGAGCTACGCCTACTACATGCTCAGCAGCCCAGCTTCTCTCGCCGTCCTGCTCTTTGAACTTCTCTGCCGGAGCCTTACATACCGGGCAGCTCTCAGGTGCTGCATCGCCTTCATGAACATAACCACATACAGTACATACAAATTTTTTCATTTTTTTCTTCCTTTCTTATATAGATATAAACAATATAAAAACAGTAATTATTACTGAAATTAATCTATCACAAATTGTCCAAGGTGTCAACACCTTTCTTTATTTTTTCGCCTGTTGCTTGCAGGAAGGACAGGTTCCGTAGAAATATGCAAGGTGTCCTTCAATATCGCCTTCAAATTCATGGGCTGCCAGCAGATTGATATGGTCAAGGGCGTCCATGGTAAGATCCATGACAGCGCCGCATTGGCGGCAGAAAAAGTGATAATGGGGTGTTGTGTTCCCGTCGAAACGGTCGGGTCCGATTCCTGTGGAAATCTTGTTGATCTCGCCCAGCTCCGTGAGCAGGGATAGATTGCGGTATACCGTTCCCAGGCTGATCTTGGGATACTCTTCCCTGATATGGTAGTAAACCGTTTCAGCGGTAGGGTGGTCATAGCGTGTCATCAGAAAGTTCCGGATGGACTCGCGCTGACGGCTGTATTTCATCATTTGCTCCTCCTTTCCAAGAGAATAATGATAATCATTACTGTTTTAATATACTATCTGTAATTTCAAAAGTCAAGGGTGGTTGAAAAAATCGGCATGGAAAATCATTCCATGGAATACCTTGTAGTAATGACAAGTATCATGGAGTGTTCTATGCCGGATATCAAACGGTTTGTTACTTACCTTTATTATTATGAAAATAATCACAAATTACAGATGGCGGGGTTTGCCAAGGTGGAGATTCGGGGCGGACAGTGCCGCTTGGAAATTCATCTGAAGGCGGCGGGATTGAGCGGAAACAATATCCCGATCTACCTTTTTGCCAGGGAGCGGGGAAAGCTGATTGCTCTTGAGATTGGGCAGATGATCCCGGGACAGATGTCCGGGGAGTACAAAGCATTATTAAAATGCAGCGAAATTGGTCATTCCTCTTATCAGATGCAGGATATCTGCGGAATGCTCCTGCTGGTGGATGATGTCCGTATGTATGCCAGCTGCTGGGATGAGGGGGATATCCGCCGGGAAAGCATAGAAATCTATGAACCGCAGGTATCCGTGCAGGAGCCGAAAATGCAGGCGGCCAACCTGCCAGAAGAGGAACCGGTCATCCTGACGCCGGGAGCCTGTCAGGAGGAGCCTGCGGGGCAGGACTTAGAGGAGCAGGCAAAGGAGCAGCCTGAGAACTTGAAGGACTCTGCGGAAGAATCATGCCAGAATGCAGAGGAGCCCGGGAAAGAACCGCCGCGGGAGCCAAATCAGATCAGATTTCCGTTAGGCGGGTGGGATCGTCCCCAGGAGGAGAGCAGCATGGAAGCGGAAGAGCTCCCTATGCGCAAGATCATTACGCCTGATTTCGGGATGAGAGATACGATTTGGCAGAGTTGGGATGAGATTAAGAATAAAATGACGATCCTGCATCCCATCGAAGGGGAAAATATTACCTGTGTCCATATGGAACTGCGGGATATCCGGGAACTGCCTCGTAAATACTGGTATCTGGGAAATAACAGCTTTCTGCTGCACGGGTTTTTCAATTACCGGTATCTGCTGTTTGGGGAGCGTGTATGCGATGGAAAAAGAGAATTGTTCTTAGGGGTTCCCGGCGTATTCCAGCAGCAGGAAAAGGTTATGGCGGCAATCTTTGGTTTTCCCCAGTTTATACCGGAAAAGCCGGCGGAGCACAAGGAACAGCATTTCGGATATTGGTGTCATATTATAGCGTAGTTTCATTTATGATGGCGTAGCGGGCGTGATCCTCCCATTTGCCGCGAATGCGGGCAGACTGGCGCGCCAGTCCCTCATAGGAAAATCCCAGGCGTTCAAGCAGGCGGACAGAGGGCAGATTGGAGGGTACGACATTCGCTTCTATGCGGTGAAGCGCAAGATCCGAGAACACGACGGCAATCCCCTGCCTGAGCGCTTCAGACGCATAGCCCTGATGCCAGAAGCGGGTGTCGAATTTGTAACCTGCCTCACAGGATTGCTGTGCGGCGCGGATGATGTTGCGGAAGCTGATGCTGCCGATGATCTGCGCAGGATCCTCCTTCCGAAATACATAGAAACGTACCGCAGTAAGCCTGCACGCCATATTGTATTCCACATGTAAAACGGTTTTCTGATATTGCTCTGTATAGAAGTTGTCGGGTCTGACGGCTTCGTATTGCTCAAATACCTCCCGGTTGTCCAGATAGAACTTAAGGACAGCGGGGGAGTATTCGTCTTGCAGTACGCGCAGGATCAGGCGGGGTGTCTCGTAAGAAAAATTCATGTCTGCTCCCTTTGATCGGTTATGGTTTCCTGGTGATTCCGGCAGTTTTTCTTTCGGAATCATTTTTTTTATGTTATATTTTAATATTATAACAGAAGAACGTGAGAATGTCAGGAGGAATCATGGAGCGCCGGGAGAAATATATGCGGGCCGCGCTGCGGGAGGCACGGAAAGCCGAGCTGCTGGAGGAAGTGCCCATAGGCTGCGTGATCGTACAGGGCGATAAGATCATCGCCCGTGGATATAATAGAAGAAACACGGACAAGAACACGCTTGCCCATGCCGAGCTGACTGCCATCCGCAAGGCATCAAAGAAGACGGGAGACTGGCGTCTGGAGGACTGCACGATGTATGTGACGCTGGAGCCATGCCAGATGTGCGCCGGGGCGATTGTTCAGTCCCGCATGGCAAAGGTGGTCATCGGGGCTATGAATCCGAAAGCGGGCTGTGCCGGATCGGTAATGAATCTGCTGCAGGTGGCGCAGTTTAATCATCAGGTGGAAATTGAGAAGGGCGTTCTGGAGGAAGCCTGTTCCCAGATGCTGTCGGATTTTTTCCGAAGACTCAGAGAGAAGAAGAAGAACTCTTGACGGCTACGGGGAAATAGGATATACTATAGTCTCCGGGCAGCCGGGGTGGCAGCGGTACCCTGCACCAGCAATCCGCTATAGCTGGGGTGATATCCTGTCCCGGATTGGAAATTGCAAAGCAGCCCTTGATAAGTGGCATTGAAGTTTGGGTCTTGCGCAACAGGAATCTGTGAACCGGGTCAGGTCAGGAATGAAGCAGCCCTAAGCGGAAGCTCTTGTGTGCCGCGAGGCAGCCTGGGCGGAGTTAACTGTCAAGGTAACGTTTGTAATCAAAATTCAAAACAGGATGCCCGGTTTAAAAAGTCACGTATCACTTCATCAACTGATGGAGTGATTTTTTGTCCTGTTTATATCTGATGGGAGGAGAGCATATGTTTCTGTATTTTGTGTTTCCGCTGTTTCTGGTGATACCTGTGGGCATTTATATGTATATCATTTTCCGAAGGCTGTTTACCGTTCTGTGGGGAGAGGTGAGCGTGAGCCTGCAGAGAATCGTGTCTTTCGTGCTGGCAGCGGCAGCGGCGATTCCGGTATCCTATATCTTTAGCACCTGGGCAATGATCGTGCTGCATTTTGCTGCATTTTCACTGCTGGTAGATGCAGTCCGGCTGATTTTGATGAAAACCCTGTACCGAAAAGAGGGTCGGTCACCCCGCAAGATATGGAGTATTTTGTACCGCACAGGCGCCATGGCGGCGGTGCTGACACTGGCGGTACTGGGATACGCTTATGTAAACATGCATCAGGTGAGGGAACAGGAATATACCGTGGTGACGGATAAGGACATTCGCCCGGAGGGGTATACCGTAGTATTTCTGTCAGACCTGCATTTTGGGACAACTATGGATGCGGAAGATTTAAAGGGATATTGCAGCAGGATGGAGGAAGCGGAACCGGATCTTGTGATCTTAGGCGGAGATATTGTGGACGAGGCCTCTTCTTTGGACGAGGTGCGCCAGGCATTTGGGATATTGGGACAGATGGACAGCACATATGGAGTGTATTATGTATACGGAAATCATGATAAAGGAAGATACTCCCAGAGCTGTGATTTTACCATGGAGGAGCTGGCGCAGGAAATGGAAGCGGCAGGGGTACATATTCTGGAGGATGATACGTTGGCCGTGAATGATGAGGTTTACATAAGCGGACGCTGGGACCGCGGCGATGCATCGGGCATCGGATATACCAGATTATCCTCCCGGGAACTGGCGGCAGCCATTCCCCAGGGATGCTTTGCTATCATGGCGGATCACCAGCCAAGGGCTATGGAGGAAAATGCGGCGGCGGGCTATGACCTGATGCTGTCGGGACATACCCACGGCGGACAGATGTGGCCGGTGGGACTGATCACGGAGCTATTTGATCACGATACCGTAAATTACGGGCAGAAAAGCTTCGGTGACATGGAACTCATTGTGTCATCAGGTATTGCCGGATGGGGTTATCCTTTGCGGACTGGGAAGCACAGCGAGTATGTTGTGGTTCATATAGAGCCGCAGGACAAAACAGAGTGAAAAAGTAAATGCCCCGGTAATCCGGATGATATATCCGGATTACCGGGGCATCTTTGCGTTTTATGCCTGCTGCTGGTATTCCAACAGTAGATCCCGCAGAGCGGACGCCTGCAGAGCTTCTGTCTCAGCGTATTCCTCAAATAACTTTTTTGCCTTGCGGTTGTCCTCTATTTCGTGGAAATAGCATTCAAATTCTTTGGCGGACTGCATGCAGCGATGCCAGGATGCCATTACTTTATCATATGTTGTGATCGTCACTTCGTACTCATTTTTCTTTTCCATGTTACCTCCTAGTTAAAACTGGATTTAATTGCAGAGGCCGCGGAAGATTTTTTTCGCGGATTGCAACGACGTTTTTGTATTTAGTATGGAAGAAAAACGTTGTCACTATACAATGTTTATGCTTTTTTTGCGTGTGAAGACGTGGAAACCCTATAAATTCGTTGCGAAATGTATATTTTTACATATCATAACTTGAATAAAAGGTTGAAATTATAATAGCTGATCACAGGATTTGACCGGGCACACTGGGAATACTTCCCACATGGACGGCGCATACTATAGCAAACCGTGGATTTTGGGGGACCGAAAACGCAAAATGCACGGGCGATAGGAAGCAAAGAGACAGGAGGAAGAAATATGGCAGAGAGTTTGCTGATCAAACAGGGGGAGATATATGACGCTGTGCAGGATAGCCCCTATATGGCGGATATCCTGATAGAGAACGGTAAAATTGTGAAGATTGCCCCCGTCATAGAAGGGAAGGCGGTGAATGAGGCACGGATTCTGGATGTATCCGGCTGGCGGGTCTACCCCGGATTCGTGGACGCCCATTGTCATCTGGGCATGGACGGACATGGAGGAGGCTTTGAGAACCAGGATTTTAACGAGCTGAATGATCCGGTCACACCAAATCTGTCGGCAGTGGACGGAATCAATCCGCTGGATCGGACCTTTCAGTTGGTAAGAGAGGCAGGGGTGACTTGTGTGGCAAGCGGTCCCGGCAGTTCAAACGTAGTGGGGGGAACCTTCTGCGTGCTGAAAACCGTGGGAAATCGTGTGGATGATATGGTGATCAAACCGAAGGCGGCGATGAAGATTGCTTTTGGAGAAAACCCCAAGACCTGTTACCAGAAGAAGGAGATCACCTCTCGTATGAGCATAGCCGCAAAGCTGCGGGAGGTGCTGGAGAAAACACTGGAATACGATAAGAGGCGGGAAAGCGACCCGGAGCATACGCCCTATGACGCTAAGCTGGAGGCGATGCTGCCGGTGGTCCGTGGAGAAATGCCCTTAAAAGCTCATGTTCATCGGGCGGATGATATGTTCACCGCAATCCGTATTGCCAGGGAATTTCATCTGGGATTGACCATGGATCATTGTACAGACGGCGCCCTGATTGCCGGGGAGCTGGCAAAGGAGGGATATTCCCTTGCGGTGGGCCCCTCCTTCGGTCATGCAACGAAGCGGGAGCTGGTCAATAAAAGTTTTCATACACCTGGGGTTCTGGCAAACGCAGGATGCAAGGTGTCAATAATAACCGATTCCCCTGTTGTAGAAGGGCGATATCTGACATTGTGCGCTGGTCTTGCCATACGGGAGGGTATGACGGAGCAGCAGGCATTGCGGGCAATCACCATAAACAGTGCGGAACATATAGGAGCAGGAGACCGGGTAGGTTCCATAGAAGAGGGCAAGGACGCGGACTTTGTGGTGACGCTGGGCAGTCCTTTTGGAGCCGATCCGGGCATTGTCTATACCATCATTGACGGGAATATTGTGTATGAGAATCACAAGCACTCTGATGCAAAAGGGAAAGTGCAATAATTATAATTAGATTTAATAAATATACGGAGGGAGAGGGAAGGCTGGTACAGACAGGGTTTGTTTGAAAAGAACTCTCTGGTGTGTTATACTTACCGTATTATCTTAAAGTAATAAGTACAGAGAATGCGGAGGAAGTTTTTATGGACAGATCAAAAGTGTATTATACCAGCTTTAAGACCAGTAATTCCGAGAATCTGCTGGATAAGCTCAGAAGGCTTTGCATTACGGCAGGGATGAAGGACATTGATTTTCAGGATAAGTATGCGGCAATTAAGATACATTTCGGGGAATTGGGGAATCTGGCGTTTTTACGCCCTAATTATGCCAAGGTAGTGGCAGATCTGGTGCAGGAGTGCGGAGGCAAAGCATTTCTGACGGACTGCAATACTTTATATGTGGGAAGCCGCAAGAATGCGCTGGATCACATGGACACGGCATATGCCAATGGTTTTACGCCTTTTTCTACAGGGTGCCATGTTATTATCGGGGACGGATTGAAGGGAACGGACGAGGCACTGGTGCCAGTGGACGGAGAGTACGTGAAGGAAGCGAAGATAGGTCGGGCTATTATGGATGCTGACGTGTTTATTTCCCTGACGCATTTTAAGGGGCATGAGAACGCTGGTTTTGGCGGAGCCCTGAAGAATATTGGTATGGGCTGCGGTTCCCGGGCTGGCAAAATGGAGATGCACTGCTCTGGTAAGCCGGAAGTAGATCCGGCGGCTTGTGTGGGCTGCGGAGCTTGTACCAGAATCTGTGCCCATGAGGCGGCAATTGTGACGGACGGTAAAGCGCATATTGACCAGGAACGCTGCGTGGGCTGCGGCAGATGTATCGGGATATGTCCTAAGGATGCAGTCACCCCCACCAATTGGGATGCCAGCGATATGCTGAATTACCGTATGGCCGAATATTCCAAAGCCGTGTGTCAGGGGCGTCCCTGCTTCCATATTTCTCTGGTCTGTGATGTGTCGCCGAACTGCGACTGCCACAGAGAGAACGATATCCCCATTATCCCGGATGTGGGCATGTTTGCGTCCTTTGATCCGGTGGCGCTGGATATGGCATGTGCGGATGCCTGCAACCGTCAGCCGGTGATTTCCGGCAGTATATTGGACGATCACTGCAAGAGCCATCATGAGGAAGCGGAGAGTCACGACCATTTTCATATGGTTCACCCGGATACGGACTGGCGTTCCTGTGTGGAGCACGCTGAGAAGATCGGGCTGGGCAGCCGGGAATATGAGTTGATTACGATTTAGCAGGGGATGGCTGAACTGTATAGTAACAGTTCAGAACGCGCCATTCGCAAAGATGCAAAAATATATGACATTAAGGGCAAGATGTGGTATGCTATAGCTATTGAGGGAAAATTTTATAGAAGTTTGGAGTAGTTGTAAAGTGCGTGACAAGTTTGATTTAAAGGAGCTGACGAACGAGATCTCGTTAGCAGATTTTTTTCGATACGAGGATCCGTTGTTAGTGTCTAAGACCAATGCGGTCAGCGGAAAGCTGCTGCTGGCCTCTGAGGTGGAACGGTTTGATACCGTGGGTTATGACAGTGTTGCAGTAGGGATTAATGACATGCTTGCCATGGGCGCAAAGCCCATTCTGTATTATGATAATATATCCTGCGCCCGTCCTAAATTCGAGCGGGTGCGTGAGCTGGAAATGGGAATTGAGCGGGGGTGTCAGGAAGCGAAGATTCCGTTTGCGGGCAGCGAGATCAAGGAGCTGCCGGATATTTTTTCCTATGATCAGTATGATCTGGTAGGGTTCGTCGCCGGCGTGGTGGAACGCAGGAAACAGATTGTTCCGCAGTACATAGAGTCAGGTGACGTCATTATTGGTCTTCCCTCAAATGGTTTACATAATAATGGATATGTGGCGGCGCGCAAGAAGCTGTATCTGTCAAAGCAGTCCATGGAAGTCTATTATGACTCTCTGGGAGCAACCCTTGCGGAGCTGCTGATGGCGCCCACCAAGATGTATTGCCGTTCCATGGAAGCCCTGCTGGATTCCGGCATACCGGTGAAATCCTGCGTCCAGGTGGCGCACGGAGGATTGAACCGGGCAGTCCGTCTATTGTTGAAAAAAGGCGCAGGCGCGGTGATCAAACAGCGAGAGGAGGATATTCCGCCTCTGTACCATATGCTACACAAGGACGGCAATATTAATATGGAGGCGATGCGGGCAACCTTCAACATGGGAATCGGTATGCTGCTGCTGTTGGCGGAAAAGGACGTGGATCAGGCAGTGGAGATTCTGGAGAATGCCGGGGAAGAGCCTCTGGGCGTAGGACTGGTGGAATGCAGGACGGACGAAATACGGTATATCTGAGACCGGACTGTGATAACATATTATAACAGAAGAAGACGAATCAGAAGGAGATCATCATGAGCACACAGGATAAACTGGAGCGTGTATTGCGGGATATTCATGTGTTGATATCCAGAAGTGAGCTGTATGATAGTTCAGGAGAACGCATCATCGTGGAAAAAAAGCGGATGTTCGAGCATTTAAATAACCTGAATGCCTGCATTTATGAGATGATGGATGAGTACGAGATGACCCAGCAGAGCAGGGACCGGGCAGAGCGAGAGACAAAAAAACGGGGGGATGACATGATCTTCCGTGCAAGCCGCAATGCAGAGGATGTATATGCTGCTGCCGTCTTGTATACGGATGACGCGTTGGTCCGTGTGCAGAATATCATGAAGGATACCACAGAGGCCATGAATGATATCCTGAAGAAAGCGCAGGCGGATATGGAGGAGCGCAGACAGATTATCCGGGAAAATCAGTCGGAGCTTAAGGGACAGCTTCAGGATATGGTAGATACGGAGAAATATTTAAAACTGATTGAAGAGCGCAACCGTCAGATGGAACAGGAGCGTCTGCAAGAGAAGGAATCCCAGGACAAAAAGCAGGACAAAGGAGCAGCAGCCTCCGGTTCAGGTATTGCTACAGTTAAGCCTGAGATTAAGATTAACAAGGAATACTTTGAACGGATGGGAATTCCCCTGCAGGAGGAGAAGCAGGAAGAAGAAAAGCCCCAAAAGCCTGAAATCACGGTGGATCTGGATGCGGAGTATTTTAAGTGGAAAAAGGGAAATGATAAGAAGAATGCCAGAAAATCCAGGGAGGAATTATAATAATTCCTCCCTGTAATTCATGAGCTTGTCACAGGAGGCAAGAATAGCGTTATTGCCTTTTTCCAGCTGACGGCCAATGATCTCCATATAGATGACGGCCTTGTTGACCAGATGTTCATCCGGACTGTTGATGCATCCCGTCAGATAAGAAACCAGAGCGGTGTAGCCGCTGTATTGTTCTGCGAGCCTGGATAAAGACAGCTTGCAGGCATTGATGTCTACCAGGTTGACGGGTTCTGTCTGGATAATGAAGCCGCCGGTCAGCTCTTCTGTGTAGAAGCTGGGATTCTCCTTGGGAGTATGAATAAAAGGCAGCAGGCTGGATTTGCGCAGGGTGCACACCTGGCGTATCCGGCACAGCTCCAGTATGGCGAGATACACGATGACGCCCATTGCCAGGGAGAACAGAAACAGCGCCCGGCTGTTCTGAATCAGAACGTCTATTTTAAAATAACCTAAGACGGCAAGCGCTATTACAGCAAGAAGGCACGCAAAAGGGCGGAACCACAGGCTGCTGAGCAGAGCTTTCCGAAATAGGATGATGTCTTTATCTTTCAATGGAACGAAGGTATAATGTTTTCTCATAAACAATCCTCCTGACAATATTTTACTAGAAAAAACATAATATGGCAACTCATGGGATTCCCCACTTTATTTTCTCAAAAAGTTTGTAAATTGATACTGCAGAAAATATGGATACGGATAGCGGCAGCGTTATATTATCCTATGCCGCCATAGCGTGTTCGGTGTAACGATAATATGACATTGAAAATTAAGCGATTCTTAAGAAAACAAATTCCCGTTTTGCCGGGAAATCTGTTATGATGCTAGTAAATAACAACGCACGTTCGAGAAAGGAAGGGAACGTATGAATATTCTTGTGTGTGACGACGACAGGGAGATCGTGGAAGCTATTGATATTTATCTGCAGCAGGAGGGCTATCAGGTATATAAATGCTATGACGGGGAGCAGGCACTGCAGATACTGGAGCAGCAGGATATCCATCTGCTGATCATTGATGTGATGATGCCCAAGCTGGACGGAATCCGTGCTACTCTGAAAATACGTGAGAACAGCAGTATTCCCATTATCATTCTGTCGGCCAAGTCCGAGGATTCCGACAAGATCCTGGGACTTAATATCGGTGCAGACGACTATGTAACAAAGCCCTTCAATCCGCTGGAGCTGGTAGCCCGGGTCAAATCCCAGCTTCGTCGGTATACGCAGTTGGGCAATGCTTCCGACAGCGGACAGGCAATCTATCAGGTAGGAGGGCTTGCCATCAACGACGACTTGAAGGAGGTTACTGTGGATGGGGAGCAGGTGAAGCTCACGCCCATCGAATATAACATTCTGCTGCTGTTGGTGAGGAACCAGGGCAAGGTATTCTCCATTGAACAGATCTATGAAAATATCTGGAACGAGGATGCCATCGGGGCGGACAATACGGTGGCGGTTCATATCCGCCATATCCGTGAGAAGATAGAGATCAACCCGAAGGAGCCGCGCTATCTGAAGGTGGTGTGGGGCGTCGGCTATAAAATTGAGAAGAATTCATAAGAGGGCATAAAATGGACAACGGTAAACACAGATCATTGTGGAAAAATATAGTCATAGGGTTGCAATTGATTTTCTCTGTTCTGCTTGTGATTTCTGTGTTTCTGGTTGTTGAATTGAATCAGAAACAGATGATGGACGCGGATAACCTGATGCACCAGAATTTCGAGGATTCCAAGTACTATCAGAATGTATTTCAGGAGAAATTGGGAGATTTGATCAAATTTCTGAATGGACGCAGGAAATTTGAGACGGACGGCGTTTATGATCCTGACAGGGTGGTCAATATTATTCAATATGCCAAGGATGGTTCGACCATGTCTAACGAGGCGTTCATGCAGCTGGAATCCCTAATTTGGGAAGGGGATAACTATGCAGACAATGCCAATTACGGTTATATCGTAGACATAGATGCGGAGGGAAATGAAGTTTCTCTCTCCCCAGAGATCGGAATTTTCTTCCAATATTACAGGCTGGGGGATCTGGTGACATGGTCTAAGGAAGGGTACATTCAGTATGCGGGAAAGGTGGAAGAGAAGTATGCCTCCCTGTTTGGTGCCAATATTCAGTATGGTGTAGATGACAGAAGCCTGACCCAGGCTCAGGCGGATGCCCTCTATCAAGCCCTGGTGCGCACGCTGGACAGGATCGGAGAGGAAGAGACTGCCTACTATAAGGGGCTGAATGAGTTCGATGTGACGGACACGAACCTGACGTATTTCTATATGGATGATTATGCGCTGTATACAAATATGACCGTGGCGGCAGGGGATATACAGCTGCTGGACTATGCGAAGCAGCAGGGAAGCTATATTTACTGTAATGATGATGAAATGCGTTTCCGCACGAATATCGCAGGGATGGATGATTATTATTACAACAATATGGATGGCAGCCTGACCGGAGTGGGAAGGCATGCAGTGTTCATGGTGGCGGTAGATACAGAGTTTTCGCAGGAGGACGATCTGTCGGCCGCGTGCAGGGAGTTTGAACGACTGCGGCCATGGGGAGTTACCTGTATTGTCCTGATTATTCTGAGCTTTATAGGATGGCTTATGACATTGGTGTATCTGACGATACATGCCGGCAGAAGGGACAGGGACGGTGAGATGGCTTTGAACTGGCTGGACCGGGTGAAGACGGAGATATTCTTTGTATTTTTTATGGTGCTTGCCGTTGTAATTATTCTGTTCTCCGTCTATGCGGTGGAATTTCAGTGGGAAGTTCCCGGAATCCTGATCATGGCGGGAACCATGGCGTTTATTTATGACGGGGTTTTCCTGATTTTCTATCTGAGTATGATCCGGCGCATGAAAGCGGGTGTGCTGTGGGAGTACAGCCTTACCAACTGGGTGATGGTGAATACCAGAAGGGTTGTGGGAACATGGAAGGCGTCGGTGCGCATCATTATGATCTTGTCGGTCAATATTATAGCATTTCTGATGCTGTGTTATGGGATTTTTATCAGGAGAAATGTGATATGTGTGCTGTTGCTGCTTGCCCTGCTGATATATGACGCGATCCTGTTTCTGAGGGATACCGTGCAGCGTCAGGAGATTATGCGGGGAATCCGCCGGATCACACAGGGAGAACTCTCCTACAAAATACCGTTGGAGAATCTCGGGGGTGATAACTGCAGGCTGGCAGAGGCTGTCAACAGTGTGGGTGACGGTCTGCAGGCTATGGTGGAGAAGAATACGAAGAATGAGCGGATGAAGGCGGATCTGATCACAAATGTGTCGCATGATATCAAAACACCCTTGACTTCCATTATAAATTATGTAAACCTAATGAAAATGGAGCAGACGGACAATCAGCGGATGCAGGGTTATATTAATGTGCTGGAGGATAAGGCACAGCGGCTGAGGCAGCTAACGGAGGATCTGGTGGAGGCATCCCGCATCAGCTCGGGCAATATCACTCTGCAGCTTACCCGGATTAACCTGGTGGAGCTGGTCTATCAGACGGCGGGAGAGTTCAATGAGAAGTTCGAGGCGAAGGATCTGACTACTATCACAAAGCTTCCCTCGGAGGCGGTAGTCATTATGGCGGACGGCAGAAGGATCTGGCGTGTGCTGGAGAACCTTTATAATAATGTGGCGAAATACGCCATGGCACACACCAGAGTATATGTTACCCTTGAGACCTCTGGCCGTCAGACGTCGTTCTCCATCAAGAATATCTCCGACCTGCCCCTGGAAGGAGGCGTAGCGGAACTTACCGAGCGTTTTGCCAGAGGGGATGAATCCCGCAGTACGGAGGGCAGCGGCTTGGGGCTGTCCATCGCTCAGAACCTGACCACGATCATGGGGGGGACATTTGAAGTGTCTTTGGACGGAGATCTGTTCGGAGTGACGATACGGTTTCCACTGGCGTAGCATTACTATTTGCAGGCACATAAGAAGTGTCTGTGAATAGTAACGCTGAATTTGAAGAAAAATATGCTGGACAAATTGTGAAATCTATGATATTATAATTGGGCGCGTAAATGTGCTTAATCGATGCGTGGCTCAGCTTGGTAGAGCGCTGCGTTCGGGACGCAGAGGTCGCAGGTTCAAATCCTGTCGCATCGACTGACAATTACATACATCGGATAACAGGGGAACTTATTATAGTTGAGAAGGCGGATGCCTGACCCTTTGAACCTGTCAGTTAATACTGTCGTAGGGAGTGTATCGCGGAGAAAAGAATTTGTGAACAGATGCATATCCTTCGGGGTGTGCATTTTTTTCGTCAGTTTAGCCATCGCCTGTATGGCACGCGAATCATGCTTGCATGGATAAGCGTGCTGTGCAGGCGATGAGCGGAGCGTCTGTTTATGAGCAAAGTTAGCTGCGAAGCAGCGGGAAAGCACCGAAGGTGCCTTTGCGAATGACGCGGGCTGAACAGTTACTATTATCAGGAGGTTACCATGGATTACACGTTATATGTATGTACCGACCGGGAATTGATGAGCAGCGCTTCTATGGAGGAATCCGTGGAATTGGCGCTGAAGGGCGGGGCCAGTGTGGTTCAATTGCGGGATAAGCATGCGTCCGGCCGGCAGATGTATGAGACGGCGCTGGCGCTGAAGGCGGTGACGGATCGCTTTGGAGTGCCTTTGATCATTAACGACCGTGTGGATATTGCCATGGCGGTGGATGCTGCGGGCGTACATCTGGGACAGTCAGATATGCCCATTGAGGCGGCGAGACGTTTGATGGGAGCGGGCAAGGTGATCGGAGTGTCTGCGGCGCGGGTGGATGAAGCGCAGGCTGCGGAACGGGCCGGAGCGGATTATCTGGGCGTGGGAGCCGTGTTTGCTACTGGGACCAAGGATAATACCAGACCGGTGACCAGAGAATTACTGATGCAGATTCGTGATGCCGTCACAATTCCCATGGTGGCGATAGGCGGCATTGCGGCAGAGAATGTGGGAACGCTGCGTGATACGGGCATTAACGGTATTGCGGTGGTGTCCGCAGTGGTGGCGCAGCCGGATGTGACGGAGGCCGCAAGACGGATGCGCCGGCTGTTTGAGACGGGAGAATAGAGAGGAGACCACATGAAGACGGTTTTGACCATAGCAGGAAGCGATTGCAGCGGCGGCGCAGGCATCCAGGCGGATATTAAGACCATTGCGGCACATGGGCTGTATGCCATGAGCGCCATTACGGCTTTGACGGCCCAGAACACCACGGGGGTGTATGGGATTCTGGAAGTTCCGCCGGAATTCCTGGAAAAACAGCTTGCATGTATTTTTGAGGATATTATGCCGGATGCCGTGAAAATCGGGATGGCAGCTTCTGCGGAACTAGTCCATGTCATAAGTGCAAGCCTGAAAAAGTACCGGGCGCGTCATATCGTGGTAGATCCGGTCATGGTGTCGACCAGCGGAAGCGTCCTCCTAAAGGAAGATGCGCAGGAGGCGCTGATCGCGGAGCTTCTGCCTTTGGCGGAGGTGATTACGCCCAATATACCCGAGGCAGAGCGGTTGAGTGGGATTGTGATTGACACACCGGAAGATATGCAGGAGGCGGCGCGGCGGATTGCGGCACGCTGCCAGACGGCAGTTCTGGTCAAAGGAGGTCATGAGACAAATACCGCCAACGACCTGTTGTATGATAACGGACAATCCCAGTGGTTTTATGGGGAGCATATTGAGAATCCCAATACCCATGGAACGGGCTGCACACTGTCTTCTGCTATTGCGGCGGGTCTTGCCGCAGGCTGCACACGGCAGGAAAGTGTACGGCGGGCCAAGGCATATATCAGCGGCGCGCTGCGTCAGCAAATGAATCTGGGTAGGGGAAACGGGCCGCTGGATCACATGTATGTGTGCCGTGGACGGGAAGACGAATGCTGACCACAGGCAGTTTGGCCATACAGACAATTGCATAGAGAGACCTTGTTCCGGGTTATATGGAAACATAAGTTTTATGTTTGAAACAGGAAAGCAAAAGAGCATAAAAAGGGGGGCACCACCGCGGGCGCCGATCCTTTTTATGCTTTTTGTTTTAATAGATCAGCTGTTCTAAACAGCACAAAAAGAGAAAGGATGATGCAATATGAAAAAAACAAATGTCAAAAAATTAACACTTACGGCGATCTTTGTGGCGGTGTCCGTGGTCGGCTCTATGTTTTCGTTTCCGGTGGGAAGCGCAAAATGTGCGCCGATACAGCATCTGATGAATATTATGGGGGCTGTGTTTCTGGGACCGGGCTGGACGGTAGCCGCAGCCTTTGCCGCCAGCGTGCTGAGGAATCTGATGGGACTGGGCTCTCTGATGGCGTTTCCGGGCAGTATGTGCGGGGCGCTGCTGGCAGGCCTGCTGTATCGGTGGTTTAAGAATCTGCCCCTCACCTATCTGGGGGAAGTGTTTGGCACCGGGATCATCGGCGGACTGCTTGCCTATCCGGTAGCAAAGCTCCTTATGGGGGTAGATGCGGCGGCGTTTGCATATATTGTACCCTTCCTGATCAGCACGGTGGGAGGAACTGTCATAGCGGCGGTGTTGGTAACAGCCTTGAAAAAATCCGGAGTTGTTGATAGACTATTAGAAGAAGACTCCGGTGCAGGAAGTGTGGAGATGAGATAGTAATGATAGGAGGGTGTGCATGCTGCCATGGGAAATGATATATCCCCGGATATCTGAGGTAAAGCCTCTGGTCCAGTGCATCACGAATATAGTAACCGCGGGCGACTGTGCCAACGCTTTGCTTGCCGTGGGAGCATCCCCCACCATGGCTCATGCTGCCGAGGAGGCGGCTGAGGTGGCGGCGGGCTGTGATGCGCTTGTGTGCAATCTCGGGGCGACTGCAGATTTTAAGGCTATGAGGCGGGCGAGTGCCGTAAATCTGCGGCTGGGGCATCCGGTGATTTTGGATCCGGTGGGGGCGGGAGGCTCCGGCCTGCGTCGGCGGTTTGCCGGCAAATTGCTGGCAGGAGGAGCCGTTACCTGCGTTCGGGGCAATGCGTCGGAGATCCGCGCGCTGGTGCAGGGGCGTTCTACTGTTACAGGGGTGGATGCCAGAGAAGATATCTCTATGGAAGAGAGGATTTCGCTGGCGGGAGAACTTGCGGCTCGCCATGGAGTTCTGGTCGTATTATCCGGAGAGACAGATGTGGTAACAGACGGGACAGAGTGCTTTCTTGTGGCAAACGGCAGTGCGTATATGACAAGGATTACCGGATGCGGCTGCATGGCAAGCGCCCTTTTGGGAGCCTATTTTGCTGCGGTGAAGAAACTGGGGATGGGAACCTGGGTGTCGCAGCAGGAAGCGGGAAAGAATCCGCAAGCCCCATATAATCCGGATTTAATGGCGGCAGCGGAGCTGATGAGTGTTTTTGGCATCTGCGGTGAGTTGGCACAGGAACGAACGGAAACAGCCGGCGGAGGAACCATGAACTTTCACTTTAACCTCATGGATGAGCTGTCCCGGTTAAATGAGAATATAATCCAAAAGAGAGAAAATATCAAAAAATTAAAATAAAATTGTATCGAGGTATAAAGAAAATGCCGCATCTGGACGATAAAAAGTTTAGATGTGGTATATTTTGCGCTTTTTTAAAGGAGAGGTTCTATGAGGAAGTTGAAGGATTTAGGAAAAAGGATGCTGGTCATGGTGCTGGCGGTCAGCATGTTTCTTACGCTGATACCGGGAATGCCGGTCCGCGCCGCAGATAATTTCCCTACGAACGGGACGATCACATTAGGTGCGGATGCCAATGGAGCAATGATGAGCGGAAGTTCTTACGTTTATACCGGTCAGGAGGTAAGACCGGCAGTTACCGTGCAGATTGACGGGGTAACGTTAACAGAGAACCAGGATTATCATGTTACCTACCTTAATAATGTAAACGCCGGGCAGGCTTCTATCGACATTACAGGAATAGGAGCGGGCAATAACTGGCAGACTACCAGAAGCTTCACCATTGCAAAGCAGTCACTGGAGCATATCGGTGTAACCTACCAGGGTGTGGGTACTGTCGGCAATGAATGTTATGTGTATTATACCGGCAGTGACGTATTCCCTACGATTACCTATGTATATGGTATCATGAGCGGTACGGACCAGCGCATCACCCTGAGTCCGGAAGATTATGCTATTGACTATACTCCGGGCAACAATACCAGCGCCGGGAAGCATTCCTTTAGAATTAACCTCAAACCTACCAGCAACTATTCCTTTAGCGGCAATTTAATAGAACGTACCTATTATATATATTATAATATGGCTTCTGATACGGTTACTGTTGAAAACCTAAATGACGTGATTTATAACGGCACCGCACAGTGTCCGGCTTATACGTTAAGGGATTCTCAGAATTCCGGATTTTCTGAGCATGATTATAAGGCAACGTGGTCCAATAATACCAACGCCGGTACGGCGTCCCTGACCATCAGTGCTAACACGTCGAATGCAGCATGTTTGTATCAGGGAAGCAAGACCTTCCGTTTTACCATTAAGCCAGCGGACATTAAGGACGCTGTAATAGAATTCCGGAAGGATAAATATTATTATGTGAAAAACAGCAGGCCGGATCTGACCAGTGAGCTGGTGGTGAAGTTAAACGGCGTTGAGATTCCGTCCAGCAATTATACCTATACATATCTGGGCAATAGTGCAGGCGGTGTCGGATTAAATAATCTGCAGTTGACGGGTACGGGAAATCTGACCGGTAATCGGTACATATCATTTAATATTTATGATGAATTAGGTTCGGCAACTCTCAGTAGTGCAACGTTGGAGTATACCGGTAAGGTGAACGTTCCTGAGATTACCGTGAAGAATAAATATGACGAGACAATAACGGACACCAATTATACGGTTACATATTACAGTGATCCTGCTTATCAGAATGTGGTGACGGATCCTACCAACATCGGACGGTATTATGTAAATGTGAAGGTGAAGGCGGACGGAGCCAATTATTATGAAGGGGAGCTGGGTACGCCTACCAGCCCGATCTCATTTGATATTGTGGCAAAATCTCTGGATAAATGTACATTTACTTTGTATGTGAACGGAAGCCTGAACGGAGTGCTTGGCACCGGCTCCTATTCCGGGTACTATGATGGCAGCAACAAGTCATTGAACCTGGTGGCAGTGGATGACGAGGGCAACAACCTGTCCATGCCTCAGGATTTTACATATGCAGTTTATACGGATGCAGCATGCACCAACATGACAACCGATGTGTGTGATGCGGGAACCTACTATATTAAAATAGTAGGAACGGAAAATGGAAACTATGCCGGCTCTGAGAAAATCTACTCCTATGTGGTTGAGCCTAAGTCCATTAGTCCCACCCGGATCGTTATTACTCCGCAGACATATACTGGAACGGCAGTGATACCTGATCCTGCCAATATCACGGTTTCATACCGGGATACTGCGAACGGACCGGAAAAGACCATTGACAGCAGCAATATCGAAGTGGTTTCCTGCAGCAATAACATTGCGATCGGTACGGCGCGGGCAACGATCCGACTCACAGGCAACTACAGATTGATGACGGATGCTGAGGATACCGCGAGTTTCCAGATTGTTCCGCGGAAATTAAGTGAGTGTGACTGGAAGCTGATTGACGAACGTCTGGAGTATAACGGAATGTCCCAGGTGCCGAGATTTAGCATTACCGACAATAACGGCGCTAAGATATTGATTCAGGGTATTGATTATCAGGTGACTTATTTTACGGATCCTGGTTACAGCAGTACGGTTCAGGAACTGGTAAATGCGCGGACCTATTATATACAGGTAATCGGTCTGGGAATTTATGAGAACACAGATCTGGATGCGCGCATCCGCACATCCTTCGAGATTTATGCGAAGGATATGACCAATCTCACGGTGACCGCCAGCAATATGGCATATACCGGAAATGAAGTGAATCCGGTGATCACGGTGAAAGACGGAAACAGAGTGCTGACGCAGGGCGCAGATTATACGCTGGAAGGTTATTACAGTGACAAAGAATGCACGGTTCCCTCGACGCACACGGATTCCGGACAGGTGTATGTGAAGCTGCAGGCTGTCTCGGGCAGTAATTATGCGGGTACGGCTGTGGCAAGCTTCTTTATTGGAACGAATATTGCAAATGCGGCGGATGTATTTACCGTTTCTGGCGGAACCTATAACCGCGCATCCCATAAGAGTACCATCATCGCTGCAATCCGCTCCAGAATGATGGAGAAAGGTATTGCAGAGGATTCGTATGATGTAGCGCTGTTTTCGGATGAACAGAGACAGACGGATATTACCGGCACAGATGAAAATGACAGTTATTTTGTGAATGCCGGACAGATTTATTACCGGATTTCCGGTAAACGTGCTTACTATGGCAATCTTGATGGAATTGCGACCATCAATAAGAAAAACATTGGTGAATTGTATGCGCAGGTAATAGGGCAGCACACCTTCAATGAACTGGGACAGAACGTGCCGATTTCCACCAGTCTGGATATGGACGGCGTGATTCTGCAGTGGCCTGTTACGGACGGATATATTCTGACGGCGGATGATTATGAGATCGAGCGTAGCCAGAATGCTGTTAATGCAGGATCGGCAACCCTTACTCTGAAGGCAAAGGAAGACAGCAATTATACCGGAACCAGAACAGTTACTTATACTATTGTGCCGAAGGATCTGCATGATGTAGAGAATCTGACGGTGAATGTAACCAGCGCTGTTTATGCGGACAGGAAACAGACGCCCGGTATCACGGTTACCTATGGAAGCAGCAATAAGCTGCTGCGGGCGGGAACCGATTATTCGGTAACTTATTTCAGGGATGAGAATTTCCGAATTCCTGCTTCTGATACAGACCGCACCAATGCCGGGACGACCTATGTCAGGATAGAAGGTGTCGGTAATTATAAGGGCGTATTGACAACTGCAGAGTTTGACAACGGGACGGTGAAGGGGAACAACAGGTTTGTGATCGAACCTCTGGATATTCAAAACGTTGCTGTATCCCTGACGGGGCGTGAATATATGTTTTCTTACAATATTCCGTCCTTTACCGTGATGCAGACCTTTACCTATGAAAACGGAAGCGGAAAATATGAGTATTTACTGCAGTCGGGAAGGGATTATACTTACGATCCTGTAAGAGTTGACGAATTTACAGTAGGACAGCAGTCGGTTACTATTACAGGACAGGGCAATTTTACCGGAAGAAAGACGGTAAACTTCTACTATCGCGGTAATATCGCCGAGCAGGTAGAAGTCATATTGGGAGAGACGACTGTCAACTATGATCCCAGACAGGCGGCGGGCTCCGGTATGACGGTCAGCAGCATATCGGTGCATGTGAAGGGCAACGATCAGCTGGTGCTTCAGGAAAATGCGGATTATACGGTTACCTATCAGAACAATAAGGTTCCGGGGCGGGCTGACGTTATCATTACCGGCCGGGAAGGAAACTATTGGGTGGGAACCTACACGGCGCATTTTGATATTGTTGGAAGCATAAGCAATGCAGAGATTACCATTCCCACTCAGGTGTATACCGGAAGAGAATATAACACTACTACTCAGCCGATTCAGAATATGCAGGTTACGTTTGACGGAAAGACGCTGGTAGAAGGCGTTGACTATAAAATTAAATCTATAGTTAATGCAAAGGAAGTGTCTTCCACTGCACCGACAGTAATCATAGAGGGCAATGGAACCTATTTTACAGGCGAGAAGAGCGCAACTTTTGCAATAAAATATGATATAGGCAGTGTGAATGTTGATATTGCATTGGCAGGCACTGGCGTCTATACTTACACGGGTTCTCCTATTGAACCGGGCTTCAGTGTAAATTACTATGTGACCAGCACTTCTTTTGTAACATTGGAGCGGGGAACGGATTATACCGTCAGCTACCGGAATAACGTTGAGGTAGCCCGTGCCAACGGAGAGAGCGGTCCCTGTGTAGTCATTGAGGCAACGCCGGGCGGAAGACTGACGAGTGGAACCAGGTATAAGGCGTTTACCATTGATGCCATCCATATGGCAGATTATGAAATTATTGGTGTGAACGACAGCTATACTTATACAGGCAAGCTGATCAAGCCCAATACGCTGCAGGTAAAGAAGATTGGAAGTAGCGAGATCATGGATCCTGCTAATTACGATATTTATTATCAGACCAGTGGGGATGATCCTACTTCTGCACCAGCCGGCTCTATCGAGAGCATTATAGTAGTAGGCAAGGGCAATTACGAAGGACAGATTACGAAGGACATTCAGATCACAAGTCTCAATCTTGCCAATACGACTTATTATATCGAGGATCAGACCTATACAGGAGAAGAACTCAAGCCAGAAGTTACATTTAGATTTAATGACGAGAACGGACAGGAACAGACCCTGACGATAGAGAAGGATTATGTAGTAGAAGAGTACCGCAATAATGTGAATGCGGCACAGAGTAACGGTGTAAATGCACCCTATGCAAGAGTTCGGGGTGTTGGAAGCTGTATCGGAGGTATGGAGCTCTTCTTTACCATTCAGAAGAGAAATATGGAGGACCTCATTTATTCTGAGGTGGAGGATCCCCAGTATGTTCCGATGAAGACGAAGTATGAACCGGAAGTCCAGGTGTATATGTCCTCTTCCAGCAGTGAACCGCTGGAGCGGGATGTGGCATATACGGTAAGGTATTTCAATAATGATTATGTAAGACCAGAGAACGGAACTAATGGTCCGTATATGTTGATCACGCCGAAGGATACGGTAAATTATACCGGAAGCCATATGATTTCTTTCGCCATTCTGCCCAGAGATCTGTCCTCTGATAATATAGAAGGAACTCTGTCGGATGCTTCGGACAGTGGCTTTGATCCGGTAAACCGCAACTATCCGTATGAGGCCAACAGAACCTATGCTCCGTCCTTAAGCTTAAGGGATCGCTCGGAGAATGGAGTAATACCGCTGGTCAATGGAACCGATTATACTTATCGCTATGTAAACAATGACGTGGGCGTAGCCACAGCGTATATCGAAGTAACCGGTATGGGCAATTATGCCGGAACCAGAATAGAGAGATTTACCATCGGAACACTTCTTGCGCCGTCAACGGTAACGGTCAGTGGTATTTCCGATACGGTATACAATGGATTGGATACGACACCGAAAAATATTAAAGTAAGATTTAACAGAACAGGTCAGGATTTGGTTTTGAACCAGGATTACACCATCAAGTATTACACGGATCCGGACTGTCTGATCGAGGCGAGTGCGGTAGACAGAATTCATGCAGGCACGATCTATGTGGCGATCATCGGCAGTGAGAACGAACAGACCGGTTATGTGGGAACAGTGGTCGTACCTTATGTGATTGCCCGCAAGTCCCTGACATCTACAGATATTACTGTCAGTGGAACAGAGGATATGAACTATACCGGCAGTGCATTAATTCCTGATTTAACATTGAGGGATAGTTCTACTGGTTTGGTGATCGATCCTACACAGTACACGGTAACCTATGAGAATAATGTAGAGATCGGTACGGCGTCTGCTACTATTACGGCAACGGATACCGGCAATTACAGAGATAGTATTACAGTTTACTATAAGATTACAAAGTATGATATTAACCGTGTCTGGGCTGAGGCAATTCCCGATCAGGCTTATACCGGTGATTACATCCGTCCCGCTCTCACCATTTATGATGGCGGCAAGCTGTTGACGGAGGGTGTGGATTACGAAGTAGTGAACGGCAACAATCTTCGTGCAGGAGAGTCCTGGGTTATCATTAAGGGCCTGGGCAATTACGATAAGACAAAGCGCGTATATTTTAACATCATTGCAAGCCTTGAGGGCGCGCTGATTGACGATATTGAAGAGCAGATGTATATGGGCAGACCGGTAACGCCTTCTGTCAATGTAGCATGCGGCGGCAATACCCTGGTGCTGGGAAGGGATTATACTGTAACCTATGCCAACAATAATGCAGTGGGAGATGCTTCTATTACAATTCGTCCGCTGTCCAAATATTATACAGGAACCATTGTGAAGAAGTTCCGTATCAGCAACAGCATTTCCTATGCGACAGTTAGCGGAGTACCGTCAAGCGTTATGTATACCGGCAATGCATTCACACCTGAAGTAACCGTATCTTACGGCGGCGTGACATTGACCAGAGGCATTGATTATACCGTTTCTTACACCAATAACGTGCGGGTAGGTACGGCAGGCGTTGTGATTACGGGAATCGGTATTTATTCCGGTCAGAAGGTTGTACCTTTCCGTATTCTGGAGAAGAGTATTGTCAACTGTACGATTTATGCGGTTGCAAGCCAGAGCTATACCGGTAAGGCACAGACGCCTCCGGTTGTGGTGAAGGACGGAAGTACCGCCCTGGTAAATGGAAGAGACTACACCCTGAGCTACCAGAATAATGTCAATGTGGGAACCGGGTATGTTATCATTACCGGAGCAGGAGATTACAAGGGCAGCGCAACCAGGAGCTTCAGTATTGTACAGCCGGTGGCGGTTGCCAATGTCATGGTACAGAACAGGAATTCGGCGGCAGGAACCTTTGATATCGTAGTGGACGGTGTGGCTTCTTATATCACAAATGTCCAGGTGCCTGTCTGGAGCAGGGCAGATCAGTCCGATATTGTGTGGTATAATGCGTCCCGTGTAGATTCGGATACATTTATCGTGCATGCGGATATCCGGAACCATCAGAATAGCGTGGGTGTTTATAATATCCATGTATATGTTTCGGGACAGGGTACGTCATTGCAATGTGCGTATACAACGGTAGCGGTATTTGGCGGCGGATATGAGAATGTGTTTGACTACGAGTACTATGTGACACACAACCCTGATGTGGCAAGAGCCTTTGGAAATGATCCGAAGGCGGTATATGAGCACTTCCTCAATTATGGAATGAGAGAGGGGCGTCAGGCATCGGCAGACTTTAATGTACAGTCCTATCAGGCAAGATACCGGGATCTGCGTGCAGCCTTTGGTAGCGATTTGCCTGCATATTATAGGCATTATATCAGTAACGGCAAAGCAGAGGGACGTATTGCTACTGGAAGTACCAGCTATGTAAATGCATTGACTGTTTACAACGGTGTGGATTACTCTCTGGTATATGATTATAATTATTATGTCAACAAATATCCGGATATTAAAGCTGCATTTAATGGGGATGATGCGGCAACTTTGAAGCACTTTGTGGAAAACGGTATGAGAGAAGGCCGTCAGGCGAAAGCTTCCTTCAATGTGAATATATACAGGAGTATGTATGCTGACCTGCGGGCGGCATTTGGCGGAGATCTGCCATCCTACTATTTACACTACATCAATAACGGTTACCGTGAGAACAGAAGGGCTTCGTAAGCTGAAAAATAAAATTAAATCTAAAACCTATATAGATCTCCGGCAGAGCAGAGCGCTTTGCCGGAGATTTACATTGTTTTTCCGCTGAAAACGGCGTATACTTGAGAGCGGAGAGGTGCTGAAAAAATAATGACAGTAGAAAATAAAAAGTTGCTGGATGAGCTTTTCTACAGTGAAGTATTGCCGGAGGAAGGTTACCGAGAGCTGCTGGCGGCTCATGAAGATGAGGAGACAGCAGGGTATGCCTGTGAGTTGGCGCGGATTCGACAAAAGGAAAGCTTTTCCAATGAAATATATATCAGAGGCTTGATTGAATTTACCAATTATTGTAAGAATGATTGTCTGTATTGCGGTATCCGAAGAAGCAACGGCAGTGCAATGCGATACCGGCTGACTCGGGCAGAGATCATGGAGTGTGCGGATCAGGGATATGAGCTGGGATTTCGCACGTTTGTCCTCCAGGGAGGCGAGGACGCTTATTTCACAGATGAGCGTCTGGAAGATATCGTTGGTGGGTTGAAAGCGAAATATCCCGACTGTGCCGTGACCTTATCTCTGGGAGAACGGAGCAGGGAGAGCTATGAGCGGCTGTACCTGGCAGGGGCAGACCGTTATCTGCTTCGTCATGAGACTGCGGACCGGATACATTATGAGCGGCTGCATCCCCCGGAAATGTCATGGGAAAACCGCCGCCGCTGTCTGTATGACCTCAAAGAGATTGGTTATCAGGTGGGCTGCGGCATGATGGTGGGCTCACCGGGACAGACCATGGAGCATCTGATAGAGGATTTGAGATTCCTGAAGGAGCTTCGGCCTCATATGGTGGGCATAGGTCCCTTTATTCCGCAGAAAGATACGCCTTTTGGAGATCAGCCCCAGGGAAGTCTAAAGCTGACGTTGTTTCTCCTTGCGTTGATCCGGCTCATGCTGCCGAAGGTATTGCTTCCGGCAACCACTGCACTGGGTACGATCCACCGTGAAGGCAGAGAAATGGGGATACTTGCCGGAGCCAACGTGGTGATGCCGAATTTGTCGCCGGTAAGCGTACGTAAAAAATATGCCCTGTATGACCATAAGATCTGTACCGGGGAAGAGGCGGCGGAATGCAGAGGCTGTCTGGAGCAGAGGGTGGAGTCTATTGGATATAAGATTGTGACAGCCCGGGGCAACGCATTGGAATAGAAATTAAATTGTGAATTAAGAAAGGGATATTTATGTATAATAAGATGTCATTAAAGGCAGAGGAATTTATTTGTCATGAGGAGGTGCTGGACACGCTGTCCTACGCACAGGCGAACAAAGATAATGTAGAACTGATCGACCAGATTCTTGCGAAGGCAAGGGAGCGTAAGGGATTGGAGCATCGGGAGGCATCGGTTCTGCTGGCCTGTGAGATTCCGGAAAAGATTGCCGAGATTTATGATCTGGCAGAGCAGATTAAGAAGGACTTTTACGGCAATCGTATTGTCATGTTTGCTCCCTTGTATCTGTCTAACTATTGTATCAACGGATGTGTGTATTGTCCCTATCACGGGAAGAACAAGCATATCGCCCGCAAGAAACTGACACAGGACGAGGTGCGCGCCGAGGTCATTGCGCTGCAGGATATGGGGCATAAGCGTCTTGCCATTGAGGCAGGAGAGGACCCGGTAAACAATCCAATTGAATATATTCTGGAATGTATTGATACTATTTACAGCATTCAGCATAAAAATGGCAAAATACGCCGCGTGAATGTCAATATCGCGGCAACTACAGTAGAGAATTACCGGAAGCTGCATGATGCGGGCATCGGTACTTATATCCTGTTTCAGGAGACCTATCATAAAGAAAGCTATGAGAAGCTGCATCCCACAGGTCCGAAGCATGATTATGCCTATCATACGGAGGCAATGGACCGGGCGATGGAAGGCGGCATTGATGATGTGGGTCTGGGTGTGCTCTTTGGGCTGGAGCTGTACAAATATGAGTTTGCAGGGCTGCTGATGCACGCAGAGCATCTGGAGGCCGTTCACGGTGTCGGACCTCACACCATCAGCGTGCCGCGCATTAAGCGCGCGGACGATATTGACCCGGATGTGTTTGACAATGGCATTGATGATGATACCTTTGCGAAAATCTGTGCCTGCATTCGTATTGCGGTGCCCTACACAGGAATGATCATTTCCACCAGGGAGAGCCAGGCAGTCCGGGAAAAGGTAATCCGTCTGGGCGTGTCACAGATCAGCGGCGGCTCCAAGACCTCCGTGGGTGGATACGACCACCCGGAACCGGAGAACGAGCGCTCGGAGCAGTTTGATGTGAGCGATACCAGAACGCTGGACGAGGTGGTGCGCTGGCTGATGGACTTAGGCTACATCCCCAGCTTCTGTACCGCATGCTATCGGGAGGGCAGAACCGGAGACCGGTTCATGATGCTGTGCAAAAACCGTCAGATACTGAACTGCTGCCATCCCAATGCACTGATGACCTTAAAGGAATATCTCATGGATTACGCTTCCGAAGAAACCAGAAGAATCGGTGAGGAATTGATCGCCAGGGAAATCGAGGAAGTACCCACCGAGAAGGTGAGAGAGATTGCCAAGAAGCATTTAGAAGAGATTGAAGCGGGACAGCGTGATTTCCGGTTCTAGGAGGACGGCATTATGACAACGTTAAACGATACGCCAAAGGGCAGCCGGATTCACATCGGCTTTTATGGAAAACGCAACAGCGGGAAGTCCTCCCTGATCAATGCGGTGACGGGACAGCAGGTGGCAATCGTGTCTGATGTGCCGGGAACCACCACAGATCCGGTTTATCAGGCAATGGAGCTGCACGGTATTGGTCCCTGCGTCTTTATCGACACGGCGGGGGTGGATGATGAAGGTGAATTGGGTCATATGCGGGTAGAAAAGACAAAAATTGCCGCGGAGAAAACGGATATCGCGGTAATTCTTTTCGATGGAGAGGACTGGAGTTTGGAGCTGGAGTGGTTCCGTTACTTTCAGGACAGAAAGACGCCGGTGTTATGTGTCCTGAGCAAAACAGATGCCATGGACAGCGGAACAGCCCAAAGCAGGGCAGAGCGGTTGCAGAAAAGCACTGGAACAGAACCTCTGATGATAAGCACAGGGGATTCTGCGTGCGTGAGTGCGTTCCGGGAAGCCCTTATGCGCCTTGTGCCGGAGGAATATGACGCCCAGAGTCTTACCGGACATCTGGTGTCAGAGGGGGATCTGGTGCTCTTGGTCATGCCCCAGGATATCCAGGCGCCCAAGGGCAGATTGATATTGCCCCAGGTGCAGACCATCCGGGATCTCCTGGATCACAAGTGTCTGGTTATGAGCTGTACCACCGATAAATTAGATGAAACTTTTGCCACGCTATCGGTTTCGCCTCGGTTAATAGTGACGGACTCTCAGGTCTTTTCCCAGGTCTACGCGAAAAAGCCGGCGGAGAGTATGCTCACTTCATTTTCCGTGTTGTTGGCCGAGTATAAAGGAGATTTAACTTTTTACAAGGAGAGTGCCAGGATCATCGACGCTCTGACAGAGGAATCTCGTGTATTGATTGCGGAGTGCTGCACCCATGCACCCTTAAGTGAGGATATTGGCAGAGAAAAGCTGCCCCGTATGCTGCGTAAACGCATCGGGGCAGGCTTAACTGTAGATATTGTCAGTGGAACGGATTTTCCCCAGGATCTGAGAGGATATGATCTTATCATCCAGTGCGGGGCATGCATGTTTAACAGAAAATATGTCATGACCCGCATTGACCGGGCAAGGGAACAGGGCGTTCCCATGAGCAATTACGGAGTGGTGATCGCATATCTGTCCGGGATACTGGATTATATTACTGCATAAAGGAATTCCGGTACTGTATCGGAGTCATATTATATTTCTGCCGGAACAGCCGTGTGAAATGCTCCACATTCTGATAGCCCACGGAATAGGCGATGTTTTCCACGGTCATGTTCCCGTTCTTCAGCAGCGTCCGCGCCTTCTTCATGCGGACGTTCTGCACCAGTTCCACGAAAGTCTTGCCGGATTTTTCCTTAATGTACTTGGAAATATACGGTTCCGTCAGGTGGAATCTCTTGGACATATCCTCCAGCGTAATGGTCTGGTAATTGGCCTGAATATAATTCTGCATTTCCATCAGGCGTTCATCCTGGACGGACTCGGTTGTCTTAACGGAAGGAATCTGGTTCACAGCAACCACCAGAGCATTAATGGAGGATTTGATGATATCCTCATCTATTCCAACACCCCAGAAGATCTGATTATTGCAGGTGATGCCCACATAGGACATTGCCTTGGAGGAAGATCCCTGGGAGAGGGAATGCTCTTCGTATACGGTCAATTCATAGCTGATGTTAAAGTATTGCTTCAAGATATTGCTGACCGCATCAAGGCGGCCGTTTCCATTGGCGCAAACCACGCGGCTGGGAGTGCCGTCCTGGCTGATGGTGGCTTCTGCCATAATGCCGTCCACCTGCTTAAAATGGCAGTCCGTAATCTGGAAGTAGGGCTGATGATTTACATAATGATCTTCGAAAATATTGTATACCCACTGGGGAGACAGCTCCTTGTGCTCTTCGTCGGAGACATGCTTCACCAGATAGCCTACTTCCTCACGCATTTTTTCCGGCAGGGAAATGCCGAAGTTCTGCTTTAAGATGTAGTTGACGCCGCCCTTGCCGGACTGGCTGTTGATACGGATGACGTCAGAATCGTATGTCCTTCCCACATCCATGGGGTCTACCGGAAGATAGGGGACGGACCATTTATCCAGCTTTTTCTCCTCACGCCATGCCATACCCTTGGCAATGGCGTCCTGATGAGAGCCGGAGAATGCGGTAAATACCAGGTCGCCGGCATAGGGCTGGCGTTCATATACATGCATTCTGGTAAACTGCTCGTATTTCTGGCGGATCACAGGCATATCCGAGAAGTCCAGCTTCGGGTCTACGCCGTGGGAGAACATGTTCATTGCAAGGGTTACAATATCCACGTTTCCGGTGCGTTCACCGTTGCCAAACAGCGTTCCCTCGATGCGATCCGCTCCTGCCAGGATGCCCAGCTCTGCATCGCAGATGCCGCAGCCCCGGTCGTTGTGCGGGTGCAGGGAAAGTGTTACGGCGTCCCTGTATTTCAAATGTTTGTGAATATATTCTACCTGTGTGGCGAACACATGAGGCATGGCATTTTCCACGGTTGTGGGAATGTTGATGATAGCCTTGTTAGAAGCCTGGGGCTGCCAGACGTCCAGCACTGCATTGCAGACCTCTACAGCGTAATCCACTTCCGTTCCGGGGAAACTCTCAGGGCTGTACTCAAAGGAGAAGCTTCCGTCGGTCTCGCTTGCCAATTGATTTAAAAGCTTTGCTCCGTCAATGGCAATCTGTTTGATCTCCTCTTTACTCTTTTTGAATACCTGTTCTCTCTGAGCGACAGAGGTAGAATTGTAGAGATGGATCACCGCGTGAGGCGCGCCCTTGACTGCCTCAAAGGTTTTCTTGATGATGTGTTCCCTGGCCTGAGTCAGTACCTGGACCGTCACATCATCTGGGATCATATTGCGCTCAATGAGGGCGCGCATGAAGTTATATTCTGTTTCGGAAGCAGCCGGAAAGCCTACTTCAATTTCCTTAAAGCCGATCTGAACCAGCATTTCAAAAAACTCCAGCTTCTCTTCTAAGCTCATAGGCTCGATCAGAGCCTGGTTGCCGTCCCGCAGATCTACAGAGCACCAGATGGGCGGCGCTTCAACATAATCCTTTTTGACCCAGTCGTAAGTGCATTCCGGCGGCATGAAGTATGCCCGTTCATATTTTTCATATCCTTTCATTTTCGAACCTCCTGATTTCCCGATAGCGGTTATATAAAAATCTTTCGTCCCTGTCATTCGAAAACGAAGGAAAGAGACGAAAGATATAATCCTTTTATCGTTGTCATGAGTAATACTAACACAGATAAATGGTTTTGTGTATGATTAAATTTAATCAGTTAGATTGATATATTTTGCTGTACTAAAATCAGCCTGCCAGCCGGGTTATCATGAATATCTTAGGCATAAGGAGTAAATCCTGTCTGTATGTAGCTTTTGTAAGCGGCGTGCATCTTACAGGTAGCGACGCAGCCCAGGGCAGCGGCAAGAATGATCAGCCAGCCTCCGAGGGTATGAGTTTTCGTGATCGCATAGACAAAATTGAAAATAGAATATCCCAGCATGACAAAGGCACAGGCGCGGCTTCTTCCAAGATGCATGCCCAAGGCCAGCCCCAACAGGATCGCCGCGTCCAAAATAGACAGGGGATTATTTATAACAGAAAAAATTAATGTAATAGCAGCGCAGAAATATGCAAGGCATGCCGCACCGATCAGTGAGCTGCGGAACTGGTTCATACCTGGCAGCTTGAAGAACTGCTGCTTTGTCATGGGCGGACCGGAAGGAGCGCCGCCTGGATAAGCGTTCTGGTACTGGTTGGGCTGCCCGAAGTTTTGGGGATTGCCCTGGAATTGATTGGGCTGTCCGAAATTCTGGGGATTGCCCGGGAACTGATTGGGCTGTCCGAAGTTCTGGTGATTGCCCTGGAACTGATTGGGCTGCCCGAAGTTCTGGGGATTGCCCTGGAATTGGTTTGGCTGCCCGCAATGAGGACAGGAAGGACTGTTGTCCGGGTATGGTGCACCACATGAATTACACTGCATTTTAATTCCTCCTAAGTTACATTATATATGTAATAACAGTGTAGCGTCATTTTGCGGGAAAGTCAAGCAAGTGCCGTCTTGACAGCGCATCTGATAGTTTGTTATCATGAAAGCAGAGATAACGACAGCAATAGAGGAGGCGGTGCGGATGATCATCCGGAAAGCAACAGAAGAAGATCTCGTTCAGTTGATGGATATTTATAATGAAGCAATCCTTCACACAACGGCGACTTTTGATACGGAAGAGAAGGACATTAAAAACCGCCAGAACTGGTTTTATGAGCATCGTGGGGTATACGGCCTTCTGGTTGCTGTGGATGGCAGAAAGGTGCTGGGTTATGCAGAGTTGTCCCCCTACCGTTCCAGAGCGGCATATGAAGAAACCGCTGAGCTGGGGTTGTATGTGCGCAAAGAGAACCGGGGAGAGGGAATCGGAACAGCGCTGTTGGAGCGTATTGTCGATTATGGCAGGCAGCAGGTTAAGCTGCATACCATCGTGTCTGTGATCACCTCGGAAAATGAGAGCAGCATCCATATTCATCAGAGAGAGGGCTTTACTCTCTGTGGGACGATTCAGGATGCCGGAAAGAAATTCGGCAGATATCTGAATGTGGATATTTATCAGTTGATGCTCCACGCATGATGTAGGAGCAGGAATATACGAAAAGGAATTACTATGAAGGAGAATATCGCAGAGAAAAAAGAGGCAATTGGGAAACAGATAGAAGAGCGCAGGACTTACCGCAGATATATGCGCCGGATGGCAGGAGGGCTATTTTACCTGTTAGGTACGCTGGCGGCGATTTATATTGGCGGATGGCTTATGCTGTTAAAGCCGATTCATGGAACCGTGGGATCCTTTATGGCAGGCGGGCTGACCGTTTCAGAAGTGGTGGGCACGCTGGTGAAGGTGGTCTGTGCAATGCCGGTGGCGGGTGCAATCTGGTGCTGCGGCTATATTTTGAAACGAAAATGCATCGGACATCCGGAGTATTGATGAGATCTGCCTTGGATGAAGTCAATGAATACACAGAGAGCCCCCTTGGACAAGGAGGCTCTCTTTATCTTAATCCAAGGGATACGCCGCGAGAGCGACTGTGCCCGGCGCAGGAGAATAGGAGATGGTTTTATGTACAAACTGTTGATAGTAGAAGACGATCTTGGAATAGCAAATGCCATCCGGCTTCAGGCAAATGCCTGGAATCTTGAGACCCGTGTGGTAGAAGATTTTCGAAGCGTACTGGCAGAGTATACGGATTTTGAGCCGCATATTATCCTTCTGGATATAGCGCTGCCATTTTTTGACGGATATCACTGGTGCAGTGAGATACGCAAAATCTCCAAAGTGCCCATTATCTTCATATCCTCAGCATCGGACAATATGAATATCGTAATGGCAATGAATATGGGGGCGGATGATTTTATCGCCAAGCCCTTTGACCAGAGCGTACTGATGGCAAAGCTGCAGGCGCTGCTGCGCCGCACCTATGATTTTGCGGCTTCTGTCCCAGTCCTGGAGCACAAGGGAGCATTCTTAAATACCGGGGACAACACGCTGACCTATGAGGATGAGAAAATACCTCTGACCAAGAATGAATACAGGATTCTTCTGTGCCTGATGGAAAACAAGGGAAATGTGGTCAGCCGGGAGCGGCTGATGGAGCGGCTGTGGGAGACGGATTCTTTTGTGGATGAGAATACATTGACGGTTAACGTTAACCGCCTGAGGAAGAAGCTGGATCAGGCAGGACTGGAAGAATTCATTGCAACCAGATTCGGCGTGGGATATATCATAGAATAGGAGTGCGTATGAAATTGTTTTTGGCATACATCAGAGAGCGTCAGAAGGAGATAATCGCGCTGGTCTTATTTGGTGCGATCTTTGTGGTCTCGTTTTTCTTATATCATCTGCCTATAGAGGCGGTGGGATATCCGGCGCTGCTATGCCTTCTTGTCGGCATGATATTCGTAATCATTGATTTTATCCATGTGAGAGCAAGGCATGAAGAGCTCTGTGGGATCAGGGAGATGACAGCGGCAATGATCTCACAGATGCCTGCGGCAGAGGGGATAGAGGATGCTGATTATCAGGCTGTTATCGAGAACCTGATAACGGAGGTGACGAGCCTGCAGACGGACACGGACGCCCGTTATCAGGATATGGTGGAATATTATACTGTATGGGTGCATCAGATCAAGACGCCCATTGCGTCTATGCGGCTGACGCTGCAGAATGAAGATTCCGAATTGTCACGGAAATTATCGTCAGACCTGTTCCGGATAGAGCAATATGTGGAAATGGTACTGGCATTCCTGCGTCTGGGCGCAAACTCCAGCGATTATGTGTTCAAAGAGTACGAGCTGGATGATATCATCCGCCAGGCGGTCCGGCGTTTTTCTGCCGAATTTATCGGCAGGAAGCTGCGCCTGGAGTATGAGCCTCTTCACAAAAGCATTGTTACGGATGATAAGTGGCTGTCCTTTGTGGTAGAGCAGGTCTTGTCCAATGCACTGAAATATACCCGGTCCGGCGGCATCAGAATATATATGTCCGGCTCCGATACCCTTTGCATTGAGGATACGGGCATCGGCATTGCGCCGGAGGATCTGCCCCGGGTCTTTGAAAAGGGTTATACCGGATATAACGGCCGCAGCGACAAACGTGCCAGCGGGATTGGCCTTTACCTCTGCAAACGTATCTGTAAGAATCTTGGAATTGAGATCACGGCGGCATCACAGGTCGGCAAGGGAACCGTAATTTCCCTTAATATAGGACAATATAAATTAAAACAAGAATAAATTCTTACAAAAATGTAAGATTTGGAGCGGGAAATGTAAGGCGATTCGATGGCAGTGCATTTCCCGTTTCTGCTAAGATAAGGGAGGATAAACAATAGGAGGACAAATTACAATGAGTATTTTGGAAGTAAAAGGACTGAAAAAAGTCTATTCTACCCGTTTTGGCGGCAACAAAGTAGAGGCTCTGCGAAATGTGAATTTCAGCGTGGAGCAGGGAGAATATGTAGCGATTATGGGAGAGTCCGGGTCGGGCAAAACGACCCTTCTCAATATCCTGGCAGCGCTTGATAAGCCTACGGGGGGCAGTGTGATCCTTGACGGAATGGATTTGACCAGAATCAAGGAGTCTGCGGTTTCCGCTTTCCGCCGTGACCATCTGGGATTTGTGTTTCAGGATTTTAACCTGCTTGACACATTTACCCTGGAGGATAATATCTATCTTCCCCTTGTGCTGGCGGGCAAATCGTACCGGGAAATGAGCGAGAGGCTTAAGCCTATCGCTGCAAAGCTGGGTATTACAGAACTGCTGAAAAAGTATCCCTATGAAGTATCCGGCGGTCAGAAGCAGAGAGCGGCGGTTGCCCGTGCTATCATTACGGCCCCCCGGCTGATCCTGGCAGATGAGCCAACAGGAGCGTTGGATTCCAAAGCAACCGATGAGCTGCTCCGCCTGTTTGGGGAGGTCAACCGGCTTGGTCAGACCATTTTAATGGTCACCCATTCCGTAAAGGCGGCAAGCGTTGCCAACCGGGTATTGTTCATCAAGGACGGTGAGGTATTCCATCAGGTTTACCGTGGGGAGGATACCGATCAGCAGCTGTACCAGAAGATTTCCGATACGCTTACACTGCTGACGACAGGGGGTGAGAGACGATGAAAGCAGGATTTTATCCGAAGCTTGCCTTTGACGGCATCCGGAAAAACAGGCGGATGTATCTTCCGTATATTCTGACCTGTATCGGAATGGTGATGATGTACTATATTATTGTGTTTCTGCAGAACAATGATGCGATCCGGTCTATGCGGGGAGGAGAGACCATACAGGGTATGATGGAACTGGGAACCTGGGTCATTGCCATATTTGCCTGTATATTCCTGTTCTATACCAATTCATTCCTGATCCGCAGGCGGAAGAAGGAATTTGGACTCTATAACATTCTTGGAATGGGGAAGGGAAATATTGGATTCATCCTCTTTTGGGAAGCATTGATCATCTCTGCGATTTCTCTGGGTGCAGGGCTGTTTGCAGGTATTGTCTTTTCCAAGCTGGCAGAGCTGGGGCTTGTAAATGTCTTAAGCGGTTCTGTCAATTACTCCTTTTCGGTCTCTCCGGCTGCGATTGCTATGACCGTCATGGTGTTTGGCGTGATATTCCTGCTCCTTTTCCTCAATTCTCTTCGCCAGGTGAAGTTTGCAAATGCCATATCCCTGCTGCGAAGTGAGAACGTGGGGGAGAAACCGCCGAAAGGTAACTGGCTGGTGGGCATTTTAGGTGTCCTGATGCTGGGAGCGGCATACGGCCTCGCGGTGACCATCCAGAACCCGGTATCCGCATTGCTGGTATTTTTCTTAGCAGTTGTTCTGGTCATCCTGGGAACATACCTGGTCATGATCGCAGGTTCGGTGCTGTTCTGCCGTATTCTTCAGAAGAGAAAGAATTATTATTATAAGGCGAACCACTTTGTGTCCGTATCTTCTATGGTGTACCGCATGAAGCGCAACGGCGCAGGTCTTGCATCCATCTGTATCCTTGCCACAATGGTGCTGGTCATGATTTCCTCTACCACAAGTCTGTATGCCGGTGAGGAGGATTCTATTAACGCCCGTTATCCCCGGGAGATCAACACCAGCTTCCAATGGAATGATGTGGAAGAAATGACAGGGGAAGCCGTTGGTGCGATTAGAAATGAAATGCTGAGGATTGTCAGGTCTTACGACGCAGATCCAGCAAACATACATGAATACCGCAGCGCTTCTGTAGCGGGGCTTCTGATGGAGGACACCGTAGAGACTGACGTAAGCAAGATCGAGCAGTTTCATCTGGATACGTATTCCAATGTATATCAGATCTATATCATTCCCATTGAAGATTATAATGCATTGATGGGAACCGATGAAACGTTGGAAGAGGACGAGGCGCTGCTCTATTTCTACCGTGATAGCTATAGATATGAGAAAGATACCCTTTCGTTCCGTAATGGCAGGAGCTTTCGGATCAAGAAGGTAGTAGACGATTTTGCAGGAAGCGGAGAGGCGGCCATGGCAATCGTCCCCACCATTGTTATTTTCGTGCCGGATCTGAAAACGGCTATCGAAGGCATTGATGAACTGGCCGATTATAATGGGAACCGTATGGTAACTCTCCGCTGGTCATATAACTTCGATACGGGACTGGAACGTAAGGATCAGGATGCTCTGTATGCTGCGATCCGTGAGAATTTCCGTGCTCCGGATGCAAACGAAACATATGGGTATTATGCTTTCTCCGTACAAGGTAGGGAGATGGAGCGGGAGGACTTTTACAGCATCTTCGGCAGCCTGTTCTATCTCGGTATCGTGCTGAGCGCAGTGTTTATTCTGGCAGCAGTCCTGATCATTTATTACAAGCAGATTTCCGAGGGCTACGAGGACCAGGCGCGGTTTGAGATCATGCAGAAGATCGGTATGACTAAGCGGGAAATCCGAAAGAGCATCAATTCCCAGCTTCTGACGGTATTTTTCCTGCCGTTGGTGGGAGCGGGCATGCATCTGGCATTTGCGTTTCCCATCATCCGTAAACTGCTGCTGTTGTTTAACCTGAATAACGTCGTCCTGTTTGCGGTCACCACCGTCATCAGCTTTGTGGTGTTTGCCCTGTTCTATTGTCTGGTGTATCGCATTACCTCCAACGCGTACTACAATATCGTCAGCGGCGCCAGAGAGTAAGGGATGCCCCATTGCGGTCAGGATTTTAATAGGGCTTCATACTGAAACCTTCCGATGGCACGTTTGAGGAGCAGCGCGGCAAGCAGGGCGCATACAGCCCCCAGGGCAAGCAGGATCCAGGCGCTGACGAGCAGGACTCCTGTGAACTGTCCGATGATCAGAAGAAGTACCGGCATCAGCAGGAAAACAGCGCCTTGCTGCGCATCTTCCACACTCTGTGCCTTGGCGGATACACGAACCGTCAGAGTGATGGAGATCATGGAAATGGACGGGGCCACTAACAGCAGGATGAGAAGCCATTTGATATCCGGGAGCAGGAAAGTGCCGGTGATGAGGTAAGTCTCTGTCTCCAGCACAAGGAGCATAGCTGCAAAGGACACGGCTGAGACGAACATGCTGAGCAGGAAAGAAGCCATTACCTTGGAACGGAAAATCTGCTTTAATGACAGCGGGCAGTACAAAAGAGTTTCCAGGGTTCGCTTTTCCTTCTCTCCCACGAAAGAGGCAGCCGCCATAACCGAAGAAGCCATAATGGGGATCAATAGGAAAAAAACCGGCAGGATATAGTTGAGCATAAGCCGGATCAGGTTTTGGGTGGACTCACCGCCTTGTATAGATAAAGGCAGCATTTTCAACAGCTTCAGCATGTCTTCTCCTTCCGTGGGAACGAAACGGAGTATCACAATATAAACGGTGGGAAGGAAAATAGTCAGAACAATGGGGACTACCAGAAGAGTGGTAAGCATGCGCTTGTTGGAAGTAATCCCACGGATGTCTTTTTTGATAATAGCAGTCATTTGATGATTCATTCTGGTTTCTCCTTTTCTCCGGTGAGACGGAAATAAATATCTTCCAATGAAGGCTGTTTGGCGGAAACGTGATATACGTCTCCTCCGGCATCCACGATCCTGCGCACAATCCGGGGGATATCTTCCTCGGATGCTATGGCAAGCTCGAAGGTGCATGTATCTGTCTGCCGGCAGGGTAATCCGGCGGGGATGCTGCTGGTCTTTATGGTCATGGTCATACCGGAGCAGACCTTAGCCCGCAGGGAAGCTAACGTTCCATCCGCCAGCAGCCTGCCCTCCTCCATAAGTCCGTATCTGGTGCAGATTTCCTGGGCGTAACGGAGCTGGTGGGTGCAGAGAAAAACGGTAATGCCCTTCTCGGATGCCAGACGGCGTATCATGGCATGAACGTTTTGTGCGCTTTCCGGATCAAGCCCGGAGGTGGGTTCATCCAGAAACAGGATCCGGGGTTCATGGATCAGCGCCCGCGCCAGTGAGAGACGCTGCCGCATACCGGTGGAATAGGCGGCAAGTTTCTGATCTTTGGCATCGAATAATTCCAGTTCTTTCAGAAGCAGCGTCCCGCGCTGCTGGCTTTCTGATTCTGTGAGCCCGTAGATAGAGCCGTAAAATATAAGATTCTGGATACCCGTTAAGGTATCATACATCTGCGCATGTTCGGTGACAACGCCGGAGAGGGCGTGCGTCTGCTGGGGATTCTGGGCAGGATCAATATCGAATACCAGGCAGCTTCCCTGTGTGGGAGTCAGCATTCCGTTTAAGAGCTTTACCGTAGTAGTCTTACCGGCGCCGTTGGGCCCCAGGAATCCGAATACCTCCCCCGGAGCCAGGCAGATGCTGACAGAATCCACAGCGGTTTTGCCGCCGGGGTATGTCTTGGACAGGTGGTTTAAGGTCACTGCATTCATTTTTTTACCTCCATGCCGCCTGCTAAGCGGCGGATGATATTCTGGAACCGTTTGTTGTCCGAAAGACCGGCAAATGCCGGAGCTGCTGTCAACGCTTCCAGAATGTCTTTTCGTATCAGGTCTTCGCTTCTTGGCGGATTGCTGCCTAAGGGCAGATTTTCTTCCAGCCAACCATCAAGAAGCGTAAAATAGGAATCTCCGTGAAGCTTCAGCGGATAAATGTCAGATGCGGCAAGAGCGCCGTATCGTTCCAGCATGTCAAGGGCTTTTTCTGTTTTACCGTGTTTTACAAACTCCTGTGCAATGGACAAATATGCGGTCAGCAAAATGCCGGGATGCAGCGTGCGCAGCTCAAAAGCATCTGCAACAGCCAGTGTGCGGCGGCAGGTTTCTTCCAATGAGGAATTCTTTTCCCCGCATAGATCCATGTAGGGGAGCAGAAGGTTCATGAGCTCAAGCACGGTCTGATAGATGCCTGCCTGCAGAACGCGGGCGGCCTCCTCATGATTTCCGGTTATACGGAAGGCCTCGGACAGCAGAGGCTCGGGAGCCATCCTGAGAGGGACTGAGTCCGCCAGCAGTTCAAGGACTTCTTCTCCCCGCCCCAGCTTCAGCAGGCAAAGAGCCTCCATATTGACTGCCTGGTCTGCCAGTGCAGCCTGTTCGCTCTCCTCCCTGACCCGGACAAACAGCGTGGCGGCTTCTTCCAGAACGGCAAGCGTTCCCTCCGGCGTCCCGGCAAGTACACAGTGGTTGACATACAGACTGCCGATTTGGAACAGGAGAGGGGCGCAGGAAAAATACTTTTTTGTGATTTCCCGGCAATGCTCCATGACCTCATCAAAGGGCTTTGTGGAGAAATCGCGGCAAATCTGTCCGTAGAGCCTGCGTATATCCGCTTTGGTCATTTGGGGTTCATATCCCATCAATTCGTCAATACTGATATTGAAAAATGTGGCCAGCCGGGGCAGAAGCGTGATATCGGGATAAGTAGCACCGGTTTCCCATTTGGAAACAGAGGCCTTGGATACGCCCATATATTCAGCCAGCTCCTCCTGCGTGATCCCTCGCTTCCTGCGATTCTCCGTCAGCATGCGGCCAATGTTTAATTCTTTCATATGATCACCTCTGTTTTTGAGTTTCCGCGTTTTGCAGATTAGATGTTGCAAGGAGATGGACACATCATTCCTGCCATGAAACTTGTGCGCGTTTCTTTGCTGCGTACAACCCCACGGCAGACTGCTGCTCACCTTTTGCTTAAATTTCAGTTGCCGTCGGTATATCATTTGTGATAATTTGTGTTTTTTTCATGTTCGAACAATCTTCGGTGTCTGTCCGTCTGCATGAGAACATGCAATCTGCAGGTTTTGTGCAGCTCTTAATGGGCGTTCTGATGTGACGTGGGGGCTGCGGACATTGTCTGAGCTCGTAGGTCATGAATTTATCTTTGTATTGAGGCGAGTTTTGGGAGCAGCCCGCTCATATCGACCACAGAAGAACGCCCATTTAGAGCTGCTAGAAACCGAAGCCGCATGTGCTCTGCAGACGGACAGACACCGTCAGATTGTCAAAGCATAAAAAAGACACAAAACTTATGATATACCGGCGGCAACGAAATCTAGAAAATGCGGAAACTCAAACATCTGTTTTTTATCATTATAGACAGTTTCCATATATATTACAAAGGAAAATCAGGCAACTTTAGTTAAAAAAGTTGCCTGATAAGAAACCTGGCATAACAAAGAACATGACATACAGTTGTCGTCTTTCCTATGATATAATAAGTAAAGCAAAGGAGGAAAGATGATGCGGTATTTATGGATGGATGAGTATTTGCTCAGTAAAAGAGGAGTGACCAAGGATCTGCAGGAGAGTTGGAACTGGGTTCGATATCATGTGGGCGGCAAAATGTTTGCAGCGATCTGCCTGAATGAAGAGGACAAGCCTTATTATATCAACCTGAAGCTGGAGCCTCTGGAGGGCGAATTTTTTCGGGAGAAATACGAGGATGTGATCCCCGGTTATTATTCCAATAAGGTTCATTGGAATTCCATCAATCCGGATGGGGCGCTGCCGGATGAGCTGCTTAAGACTATGCTGGATAAATCCTATGCATTGGTTTTGGGAGGTTTCAGCAAGAAGCGCCAGCGTGAGATTCTGGGACTCAGCTGCTGCGGCACGGACTGTGAAAAGTGCGGGTGCTTTGGAACCATGTGTAAGGGCTGCAATGCGTCGAACGGAAAGGTGTTCCATGCCCCTGCCGGGAAAGCCTGTCCTATTTACGCCTGCTCGGTACAGAAGAAAAAGCTTGCTACCTGCGGGGAATGCGAGGAAGCGCCCTGCGCTGTCTGGAGAGGCACAAAAGACCCGAATCTTTCCCAGGAGAAATTTGAAGCGACTATCACAGAGCGGATGGGGAATCTGAGAGGAGGCATAGAATCGAATGGCATTTGATTATAAGAAGGAATACAAAGAGTTTTATATGCCTAAGAACAAACCGGAGCTTGTGACCGTTCCCCGGATGAATTTTATTGCAGTGCGGGGGGAGGGAGATCCCAATGAAGAGGAAGGCGCGTACAAACAGTCGATCGGACTGCTCTATGGGATCGCGTTTACCATCAAGATGAGCAAAATGGGGGATCACCGCATCGAAGGTTATTTTGATTATGTGGTGCCTCCTCTGGAGGGGCTGTGGTGGCAGAAGGGCGTAGCGGGCATTGACTATGTCCACAAAGAGAACTTTCAATGGATTTCCATGATCCGCCTGCCGGAGTTCGTGGCAAGGGAAGATTTTGACTGGGCAGTGGCGGAGGCCGCGGCAAAGAAAAAAACAGATTTTTCTAAAGTGGAGTTCTTTACCTACGACGAAGGTTTATGCGTACAGTGTATGCACATCGGGTCTTATGATGATGAACCGGCAACCATAGAAGTCATGGATGCATTTGCCAGAGAACAGGGATATGCGGCGGATATGGGCGGCCCCCGTTACCACCATGAGATCTATCTCAGTGACGCAAGAAGGTGCAGGCCGGAAAACCTGAAGACGGTAATCCGGCACCCCATTTGTATATCGTGACTTTATTCTTCGGTCTTGTTTGTCCCTTCTTCCTTGGCGAAGAACGCAACGGCAATAGCGCCGGGACCTACATGTGTGCCGATGGCGCCGCCCACCAGAGTGAAGCTTAAGTTTTCTACGCCGTCTTTCCACAGAGTTTCGCTGTCCCAGATATATTTCTGCAAGAGCGCATCGCTGAGACCGGTATAGCCCAGGAAATAAGGCATGGAAAAATCAATGCCTCCTGCGGCTTCAATCTGCTGTACCAGCAGGTTGTTGCCCTGGCGGGAGCCCCGGGCTTTCCCCAACATGGCAACCTCGCCATGCTCGATGGCAATCACGGGCTTGATATTCAAAACGCCGCCCACCATAGCTGCGGCAGCAGAGATGCGTCCGCCCTTTTTCAGATATTCCAGGGTGTCTAACAGGGCAACCAGACGGATTCTGTTCTTGTCTGCCTCCAGCCTGGATACGATGGAGACTGCCTCCAGCCCGCTGTCTACCAGGCGCAGGGCATATTCCACCAGGGCATGTTCACCCACCGTAACGTTTGCGCTGTCCACCACATAGACCATGCCATCATAATCCTGGGCGGCAAGAAGGGCGCTCTGGTAGGTGCCGGACAGCTTAGCAGACATGGTGATGACGATGACCGTCTCGCCGGCTGCCTTCGCCTCTTCGTATGCCGTGCTAAAATCATAGGGGGTAAGCTGGCTGGTCTGGGGCAATTCCTCCTCTTCAATCAGCTTTTCGTAAAATTCTTCCCGGGAGAGATTGACGCCATCCTGATATTCGGTGTCTCCGAAGCGGATCGTGAGTGGGAGTACCGTCAGATCTTCCCGGTCAGTATCTATAATGTCGCTTGCCGAATCTGTAATGATACGGATCTTCTCCGGTGCAGCAGGCTCCGGTGGTGCAGCAGGTTCCTCTGCCGCCATCATGCGTGCTGTGTTCTTTTCTATGGGCTGTTCCCGCTGTATGGGCAGACCAAATTCCCGCGGAATATATGTGATCAGTTCGGAAAATCCCCCGTGGGGATATTGATTCAGATCAGCCTCCATTTTGTTAATCAGGCAGTCCGTCAGCAGGAATACCGGCATACCAAGGGCGGCGGCAATCATATCCTCCGCCACGTCATTGCCCACCATCAGGCATTCTTCCGGGGTTACATTAAGATGCGAAAGCACGTCGCGGTAATATTCCGGATTGGGTTTGCAGTGCCGGCAGTTTTCATAAGTGGTATACCAGACGAAGTCGGAAGGGTCGAGACCTGCCCAGCGGATACGGCTTTCGGTGGCGACTGCCGGAAAAACAGGATTGGTAGCCAGAGCAATCTGATAACCTGCCCTACGCATTACGTCTACAGTATCCTTTGCTTTGGAAGTAAAACCGCATGATTTTGCCACTTCCTGGAATTCGTTAAGGTAAAACTCTTCAAAAATGAACTTGTGAGTATAGACTTTTGCGCCAAATCGACTTGCAAAGCTATCCCAGAAACATTCCTCGTTCGTCCGGCTGCCATCGTTCATGACCATGGCATCGATGCCCTGCCAGATAGCAGAAACCAGGGAATCCGCTTCATATCCATAAGGAGCAAGCTTAACAGCTAATTTGTTAAAGTATGATTTAATAAATTCTTCCTGATCCATGGGGAGCAGTGTTCCATCCAAATCAAATAGAATTGTAGTCAGCATGATACGATCTCCTTTTCTTCTTATGATTGTAGTCCGGTGTAGAGCTGATAATATCTGCCCTTCGCGTCTATGAGTTCCTCGTGGCTGCCCCGCTCTATGATGCGTCCATGCTCCAGAACAATGATACAGTCGCTGTTTCTGACGGTGGAGAGCCGATGAGCAATGACGAAAGTGGTTCTGCCTGCCATCAGCTTATCCATGCCGTCCTGGACAATACGTTCGGTTCTGGTATCAATGGAGCTGGTAGCTTCGTCCAGGATCAGCACCGGCGGATTGGCAACCGCTGCCCTTGCAATAGCCAGGAGCTGACGCTGTCCCTGGCTTAAGTTGGCGCCGTCTCCTGTCAGCATGGTCTGATAACCGTCAGGTAAATGCCGAATGAAACCGTCAGCATTGGCAAGTTTTGACGCTGCAATGACTTCATCGTCGCTGGCGTCTAATTTTCCGTACCGGATATTTTCCATAACTGTGCCTGTGAACAGATGGGTATCCTGGAGTACAATGCCCAGGGAGCGGCGCAGATCGGCTTTGCAGATTTTGTTTACGTTGATACCGTCATAGCGGATCTTACCGTCCTGAATATCATAGAACCGGTTGATCAGGTTCGTGATGGTAGTTTTGCCGGCTCCGGTAGAACCCACAAAAGCGATTTTCTGTCCCGGTGTGGCGTAAAGCTTGATATTGTGCAGAATGATCTTGTCGTCGTTATAGCCGAAGTCCACATCATCAAATACCACATCGCCTTTGACTTCCACATAATCGATGGAACCGTCTGCCTGATGCTGGTGCTTCCATGCCCAGCGTCCGCTTCGCGTGTCATCGGTCTCCACCAGTCCGTCGGCGGCCTTTTGTACATTTACCAGAGTAACGTAACCATCATCTATCTCCGGCGTTTCATCCATAAGGGCAAAGATCCGCTCGGAGCCTGCCATTGCCATGACAATGCTGTTTAACTGCTGGCTGACCTGGTTGATGGGCATATTGAAGCCTTTGTTAAAAGCCAGGAAGCTGGCAAGTCCTCCCAGTGTAAAGCCTCCGATGCCGCCCAGCGCCAGAGCACCGCCCACCATGGCGCACAGCACATAGCTGATATTTCCGATCTGGGCGTTGGCAGGCATCAGGATATTTGCGAATTTGTTTGCGCTGTTTGCGCTTTGGAACAATTGGTCATTCAGCCGCGAGAATTCTCTGATATTTTCCTCCTCATGGCAGAATACCTTAACCACTTTCTGACCATTCATCATCTCCTCAATAAAACCGTTCACTTTGCCAAGGTCACGCTGCTGCGCCGCAAAATAGCGTCCGCTCCTGCCGGCGAGATTCTTGGTCACAAACAGCATAATGCCTACCATGAACAGCGTAAGCAGCGTCAGCGGGATGTTCAGGATGATCATACATACCAGAACGCTCACAATGGTGACAGCGCTGTTGATAAGCTGCGGAATACTCTGGCTGATCATCTGGCGCAATGTGTCGATATCATTGGTGTAGACAGACATAATGTCGCCGTGGGCGTGTGTGTCAAAATATTTGATGGGCAGACGTTCCATATGGCTAAAAAGGTCATCTCTCAAGCGCCGCAGCGTTCCCTGTGTGACATATACCATGATCTTCTGGTAGGCAAAGGTGCTTAAGACACCGATTCCGTAAAAGCAGGCAACCCGCAGAATTGCCTGGGCGAGGGCGCTGAAATCCTTGTCGGCAGAGGTGGTGATAGGCACAATATAGTCATCGATCAGCGATTGGATGAACATGGTCCCCTGTGTATTTGACAATACGCTTACAAGAATGAAGAACACAACGAAAAAGCAGGCAGCCTTATAACCGGTAAGGACGTATGCCATCAGCCGCAGGAACAGCCTGCCGGGGTGCTCTGTGGTTTTGGGTCCGCGGATCATATTTTTTCTGCCCATACCGGGCATCTTAGTAGTATCAGGCATTACAGTTCGCCTCCCTTCTCATCGAAATCACCGCCGCCGCCAGTCTGGGATTCGTATACATCGCGGTATATCTCATTGTCTGCAAGCAGCTCCTGATGAGTGCCGAAGCCGCTGACACGACCGTTTTCCAGAACCAGAATGCGATCGGCATGCATTACGCTGGAAATGCGCTGTGCAATGATCAGTTTCGTAGTGCCTGGAATCTCATTGGCGAAGGACGCGCGGATGCGGGCGTCAGTGGCAGTGTCTACTGCACTGGTGCTGTCGTCCAAGATCAGGATCCTGGGCTTTTTCAACAGGGCGCGGGCGATACAGAGGCGCTGTTTCTGCCCGCCGGACACGTTGGTGCCGCCCTGTTCAATATATGTATTGTATTTGTCAGGAAAGCTCTGGATGAAGTCATCGGCGCAGGCAAGTTTACATGCCCGGATACAGTCTTCTTCCGTGGCATCCGCATCGCCCCAGCGCAGATTCTCCAGAATAGTGCCGGAAAACAGTACGTTTTTCTGCAGCACTACGGCTACCTGATTGCGCAGCGTATCCAGATCGTAATTACGGACATCCACGCCGCCCACAAGCACGGCGCCTTCCGTAACGTCATAGAGACGGCTGATGAGGTTTATCAGGCTGGATTTGGAACTTCCTGTGCCGCCGATGATGCCGATGGTCTCGCCGGAGCGGATGGTCAGGTTGATATCTGAAAGCACCGGTTCTTTGCTGTCCTTCTTATAGGAAAAGCTCACATGGTCAAAACGGATGGAACCGTCTGTGATGGAGGTGACCGGTTCCGCCGGATTAGTCAGCGTGCTCTCTTCATTCAGCACTTCGCAGATACGGCGGGCGCTGGCAATGCTCATGGTGATCATAACGAACACCATAGACAGCATCATGAGGCTCATGAGGATATTCATACAATAGGTCAGAAGGCTGGTGAGCTCACCGGTGGTAAGCGTACTGCCCACGATCATCCGTGCTCCCAGCCAACTGATGATGAGAATACAACTGTATACCGTAAGCTGCATGACGGGAGCGTTGAGGATAACTGTGTTTTCTGCCTTGGTGAACAGCCGGTAGATCATGGCGCTGGCTTTTGTAAAACGCGTGGTTTCGTGGTCTTCCCGGACATATGCCTTTACTACCCGGATCGCAGACACATTTTCCTGTACGCTGGCATTCAGATCGTCATATTTCGGGAATGCCTCGTTAAAGTACCTGGTGGCGAACCGTATGATTACAGCGAGAATACAGCCCAGGATGATGACTGCGATGAGGTAGACCATGGCAAGCCGCGGACTGATGAAGAAGGACATGGCCATGGCGCAGATCAGGCTGGCAGGGGCTCTTGTACACATCCGCAGGATCATCTGGTATGCGTTCTGCATGTTGGTGACGTCCGTGGTCATGCGGGTGACAAGACCGGCGGTGCTGTATTTATCAATGTTGGCAAAGGAGAAGGTCTGGATCTTCTCAAACATCGCCTGCCGCAGGTTGCGGGCAAAGCCAGTGGATGCGCTGGCGCCGTATTTGCCGCCCATGATTCCTGCAAAAAGCGACAGGCAGGCTACGATCACCATGCATCCGCCCACCAGATAAATGTGGTTCATGTTTCCGGCGTTTACACCGTCATCAATAATGGACGCCATCAGAAATGGAATCAAAGTCTCCATAAGTACTTCGAAAATCATAAAGAGCGGGGTCAGGATTGAATCCCGCTTAAATTCCCGGATTTGGGAGCCGAGAGTTTTTAACATAAATTTTCACTTCCTTTTTTAAACATTGTGTGCCATACTGAATATAACACAAAAATAAGTGTTTTAGCAACGGTTCGCTTGCTGGACCATATGGTATTTATAAAGTCAAGGAGGAAAACAAGATGATGATCATTTTTTGGATTTCATTGATTGTAATATGTCTGGTGGTAGAGATCATTACGGTTGGGTTGACCAGTATCTGGTTCGCAGGCGGAGGTCTTCTGGCACTGATCGCCTGTGCGTTGGGCGCGCCTATCTGGCTGCAGATCCTGCTGTTTTTGGTACTGTCTCTGATTCTCGTTTACTTTACCAGGCCCTGGGCGCTGAAGTATTTTAATCCCAGACGCACCAAGACGAATTATGAGGATGCGGTGGGCAAGACCGTGCGGATCACTGAGAAGGTGGATAACCTGGCAGGCACGGGAGTTGCCGTTTTAAATGGCCTGGAATGGTCGGCGCGGACGGAAGCAGACAATATTACCATAGAGGCAAATGCGATTGCGGAAGTAGTAGCGGTCCGGGGGGTAAGGCTGATCGTAAAGTAAGGAGCGTATGTAAGATGAAGCTTGGAATGGTTTTTGAAGGGGGCGCCAGCAGAACCGTATTTTCCTGCGGTGTAGCGGACGCTTTCCTGGAAGAAAATATTATGCCGGATTATTTTATCGGGGTGTCGGCGGGAATTGCCTTCGGCATATCCTATCTCTCCGGGCAGAGGGGAAGGAACCTGACACTGGCGAAGCAGTATATGTCGGATGGCAATTATCAGGGCTTTCAGTTTCTTTTTGACCGGAACATCAAGAGTTTTTACAACATCGGTTATGTATTTGATACCGTACCGAATGAACTGCTTCCCTTTGACTGGGAAGCATTTGCACGTTTTCCCGGCAAAGTTGAGGCTGCGGTGACGAACATACACACAGGGAAAGCAGAGTATAAGGAGATACCCCGGATGGGTCCTAAGCTGGATGAAGTGGTGGCAAGCTGTGCGCTGCCGATATTTTTCCAGCCGGTGAAGCTGGGAAACCGATATTATCTGGACGGCGGTGTGTCAGATTCCGTTCCGTATCTCCACGCATTGGAAGAAGGCTGTGATAAGGTCATTGTGGTCCTGACCCGTGAGAGAGATTATGTGAAACGCACAGAGGCAGGTGTAGGAGCAATCGCGGCGCTGTATCATAAGTATCCCAAACTTGTGAAGACGATGCAGCATAGGCCCGAGTCTTACAACGCTTCCATGAAGCAGCTTAAGAAGCTGGAACGGGAGGGCAGAGTATTTGTCATTGCCCCGGACAGCATTCTGGGTGTGGGAAGGACAGAATCCAAACCGGACAAGCTGGAGGCACTGTATGAGGCAGGATACCTCAAGGCAAAGGAGCAGATGACTGCCCTCCGCAATTATCTGAAGGAAGCATAGGAGGTGCGGCTGTGAAAATAGTATTTCTGGATGCAAAATCCATCGGAGACGATATAGATCTGTCGGAATATGATGCGCTGGGAGAGGTGATCCGGTATGACTTTTCCACGGAGGAAGAGGCGGCGCAGAGAACCGTGGATGCAGATGTTATTGTATTGAATAAGGTACAGGTCAATGAGAGGACGATAGGACAGGCACGGAATCTGAAGCTGGTGTGTGTCACGGCAACTGGAGTCAATAATCTGGACCGGGAATATCTTGCGCGCCGGGGCATTGCATGGCGCAATGTAGCGGGGTATTCTACGGAGACGGTAGCACAGCATACCTTTGCGATGCTTTTTTATCTCCTGGAGAAGCTGCGGTATTATGATGATTATGTGAAGGAGGAGCGCTATATCGGCGACCGGCTCTTCACTCATTTCGATAATCGTTTTCCGGAGCTGTACGGTAAGACATGGGGAATCATAGGGCTGGGAAATATCGGACGGAGAGTAGCGGATATCGCCGGAGCGTTTGGATGCCGGGTAATCTATTACTCCACATCGGGCAGGAACAACCAGCCGGGTTATGCGCGGGTATCCCTGGATGAACTGCTGGAACAATCAGATATCGTGTCCGTACATGCACCGTTAAATGAGCATACACAGGATCTTATGAACGCAGAAGCGTTTGCCCGGATGAGAAGAAGCGCGATTTTCTTAAATTTGGGCAGAGGTCCAATCGTGGTGGAGGAGGATCTGGCGAATGCCCTGGAACAGGGCGTTATTGCAGCGGCAGGACTGGACGTGCTGCGGGTCGAGCCTATGAGCGAAGATAATCCCCTGCGGAGAATCAAGGACAGCGAACGTCTGCTGATCACGCCGCATATCGCATGGGCAAGCGTGGAGGCAAGAACCAGGCTGATGCATACGATATGCGGGCAGATTCAGGAATTTTTCGGGGATTCATCCTCGGGAAGCCCCGTACAGTAAGATTTGCTGCCGAGACGCCTGGACAGCTCTGTCAGACGCTGCCGGTAGACCGGTGTGCCAAAGGGCAGACCAAAGAGCTGGGCAGCCATATCCAGGATATCCAGGTATTCTGCTCGCGCCTGATCCATCAGATCAAAGAAAGAGCGCCTGGATCTGCCGGAACCGTTCCAGGGATTGCACCAGGAGCGGTGGCGCATGTTCAGCGGGTCTACTGTGAAGGTATAGAAGTCACTGGTGATCAGCGGGGAGATGTGTGCATGTCCCAAAAGCCTTGCCTCAATACTTCGGGCAAGGACTTTTTTTTGCCCGGAGGGGTCCCGCAGCAGCCGCAGATTGCTGTACATAGCACGGATGGCCATGCGTATCCGGAATTCGGGAAAATGGTACTGTGGAAAGGTGGCGCTGTAGGCATAATGCAGCACGGCAGCCACGACCTTCTGCTGTCTGCGCGATAAGGCGATGGTGCGTGCCTGACGGAATTCGGATGGTGCGCACCCCTTATAATACATCAGCAGCTCGGCGTCAATGTCTGTCTCCAGATAGACATGATGTCCGAAGTAGTCCCTGCCATAGGACTGTCTGTGTGATTTGGCATAGATATAGGGATGGCATACGGTGTCCAGGGTATAGTGTCCCAGAAAGCCCATGATATACGCAGAGGCGATGTTTCGATCCCTTGTATCATGGAAAATACTGCGGCTCTCCAGCATATGGGTAAGCAGAGCCCCTGTGGAATGATGATGGGCGAGAATTCCGGGATTGCCTCCGGGCTGCAGGAAGGATGACAGAGAGTAATAGAATAGATCCGGCCCCTGAAGTCCCAGTCCAAAGACGCGGGCATATTTTCTCAGGCAGGCAGCAGTGCCGCCGCGGGGCAGCTCCTGACAGGCAGTGAGTCCGAACAGATAATGGGTGGCAAAGCCGGGCATGGGTAAAACCTCCTAAACAGTTATAATCTGTCAATAGTATATCATATTTAGAGCAGATTATGTAGAGTCATATAATTGACAAACACACGAGATTTGATATAATGCCAATGGTGATATAACATATGAAGAATCATGTAAAAACTATTCTAAAATTATTGTTGGTTGTTGCGATTGTGGCGGCGATCATATATACCTTCCGGGATATGGTAGGACCTATATTGGAAGAACTGGGGGGGACGCCGGTGTGGGTGATTCTGGTCATCTGCGGGGCCGGAATATGCTACCATCTGGTGGAGGGGTGGATCAATTGTTCTTTTGCCAGGCAGTATCAGCCGTCCTTCAGCTACCGGATGGGAGTGGAGAGCGCATTTTACTGCAGCTTTTATCGTGTGGCAACTCTGGGCAGCGGCGCGGGGCTGGCAGCGGTGTATTATTTTAACGGGAAGGGGATTCCCGTTCCCAAGGCAACCGGCATGTATATGGTGGAGTATGTCATTCATAAGATGAGCATTGCTTTGTTTTCCGCGGTGTTTTTTCTGATCAATTTTGGATTTATGAAGCATTATTATAACGACTATTTTGGGATGCTGTCGGCAGGGTATGGACTTACGTTTCTGATCGCGGCAGCGCTGCTGCTGTTCTGCTGTTCCAAGGCTTTACATAGACTTGTCATAGGACTGCTGGACAAGATCAACCGCAAGGGAAGGTTTGACGCACAGGCGGCGATGCTTCGGGAGCAGTGCGGGATTCTGGAGACCGCGACGGCGGAGCTGATGACGAAGAAGAAATTTATTTTATCTATCGTCGGGAAAAACATGCTGAAATTTGCCTTTTTTTACGGAATTCCCTTTGTGATACTGACACAGGAGTATGGATTGACGCTGCTTCAGTCCTGGGCGGTCACATCACTGTCCGTCATGCTGGCGGCGGTAATTCCCTCTCCGGCAGGCATTGGTTCCTCGGAGTTTGTGCTGGCGGCGCTTTTTGCGGTATTAGTAGGGACGGGAGCAGCAGGCTCGGCGGCACTGCTGTATCGCTTTGCAACCTTTGTGGTGCCGTTCTTGATGGGTGGAATCGTGGTGCTTGTCTATAAGCGCATAGACCGAAGACTGGCGGCGAGAGAACGAAAATAAATAGTGGCAGAGAAGGGCAACAGCGTATAGGAGGGTGTTGGGATGGAAATGCAGACAGCAACCAATCGAAAATGGAAGGGGATCAGCGGAAGCACACTGAAAATGGTGGCGATCATCTCTATGCTGATCGATCATATCGGCGCGGGCGTTCTGGGAAGATATCTGATATTGTCCTGGAGCCAGGCGGGAAATAGCGGAAATGCATATATGGACTTAACGGACTCTCTGCAGCTTACCTATATGATCATGCGCTGGATCGGAAGGCTGGCGTTTCCTATTTTTTGCTTTTTGTTGGTGGAAGGCTTTGAGCATACCGGGAGTGTGCCCAAATATGTGATGCGCCTGGCGGCGTTCAGCATCATTTCGGAGATACCGTTTGATCTGCTGTTTAGCGGAACTGTGTTGGAATTCGGATATCAGAATGTATTCTTTACGCTGTTGATCGGTCTTCTGGTTATGTGGGGCTACCGTTATCTTGAGCATACAGTGGCAAATACCATAATCCGGACGCTGGGATACATCATATTGTTGGGGGGAGGAATGGCGCTGGCGGAGTTCCTGCGGACAGATTACGCTGCTACCGGGGTGCTGTGCATTATGGTGCTTTATATTTTTCGTAAGACCAAGACGTTTCAGATCCTGACCGGATTTGTGGCGTTCATGTGGGAAGTGCCTGCGTCTCTGGCGTTTCTTCCCATTGGGCTATATAACGGAACACGGGGCTGGAAAATGAAATATTTCTTCTATGTTTTCTACCCGGCGCATTTGTTGATATTGTATCTGTTATGCTGTATTCTGGGCATAGGTTACATAGCGGTAGTATAGGTTTGTGGAAAAGAGATGTAAGGGAACATGAAGCTTATGGAGAAGTGGAAGACAAAGCAGGAGGAGAAGCTTTTTTCCGCTGAATGGAATGTGAAAAAGAATAACGTGATCGCCAGCGGCGTTGTGCTGGCGGTCATGATACTCATATGCATATATGGGAAGACCGGTATCTGGCAGGGTGTGGCAGGCGGACTGGTCTTCTTTGCGCTGTCGAATCTGACGGTAAAGCTGCCGCAGCGGCTGAATCCGCTGTGGGCGGCACTGGCAGTGGGATTAAGCAGCATCATGACCTATCACATGGTGCAGTATCTTCTGCTGGAGGAGGAACTGCGGGAGAAGATCACGCCCTACTCTGCCAGACTGAATATTCTGTGCTGCTTGGTGTGTTTTTCTTTTATGCTGGCGATCACGGCACGGGTGAGACTTGCCTGTGTGATCAGTCATACCTTCCTGATGCTGATGGCGTTGGCAGATTACTTTATTTATCAATTCCGGGGAGTGGAGTTCTCTTTCAGTGATTTAAGGGCGGCATCCACCGGACTTTCCGTGGCTTCCGGGTATCGTTTTGCTATAGAAGGACGCGCGGTTCTGGTAATTATCTTAAGCATCCTCTATGTAGCATTGATATGGAAGCTGGATTTAGAAATAAAGCGCGTGTATTTGCTGCGTCTGTCTGCAGCGGCATGCATGGTAGTTCTTGTGGCATATTTGGCAGTAGAGACAGGGAGCAGGAATATGGAATCCTGGGAGCAGAAGGGAACCTATCGCAACGGATTTATACTGAACTACGGGCTGAGTATCCGGGATGCTTTTATTTTCAGCCCAGAAGGATATTCCCAGGAAGCGATAGAGGCGCTGGAGCAAAACTATCCTGCGTCGGATCATCACGCCTCGTCGGAAGATCCTACCATCATTGTTGTGATGAATGAATCCTTTGCAGATCTGAGCGTGATTTCCCATTATGGGTTCCAGACTTCGGAGGAGATCATGCCTTTTTATGATTCTATGGAAACCAATGTGGTTAAGGGAGATCTGCTGTCCTCGGTATTCGGCGCCAAGACCCCGAATTCGGAATGGGAGTTTTTGACCGGCAATTCCATGGCGTTCCTTCCCGATGGTTCTGTGCCCTATCAGCAGTACATGCCGCGGAAGCCCTACTCTCTGGTGAGCACCTTGAAGGAGCGGGGCTATACCTGTATTGCCATGCATCCCTATTATGAGACGGGATGGAGCAGGAACCGCGTTTATCCCCAGTTTGGTTTTGAGGAAACTTATTTTATCGACGATTTCGACCAGACCCGGCTGATGCGTAATTACATTACCGATCAGGAGCTATACGATACGATCATCGAAAGATTTGAATCCAAGGAACCGGGTGAGAAATTATTTATTATGAGTATCACCATGCAAAATCATGGGGGATATGAAGATTCTTATGATAATTTCACGAGTACAGTGACCCTCAACAATGCATATTACCCGGATGTGAATCAATATCTGACGCTGATCCATGAGAGCGATATTGCCTTAAAAAATCTGATCTCTTATTTTGAAGGGGTGGACGAAAAGGTAGAGATCGTGTTCTTCGGGGATCATCAGCCAAGCCTGAACACCAGATTCTACCAGAGTATGAATGGCAAAGGGCTTTCCGGACTTACTTTGGACGAGCTGGAAGAACTGTACACAGTGCCCTTTTTCATATGGACCAATTATGAGACACCGGAAGAAACGGTAGAATTGACCAGCCTGAATTATCTGGGCGCTATGACGCTGGAGCGCGCCGGTATGGAACTGCCGCCGTATTATCGGTTTCTGGCCAACATGCGGGAAAGGATCCCCGCCATGAATGCCCGTGCATTCTATTCCCTGGATGCAGGAGAATTCCTGCACTATCAGGATGCCGGCGGGGAGGAAGCGGAGCGTTTGCAGGATTATGAGATCCTGCAGTATAATAATCTTTTTGAGAAAGAATGCAGCGGGCAGTTTTTCCCTTATTATAATCCGCAGTAGGGGCCGGGCATGAGCGGGCGCAGCCGTGCTTACAGCTTCGCCTTAAAGATCTCATCCGCCGGATAACCGCCGGTACACTTTTGGATACCGCGCTGGATGGAATCCTGGGAATTGCCCCAGGGCTTGTCTTTGTTTAGGTAATCGTTCTTCTCCACGAACCAGCAGACTTCGTCTTCCAGGCGCTTCATATTTTCCTGCATCAGGGAAAATGCCACCGGATAGAATTCCTTTTTCTGCGCATCGTTCAGCCTGCGCTCTGCCACCTCCACAAGGTCGCCAAAGTGTGGGATGCACACGCCTTTGCTTTCGGCGAATATTTTGCGGAATTCTTCATCCTTCCGGTACAGGTCGAAGAAGGTGTCCAGGTAGCGTCCGTATATGTTGTTGAAATGGTCGCATACATAGCAGCTGTCCTTTTTGGAGGCCGCCCATGCGCCGATATTGGTAGACGGCGTCAGTTGTGCGGTGGCGTCGGTGTGTTTGAAACGTTTGAGGACAGAGGATTTGCCGGGGGAGAAATCCTTAATCTCCTGTGCCAGCTCCTGGTTGAGTTTGTGCAGGTGGGTGCTTAAGATCAGAGCGCTTCCCAGGCGGTTTCCGTAATCATACATCATTTTAAAATGATGACGGCAGAACCCGGTCTTATCCGTCTGTTCCCGGATATCATCTTCCATGTAGGCAGAGCCTAAGATAAAGGAAATGGCATGCTGCTCAGCCTCCCTTGCAAGGTTGCAGAAGGGGCATTCGTCTTTGGCCTCGAAGGCTTTTAAGAGTGGGATTGTTTCAATATTTTCTTTCATAGTGTTATAACCTCTTTTTATAATGAAAAATATAGTTGCATGGAATCCATAATGTGCGGTAAAGCACATGTTCAATATAGCATGATGTACCGAAATGTGCAAATAGGAGAAAACAAATGAAACACATGTCCTTGGGTAGGGAGTATGCCCGTTATGTATCGTTAAATATACTGGGAATGCTGGGATTATCGTTCTATATCATAGCCGACACATTTTTTGTGGCGCAGGGGCTGGGGACCGATGGGCTGGCGGCTCTGAATCTGGCGATTCCGGCCTACAGCTTTATTCACGGAACCGCACTTCTGCTTGGAATGGGCGGCGCTACCAGATTTGCAGTGGCTAAGGGGCAGAAGGAGTGTGGGCGTGCAAACAGGATTTTTACGAATACGCTGCAGATCACAGGGGCTGCGGCGGTCGTGTTCATGCTGCTTGGTCTTTTTTGTTCCGGTTTTATTGCCCGGATTCTGGGAGCGGAGGGAGCGGTACTGGATATGACAAGGACGTATCTTAGGGTTTTGCTGCTGTTTTCTCCGGCGTTTTTGTATAATGAGGTGCTGCTGTCCTTCGTGAGAAATGACGGTGCGCCGCAGCTTGCAATGTGCGGAATGCTGGTGGGAAGCCTGTGCAATATTGTGCTGGATTATATTTTGGTATTTCCCATGGGAATGGGAATCCTGGGAGCGGTGCTGGCAACTGCATGCGCGCCCTTGATCAGCATGGGAATACTGTCGGTGCACTGGATAAAAGGAAAGAGCAGTCTTCGCCTCGAGGGGGCTGCATTTTCCCTGCGTGACACGGGACAGACTGCCGCGCTGGGACTGCCCTCTCTGCTTACGGAACTCTCCTCTGGCGTTGTGATCATAGTATTTAATATGCTGATGCTGAAGCTTCAGGGAAATGTGGGCGTGGCGGCATACGGAGTGATCGCCAATCTGTCGCTGGTGGTCATAGCCATTTATACCGGCATTGCTCAGGGAAATCAGCCCCTGCTGAGCCGTGCTTACGGCGGAATGGATCAGGCCACAATTCGAAAATTGATGCGCTATGCCATAGGAACTGTACTGGTGCTCTCGTTTTTCGTCTACACGGCATTTTTCCTGTGGGCGGACCCTATCGTGGCAATATTTAACAGCGAGGGGGATGCGGGGATGCAGCAGATGGCGGTATCTGGGATGCATCTTTATTTTCTGGGTATTCCCTTTGCCGGCTGCAGTATTGCCATTGCCGTATATTTTACATCGGTCTGTGAGGCGCTGCCGGCGCATATGATCGCGCTTTTGAGAGGTTTTATCCTGATACTGCCCAGTGCGTTTCTGTTATCGGCGTGGTTTGGGGTGAACGGCGTATGGCTGGCATTTCCAGCAGCGGAGTTTCTGACGGGTATGATCAGCACTGTGTTGTATATAAGACGGATCGGAAAGAAAAATGATAGGGCAGGATGATGGTATGTGGAAAATATACGGAATAAAGCTTCCGGAACTGATGAGAGAGCCGCTTCAGGGGCAGATGGACGGTCTGCCGCAGGAGCGCCAGGAGCGCATCGAAAGGATCCGGCATGAGAAGGACCGGTATCGGTGCCTGGGGGCAGGACTGCTCATTGCGTACGGTTTATGTCAGGAGGGCATAGGGCGTGAAAAACAGGTATTCTGCCGGGGAGAGAATGGGAAGCCTGCGCTGGAAGAGGCGCAGGGGATATCCTTTAATGCATCCCATGCCGGGGATTACGTTGTGGTGGCAGTGGCGGACTGTGAGATAGGGATCGATCTTGAGTGCCGGCGCAGAGTGCACGCTTCTTCTGTGCGCAAATGCTGTACCCGAAAGGAGCAGGAGTGGCTGAAAGCGCAGGCGGATCGGGAACTGGCATTCTTGCGTCTGTGGACGATGAAGGAGAGCTACCTGAAATGGACAGGCGAGGGACTTCGCATCCCGTTGGCAGACGTTGAGACTTGTCCGTCTGAGGGTGAGGCCGGGCGGATATTCCGGGGAGGAGTTCCTCAGCCTGTGACGCTGTGGGAATACCGGGAACTGCCGGATAGCCATTTGTGCGTCTGCATGGGTGCGGATGTTGCGGAGCGGGCGGATGCCGGGGAAATATGCTGGCTGTCCTGGGATGAATTAAAGGCGGGGATTGTTTGAATGTTGACAATGTAATGACAATGTAATACAATTAAGCAAGGAAAGTGAGGGATAACGCATGGAAAATATGTCAATGGTACAGGCGAGAACACCAGAATCGTTAAAAGCAAATGCAATAGATATTTTGGACAAATTGGGCTTGAATTTATCCACATATATTAATATGTCCTTAAGTCAATTAGTTATTCACAAAGGGATTCCATTCGAGGTTAAATTGAATCCGGCAATGTATACGATTGATGAAGTGGTGGAAGAAGTAGATGCAACATTGAGAATGGAAGGATTAAAGCTTGAAGAGGATGAAATACAGCTTTTGAGAATGTACCGTATGGGGAAGGTGTCTGGTGATGACCTGAGAAAAAGGATTTTACAAGAGGTGTAGGGAATGGCAGATGTAATTTATTGTTATCCAGATACAGATATACTGATCAATAAACTTGACATCAGAGAACCGAAAAAACTTCAAAAATTTGAACGTAAACTGACTATGTTACGTTTGTTGGAATTGATAGATCAACCGATGAGAGGCAATTTTGATTTCATACATCTTCAAGCAATTCATAAATATATTTTTCAGGATATATACGATTGGGCAGGAAAGATAAGAACAGTTGATATTGCAAAAGAGAATATGTTTTGTAATGTGAGGTTTCTTGAGCAGCAGGCGGAGGAGATCTTTGGTAAACTCAGGGAAGAAAAATATCTGGAAGGTCTTTCGCGCCAGGAGTTTGTGAAGAGATCAGCGAGGAAGAGATGATAAAGGCAAGTCGAGCCTCTTTTTTATGTGATTATGATGAAATAGAAAGGTTATTTGATAGGTGCATAAAATGAAAAAATACAGCACGGTAATTTTCGATCTGGACGGTACACTTTTGAATACGCTGGAGGATCTGGCGGATGCGGTCAATGCCGCGTTGACGGCATATGGTTATCCTGCCCGCACCATAGAGGAGGTGCGCAGGTTTGTGGGTAATGGCATCGGAACGCTTCTCCGGCGCGCTGCGCCGGAGAATATCACACAGGAAGCGTATGACAGGGTGTCGGCATATTTTAAGGAATACTACCGGGAGCACTGCAATGATAAGACAAAGCCTTATCCGGGTGTGACGGAGCTATTGATACGGCTGAAAGCAGAGGGCTGCTGTCTTGCCATTGTATCGAATAAGGCGGACTTTGCGGTAAAGGAGCTGTGTGGGATTTATTTTGGGGACACAGTTTCTGTGGCGATCGGGGAGCGTGAGGGTATCCGACGCAAACCCGCGCCGGATACGGTGGAACAGGCGCTCCGGGAGCTTGGGGCTTCCCGGGAAAATGCCGTCTATGTGGGAGATTCCGACGTGGATATCGAGACAGCCCGCAATGCGGGGATGCCCTGTATCAGCGTAACCTGGGGCTTCCGGGATGAGGAATTCCTGCGGGCGCACGGCGGCAGGAATTTCGCGGCGGATGCAGGAGAGGTGGAACAGCAGATGACGGAGGAACTGCCGGTCTAGTCGGTATGTTTATTCATATCCTTCAAAACGACCGGAAGCGCCGCAGGGCAGCACCAGTCCGTTAGAAGATACCGGAAGCCCAATCTCATCAGCAGTCACGGAACCGGGAAAGCGTGCCAGCTCCGTGCCCAGCAGATAGGAGAGTACCGCGGGCTGCAGACCGGTGGTGTAAGAGTTGATCAGGAAAAAGAGAGGACGGTCCGTTAAAAGCTGCGCGCACAGCTTTACCAGGCTGTGAATGGAATCTTCAATCTTCCAGATTTCGCCTTTGGGACCGCGTCCATAGGAGGGGGGGTCCATGATGATGGCGTCATAGTGGTTGCCCCGGCGGATTTCCCGCTCTACGAATTTCACGCAGTCGTCCACGATCCAACGGATGGGGGCTTCGGAGAGCCCGGATGAGACTGCGTTTTCTTTTGCCCAGGTTACCATGCCCTTGGAGGCGTCCACATGGGTAACGTGAGCGCCGGCAGCGGCCGCGGCAATCGTAGCGCCGCCGGTATAGGCAAACAGATTCAGCACTTTTATGGGTCTTCCAGCCGCTTTTATTTTTCCAGAGAACCAGTCCCAGTTGGCTGCCTGCTCCGGAAACAGCCCGGTGTGCTTGAAGCTGAAAGGCTTCAACTGGAAGGTCAGGTTCTTATAATGAATACTCCATTGCTGGGGCAGGTCGAAGAACTCCCACTCGCCGCCGCCCTTTTTGCTGCGGTGGTAATGGGCGTTGGGACGGCGCCAGCCGGTATCTGTCCGGGGGGTGTCCCAGATGACCTGGGGGTCTGGGCGGACCAGGAGATATTTTCCCCACCGCTCCAGCTTCTCCCCTTTGGAACAATCTATCACTTCATAATCTTTCCATTGATCTGCAAGAAACATGTTGCTTCCTCCGTCCTAAGTCTTGTCTCATTTTATTATTTCCTATTATATAGGCAGGGTAAAAGTGCGTCAACCGAAAATACGCAGCGACGTAGAAGGTTGTATTTAGGAGGATATAGAAATATACTATTGAAAAAGTGTGTAAAATACGGTATATTTTGGTATGGCGATAATATGTACTGCCAAGGGGAGAACAGAGGCAATAGCGTTAATAGAAAATGCAGTTAGTTCTTCGGAACTAGCTTTTTTGTTTTTTGGGAAAAGAATAGACAGTTAGTATTTGAAGAATGGGGTAAATTATGAAGAACATATGGGAATGGCTGGAAATTTCTCCCACCACTGACAAAGCTGAAATAAAAAGAGCGTATGCAAGACAGAGCAAGAAATATCATCCCGAGGAGTATCCGGAAGAATTTGTGCAATTGCGGAATGCGTATAAAATGGCACTGACTGCGGCGGGCAGAGGCGTTGATAGAACTCAGACGAGTCCTGCTTTACAAGAAACTATAGAGAGTTCCGAAGAGAAGCAGTTACATCAGGAACTGGAACGGAGAGAGCAGCAAGAGAGCGCGCGGAAGCAGAAGGAGCAGCAAGAGAGGGAACAACTGCAACAGGAGCTGGAACGGAGAGGGCAGAAGGAGAGAGAACGGAAGCAGAGGGAACAACAAGAAAGGGAGCAGTGGTATGAGGAAGTAAAATGTCAGGCGGAAGGGCAATGGGATGCTGTCGAGAAACAAGATGCTCCTGAGAACGAAGACATATTAAAGGACGAAAATACCTCAGAAGAGGAAGAAGCTTTTTTTTACGAATTTCAGGAAGATGAAAAGCTGGATCAGGAGCAGCAGAAGCTTTATGATGCATTCCTGTGGGGGATGCAGCAGTTGGTAATTGGCTTTTATGCGGCGGATTTGCTGGCATGGAGAATGCTGTTCTCCTGGTATAAGAATAAAATAGATATTCATAGTAAAAGGGTCTTGGATGCAGCAGTTCTTATTTTTTATCCGGGCTGTGCATTGCCAGAGTATGTGTGGAAATTCCTGTATAAACAGTTTTTTGTAAATCAACGTGATCCGTCTATACAGCAGTATGTTGTGAAGCTGAATGAAGCAAGATATATGAAATTGGGGCCAGTGTGGCAGAGAACAAGACAGTTGACGTTAAAGGATCTTCTGAAACAGATGATACCATTGTTCGGGGCGGCAGAGAAAAGGAATATTGCGGCTTTCCTGTTTGGAAAGAAAAGTTCGTTATATGAGGATTATTGTAAAAAAGCTCAGATCAGTGAAAAAATCATGAAAGTATTGCTGATTGGAGGATTAATGCTGGTGGTGACACTGGTTTATGCGAACGAGAAATCGCGCAAGACGGAGGAAAAGCGCCCTTCGTATAATCAGACATTATATGGAAACAGCAAGTATCTGGAAGAGCAGAATCGGGAGAATTTAGAAGCGTTGAAGGAGCTGAATAATGCCGCAGATAAGATTTATAGGGAATATACAAGGGAGAGTCCATATAAGTGCATGATATTGGATCAGGACAAGAAGGAAGTATCTGCCTGTGTATATTATGATCCGGCAAAGGTTAGATTTGTGATAGAAATAGATCAGTCGGACGGGACGGTGGAGACAGCATATGTAGCAGATTATTTTCAAGATGAAGATATAGAGGAGCAAACGAGTATTTTCCTGAAATATTTATGGAAACAGGATTGTAGGTTGAAAAATTAATAACACGAGAGGAAAATGATATGGTAGTAGGAATTGATCTGGGGACAACCAACAGTTTGGTAAGCGTATGGAGAAATGGGAGAGCAGAGTTGATTCCAAATAGTTTTGGAGAGTATCTGACACCGTCTGTGGTGAGTTTTGATTCTGATGGAACGGTATATGTGGGCAAGACGGCACAGGAGAGACTGATCACGCATCCAGAAGTAACCTTCCGGGAGTTCAAGAGACAAATGGGAACGGAATGTCAGTTTGTTGCTTATGGAAAATCATATCGACCGCAGGAATTATCAGCTTTGATCTTAAGACAGCTGCGCAGCGATGCGGAAGCGTTTTTGGGAGAACCGGTGGAGGAAGCAGTGATCAGTGTTCCGGCATATTTTGATGACAAGAGGCGTGGAGCCACGAGAAATGCCGGGTTACTTGCGGGGCTTAAGGTGGAACGTTTGATTAACGAACCATCGGCAGCGGCACTTGCAAATCATATTCAAAATATGAATTTGGATGAGTTGTTTGTGGTATTTGACTTTGGCGGTGGTACACTGGATGTTTCGTTGGTAGATGCTTTTGATAACATGATTGAAATTCAGGGTGTAGCAGGTGACAATCATCTGGGAGGCAGGGATTTTAATGAAGTCATCGCAATTGATATGTGTGCCAAAAGTGAACTGCCGTGGGGGAAAATATCCCCGCAGCAGAAAGAACTGCTATACCGTGAAGCAGAGCAAGTAAAAATGAAGCTGTCTGAACAAAATGAAGTGGAGACAACTATTAGAATGGAAGGAATGGAATATCAGTACTCGCTGGCAAATCAGCAATTGATTGATCTGTCTTCCGGTCTGTTCCGGCGCATGAATCAGGTACTGCGTCGTCTGATGAACGATGCACAAATTACGGTAGAGGATGTGTCGAAGGTTCTTATGGTGGGCGGTTCATCTAAAATGCCGGTGGTTCGGCATTTTGTTGCGTCTCTGTTTGATAAAAAGCTGTGTAATGATAGTAACCCTGATGAAATTGTCTGCATGGGAGCAGGTACGCTGAGTGGAATAAAGGAACGGATGTCGGAAATCAAAGATATTGTGATACTAGATATCTGTCCCTTTTCCCTGGGAGTAGAGTTACGTGGAGATATTATGTCTCCAATCATATCCAGAAATCAGAGCCTTCCATGCAGTCGTGTAGAGCGATATGTTACTGTCTATGACGGGCAGAATAAAATAGAATTGAATATTTTTCAGGGAGAGCACCGCAATGCATCTTCTAATTTGAAACTGACCTCGTATGTCATTGATATTCCTCCCAGACCAAAGGGAGAAGTATTTATTGATGTTCGCTTTTCTTATGACATCAATGGCATTTTTGACATTGATGTGGAGTGTCCAATGGCAGTGGTTCAGATTCATGATCGGTTAGGAAATGGAGGAGGTCTGGACAGTGGAGAACTGGAACGAAGACGCCAGGAACTGGAACATATGAAGATCCATCCCAGAGAATTGGAACAGACCAAATATGTGCTGGAGAAGGCGGAAAGACTCTATGTGGAATGCAATGAGCAGCAAAAGCGGCTGCTGGAAATAGCATTGGGGCAATTCCAGGATATTCTGAAGCTGCAGGATCTGCAGGCGGCTAAGAAGGCATATGTTAAATTCGAGATTCAGCTTGCCATGATAGAGAAAACATTGTTTCGTTTCGCGGAATTTGATGCCGGAATTTGGGAAGAAATGATGCAGGAGGATTCGGAACAGAATGAGACTTCTTCGGATGACGGATCTGAGAAGCATTAAAAAATTCTTTACAACCGCTGAATCTATTGGTATTCTATTAAAGTATGAGCCTTGTATAAATATACATTGCATGAGAATATACCATAAGAGGAGGAAATGAAAATATGGATTCAGGTAATCTGATATGGATTTTTGTGGCGTTCGTTGCCTATATGGCAATGATGATCGCCATTGGAGCACGATATATGAAGCGGACCAGCAATTCCGCCGATTACTTTCTGGGCGGCAGGGGCTTAAGCGGCTGGGTAGCTGCGCTGAGCGCCCAGGCGTCCGATATGAGCGGATGGCTTTTGATGGGTCTGCCGGGAGCGGTGTATGCCTTTGGAACCGGTCAGGTCTGGATTGCCATCGGTCTTTTTATCGGAACGGTGTGTAATTGGATTTTTATTTCCGGCAGACTGCGCAGATATACCATCCGCGCCAATAATTCGCTGACGCTGCCGGAGTTTTTTGAGAATCGTTTTCATGACAAAAAACACGTACTGTTATGTATTTCTTCTATTGTAATAGTGGTGTTCTTTCTGGTATATACCGCTTCTGCATTTGCGGCGGGCGGTAAGCTGTTCTATGCGATTACCGGTATTGATTATCATATTGCGCTTACAGTAGGCGCTGTGGTTATTCTGCTTTATACCTTCATGGGCGGATTTATGGCTGTGTGCGTCACAGATTTCATTCAGGGTACGCTGATGCTGGTTGCGCTTTTGGCGGTTCCGCTTGTAGCGTACGGCATTGTGAACGGCAACGGCGGTGTGACACAGTTGTTGGAGGCAAGCGGCGTGGCAGGCGGAAGCGCTTCTTATTTAAGCCTGTGGGAGAACGGGGGAGTTCCGTACCGCCCCATCGATATTATTTCCCAGCTTGCATGGGCCTTTGGTTACTGCGGTATGCCTCATATCCTGACCAGGTTTATGGCGGTAAAAAGCCAGAAAGAATTGAATAAGTCGAAAAGCATTGCTATTATCTGGGTGGCGCTGTCCCTGGCATTTGCCTGCATCATCGGTGTGGTGGGAAGAGCGTATCTGTACCCTGAGATTCTCGGAACCGCAGGCGCAGATTCCGCGGAAAATGTATTTATCAATATGATCACACATTTATTTACCCAGCAATATGCGCTTCCCTTCGTGGCAGGTATCTTCCTGTGCGGAATCCTGGCGGCCATCATGTCCACTGCGGATTCGCAGCTTCTGGTAACTGCATCTGCAGTGTCGGAGGATATCTACAAGGGGATCATTCGGAAGGATGCCGATGACAAGAAGATACTGCGTCTCAGCCGCGTGACGGTAGTTGTGGTTGCTGTGATCGCATACCTGATCGCATGGAATCCGGATAGCTCCATTATGGGGTTGGTATCCAATGCATGGGCAGGCTTCGGCTCTGCTTTCGGTCCTCTGGTGCTTTTGTCTCTGTTCTGGAAACGCACAAATATGGCGGGAGCTGTGGCTGGTATCGTGTCCGGTGGATTGACCGTTATTATCTGGGATTATCTGCCGCTGGCAGTGACCTCAGAAGGTGTGCGCACCAACCTGGGTGCAGCAACCGGAATTTACTCCCTGCTGATCGGTTTCTTTGTGAGTCTTCTGTTCATTGTGGTGGTAAGCCTGTGCACCAAGGCGCCGGACGAGAGCATCATCCAGGAATTTAATGATGTTGCAGACAAGAGCGTGGAGTTATAAGATATGAAGAAGAAATGGCAGGAGACACCGCTGGCATCCAGGATAGGCTTTATCCTGGAGATGCTGGCGGTACTCCTTACTCTGATATTCCTGGCGCTGGGTATGCGGGTGCCCACCATTCTTTTGAACTTATATCTGATCGGTGCGATCATGGTGCTGTTTGGAAGCCACGGGAAACGAAGACGGTAGATGAAAGGAAAATGCAGACTGAGGATTAGCGGCAATTCAGTCAATTTATATTGAGTATACAGACGTTTTCTGTTATAATAATTCTGGGCTTTATCACTTTTGGATAAAGCCCTTCAAACTATTGAATTGATGTCAAAGAAGGTTGTTTACATATCCTCTTGTGAAGTGGGCAAAGGATGTAGAAAGGAAGTAAAGAACGGAAGTTCAGGATTGATAAGGAGATATGGTTGTGCAGAATATTCAAAAAAAAGGAAAGGTATTTTTGAAAATCGAGGGTACTTGGAAGGAAGGATCGATGCAGGCCGCAAACAGGGCGTGCAGAAGAATTGTCGCATTTACGATATGCTTAATCCTCATTCTATCCAATTTCATAACAGTAGCAGCCGACGACGGGCAGGCTAATAACCGGACGGTTAAAGCCGGCATCTTCTACTTCGAGGGTTATCACATGAAGGACGAAGAGGGCAGGCTAACTGGCTACGGCATCGAATTTCTTGACCTTGTCTCCGAGTATTCCCATCTGAATTTCCAGTACACAGGCTATGACAACTCCTGGAGTGACATGCTGACTATGCTGGAAAACGGTGAGATCGACATAGTAACCTCTGCCCGCAGAACTGAGGAGCGGGAGGAACGTTTTGCCTTTTCTGTTCCTATCGGTAGAAATAATACAGTTCTCTCGACCCGGGCTGATAATACACAGCTGCACAGCGGTGATTACAAAACTTATGGGGGAATGACGGTAGGACAGCTGACGGGAAGCAGTCAGAACCAGAGTCTGGTGGAGTTTGCAGAGGAGAAGGGTTTTTCCTACCGGACAAAGGAATACAATGATTCCGATGCGCTTGTGGCCGCTTTGCAGGATGGCGAGATTGATGCAATCCTTTCCAGTGATCTGAGAAAGGCTGAAAATGAAAAGACACTGGATATTATCGCTGAGGATAACTTCTACGCAATTGTCAGAAAAGATGACATGGAGCTGCTTAATGAAATCAACTATGCTATTGAGCAGATGGATCAGAATGAGGGCGACTGGAAAAATGAGTTGTATTACCGCTACTATGGTCCGGTTTATTCCTCCGAACTCATCTTTACGGAGCGAGAGAAAGCATATATTCAGGAGGTGGTCTCCGGAGAAAAAAAGATCACCGTAACTGCTCTTGGTGACAGAGAGCCCTATTCTTATGTGGAGAACGGAGAATTAAAGGGTATTCTGCCGGATTATTTTGCCTGTGTCATGGAGATGGCTGGACTGCCTTATGAGATCGTGATACCAGAGGACAGGGAGGACTATAATACCATGGCGGACACCAACGGTGTGGATGTGGTTATAGACAGGCTCAACTCCGGCGCCATTATGGAGGAAGCCGCTTACCGCGGATTCCGTACGGATGTCTATATGACGACAGGCGTGGCAAGGGTAACAAGACAGGATTTCGTTGGAGATATCAAAAGGATTGCTGTATCGGATTCACAGAGCGGTATTACCATTTCGCAGAAGTTTCACGGAGATTTTGAGATTTTGAACTATTCCACCAGAGAGGCTGCGATGCAGGCTGTTCTGGATCGGGAGGTGGATGCCGCATATGTATATGCCTATTCGGCGCAGTTGTTTGTGAACCGTGACACAACCGATTCCCTGTATTACAGCATAGCCAACGATATGAACCTGGAATTTCAGATGTATGTCCGTGACAGTACGGATCATGAGCTGATTACCATACTGAATAAATGTATCCAGCACATGTCGAACGACATGGTGAATCAATTAGTTTTAAAATATACTTCCTATACTATGGAAGATATGAATCTTCTGCAATATATGCAGGCCAATCCGAAGATGATGCTCATCGTGGTTCTGGCGATCACCCTGATTATCTGCATCATTCTGGTGCTCTATCTGCGTGGACGGTGGAGCAGGAGGCTTCTGGATACCACAGAACGGTCCAACAGGGTGATGAAGGAGCAGCTTGCCATTGTGGAAACATTAAGCCGCGACTATACGAATGTTTTTGCCATTAATGAGGAGAGTGGTACCGCCAGAATTATAAAATTGGAAGGTTACGTGACGGAGGGGTTGAAAAAGGATTCTAAGGAAGAACAGCCATATGCCCCGATTTTGAACCAGTATATCCAGGATCGTGTCCATCCGGAGGATCAGGAGTATCTCGCACAGGCTCTCTCTCTGGACAAGGTCAGAGAGCAGATAAGCTTGCATGGGGAATACATGGGGAGCTACCGCATACAGTCAGATGGAGAGGACCATTATTTCCAGTATACCTATGTGAAGGTTGGGGAAAGCGTTCTTGGGAAGGATAGTTTTATTCTTGCTGGATTCCGCAATATTGACGAGGTGATCCGCAAGGAGCAGGAACAGAAGGCGGTTCTGTCGGAAGCGCTGGCTCAGGCTCAGCATGCTAACAATGCCAAGACCACCTTCCTCAATAATATGTCCCATGATATACGTACACCGATGAATGCGATCATCGGTTTTGCAACGATTGCTGCCAGTCATATCAACAACAAAGATCAGGTTAAGGACTGCCTGCAGAAGGTGCTTTCTTCCAGCAATCATCTTTTAAGCCTGATCAATGATATTCTTGATATGAGCCGGATTGAAAGCGGAAAGGTACAGATCAAGGAACAGGAATGCAATCTTTCCGAACTGATTCATAATCTGGTGAATATTATCCAGCCCCAGGTCAAGGCAAAGCAGCTGGAACTGTTTATTGATACCTGTGAGGTTGCCAATGAGGATGTCATGGCGGATGGGTTAAAGTTGAATCAGGTATTTATTAACCTGATGAGCAATGCCGTCAAATATACGCCGGCAGGAGGAACCGTTTCGTTCCGGATCATGCAGAAAACAACTTTCCGTCATGGATACGGCGATTATGTATTTATCGTAAAGGATAATGGAATCGGTATGTCGCCGGAATTTGTAGAGCATATCTTTGAACCCTTTGAGCGGGAATCCAATGTAACCCAATCCGGTATTGAGGGAACGGGACTCGGCATGGCAATAACGAAAAATATCGTGGAAATGATGAATGGTGCCATTTCTGTTGAGAGCGAACCGGGAAAGGGAAGCATATTTACGGTAGAACTTACACTCAGGCTGCAGGATGTCGAAAAGAGTGCGGCGCAGTTAAAGGAGCTGGAAGGTCTGAGGGCTCTGGTGGTGGATGATGACTTAAATGTCTGCGACAGTGTGAGCAAAATGTTAAAACAGCTTGGTATGCGCTCCGAGTGGACCACCTCCGGCCGGGAAGCGGCATATCGCGCCCAAACCGCGCATGAAGAAGGAGATCCCTACCATACTTACATCATTGACTGGCAGATGCCGGAGGTGAGCGGCGTAGAAACAGCAAGGAAGATCCGCAGTATGGTTGGAGCTGATGTTCCCATTATTATCCTGACGGCATATGACTGGTCGGATATTGAAGAAGAGGCAAAGACGGCCGGTGTTACGGGATTTTGTGCAAAGCCGCTCTTTATGTCTGATCTGAAATCAGCGTTGCTTGCCGCAAATAATCTGCTTGATAAGGAGGAGGAAGCAGCTGTATGGACGAAGGCTGATTTCGAGGGAAAACGTATTCTGCTGGTGGAGGATATCGAATTAAACCGCGAAATTGCAGAGGTAATATTGACAGAAGCCGGATTCGTTGTCGAATCGGCACCGGATGGAACGGATGCCGTTGCAATGGTAGAGAAGTCAGCAGAAAATTATTATGATGCTGTATTGATGGATATACAGATGCCGATTATGAATGGTTACGAAGCAACCCGCACAATCCGGAATCTGTCCAGAAAAGATGTCAAGGATTTACCAATTATTGCCATGACCGCCAATGCTATGGAGGAAGACAAAGAAGCCGCATTAATGAATGGAATGAATGCCCATCTCTCCAAGCCGGTTGATATTGACTTGTTAATAGAAGTACTGGAACAATATCTTAAATAAGAATTATTGGGCAGTTATCCTTTGAGGATAGCTGTCCGTTTCAATTTTTAAAATGGTTTTGAATTTCTGAACTGATAAAAATAAAAAAGTGCTTGCATTTGTTGATATTTTCGTGTATACTAACTTCTGCTGTGACATTGATAGCTGTGAAGCGTGAGGTTGCTGCCCGTCTGTGGCAGGTTTTCCGTGGAGCGAATGTCAAGTTAGGAAACTGGCGACAAGTCACTGTATCACGAAAATCGTCTACGAATAAAGTAGAAACAACGTGTGTAAAGCTTATGACACACACGGAGAAGTGTACAGTCACCGCTTGTCGTACTGAAGTAAAGTGCGAAAAGGAGGCGACTTTTTTTATGGCAAGTCAAGTAATGAGAATCACATTGAAGGCTTATGATCACGAATTGGTGGATTCATCAGCAAAAAAAATCATCGAGACTGTTAAAAAGAACGGATCACAGGTGAGCGGACCGGTGCCGCTGCCCACTAAGAAAGAGGTTGTTACCATTCTTAGAGCAGTACACAAGTACAAAGATTCCAGAGAACAGTTCGAGCAGAGAACTCATAAGAGACTGATTGATATCATTGCTCCGACACAGAAGACCGTAGATGCATTATCCAGACTGGAAATGCCGGCAGGTGTCTACATTGATATCAAAATGAAATAAGTCAAAACAAAAAAGTAGTAAGATCCTGAGGGGCCAAAAGGCTTTCTAGGATGAACGGGCAACCGTTCCGCTGTAGAAAAACAGGAGGAAAGAAAATGAAGAAAGCAATTTTAGCAACAAAAGTCGGAATGACTCAAATCTTCAACGCAGACGGCGTATTAGTGCCGGTTACCGTACTTCAGGCAGGACCGTGTGTCGTAACACAGATCAAGACTGTGGAAAACGACGGTTACAGCGCGGTTCAGGTAGGTTTTGTTGACAAGAAGGAAAAGGTTGTGAACAAAGATGCCAGCGGCAAGAAGGAAATCAGAAACAGGCACGGCGTAAATAAAGCTGAGATGGGACATTTCAAGAAGGCAGGCGTGTCCGGCAAGAGATTTGTCCGCGAGTTTAAGTTTGAGAATGCTGCGGATTACAATCTGGCAGATGAGATCAAGGCAGATATTTTTGCAGAAGGCGATCGTATAGATGCAACTGCAATTTCCAAAGGTAAAGGTTTCCAGGGCACCATCAAGAGACTTGGTCAGCACAGAGGACCGATGGCACATGGTTCCAAGTTCCATCGTCATCAGGGTTCCAATGGTTCCTGCTCCACACCGAGCCGTGTGTTTAAGGGCAAAGGAATGCCGGGTCATATGGGAAGCGTGCAGATCACCACCCAGAACCTTGAGGTAGTAAGGGTTGATGCAGAGAACAATCTGCTTCTGGTAAAGGGCGCAGTTCCGGGACCCAAGAAGGCACTGGTAACCATCAAAGAGACCGTTAAGGCGGCAAAATAGTTCTTAGAGTAGGAAAGGAGGAACACTTAAGATGGCTAACGTATCTGTTTATAATATGGAAGGCAATGAAGTGGGCAGCATGGACTTAAACGATGCAGTGTTCGGTGTTGAGATCAATGAGCACCTGGTACACATGGCAGTGGTTCAGCAGCTTGCAAATAGACGTCAGGGCACACAGAAAGCCAAGACACGTTCTGAAGTGTCTGGCGGCGGAAGAAAACCCTGGAGACAGAAGGGAACCGGTCATGCAAGACAGGGTTCAACGAGATCTCCTCAGTGGACAGGCGGCGGAGTTGTATTCGCACCGGTTCCAAGAGATTATTCTTTTAAGCTGAACAAGAAAGAAAAGAGGGCTGCACTTAAGTCGGCTCTGACATCCAAGGTTCAGGAAAATAAATTCATCGTCGTAGACGAACTGAAGCTGGATGAGATTAAGACAAAGAGATTTGCAGAGGTTATGAATAACCTGAAAGCAGAGAAGGCATTGGTGGTATTGGGAGATATGGATCTGAACGTGATCCAGTCTGCGGCAAACATCCCGACGGTTAAGACAACCCAGACCAATGAGATGAATGTCTTTGACGTATTGAAGTATGACACAGTAGTGGCTACCAAGGCTGCTGTTGAGAAGATCCAGGAGGTGTATGCATAATGGCAAACATTCAGTATTATGATGTAATCCTCAAACCGGTAGTAACCGAGAAGAGCATGTCTCTTATGGGCGAGAAGAAATACACGTTTCTGGTACATCCGGAAGCAAACAAGACCATGATCAAAGAGGCTGTTGAGAAGATGTTCGACGGCGCAAAGGTCGCAAAGGTCAACACCATGAACCAGGAAGGCAAGAAGAAGAGACGCGGAATGGTTGTGGGTAAGACAGCAAAGACCAAGAAAGCAATTGTCCAGCTGACTGAGGACAGCGCTGATATCGAGATATTCGCAGGACTGTAAGAAGAGGAGCCTGCGACAGCTAAGCACAGAAAAGTGCGATAATAAACTTACGGAAATGAAAGGAGAACAACAATGGGAATCAAGACATATAACCCATATACACCTTCCAGAAGGAATATGACCGGTTCTGATTTCTCCGAGATCACCAAGTCAACTCCGGAGAAGTCCTTAACCACTTCTTTGAAGAAGAATGCCGGCCGTAACAACCAGGGTAAGATCACAGTAAGACACCAGGGCGGCGGCAACGGAAGAAAGTACAGAATCATTGATTTTAAGAGAAGAAAAGACGGTATTCCGGCAACGGTAATCGGAATCGAATACGATCCCAACAGAACCGCGAATATCGCGCTGATCTGCTACGCAGACGGTGAGAAAGCATATATCCTGGCACCCGAGGGATTGACCGACGGCATGACCGTTATGAACGGAGCCGAGGCTGAGGTGAGAGTAGGCAACTGCCTTCCTCTGGAGAACATCCCGGTTGGTACACAGGTACACAATATCGAGCTGTATGCCGGCAAGGGCGGACAGATGGTTCGTTCCGCAGGTAACAGTGCACAGCTGATGGCAAAAGAAGGAAAATACGCAACCCTGCGTCTTCCCTCCGGAGAGATGAGAATGGTTCCTATCAACTGCCGCGCATCCATCGGTGTTGTCGGAAACGGAGACCATAACCTGATCAATATCGGTAAAGCAGGACGTAAGCGTCACATGGGTGTCCGCCCGACCGTCCGCGGATCGGTTATGAACCCCAATGACCATCCACACGGTGGTGGTGAAGGTAAGGCGCCGATTGGACGTCCGGGTCCCTGTACACCTTGGGGCAAGCCTGCTCTTGGACTTAAGACTCGTAAGAAGAAAAAAGCTTCTAACAAGTTGATCGTCAGAAGAAGAGACGGCAGAGCTATCAAATAGGAAATTAGGAGGAAAAGAAGATGTCAAGATCGCTTAAAAAAGGACCGTTTGCAGATGAGAGCTTACTGAAAAAAGTAGACGCTATGAACGCATCCGGTGAGAAATCCGTAATCAAAACATGGTCACGCCGTTCTACCATTTTTCCATCCTTTGTAGGGCATACGATTGCTGTTCATGACGGAAGAAAGCACGTTCCCGTATATGTGACTGAGGATATGGTCGGACATAAGCTGGGCGAGTTCGTTGCAACCAGAACTTACAGAGGCCATGGCAAAGATGAGAAGAAATCAGGCGTTAGATAAATAGAATTTTGAAAGGAGGTTTCACTCATGGCAAAAGGACATAGATCCCAAATAAAGAGAGAGAGAAATGCAGTAAAAGATACCAGACCTTCCGCAAAGCTGTCTTATGCAAGAATGTCGGTTCAGAAAGCTTGCTTCGTACTGGATGCCATCCGCGGCAAAGACGTGGAGACGGCGTTAGCGATTGTGACCTACAATCCCAGATATGCGTCAAGCGTAATAGAGAAGCTGTTGAAGTCAGCCATTGCAAATGCTGAGAACAATAATGGACTGAGCGCAGAGAACCTTTATGTAGAGGAGTGCTACGCAAACAAAGGACCAACAATGAAGAGAATCAGACCAAGAGCACAGGGCAGGGCTTACAGGATCGAGAAGAGAACAAGCCATTTAACAATCGTGCTGAATGAAAGATAGGAGGGCAATTCATGGGACAGAAGGTTAATCCTCATGGCTTAAGAGTCGGCATTATCAAAGACTGGGATTCCAAATGGTATGCAGAATCTGATTTCGCTGATTACTTAGTAGAAGACTATAATATCAGAGCATTTCTGAAGAAGAAATTATATGCAGCAGGCGTATCCAGAATCGAGATCGAGAGAGCATCCGACCGTGTAAAAGTGATTCTTTACACTGCAAAGCCGGGTGTCGTGATCGGTAAGGGCGGCGCTGAGATTGAAAAAGTAAAGGGTGAGCTGCAGCAGCTGACAGACAAGAAGCTGGTAGTAGACATCAAAGAAGTGAAGAGACCGGATAAGGATGCTCAGTTAGTAGCAGAGAATATCGCACTGCAGCTTGAGAACCGTGTTTCTTTCCGCCGGGCTATGAAGTCCTGCATGGGAAGATGTATGAAGGCTGGCGCACAGGGTATCAAGACATCTGTGTCAGGACGTCTGGGCGGAGCTGATATGGCGCGTACCGAGTTCTACTCTGAGGGAACCATTCCTCTTCAGACATTGAGAGCAGACATTGATTACGGATTCGCCGAGGCAGACACCACATACGGTAAGGTCGGCGTAAAAGTATGGATTTATAAGGGCGAGGTACTTCCTACGAAAGGAAATAAGGAAGGAGGAGCAAACTAATGTTAATGCCTAAGAGAGTAAAACATCGCAAGCAGTTCCGCGGTTCCATGGCGGGCAAAGCGATGAGAGGAAATAAGATTACCAACGGTGAATACGGTATTGTGGCTATGGAGCCCTGCTGGATCCGTTCCAATCAGATAGAGGCTGCCCGTATCGCTATGACGAGATACATTAAGCGTGGCGGTAGAGTATGGATCAAGATCTTCCCGGACAAACCGGTAACTGCAAAGCCGGCAGAGACCCGTATGGGTTCCGGTAAGGGAACATTGGAGTATTGGGTAGCTGTAGTAAAGCCAGGACGTGTATTGTTTGAGATTTCCGGAGTGCCGGAAGAAGTTGCAAGAGAGGCATTGCGTCTTGCTACACACAAATTACCTTGTAAATGTAAAGTGGTTTCGCGTGCAGACTTAGAAGGCGGTGAATCAAATGAAAACTAGTAAATATTTAGAAGAATTAAATAATCAGTCCGCTGCTGACCTGAAGGTACAGCTGGTGGAGGCAAAGAAAGAGCTTTTCAATTTGAGATTCCAGAATGCAACCAATCAGCTGGATAACACAAGCAGAATTAAGGATGTAAGAAAAAATATTGCAAGAATCCAGACTGTCATCGCACAGAAAGAGAAGGCTGCACAGTAAGGATCGAAGCCCCAGGGCTTGAACAACTCATGAAAGGAGATTTGTCGTGGAAGAAAGAAATCTTAGAAAAACGCGTGTTGGCGTCGTTGTCAGTGATAAGATGGATAAGACGGTCGTTGTTGCGGTAAAAGATAACGTAAGACACGCATTATATAACAAAATCGTAAAGAAGACTTACAAGTTAAAGGCTCATGATGAGAACAACGAATGCAAAGTTGGAGATACCGTCAGAGTAATGGAAACCAGACCACTTTCCAAGGATAAGAGATGGAGACTGGTTGAGATTATGGAGAGAGCAAAATAATAGAAGGAGGCTACCGGCATGGTACAACAGGAAACCAGACTTAAGGTTGCTGATAACACTGGCGCAAAGGAATTGCTGTGCATCCGTGTTATGGGCGGTTCAACCAGAAGATATGCTAATATTGGCGACGTGATCACTGCTACGGTCAAAGATGCAACACCAGGCGGCGTTGTTAAAAAGGGCGACGTAGTGAAGGCAGTCGTTGTTCGTACGGTAAAGGGTGCGCGTCGTAAAGACGGTTCTTATATCAAGTTCGATGAGAATGCCGCTGTAATTATCAAAGACGACAAGACCCCGAGAGGCACACGTATTTTTGGACCAGTGGCGAGAGAGCTTCGTGAAAAACAGTTTATGAAAATTGTTTCTCTGGCTCCGGAAGTATTGTAGGAGGTAACCGAAATGGCAAGCTTAAAAATTAAGAAAGGCGATACCGTTAAGGTGATCGCCGGAAAAGATAAAGATAAAGAGGGCAAGGTAATTGCCGTAAATAAGAAAGACAACACCTTACTTGTTGAGGGCATCAATATGGTGACCAAGCATGCGAAACCCAGCATGGCAAATCAGCAGGGCGGAATCCTTCATCAGGAAGCACCGATCGATGCATCTAACGTAATGTACCTCCACAAAGGTCAGGCGACCCGCGTAGGCTTCAAGATGGACGGAGACAAGAAAGTGCGTTACGCAAAAGCTACAGGTGAAGTAATCGATTAATCGTGAGAGAGGAGGAGCAGCAAGTTGAGTAGACTGAGAGAACAGTACCAGAATGAGATCGTAGACGCTATGATCAAAAAATTCGGATATAAGAACAAGATGGAAGTGCCGAAGCTTTCCAAGATCGTCATCAACATGGGTGTTGGCGAGGCAAAAGAGAATGCCAAGATATTAGAGTCCGCAATGAAGGACATGGAAACCATCGCAGGTCAGAAGCCGGTGATCACCAAGGCAAAGAACTCCATTGCAAACTTCAAGCTGAGAGAGGGAATGCCCATCGGATGTAAGGTTACCTTGAGAGGCGAGAAGATGTATGAGTTTGCAGATCGCCTGATCAATCTGGCATTGCCCCGTGTCCGCGACTTCCGCGGTGTCAATGCAAACGCATTTGACGGCAGAGGCAATTATGCGCTTGGTATCAAGGAGCAGATCATTTTCCCGGAAATCGAGTTCGATAAGGTCGATAAGGTAAGAGGAATGGATGTTATCTTTGTTACAACCGCAAAGACAGACGAAGAAGCAAGAGAGTTATTGACATTGTTCAATATGCCATTCGCAAAATAAAGACAGGAGGGAATTTAAATGGCAAAGACTTCAATGAAAGTAAAACAGCAGCGCAAACAGAAATTCTCTTCTAGAGAATATAATCGTTGCAGAATCTGCGGTCGTCCGCATGCATACTTAAGAAAGTATGGTATTTGCAGAGTTTGCTTCCGTGAGCTGGCATACAAGGGTCAGATTCCGGGCGTAAAGAAAGCAAGCTGGTAGACCGAAAGCAGCTTAGCGATTGGCGAGCCGTAGGCGAAGCCAGAGCTTAGCGCGAGGTCGTTTTCTGAGATTAGTGAGATCAAGCCTGCAGTTGGCGCAGATCGAACTTAGCGAAGAAAACTTCCTTAAGGCAAGTTCCTGCACATTGTGTAGAACTTCCTTAATCAGAAAAGAAGAAAGAATAGGAGGAAAACACATCATGACTATGACAAGTGATCCAATAGCAGATATGCTTACGAGAATCCGTAATGCAAATACTGCAAAACATGATACCGTTGATATCCCCGCTTCTAAGATGAAAGTGGCAATCGCAGACATTCTTGTAAAAGAAGGTTATATTGTAAAGTATGATATCATTGAGGACGGTATTTTCAAGACCATCCGTGTGACTTTAAAATATGGTGCGGACAAGAATGAGAAGATTATCTCCGGCATCAAGAGAATTTCCAAGCCAGGTCTTCGCGTGTATGCAGGCAAGGATAATCTGCCGAAGGTATTAGGCGGACTTGGTATCGCAATCCTGTCCACCAACCAGGGCATCATCACTGACAAAGAGGCAAGAAAGCTTCAGGTAGGCGGCGAGGTTCTGGCGTTCGTATGGTAGACCGGAAGCACTTAGTGAAACGCAGATAACTATATATCACAATTAACAGGAGGTACGGGCATGTCACGAATAGGAAGAATGCCAATCGCAATTCCGGAAGGTGTTACCGTGGAATTAGCAGAAAATAATCAGGTGACTGTAAAGGGTCCAAAAGGAACATTAAGCAGAGTATTGCCATCCGAGATGGAAATCAAAGTAGAGGGTTCTGAAATAACCGTTACAAGACCGAATGATTTGAAGAAAATGAAATCTTTACACGGATTGACCAGAACACTGATCAACAACATGGTAGTAGGTGTTACCGATGGCTATACCAAAGAGCTGGAGGTAAACGGCGTTGGTTACAGAGCATCCAAGTCCGGTAAGAAGCTGACCCTGAATCTGGGATATTCCCATCCGGTAGAGATGGAAGATCCGGAAGGACTGGAGTCAACAGTAGAGGGCAATAAGATCATCATCAAAGGTATCGATAAAGAAAAAGTAGGCCAATACGCAGCTGAAATCAGAGACAAGAGAAGACCTGAGCCTTATAAAGGAAAAGGTATCAAGTATGCTGATGAAGTTATTAGACGTAAAGTTGGTAAGACTGGTAAGAAATAATTAAAGGAGTGACGAGAGATGGTTAATAAAGAATCCAGAACAGTAGTTCGTGAAAATAAACATAGAAGACTGCGCAGTCGCCTGGCTGGAACCGCTGAGAGACCACGTCTGGCTGTGTTTAGAAGTAATAATCATATGTACGCTCAGATTATTGACGATACAGTTGGAAATACCCTCGTGGCAGCGTCTACCCTGGATAAGGAAGTTAAGGCAGCCTGCGAGAAGACTAATAACGTAGATGCAGCAGCACAGGTTGGTACTGCTATCGCAAAGAAGGCGTTGGAGAAGGGTATCAAGACAGTTGTCTTTGACAGAGGCGGTTTCATATATGCAGGCAAAGTACAGGCGTTAGCCGATGCAGCAAGAGAAGCTGGTTTAGATTTCTAGAAGGAGGAAGACTTTACATGAAACGTACAATCATTGATGCTAGTCAATTAGAGTTAACGGAAAAAGTGGTATCAATAAAGCGTGTTACCAAGGTTGTAAAAGGCGGACGTAATATGCGTTTCACAGCTCTTGTTGTTGTAGGTGACGGCAATGGTCATGTGGGCGCAGGTCTGGGTAAAGCAACCGAAATTCCCGAAGCGATCCGCAAGGGAAAAGAAGATGCGATGAAAAAGCTCATCACCGTAAAATTAGATGACAATAACAGTATTACGCATGACATCTCCGGCAAGCATACGGGAGCATCCGTTCTCTTAAAGAGAGCTCCGGAAGGTACCGGTGTTATCGCTGGTGGTCCTGCACGTAATGTCTGTGAGCTGGCAGGTATCCAGAACATCCGTACCAAGTCTCTGGGTTCCAACAATAAGCAGAACGTGGTACTTGCTACCATCGACGCATTGAGCAAACTGAAATCCCCGGAGGAAGTTGCAAAGCTTCGCGGGTTATCCGTAGAAGAAGTAGTAGGTTAAGGAGGAACGAACAATGGCAAATACATTAAAAATCACACTCGTGAAATCTACTATCGGCGCAGTTCCAAAGAATAAGAAGACCGTAGAGGCGCTTGGTCTTAAGAAAATTGGAGCAACTGTGGAACGTCCGGACAACAAGGCTGTCCGCGGCATGATTCAGCAGGTAAGACACTTAGTAAAAGTAGAAGAAGTATAATTAAGACAAGGAGGTGCCACAATGGACTTATCCAATTTACAGCCGGCAGTCGGCTCAAAGCAGAGTGATAATTTCAGAAGAGGCCGTGGACATGGTTCAGGAAACGGCAAGACGGCAGGTAAAGGACACAAGGGTCAGAAGGCTCGTTCCGGAGCTCCGAGACCAGGATTTGAAGGCGGTCAGATGCCGTTATACAGAAGAATACCGAAGAGAGGGTTCAAGTGCATCAATTCTAAGACAATCGTCGGAATCAATGTATCTGCTCTGGAAGTATTCGACGATGATGCAGTAGTATCTGTGGAAACTTTAATGGAGAGGGGAATCGTCAGCAATCCGAGAGATGGCGTTAAGATTCTTGGAAATGGCGAGCTTACTAAGAAGCTTACAGTTCAGGCTAATGCATTCAGCGCAAGCGCAAAAGAAAAAATAGAGGCTCTTGGTGGAAAAGCTGAGGTGATCTAATGTTTGATACAGTACGCAACGCATTTAGAGTAAAAGATATCAGAGACAGGATAATATTTACGTTCCTTATGCTGATTGTCATCAGGATCGGCTCACAGCTGCCGATTCCTGGTGTAGACAGGGATGTGTTCGCCAGCTGGTTTGCAGGTCAGGGAAATGATGCGTTTAACTTTTTTGATGCAGTGACCGGTGGATCATTTATGCAGATGTCGGTTTTCGCATTGAACATCACTCCCTACATTACATCTTCCATCATTATGCAGCTGCTCACGATCGCGATTCCGAAGCTGGAAGAGATGCAGCGTGACGGTGAAGAAGGAAGAAAGAAAATTGCAGAGATTACCCGTTATCTGACGGTGGCATTGGCTTTGATCGAAGCAATTGCCATGGCAGTCGGTTTCTATCGCGGCAATTATCTGGATCAGAAGAATATTTTGTCTGTGATCCAGGTTGTGCTGACGCTGACTGCAGGTTCTGCTGTGCTGATGTGGATCGGCGAGCGTATCACAGACAAGGGTGTGGGAAACGGTATTTCCATCGTGTTGGTCATCAACATCGTATCCCGTATTCCTCAGGATTTTGCATCTCTGTATGAGCAGTTTGTGGCAGGTAAGATTCCGGCAAAGGCAGTGCTGGCTGCAGTCATTGTCCTGGCGATCGTGATCGCCATGGTAGTGTTTGTCGTGGTGCTGCAGGGTGCGGAACGCAAAATTCCTGTGCAGTATTCTAAGAAGATACAGGGAAGGAAGCAGGTGGGCGGACAGTCCTCCCATATTCCGTTAAAGGTCAACACCGGCGGTGTGATTCCTGTCATCTTTGCACAGTCCCTGATGCAGTTCCCGGTGGTGATCGCGTCCTTGCTGGGCAAGGGTGACGGAACCGGAATCGGAAGCAAGATATTAAAAGGATTATCCCAGTCAAACTGGTGCAATCCTTCGGAACCGGTATACAGTATTGGTCTGATTGTATATCTGATATTGATCATAGCGTTTGCATATTTCTATACGTCCATTACCTTTAATCCGTTGGAGATTGCAAATAACATGAAGCGCCAGGGCGGTTTTATTCCGGGTATCCGGCCAGGTAAGCCGACCAGCGATTATCTGAACCGGATTCTGAACTATATCGTATTTATTGGTGCCGCAGGACTGGCAATCGTTGCGCTTGTCCCCATTTTCTTCAACGGGGTGTTCAAGGCAAACGTGTCATTCGGTGGAACATCTATCATTATTATCGTGGGTGTTGTCATTGAGACCATCAAGAAAATAGAATCACAGATGCTGGTTCGCAATTACAAGGGATTTTTGAACGACTGATGTGTGCCGGGGGGATGCCGTGAAAGCGGCGTCTCCCGTGGTGCACTAAAGTTGTTTATAGAAGATATGATCAAAGGAGGTATTTCATGAAAATTATTATGTTAGGTGCTCCTGGAGCAGGAAAAGGCACACAGGCAAAGCAGATTGCGGATAAATATGGGATTCCCCATATCTCTACCGGAGATATTTTCCGCGCGAACATCAAGAACGGCACAGAGCTGGGACAGAAAGCAAAGCAGTATATGGATCAGGGATTGTTGGTGCCCGATGAGTTGACCTGCGATCTGGTTATGGACAGAATCCAGCAGGACGACGCTAAGAACGGATTTGTGCTGGATGGATTCCCCAGGACAATTCCCCAGGCGGAGGCGCTGACCGCTGCTCTGGAGAAAATCGGCGAGAAGATGGATTACGCTATTGATGTGGATGTACCGGACGAGAATATCGTAAACCGTATGAGTGGCAGACGCGCATGTTTGAACTGCGGCGCTACCTATCACATCGTATCCATTCCCACCAAGGTGGAGGGTATCTGTGACCGCTGCGGCAATGAAGTAGTACTGCGTGACGATGATAAGCCTGAGACCGTACAGAAGAGACTGACCGTGTACCACGAGCAGACACAGCCGTTGATCGATTACTACAATAAGCAGGGAATTCTGAAATCTGTAGATGGAACCCAGCCCATGGAAGACGTGTTCGCGGCAATTGTTGGTATCTTAGGAGCTTAAGATTTATGTCGGTAACGATCAAAACTGCTATGGAGATAGAGCGGATGCGAGAGGCTGGCAGATTGCTGGCACAGGTTCATCAGGATTTGGGGCATGCGCTGCGGGAAGGCATGACCACATGGGAGATTGACCGATTGGGAGAGGAGATGATACGCAGCCTTGGCTGCGTACCTTCCTTCCTGAACTATCAGGGATATCCTGCGTCGGTGTGTGTGTCGGTGAATGATGAGGTGGTGCATGGGATTCCCAGTAAAGAGCGGTATATCAAGGAAGGCGATATCGTCAGTCTGGATATCGGTCTCATATGGGAGGGATACCATTCCGATGCGGCGAGAACCCATGGAATCGGGACGATCAGCCGGGAAGCCTCTCTGTTAATAGAAAGGACACGGGAAAGCTTCTTCCAGGGCATCCAGTATGCCAGGGCGGGAAGACGGCTCCATGAGATATCGGCGGCAATCGGTGATTATGCGGAGAGCTTTGATTACGGAGTAGTATACGATCTGTGCGGACACGGAATCGGTACACATCTGCATGAGGAACCGGAGATTCCCAACTTCCGTCAGCGGAAAAAGGGGTTGAAGCTGAAAGCGGGCATGACGCTGGCAATCGAGCCTATGATCAATGCGGGTGCACCCGATGTAGAGTGGCTGGAGGATGAGTGGACGGTGGTGACCTATGACGGCTCTCTGTCAGCCCACTATGAGAACACTGTGCTGATTACCGATGGCGAACCGGAGATCCTTACATTGACGGAGGAGGAGAAGGCATGAACCTGGCAAAATCGCTGGCAGGGCATGACCGGAATCACTACTATGCCGTGATCCGGGAAGAAGAGGAGAATGTGTACCTGGCAAACGGAACCACCAAACCTTGTGAGCATCCCAAGAAGAAGAGAAGAAAACACATACAGATCATCAAGCGGCTGCCCGAAGAGGTAAGCGCGCTGTTAAAAGAGGCGGCCGGCACGGATGACAGAGTGCTGGCATCGGCCATCAAAATGTATGAACAATATCTGAAACGTGAAAAAGATTGATATAGCAGGAGGGAATGAAAATGTCAAAAGCAGATGTGATTGAAGTAGAAGGAACTATCGTAGAAAAACTGCCGAACGCCATGTTCCAGGTTCAGTTGGAGAACGGACATCAGGTGCTGGCACATATCAGCGGAAAACTGAGAATGAACTTTATTCGTATCTTACCCGGTGATAAGGTTACGATTGAGATGTCTCCATACGATCTGACCAAGGGCAGAATCATCTGGAGAGATAAATAAAAAACAGCTTGCTTTTTCAAAAGGTCTGTGTTAGACTATAAAGCGGACGCTTTTGAGAACATCAAAGGCATATTTATGTTATACACACAGATTGGCATATCCGTATGCCATTTGGCAGTCAAGCAGAAAGGAGGAAAGTGCTGTGAAGGTAAGATCATCAGTAAAGCCTATTTGCGAGAAATGCAAAGTTATCAAGAGAAAGGGAAGCATCAGAATTATCTGTGAAAACCCGAAACATAAACAGAGACAGGGATAACTGGAAACTGTTTATTACAAAACATTTCATTATGTGCGGCTGCAGCACAGTTTTTGTGCTGTTCATAATAGTAACGCTGTAAGCGTGGTCTGTCTGATTCCTTACATACCGAGAGGATAAGGCGGATTGTGGGAAGCTGCCCGCGGACGATGGACGAAAAGGCGCAGCAATCAGTAGCGTGGAAGAGACAGGTGTATGCACACATTTCAGGGCGGGAGACCGCAGCTGCATGGGTTTGTCTGTTTCCAATTATTCACAAAGAAATCTATATGGAGGTGTAAACACACATGGCTCGTATTGCAGGTGTAGATTTACCAAGAGAAAAACGTGTTGAGATCGGTCTGACTTACATCTACGGAATCGGCAGAGTAAGCTCCAACCGTATCCTTGCAGAGGCAAATGTGAATCCGGATACCCGTTGCAGGGACTTGACGGATGATGAAGTAAAGAGAATCAGCGCAGTGATCGACCAGACACAGGTAGTAGAGGGTGATCTGAGACGTCAGACTGCATTGGACATCAAGAGATTGCAGGAGATCGGATGCTATCGCGGTATCCGTCACAGAAAAGGACTGCCGGTTCGCGGTCAGAAGACTAAGACGAATGCAAGAACCAGAAAAGGTCCGAAGAGAACTGTTGCAAACAAGAAGAAGTAGGCAACTACATTATATTGAAGAAAGTAGGTTAGTTTAGATATGGCTAAAGTTACAAAAAAAGTGACAAAAAAGCGCGTTCGTAAAAACGTTGAACATGGACAGGCACATATCCAGGCGTCTTTCAATAACACCATTGTTACATTGACAGATGCAGAGGGTAACGCATTATCATGGGCAAGTGCCGGTGGTCTCGGATTCAGAGGTTCAAAGAAATCTACTCCGTATGCTGCACAGATGGCGGCTGAAACAGCAACCAAGGCAGCTCTTGTACATGGACTGAAAACAGTCGACGTTATGGTCAAAGGACCGGGTTCCGGAAGAGAAGCAGCAATCCGTGCTCTTCAGGCTGCAGGACTTGAAGTTCTGTCCATCAGGGACGTGACTCCTGTTCCGCACAATGGATGCCGTCCACCAAAACGTCGTAGAGTATAATTAGGAGGGATTACTAAAATGGCAGTAAATAAAGTTCCTGTTCTGAAAAGATGCAGATCTCTTGGCTTAGAGCCGAGTTTTCTGGGATATGATAAAAAGTCTAACAGACAGCTGAGAAGAGCGAATAAGAAGATGTCCGAGTATGGTCTTCAGCTTCGCGAGAAACAGAAAGCAAAATTCATTTACGGAGTATTGGAGAAACCGTTCCGTAACTACTATAAGAAAGCAGACCGGATGAAGGGCATGACCGGTACAAACCTGATGACCCTCTTAGAGTCTCGTCTGGACAATGTTGTGTTCCGTCTGGGATTTGCCAGAACAAGACGTGAGGCAAGACAGGTAGTAGACCACAAGTTTGTTACCGTAAACGGAAAAGTAGTTAATATCCCGTCTTATCTGGTAAAAGCCGGTGACGTGATCGAGATCAAGGAGAGCCGCAGAGGTTCCCAGAGAATGAAGGACATTATCGAAGTTGCAGGTGGAAGACTTGTTCCGGAGTGGCTGGATGTCGATACAGAGAACCTGCAGGGCACCGTAAAGGAGCTGCCTTCCAGAGAAATGATTGATGTACCTGTAGACGAGATGCTTATCGTCGAGTTATATTCAAAATAATCGGGGTTAAGCGGACAGCAGCAAGAAGCAGATGCAACAATTTACCCGAAAAAGGAGGGACTTTGTAGTGTTCGATTTTCAAAAACCAATTATTGAAATTGCTGAGATTTCTGAAGACAAGAGATACGGAAGATTTGTATGCGAGCCGCTGGAGAGAGGCTACGGTACAACACTTGGTAATTCCTTAAGAAGAATCATGTTATCTTCCCTGCCGGGAGCAGCGGTAAGTCAGATCAAAATCGATGGCGTATTGCATGAATTCAGTTCAATCCCGGGTGTAAAAGAAGATGTGACGGAAATTGTGATGAATATCAAGGATCTTGCGATTCAGAACAACAGCTCGGACGACGAGCCCAAGACCGCGTACATCGAGTTCACTGGTGAGGGAGTGGTAACTGCCGGAGATATTCAGGTGGATCAGGATATCCAGATCATGAATCCGGATCTTGTGATCGCACATCTGAACGGCGGAACAGATTCCAAGTTATACATGGAACTGACCATCACCAAGGGAAGAGGCTATGTGAGTGCAGATAAGAATAAAGATGCGGAACTGCCGATTGGCGTGATCGCGGTTGATTCTATTTACACTCCCGTAGAGCGTGTAAATCTGTCTATTCAGAATACCCGTGTGGGTCAGATCACGGATTACGATAAATTGACCCTTGATGTTTATACCAATGGAACCCTGGCTCCCGATGAGGCTGTCAGCCTGGCTGCCAAGGTGTTGAGCGAGCACTTGAGTCTGTTCATCGATCTTTCCGAGAATGCCAAGACTGCTGAGGTCATGATAGAGAAAGAGGACAATGCGAAGGAGAAGGTTCTGGAAATGAACATCGACGAGCTGGAATTGTCCGTACGTTCCTACAACTGTCTGAAGAGAGCCGGCATCAATACGGTAGAAGAACTGACCAACCGCACACCGGAGGATATGATGAAGGTGCGCAACCTTGGACGCAAGTCGTTAGAAGAGGTATTGGCAAAATTAAAGGAATTAGGCCTTCAGCTCAATCAAAGCGAAGAGGTTTAATCATAACTCAGACACGGCATTGTCAGTAAGTCCGATGAGCGTGGCGGTGTTGATTCATGAGTGGCACTTATAGAAGCATTCGGTAAGTAAGCCCAAAGAGCGTGGCCGGATGTACCACAAATGGAGGATAATAGAAATGGCAAAGTATAGAAAGCTGGGAAGAACTTCTTCTCAGAGAAAAGCATTACTTAGAAATCAGGTAACCGCACTGATCAACAACGGTAAGATCGTTACTACCGAGGCTAAGGCAAAAGAGATCCGCAAGATTGCAGAGAAGCTTATTGCAATGGCTGTACGGGAGAAAGATAATTTCGAAGAAGTTACCGTTCAGGCTAAGGTTGCAAGAAAAGACAAGGACGGCAAGAGAGTTAAAGAAGTAGTAGACGGCAAGAAAGTGACCGTATACGACGAAGTCGAGAAGAAGATTAAGAAGGATAAGCCTTCCCGTCTTCATGCAAGACGTGAGATGCTCAAAGTCCTGTATCCTGTAACAGAGGTTCCGACAGAGGCAGCAGGCAGAAAGCGCAATACCAAGCAGGTAGATCTGCCCGCAAAGCTGTTTGACGAGATTGCGCCCAAGTATGTGGGGCGCAACGGCGGTTATACCAGAATCGTGAAGATTGGTCAGCGCAAAGGCGATGGCGCATTAGAGGTTCTGATCGAGTTAGTATAAGAAGTTTTTAAGGAGAGTGCCGTATCTGATTGATGCGGCGCTCTTTTTGCAATAATAAGAGAAAAGTATTGGCGAATATTTCAAAATGAGCTATAATATGAATGGTTTATACATATTTTATCCAGATAGAGGAGGATTTAGAGATGAGATATTCAATCGAAGGAGAACCGATGCCGGTGGTAATCTGCGAACTGGACGGCGGTGAGATGATGGTTACCGAGAGCGGAGCAATGTCCTGGATGTCGCCTAATATGGAGATGAAAACAGTAGGCGGCGGTATTGGTAAGATGTTTGGCCGTATGATGAGCGGAGAGAGTCTGTTTTTAAATACATATACTGCACAGAACGGACCGGGAACCATCGCATTTGCTTCCAGCTTTCCGGGATGCATCCGGGCGTTTGAGATCAATCCGGGTGCAGATGTAGTATGTCAGAAATCCGCATTCCTGGCTTCCACTGCAGGCGTGGAACTGTCCACTTTCTTCCAGAGAAGGATTGGAGCGGGATTCTTCGGAGGCGAGGGCTTTATCATGCAGAGACTTTCCGGGCAGGGTATGGCATTCGTAGAGTTTGACGGATATATTAAGGAATATCAGCTGCAGCCGGGTCAGCAGATGGTAGTGGATACCGGATATCTGGCAGCCATGGATTCCAGCTGTTCCATTGACATCCAGAAGGTGCCGGGTGTGAAGAATATGCTGTTCGGCGGCGAGGGCGTATTTAATACCGTAGTGACCGGACCGGGCCGCATATTCTTACAGTCCATGCCGATCTCCCAGATGGCAGGCGTGCTGCGTCCGTTCCTTCCGTCCAAGTAAGATATGACCGAAATCTGAATAATATAAAATGCCAGGCAGCTCGTAACAGAGCAGCCTGGTTTTTGTTTCTGGTATTTTACTCCTGATTAACCGCTGACAGTGTAAAGATGAACTCTGTTCCCACGCCCTCGGTACTGATGACATTGATGTTTTGGTCGTGGGATTGTACGATTTCCTTCACAATGGCAAGTCCCAGACCGGAGCCCTTTTTGTCTTTGCCCCGGGACAGGTCTGTCTTATAGAATCGCTCGAAGACCTTATTTAAGCTGTCTTTGGGGATGCCAATGCCCGTATCCTTCACCGAGACGAAAACCTTGTCATTCTTTTCAGTAGTCTCGATGGTGATCTCAGAATCGTGGTGGCTGAACTTAATGGCGTTGTCAATGAGATTGTATACCACCTGCTGAATCTTGGTCATATCTGCCCGCACATATAACTCTTCATCGGTAAGAATCAGATGAAAAGAAATACGCTTGGGTTTGCATGCGCCTTCAAAGGTGAGGCAGGTCATCTTGATCAGTTGGTTGATGTCGAATTCACTGAAGTCCAGCATGGTGCCATGGGAGCCGTATTTGTTCAGCTCCAGCAGTTCCTGCGTCAGCTTGCCCAGCCGTTCCGTCTCAAATACAATAATATTCAGGTATTTCTCCTGCATTTCCACAGGAATGGTTCCGTCCAGCATTGCTTCTACATAACCCTTGATGGAGGTCAGGGGCGAGCGGAAATCGTGGGAGACATTGGAAATAAACTTGCGCTGATCATCCTCCAGGGTGTTCAGCTCGTTCGCCATATAATTTAAGGTAGCGGTCAGATATCCCAGCTCGTCGTCTTTATGTACCGGTATGGAGTGGGAGAAGCTGCCTTCGGCAAAAGCATCCGCGCCCTTGATGATGCGGCGCAGGGGAAGGCATACCTGCCAGAGTAACAGCAGAACAAAAAATCCGCCCGCCGCAAACAGCAGCAGAAGAGTCCAATAAGAAACATTCAGAAGATGCGCATATTGGGCTTCTACCAGACTGATGGGCTTGTGGATCAGTACATAGCCCCGTACCTGGTAATTGGTGGTAATAGGGGAAAATACCGTCATATGACGGCTGTCAAAGCTGTCATAAAATGTACCGATGCTATAGTAGCTGCTGCCAAAATCCATGACATTGAAATCCTCAATGACGGCCGTATTTGACATGTCTAACGGCTGTGCAGAATTGATCAGCACACGCCCCTGGGTATCCATGATCCAGATTTCCGCGGCAAGATAGGAATCCAGAGAAGCAAGGGTCTGATGGATATCATAAGCAGTGATGGTATCATTGTAATAATTGGCGGCGTAGGAGGAGGCAATCAGGTTTGACTCTCGATAGAGCTGTTTGGCATCCGTGCGCTGCAGATATTCATGGATACAGCGTGAGGTAAAGGTAGACACGATCACAAAACCGATCACGCCAAACACCAGATAACCGATGATGAATTTCAGAAAAAGTTTTTTTCTCATTCTTTAACCTCAAATTTGTAACCAATGCCCCATACGGTGGAAATGCTCCACGCTTCATGATCGTTGATTTTCTCCCGGAGCCGCTTTACATGTACGTCAACGGTACGGGTATCCCCCACATATTCATAGCCCCAGATGTGGTCTAACAGCTGCTCTCTGGTAAACACCTGATTGGGTGAGGAGGCAAGGAAATAGAGGAGCTCCAGTTCCTTGGGCGGCATGTCAATGGTTTTGCCAAAATACTCCACGGAGTAGTTGGACAGGTTTACCACCAGATTGGGGTAGCGGACGCATTTTAAGTCCGTGCCGGAGGTTTCCTGCTTGATGGGCTGATAGCGACGCAGAACTGCTTTCACCCGCGCCACCAGCTCCTTGGAATCAAATGGCTTCATAATGTAGTCGTCAGCCCCAAGCTCCAGTCCCAGCACTTTGTCAAAGATCTCGCCTTTGGCAGAGAGCATAATGATAGGCACGTGGGATTTGGCGCGGATCTCCCGGCAGACCTGATAGCCGTCTATGCCGGGGAGCATCAGATCCAGAAGGATAAGATTAGGAGCATAATTGTCAAATTCTGTCAGAGCGGATTCGCCGTCATGGACCATTTTTGTGTCAAAGCATTCCTTGGTCAGATACAGGGAAATCAACTCTGCAATATTGGTATCGTCGTCTACGATCAAGATTTTCTGTTTTGCTGCCATATGGATTCCTTTCTAACTGTGTGATGGGATTTACGCAAAGTTCACTATTGTAACGCCGGCATCGCCTTCTCCATACTCGCCTAAGTGGTAGGATTCCACATAAGACTGGCGCTTTAGGTGGCTGTGTACCGCACTGCGCAGAGCGCCGGTTCCCTTACCATGCACCACCCGCACCGAAGGAAGATGGGCAAGGTAAGCGTCATCCAGGTATTTGTCCAGAAGAGCAATGGCCTCGTCCACAGTCTTACCGATGAGATTGATCTCCGGGGAAATGGAGAAGGACTTAGACATTTTCATAGCTCCGGTTCTTGTCCTGGAGGAGCGTTTCTGACCTGCGGCAGGCGCTTCCTCTATAAGCTGCAGATCTTTGACGTTGACCTGGGAACGGAGAATACCCATCTGCACAAAGAGATCCCCCTTGGCGTTAGGCAGCGTGTGTACGGTGCCGGTAAGGTTCATGCTCAGTACCTTTACCCGGTCTCCGATGCGCAGCTTTTTGGGAACGGCATGATTGGGCGTCTCCTTCTTCTTGGAAGAGGTACGCTTTTCATTGGAAGACATTTGTTCCCGCAGTTTGGTGCGCTGTGCTTCCATCTCGCTGACGGAGGGCTGGGTCGAGCCGTATTTATGGAAATTGCGGATTGCCTCATCCGCAGTGTCCTTGGCCTCCTGCAGGATGGCATTTGCCTCCTCCTTTGCCTTGCGCAGGATTTCTTCCTTCCGGTTGTCAATTTTACTCTGCTTTTCTTCCAGACGTTTCTTCAGGGAAGCAATCTGCGATTTATACTGTTCGATTTCCTGACGTTCTCTCTCGATGGTAGCGCGGCTGTCCTGAAGATCTGCGATGAGATCTTCAAATTGCTGCTCAGATGCGTCGATTCTGGTTCCGGCATCCTCGATCAGCTGCATGGGCAGGCCCAGCTTCTGGGAGATAGCGAAGGCATTGCTCTTGCCGGGAATACCGATCAGAAGCCGGTAGGTGGGACTTAAGGTCTCCACGTTGAATTCGCAGCAGGCATTTTCGATGCCCTCCGTCGTCATGGCATAGATTTTGATCTCACTGTAGTGGGTGGTAGCCATAGTGCGGATGCTCTTTTCGTGGAAATAGGACAGAATAGACACTGCCAGCGCCGCGCCCTCTGTGGGGTCCGTTCCGGCGCACAACTCGTCAAAAAGCACCAGGGAAGCTTCATCTGCCTTCCGCAGAATATCAGTTATATTGGTCATGTGCGAGGAGAAGGTGCTTAAGTTCTGCTCAATGCTCTGCTCATCCCCGATATCTGCAAATACATCGGAAAAAATCGCAAACTCACTGCGGTCGCCTGCCGGAATATGAAGCCCGGCCTGCCCCATCAGAGTGAAAAGCCCTACGGTCTTCAAGGAGACTGTTTTGCCGCCGGTGTTGGGTCCGGTAATCACCAGTTGGTCAAAATCGCCTCCCAGTTCGATGTCTATGGGAACTGCACGTTTGGGATCTAATAGAGGGTGGCGTCCCCGGATGATGCGGATACGGCGCTCTGTGTTGAACACCGGTGCCACACCGTTGTATTCCACCGCGTATGCCGCCTTGGCAAAGATAAAATCCAGTTCCGTCAGGAGTTCGTAGTCCGATCGTATCGGAATGAGCTGCTCTGCCGCCTGATTGCTCAGATTGGCAAGGATCACACGGATTTCTTCCTGCTCCTGTAAATACAATTCCCGGAGCTGATTGTTGAGATTGACCACTGCCATAGGTTCAATGAAAAGTGTAGAACCGGTGGCGGATTGATCGTGTACCATGCCGGGAACCTGGGATTTGGACTCTGCTTTTACCGGAAGGCAGTATCTGCCGTCTCTCATGGTCACCACCGCTTCCTGCAGAGCCTTGCGCAGATTGGCATTGCCCAGCATCTGATTGAGCTGTGCGTGTACTCTGTCGTTGATGGTATGGATGGAGCGGCGGATACGCTTTAATTCGCTGCTGGCGTCATCGCTGATCTCGTCCATGGACAGAATGCACCGCCGGATTTCTGCGGCAAGGGTGGTCAGAGGTTCAATGCCGTCAAAGAGGCTCTGGATACTGTCATCTGCCTCCTCCTCCCGCTCCCTGCGGCCGTAGGATTTCACACGGTTGGCAGTTTCCAGGAAGCGGCACAGGGTCAGCAGCTCCTCAATTCCCATAACGCCGCCGATCTCCAGGCGCTGTAAGGACTCTTCCAAGGGGAAGATGCCGGAGCAGTCCAGCCTTCCGGCGGTAATGACGCGGGTAAAGGCGTCCTTCGTCTGTGTCTGAGCCTGTGCAATCTCAGAAGGATCGCAGGAAGGCAGCAGGGACAGACAGCGTTCCTTAGCTGCTTCACTATATGCAAATGCAGCGAGCCGCTGCGTGATTTTATCAAATTCTAACGTTTTCAGAGCTTTCTGATTCATGATTTGTCCTCTTCTTATATATAAATAACTGTTCAGAACAGTTACACATATAGTATAACCTAAATAGAATGGGCAGGCAAGTCGGATGCCATTGAGAGATGAAGTAAAGAAATTTTCAGTTGGAAAAAAGAGATTAATCTTGAGAACTAGAATATTTTTTAGAGGTAACGGTGTAGAATTTTGAATATCAAAAAGCCAATAGATTTTTACATCTACTAGCTTTATTCATATCAAAAACATTTTCTGCATTCATATATAT
>JAIEAP010000022.1 GCA_029071325.1 Lachnospiraceae bacterium | reverse complement strand
GATAACTTTTAATTATCCTCCACTCATCCTAAATTCCTGCCCACAACACTATTCAGCACTAGATCACTGATTGGTTTATAGCATACAAAAAATAGAGAACCAACTTATATCGTTCATTTGTTTCGCTTTTCATCTTCTCTCTGGAATACCAGTCAGCCGTGAACGCCTTACACCACATACTCTGCCAGGCTCAGCCAACCTTGCATTTGATTCTGCAATAAGATTCATAAGAATTGTATGACTAACTCTTAAAACTCTTATAACATTCCATAACGCTTATCCCGAATTTTTCATAATTCAAACGCTTTTCAGACAAAAAGCTACTCCACTGGACATATTATAACATATAATAACAAAAAATGGCATAAGAATTTTATCTTAATGCCAACCATGTTTACACCTATATAACCCAATTACCCATATTCTGATTTAATATGCCATAATATGTTCGTTACCGCCCCATCTGGTAGCAGATAGAGGATGTGCCGTATACCTGTACTCCTATCTTTCATTCTCTCTGTATTGGCAAGTGTAGTCGCCTACTACATATGCAAATGGTTAGACAGAGATGAAGCATGCAGTATCCTAGCCCGAACGGTTGACTTCTCAAAAAAAGAAGGAGAACCCCCGAAAGCATTCACAGTACAATCGGGGGGGGGTTGTTCTTTTGTGCATCGTACAAATGCGCTCCTATCTTTTCTGTCAACTCATTTTTTTAGCAACCAAAAGAAAACGATGCGTCTTTCCTTCTATGACGCCTTCCTGCTCTAATATCTTCTGCGCATGATAAAGATTTCCCAGGCAATCCTTTACACTGAAGCCCGGAAATTCCCATTTAATAATCCGCGCAAACCAGACAAGTGCGCCGACATCCCAAAACTTTATCGGTCGAAACGCCTCATCTGCCTCTATTATGGAAAATCCCATCTCTTGAAACGCCGTCCGGGCTATCTGTAAATACTGATTGGGAAATGGAATGTCCGGCACGTCATTCAATAATAGCTCTACAAGCTCTCTGTCATTTTCAGCGCCCACTTGCTCTGTAATGAAGATACCACCGACTTTTAGGATTCGCTTTATTTCACTTGGATTAAAAGCTCCGTGCCTGTTTATGATAATATCAAAGCTTTGGTCATAAAAAGGCAATGCAGCGCTGCCGTCTCCTTTTTTGAAATCAATCCCTAACGGAAGTAATTTCCCTTTACACAGTTTCACATTAGGCTCATAATTTTCCGTCGCAGCCAGATTGTAATACGGATGATTGAGGGATAGCAGAAATTCACCTCCGCCGGTATCAATATCAAGCAGCCTCATTTCTGGACGTAAATAATTTCTGACAATTTCCTCATAATCCCACGGCAGATCATGCCCCTCCTCATATTTCCCATCTATATGACAGAAATCCCATCCGCGGATATGCGCAAGTTCTTCTTCATGTAACCATAACTTTGCTAATGCTTCTTTTTTCATTTTTAACTACTCCTTTTCGTATTTTAAATTTACTACGATAAGGTGCAGTTACCTGATAACGCAATAACTATATTAACCTCGATGCAACCTGTTATCAGCTTTTACAACTGCACCGAGTATTTACTTCGCATAAGCTGCATTTGCAATTCACCTCCTCATAAATTTCTCTATCTTATCAAGAACGGTCGCCGACCAAAACTGTCGGTCTCCATGATGCGCGCCTTCGATCTGATATAGCCCCACATCACTGTCCACCGCCCGAAGTGCCGCATACAATTCACAGCTCTGTCCAAACGGTACCAGCTCATCATTGCTTCCATGAAACATAAACCACCACTGATCCAGTGGCGGTTTACATTTAAGCCCATATTTATAACTCCACCTTCGGGAGTTTTTTAATTGCTTCTGCCAGTTCCTCGTCCGTAGGAATATAATCGCTCATATCACCATCATTGTATTTCTGGTAAGCAACCATATCAAAGTAACCTGTACCTGTCAGCCCAAATACAATATTTTTCTCTTCCCCGGTCTCTTTACACTTCATCGCCTCATCAATGGCAACCTTAATCGCATGGCTGCTCTCTGGCGCCGGAAGTATTCCTTCTACTCTTGCAAAAGTTTCCGCTGCCTTAAAGACATCTGTCTGTTCTGCACTTCTCGCCTCCAAAAGTCCCTGATCATATAACTCCGAAACCGTTGAACTCATACCATGATAACGAAGACCGCCGGCATGGTTTGCAGAAGGTATAAATCCGCTTCCCAAAGTATACATCTTAGCCAGTGGACATACTTTTCCGGTATCGCAAAAATCATAAGCATAGATTCCTCTTGTCATACTCGGACAAGAAGCCGGTTCTACCGCGATCATCTTATACTCCGCTTCCCCTCTTAATATCTCTCCTGCAAATGGAGAAATCAGACCGCCTAAATTAGAACCGCCTCCGGCACAACCAATAATGATATCTGCCTTAATGCCATATTTATCCAAAGCTGCCTTTGTTTCCATTCCGATAATGGACTGGTGCAACAGTACCTGTGCAAGCACCGAGCCAAGCACATAACGATATCCTTCCTGACTGGTTGCTGCCTCCACTGCTTCCGAGATCGCACAACCAAGACTTCCTGTCGTTCCCGGAAAATCTTCATTGATCTTACGTCCTACATTCGTATTCATGGAAGGGGACGGTGTTACCTTCGCACCATAAGTGCGCATAACCTCCCGCCTGAACGGTTTTTGCTCGTAAGAGCATTTTACCATATATACCTGACAATCCAAATCAAAATAGGAACACGCCATTGAAAGCGCCGTTCCCCACTGTCCTGCACCGGTTTCCGTCGTTACCCCTTTCAGTCCCTGTTTCTTTGCATAATAAGCCTGTGCGATGGCAGAATTTAATTTATGGCTTCCCGATGTGTTATTTCCCTCAAATTTGTAATAAATATGCGCAGGTGTTCCCAACTTCGCTTCCAGACAGTATGCCCGTACCAAAGGCGACGGACGGTACATTTTATAAAAATTCCGGATCTCCTGTGGTATATCAAAGTAAGGCGTGGTGTCATCCAACTCCTGTTTTGCCAACTCCCTGCAGAAGATACCGGAAAGTTCATCTTCCGTAACCGGCTGTAATGTTCCAGGATTTAATATCGGCGCAGGTTTCTTTTTCATATCCGCCCGTACATTATACCACTGCTTGGGCATTTCCTGCTCTTCTAAGTAAATTTTGTAAGGTATTTTCTTATCCATATTTGCTCCCATCTGTGTGTCTGGCACGCGTACATATTTATTCGACAATATTCTTATGCAATATTATCAGTCCCATCGAACATCTACTTTTGCACTAAGCATATGGTAACATTATACAATAGTTTCAAGCACTTATCAATTTATATCAGCTTTTTAGCGATCAGAAAACATCCCAAAACTTTATTGGACGAAACGCCTCATCCTCTATTACCCCAAAATCCCTCCCACCATGCAGCTTTCTGCCGCACGATGGGAGGGATTTATTTGATACTTAATATACTCCGATCTCTTTGATCAGGAACTCGTTGCCCCGCAGCAGACAGGTATGCTCACTGCCGCAGTGAGGGCAGACCTTTGCATACTGTACCGTAGGGTATTCTTCACCGCAGTCCTCGCAGACGGAGACGGCATCAATCTGTTCAATCGTCATCTCCGCTTCCTCCATGACCGGTTCCTTCTTTTTCGCCCAGTTCCAACAGTCAATGAGATAATCATGAACGATTCCCGACACCTCTCCTATCTGTAAGACTACGGAGGCTACTTTTTCTACGTTATTGTTCTCCGCCACCTCTTTTACGTCGCGGACTACATAAAACACGACGCCAAGCTCATGCATCCGTCATTCTCCTCTTTCAGTTTTTCTTGTGGGTCACGATCTTTACCGCACGCTTGAGCTGGTAAGGAATGATATGCTTAAACTTATCCTCGGCGGTTACCATATTCGTGCACTCCGGATGATCGCGATGCAGTGTAATGGCATCAAACTCACACTTGGTAGTACATACTCCGCAGCCGATACACTTATTTTCATCAACGATGGTGGCTCCGCAGCCTAAGCACCGCGCGGTTTCCTTCTTCACCTGTTCCTCGGTCAGGGTAAGATGCGCATCCCGGAAGGATTTTGCGGGTATGGAAGCGTCCACGCCCTCCTCCTGACGTGAGGAATTGTCATAACTTGGCACCGAAATATTATCTTTATCCAGCTCGTTGAACTCCCAGCGGTTGCGTCCGATGGTCATATGTGCATCGTGCACATAGCGGTGCAGAGATTCCGCCGCATAATGGCCGGCTGCAATAGCGTCAATGGCAAACTTCGGTCCGGTATATACGTCTCCGCCCACGAAGATATCCGGCTGTCCGGTCTGATAGGTGAGGGCGTCTGCCACAACGGCAGGTCCCTTGAACTCAACCTTCTCACCCTCCAGGAGATTTCCCCATACGGAACTCTGACCAACGGCAAAGATGACACGGTCGCATTCGATGGTTATGGTATCATTCTCATCATACGTCGGTGCAAAACGCCCCTCTGCGTTAAACACAGACAGACATTTCTTGAAGACGATTCCGCTTACCTTTCCGTCCTGGGTCAGAACCTCCTTGGGTCCCCATCCGTTCTTAATGATAACGCCGTCCTCTGCTGCCTCACGCACTTCTTCGGCGGATGCCGGCATCTCTTTTTCAGATTCCAGACAAAGCTGGGTTACCTCTGCAGCTCCATTTCTGGCGCTGACTCTCGACGCGTCAATCGCTACGTTTCCACCGCCCACAACGACTACTTTGCCGTCAAAAGGCTGATTTCCCTGATTCGCTTCATGGAGATAATCAATGGCAGTAAACGTACCCTCTGCTGTATCTCCCGGCACACCCGGACGGCGGCCTGCGCTGCAGCCGATGGCAATATAGAATGCCTTGTACCCCTGCGCGCGAAGCTCCTTTAACGTAACATCCTTGCCGACCTCAACTCCAGTCTTGATGTCCACGCCCATTTCTCTCATCACATCGATCTCAGCCTCGATGACATCCTTCTCCAGTTTATATGAGGGGATTCCGTAGCGGAGCATTCCGCCCGCCATCTCATTCTTCTCAAACACCGTGGGACGATAACCTTTTTCCGCCAGGTAGAAGGCTGCGCTTAAGCCCGCCGGACCGCCTCCGATGATGGCGATCTTCTCCGGGAAATGATCCATATGTATGCTTGCCGGAATCACAACCGGCGGAATATACCTGGTCTCGGCATTCAGATCCTGCTCTGCAATAAACTTCTTGACTGCATCAATGGCAACCGCCTGGTCGATGGTTCCTCTGGTGCAGGCATCCTCACAGCGCCTGTTACAGATACGCCCGCAGACTGCCGGGAACGGATTCTGCTTTTTGATCAGTGCCAGTGCTTCCTTATATTGCCCCTGGGAAGCCTTCTTCAGATAGCCCTGAACGGCGATATGCGCCGGACATGCCGTCTTACAGGGCGCTGTACCCGTCTTGTGGCTGTTGATCCTGTTGTTATCGCGATAATCGGGATCATACTTGTCTTTTCCCCATTTCACAGCATCCGGCAGTTCCTGCTTCGGATACTGGATCTGGCCTCCGTCCTTGGTGCACAGCTTCTGACCAAGTCTTGTTGCTCCTGCCGGGCAGTACTCCACGCAACGTCCGCATGCCACGCATTTTTCCGCATCCACATGCGCTACATAAGCGGAACGTGACATATTCGGCGTGTTGAAGAGCTGTGAAGTACGGAGCGCATTACAGATATTCACATTACAGTTACAGATACCGAAGATCTTATTCTCTCCGTCAATATTCGTAGTCTGATGGACAAACCCGTTTTCCTCTGCCCTCTGCAAAATAGCCATTGCCTCTTCATAGGTGATATCGTGCCCTTTTCCTGTCTCACGACAATAATCCGCGAAATCGCCCACACCGATACACCAGCCAAAATCATCGTCTGCCACGCCTTCCCCAAGAACTTTGCGGGACGCACGGCAGGAGCAGCGACCAACACCGATATGCCCTTCGTATTTCTTCAGCCAGTAAGAAATATGCTCCAGATCCACCGACTGATTCTCCATGGAGATTGCTTTCTCTACCGGAATTACATGCATACCGATTCCAGCGCCTCCCGGTGGCACCATCTGCGTAATGCCGTCCAGCGGAATATAGGTCATACGCTCAAAGAATGACGCCACATCCGGGTGATCTCTCAGTCTGGGATTACTTCTGTCCGGGAGCTCTTCCATGTTAAAAAGCTCTGCAGACCCCGGAACGAACATGGGAAGTACATATCTGCGCTCCGTCTGTTCATGGGTGCGTCCGTTATGATCATAATGATAACCGTAATCATACTCTAAAAGCCCGATGTAACTCATCTCGTCCAGAAGCTTCTGGAATTTTTCCTCGCCGTCCTTGCTGATATGGTTCAGCTTACACATCTCGGCAAAGGTATAAGGCTTTCTTTTTTTCATGGCAAGCCCCACTTCTGCCATTTCCTCGGTGATGATCTCTGCAAGTCCCCAGTATTCCGGGTCCTCCACTTTCACCCCGCCAATAATATGCCCAGCCACATCCGTGATCTTCCTCCCCAGCGCCAATATCTTCTTACTGGGTTCCTTATCATTTTTGTGTCTTGCCGGCCATTTTTCATATTGTTCCATATCAAACGCCATGCTCTGTCCCTCCTTTTAAATATACTTTTCTAATTTTTTATTTATGAAAATGTAACTCCCTTAAACCCTCTACCTCATCACAGACCTTCTGCAGACTGCACACGCCGCAGTCCATGGGAAGATTTTTCAATATATGATCGATGGCCCCGGTAATATCCTCCGCCTCCCGCACATAGCTCTCCAGCATCTTGTAATCAAAATCCGCCTGCGTCACATAGTAGAGCCTGACAGCCTTTACCGCAGGATTCTTATGGAAAGCGGAAATCATCCGGTTTCCCGTTTTCGTAAAATCCAATCCCTTTTTTAGAGCCGCGCTCCCGATGCGGACGCTCTCCTTATGTTTGGATGTGGATACCCGCATCATAAACCCTTCCGGATAAAAATGATATCTGGTATATTCCAGGGTTCGGATTGCCTTATACAAAGCCTCTCCCTCTCCCAGAGTCCCCTCATCCACCCGCACAACCGCAACGCGCGCGTAGGGGACATCTCTGCTTATCTTTGGAAGGTCCTCTCCCAGCAGCGTAATTCCATCTGTGGCAGCCAGTTTTTCGTCTGCCGTAATGATGGTGCATCCAATCGCCGGTAATTGCTCCCCTCCCAGTTCATAAGCCATTTCACTCCTTAAGATCATGGTCCGGTCCGACACATCCTCCCAGCCGGTTTCCCCGATGGGTAATGTCCGGCTTGCGCCCTGACCAAGAAGCTCCTGCATTTTCCTTATAGTCTCATCATATAGCTTCATGGGGTTATAAATGTTTATCCCTGTCTATTTTATCATAATGCTTTTCAAATAAAGGCGCAAGCTTTGCGGTCAGCTTCATGTCCAGATTGAAAAAGTAAACGAGAAACGATAACACAAATAAACATACCACTACAATCGCCAGGATGAGTATTATGTATAGAAATACCATTTGGTGACCTCCTTTATCTTGCCCTTCCCTTCTGGCGGGCATATTCCGCCGCTCCCAGTGCTCCCATCAACTGCGGATCAACAGGAAGCTCAATGACCTTTAAGTTCAGAACTTTTTCGATGGCAGCCTTGAGGCCTTCGTTCTTGGCACATCCGCCGGTGAGGGCAATACTGTCCACCGCTCCTGCTTTCTTGGACATGACAAAACACCGCTTGGCGACAGATAACTCAATGCCGGCCGCAATCTCATCCATGGGCTTTCCCTCACCTACCAGAGAAATCACCTCCGACTCCGCAAACACGGTACACTGCGAGGTGATGGGTATCACGTTCTTTGCCTTTAAGGACAACTTGGAAAATTCCGTAAGATCCATTTCAAATGCCCGTGCCATTGCCTCAAAAAAGCGTCCGGTTCCGGCGGCACACTTATCATTCATAGCAAAATTCAATACTGTACCGTCTGCATCCACAGAGATTCCCTTCACATCCTGACCGCCGATATCAATGATGGCCTTTACGTTGGGAGCCGCCACATGAACGCCCATTGCGTGACAACTGATCTCAGAAATATTTTCATCCGCAAAAGGAACCTTGTTGCGTCCGTAACCGGTCCCTACCAGATACTCCAGATCCTTGGCGCTGCCAAGATCGGGAATCTGTTCCACCGCCTGCTTCAATGCATCCTCAGCGCTGAGCACCGCATTGATCCTGCTGCGGAGCGTAACATCTGCAGCCATCTTCCCATTCTCATCAATGATCACACATTTTGTATAGGTACTTCCGGAATCACATCCGCCATAATACTTCATATTACTTCTCCTCCTTCTATTTTCACCCTGATATTTACCAGGAATGCTCATCCGAGATTACCTCAAGAGTCGGATCCAGCGGTTCTTCCCGAAATACGGTACGCATATAACGATTCACCTGATCACGGATCTCCTGTCTGGAAATCACCCTGGGATCAAACAGGTCATGTGACACCCATATCAGATGGATCCCCTTCTCCCTTGCCTTCTCCTCAAACTGCCCATGCATGCCGTCCAGCGCTTTGCAGCTCATGTGCTCCCAGAGAATCACCGTATCTGCCCGGAATTCTTCACAGAACTCCCACAGTTCATCCAGCAATACCTTATATCCGCCGTGGGTCCTGTTGCGCATGATCATGTTTTCCGTCAGCCACGCCATATCATAAATTGCCTGCTCCTTATCATCCTCCGAAAGTATCTTGGTGGATACCATCGAAAGCATATCGGTAAGGGGAACGATTCCCCAGCAGTTCTGCAGCCAGATCAAAAAGTCCATATAGAAATGAGACTGGACGCCCCATATGATAGCACGGTGGCGGTATTCCTTCACAGCCATGGTCTTATTCTTGTAACCCTGTTCTGCCAACGCTGAAATCTTCCGGTCGGCCTCCACGAACTCCTGCATTTTCCCGCAGATTGCCATATAATTTGTTTCCGTATACAGTGCAAGATTGGAGCCGAATACCTGGGGATAGTCCGTCTTGTTCATTTCCAGCCATTCCATACGGTGCCTGGTGGACTCGTTTACACGCTTGGCACAGGTAAAATAATAATCCCAATCCCACTTTTCTCCGGTCTTCTCTTCAATAAACTGAATACAATTGCGGATTTCCTGGGCGGCATATTCCTGAACGTCGTCCTCCCTGTGGCGAAGCGGTGCGGCAAGCTGAAAGCATGGAACACCGTCCTCCAGCTCCAGCCGTTTTGATATCACACTGTTTCCCATCAGAGAGCCGTCGCATGTGGTATTACACTGAATAGCGCAGGCGCCCAGAACCGGGAAATCATCATCAATAGACACACCTGCCTCTGCCTCCGGCATGGGACATACATCTCCCGACAGCCCGTATTCCTGAGCCACATCTATGTAATGACATGCCGCATACTGATTCAACAGTACAGAGACATACACCGCCGGTGTCTCGCGGCTGAGTCCCTTCAGTGTCGGAAAGCCCATCATAACCGCCGTCATTTCATTTTCGTCCATCAGGACGACCTTGTCGGAAAATTTCTTATTGTTTCCGACCCTTCGGTCTCCCCGGAACAGATTATCCAAAAGCTTCGCCACATCCTCCATCACCAGATCGAATTCCGTATGGGCAATGCGTAGCTGCGGTCCACGGAGACCCTGGGTGTGGCGGTCCACCATCATGGGCGCCGCCAGATAATTGCTCATCCACCGATAGCGGAAAAATGCCTTGATGTTGCGTGGTTTGATAATAAATTTAGCAAGGATGCCCATAATATGCAGCCACCTGGTGTAATCATAAAGCGTATCCTTCACGCCGCGCCATTCCCGGCGGCGCTTCACCTTGCCGGTGGTGTAAAAGCTTCCCAGCCGTTCACTTCCCAATTCTTTCCCCACTATTTCACACCTCCCTGGATTTTCTTGATCTCAACACTCTCCACAAAGGCCTGCACGCGGGTGCGCAACTGACCGGATTGCCCCACTGCATAAGGCCGGTCAATGGAGAGCACCGGATAATGATACTCGTCACGCAGTATCTGCGTTCCCAGCATCCGCTCATACGCCCAGGGATCACAAAACTTCATCTGCTGGTAAACGATGCCGTCCGCATGATATTCCTTCGCCAGCCGGTCTACATATTTGCGGCGGTCCTGTATCTTATCCTGATTCATATATCTCGCACACTGTCCCCGGTACATATACTGACGGCAGATCTGCGTCAGGGCGTCTTCTTCCTCATTCAGTTCAATGGTATCCCGCCCCGGAAAAGAACCGTAACAGAAGCGGTCCGCACACACATACGCGCCGCATTCCTCCATGAGCCTTACCACATCTACATCATCCACCTCGGAACCCACCAGCACGACTCTTGCCCGGTACGGATTCTTTGCGTCCGGTTTCCTGGTCTTAAGTTCCTCCAGGGTCTCCTCCAGCTTCTCTAAGAGCAGATATTTGGGGGCGGCATAGGTCGCCATGGTAATGATATGATATTCATATCCGGTGATCCTGGGGTTCTCCTCCTTGCGGTATTCTCCGATCCTTCGGATCAGGCTGCAGACACGGTTATGTTCTTCCACCGCCTTACGGATCGCCGCATCCGAGGTATCAATGCCGAACTTTCCATGCAGCGGCGTTAAGATATGGTTCCTGCACTGCAGGGTATAGAGATTCAGCCCGTTATCATCCGCCTTCATGGGAATTTCCATATATTGATAGAAGAAATGCTCCTTCTGCATCGTCTTAAGGAGTTCCATATTTTCCACGCACCGGTTCAGCATAGAGCATCCATCCGGAGTGATGATACAATCCGCAAAATTATAGCCTCCCTCTATGGCACGCTCCAGGATCGCCCGGGTATATTCACACAGAAAACTGGTCATATAATAAGTCGCCATCTCCATAGAACCCGTACGGGGCGCGCGAAGTCTGACCGAAAAGATTCCCGGCAGATTCAAAAGCGGCTCCGGGATATTCTCACAGACCGTAGCGACACACTTTCTGCCCTCGCTCTGCGCCTGGCGGACCAGCTCATTGTTTGCATCCTCCAACAGCTTTTCAAAATAATACAGGTGCTTTAAGTCCTTCATTTGTTCTCTCCCTCACCTTCCCTTATGGATTCTATGATTCCAAGCTTCGTCAGCGCCTCCCTGGTACCCCGGACAATGGCAGCGTCCTTCGGCAGATAGAATACATTTTCCCCCTTCAGGTCAAACTCTGCCAGCGATGCGTCTGACGGAATATATGCTAGGACAGGAAGCTCTCCCGTATCCATAAATTCCGTCACCTCCATAGAAGGAATACGGTTGGCGATCACGCCGATCTGTTCATACATCACAAGTTCATCCGCCACCTTTCGGATGGTCTTGATCACCTGGGTTCCCTTTCTGCTGGAATCTGTGATCAAAAGTAGGTGCGTGACCTTCTCCATCACACGCCGGTTAATCTGCTCGATACCAGCCTCTCCGTCAATCACCACATAATCAAAATTTTCCGATAAAATACTGATCACTTCTTTGAGATAGGAATTGATCTTACAATAGCAGCCCGAGGCTTCCGGACGTCCGATAGCAATAAAGCTGAATCCATCCTTCTCTACCAGCGCATCAAAAATACGGTATCTGGCTTCCCCCAGTAATTCCAGCGCACTTTTTGTCTCTCCGTCCTCGGCTGCGGCAACTACTTCTTTGCGGATATCATCCACTGTAGTATTCACCTCAAGTCCCAGTGCAGTGGACAGACCGACTGCCGGATCTGCATCAATAGCCAGTATTTTCTGATCCGGACAAGCCTCCACCAGAAGCCGGACCAGTGTCGCAGCAATAGAAGTCTTGCCAACGCCTCCTTTGCCGGCTACCGCCAGTATTTTTGATTTCTTATATTCCATGAGCGCTCCCTCGATTTTTCTCATTTTAAACCCTGTATGTATCTTATGGTCTGACAATCTCTAATATCTCTATTTTATTTTCCTACACTTGCTTTGTTTTGTATATTGACATATTCTCTAAAAAATCTACTACTTTTTTGTCTGGTCGTGGTCAGACCACGTTTTTTGTTGTTTTCTGTCACAAACTGGGGTATCATAGACTTATGAAAAACAGAAAGGACTGAGAAAAATTGGCATTTAAGAAAATAGACGCTCCCTCGATCAAGGAATTATTTTTGTCCCAGATTGAAGAACAGATTCTTTCCGGAGAACTTAAACCGGGAGACCGCCTGCCGTCAGAACGAGATCTTGCCGATGCTATGGGCATCAGCAAAACCATCGTACACGAGGGAATCCGGGATCTTGCCCGCAGAGGATTTCTGAATGTAGAATCACGAAAAGGCGTATATGTCGCCGACTATACGACTACTGGAAATATGGACACGCTGTTTGCCATTATACGCTACCGGGGCGATATGCCGGATACCAAAATGCTGATCAGCTTACTGGACACCCGCATCTATCTGGAATGTCCCGCCCTTACCATTCTTGCAAAAAAACATACGGCTGAGGATATCGCTAAGCTGGAGGCGCTTCTGGCTGATGTGCATATCGCAATCTCTTCCGATGCCGTCACCTTTGCAAATGCCCTCTTTTTGTACCGCCGGACCATCGTCTCTCTCAGCGGCAATTGTATCTCTCCGCTGATTATGAACGCATTCTTCACTTCATCCATCTCAGCATGGACATATTATGTGGAATACACCGGGCAGCAGACCATCTATGACACATTGGAACAGACCACGGAATACATCAAAGCAGGAGATTCCGAAAGCGCCATCCGTCTGTTTCAGGAATGCATCGAACGCTATAAACGCCATTTATCAGAGAGCGCCCGGAATCTGTCCTAACCACAGCGATATGCTCCTGATTATATTCCGGCATACAAAAAAGAATCCTGCATAACAGGATTCTTCTTTCTCTATACTTCTTTGTCGTACGCCAGCCCCAAAATGTCTGCTTTCGCCATCTTATGCTCTGCCACACGCTTATTCGCTTCTCCCCGAAGAATAGTACTCTGCACATCCTTCAGGTTCTTACTCTGCTGGTTCGTCTTGTCATCTGTTCCCGGCTGCTTTTCGGTCTCTTTGTCCTTCTTCTCTTCTGCCTTCTCCACTTCTTCCTCAAGCTTCTCATCCATGTGATCCACCGCCTCATTGACGAGAAGTCCCTTGATCTCCGAAGATGCCGCCGCCAATATCTCCTCTGCCACTTTCTGGCTGTCTATCATGTCATGACGTTTCCAGCGCATCTCACGAACGCCCCTTCTGTAGGCATCGTCCTGCCTCTGTTCATCACGCATATCTTCGACCTCGCCCCGGTCATACACCTCATTCCGGTATAATCCCATCACACGCTCCTGATACTCCGTCAATCCCTTTTCATGGATAGCAGACAACCTCTCCTTCTCATCCATGGTCAGCATCGGCTCCTTCAGTCGTGGATCCTGTGTGCGTGCTTCCCGTTTCAGAAGCTCCAGATCCTGCGCTTCTTCACTGTCATCCGCCACCTTATACTCTGCCTTCAGTTCATCCTGCATATTCCGCAGTTCACGGATATCCGCCTGCTGCTCCTTGATATCACCGTCCAGTTTCTTGATGTGTTCGGCTTTCTGTTTTACCTCTTCGTCTACCTTATGCTCCCCGGAGAAGGTATCCATGATAACCTTTAGCGCATCCCGCTCCGCCTTCGCCCTGGTTTCCCCTACCGGGTCATCCCCCAGCTTTAAGTTACCCGCAAAGATGATATCAGAATCCGTATCCTTCTTATCCTGTTTCCCTTCCGCGTTCTGTATGCCTTTTGTATCTTCCGTGATACCGGCATACCCGTCCATTTTCCCGTAGCTTGTATTGATTCCATTCATTACACGCACGCCCCTTTCTTCCTAAATCCGTTCCGCAAAAAAGCATAATTCTATATATAAATATCGGCAGCTATCAGGAAATTCATTAGTCCTGATAACTGCCGAGTTATATTTTTGTTATAATACCTTCGATAAGAAATCGCAAAGTCTCGGATTCTTGGGATTCGCAAAAAACTCTTCCGGAGTATTTTCCTCCTGAATCTGCCCCTCGTTGATAAACATGACTCTGCTGGCTACCTCTCTGGCAAATCCCATTTCATGCGTGACCACTACCATGGTCATGCCGTCCTGTGCCAGTCCCTTCATGAGTTCCAGCACCTCTCCCACCATCTCAGGGTCCAGCGCCGAAGTAGGTTCATCAAAAAGCATGACGTCCGGGTTCATGGCAAGCGCCCTGGCAATCGCAATGCGCTGCTTCTGTCCGCCGGAAAGCATGGCAGGATACACATCCGCTTTCTCGGAAAGTCCCACACGCTCCAACAATTCATCGGCGCACTTCGCCGCCTCTTCCTTATCCATCTGCTTCGTCTGCACCGGCGCCAGCATGATATTTTCCCGCACCGTGTAATTGGGAAACAGATTGAACTGCTGAAACACCATGCCTATCTTCTGACGCATCTTATTGATATCAACCGATTTGTCGGTAATGTCGGTTCCCTCAAAGGTGATCTGCCCGGAGGTCGGTTCCTCCAAAAGGTTTAACGAACGAAGAAACGTGGACTTTCCACAGCCAGATGGACCGATGATCGCCACCACTTCTCCTTTTGCAATCTGGGTGGAAATGCCGTTTAGCACCTCCACATCGCCGAAATGCTTATGCAGATTTCTGACCTCTATCAATGCCTGACTATCGCTCATTCGTTCTCAACCTCGCTTCCAGTTTGTGCACGCCCGCCGTCAGTATCATCACAAGCACCAGGTAGATGATTGCCACGCCAAAGAGCGGCAGGTACGGATCATAGGTAACGCTTCGGATAATATCTCCGCCCTTGGTCAGATCCGGCATTGCAATATAACCGCTGACAGAGGTTTCCTTCAACAGGGTAATAAACTCGTTAGCCAGCGCAGGCAGCACATTTTTAAAGGCCTGAGGCAATATAATGAGCCGCATAGTCTTACCGTACGTCAGCCCCAGACTTCGGCCTGCTTCAAACTGCCCTTCATCAATGGACATGATACCGGAGCGGACAATCTCCGCCACATAGGCTGCGGAATTTAACCCGAAAGCAACCGCCGCCACCACGATCTTGTTGCTCATGCTGACCAGCACAATATAGTACATGATCATCAGCTGCACCACCACAGGCGTGCCGCGCCACACGGTCAGGAATATCTTGCAGACCACATTCAGTATCTTTAAGGTTCCGTGCTTGTCGTGGGTCGCCCGGACGATCGCAATGAGAAATCCCAGCGCCACGCCTATAAGCAATGCAAAAAACGTAATGATCAGCGTATTGCCCAGCCCCCGCAACAGATACAGATAGCGGCTGTCATCTATGAAATCCTGTATAAATTTCCGCTGAAACTCCTGAAAAAATTCTGTCACAGCTTACCTCTCTCTTCCGGCTATTTCTTTCTTACGATAATAACCTGGCGTGCTTTTGTATATGCCTCACTGAAGTTTACGTTTTGCAGACGGTCCTCTGTTATCGTCAGACCTGCTGCACCAAAATCGGACTTGCCGGAGGATACAGATGCCACAACAGCATCAAACTCCATATCTTCAATCTTCAGTTCATAACCCAGTTTGTCACAGATTGCCTTGGCAAAGTCTGCATCAATACCTACAATGCTCTGATTCTCATAATACTCATATGGCTCAAAAGCCGCGTTTGTTGCCATTACCAACTGTCCGTTGGGGTACTCAGTGCCTTCCGGGGTCACATAAGGTGACTTTCCTCTGGTGTCATCGCCTATGTAGTTGCTGATGATGGAATCCAGTGTTCCGTCCGCCTTCAGCTCCGCAATTGCCCCGTTAAAGGCTTCCATCAATTCCGTATTGTCCTTAGCAAAGCACATCGCGTACTCTTCATCCGCAAATACGTCATCCAGGATCATCAGATCGTCATTCTTCTCCACAAACGCTTTTGCCGGCTGCTCATCAATGATCACACAGTCAATCTTGCCTGTCTTAAGAGCCTGCACCGCATCTGCTCCCTTGTTGTAACGCTCTACCTTACTTCCGGCATCATCACCTTCATAATCAGATGCAAACATATCCCCTGTGGTTCCAAGCTGCACACCGATCACTTTGCCCTCTACGTCATCCACCGAATGAACGGTATTCTCCGGCACAGATGAGCCGCAGCCTGCAAATGCCGCAGCCATGGCTGTCACAAGACACAATGCTGCGAATTTCTTCATGTTCTTCATGTTCTGTTTCCTCCTCATTATTAATATAAGTATAACTCATCAAACTCTTGCATTAATATAGCATGATTTTAACAGAACCACAAGTACAAACAAAATATTTAGCCATGCGCTCCGCGCATGGCGCCTCCGGCGGATGCCATTCGGCAGGTATCATGCTCCCCTACTTTCTTCTATTCCATATATTGGAGACGGTGATCACAGCCGGGAACAGCACGCCTGCCACCGGCCATACGATCCAGCTATGCTCCCAGTCATTGGTGATAAAGCTGTATGCAAGAAAAATCGCCGTCGCTATCATCCAATAAGCGGTGCTGATAGCCATCGTGACAGAGCTTCTTTCCTTCTTCTCCTTCGTATAATCCCCCTCCTGCAGCAGCCGGTCAAAGCTTGCCCACACAATGCCCCCAGATATGAAATACACGACTCCGATTCCAATCAGCACGAACATGGCAGAAAGTCCAAGAACCAGAAGCAGCTCATCCTTTTCATTAATAGCCACCCCGGCAAAGAGAGGGATCAATGACAGAATGCACATGCATACCCCGATCATGTTGTTTCTTGTATAGGTGCTTTTGTACTGTTCTCTGCGTTCTTTTACCATACCTGTCACACCGTATTCTGTCTCAAAGCATTCCTCTTCCAAATACGCAAAGGGAGCTGTTTTGCTTCCGCAGAAAACAAAAACTGCAACGGCGGCTGCCACCATGAGCAGCAGCACGATCATTCCCAGACCGCCTGCCATCCCCTCCGTCATGTTAGATCCCGGCATTTCACTGACTGCACCTAAGATGAACAGGCATATGGGCGATAAAATGCACAGCAATGTCGCATATGCAATGGGTCTTGCAGTTGCTTTCTTTACTGTAAGAAAGGCGTTTGCCTCTTCCATAGACACACGCTTTACCGCTGCCTCTTTGCCCGAACCATCTTCCGTGAAACTGCCCGGCTCCAGCTCTTCTATCTCATCCTTGAGCAAATAGTCGATACTTACCCCGAAGAGCTCCGACAGCTTTATCACCTTATCAAGATCCGGGATGGATTGCGCCCCTTCCCATTTCGACACGGACTGTCTGGTTACATTCATCTGTTCCGCCAGTTCCTCCTGGGACCATCCGTTCTTTTTACGAAGCTGTATCAATTTGTCTGCAAAAATCATAATCATTTCCTCCTGCCTGGTATTTTGATACCGTAAATGTACCAGATCATCCCCTTTACATACCACCAACCGGCTCCTTGCAAAGTGTCAACTGGCAGTTGCTAAACTGATTTTAAGATTTTTTCATATATTTTTCGGTCTCTGTCGGTAAAGACATTAAAAATAACCCGCTCCATATCACTGTCATTTGCTTCCAGAAAACCGGTTACTATTTCCCATGCGATTTCGGCTGCCTTTTCATTTGGAAAATGAAATTCTCCCGTTGAAATACAGCAGAATGCCACTGATCTGATGTTATTTTCCATGCAGCACTTCAGGACATTTTCATAGCAATTGCGCAAATCCTGACAAAGCATATCATTCAACCCACCACAACAGATCGGACCGACGGTATGAATCACATGATCGCAAGGGAGATTATACCCTTTGGTCAGCGTAGCCGTACCTGTCGGTTCTTCATATCTTCCGCCATATTTCATCCGTCTATGGTGCATAATGCGGCTGCATTCCTCCCGAAGCTGCATCCCCGCCGCACTGTGGATCGCATTGTCAATACACCTGTGGCATGGCACAAAACATCCCAGCATCTGTGAATTAGCAGCATTTACGATGGCACCGACCTGTAACCTTGTGATATCCCCCTGCCAGAGCGATATTTTTTCCGCAAAGGAGGATTTGCTGCCAAATTGTTCTTTTATCGTCGGAATATCCGCCAAAGTAACCGTGCCCTTTGATTTCAGTTCTTCCTGCAGATATTCGTCCTGCACATATACTAATTCATCGGACAGCCCCCCCGGCATACGAATATTCATGAGAGAGCGAATCATATTTTTCTTTTCTGCCAGACTGTACCCGGTTGTTACAAACTTTTTATATTCAGCCGAATCTTCCTTTAACCTATCTAACAGAATATCCGTCTTTTCATTTCCATTCATCTCAGACACTCGCCCTCCCTCCAAGCTGACTGTATAGATCGGATACTGCTGCTGCCATATCACCGTCTATGCCCACCGCCCTCGTTCCAAAGCTTTCCGGCAGGGCAGCCTCATTCAGATTTAACCGGATCAGCGACAAACGGCTGTTTTCACGCATCATTTTTTCAAACGGAAAGCGAATGATGGTTGGTGTGTTAAATCCTACGCCAAGTTCCAATAAAACACTCTTTTTCTGTCCAATCCTGCTCAGAAAATCACCATAACGCCCGGCTGCCTCATGCCAGTTTTCGTCTTCTACGAAATACTGGTCACAACGCAGGTGCATTGTCATATTACCGCCACAGACCGGACATTTCGGCACCATACCGGAGGGGATCATACAGTCATGTCTTGCCTGATCCATCTGATAAAACAAATCCTCTGCTTCATAAATTTTCGGATGACACCCCTTTTCGCACTGTATATTTCCATAATCACCCTGTGTTGCAAAGATACGTTCTGCCGGAAATCCTGCTTTCTGAAATTGGTGGTCAACATTTGTTGTCAGTACAAAATAATCCTTCTCTTTTACGATTTCATAGAGCTGCTGATATAAGGGGAGCGCAGGCGGCAGAAAGCGATTTATTATGGTGTGCTTTGACCAATATCCCCACTTTGCCTCCTGTGTGGGAAACGGATAAAAACCGGAAGCGTACATATCCGTCATATACATAGAACCGTATTTTTCTATAAACTCACGGAAATTATCTGTAAACCGGCTCCCGCTGTAGGTAAGCCCGGCTGCTGCTGAGGCTCCCGCTCCTGCACCGATCAACACCGCCTCAGCCTCCTGAATTAACGCTGCCGCCCGCTTTATCTGTTCTTCATACGGGATATTCTGAAAAATATAATCTTCGGCAGGAGCACTGCATAAAAACTGTGTCCAATTCCTTTTTGCCTTTTCCATCCGTGTCATAATGATGCCTCCTTTTTACTCTTTGTTGTAATATCTACTATTACATCTTGCAACAACACTATAACGCAGGCTCGGTGTAATGTCAATAGTTACATCTATTTCCCCTAAAAAATTTCAAGGCATCGGGATTTCTCCCATAATGCCTTGAATTTTCAGCCATTCTACTGACTTTCATCCTTTAAATATTTTTCTGTATCCCGTTTTAAATCTGCCAGCGTAATGGATGCAAGTTCTTTTTCCAGCGCATTTTGTACCCTCAGAAGTTTATCATCTAAAATGTGATGAATATTTCTTCCCACAGGACAGTTGGTACTTGGATTTTCATGGAAATGGAACAGCTCACCGTTTTCCACGCATTCCACAGCCTGATACACATCGAAAAAGGTGATGTCTTTTAATGGTTTTGCAACAGTAGTGCCGCCGGTCCCCCGTGCAACTTCAATCAAACCTGCTCCTTTGAGCTGACCTAAAATTTTCCGGATCACAACAGGATTCACATTGGTACTTCCTGCAAGAAAATCACTGGTTACTTTGTACTCATCTCCAAAAGCGTCAATACATGCAAAGATATGAATTGCTAATGTAAACCGACTTGAAATCTGCATAGCGCATGCCACCTCGATCTCATCCTATAAATACATATCTGTATAACCGATAAACGCAAACAAAAGGAGTAGACCAACCAGACTCAGTGCAACAATATTGCATACGATGCCTGCCGTGGATATATTATTCCTTCCCACTCTGTTTTTCGATGTCACGCCCAAAATCAGACCGACAATGGCACAGGGCAGACTCAAATACCAGAGACAGAATATAACAATACCTATAATACCCAGAACCAGCGAAGCAACCGCCATGCCGTTTCCGGACTGCTGTCCCTGCCCATACGGCTGTCCGTAATACGGCTGAGACTGTCCATACGGCTGCTGCGGCTGCCCATAGAACTGCTGAGACTGCCCATACGGCTGCTGCGGCTGCCCATATGGCTGCTGTGACTGGCCGTATGACTGTTGCGGCTCCCCGTATGGCTGCTGGAACTGACCATATGGCTGTTGCGGCTCCCCGTATGGCTGCTGGGACTGGCCGTATGACTGTTGCGGCTCCTCATAAGCCTGCTGCGGTTGTCCGTATGGCTGCTGCGGTGCGTCATAAGTCTGCTGTGGTTGTCCGTATGGCTGCTGCGACCCACCGGTCATATTCTCATTCATCTGATTTTCTTCACTCATTTTTTCTAATCCTCCGTATATTTCTGTTCATATTTTACTTTATCAGAATTCCGCCCTTATTACAAGAAAATTACACCATTTCCTTTCGTGCCGACTGTTCAGCCAGATTGGTTGCATTTCCCAATTACATGGGTTATACTGTTCGGAAAGGGCAAATGCAAGTCAAAAACGCTGCCCATAAAGCAAATTATGGAGGAATTATCATGAAACGATTTGGACAGATCATGTTCTGCTTCTTACCACCGCTGCTTGCCTTCGGCATCCAGCAGCTCATCTCCATTCCCGCTGTCGGAATCGCACTGCTGAAGGCTATGATGGATAATACCACTCTAAATGGAGCCACCTACAGTTTTGTGAACAATATGATGAGTTCTACTTTTCTTGAACTGGTAAATATATGTTACGGTCTGACGGCGCTCGCTGTTTTTGCTTTCTGGTTCTGCAAGAAATTCCGCAACACGGAACGCCAGTCCTTCACCAGGAGCTTTCATCCCTGGATCATAGTAGGTATTGTCCTGTGTGTGATCGGTCTTCAATATCTATCCAACTACATCGTCACCTTTACGGCCATGATCCACGAGGAATGGCTGGATTACTATCTATCGCTCATAGAAATGGCTGGGTTGGATGATTCCGTTTCCCTCATTATGAGTGCATACTCTGTTCTGGTCGCCCCCATCTGTGAAGAACTGATTTTCCGCGGTGTCACCATGCAGTATGCCAAGAAAGCAATGCCTTTCTGGGTAGCCAATCTGTTTCAGGCATTGCTCTTCGGCATTTACCATATGAATGTCATTCAGGGCGTGTATGCATTTGTGATCGGTATCGTACTGGGCTATATCTGTGAAAAGGGCGGCAGCATTTACCTGTCCATCCTGTTCCACATACTATTCAATCTGTGGGGCGTCTTCGCACCGGAATGGTTTATGTACGGCGGTGACACCTTACTTTTCTTCTTCCTGTGGCTGTTTGTAGGGGCTCTGCTGTTGACCGGCGGCATCCTGCTTTATAACAGAGGTGTGAAAATCCGTAATAATGAGGTTAACAATTTTTGCCAGCCAACCGATATGTAATGCATGACGGCATTCATGGCCAGGATGCCTCTACTACATTCTGGAGCTGACCACGGACGGTATGATTCGGATAGAAAGGATTCTTATCCCAATGATACCGTCCTTTTATTTTGCAGGATATGGAGATTAAGCAAGGTAATCGGTTTGTTCTTACCAAAAGGGGGAAAACCTAATGATAATTCAATCCAGCAACATCGGAATGAGCAGCAGCAGAACCTATCGTTCTACTACTGCCGGATATAAAGCTGCAAATATTGGGGGAACCGGAGCTGGCACAGGTATCAGTGCAGGTACAGCCAGCCACAGCGCAAGTTTCACCAAGACAGCATTTTACTCCAGCACAATGAAGCAGGGCGGCAACAGCTTTACCAGACAGCTTTTGGATCGGTTCAATAATGCTCAGGTCGCTACTGCCTCCAAAATCGACAATTCCATAAGCAGTATACGCAATATGCACCAGCAGATTTTTGACCATATGATCAACTGGCTTTTCGGTGGCAGACTTCCGTCCCAAAATATGTCAGAAGCCTATTCCTACAGCATGAACAGTAGCTTCTACTCTGCGGGCTATGGAATTGATATGAACCAGGGGATTGGTGCAGACGCAGTCAGCGCTTCCTATTTCAACGAAGAGGAAGCCACCACTTATTCTACCACCGGTACTGTCGTCACTGCCGACGGCAGGCGCATTGACTTTAATATGGACGTAGCTATGTCCCGGTCTTTTACGCAGTACGCGCAGCAGAATCTGAACTTTACCTCTCCGAAAATGACAGATCCGCTGGTGATCAACCTGGATTCCAATATTGCCGATGTATCCGATCAGAAATTCTACTTTGACCTGGATGCGGATGGACACGAAGAATACATATCCATGCTGAATGCCGGCAGCGGTTTCCTGGCTCTGGACAAGAACGGCGACGGCGTCATCAATGACGGCAGTGAACTGTTCGGTACGACTTCCGGCGATGGCTTCGCAGATCTGGCAAAATATGATTCTGACGGCAACGGATGGATTGATGAGAACGATCCTATCTTTGACCAGCTACTGATCTGGCGCAAAAATGCTGACGGAACCGACAGTCTGTGCAGCATTGGCAAGGCAGGTGTCGGAGCCATCTATCTAGGCTGTGCCGACACTCAGTTCTCCCTGACCTCAGGACCGGAACACACCACCAATGCGCAAATCCGCAAAACCGGTATGTTCCTCTACGAAAACGGGAACGTGGGAACCGTACAACACCTGGATCTGGCACAGTAATATCAGAAAAATCAAGGGACCGCTGTATGAACTGAAATCTCAGCTCATACAGTGGTCCCGTTTTTAGATCAGCCATTGCTTCACAAACCTGGTGTCACGCTCTATCCAGCCGTCTGTCATATAAGCCGCATTGGCGGACACGAACTCCTCCGGCGTCACCCATTCCAGATGATATCCCTTCGCCAGCTCACTCTGCGTCATGTGCGGCTCTATCTGTTTTTCTTCCGCTTCGCATGAAAAATAATAGGAAAAACAGTGATATATCTGCTCCGGCAGGAAGATGTCACGGTGAATCTCCTCTATGCGTCCGATTCCCTGGATCGTACCGCGCTTTACCACAAGTCCGGCTTCTTCCTCTACTTCCCGGCACAATGCTTCTGTAAAATTCTCTCCCGCATCCACACCGCCGCCCAGCAGCTTACAATCCCCCCGGGAGGATTGCTGCACTGCAAGCCGACCGTCCCGCAGGATCACGGCACGAACTGCCTCCTTCACAAATACCGGCATATCCGATGTATAATCCCGCTTGTCCAGAATCATAATGCTTTGCTCAAATGCCTCCTCATGCCGGGAGTATGTAGTCAACCGCTGTACTGTTTGTGCCATATGCTTGGTTCCTCCGCTCGTTATGCTTTGCAGCAACACTCAGCTGCTTACCTTCCGAACTACTCTCCACTGCCTTCCAACACATTTGCAAGGCGGTCCATACTTGCCTGAACCTTCTCCATAGACTGTACGATTTCCTGAACTGCTGTGGCCTGTTCTTCTGTTGTACTGCTGATGCCCTCAGTGGCTTCTGATGATTTCTGAAGCATGGAGGAAAGCGTCTGCATAGACGTAAGCAGGCTGTCCTTAATGGCAATTACCCCCTTCAGTTCCTGCTTCAGCTTGTCTGCCACCTTCACCACCGTCTGAGAGGATGCGAGCATATTATGGAACACGTCAATGGTATCCTTCAGCTTATCATTAGAATCCACCACAATCTTCCGGTTACCGTCCATGATTTCTCTGGCATGATCTACTCCCCGGGTAATCTCATCCAGAATATCTTCTATCCTGGTTGTCGCTTCCGAGGACTGCGCCGATAATGCGCTGATCTCATCAGCCACAACCGCAAAACCCTTGCCCGCCTCGCCTGCACGCGCCGCTTCTATTGCCGCATTCAACGCCAGAAGATTGGTCTGTGAGGTAATGCTGTTGATACTCTCCACGATCTCACCAATGGAAGCTGTTTTCTCAGAAAGTGCAGCCATTTCATCTGTCGCCTGCTCGGTAGCCCTGAGATTCTTTTCAAAGCCCTCCGACAATTGATGAATGGACGTGATTCCCTGATTGTTTTTCTCCTGAAGAATGTCCATGTTGCGTACCGTCTCACCCACACTGTTTTCTGACTGCAGGATGCGGTCCTCCAGTTCTGAGAATATAGAAAGACTTCCCTGCACCTCCTTAGACTGTATATCAGCACTGTCTGATATTGCCGCAGTGGAGCCCACGATATCTTTCGACAGCAGTTCAAAGCTGTCCAGAGTGCCATAAATCTGGTTCGATGATCCTTTCAGTCCTTCAAATGCCGACTTGACATCCTTCAGCACATCCTCCATTTTCTGCTCCTCACGTTCCACAGACGCAAACAGCTTTTTCGTATTCCCGGCAATCAGCAAGGCCGCCACAACTGACATGGCGTAGACGATTGCGATAAAGATCCATACGACATAGGAATGTATCTTCTGATAGGACTCTGGAAACAGCAAGATGCCCACCAGATTCGCCCCCAGCGTTGCAATGGCATTGACATACACCACACGCACTTCATAATAAGCGATCGCCAATATCAATCCAAACAAATATGTCTGGGAAATTGCACCGAACTTCCCATCATTGGTCACTGCAACCAGAATGGCACCCGCCACCGGAAAAATGCATGTGTAAAAATATTTTGCCAGATGCCCCAATCTGCGTTCCAGCAGCCGCACGATCACAGAGAACAACAGCATCAGCAATACAATGCAGTCAATCGCGGTTCCCTGCAAAAACAACATAACAAACCCAAGCGCCGCAATGGGCACAAATGCTGTCACTCCAAACATGATCGTGTTCATTCGCTTTTCTACATTCCTTTGTACAACAATCCCCATTTCTTTCTCCCTTCTAATTATACCAATAAATGGAAGTCATTTTTCTAATATTTCCTAAAATATACTAAAATAGTAACATTTCACTGCTTCCTTTGCAACTACAAGTTTCCGTTAGACATATGACAACCGGCGACTGTAGCCGCCAAAAGGAAATTGTTCGTTTCCTTCCTGGCAGGCACAGCCGCCGGTCATATATGTTACTTTCAATTAATTAAATTTAATTTAAACTTCCACCGTTATCTTATCCAGCTTCCAGATATCATCCACATACTCCTGGATGGTACGGTCAGATGAGAACTTGCCGGACGCTGCAATATTACGAATTGCCATCTTCGCCCACTTCTTCTCGTCCTTGTATGCCTCCATCACCTTCTTCTGCGCCTCCGCATAGGAACGGAAGTCTGCAAGGATAAAGTAGGTATCTGCATACTGGGTGCACTGTGTATTCAGCAGTGAATTGTACAGCGGACGGAACAGTTCGGAATCCTGCGGCGAATAAAAGCCGTTGATCAACTGCATCAGCACCTGACGGATATCCTGGTCATGATTGAATATCTGCATGGGATCATAATCCCTTTTCTGCTCGTGCTCGATTACTTCGTCAGAACTCATGCCAAAGATAAACATGTTGTCCTCACCGGCTTCCTCAGCCATCTCTACATTAGCTCCATCCATCGTTCCAATTGTTAAAGCTCCATTTAACATAAACTTCATGTTTCCCGTGCCGGATGCTTCTTTACTTGCCGTAGAGATCTGCTCGCTGACATCTGCTGCTGCGAAGATCATCTCTGCATTGGATACCTTATAATCTTCAATAAATACCACCTTGATCTTGCCGTTTATGCTTCTGTCATTGTTGATCACGTCTGCAACATTATTGATCAGCTTAATGGTCAGCTTCGCATTGCGGTAGCCTGCTGCCGCCTTTGCGCCAAAAACGAAAGTTCTTGGAATGAACTCCATGTCCGGGTGTTCTTTCAGCATATTGTACAGATACATCACATGCAGGATATTCAGCAGCTGACGCTTATACTCATGAAGACGCTTTACCTGCACATCAAAGATAGAACGCGGATTCACCTCAATGCCGTTATGCTTCTGGATATATTCCGCCAGACGCAGCTTATTCTGATATTTGATATTCAGGAATTCCTGCTGTGCCTTCTCATCATCCGCATAGTACTCCATCCGCTTAATGCGGGACAGATCGGTAATCCAATCATTGCCGATATATCTGCTGATCCAGTCTGCAAGCAGCGGATCCCCATGCATCAGGAAGCGGCGCTGAGTAATACCGTTGGTTTTATTATTGAATTTCTGCGGGAACATCTCATAAAAGTCGCGGAGTTCCTGTTTCTTCAAAATCTCCGTATGCAGCCTTGCCACACCATTGACCGAATATCCTGCGCAGATAGCAAGATGCGCCATTTTCACCTGCCCATCATAAATGATCGCCATACGCTCAATCTTGCCGTGATCCCCCGGGAACTCCTTCTGGATATCCAGAACAAAACGGCGATTAATCTCTTCCACGATCTGATAAATTCTAGGAAGCAGGCGTGAGAAAATCTCAATCGGCCACTTCTCCAGCGCTTCCGCCATGATGGTATGATTGGTATAGGCACAGGCATGGCAGGTAATGTTCCATGCATCATCCCAATCAAGCCCCTCTTCATCCAGCAGGATACGCATCAGCTCCGCAACAGCAACCGTAGGATGGGTATCATTCATCTGGAATGTTACCTTCTCCGGCAGTCTGTGTATATCGGCATGATTCTTCTTGAAACGCACAACCGCCCGCTGCAGACTTGCAGACACGAAGAAATACTGCTGTTTTAAACGAAGTTCTTTACCAGCAATGTGATTATCGTTGGGATAGAGCACCTCCACCAGGTTGCGGGCCAGGTTCTGCTGCTCGATGGCCTTATGGTAATTTCCTTTGTCAAATGCCTCCAACTCAAAGCACTCCACCGGCTCCGCATCCCATATGATCAATGTGTTGACCACGTTATTGTTATAGCCCACGATCGGCATATCATAGGGAATTGCCTTCACGGACTGATAACCGTCATGTACGAATTTGGTTCGTCCGTTCGGCTGTGCCTCTGCCCGGACATAACCGCCGAACTTCACTTCGTAGGAATATTCCGGTCTCTTCAATTCAAAGGGATATCCGTCCTTCAGCCAATTGTCCGGTTCTTCTATCTGATATCCGTTCTCGATCTTCTGACGGAACATACCATAGCGGTAACGAATGCCGCAGCCATACGCCGGATAGCCCAGAGTTGCCAGAGACTCCATAAAACATGCTGCAAGACGTCCCAGTCCGCCGTTTCCCAACGCCGGATCCGGCTCCTGATCTTCGATAGCATCCAGATTGATATTCATTTCCTTCAGCGCTTCCTTCACATCCTGATATACCGTCAGATTGATCAGATTGTTCCCCAACGCGCGTCCCATCAGGAACTCCATGGACATATAGTACACCATTTTGGGATCCTGTCTGTCAAATTCCTGCTGGGTTGCCAGCCACTGGTCAATGATCACATCCTTCACCACAAAGGATACTGCCTGGAACAATTCCTGCTGGGACGCCTCCTGCAGCGTCTTGCGATAGAGACGTTTTACCCCCTCCTCTACATCCTGCTGAAATTGTTTCTTATCAAATATCTCGGTCTTCATTCTATTCTCCTTCTTATTTCTTCTCGACACCAAGTTCCACAGTTTCACCGTTAATATTCCATTCCTTTCGATATCCGGTTATCGTTCCCGCCGTGATATGATCGGCAAGAACCTCCTGCTGAATCTGCTCACCATACTTTGTGAAAATGTCCGCCACCTTCTGTTCTGCACAATAAGATACTGCAATTCTGTCTGTCACTTCAAAATCGGCTTCCTTACGCATGGTCTGAAGCTTGCTGACAATCTCACGCACCATTCCTTCTTCCAGAAGTTCCGGTGTCAGGTTCGTGTCCAGGACAACTGTCACCTCATTATCCCCTTCCGTCACATATCCTTGGGTCTGGGTCATGGTGATCAGCAAATCCTCTTCATATAATACAATGTCCGCTCCGACACTGTCAAGCTTGAGTGAACCGCTGCTCTTGAGCTCTGCCATTGCCGCATTTCCGTCCAGTCCGGCAAGCGCCTTCTGTATCTGGCCTAAGAATTTGCCGTACTTGGGTCCCACGGTACGCAGCTGAGGTTTAAAGGTATAACTCGTATAAGCGCTGACATCCTCCGTAAAGGCTATCGCCTTGATATTCAGCTCATCTTTGATAATCTCATTAAAATACTCCGGCAGCGCAAAGGGAGCCTTGACAAACATATTGCCGATGGGCTGGCGGTTCTTGATATTGGCATTGTTTCTGCAGGCGCGTCCCATCACCACGATCTTCAGCGCCTCATCCATGTTTTTCTCAAGCTCCGTATTGATCCACGCCTCATTTGCCTCCGGGAAATCGCAAAGATGCACGCTCTCCGGCGCAGATGCGTCAATACTGCACACCAGATTGCGGTAAATATCCTCCGCCATAAACGGGATCATAGGCGCTGCCGCCTTGCTCACCGTAACCAGCGCGGTATACAGCGTCATGTAGGCATTGATCTTATCCTGCTCCATGCCTTTTGCCCAGAAACGACCACGGCAGCGGCGCACATACCAGTTGCTCATCTCATCCACGAACTCATCCAGAGCCCGTGCCGCCTCCGGGATGCGGTAGCTTCCCAGGTTATTGTCCACGGTCCTCACCAGGGTGTTCAGCTTGGACAGCAGCCACTGATCCATCACCGACAGTTTATCATATTCCAGTTCGTACTTTGTTGCGTCAAACTCGTCAATATTGGCATATAGTACGAAAAAGGCATACGTATTCCAGAGCGTTCCCAGGAATTTGCGCTGTCCCTCCTGCACTGCCTTGCCATGAAAGCGGTTGGGCAGCCACGGCGCCGAATTAATATAGAAGTACCAGCGGATAGCATCCGCCCCATAGACTTCCAGCGCTTCAAAGGGATCTACGGCATTTCCCTTGGATTTACTCATTTTCTGTCCGTTCTCATCCTGCACATGCCCCAGCACAATTACATTTTCATAGGGCGCTTTATTAAATAACAGCGTAGATTCTGCCATCAGGGAGTAGAACCACCCTCTGGTCTGATCCACTGCCTCGGAAATGAACTGCGCCGGGAACTGCTGCTCGAACAACTCCTTATTCTCAAATGGGTAATGATGCTGTGCAAAGGGCATTGCGCCGGAATCAAACCAACAGTCGATCACTTCCGGTACGCGGTGCATCTGTTCGCCGCAGTCCGGGCATGTAAATGTCACTTCGTCAATATAGGGTCTGTGCAGTTCCACCTGCGCTGCCTCCGGCTTCCCACTGCGCTCTGCCAGTTCTGCGCGTCCGCCGATGCATTCCTGATGTCCGCAGGAGCACTCCCATACAGGCAGCGGCGTTCCCCAATACCGGTTACGGGAGATACCCCAGTCCTGAATATTCTCCAGCCAGTCTCCGAAGCGTCCCTTACCGATAGATTCCGGAATCCAGTTGACGGTGTTGTTATTGCGGATCAGGTCATCCTTCACCTCTGTCATTTTGATAAACCAGGACTCTCTTGCATAATAGATCAAAGGAGTGTCGCAGCGCCAGCAATGGGGATACTCATGCTCGAATTTGGGCGCGTCAAACAGCAGTCCCTTCTCTTCCAGATACTCAAGCACCATCGGGTCTGCCTTCTTGACAAATACTCCGGCAAAAGGCGTCTCCTCCGTCAGTTCACCCTTGCCGTTGACAAACTGTACAAATGGCAGACCATATTTTCTTCCCACCTGGGCATCATCCTCACCAAATGCCGGCGCGATATGAACGATACCCGTACCATCCGTCATAGTGACATAGCTGTCGCATGTCACGAAATGCGCCTTCTTGCGCTGTTTTGCACAAGCCTCTTTCGCACACTCAAACAAGGGCTCATACTCCCGGTTCTCAAGATCAATTCCCTTGCAGGTTTCCAGCACCTCATAAGTCCTGCCCTCATTCTCCTCCGTTGTCAGCTTGCCCAGAACCTTATCCAGCAGCGCTTCCGCCATATAATAGGTGCATCCGTCTACAGCCTTCACTTTACAGTATGTCTCATCCGGGTTCACGCACAAGGCAAGGTTTGACGGAAGTGTCCAGGGCGTTGTGGTCCATGCAAGGAAATATGCATCCTCACCCACCACCTTAAAACGCACCACTGCTGAACGCTCTTTCACGGTCTTATACCCCTGCGCCACCTCCTGAGAGGACAGCGGCGTACCGCATCGGGGACAGTATGGCACAATCTTAAAGCCCTTATATAAAAGCTTCTTATCCCATATCTGCTTTAACGCCCACCACTCGGACTCGATAAAGTTGTCGTCATAGGTCACATACGGATCATCCATATCCGCCCAGAATCCCACAGTCTGTGAGAAATCCTCCCACATGCCTTTATATTTCCACACAGATTCCTTACATTTCTTAATGAAGGGTTCCATACCGTAATCTTCAATCTGTTCCTTACCGTTTAAGCCCAGGAGCTTCTCTACCTCCAGCTCCACCGGAAGCCCATGGGTATCCCAGCCGGCTTTTCTGGGGACAAACTTCCCCTTCATGGTCTGGTAACGGGGAATCATATCCTTGATGACACGTGTCAGGACATGACCGATATGCGGTTTGCCATTAGCGGTAGGCGGTCCGTCATAGAAGGTATAAGTCTCACCCTCCCTGCGGCTGTCCATGCTCTTGCGGAATATGTCCTGTTCCTTCCAGAAGACAGCAGTCTCCTTCTCCCGCTCCACAAAATTCAGATTAGCAGATACTTTTTTGTACATTTTAATCCTCCTTCTAAAAAAATGTGCGTCCTGTAAAAGGACGCACATCTGTCGTTTCTAACCACCTTATACAACATACTTGGAACTCTGCACCACGCATGTTCCGCATACACGTTCCCATAACGGGGGAATACCGTCAGTCTCTACTAAACGCCGCCTTCGCTTCATGCCATGCTTTAATGGCTGACGCTGTTCGGACTGCAGCTTGGAAGTGATCTTCATTCTGAACTTACTCGCACCGGCTTCCACCCACTCCGGCTCTCTGTGACTTTCTCTTCAGAACTACTGTCTTCGTCATCGCCTTTACTTTGTCTTTCTTAGTATAGAGCCCGGGCAGGGCTATTGTCAATGCTTTTTTACAGTCGATAAGCAGAGACCTTTGCGAATGGCACGACCCGAACGATTACAGGATTCTATAAATCCATCCCTCCGGCGCTTCGATACGTCCCATCTGAATTCCAGTCAGTGTATCGTAAAGCTTCTTGGTAACAGGTCCCATCTCCGCCATGCCGCTGGGGAAGCAGATTTCTCTGCCGTGATCCACGACCTTACCCACCGGTGAGATTACCGCTGCTGTTCCGCACAAGCCTGCCTCAGCAAAATCCTTCAGTTCATCCAGATATACCTCCCTGTGCTCCACGGTCATGCCAAGGTAATGCTCTGCCACATACATGAGAGACCTGCGTGTAATGGAAGGCAGAATAGAATCAGACTTGGGAGTCACCAGTTTATTGTCCTTGGTGATGAACACAAAGTTTGCTCCGCCGGTCTCCTCCACCTTCGTCCTGGTTCCCGGATCTAAGTACATATTCTCATCATACCCCTCCTTGTGTGCCGAAACAATGGCATGGAGGCTCATAGCGTAATTAAGTCCTGCTTTAATATCTCCGGTTCCATGTGGCGCCGCACGATCAAAATCGCTGACACGAATTGTCAAAGGCTTGGCTCCTCCCTTGAAATAAGGTCCTACCGGCGTAGTAAACACGCGGTACTGGTACTCCTCCGCAGGCTTAACGCCGATGACGGAATTCGTGCCCATCATATACGGGCGGATATATAAGGTTGCACCGGAACCATAAGGCGGCACATATGCTGCATTTGCCGTGACAACCTGCTTAATAGAATCTATAAAACGCTCCTCCGGGAAAACCGGCATCTCCAGTCTTCTGGCAGAGTCCGCCAGACGGCTTGCATTCAGATCCGGGCGGAACGTGACAATATGCCCATCTTCCGTCGTATATGCCTTCAGACCCTCAAAGATAGTCTGTGCATACTGAAATACACATGCGCATTCATTCAGAGTGATATTAGTATCCTCCGTCAGCGTTCCTTCATCCCATGCTCCGTCTTTGTAATTAGACACATATCTCTTGTCGGTTTGCATATAGCCGAATCCGAGATTTGCCCAATCCAGATTCTTTTTCTCCATAAAATATCATCCTCCATTCGTTGTCACTATTTTAGTCCTACGAATGGCATTTGTCCAGCATAAATTTAGGAGTACATAATTTTCTCACTGCCAAACAGTTTTGTCAGAAGTCCGGTCAGCAACAGGGTGTATGCCAGATTGCTCACCAGCGTCACAACGATATTGGTGATATTATAGTCAAACAAGAAGATGCCGTTCATACTCTGAACGCTGTTATAGAACGGTATCATATACCAGTAGGATGCTTCCGGTGCTCCGCCGCCCATCATAGAGGTCAACGCTACCACCATCACCACGATCATCAGCGGCATCACCATGGTGGACGCCTCTTTCACACTCTTTGCCAGTGCGGAGAGCACTGCCATTGCTCCTACCATCACCAGGACTGTCGTAAGAATCACCACCAGCAGCAGCGCATAATCATTCACCCCATACACGCTCATGTCCATTCCGTCCGAGCCTGCCCCCATCAGAGTGGGAAGCGACAGCATAGTTCCGATAAAGCTGGACGCTCCGCTCAGAACACCGATCACACTCAGACTGATGATCTTCCCCAAAGCCAGATGACTCCGCTTCATGGGCGTTACCAGAAGAGTTGCAATCGTTCCACGCTCCTTCTCTCCTGCAATTGCCTCAGGCGCCACCGCCATACAGCCGCTGAACAAAAATATCATCAGCAGCATCGGCACCATCATTGCAAAGAAACGACCGGAGGAATCCTCGTTTGTAGCAAGGTCATAGGCCTCCTCCTTCGCATTGACATCAAAACGGTTCGCCATAGCAGATTCATAATAATCCAATACCGAAATCATCATCTGATACAACTCTGACGACTCCGTACTGGAAGAATTATAGTAAAGCTCTACCTGCGGCGCCGGATCAGTTGACGTCATACTGTCATAGGTAAGCACATCTGCCTCAAAACCTGCCGGGAACACCGCATACAGATCCGCTTCTTTATCGGCGATGGCAGCTTTCTTGTCTGCTTCGCCCATCCCTGTACCGTCCATGACATTAACCTTCACCCCATCCATAGCCTTAATACTCTGCTCTATGGAATCCGGAAGATTATCCGCGTAGACCTGATATTCATAATCTTCATCCGCGGTGAACTGAGACATCAGACTGCTTCCCATAAAATTGTAAAGTATATAGATCATGAGACCCGGCATCAGAATCGTGGTAAACGCCATACGCTTATCTCCGAAAAAGCGTGCCAGCTCTTTTTTAATAATTGTTATCAGATTACTTTTCATTCCACGTCACCTACCGTTTCCTTATAGATTTCAAAAAACCGGTCCTCCAGGCTCATACCAGCTTTGACACGCTCCAGATCATCACATACGATCATCTTTCCCTTGATGATAACGCCTACCCGGTCGCAGATTTTCTCAATCAGGCTGAATATATGCGTGGATACAATAACCGTCTTACCTTCAGCCTTCAGCTCCAGCAAAAAGTCTGTCACCACCTTAGCAGTCAATACATCCAGACCGTTGGTGGGTTCGTCAAAAATGACAATCTGAGGATCGTGGACCAACGAGATCACTAACGACACCTTCTGCTTCATGCCGGTAGACAGATCCGCAATTTTCACCTCTGCAAACTTCTCTATGCCAAATCGCTCAAATAACTGCCGCTTGCGGGCGTCCCGGACTCCACGCTCCACGCCGTGCAATTCCGAGAAAAAGTCAAACAGATAATTGGGAGTAAAAAATCCTTCCAGCTTTAATTCGCTGGTGAGAAAACCTATCTTCCCCCGTACCTCTTCCGGTGTCTGGACAATGCTGCTGCCATCCAGGACAGCATCGCCGGAATCCGGACGTATCAAAGTAGCAAGCATACGCAGCGTGGTAGTCTTGCCTGCCCCGTTCGGCCCCAGGAGACCAAACACTTCTCCTTTGTATGCGGTAAAGGAAAGATTATCCACCGCAGTCCGCACTTTTTCTTTGGTGTGTTCAATCTTCTGCTGCTTGGCGGACAGGGTAAATGTCTTCTTTAATCCTTCCACTCGAATAATTTCTTCCATATTCTCTCCCTAAGCTCCTTTCTCATTGTATTATTATAGTAGCACAGTCGATGTGCCATGTCAACAACTCACTGCCAATAATAACACAACAAAAAATCAGCACAGCCCAAACTACCCGGGCTATGCCGATCTTACTCCTCAGATCTATTCCATTCTTACAGATCCCCATAATTGTCAAGGAAATACTCATAATAATAATCGTTCGAATACCTGTATAAATCGCTCATTCCGGCCATTCTCGATCCCATGAGTACCCAGAACACAATACTCGCCACTATGGCAAGCGCACCTGCTACAATTCCGCCGACAGCCATCCCTTTGTGATTGCTGCGCACCAACTGCACTATGCCAAAGATAATGGCAAGTATTGCCAGAACCACGTTACACATAGCACAGAACAGCAGAACAGAAATGATTCCCAGCACAAGCGAAGCTACCCCAAAGCCGATACTCTCCTTCGGGTCTTTCTCGTACTGTCCCCGATTATAGTTCGCACCATTCTGATATCCGCCCTGCATCTGGGGATTTCCAGCCTGATATACATTCTGCTGCGGATATCCGGGCTGTGCCTGATAACCATTCCCCTGGGGCTGCTGCCAGCCATTATACTGCGACTGCCCATAGCCGTTCCCCTGAGACTGCTGCCAACCGTTATTCTGCGGCTGTCCGTAACCATTCCCCTGGGGCTGCTGCCAACTGCTATTCTGCGGCTGCCCGTAGCCGTCTCCCTGGGGCTGCTGCCAACTGTCATTCTGTGGCTGTCCGCCACCTACATTCATTTCCTGATCATTCATACGTTATCTTCCTTACACAAATGCCCGAATTACAAAACCCCAGAATCCATAGCAATAACTGAGGCAATCACATTTACTATACTCTGCTGTTGATTACATCACAGTGCCCATTAATGCAGCCAAACCAATAATTGCCAATAGCCAGATAAAAACAAAAAACGAAATTGCCACAATACCGCATACAAGACCTGCAGTTGCCATGCCGTTCTTGCCAATCTTCTTTTTAGACAAAGCTCCCAAAACAATAGCCACTATTGCACATACTATTCCAATATACGACAATATTGTAGAAGCAAACATAAGACATACCAGCACGATGGACAGGATACCTAATACCATAGAGGCGATTGCCATAGTCTTATCATCAGAATTCCCTGCTCCGCCATACTGCGACTGGTTATATTGCTGCTGACCATTGTCTACATTTCCGTTAAAATTATCTCCGTTCATTTTCTTCCTCCATATTGTATGTAATAGTTACTCGTCAAGTTTATCAAAAAAACCCTGGAATGGCAAGAACTTTCCCTGGCAAATATTAAAATTTTATAAATTCTGCCGTGATAATAGCTTGCATTTTGTGTCTCAACATACTATAATGTTCTGCTAAGAGAGTTGTATTTACATCTGTAGCGAAACGAAAGACTAACTTTTAAAAGTCAAGTCTTAGAATGATATTTTTTGAATGGATTGCCAAACGGCATTTCAGATATCGTTGTACCTTGAAAACTGCATGACAAACAGAGTGTCATCACAGGCACTCTAAAAGGGGATATTTACAGAAAGGATTA
>JAIEAP010000021.1 GCA_029071325.1 Lachnospiraceae bacterium | reverse complement strand
GCCACAACCTATATCCATCTCGATAACCTCAACAACATGCTGGGGCAATATGAAGAAAGCCACAAAAATGCTGACCTGGCTCTCACAAAGGAAATGATCAGAGATATAACAGCAGTCATCGGTAGACACCAGAACCTGTCCGGTGATACAATCAGTACATATGAGGCAGGGCGCATCAGTGATCTTCCGGCTTTCCAGAACGCAAGCCTGCGGAATGGACTGCAGAAGAACTATATCACGCAGACCCGCGGACTGGTGGAAAACAGTGAAGCTATCTATAAACAAAGACAGGAGGCATGGGAGGAGGCGGTAAGGCAGCGGAAAGAGCAGGCGATGATCAGTATGATCGCGGCAGTGGGGACGCTCATCTTAGGAGGTGTCGTGATCGTATGCACCTTTGGAGCGGCAACGCCCCTGGTAGCCGGGACCACAGCCGTGACCTTATCCTCCGTGGTATCGGTGTCGGCAAGCCTTGCAATCGGGAGCGGGACCTTCCTCTATGGGGAATCCAACTGGCTGGAAGCGTACGAGAGCTACCAGTACGGCCTGGCGGGAGATGCCAGGACAGTGGCAGTCAATCCCATCCGTGACACCGCTTTTGCAGCAGATCCCGGTTTATACTACACGATAGGAAACGCCTGTACGATGGCGGCAGGGATGCTGTTGCCGGTGGGTGGGAGCATGACGGCAGCCGTCAATGCAGGGACATCCCCGGTGCGGGCAGGTTTAACGGAGCTGGGTATGCTGGGGTACAGCAGTGTGATGGCGGCAGAGTCAGCAGACATAGTGACCGACATCACGGACAGCAAGTTGGCCGGGATGTTTGCCGGGACCATCGTTGCCATTGGAAGTTATGGCGGATTAAAGAGCCTGGATCAGAGTGTCAACATCAGCGGTCTCTATCCACCAAAAGAGACGCCAAACTCCTATGCAGAACTGATGGCGCCGGAGGAGGCTGAGCGGTATCTTAAGTTCTTAGAGAAGGGAAGCATGGAGGGACTGACGGATGCGGAGATAACTGCCATCCGGAAGGTAGATGACGCGCTGGCGCTTAAGAAGGTGGACGGGCAGAGTGTTCCGGGTCTGAGAAGACCGTTTTCAGGGGAGAATAGTTTGGTACTTGAGAGTGGTAGTAATGCTGGTTTAGGAGAATATGTGGCACCTAGTGGAGGTGGAGGAGTAACTTCAATAATTAAAGCAAATGGTCAAACAGTAAACTTTGGACATGGTGGTAGGCATCTAGAAGGAACTGATCTAAATGTTGATACAGTAAATCAAGCATTGGCGAATGAAGTTTCTACATTGAATTTGGGAAAAGGGCAATTTCACAAAGGTCAAATTATCGTAGACGGAATTACTATAGAGTATACTTCTTATGGTGTGTCTGATGGAGTTATTAACGTAGGAACTTATTATCCGTTGCAGTGATATAATGATGATGAAAACAGGAGGGATTGAAATGTATTTAAATATATATGAAAAAGAGCAACAATGGATTAATAGCGTAATGGATGTTAAATTTCGAGGCAGAGATATTTTGCTTAAACAGTTTTCAAAAGCAAAAATTATTTATAATCAAGAGTATGCCTTTATTTCTTTAAAATTTGAAGTTGAAGGTGAGATTGAGCCCTATCCATATGGTGTTAGAGTTCCTGTAGAGATGAGAGCGTTTCAAAATTCAACAGCACCAATTGTATTTTTGTTACATGTTGTTAATGGAGTTATAGATGAATTAGAGATTATTACAGCAGACTTAACACAAATAGATGCAGACAGTATTCAGTTGGAAAAAGTTGAGTATGAAGTAAATCAAGAAGTTGCAATATAAAAGTAAATTATTATGCTCTCAAATCCCTGATAACCTAAATCTCTGCACGTTTATTAATTAACCATCGTGGCTGTTGCGAAGCAATTAAGAATCCATGATGTTGATTAATAGACACCAGTGAAATTTTGCCAAGTTGGGTATACGAACAAATATCGCAAAATTAAAACAGAATATTTAGTTCCAATATGCTGATATAAACGCATCAAGTTTCGGCTTGTGCTTGACATTTGTGGATCGGAAATGGATAATAACTATCTTGGCATGGAAACTATGGGAGAGTACATGAGACGGGAGAGCATGAAAAATCGTAGTACATTCTTTCATTCTATCATAACCGATTCGGTATATTTTCCAGAAGTGAAGAAGAAAACGAAATACGAATAGGGGGAAGCAAATGGAACTAGAGCATACCGCACAGGAGTGGAAGCGTATCATGGAGGAACAACATGGCAGGCGTTATTAACGGAATTAAATAATGAATACAAAGATTTAATATGAAAAGCTAATTATAAATGTAGGGTAATTGTTTTTTGAAGAAAATGCAGAAAGAAAATAGTGCGTCACAGATGCTTATGATGTTGAAAGCTATTTTCTCTGTTAAATGGTTTGCAAAGTCAAATAAAAAAATATCTGCTTATACTTTGCAGGCTCAAAATGATTTTTATGAGATGAATATTCAATTTCCTGAGAAGTCATTTATGTACTTAGCTTCTCTGAGTAGTATGATAAATGTTCGGCAGGCAAAGCCGAGGAAATATCCTTTGTTGATTGGCTGTGGAGAGTACGATATTCCGATGGAACTATCAGCCGTAGAAATGTGGAAGGAAAATGAGCCAGAATGCGGCGTGATTATTTTCGAGAACGCAGGGCATTGTGTAAATATGGATACACCTCAAAACTTTAATATAGTTATGGAGGAATTCTGGTCCACAGGAAACTGCAAGGGTTAAAAGAGCTTGGAATGAAAGTGCAGAACGGATCAACAAAACGATAAATCTTGAATGTTAATTTGCGTTGCTTGTAGCAACGGGAGTTTCTTCATATAATAGCGGTAACAATTGAAAGAAAGAAGGTTATTGCTAATGTTAAACGAAAATATGAAAGCAATCAGAAAATCAAAAGGACTTTCGCAAGAAGAACTTGCTATCAAGCTGAACGTGGTGCGGCAAACCGTCTCTAAGTGGGAAAATGGATTGTCGGTTCCTGATTCTGATATGTTAATTTCCATATCGGAAGTGCTTGAAACACCCGTAAGCACTTTGCTTGGGGAAACGGTTGTTGAGTCGAAAGTTGATGACCTAAAAGCGATTTCTGAAAAACTGGAAGTTATAAACTTACAACTCGCACAAAGGAAGATCACCAGAAGAAAAATACTTCATTGGCTGCTTATCTCACTTTGTGTGGTCATAGTAGCAGTTGCTGCGACCTTAATTGGATTAAATAGTCCTTACTTAGGTTGGGATTACAATGACCCTGAAACTGCCGTTTTTGGAGCAGCTTTTCACACATTTGAATATCTATTTGTCAGATTCGCACCGATGATCCTTATAGGGGCAATCGTTGGAATTTTCCTGACACGGAAGAAAGGATAAAACGGCTCTGCCCTGTAAAATTTTCAGATAATTTTAGTACGCACCTCTTGTTACGGGGAGGCGTGCATTATCTTACTTTATCAGGTCTCATAAAGCCCATAAACTATAATGATTCATATATGCGGAGGACAATGTTGTGGACTATGGGGTATTAAGAGAGATAGCAACAAGGCTGTATAAAAGACATATTTATTGACAATATGGCATATTTGCCATATATTAAATGTAGAAAAAGAGTTGGAGATTACAATGGATAAATTTGAGGTGGAATTTTATACTAAAGATAACGGTGAGAAGCCGGCTAAAGATTTTATCCTTGGTCTGGACATCAAAATGCGGGCGAAAGTATTGGGAATAATTAATATACTGGAAGAAAAGGGAAATCAATTAAGAGAGCCATACAGTAAACATTTAGAGGATGGAATATTTGAAATCCGTGGGAAAGTGGGAACAGATATAACAAGAGTTTTATATTTTTTCTACTATGGTAAGAAGATTATAATGACGAATGGTTTTATCAAGAAGACACAGGAGACGCCAAAACAGGAAATAAGGTTGGCAAAATCATATCGTAAAGATTACTTGGAAAGGGTGAGAAATAATGAGTGAATTTCAGGAATTTCTAAATGAACAAATGCAGGATGATGAGTTCAGAAAAGAATGGGAAGATATTCAGCCGGAAATGGATGTGATTCGGGCAATGGTAGATGCAAGGATTTCACAGAATCTTACCCAAAAAGAACTTGCTGAAAGGACAGGAATTGATCAGGCAGATATAAGCAAGCTGGAAAACGGAACGAGGAATCCGTCTCTTAAGCTGCTGAAGCGTTTGGCGGACGGAATGGGAATGACACTGAAGCTGGAGTTTATTCCCAAAAAACCGGCTAAGGGTTAGATATGAGAAGCAGATATTTAATATTGAAGCGGATACAGAGAGAGTGATCCTCAATTGTATTAAATAGTCCCTACTTAGACTGGGATTATAATGACCCTGACACGGAAGAAAGGATAAAACGGCTCTGCCTTGTGAAATTTTCAGATAATTTTAGCACTCGCCTATTGACAGTGCTAACAACTGGTGCTATACTTCCGGTTAGAAACAGGAAAACAGGATATGCTAGTACCAATTGGCACTGACAGAAGCGAGGTGGATGTAATGAATATACAGAGATTTACACAGAAGTCCGTAGAGGCAGTACAGGCATGTGAGAAGCTGGCATACGAATACGGAAATCAGGAGATTGAGCAGGAACACCTGCTGGTGGCGTTATTGCAGCAGGAGGACGGTCTGATCTTAAAACTCATTGAGAAGATGGATATTGATAGAGAGCATTTTATGGACAATGCCATCCGTCACCTGGAGGGGAGGACTAAAGTGTCCGGCGGACAGCTTCTGATGGGTCAGGATCTGAATAAAGTGTTGATCCATGCGGAGGATGAGGCAAAACAGATGGGAGACGAGTATGTGTCTGTAGAGCATTTGTTCCTTGCCCTGCTGAAATATCCCAATCAGGCAATGAATAAAATCTTCCGGGAATACGGGATCACTAGAGACCGTTTTCTGCAAGCGCTGTCTACCGTCAGGGGCAATCAGCGCGTGACCTCGGATCATCCGGAGGCAACCTACGATACATTGAATAAATATGGCTATGATATGGTAGAACGGGCGAGAGACCAGAAGCTGGACCCGGTGATCGGCAGGGATAATGAGATCCGTAATGTGGTGCGGATACTTTCCCGTAAGACGAAGAATAATCCGGTACTGATCGGAGAACCCGGCGTAGGCAAGACTGCCGTGGTGGAAGGTCTGGCGCAGCGTATTGTGCGCGGCGATGTGCCGGAGGGCTTAAAGGACAAAAAGCTTTTCTCTCTGGACATGGGAGCTCTCGTGGCGGGAGCCAAGTACCGGGGTGAATTTGAGGAACGGTTAAAAGCCGTTCTGGATGAGGTGAAAAAGTCAGAGGGACAGATCATCCTTTTCATTGATGAACTGCATACCATCGTAGGCGCGGGTAAGACAGATGGAGCCATGGACGCGGGGCAGCTTCTGAAGCCCATGCTGGCAAGAGGCGAGCTTCACTGTATCGGCGCCACTACGCTGGATGAGTATCGGGAGTATGTGGAGAAGGATGCTGCGCTGGAGCGTCGTTTCCAGCCGGTTATGGTAGATGAGCCTACGGTGGAGGACACCATTTCCATTTTAAGAGGACTCAAGGAGCGCTATGAGGTATTTCATGGAGTGAAGATTACGGACAGTGCGCTGGTGTCGGCGGCAGTGCTGTCAAACCGCTATATATCCGATCGTTTTCTGCCGGATAAGGCAATTGATCTGGTGGATGAGGCGTGCGCTCTTATTAAGACGGAACTGGATTCCATGCCCACAGAATTGGATGAACTGAACCGCCGTGTGATGCAGATGGAGATTGAGGAGACGGCCCTTAAGAAGGAGGATGACCGGTTAAGCCAGGATCGTCTGGCAGCGCTGCAAAAGGAGCTTGCGGAGCTGCGCAGTGAATTCCAGAATAAGAAGGCACAGTGGGACAATGAGAAGAAATCTGTGGAAAAAGTGCAGAAGCTGCGAGAAGAACTGGAGAGCGTTCGAGGCGAGATCGCCCAGGCGGAGCAGCAGTATGACTTAAATCGGGCGGCAGAATTAAAATACGGCAGGCTTCCCCAGCTTGAGCAGCAGTTGGAGGCGGAAGAAAATAAAGTCAAAGGCGAGGAACTGGCGCTGGTACATGAGAATGTCAGTGAAGAGGAAATTGCCCGCATCATTTCCAGCTGGACCGGGATTCCGGTAGCGAAGCTTACGGAGAGCGAGCGGAATAAGACGCTGCATCTGGACGAAGAACTGCATCAGCGCGTCATCGGCCAGGACGAGGGCGTTACCAAGGTGACGGAGGCTATCATCCGCTCCAAAGCGGGTATCAAGGACCCGTCTAAACCCATCGGTTCCTTCCTCTTTTTGGGACCTACCGGCGTAGGTAAGACGGAACTGGCAAAGGCGTTAGCTGCCAGCCTGTTCGATGACGAGGCGAATATGGTACGTCTGGATATGAGCGAGTATATGGAGAAATATTCCGTATCCCGGCTCATCGGAGCGCCTCCCGGATATGTGGGATATGACGAGGGAGGACAGCTTACGGAGGCAGTCAGAAGAAAGCCCTATTCGGTTGTCCTTTTTGACGAGGTGGAGAAAGCGCATCCCGATGTGTTTAATGTGCTGCTGCAGGTGCTGGACGATGGAAGGATCACGGATTCCCAGGGACGTACGGTGGATTTCAAGAATACCATCATAATCATGACCTCCAATCTGGGCTCTATGCATCTGTTGGAGGGGATTGACGAGAAAGGGGAGATCCGTCCGGAGGCGGAAGCGGCGGTCATGAATGAACTTCGCAGTAATTTCCGCCCGGAGTTTTTGAACCGTCTGGATGAGATCATTCTCTTTAAGCCACTGACGAAGGATAATATCGGTGGAATTATCAAGCTGCTGCTGGCGGAACTGAATAAGCGTCTCGTGGATAAAGAAATCCGGGTAGAACTCACCGATGCGGCAGAGCGCTTCATTATAGAAGAGGGATATGACCCGGTATATGGGGCGAGACCGTTGAAGCGTTTCCTGCAAAAGCATGTGGAGACTTTGTCGGCAAAGCTGATTCTCTCTGGCGGCGTGGGGGCGGGAGATACGATCCGCATCGATGTTACAGAAGGCAGACTTACCGCCAGCTGCGGGCAGTCATAGTACAGGCGCTTTTGCGCATATACTGTGAGAGAATGGTAAAGTCTGGCGCAAGGTAAATATGAAGAAAATCAGGAAAGCTCTGTTTTTGATCAATATAGTTCTGGCACTTTTGGCCGCAGCGGGTTATCTGCACAGGATGCAGCAGACCTATAGTATGAATGCGCAGGAAACAGAGCAGCCGGAGAAGAAAAAGGTTGCATTGACATTTGACGACGGACCCAGTCCCGGGTATACCGAGGACTTGCTGGAGGGTCTTAAGGAGCGGAATGTGAAGGCAACCTTTTTTCTGATCGGGAAGAAGGCGGAGGCAAATCCTGAACTGGTGCGGCGCATTAGTCTGGAGGGGCATGTGATCGGCAATCATTCGTATTCTCATATTAATCTGGGCGTGCTCTCAGATGAGAAGGCATGCGAACAGATTTCGCGCACCAACCAGATCATCTGTGATATTACGGGGACGGCTCCACAGTACCTGCGGTCGCCTTTTGGCAGCACCCACAAAAATCTGGATTGTAAAATGGATATGATCGAGGTGCTCTGGGATGTAGACCCCAGGGACTGGGACGTTCAGAATACAGCCAAAATCGTAAACAGGGTGTTGAGCAAGGTGCAGGAAGGAGATATTATCCTGCTGCATGACGGTTATGATACCAGCACTGCCGCGGCATTTCAGATTATTGATACCCTGGAGGCGGAGGGCTATGAATTTGTGACGGTGGATGAACTTCTATTTGATTGACAAACAGGTTTTTTTAGAGTATCTTATGTAGAGAAATGAATAATTGAGCCCCTCTTCCGTCATATTTCAAAGATAATAGCAGACAAATATACAGAATATAACCAGGAAATGCAGGAATTGCATTGCAATTATGCAAATATGTGCAAGGAGCAGCAATGGATTTATTCGATTACATGAGAGAACAGAATATGGAAAAAGAATCGCCCCTGGCTGTCAGACTCCGGCCGGTCAGACTGGATGAAGTGGTGGGACAGGAGCATATCGTGGGCAGGGACAAGCTTCTCTACCGTGCCATTCAGGCAGATAAGCTCAGTTCCATCATTTTCTATGGTCCCCCCGGCACAGGCAAAACTACGCTTGCAAAGGTGATCGCTAATACCACCAGCGCAGAGTTCATGCAGATCAACGCTACCTCTGCCGGCAAGAAGGACATGGAAGATGTGGTACAGAAAGCGAAGAATAACCAGGGCATGTACGGTAAGAAAAGCATCCTCTTTATAGACGAGATTCACCGCTTTAATAAAGGGCAGCAGGATTATCTGCTCCCCTTTGTGGAGGACGGAACGGTGATCTTGATCGGAGCGACCACTGAGAATCCCTATTTTGAGGTAAATGGGGCATTGCTCTCGCGCTCCGTGATCTTCGAGTTGAAACCACTGTCGCGGGAAAATATCAGAGCGCTTCTCATGCGGGCAGTGACGGATCGTGAAAAGGGATTGGGGGCATACGATGCGCTTGTGGAAGAAGACGCATTGGATTTTCTGGCAGATATGGCAAACGGCGACGCCCGCGCGGCATTGACAGCCATCGAGCTGGGGGTGCTCACGACGCCCCGGGCCGAAGACGGCCACATACATATTACCCTTGATGTGGCGCAGGAATGTATCCAGAAGCGGGTGGTGCGCTATGATAAGTCGGGAGACAATCATTATGATACGGTTTCCGCTTTCATCAAGAGCATGCGAGGTTCCGATCCCGATGCGGCTGTCTATTACCTGGCGAGGATGCTGTATGCAGGCGAGGATATCCGGTTTATTGCCAGGCGTATCATGATCTGTGCGGCGGAGGATGTGGGAACGGCAGATCCCATGGCCCTCACCGTTGCGGTGTCCGCGGCGCAGGCAGTGGAGCGGATCGGAATGCCGGAGGCGCAACTTATCCTGGCGGAGGCGGTGATCTATGTGGCGGGAGCGCCTAAGAGCAATGCGTCTTACATGGCGCTGGGCCGCGCCATGCAGGCAGTGGAGCGGACGCAGACGGCGCCTATACCGGTTCATTTACTGGATGCTCACTATAAATCTGCGGGGAAGCTGGGACATGGGATTGGTTATAAATACGCCCATGATTATCCCCATCATTATGTAAAACAGCAGTATCTGCCGGATGGGCTGGAGCATGAGGTGTTCTATGATCCGGGGGATAACGGACAGGAAAAGGAGATTGGGGAGAGACTTCGTTTTCTGCGGGAAGAGGCTGACAAGTGACTTTTAGATGGCTGAACTGTAATAATAACATTAGGAGGAATGTAGTATGCAGACGTATCAGGAGATGTCAAAAGAGGAACTGTATGGAATCAAGGAAGGTCTTGAGAAGGAATATGCCAGATATAAAGGACTGGGATTGGCTTTAAATATGGCGAGAGGGAAGCCTGCACCAGAGCAGTTGGACCTGAGTATGCCTATGATGGATGTGCTGGACAGCAGCAGTGTTCTGCAGTCGGTTGATGGTACGGACTGCAGGAATTACGGAGAACTGGACGGCATCACTGAGGCGAAGGAGCTTATGGCACAGATTGCAGGGACGACCCCGGAGCATGTGCTGGTATATGGTAATTCCAGCTTAAATGTTATGTATGATACCGTTTCCCGCTCCTTTATCCACGGCGTGATGGGGCATACGCCCTGGTGCAGGCTGGAGAAGGTAAAGTTCCTGTGTCCTGTGCCTGGATATGACCGCCACTTCAGTATCACGGAATTTTTCGGGGTAGAAATGGTGAATATACCAATGACGGCGGAAGGTCCTGATATGGATATGGTAGAGCGTCTGGTCAGTACGGATGAGACGATCAAGGGAATCTGGTGCGTGCCCAAGTATTCGAATCCTCAGGGCATCAGTTACTCGGATGAGACGGTGCGCCGCTTTGCAGCGCTGAAACCGGCGGCGAAGGATTTTCGTATTTACTGGGACAACGCGTATGCGGTGCATCATCTGTATGAGAACGATCAGGATCATATTCTGGATATCATAAGTGAGTGTGAGAAAGCGGGAAATCCCGATATGGTATATGAGTTTTTCTCTACCTCCAAGGTCAGCTTCTCGGGGGCAGGTGTTGCGGCAATTGCTTCTTCTGTGGACAATCTGGCTGACATTAAGAAGCAGTTGGGCGTACAGACCATCGGACATGATAAGATCAATCAGCTGCGCCATGTGCGGTATTTTAAGAATATCAACGGCATTAATGCCCATATGATGAAGCAGGCGGCAATCATGCGTCCCAAGTTTGAAATGGTAGAACATATCCTGGAGGAAGAGCTGGGAGGACTGGGAATCGGAAACTGGAAAAAGCCCAAGGGAGGCTACTTTATCTGCTTTGAGGCATTAGAGGGCTGTGCGAAGAATATCGTGGCAAAGGCGAAAGAGGCCGGCGTGGGTCTGACTGCGGCAGGAGCTCCCTTCCCGTATGGAAAGGACGAGAAAGACAGTGTGATCCGTATTGCACCTACCTTTCCTTCTATGGAGGAGCTGGAGCAGGCGGCAAAGATATTTGTGCTGTGCGTAAAGCTTGCCAGCATCGAGAAGATTTTGGCATAGTTCAGCCGCGCTATTTCATGACTGAACGGAGGATAACAGTTCAGTCGCGCCATTCGCAAAGGCGCCTGCGGCGCTTTTTCGCTGCTTCGCAGCTAACTTTGCTCATAGATAGGCGCTCCGCTCATGAAATAGCAGCACATGTGCTTCGTGTGCAAGCACCCGCGCACTTGTGCCGTATTTCATGCCTGAACTGTTAATAATAAAATGGATTGCTTTCCCTTTCGCTTTATCTTATAATGGACAAAGAGTGAAAAAGCAACCAGCATCATGATAAAGGAGAGATGATATGTATACTTTGGAAGATATCCAGGCAGTGGATATGGAAGTCGCAGATGCGATTACCAAGGAGTTTGACAGGCAGAGCAGCCACATTGAATTGATTGCATCTGAGAACTGGGTCAGTCCGGCAGTCATGTCTGCAATGGGCAGCGTGATGACCAACAAATATGCGGAAGGTTATCCGGCGAAGCGTTATTACGGCGGCTGCGACTGCGTAGATATTGTGGAGAATCTCGCCATCGAGCGCGCGAAGGAACTGTTCGGCTGTGATTACGTCAATGTACAGCCGCATTCCGGGGCACAGGCAAACATGGCAGTACAGTTTGCGATACTGAAGCCGGGCGATACGGTTATGGGAATGAACCTGGATCACGGCGGACATCTGACCCATGGAAGCCCTGTGAACTTTTCCGGAACCTATTTCCATATTGTGCCCTACGGCGTCAATGACGAAGGTGTGATCGATTACGATAAGGTTATGGAGATTGCAATGGAATGCAAGCCCCGGATGATCATTGCGGGCGCTTCTGCATATGCCAGAATCATTGATTTTAAGAAATTCCGTGAAATTGCGGATGCCTGCGGCGCAGTGCTTATGGTAGATATGGCGCATATTGCAGGTCTGGTGGCGGCAGGGCTTCATCCCAGCCCCTTCCCCTATGCAGATGTGGTGACGACCACGACCCATAAGACACTGCGGGGACCCAGAGGAGGCATGATCCTGTGCAATCAGGAAGCGGCAGATAAATATAATTTCAACAAAGCAGTATTTCCGGGTATTCAGGGTGGTCCTCTGATGCATGTGATCGCAGCGAAGGCAGTCTGCTTCAAGGAGGCGTTGCAGCCGGAGTTTAAGGTATACCAGCAGGGCATCATTGATAATGCGCAGGCGCTGTGTAAGGGACTGCTGAGCCGTGATATCCGTATTGTTTCCGGGGGAACCGATAATCATCTGATGTTGGTGGATCTGACAAATTACGATCTGACAGGTAAGGCGGTAGAGAAGCTTCTGGATTCTGTCAATATCACCTGTAATAAGAACACGATTCCAAACGATCCCAAATCACCGTTTGTGACCAGCGGAGTGCGTCTTGGAACCGCTGCGGTAACCTCAAGGGGTATGAATACAGAGGATATGGACAAGATCGCAGAGGCAATTGCCATGATGATCAAAGAGGGCGATGCGGCGGCAGAACGTGCAAGAGCTATCGTAGCAGCACTGACGGCAAAGTATCCGCTGAAGTAAAAATAGTTATAATATGCATTGTACAATCCTAAGAATTTCTTAAAGATTTTCTGTGGGGAACATGATAAAATAGCCGTAAAGTTATAGCTTTATGGCTATTTTTGCTAAATAGGAGGAAGCGTATGAGCAAGAAGAAGATAGGAATTATCATTGGGGTGGCAGCGGCTGTTATCGTAATTGCAGTCGTTGCTATATGTATCTGGCTGTTTGGCGGGAAGGGAGGAGGCAATTCCTCTGATAAAGTATATGTGGAACAGATATCCACGATCATGAAGCAGACGAGTGCGGCGGGCAACCGTTTCAGTGGGATCGTGGAACCGCAGGAAACCCTGGAGATTAATAAAGATTCCGAGCGCACGGTAAAAGAGGTGTTTGTGTCCGTAGGGGATGCGGTAGAGGAGGGAACGGTCCTGTTCTCCTATGATACCGAAGATGTGCAGATGCAAATTCAACAGGCAAGGCTGGAGATAGAGAGCGTGAACAATGAGATTTCCGGCTACAACAATCAGATTGCGGACCTGCAGAGGGAAAAGGCGGCGGCGCCGGCAGAGTCTCAGTTTGAATATACGACGCAGATTCAGACACTGCAGACCTCCATACGTCAGAGCGAGTACAATAAGCAGTCCAAACAGGCAGAGATTGAGCGGCTGCAGAAATCCATTGACAATTCTGAGGTAAAGAGCACCATGGCAGGCGTTGTGAAGTCCATCAATGAGACTGGCATGGATTCCTATGGAAATGCTGCTGCTTATATGACGATCCTTGCTACCGGGGAATACCGGGTGAAGGGAATTATTGATGAGACGGCCGTGGGAATGGTCATGGAGGGAAGCCCGGTAATTCTTCATTCCAGAGTTGATGAGACCCAGACCTGGACGGGTACGGTGTCTAAGATCGATACGGAGAATACGGTTTCCAATAATAACAATTATTACTATGACGGTTCCGATGAAATGTCAAGCGCTTCTTCGTATCCGTTTTATGTAACATTGGACAGCACGGAAGGTCTGATGCTGGGGCAACATCTGTATATTGAGCCAGACTTCGGGCAGACAGACGTGGTAAAGAAGGAAGGTTTGTGGCTCTACAGCTTTTATATCGTACTGGACGACGGCGATCCGTATGTGTGGGCGGCAAATGGAAGAAACCGTATGGAGAAACGCAAGGTGGAACTGGGCGAATACGACGAGAACATGGATGAGTATGAGATTTTGTCAGGTCTTGATGCGGAAGATTATATTGCGTTCCCGATGCCGGGTATGTATGAGGGTGTGACTGCTGTGACTGATTATGAGGAGATAGATTATTCTTCACCGCTGTATAATCAGGAAGGCGGCATGGATGACATGGGCGGCATGGATGACATGGGCGGCATGGATGACATGGACATCTATGATGACATGGGCGGTATGGATAATATAGACGGCATGGACAATATGGAAGATATCGGAGATCCGGAAGGCGCAGACAATATGGAGGGCGGTGATCTGGACGATGCTGGGATAGATGCTGACGGCCTGGACGAAACGGGGGTGGCCAGATGATTCTCGATCTACAGAATATCTATAAAGACTATAACCAGGAGAAAATAGTCGTTCCGGTGCTCAAAGACGTATCGCTTCAGGTAGAGGAGGGAGAGTATGTGGCAATCATGGGACCCTCCGGTTCCGGCAAGACTACGCTTATGAACATTATCGGGTGTCTGGATCGCCCTACTTCAGGTTTGTATGAACTGGCAGGACAGAATGTCCTGGGCTTAAAGGACAAGGAAATGTCCAGTGTCCGCTTAAACAGCATTGGTTTTGTATTTCAGAGTTTTCAGCTGATGCCCAGGGAGAGCGCGTTGGATAATGTGTCCCTTCCGCTCAGTTATGCGGGTTACAAGAAGAAAGACCGCAGGGAGATGGCGATGCGTGCGTTAGAGCGCGTAGGATTGGGAGATCGTGCGACGTTCCGTCCGACCCAGTTGTCTGGTGGGCAGAAGCAGAGAGTGGCGATTGCCAGGGCAATTGTGAATAATCCCAAGATCCTGTTGGCAGATGAGCCAACCGGAGCGTTGGACTCCAAGTCGGGCAAGCAGATCATGGAATTGTTCCATAAGCTCAACGAAGAGGGAGTTACCATTGTGATGATCACGCATGATAGGAATGTGGCGGCTCAGGCAAAACGCATCCTGCATATTATCGATGGTGAAATCTATACCAATGACGAGGAGGGACAGGTATGAAAAAGAAGAAAATCATAATCATCGTCTTGGTCGTTGTGCTGATATGCGCGGCTATTGTGGGTGGAATCCTGTTTTTCCGTGCGCATCAGAAGAATTCGCTTGTGGCGGATGTGGAGAGTGTATCCATGCTGAACTGGGGCTACTGGGGCGATTCCATGGAGAGCTATGGAACCATCAGGAATGACGATTCCCAGGACATCTATATCAGTATGCAGCAGACTGTGAAGGAGATATTTGTAGAGGAAGGGCAGCAGGTATCGGCAGGAGATCCTCTGATACAGTATGATATGACGCAGGTGGAATTGCAGGTGGAAATGCAGAGGCTGCAGGTGCAGACCATAGAAAACAGTATTGTGGTGGCACAGCGTGAGCTGGAAAAACTGAAAAATACCACGCCTGTTCCCAATACGCCGCCAGCACCGGCAGATCCAATGCCTGCCCCGGTGGAGCCTTCTGTTCCGGAGAAGACAGGGGAAGCATATAATTATGTCTCTCAGACAGCGGTGGCGTATAATGGGGATGGAAGCAGCGAGTCTCCGCTGCGTTTCCTGTGTACGCAGGATGCATATGTCTACGGAAGCTTTTTAAATTATCTCATGGCAAATGGTCTGACCGCATCCTTTGAAGTGCGTGATGGCGACACGGTGTCCGGTGCGATCGTGACGGCGTGGACAGTGAACGGCATGCTGTTAGAGGAGCGGGAACCCGAGTCTAAATGGTATATTGTGGACGGAAGCCAGGTGGTCGATGATGATATATATCCGGATGAAATACAGCCGGATGACATCATGGATATCGGATATACGGCAGAAGAACTGACCAAGGCCATCAGCAGAAAAGAAGAGGAAATCAAAGAGCTGGATCTTCAGAAGCGTATGGCACAGTTGTCATTGCAGCAGTTGGAAAACCAGTCTGCGGACGGTATGGTGTATGCCAAGATTGACGGCATTGTGACGAAATTGGGAGATCTTAATAATCTTCCGAATGACGGAAGCGCGTTCCTGTCTGTGGCAGGCTCCGAAGGGATGTATGTCCAGGGCAGTATCAGTGAATTGGCGCTTGATAAGGTATCTGTGGGTCAGACTGTCACAGTTATGTCATGGTCTTCCGGTATGTCCAGCGAGGCAACCATCACCCAGATCAACGATTATCCGGAGGAGGACGGCTACGGTTATTCCGGTAATGGCAACCCCAATGCATCCTATTATTCGTACATGGCATATATTGAGGATTCTTCTGCATTTACCAACGGGGAAGGCGTGAGCCTGACCATCCAGACCGCGGTGGATGAAAGCGATATGGAAACGATTTTCATTGAGAAAGCGTATGTGCGTCAGGAGGGCGGCAGGTCTTATTGTTTGAAGGAAGATGAGACGGGACATCTGGTGAAGCAGTATGTGACCACCGGAAGAACGCTGTATGGCTCTGCCATTGAGATTAAGTCCGGTCTGACGATGGAAGATTATATTGCATTTCCATATGGCAAGGCGGCAAAAGAGGGCGTCCGAACGTCGAGGAGTGATGACACTATGGTGGAAGTATACTGATAGGAGGGAACGTAAATGTTAGAAAATTTAAGATTGTCTTTTCAGGGAATCTGGTCTCATAAGATGCGCTCTTTCCTGACGATGCTGGGAATCATTATCGGTATTGCAGCAATCATCGCCATCGTGTCTACCATCAAGGGCACCAATGAGCAGATAGAGCAGAACCTGGTGGGCGCCGGAGACAATAATGTGAACGTTCAGTTGTACAGAGGCGACTGGACCATGGATTTTTCTTATGAGAGCATACCGCAGGGAGTTCCGGTTATTTCCCGGGATGTGCTGCAGGAGATCAGAGATTTAGATGAGGTAGAGGAGGCTTCTCTGTATTTAAGCCGTCAGGATTATGATGGTGTGTATTATAAGGATACCTCTCTTGCAGGCGGCTATGTCTATGGGGTAGATGAGAATTATTTCAATACCTGCGGCATGATCATACAGAAGGGAAGAGGATTTATCCAGAAGGATTTTGACCGTTTTCAGAAGGTGGCGATTCTGGATAAAGATTCTGCGAATTCGCTGTTTCAGGGTGAGAATCCTGTGGGCAAGACCATAGAGATTCGTCAGAAGCCCTATATTGTGATAGGCGTTGCGGTGCAGAGCGAGGAGTTTGAGCCGGTGATCAACAGTATGGAGGATTATTATATGTATTCTCAGGATTCCAGCGGAAAGGTATATATTCCGGAATCCACCTGGCCTATCGTTTATCGCTATGACGAGCCTCAGCAGTTGGTGCTGAAGGCAGGAAGCACCAATGATATGACGAATGCAGGCAAGAAAAGTGCTGATATTCTCAACGGCTATCTGTCGGTATCCGATTCTACAGTTAAGTATAAGGCGGAGGATTTGCTGGAACAGGCAAAGCAGCTACAGCAGCTCAGTGAATCCACCAACACCATGCTGATCTGGATTGCCGGAATCTCTCTTCTGGTGGGAGGCATCGGTGTCATGAATATTATGTTAGTGTCCGTAACCGAGCGTACCAATGAGATTGGTCTGAAAAAGGCCATCGGCGCCAGGAAGTCCGTGATATTGGGACAGTTCCTGACGGAGGCCGCAGTACTGACCAGTCTGGGAGGCCTGTTTGGTGTGATCGTTGGAATCATTCTGGCAGAGGTTATCTCCAGAATCAGCGAGACCCCGGTAGCCATCAGCGGCGGCGCCGCCGTAGGCGCGGTGGTATTCTCCATGGTAATCGGTATTATTTTTGGATTGCTGCCTTCCTATAAAGCGGCAAATCTGGATCCCATCGAGGCACTGCGGCATGAATAAGTGATAGCTGCTGTTTTCTGTCAAAATAACAAAATCCTCTTGCAGGAACTTTCGTCTAGGGTTATAATGTCCACAGAATAAACGGCGTTTGACGGAAGCGTGCAGAGTCTTTCGTCCCATGTGTACAGCAAATGCTATGTGCATGGACGAAAGGCTCTTTTGTTTCGCAGGAAATGTATCATATTTTATGAAAAAAGGAGACATGGCTATGATTGATTTGAAATTTTTACGGGAGAACCCGGATGCGGTAAAAGAGAATATCCGAAAGAAATTCCAGGAGCATAAGCTGCCTCTGGTGGATGAGGTCATAGAACTGGATGGAAAAGCACGAAGCGTTCAGCAGGAAGCAGATTCTCTCCGGGCGAACCGCAATAGTATTTCTAAGCAGATCGGAGCCCTGATGGGACAGGGGAAGAAGGATGAGGCAATGGCGCTTAAGGAGCAGGTGGGCAGGGATGCTGCCCGGCTGGAAGAGCTTGAGGGTCAGGAGAAGGAACTGCAGGAGCGCATCACCCAGATCATGATGACGATTCCGAATATCATCGATCCTTCCGTGCCCATCGGCAGGGATGATTCCTGCAATGTGGAGATTGAGAAATACGGTGAGCCGGTGGTTCCCGATTATGAGATACCGTATCATACCCAGATCATGGAGCGTTTTGACGGCATTGATCTGGATGCGGCAGGCAAGGTGGCTGGGAACGGCTTTTATTATTTGATGGGAGACATTGCAAGACTGCATTCTGCTGTGATCTCCTATGCAAGAGATTTCATGATCGACAGAGGATTTACTTACTGTGTGCCGCCTTTTATGATCCGCAGCAATGTGGTGACGGGCGTGATGAGTTTCGACGAGATGGATGCTATGATGTATAAGATCGAGGGTGAGGATTTGTATCTGATTGGTACATCCGAGCATTCCATGATCGGCAAATTCATTGATACCATTCAGGATGAGGAGAAGCTGCCGTACACGCTGACCAGCTATTCTCCGTGCTTCCGCAAGGAAAAGGGCGCGCATGGCATTGAGGAGCGCGGCGTATATCGTATCCATCAGTTCGAGAAGCAGGAAATGATCGTAGTGTGTAAGCCGGAGGATTCCATGTTCTGGTATGATAAGCTGTGGCAGAACACCGTAGACCTGTTCCGCAGCCTGGATATCCCGGTGCGCACGCTGGAATGCTGTTCCGGTGATCTGGCAGACCTGAAGGTAAAGTCCTGTGATGTGGAGGCATGGTCGCCCCGGCAGCAGAAATATTTTGAAGTGGGCAGTTGCTCCAATTTGGGGGATGCCCAGGCGAGAAGACTTAAAATACGAGTCAAAGGAACCAAGGGCAAGTATTTTGCCCACACCTTAAATAATACGGTGGTGGCGCCGCCCAGAATGCTGATCGCATTTTTGGAGAATAATCTCAATGCCGATGGAAGCGTTAGAATTCCCGAAGCACTGCAGCCTTATATGGGCGGCAAAGAGGTTTTGACACCGCTGCATGACTAGAAAGTAATAGCCGCAGACATATGCTTGTCTGCGGCTGTCTTTATATGTCCTTATCTGGCACAAAATGCAAAATACCCTTTGTTTTCTATATTAAACAGCAGACTGTAAGGGGGATATTCCTTGTCAAAGGTTCTTACGAGCTGTTCAAACGTCATGATATCATCCTTTTGAAGTTCACATGCATTGGTCAGCGCGAAGTGGCTGCCTATGCAGTCTATGAATTTTTGTGACAGGACCTTGAGGGCGTAGATGACAGTCTTGTCAATTCCTTTGATCTGTTTGCCCAGCATTGCGCTCAGAGTGCGCAGGATCATCTGTTCTTCATAAATAAGGAAGACCTGTAAGAGCTTGCCTTCTTTGGACTTGTAATTCAAGCGGTAGCAGAGCGCAGTGCCGGAAGAAAAATCTTCTCCGCCATAGCGTTTGCTGATAAGCTCGGCGTTTACCCGGTATAAATTCTGGAATGTCTGCTGGATTGCCTTCTCCAGAGAGATGAGTTCGTCATCTGAAGCCTGATGCACCCACTTGTTGGATGTCCTGCCTGTAATCGCATGATCTTCTATCATGATATGACCATTCAGCCAGCCTACACAGATACCAAGGAAATGCTGGATGGCCTCCATGGAATAATTCTGTTCGTCCAGTTCCCGTTCCAGGGCAGGCAATGTGTTGTCGCGCAGATTGTCGTGCAGGCTTTTGTGCATGTCGTATTCACTGTATTGAATAGACTGCATATAGGCTTCTTCTTCTGCAAAATGTTTCAGAGTGTAACTCTTAAAATATTTGATACCTTCTCTGCACGCATGCTGTTGTTTGGCTGTATCTTCATTCAGACTGAGTAATTTGCCCACAATGGAGAAAAGCCGCTGATGCGCCTTGTCAATGACCTCTACTCCGATATTGAAACGATCTCTCCATATCACCTCGTTCAAGCTTTTGTCTCCTTTTCTGCTGAATCCGTTTTTTCAGACGACCATCGAGAGCGTATGAATCATCGTCCTCTAAAATTAATTTAACATATATTATTTTGTTCCACAACATGATTTCTCGGAATGGCTGTCGGAAAAATTGTAAAAATGACAGTTTATATTGATAAAAATCTGATAATATTGTATAATATTCACATCTTCAATGTTGGAAAGGAACCGAAAAGTAAAAAATCTGACAAACTGGGAGTGAAACTAAGAAAAAGAAAGGGGTAGTTATTATGTTGTTTCATGTTTATGGGGCGAATGCGGTATCGCAATGGATCGCAATGTTGTGTGTGCTGGTAGGATTGATTCTTTTGAACGAGGTTGCAAGAAGGACCAAGGTGGGAGGATTGCTGATCTTCGGTGTGGTGCCGGCGATCCTTACGGTGTACTTTGTTGCCATCGCCATAGGTGCAGCCAGCGGTGCGCAGTGGGCGGTCAATAACCAGACCAATGTGTATATGAACGGATGGTTCCATTATGCGAAGCTGTACGCTTCTCTGGCGGGCTGCATTGGATTTATGATGATCAAATATGAATGGGGCATTGGCAAGACCCACTGGTTCAAGGCGTTTCCATTCGCAATCGTGGCAATCAATATCCTCATTGCAGTCGGCAGTGATTTTGAGTCTGCGATCAATGGTTGGAATTCCTGGTGGCTGTCCTCCGAGGGCGTGTGGCTGTTCGGCGGCTGGCACAATGTGATGAACGGCATTGCAGGTCTGATCAATATTTTCTGTATGACAGGCTGGTGGGCAGTGTACTCCTCCAAGGACAAGAAGGATATGATCTGGCCGGATATGATCTGGGTATATATTGTGGTATATGATATCTGGAACTTTGCTTACACCTATAACTGTCTGCCGACTCATTCCTGGTTCTGCGGCATTGCACTGCTTCTGGCGCCGACAATCGCAGCGCTGTTCTGGAATAAAGGCGGCTGGATCATGAACCGCGCACACACCCTGTGTATCTGGTGTATGTTCGCGCAGGTATTCCCGCTCTTCCAGGAGACAACGGCTGACGGAACATCTTTCTATCCGTGGGCAACGGTTACCACGCAGTATGCAGACGGAACCATGAATGGTATTGCAGCGGGAAATGCTGTCAATGCAGATCCGACTGCAATGACGGTGGTGAGTGCCCTGGCGCTGATTACCAACATAATCGCACTGGTATATATCATTTACCGTTCCGTAAAGACGAAGAAGAATCCGTACAGCAACGAGGTATTTACGGAGTTTAAGTATTATAAGGATGCCCTTGCAAGAGCGGAAGTAAAGTAACAGGAAAATCTGTGTTAATTTTGCAGAAATACTTTTCAAATGCCGGAAATTACGCTACAATATAATGCTATGAGAGAACAAAGGAGCAAAGGACAATGATAAAGGTAGTGAAATTCGGCGGAAGTTCCCTGGCAAGCGCTACGCAGTTTGCCAAGGTAGGAAAGATCATCGCTTCAGACCCTGAGCGCAGGTATGTGGTACCCAGTGCGCCCGGTAAGAGAAACAGTAAGGATACCAAGGTCACTGACATGCTGTATACATGCTATGGGCTGGCAGAGCAGGATGAGGATTTTGACAAGGAATTGAAGAAGATAGCGGAGCGCTATGATTCCATCATCAACGGACTCAATCTGAAGCTGTCTCTGAAGGAAGAGTTTGACACCATACGCGACAACTTTAAGAATAAAGCAGGAACAGAGTATGCCGCTTCCCGTGGCGAGTATCTGAACGGAATTATCATGGCGAAGTATCTGGGCTATGAGTTTGTGGATGCGGCAGAGGTTATTGTATTTGACAAAGACGGCGTATTTGACGCCGACCGGACGGACAGAATATTAAGTAAACGTCTGGCAAAGATTGAGCGGGCAGTGATTCCGGGATTTTACGGGGCAATGGCAGACGGGACGGTCAGGACATTTTCCAGGGGCGGTTCCGACATTACAGGATCCATTGTGGCGAAGGCGGTGCATGCCACCGTGTATGAGAACTGGACGGATGTATCTGGTTTTCTGATTGCCGATCCCCGTATCATTCCGGATCCAGAACCGATTAAGATCATTACATACCGGGAACTGCGGGAGCTGTCTTACATGGGTGCCAGTGTGCTACATGAGGATGCGGTATTTCCGGTGCGCAAGGCGGGTATCCCCATTAATATCCGCAATACGAATGCGCCTGAGGATGAGGGAACCTGGATTGTGGAGACTACCTGTCACCAGTCCAAGTATACAATTACCGGTATTGCGGGCAAGAAGGGGTTTGTGTCTGTCAATATCGACAAAGACATGATGAATTCCGAAGTGGGATTTGGGAGAAAAGTGCTGACAGCGTTCGAAGAGAACGGTATCAGTTTTGAACATATGCCGTCCGGTATAGACACCATGACAGTGTTTGTCCACCAGCCGGAATTTGAGGGTAAGGAACAGGCGGTAGTGTCGGCAATCCACAGGTTGGCAAAGCCGGACAGTGTAGAGCTTGAGCCGGATATTTCGTTGATTGCAGTGGTGGGCCGGGGCATGAAGGCAACCAGAGGAACCTCCGGGCGTATCTTTTCGGCGCTTGCCCACGCCAATGTGAATGTGAAAATGATAGATCAGGGATCTTCGGAACTGAATATCATCATTGGAGTCAGTAACGCAGATTTTGAACATGCCATCCAGGCAATATATGATATCTTTGTAACCACACAATTATAAAACATGCGAGGAGGCTGAACATGGCGAGAAGTGGTAACATTGCTGTCGTTCTGGCGGGATGGAACAGTGAGCATCAGACGAGAGCCATTGAGGGTATTCTGTTCCGTGCAAAGGAGGCAGGCTACAGCGTGTCGCTGTTTGCTTGTCAGGCGGGGGTTGAACTGTCGGAGAAGCATGTGAGGGGCGAGAGCAAGATATACTCGCTCATCAACCTGCAGCGCTTCGACGGTGTGATTCTTATGACCAATACCATATGGGACAAATTCGCCCGGGAATATGTGATCGACATCATCCGGGAGAGCGGTGTTCCCTGCGTCAGCATTGAGATGCAGGTAGATGGAATGGGATTTGTGGGAATCGATAACTATGAGGCAATGATGAGGATGCTGCAGCATTTAAAGGAGCATGATTATCGTCCGATACATTTTCTGGCAGGACCGCAGCATCATTATGAGAACGGCAGACGCCAGGCGGCGTTCGAAGATTTTGTGGCAGAGCAGGACTATCCGGAAGAGGAATGTGAGATATGGTATGGGGACTATTCCTATGAGAGCGGTATTAAAGTGGTGGATGCCATGGTCAGTGACAATAATGTTCCCAGAGCCATCGTATGCGCTAATGATCAGATGGCGTTAGGCGCATGCGCTCGTCTGAAGCAGTTAGGGTACAGCGTTCCCCAGGATGTGGCGATTACCGGTTTTGACGGCACTTTTGACGTGGAGGAGTATATTCCCGGCATTACAACAGTGGACAGACCCAAAAGACGGCTGGGTTATGAAGCGTTCGAAATCCTGCGGGATGAGATGGAACAGCGGACCGAGCAGAAGATCGCAGATGTCAGGCGCAAAATGGATTCCACGCTGCTGATCATGGACAGCTGCGGTTGTAAGGGAGAGCCGAGGGATCCGGAGCGGATTGTAGAGAGACTGTATCTGAGCAATGTGAAAAATGGAAAATATAACTTCATCATCCGTAATCTGGAGGATGCTATGATGGAGTGTGAGACGTTGCAGGAGTTGGTGTATTGTCTGCGGCGGAAAATGAGTACGGTGGCGCGGGAGGATATGTATCTGTGCCTGAATCAATCCGTATATGATGAGATGGCCGGTAAGGGTGATGCTGAGTTTCGCCAGCGGACGGTGGTGCAGGATTATGAGAGCCGGGTCTATATGACCAAAATCAGCCGGGAGGAAGGCGTGCCGGAATTTACGGCGTTTGATACGGAGCAGATGTTTCCGGGTATATGGGATGAGAACAAGAGTGCGTTGGTGAATTACCTCTTTGTTCCGCTGCATTTTCAGGAGAACTGCATCGGATATCTTGTGTTGACTGGAAATATTGCGACAGACCGAGTGCCCGGCTATTATATCTGGATTCGCAATATCAGCCATGCACTCCAGAACCTGCAGAATACGCTGAGATTAAAAGGGGCGATCCGCAATATTGAGGCTATGGCATTACGGGACGGTCTTACCGGTGTGTATAACCGGCAGGCACTCAAACGTTTTGTGACAGAAATGGTGGAACGTGCCAATAGTGAGAAGCGCAGACTTCTGTTCCTGTTTGCAGACGTAGATTATCTGAAGAAGATCAATGACGTGTACGGGCATGAGGCAGGAGATGCGGCAATCTGCATGGCGGCAGATGCGCTGCGCCAGATCTATGACAAGGCGGACCTTATCATCCGCTATGGAGGAGATGAATTCCTGATCGTGACGGAGCATTACACCAAGGAGCAGGCGGAGGAAAAGCGCAAGAAGGTGCGCAGTCTGCTGCAGCAGTGGGTAGAAGAGCACCAGCTTCCGTACCCGATGTCTATCAGCATTGGCTGCTATTGCAAGGATGCCGATACGACTGCAACCATGGAGGAATATATCGAGTGCGCCGATGCCAATATGTATGAGAATAAGTGTAAGAACAGGAACCAGGCGGGAAGAAGAAGCTGAGTTGGATCAATTGCGCGTGCAAGCACATAAACTGGCAAGAAGCATGGAAATTAAGATTCGAAAAGCAGAAATTGCATTTTTGAATCTTTTTTTATTCCGAAAAACGTCAACAACCATTAATGATTAATATTAATTGACCGATATACAAATTGTCAATATAAGGAGAAAGGAAGGCGGAGATATGGCAAAGGAAGAGATCACGCCTAGTGAGTGGCAGATTATGGAAGTCCTCTGGGCGAGCGGCATACCGCTGACATCCTCCGAGGTTTATAAAAGGATGCAGGGGAATGTGGATATGTCGCAGAGGACGGTACGTGTTCTGATGAACCGCCTGAATCAGAAGGATATTCTTGGCTACACTGTAGATGAGCATGATTCGAGGGTTTACCACTACTATGTGCTGAAACAAAAAGGGGAATGTGTAAGAGAGAAAAGCAGGAAGTTTGTGGACAAATATTTTTCCGGCAGCGGCACAAATGCAATGGCGGCGTTACTGCAGAGTTTTGACCTGACGGACGAACAGATAAAAGAACTGGCGGAGATTCTGGAGAAAAGCAGAGAACGCAATGCGGAATCCTTAGATAAAAAGGAGTGATGTATATGTCCGGCTGGAGACAATTAGTCAGCCTCATAAATTTCGGTACAGTTTATTACACTACCCAGCTTGTGCGGTGTGCGGCTTTTTCTTTTGTACTGATGGGGCTTGTGATGCTGCTTCGGAAAACACTTTTTTCAAAACGCATTTTTTTGCGGGGGATGCTGTGGGCATGGTTCCTGGTCATCCCGTTTCTTGGAAGGTTAAAGCTGTTTTATGAAAATGAAGCTGTACTAAGCGTAACATGGCGGATTACAGTAGCAACTGCTTCATGGCTGTGGGCTGACCGCATTTATATGGCGGGCATTCTGGTGGCTGTCATCTGCGTATTTGGAAAACGGCTGCTTCTCCAGAGGAATGTTGCCGGAATGGAAAAAGTTATGTTTGAAAACACCAGTATCTATGTTACAGACATGAATATCACGCCATTTACCGTCGGGCTGCTGAGGCCTAAAATTGTCCTGCCTAAAGTGATTATGGACAGTTACAGCAAGGGTGAGCAAAAGACCATTATACAGCATGAGCAGACGCATATCCGGTTAGGGCATTTATGGTTTGGCTTTGCATGGGATATACTGCGGTGCCTTCTGTGGATCAATCCGTTCCTGACAGTTTTTCAAAAGTATTTCCGGACAGATATGGAAGACATCTGTGACAGGGTGTGCATACAGAGCAGTGGAAAGACGGCACATGAATACGGCTTAGTATTGCTGAAAAGTTTGGAGCTGCTGCACTTCGGACAGGAGGAAGTGCCGCCTGCTGCCACTTATGCGGGGGAAAAGGGGTTTGCGGATATGAAAAGGCGGATGGTGGAAATCACGGATTTCCGCCCATATCGGAAAAGTCTGTGCAGGGGCATGGCAGCCGGAGGCTTTCTGATAATCGCAGTTGCATTGCTGGCGGTACATACGCATTCCTATGCCAGGTGCAATGAAAGCAGGGACATTCTGGTCGGCAAATATGATGGGGAAAATGAAGTTGTTTCATACGATACCCAAGAGTTGAGCAGAATGCTCGCCTATGATGATGAGTATGTCTATGTTGACAGGGAGGCATTTGAAGAGTTCTTAATTGAAAACAATGCAAACGGTGACATATGTATTGTTTTTGGCGGATTTTATAAGCTCCCCGGTTTGGGTGGCGCAGCAGAAATCTGTTATTACGAAAGTAATACAGAGGATGCGACAATGAAGATTCCTTACGAAAGTATAAGGGGTGACTGGTATTATGAATTGCTTAAAATGTTATAAGTAAAGTGTGTAGATGAAAAAATGGCTGCTTCCAAAGACGGCACGATTTATTTGAATGACACAGATATCCGGACTATTATCGAAGCTGCCCGGGAAGAGCGCGCAGGCAAAACCACTGTAAAAGAACAGGCACGGGTTGGTGCAAATCTGGATTTGAAGATATAGAGAAGCGGAATTTTTATCCGATTTCTCTATCTTCACAATCATTAGCCGATTGGGAAGAAAATTTTACCATCATATGGGAAATGGAGCGGGATATTGAATGCGTTTCTAATAATACGGAACATTACTGAAAACCAAGAACATTAATTGAGGCACATCTTAGACACTTATGCAAATTTCGAAATAAGAAGTAAAAGTTTTCGAAATTGGAAATTTTTTGAGTGTTAATGTGATTGGATTATTTGCATGATCAATAGTTAAATGATATACTTGTCTCAATATATTAAGGAAAATGGCGGAAGTACATACCAGAAAGGGAATAAATATATGCAAGAAGAAAGCTTGGCGCAGCGTACTGCAGATAAGTTGAGAAATTTGATACTTACAGAAAATGTATATAAGTTCGGTGATAAACTTCCAAACGAAAACGTGCTTTCTAATGAATTAAGAGTTAGCAGAACGACGCTTCGGGAAGCTGTTCATATTCTAATTTCAGAGGGATTGCTGAATGTTCAAAGGGGGAAAGGTACTTTCGTTGTAGAGCAGTTGGAGCGTCATGCGGATAGTGGGATTGACCTGCAGGAAATCAGCAGCAAAAAAGTGACCTTGCGGGATTTATATGAAACAAGAATAATTTTTGAACCCGAAGCAGCAGCTTTGGCATGTGTAAGAGCCAGTGATGAAGAAATTGCGCATATATTAGAATTAGGGGAACAATGTCAAAAGCATTTGAAGAAAAGTCATACAGGTGAACAGAGAATAGAATCGGAGATTGCCTTTCATGGAGCGCTTATTAAGGCATCTCACAATGAGTTTATCGGACAGTTTTTACCAGTATTGACTGCAACGATAGAAAAGACCTTTGATTTGGATCATAATCTTCATATTATTGCGAAAGATGCATATGAAGACCATGCTATGATTATGAAATTTTTAGAGCGGCGAAATCCGGAAGCTGTTAAATGCGCAATCAAGATTCATTTGAATAACGCAATGCTTACAGAAGAACTAGAAAAGTGATATGCATAAGCAGGGCTGTCACACTGATTACAGTGTGGCAGCTTTTTCTTTTAAGAAATTGTATTGACAGAAAAACAAAAGTATTGTATAGTTGTCATACAACGTATAATATGATGTCATGTTACATAAGGAGGTAATTATGAGTAAGGCAAAAATTTATTACGAAGAGGACTGTAATCTGAATATTTTAGAAGGAAAGACGATTGCAGTTATCGGCTATGGAAGCCAAGGTCATGCACATGCTCTGAATGCAAAGGAATCCGGGTGTAATGTTATTATTGGTCTTTATGAGGGGAGTAAATCGTGGGCAAAGGCAGAAGCGCAGGGATTTGAAGTTTATAATGCAGCAGAAGCGACTAAAAAAGCTGATATTATCATGGTTTTGATTAATGACGAGTTACAGGCCGATATGTATAAGAAAGATATTGAGCCAAATTTGGAAGAAGGAAATATGCTGATGTTTGCGCATGGTTTTAATATTCATTTCGGTTGTATCACACCGCCGGAGAATGTTGATGTTACTATGATCGCACCCAAAGGTCCCGGACATACAGTAAGAAGTGAATATCAGGCGGGTAAAGGAGTTCCGTGTTTGGTAGCTGTAGCGCAGGATGCTACTGGAAAAGCATTAGAGCGTGCGCTGGCTTATGCATTGGCTATTGGCGGTGCAAGGGCAGGGGTCTTGGAAACAACCTTCTGTACGGAAACCGAAACAGACCTTTTTGGCGAGCAGGTTGTTTTATGCGGTGGTATTTGCGCGTTGATGCAGGCGGGGTTTGAAACGCTTGTTGAAGCAGGTTACGATGCGAGAAATGCTTATTTTGAATGCGTCCATGAGGTAAAGTTAATTGTAGATTTGATCTATCAGTCGGGTTTTGCAGGAATGAGATATTCTGTTTCTAATACTGCAGAATACGGAGATTATATCACGGGATCTAAAATTATCACAGAAGATACGAAAAAAGCCATGAAGCGGGTTTTATCAGATATTCAGGATGGAACTTTTGCAAAAGATTTCCTCTTGGAAATGTCTGCAGGAGGACAGATTCATTTTAACGCATTAAGAAAACTGGCAGCAGAGCATCCGGCAGAAGTTATTGGTTCAGAAGTCCGTAAGTTGTATAGCTGGAATAATGAGGATAAATTAATTGATAATTAATCGCGAAAAAAAGGCGTTTTTGCTTAATGCGTACTAATTTTCTCAATACAATTTCAGTAATAACGTTCTTTTGGCCTTTAGGAAAGAGGAAAAACAAATTATATATACTGCTTGTATGGCAGGTGAGACGAAACTACTTAAGAGGATATAGATGACATGGACACGCGATATGGTGTGAGAAATCGGTAGGCGATATGATCGCCTACCGACTTTTTTGCCAGGTATGGCATTAAGCCATGCCGTTGACGGTTTTGTAGCTGTAGATCATTTCCGCATGCTGCTGTTCCTCGGTCTGGATATGGTTTAAGATATGGCGTACCTTGGGAGAAGCAAAGCGGAACAGATCATTGTTGTATGCTCCGGATACATACTTTTCTACCGCAATGGAGTCGCTGCACAACAAATTGTCATGCTTCTTGTCCGGTTCGTTGCCGGAGGCGCTGTAAGTGCCCTTCGGCTGGTAGTTCTTGGGAGCGGCGGTTCCCACTTCCGGCAGTTGTCCGTTCAGAAGCTGACCGATGGTTTCATAATGCTCGGCTTCCTCATCCTTGATGCGGGTGAACAACTGTCTGAGTTCCTCGTCCTTTGCCTGGGAGCTGTAATATTCATATTTGTCCCGGCAGAGGGCTTCCTGCTGCTGTAAATCTTTCAGCAGCATGTTTTCTGCGTCTGTTAATATCATATTCATCACCTCGATTCTAGTATTGCCCCGATTTTACCGGGGATATACATATATTTTCCTAAAATGCCGCAAGCTAGGAGAAACGGTTGCATATGACAGGGCATACGAAGGGAGAGAAAGTCATGTATTATTTTTTGCGGGGGGATGGACTGGCAGAGACAGACGGGAAAGGATTTGACAGAGCCAGGGAAAGTCTGGCGGTGTTTACTACGGCGGAGTGGAGACAGGAAATGGAGCTTCAGGATGCTTTCCGGCTGAATATGGGACATGACAGTGTCCATTTCTGTAAGCTGGAGCGTCATGACAATTATCTCTTTGGAACATTTCAGATTCCCCGGCACGGGCAGGAGGGGGAACACAATTTTGCAGTATATCTGTTGGCGGGAAAATTGATTTTCGTAGATGACGAGGGATTGGCAGAGCATGTAATTGGAAAGCTGCGGAATCAGAAGATGAAGAAGGGGTATGGACTCGGGCGTTTTCTCTTTGATTTCCTGATGTATATCATCGAAGGTGATATTTTGTATCTGGCCCAGTTGGAGCATGAGATCACAGAAATTGAGGAGAAGGTGCTGCGGGATAAGATGGATGGCTTCCATGTGAAGATGCTGCGGGTAAAAAAGGAGATTTCGGGTCTGTATCGTTATTATACGCAGCTGCAGGATGTGGGAGAGACGCTGGGAGACAATTCCCTGGAACTGTTTGACAAGGATGAGCTGCAGCTCTATGAAATATTTACGGATCGGGTGGAACGGCTTCAGAGTGAGACGCAGGTGCTGCGGGAATACGCCATGCAGGTGCAGGACGTCTATCAGTCGGAAATCTCCATCCGCCAGAATGCCATTATGAAGGTACTCACGGTGGTGACCACCATATTCCTGCCGTTGACGCTGATTGCAGGCTGGTATGGCATGAACTTTAAATATATGCCGGAACTGGCGTGGGAGTATGGATATCCCGCAGCAATTGGGCTGAGTGTGATCGTGGTGCTGGTGTGCCTGTGGATCTTTCGTAAGAAAAAATACATCTAGACACTTTTTCCATTTTTTGGTTTAATAAAAAGAGACGTATAATGACAGCATATCATAAGCAAGGAGTATGAAATGAGGAAGACGAAGATTGTATGTACATTAGGACCGGCAACCGATTCGGAGGAAGTGCTGGAGGCATTGATCCGTGAGGGCATGGACGTGGCAAGAATGAACTTTTCCCATGGCACCTATGCAGATCACGAAAGAAGATTGCAGGATGTGCGCAGAATCAGCGATAAATATAGACGCCCGGTGGCAGTCCTGCTGGATACGAAAGGCCCTGAGATCCGCACGAAAAACTTTGTGGGCGGCAGGGTAGAACTGGTTGCCGGACAGGAGTTTGTCCTGACGACGGGAGATATGGAGGGAACTGCAGAAAAGACAGCCATCACCTACGAGAACCTGTACCAGGATGTCAATATCGGCAGCCGCATTCTCATTGATGACGGACTGATCGAGATGAAGGTTACGGATATCAGAGACAAGGATATATACTGCAAGGTCATTAACGGAGGCTTTGTATCCAATCATAAAGGAATCAATGTACCAGCGGTTCGTCTGTCCATGCCCTATGTCAGTGACAAGGACAGGGAAGACCTTCTGTTTGGGATTTCCCATGATGTGGATTTTGTAGCGGCCTCCTTTGTACGTGAGGCCGCAGATGTAAGGCAGATCCGGGCATTTCTGGACGCCAACGGCGGCAACAATATCAACATCATCGCTAAGATCGAGAACCGGGAAGGCGTGGATAACATTGATGAGATCATTGACGCCTGCGACGGGATCATGGTAGCCCGGGGCGATATGGGTGTGGAGATTCCGGGAGAAGAAGTGCCCGCAATCCAGAAAATGATCATCCGCAAGGTATACCGTGCCGGGAAACAGGTCATTACCGCAACCCAGATGCTGGAGTCCATGATGAAAAATCCCAGACCCACCAGAGCGGAGACCACGGACGTGGCAAATGCTATCTATGACGGCACCAGCGCTATTATGCTGTCCGGTGAGACGGCAGCAGGTGCATATCCGGTGGAAGCAGTGAAGACTATGGTGCGCATTGCCGTGTGTACGGAGGCAGATATTGACTACCGCAAGCGGTTCCATAATTATGAGCGGGATGCCAGCCCCAATATTACGGATGCCATTTCCCATGCCACCTGTACGACAGCGCATGATCTGAATGCCAAAGCGATCGTGACGGTCACCAAGTCAGGGGGAACGGCGCGGATGATATCCAGATATCGTCCGGACTGCAGTATTATCGGTTGTACCACCGAGCCTAAGGTGAGCCGTCAGCTCAATATGTCCTGGGGTGTGCGTCCCGTGCTGATCGAGGAGGAGCGGGAGGTATTCACACTGTTTGCCAGTGCGGTGAACCGTTCCAAGGAACTGGGTGAATTTGCAATTGGAGATGTCATCGTTATTACATCTGGCGTGCCCATCGGAAAATCCGGTACGACCAATATGATAAAGGTGGAAGTTGTAGAGTGAGAAAGTTATTGCGTTTTCTGAAAGGGTATAAAAAGGAGTGTATTTTAAGCCCTTTGTTCAAGCTTCTGGAGGTATGCTTTGAACTATTTGTGCCGTTAGTCATGGCGGCGATCATTGATCGTGGAATCGCCGGAGAAGACATCGGCTTTATTATGAAAATGTGCGGTGTGCTGGTGCTGCTTGCCGTGGTGGGGCTGACCTGCTCCCTCACGGCACAGTTCTTCGCCGCCAAAGCGGCAGTGGGGTTCGGGACCAGGGTGCGTCATGCTCTCTTTGACCACATCCAGAGATTGTCCTATTCGGAGATGGATGAGGCGGGGACAGATACCCTGATCACTCGTATGACCAGCGATATCAATCAGGTGCAGTCCGGGGTAAATATGGTGCTGCGCCTGTTTCTGCGTTCTCCGGTAGTTGTGTTCGGCGCGATGATCATGGCGTTTACCATTGATGTAAAGTCGGCATGGATTTTCGTGGTTGCGATCCCGCTTTTGTCTCTGGTGGTGTTCGGAATCATGTTTGTCTGTATCCCTTTGTACCGGAAGGTGCAGTCCGGGTTGGACAGGGTGCTGGGCATTACCAGGGAGAATCTGACCGGAGTTCGTGTCATTCGTGCTTTTAACCGGGAGAGAAAAGAGCGGGAGGTATTTGAAGAGAGCAACGAGACGCTGACCCGCATGCAGTTGTTTGTAGGCAGGATTTCTGCGCTGATGAATCCTCTGACCTTTGTGATCATCAACGCCGCGCTTTTAGTCCTGATCTGGACCGGTGCATGGCAGGTGGACAGCGGTAATATCATGCAGGGTGAGGTAGTGGCTCTCGTCAACTATATGTCCCAGATCCTGGTAGAGCTGGTGAAGCTCGCCAATCTAATTATCACAGTGACAAAGGCAGTTGCCTGCGGCAACCGTGTACAGGGCGTATTTGAGCGGCAGTCCAGCATGGAAGACGGAACCCTCGCATTCCCGGAAGAAAAGAGTAAATACATGGTACAGTTCAGCCATGTGTCTATGCGCTATAAAGGCGCTGGTGCGGACACACTTACAGATATCGACTTTCAGGTGCGCTCCGGGGAGACGGTTGGTATTATCGGAGGAACCGGCTCGGGCAAATCCTCTGTCGTCAACCTGATTCCGCGTTTCTATGATGTGTCTGAGGGACAGGTGCTGGTGGGAGGTGTAGACGTGCGGGAGCTAAAGAGGAAAGAACTTCGTGACCATATCGGAGTGGTTCCTCAGAAAGCCGTGCTGTTTCGGGGAACCATCCGCAGCAATCTTGCCTGGGGCAATCCGGACGCCACGGATCAGCAGATGCAGGAAGCGTTGACCCTTGCGCAGATATGGGATATTGTGGTGCAAAAAGGCGGTCTGGATGCGGAAGTGGAGCAGGGAGGAAGGAATTTCTCGGGAGGACAGAGGCAGCGGCTTACGATTGCCCGTGCACTGGTGCGGCAGCCCCTGATATTGATACTGGATGACAGTGCATCGGCTCTGGATTATGCTACGGATGCAAGGCTCAGGGAGGCAATCCGGGACATGGAGGGAAGTCCTACGGTATTTATTGTCTCTCAGCGCACGGCGTCCATCATGCATGCAGACCAGATTGTCGTGCTGGAGGACGGCGCCATGGCGGGTATCGGAACCCATGAGGAACTGCTGGAGCAGTGCGGGGTATATCGGGAGATTTATGATTCCCAGTTCAAGCGGAAGGAGGATGGGGCAAATGAAGCGTAAAAGCCAGAAAGATACTGTGGTCAAAATACTGGTCTATATGAAGAGATACTGGTTTTTACTGGGGCTGTCTGTAGCCCTTGCCGCCCTCACCGTTATCCTGACGCTGTACTTGCCCATTCTCACCGGCGATGCTATTGATCATATTGTAAAGGAAGGGCATGTGGAATTTGACCGGATACTTCCCATTTTGAAGAAAATGGCTGTGGTGATCCTGCTTACAGCTGTATCCCAGTGGATCATGAATATCTGCAACAATAAGATGACGTACCGGATCGTGCAGGATATCCGCCGGGATGCATTCCGTAAGATTGAGATACTTTCGTTAAAATATCTGGACGCTCACTCCCATGGGGAGATCGTCAGCCGTGTCATCGCAGATGTGGATCAGTTTTCGGACGGACTGCTGATGGGCTTTACCCAGTTATTTACCGGAGTGGTGACCATTGTGGGAACATTGCTCTTTATGCTCAGCATTAACATCAAGATTACACTGGTAGTGGTGGTGATTACTCCCCTGTCCTTTGTAGTGGCAGGATTTATTGCCAAAAAGACCTTTCATATGTTCCGGCTGCAGTCAGAAGCAAGGGGAGAGCAGACCGCTCTGGTGAATGAGATGATCGGAAACCAGAAGATCGTGCAGGCGTTTTCTCATGAGGATGAGGCGCTGCAGCAGTTTGATGAGATCAATGAGCGGTTGGAGAAGTACTCCCTGCGGGCGACCTTCTTCTCCAGTACGACCAATCCCAGTACCCGTTTTATCAACAGCCTGGTGTATGCGGGGGTGGGCGTATTTGGAGCTATATCGGCGATCCGTGGGAGCTTAAGCGTGGGGCAGTTGTCCTGCTTCTTAAGTTATGCAAATCAGTACACCAAGCCATTCAATGAGATTTCCGGCGTGGTGACGGAGCTTCAGAATGCACTTGCCTGTGCGGAGCGTGTGTTTGAACTGATCGAAGAGGAGCCGCAGGAGCCGGAACCGGAACATGCAGTGACTTTGGAGCATGTGGATGGACATGTGGAATTAGAACATGTGTATTTCTCCTATGAGCCGGAGCAGAAGTTGATCGAAGATTTCAATCTACAGGTATCCCCGGGGCAGCGTGTTGCTATCGTGGGACCCACCGGTTGTGGGAAAACTACCCTTATTAATCTGCTGATGCGTTTTTATGAGGTGAATGACGGGCAGATCAAGGTCAGTGGAATTCCTGTCCGTGAGATGACCAGAAGCAGTCTGCGGGGAAGCTACGGAATGGTCTTGCAGGAAACATGGCTGCAGGAGGGGACAATCCGGGATAATATCGCCATGGGCAGACCGGATGCCACATCAGAAGAGATCATAGAGGCGGCAAAAGCGTCACATGCCCACAGTTTTATCAAGCGTCTGCCCCAGGGTTATGATACCTTTATCACAGAGGATGGCGGAAGTCTCTCGCAGGGACAAAAGCAGCTGCTGTGCATTGCCCGTGTCATGCTGTGTCTGCCTCCTATGCTGATTCTGGATGAAGCGACATCTTCCATTGACACCAGGACAGAGCTTAAGATACAGGAGGCGTTTGCCACCATGATGGCAGGGCGCACCAGCTTTATTGTAGCCCACCGTTTGTCTACGATCCGGGAGGCGGATATTATCCTGGTGATGAAGGACGGACATATCATTGAGCAGGGAAATCATCAGGAGCTGCTGTCAAAGGGCGGCTTCTATGCACAGCTATATAATAGCCAGTTTTGAAATAAAAGTAGTACTATTCACAGTTGAAGTGATTCCTGCCATCAGAATCGTCATGCTTGCATGTAAGAGGCTGATGACAGGAAGCGCTTCATACTGCAAATAGTAACAACAGGAGGAGCATTATGTGTACTGCAGCAACTTATCTCACAAAAGATTTTTACTTTGGACGTACACTGGATTATGAATTCTCTTATGGAGATGAGGTTACGGTAACTCCCCGGAATTATCCGTTTCATTTTACGCAGATGGGAAGTATGGATGTGCACTATGCCATCATTGGCATGGCATATGTGACAGATGACTATCCCTTGTATTACGACGCCGTAAATGAGAAGGGACTGGGAATGGCGGGATTGAATTTTGTGGGGAATGCGGTTTACCGAAAACGGGAAGCGGGCAGGCATAATGTTGCGCAGTTTGAATTTATCGCATGGATTCTCAGTCAGTGCGCTACGGTAAGTGAGGCGCGGGATGTGTTGAAACGAACGAATTTACTGGATACCCCATTCAGCGATAAGCTTCCGGTTGCTGAGCTTCACTGGATCATTGCAGACCGAAGGGAAGCTATCACTGTCGAGCAAGTACAGGAAGGAATGAAAATATATGACAATCCTGTGGGCGTATTGACAAATAACCCGCCATTTGAACAACAGATGTTTGCATTGAATAATTATATGCATTTATCTACGGGGGCGCCGGAAAATACGTTTGCTCCGGGTCTTGCGCTGGATCGGTACAGTCGTGGGATGGGAGCAATAGGTCTTCCGGGAGACCTGTCATCGCAATCCCGGTTTGTACGGGCGGTATTTACCAGGATGAATTCTGTTTCGGGAGAAGGGGAGGCAGAAAGCGTCAGCCAGTTTTTCCATATCTTAGGGTCCGTGGAACAGCAGAGGGGATGCTGTGAAGTGGAGAAGGGGAAATATGAAATTACAATCTATACCTCCTGCTGTAATGCTGACAGGGGCATTTATTATTACACGTCATACGACAATCATCAGATCACCGCGGTGGATATGCACAGGGAAAACCTGGACTCAGACCGGCTGATACGGTATCCTCTGATCAAAGAAGAACAGATGAAGATGCAGAACTGAGGCTGGTTGTGATAGATAAAACTGCCATATAGGATGATTTCCCATATGGCAGTTTTCCTTATTTACCAAATAGATCGCTGTGCGTCCCTGTACGAGATAATGTCAAAACCAATACATCATTTTCAATGCGGTAGACCAAAAGCCAGTCTGGAAGAATATGGCACTCGCGGTGTCCTGCCCAGTTACCAGTCAAAGCATGATCTTTATTCTTGTCTGGAAGCGTTGTGCCCATAGCAAGAGTTGTAATTACATCTTCTAACAATTCAATCTGTAATCCTCGCTTCATTGCTAATTTATAGTCTTTTTTGAATTGTGTGGTCGGCTTGACAATGTACTTTGATTTCCTCATGCCTTCAAGTCTGCGAACATCTCATCCAGATCGGTATAACCTTTTACAGATGGATCTCTCGCAATCCTTTCTGCTTCCAGCATGGCGGCAACAGTGTCCTTGCTGGGCTGATTCAGAGATATATCAAAGGGAATTCTGCCCTCGCGGAGCGATTGACGGACAAAAATATTAAACGCTGTAGATAAGTTCATGCCAAGTTCTCCGAACAGGCTGTCAGCCTGTGCCTTCAAATCCGAATCCATGCGGATACTGATGTTTGTAGTAGAGCCAGCCATATAATCATCTCCCTTTCTGTTGATAATTATAGTATACGTTTTTTGCACGAAAAATGCAACGTTTTGCACGAAGAATTGTGTGTATTAGTAATAGGGTTTGGGAACGATAAAATTATTTGATATCGGCTTTCTGTAGCAGCATGCGGTAGGTGACTGTCTCGGAGAAGTTCCAGTCTGCCACGGCTGCAGTGCAGCCGGGGCAGCGTTCTTTTATGTCACGGATACATTCCAGTGCGCCGGATACCGGGGTGTGGCAGGACAGGTTTTCCAGCTCATTGGCAAAGAACGCCGTATTTCCGGTGCAGCCCAAGATGGTGTCGTTGACCCGGGATATGATAGGTGCATTCTGCGCAGCCAGATAGGACAGTACGGATGTTTCGCCGTCGGAGGCGTCCGGGCAGCCCAGGGACTGTGCAAAGACGTTCCATATCCATGCGAACATATTGTTGAGCTGGCTGTGAAGCCCAAAGGATACGGTATAGTCAAAGCGCTTTTGACCCAGTTGTATCCGGTGGTTTCGGATGCGGTCATAAACCGTATGCAGGTAGGAGAGGGCGCCAGCGGCAAGCAGCTCAGGGTCTATGGATGTGCCGAATAACTGAAGCTGTCCTGTCAGCAGATCGGAAAAGGTCTCATAATCCAAGGCTGTGATCCCCGTAAGATTCAGCGCATGAATGCGGATCGCGGGATATTCATGGAGCTGGCAGCGCATCAGCGCCTGACGCATGGCGGCTTCGTCTATATCGTACAGCGTGATGCTGCCAAAATGGCCCACCAGTCTTGCCAGATCGATGTCATTGCAGCAGCCGGCGCCAAAGACGGCGAGGGAAGAATCTCTTCCGGTATTTGAGAGAATGTAATCGGTCATGGCACAGCGGTAGCCGGCCCATTTTTCGTAAGCGCCTGGTATTCGCTGCATTTTTTTTAATTGTGTGTAGATGGATTCTATCATATCATACAAACCGGTTGGCTGCCGCATCATAGGCATAACCGATGCCGGCAAGTTTTTTTGTGATTTCGTCCTCTGAGACAGACAGTGAGGCACACAGCTCCCGGAGGGAGGGGTAATTGTCCCGCAATTGAGTGTTGATATAGCTTAATAGCATAACAGGATCCTTTGGAATAGGCATGACGTATCTCCTTTTTTCTTTTCTTTAAAATATGGAATCAATGTCAAAGTACCATATTTTTCTCCAAAAGTAAATTTCAAAATCTTTCGCAAGAATCTGTTTACATTGTCATGGCAGCATGGTAGTATACTAAAGTGAAAACTATTTAGGATTCTGTAGCCTGGGGTCCTAAATATTTGTTCTATACAACAGAAAGAGGAGGAAATTATGATGAAGAAGAGATTGGCAGCATTGTTTCTGGCATCTGTGATGGTATGTTCCATGGTGGGATGCGGAACCAAAGACAACGGAGATGACAACCAGGATGTGACCGGCAATCAGACCGAGCAGGGAGATGAGAACAGCGGAAACAGCGAGAACGGCGACGATACGTTCGTGGTAGGTTTTGACGCAGAATTCCCGCCCTACGGTTTTATGGATGAGAACGGAGAATACACGGGCTTTGACCTGGATCTGGCACAGGAAGTGTGTAACCGTAATGGGTGGACGCTGGTGAAGCAGCCCATTGACTGGGATTCTAAGGATATGGAACTGAGTGCAGGATCCATTGACTGTATCTGGAATGGATTTACCATGAACGGACGTGAGAATGAGTACACATTTACCAAGCCATATGTGGACAACAGTATTGTGGTGGCTGTGGCAGCAGATTCCGAGATTGCCACGCTGGAAGACCTGGCAGGTAAAGTGGTGGCAGTTCAGACGGATTCCTCAGGACTTGCAGCACTGCAGGGCGAGGATGCATCAGAGGAGAATGTGGCATTGACGGCAACATTTGCTGAGCTGCAGCAGATTGCAGATTACAATACTGCATTTATGAATCTGGAGGCAGGTGCCGTAGATGCTATTGTCCTGGATATCGGAGTTGCAAAATACCAGCTGGCAAATAATCCGGAGAAGTATAAAATGCTGGATGCTCAGGTATCCACAGAGCAGTATGCGGTTGGATTTAAGCTTGGAAATACTGAGCTGTGCGACAAGGTTCAGGCTACGTTAGATGAGATGGCAGCAGACGGAACACTGGCTCAGATTGCTGAGAAATATGCGGATTACAATCTGCCGGATATGCTTTGCATAGGAGAGTAATATGTCATTTGCTATAGTGGCGGGACAGCTTGTCGAGGGCATGCTTGCGTCCCTGTCGATTTTTATACTGACACTGGTATTTTCCATGCCATTAGGGCTGCTTGTGGCTTTCGGACGTATGTCGCGGTTTAAGCCGGTGCAGTGGCTGGTAAAATTCTACATATCTGTTATGCGGGGAACCCCGCTGATGCTGCAGCTTTTGGTGGTGTACTTTGGACCGTTTTATCTGTTTGGCATAAAGCTGGCGGCATCCTATCGGTTTTACTCCATCATTATCGGATTTTCTATTAATTATGCAGCATATTTTGCAGAGATTTACCGTTCCGGTATTGAATCCATTCCGGTAGGACAGCGGGAAGCAGCGAAGGTTCTGGGCTATTCTAAGGTCCAGACCTTCTGCAAGATTATTTTCCCGCAGATGATGAAGCGGGTGATCCCGCCGGTGACGAACGAGGTGATCACGCTGGTGAAGGACACCTCCCTGGCGTTTGCCATTGCGTTTGTGGAGCTGTTCAGTGCGGCGAAGCAGGTGGCGGCGAGAGAGAGTAATATCATGCCGTTGTTTGTGGCAGGCCTGTTCTATTATATATTCAACTTTGTGGTGGCATTGGTCATGGATCGTGTGGAGAAGAAGCTGAGCTATTATAACTAGAGAGGCTGTGAATCGTAACACAAGAGAGAGGACGCTATGAAGCTATTAGAAATCGAGCATTTGAAAAAAGGATTTGACGAACTGGATGTCCTTCATGATATTTCCATGTCTGTGGAGGAGGGGGAGGTAGTAGCGATCATCGGACCTTCCGGCTCCGGTAAATCCACACTCTTACGCTGCGCAACCCTGTTGGAGCGCATGGATATGGGAACGTTACAATATCTGGGAGAGTATGCTGCCCGCGCCGATGGGGAAGGCAGAGCGGTCTATGCCGGTAACGCTGATCTAAAGCGGATTCAGGGATATTTTGGACTGGTGTTCCAGAACTTTAATCTGTTCCCGCATTATACGGTATTGAAAAATCTGATGGATGCGCCCGTCCATATTCAGAAGCGCAATAAGGAAGCTGTGAAGCAGGAGGCGCTTGCGCTGTTGGAGAAGATGGGACTATCCGATAAGGCAGACAGCTATCCCTGTCAGTTGTCCGGCGGACAGCAGCAGCGGGTGGCGATCGCCCGGGCATTGGCGCTCCATCCGTCTATCTTGTTTTTTGATGAGCCCACGTCGGCATTAGACCCGGAGCTGACCGGAGAGATATTGAAGGTTATCCGGCAGTTGGCGGCAGAGAAAATGACTATGGTGATCGTGACCCATGAGATGGCGTTTGCACGGGATGTAGCGGATCGGGTGATTTTCATGGATGGCGGCTATATTGTAGAAGAAGGAATGCCCGGGGAGGTCATTGGCAATCCTAAAGAAGAACGGACAAGACAGTTTTTGTCTAGGTTCGCAGAAAACAGTGCGGCAGGAACACGATAGAATCTATGAAGCAGGAAAAGCAGCAGAAGAAACAACTGAAACAGGAAGAACGGCAGCAGAAGGAGCAGCGCAGGCAGGAAAAGCATTCGAAGAAGCAGGCGCGCAGGCAGAGCCGGAAGAAAGATATCAGATGGGACCGGCTGGATAATACGGCGCATCTTTTCCCAGTCATTGCAGGGGAAGACATGAGCAATGTATACCGCATTTCCGTGACGCTGACGGAGGAGATACAGCCGGAACAGCTGCAGAAAGCACTGGATATCGTTCTGCCTCAGATGGATGGATTCAATCTCAGGCTGCGACAGGGTGTATTCTGGTATTATTTTGAGGAAAACGGCAAGCCTGCGCCCAGAGTGCGTAAAGAGAAGGATTTTCCCTGCCGTTATATCCGGCAGAATAAGAATTCCAGCTATCTGTTCCGCGTATCCTATTATAAGTGCCGGATTAATTTGGAGGTATTCCATGTACTGACCGATGGTATGGGCGGCATCAATTTCCTGAAAGAACTGACCTATCAGTATCTGAGACTGGTGCATCCCGCGCTTCGGAAACAGTTGGGAGATCATCTGTCCGGGGACACTTCTCTGAACCGGGAGGACAGCTTCCTGCGGAATTATAAGAAGAGCCATAAGAACAGCTACAAATCGAAAAAGGCTTATCTTGTCAAAGGAGAGAAACTTCCCCGAGGTGAATTTGGCGTGATGCATGGCTATGTGGATATTTCGGCCTTAAAAGAGGTGTGCAGAGGTTACGGCGTCAGCATCAACGAGTATCTGGTGGCGTTGTTCGCATGGAGCGTCTATCAGGAATATATGCATGGCATGCCGGGTAAGAAGCCGATCCGTATTGCGGTGCCGGTAAATCTGCGGCCCTACTTTGATTCTATCACCACCAAGAATTTCTTCGTTATGGTGTCGGCGGAATTCCATCCAGAAAAGGAAAATTATACCTTTGAGGAAGTGGTGCAGCATATTCATGAGAGCCTGGGGAGCCAGATCAATAAAGAGCATCTGGAGGAGATTCTGTCCTACAACGTATCCAACGAGAAAGTGCTGGTGGCCAGGGCAGTTCCTCTGTTTCTTAAGAATCTGGCAATCCGGTATGTGTATACCACGGCGGCTCTTGCTAATACCTCTACAGTGACGAACATCGGAAATATCCATGTGGAGGACAGCTACCGGGATTATATCCAGATGTTTTATGCGTATCTTGCCATGTCCAAGGGTCAGGACATTAAGGGGACTATCTGTTCCTATCAGGATACGCTGTGCTTTACCTTCAGTTCGGTATTGAAGGACGCCGTTTTGCAGAAAGCATTTTTCCGAAAGATGGCGGAGGATGGACTCGATGTCCGTATAGAAAGCAATGGGGTATATTATGAGTAAATGCAGTGTGTGCAAGGTGGAAATATCTGATGACAGCAGAGTGTGTCCTCTGTGCCGCAGTGTGCTGGCGGGCGGAGAACCGGGAGAGGCGTCTTATCCTGATGCCAGGATCATAACGCGCAAGCTGAAGCTGTTTACCAATATTCTGTTGTTCGGCGTGATCGTGGCGTGTGCGGTGACGGGATATATCAATTACCGCACATATAGCGGCGTGTGGTGGAGCGTGATCGTGGGAGCAGGGCTCTTCTATCTGTTTCTGATCATCCGGATGGATATTCTGGGAAGCAAAGGGTATATATTCAAGACTGTCCTTACGATGCTGACGGGGATATGTTATATTATCCTCATTGATTTTGTGACGGGATATCGGGGATGGTCGGTGAACTTTGTGGTTCCGGGCGTTATTATGCTGATGGATGTGGGGGTGATCGTTCTGATGATCGTAAATATGCGTAACTGGCAGAGTTATCTTCTGTTCCAGATTTTCATGATCCTGTGCAGCCTGATACCGCTGCTTCTGATCGCAGTTCATGTGGTGACAGCTCCGGGCTTAAGTGAGCTTGCCTTTGGCTGTACCGTGCTGCTGTTCATTGGAACGCTGATCATTGGTGACCGCAGAGCCAGGATAGAATTAAAACGCAGATTTCATGTAAGGTGACATATGGCAGAAGATAAAGCAAGTGTGAGAGGGCGTATCATCCGGGAAATGATCGCCCATTTTTCAAATGATAACGTAATCGGAAGAAAATGGCGCAACGGAGAGCTACGGGATAAGCTCAAGGAGCCTGCGTGGAAGTGTCCGCAATTTTTCCTGATGCAGACCATACAGATGAAGCATTTTCAAATGGAACTGCTGACTTCCAAGCTCAGTCCGAAGGAGGACAGGGTGATCCTGCAGCTGCACGGCGGCGGGTATATCGGAAGGATGCGCAATGCTTACCGGAGCTTTGCAGGTCTCTACAGTGAAGTGGGGAAGGGGATGAGCGTCTTGTCGGTGGACTACCGGGTGGCGCCGGAGGATCCTTATCCCGCAGCGCTTGAAGATGCCGTGGCGGCATATGAATGGCTGTTATCCTGCGGATTTGCGCCGGATCAGATCGTGGTGGCGGGGGATTCCGCAGGAGGCGGGCTTGCCATGGCGCTCTGCCATTATCTGAAAGATCATGACAAAGCGATGCCTGCCGGTTTGATTGCCATGTCGCCCTGGACCGATATGACGGCGGGCGGCAGTTCGTATACCGATAATTTTACCTGTGATCCGCTGTTTGGAAATACCATGGACAGCCTGGTGTACAACAGGGACTATGCGGGAGAGCATGATGTGACAGATCCGTATCTGTCACCATTGTTTGGCGATTTTGCCGGATTTCCGCCCATGCTCATCCAGGTGGGTTCCCTGGAAATGCTATTGTCGGATTCTGTGTCGGTGGCCGCCAAGGCAAAGGAGCAGGGTGTGAAGGTGCGGCTTCACGTCTACGAGGGCATGTTTCATGTATTTCAGATGGCAATGATGCTGATGCCGGAGTCCAAGCAGGCGTGGCAGGAAATCGGGAAATTTCTGGAAATTATATAGAAGAAGCGGCGCATGCGCTATTTCTTCTGCTCTGTCTGGATCAGATGCGCGACACTCAGATATTCAGGCAGACCATTTTGGTATGTCACAGATGTTTCTCCCTGGATGAGCGGCGTCAGGTAGTCGATCAGCTCCTGTGTCACGTCATTGCCGGCCTCATTGATCCAGCGGAGCGGAACACATTTGGCTTCGTTGGCGATATCCTTAATCCTTGCATGGGAATACTCAATGCAGTAGGGAGCATTGCCTGTCCGCAGCATGGTTACCATGGAAGCGGTGACGCCTTCTTCCGCGAAAGTCACAGCCCTGCTGCCGGAGGCGAATGCCTCGTTTATGTCCGTGGCAGAAGCAAGATGCGCCGCACAGCGCTGCAACACGTTAATCTCTACAGAGCGGACCTTTACGTTGATATTGTCCTTCACCAGATACTCCAGCGCCTTACCTGCGCCGCTTAGCTGGCTGTGACCGAAGGTGTCTTCTTTGCTTTCCCCGGCGCTGATGTAGCGCCCCTTTGCATCATGGATGCCTTCGGATACGGCTACGATCACGTTGTTGTATTGTGTGAGCAGGCGGCGGATGTCCGTCAGGAAGAGATCCGGGTCAAAGTCCGTTTCCGGCAGATAGATCAGATGCGGGGCAAGGCTGTAGCTGTTCCGTGCCAACACGCTGGCGGCAGTGAGCCATCCGGCATCCCGTCCCATGATCTCCACGATAGTAACGCTCTTTACCGCGTAAATAAAGGTGTCGTGAGCAATCTCCAACAGAGAGGAGGCAATGTACTTTGCGGCGGAGCCGAAGCCCGGTGTGTGGTCGGTTACCATCAGGTCATTGTCGATGGTCTTGGGGATACCAAGGATGCGGACATCGCTGTCGATGCGCTCTGCGTATTCCGAGAGCCGCAGTACCGTATCCATGGAATCATTTCCCCCTATATAGAAGAAAGCGCCGATATCCAGTTTCTCAAAACGGCTGAAAATATAATTGTATACAGAATCGTCATCCATATAGTCAGGAAGCTTATAGCGGCATGATCCCAAATACATGGCAGGCGTATGCTTCAGGCGTTCCAGAAATGACGGGTCAGCATCTGCGCATTCGCTCAGGTTCATAAGCCGGTCGTCTAAAATGCCCAGGATTCCATTGAGGGAACCGTAGACCGTATCAAAACAGTCCGATGACCTCACGCCTTCTATTACGCCGGCAAGGCTGGCATTAATGGCAACGGTGGGGCCGCCTGACTGTGCCACGATGCAATTCTTTTTCTTAATATTCTTATTCATATCCATATCTGTAAAATACTCCTTTGTAAATAGTCTGCGTTGCAGCCATTCTGCTATAACTATACATAATCGCATGGAAAATGGCAAGGACGATCTGCAATCGTTACGATCACAAGACTGGACGGTTATACCAAAAAATGAAAATTGAGCCATACCCCTTGAGAAAACGTACCACAAGTGCTAGAATAGGGGCATTCTGAACAGTGGAAGAAAGGAAATGATCTATGTATGATTATCTGGTAGTAGGAGCGGGGTTATTCGGAGCGGCGTTTGCCCATGAGGCAAGGCAGAAGGGTAAGTCTGTCCTTGTGATAGACAGGCGTCCCAATGTGGCAGGCAATGTGTATACGGAGGAAGTGGAAGGAATCCATGTGCATAAATACGGCGCGCATATTTTCCATACCAACAACAGGAGGGTGTGGGATTATGTCAATCGGTTTGCCGTATTTAACAGATTTACGAATTCCCCGGTTGCCAATTATAAGGGGGAGTTATACTCTCTGCCCTTCAACATGTACACCTTTAACAAAATGTGGGGGGTCATAACCCCGGAAGAAGCTTATGCCAAGGTGGAGGAGCAGAAGAAGGCGGCGGGGATCACCGAGCCTAAGAACCTGGAGGAACAGGCAATATCCCTGGTGGGAACAGACATTTACGAGAAACTGGTCAAGGGTTATACCGAGAAGCAGTGGGGGCGTCCCTGCAGCGAGCTTCCCGCATTTATTATCAAGCGTCTTCCGGTGCGGTTTACCTTTGACAATAATTATTTCAATGCCCTGTATCAGGGAATTCCTGTGGGTGGCTATACCCAGATGGTAGAGCATATGCTGGAGGGGATCGAGGTGCGTCTGGGAGTGGATTACCTTGCATCCAGAGACGAACTTAGGAAGCTGGCAGAGTGTGTAGTGTACACCGGACCTATAGATGCATATTTTGACTATTCTCTGGGAGCCCTGGAGTACCGTTCGGTGCGGTTTGAAACGGAAGTGCTGGACATGCCCAATTACCAGGGCAATGCCGCGGTAAATTATACGGATGCCCAGACACCCTACACTAGGATCATTGAGCACAAGTGGTTTGAGTTTGGACGGGATGCGCAGGGAAATGACCTGCCCAAAACAGTGATCAGCAGGGAATACAGTTCGGAGTGGAAGCCGGGGGATGAACCGTATTATCCGGTAAACGATGAGAAGAACAGCGCACTGTATCAGAAGTATAAAGCGCTTGCCGATGCAGAGGAAAACGTCATTTTCGGCGGCAGGCTGGCAGAGTATAAATATTATGATATGGACGCAGTGCTGGCGTCGGCGTTAGAAATGTGCGATCAGGTACTGTAAAGCGGGGGATTGCGGACGAAAGTGTGAGCGTCAGAAGATGATATGAGGTTCACATAATACATGTCCCAAAAAACGGACACATCCCTGTGTATAGTAAAAACATCTTAATAGTCTTAAGAAAACATGTTTGAAATGTACACAGGGAGGTCACAATTATGAGTGATAATACGATTGCGTATGGGGAAAACTGCAAAGCGGCAGATGAGCGCGGCCGCAGAGAGCGGGAAGTGGTTCTGATAGCAGCACTGGCGTCATGCATGATGGCATTCAGCGCGCTGCTGCTGTTGGCGGCGTTATTGGGACAGGATATATTTGACTGGGACGTTACGAAGACCGTCGGTGTATTCTTTGTTATGAGCGGTACAATATGGGGGATACTGATTCTGGTAAACCGTTGACAGAAGCTTACTGCCTTAGCAAATTGCTTGAAATTCCGTATTTTGCAGCAGCATACCGCAAGAAGCGGCCCCGTATCATTGCCATGAATAAAATCCGTGTATCTTTTCGTGTATTTGCCCGCAGGCACCGGATAGCCTTGAGCCGATGCGTGTAAATTTCGTTGTTGCCGGTGTATCATAAGTTTTGTGTCTTTTTATGCTCCGAGGATTGTTCGAACGTTAAAAAGACATAAATCATCACAAATGATACACCGGCAGCAACTGAAATTTCAGCATAAGGCGAGCAGTTATCCGATGTCTGCGGGTAAATCACGGAAAGAAAGAGATGATTTTACTCATAGCAATGATGCGGGTCTGCTTTCTGCGGTATATTGTCTGCAAAATATGGAATCTCGAAGTGAATTGTGGTTGACGCATTCCTCATAGTTTCCTATAATGAATCTGGTGCATTGTAAGAACAAACTGAGGAGAAATACAATGAAGAGAACATTTTCTATAATTTCCAGGAAGATAGAGGTGATGCTGCTGACCTTGATCTGTGCGGCGGCAGTGCTGCTGGTTCCCATGCAGGTACAGGCAGGTCCGGCAGATAATTCACTGAAAAGCCTCACCGTGGAGGAGGGGACGCTGTCACCTGCCTTTGAGGGGAGCAGACTGAACTATACGGTATCTGTTCCGGCGGGCACATCCAGTGTTACGGTCAATGCGGTAACAGCGAACTCCAACGCTAAGATTTTGTCGGGAGCAGGTGTCACAGCTCTGAATGCTGAGGGGGATACTACGATCCGTGTTTTGGTGGAAGCCGAGAATGGGAACCAGGCGACGTATACTCTGACCATTAAGCGTTCGGATACAGCACCGGGAAATGATACTCCGGCGCAGGAGCCGGGGGATACATCACCGGGAGATAACGATACGCCAGATACGCCGGATGATCAGGCAGGTAGTATGCTTCCTGCGGGTTACAGCGTGTCGGAGGATTTTGCAGATGAGGACATCCCCGCAGGATTTCTTGCAGCCGAGGTGGAATATGATGGAAGTACCGTCAGGGGCGTCGTGTTTGAAAAGGGCGATCTGAGCCTTCTGTACCTAAAGGATGAAAGCGGCATGGGCGGTTTTTATGTCAAGGATGTACTGGCAGTATATCCTCTGATCCGTGTGGGGACGGAAAGCTCATATATCATGCTGATGCATATGCCGTTGTACTATTCTTATATGCCGGGAGAGGCGGTACAGATTCCGGTAGGGGATCAGATTTTTGATGAAGCATATGCTACAGAAAGTGCAGATGTGTATCAGGTATATGCCATGGATCAGGACGGAAACACAGGATGGTATTTTTATAATACCGCTGTGGGAAGCTATGAATCATATGGGCAGCATTTGGGAGAAGCCGGGAACGAGGAAGAGAATGATGATAACAGTGCTTATCTGCAGAAGTCTTATGATGAACTGAATGAGAGATACAACGCGCGAAAAGACAGGGATATGAAGATTATTGCCGTGTTGGTGGTGATCATCGTAATTCTCATTTTCATTATCATCAATATGTTGGTTCACGGAAAACGCAGATATGATGTGGTGGATGAGGATGACGTCTTTGAGGAGGAACCAGCAGGCAGACGGCCTGCTGCCAGGAAGAAGGATATTTTTGACGAAGAGGATGATGACCCGACGGTTCCAAACGAGATCAATTATGAGGAAGACCAGGATAAGGAGACACTCTCTGTAAAGGGCAGTGCTTCGGGCAGAGAGAGCATCCGGGAGAATGAAACGGAAGAAGAGCCTGCTGCGGCAGATGTGATCCGGGAGAGACCCTGGAGCGATGAAGATGCCTTCGCTGATTTTGATGATGAACCGGATCTGTTCGGTGAGAGCAGAAGAGCAAAGAAGGAGCAGAAGAAGAAGGAGAAACAGGAGAAGCGGAAAGAGAAAAAGCGCAGGAACGGCGATGTGTTTGATGATGATGACATGGAGGAGGATATTTTCCGTGATCATGGCGCATCGGAGAAGAATAAAGCAGATTCTGAAGAACATGACGAAGATGAGCTTGAATGGATGGATCTGAATGATTTATAGCATGTGGGGCTGCGAGTAGCAGCGTAAATGATATGTGGTAACAGGGCGACAGGAGGAATTTATGCATAAGCCATATACAAAGCAGGCAGAGAAAGTATTGGAATTGACTACTAAGGCCGCCAGGCGTATGGAGCACAATTATATCGGCAGCGAACATTTGCTGTTGGGGCTGTTAAAAGAGGGCACCGGAGTTGCAGCCTGCGTCCTGGCAGATGCAGGGATGCAGGAGGAGCATCTGGTAGAATTGATACAGGATCTGATCGCGCCGTCTTCTCATGTGGTGGTACTGGATCGGAGAGGTTATTCTCCCAGGATACAGCATATTATTGAGAGCGCAGAGCAGGAGGCGGAACGTTTTGAGAGTGATACCATTGGGACAGAGCACTTGCTGCTGGCGCTGCTGAGAGAGGTGGACTGCGCAGGCGTCCGTCTTCTCAATACAATGGGAGTCAATATCCAGAAAATATATATTGAGACATTGATTGCCATGGGAGAGGACGCCAACCGGTATAAGGAAGAGATTGCCGCCGCCAAGTCCGGTAAGAAGAAATCTATGGATGCTACTCCTACGCTGGATCAGTATTCTCGGGATCTGACCAGAATGGCAGAACGGGGCGAGATTGACCCTGTGATCGGAAGGGGCGCGGAGATCGCCCGTGTGGTTCAGATCTTAAGCCGCAGGACCAAGAATAATCCGTGTCTGATCGGGGAACCGGGCGTCGGCAAGACGGCTATCGTGGAAGGGCTTGCACAGCGTATTGCATCCGGTCTGGTGCCGGAGACTGTGCAGGGCAAACGTGTGGTAACGCTGGATCTGTCGGGAATGGTGGCAGGCTCCAAGTACAGGGGCGAATTTGAGGAGCGCATTAAGAAAGTGATCGCGGAGGTGATCGGTGCAGGCAATATCCTGCTGTTTATTGATGAGCTGCACACAATTATCGGAGCAGGCGGAGCAGAGGGCGCAATAGATGCTTCTAATATTTTAAAACCTGCGCTGGCAAGAGGAGAGATACAGTTGATCGGCGCCACAACACTGGAAGAATACCGCAAATATGTGGAGAAAGACGCTGCTTTGGAGCGCCGCTTTCAGCCGGTGAAGGTAGAAGAGCCCACAGAGGAGATGGCAATTGATATTTTGAAAGGTCTCCGGGGCAACTATGAACGGCATCATCATGTGAAGATTACAGATGAGGGTATTGCGGCGGCGGTCCGCTTATCGACGCGTTATATCACAGACCGTTTTCTTCCGGATAAAGCAATTGATCTGATGGATGAAGCAGCCTCCAAGGTAAGGCTGGGAGGCGCTGTTGTGCCCCAGAAGATCGGCGAGCTGGAGCAGGAGATCGCGGAAGCGGAGCATCAACTGGAGCAGGCGCTGCAAGAGCAGAGATTTGCGGATGCCAAGGCCGCGAAGGAGTCCAGAGAGCAGCTTCTGAAGAAACATGAGAAAATGGTGGCAAAATACCATAAGGACGCCAGACGCAGGGAATTGAACGTCGGAGAGAACGAGATTGCAGAGGTAGTGGCAGAGTGGACGAAGATTCCGGTGAAACGTCTTGCTGAGGGTGAGGCGGCGCGCCTTGCCCGTCTGGAGAAGATCCTGCACAAGCGTGTGATCGGTCAGGAGGAAGCGGTAACGGCTGTGTCCCGCGCTGTTCGAAGAGGCCGTGTCGGGCTGAAAGACCCGCAGAGGCCCATCGGTTCTTTCCTGTTCCTGGGGCCCACCGGTGTGGGTAAGACCGAGATTACCAAAGCCCTTGCAGAGGCAGTCTTTGGTGACGAACAGGCCATGATCCGTGTGGATATGTCGGAGTATATGGAAAAGCACAGTGTTTCCAAGATGATCGGTTCCCCTCCCGGTTATGTGGGATATGAGGAGGGCGGCCAGCTCAGTGAGAAGGTGCGCCGGAAGCCCTATTCGGTTATTTTATTTGATGAAATTGAAAAAGCGCATCCGGATGTGTTTAATGTTCTGCTGCAGGTACTGGATGACGGGCAGATCACGGACAATCAGGGCAGGCGGGTGGATTTTAAGAATACCATTATCATCATGACCTCTAACGCGGGGGCGCAGTCCATCATAGAACCCAAGAAGCTGGGCTTTGCAGTGGCAGACGATGAATCCGAGAATTATAAACGGATGAAGGGAAGCGTGATGGAAGAGGTTCGCCGCATTTTCAAGCCGGAATTTTTGAATCGTATTGACGAGACCATTGTATTCCGTGCCTTGAATCAGGAAGATATGAAAAGAATCGTGGCGATCATGACCAAGACCCTGGTGGAACGCTGTAAAAACCAGATGGATATCAAGCTGCACATCACTGGCGCTGTGAAGGGATATATTGCAAAGGAGGCATACGATCCCAAATACGGGGCGAGACCGCTGCGGCGCATGATACAGACGAAGATAGAGGATATGCTGTCGGAGGAAATTCTGGCAGGCGCTATCAAACAGGGGGATGAGGTGGAAATCCGCCTGGTAAAAGGGGAAATAAAATCCGCTGTCCTTTCACGAAAATAACTGGAAAAAAAGGTCAGGATACGTTATAATAAGAGCATCAAAATACGGACAGCCGGAGCAGAAGATCCGGCTCATAGGAGGATAAGAAATGGCTGCAGTTACAGAGTTAATTCGTTCAGAAGCAAATGGAGCGATCAGTTTTGGAGATTACACACTGGGAGCGAAATCGAAGCTGGACAATTTTGAGCATGCAGGAGACAAGTACAAGGTAAAGACATTCGGTGAGATTACCAAGCTGGAGCGCAACGGGATGTTCGCATACGAATCCGTTCCCGGAACCGCAGTGCTGGACATGCTGACAACAGAGGAAGGTATGGAATTTGATGTGGAAGGCATGGAGGATGCAGAGATTACCCTGGGACTGACAGAGGCCACGGAATACGACATCACGGTTGGCGGCAATCAGGTGGGACAGATGAAGACAAACCTGGGCGGTAAGCTTACACTGAGCGTGGAGCTGAACCCGGATACTCCGGTACATGTAAAGGTACAGAAGATTTAATATTTGAAAATATGGCAGAACCCAATTCGTCAGGGATTGGGTTTTTGTTTGTCATGTGGGAACTTTCGTTCCCTATATGACAAAAGCCAAAGGGAGGAACAAATGGCAAAAGGTAAGACCGCAATATATTTCTGCCAGAACTGCGGCTTTGAGTCCGCAAAATGGATGGGACAGTGCCCCGGCTGCCGGGAGTGGAATACTTTTGTAGAGGAGATTGTGGACAAGTCGGCTCCAGCCAAAGTAAAGAAGGCTGCACAGCAGGCGGAGGTCACCAAAATATCAGATATCCGCACAGATCAGGAACATCGTCTGACTACCGGGATCGGGGAACTGGACCGTGTGTTGGGAGGCGGTATTGTGACGGGGTCTCTGGTATTGGTGGGAGGAGATCCGGGAATCGGAAAATCCACTTTGTTACTGCAGGTATGCAGGAATCTGTCCGGGGAGGCAGTGAATGTACTGTATATTTCAGGGGAAGAATCCCTGCAGCAGATCAAAATACGGGCGCAGCGTATCGGGGCGTTTGGCGATTCCCTGTCCCTGCTGTGTGAGACGAATCTGGATACCATTCGGGAGGTAATAGGACGCCTGAAGCCCAGTATTGTTATCATTGATTCCATTCAGACAATGTACAGTGAGAATGTGGCATCCGCACCCGGCAGTGTGTCCCAGGTCCGGGAAGCCACCGGCGTGCTGATGCAGATTGCAAAGGGCTATGGCATTTCTATATTTATTGTGGGGCATGTGACAAAAGAAGGTGTGGTGGCAGGTCCCAGAGTGCTGGAACATATGGTGGATACGGTGCTGTATTTTGAGGGAGACCGCCACGCGGCTTACCGTATTCTGCGGGGGGTGAAGAACCGTTTTGGTTCCACCAACGAGATTGGTGTATTTGAGATGTGTAACGAAGGACTGCGGGAGGTGGAAAATCCTTCCGAATATATGCTGAGCGGAAAGCCGGAAGGGGCGTCCGGTTCGGTAGTGGCATGCTCCATGGAGGGTACACGCCCGATTCTGCTGGAGATACAGGCGCTTGTGTGCCATTCCAATTTTGGCATGCCTAGAAGGACTGCGGCAGGAACAGATTATAACCGGGTAAATCTGCTTATGGCGGTATTGGAGAAGCGGGTAGGTATGTCCTTATCTTCCTGTGATGCCTATGTGAATATTGCAGGAGGCATTCGCATGAGCGAGCCTGCCATCGACCTGGGACTTGTGCTGGCGATTGTCTCCAGTTATAAAGAGATTCCCATTGACGAGAAAACCATCTGTTTCGGGGAAGTGGGATTAAGCGGAGAGGTTCGTGCCGTCAGCATGGCCGCGCAGCGTATCCAGGAGGCGAAGAAGCTGGGATTTACCACCTGCATCATCCCGGAGGTCTGCAAGGGCAGTGTGAAGGATGTTAAGGGTATCCATATCATCGGCGTCAGCAATGTACAGGAGGCGATCCGCTGGATCGTGGGCGGGAAGGATAAAAGCAGCAAGCAGCAATTATAATTGTTATTATACGTTTATACAATTATATTGATTAGTAAGAACGGATGACCGCCTATAACTGAGAAGCCTATTGAATAAATGTTATAATATTCGAATCAAAAACCAGACAAACGAAAAGTGTTTGTCTGGTTTTTTGTGGGGACGGCTGTTGACGGTGCAGCTATCCTGACGATGGCGTGTGAGGATGAATAATGTGCCGCGGGTGTTAGTGATACGGTTGCAGTGGTAAACACAGTGCTGACATTGGAGCAGATACAGCTTGTAAATGTATTATCTGCTGTTCAGGAAACAGAAGGAGCAGATGTGAAAGAAGATAAGTAAAGTATAGCGCGTAGCCCCCTTGGTTATATATGAAAAGATATACTTGAATATCATAAAAGGATTGGATATAATAGACAGGCACTTAAATAAAAACTCGGCAGGAGGATGAGCAAATGAAAAAAGCGTGTAGTGTATTGGGATCTTTAGTTTTAATTATAGGAATTATTGGTTCTATTGTGTTGGCATGGAGTAATGGCGTTGTAGTGTCGTATAGTTCCTACTATGGAATTAAAGAGGAGCGTAGCATGCTCCTTACATTTGCGTGGTTTGCAGCAGGAATACTAATGACTGCGGTAGGAAGCGTAATATTAATGTCACTTGGAGAGATGATAGAGAATCAGGAATCAATTGCATACAGGGTTTCAGAAATTGAGAGTAAATTAAGCTTGGTGGAGAAAAAAGATAAAGAAGCAGATGAACTTAGATATAGCGGTTCCTGGAAATGTGAAAAATGCGGCAGAGTAAACGCAAACCATACAGGAACATGCGCGTGCGGACAGACCAGAGGACCATTGTAGAATTGGCTGGTTTTATGTAAATAAGTCTGGCGTAACAGTTCAGCCATGAAATAGTAATGACAAAGGTGCGTGACTGCTTGCAGGTGAAGCATCCTTGTCATTATTTTATGTGCGGAGCGCCTGTTTATAAGCAAATTTAGTACCGACTGGAACGGAGTGCAGATGACGCGGACTGAACAGTTTCAGTCCGGTAGAAAAAATATGCAAAAACTGTTGACATCTGCCGAAACGCGTGCTATTATAAAATTCCACCGCGCAAAACGATTGC
>JAIEAP010000020.1 GCA_029071325.1 Lachnospiraceae bacterium | reverse complement strand
CTTTATATTCTTTTGTCAGTCCCACTGTTTTAATTGCTTCCATCCTTTTTCTCCTTTCCGCAGTAACGGTATTTTAATCCGATATATGCATCCGTCAGAACTTTGCTGACAAATTCGGTATCCCATTGCAGATAACCGGTTGCAATCATGGTGGCAATTCCGTGAACATAAACCCACATCTCCAGATGAAAGAGGTATGCGTCCTCCTCATCAAGTCCTGTATTCTTCTGTATGAGTTCGATGAGCGGCCGTACCTCCTCCCCCTGTTCTGTCACCCTCTCATCCGAGCGGTCACGCATGAAGAGAAGTTTGAAAAGAGCCGGCTCCTCTTTTGCAAAACGGATATATGCCATTCCGCTGGCTTTATAGGGCGGATATTGATCCTTTGACATATCCTCCTGCAAGTAATTTTGATAGCGCTGCTGGGCGGCATGCATGACTTCCTGATGCAGTTCTTCCATATTCTGAAACAGTCCGAATATGGGTTTTACCGAGCAGCCCAGCCTTGCAGCCAGAGCTCTAGCTGTGAGTGCAGATATTCCGCTTTCCCTGGTTATTTCCAGCGCGTTTTTGATCATTTCATCCTTTGAAAATTTGAATTTAGGCGGCATGTGGTCATTCCTTTTTTAATTAAAAAAACATTTGTTGCGCAACATTTGTTACCTATTTTACACAGTAGGTTGCAGTTTGTCAAGGGCAGGCCTGACATTGGTTTACGCTGCTTGACGGGAAGCGGTTTAAAATATATGCTGTTTCATTAGAAGGATGCCACGCAAAGTAGCAGAAAAATCCCAAATGCTATCCACATTTGCTTGTTATGCAAAGTGCAGTTTTCTATACTTGTTACATCAAAACAAATGGAGGTCACGAAAATGACATTTGCAGAGAAATTGAAAACAATCCGCAAGCAGGCGGGTATGTCACAGGAGAAACTGGCAGAGAAGCTTGGCGTGTCAAGACAGGCTGTCACAAAGTGGGAAACAGATGCGGGCATCCCCGATATTGAAAATATCATGGCAATTTCTTCGTTGTTTGATATTTCCATTGATGAATTATTGTCCAATGAGAGGAGCGCAAAGGGACAGACAGATTATTTGTTCGAGAGCGTGACAGAGTATGACATTGACGAGTCCAAGCACTATGATATGAAGCTTGGCGGCGCCAGACATCTGGTGTTATCCGGGTATGTAGGGGAGAAGATCCGGGTTCGTCTGGCATCCAACACGCTCTCATCGCTTCAGAGCGACTTTAAGGTTAAAATAGATGACATCCGCAGGCGCATTGATGTGGATATCAGTCGCAAAAACGGAGTAACGGAAGCCGTGGCAAAAGAGGCGGTCGATATTTTTGTCGAACTGCCCAATCGCTACATCGGGAAGGTGGAGGCGGCGATCAATGCAGAAGCAGTCACCATCAGTTCCCTAAAGTGTGACAGCATTGAGCTTGATGCGAAGACGCGGAATGTGGTGCTGGACGGCGTGATTGGAACTGTGGAATTAAACTGCAATCTGGATATGGATATCCGCTGCCGCACATTAGACGGAGCAGTTGAGATCAATCAGATATCTGCAACCTCCAGGATATGTGTCCCGGAAGAGGCGGTATTTGCTGCAGTTGCAAAAGGAATCGGAACAAGCATTTCCTATGAGAGAGACGGAAAACCGGCACAGGATTTTTCAACGCCGGATGCCGATCATGTCATTGAACTGAACGGAATGAAGAGTGAGCTTGTGATCTGTACCCACAATGAGGGGGTATGATATGATGAAAGCAATGAACAATGCATATTAAGCTTTCTTTTAAGATAGTACTTGTGCTTTTTCTGTTACCTGTTACAATCATATATAACGACACAAGTTCTGTCGATTCTATGCAAGAAGCGAGGTAATCATTATGAGAAAGAAACTCAACATAACGGAAGGAATCTTCCCGATGCCAGTGTTAATGGTGGCAACTTACAATGAAGATGGCAGCGTTGATGTTATGAATGCGGCATGGGGTACAATGCAGGAAAGAGGTAATGTTGCTCTCAATTTGACAGAGACACACAAGACAGTAAAAAATATCAAGGCAAATGGTGCATTTACGGTAAGCATTGCTGATGCAGCTCATGTAGTTGAAGCAGACTACTTTGGTGTTGTATCAGGCAACAATGTTTCAGATAAGTTTGAAAACAGTGGACTTACTGCAAGCAAAGCTGAAATGGTGAATGCTCCGGTTATCAACGAATTCCCGCTCTGTTTAGAGTGTGAGTTTATCGAATATCAAAATAACGAATACGGTTGTGGTGTTATCGGTAAAGTAGTAAATGTTACAGCCGATGAAAGCGTTATGGTTGATGACAAAATTGATATGTCTTTAGTAAATGCTATCGCATTTGATCCGTACACGCATGGTTACTATAAAGTAACAGAAAGAGTAGGAGAAGCTTTTAAGGACGGTTTGCAGCTCAAAAAATAGGATTTGTACATGGAGGGGCTGTCGCATAATTACGCGACAGCCCCGTTTCGTCCGAAGAGATTTTTCATAAAACTCTTGACAAACAATCAAATACATGTTTAAATGTTCATAAGAAAATAATAACAGCAACATATAAAGGATGAAATTATGAAGAAAAATTATAAAATCGAGGTAGACTGTGCAGCGTGCGCGCTTAAGATGGAGGAAGCAGCAAAGAATACGGAAGGCGTAAAGGATGCAGCCGTGGCATTCATGACACAGAAAATGAACGTGGAGTTCGAGGACGGTGCAGATGTCAAGGAGGTCATGAAGAAGGTAACCAAGGCTTGCAAGCGGGTGGAACCAGACTGTGAGATTTATCTGTAAGATATAGGTACACATGTAGATTCTGATCGCATGAAGCAAGTCAACTGTGAATAGTAACGGAAAGGATGATATGATGACAAAAAAGCAGAGAAAGGTATTGATCAGAATTATCATATCTGCAGTGCTGGTTGTGGCTTTCCACTTTATTCCGGTGGAGAATCCATATATCAGGCTGGCATTGTTTCTGATCCCATATCTGATCATAGGGTATGACATTTTAAGGAAGGCAGTCCTGGGGATTTTCCACGGGGAGGTCTTTGATGAGAATTTCCTGATGGCAATAGCCACAGTTGGAGCCATTGTCTTAGGCGAATATGTAGAAGGTACGGCTGTTATGCTGTTTTATCAGATCGGGGAATTGTTCCAAAGTTATGCGGTGGGTAAAAGCCGCAGAAATATCTCGGAGCTGATGGATATCCGGCCGGATTATGCCAACGTGGAGCAGGGCGGACAACTGGTACAGGTAGATCCGGATGAAGTGGAACTCGGGACGGTTATTACCGTGCAGCCGGGGGAGAAGGTTCCCATCGACGGAGTGGTTGTAAACGGCACAGCCTCTTTAAATACCAGCGCCCTTACGGGAGAAAGCCTCCCCAGAGAAGTGGCGGAGGGCGACGAGGTCATCAGCGGCTGTGTGAACATGTCCGGTGTGCTGCGTATACGCACCACCAAAGAATTTGGCGAATCAACGGTATCCAGGATTCTTGATCTGGTGGAGAATTCCAGTATGAAGAAGTCCAGATCGGAGAATTTTATTACAAGGTTTGCAAGATACTACACACCCATTGTGTGTCTTGGAGCGTTGGTATTGGCTGTTCTGCCCCCAGTCATAAATATATGTATGGGAAATCCGGCAGACTGGTCCAGATGGGTGATAAGAGCCCTTACCGCCCTTGTCATCAGTTGCCCGTGCGCTCTGGTAATCTCGATTCCTCTAAGCTTCTTTGGTGGAATCGGCGGAGCCAGTGCAAAGGGTATTTTAATCAAAGGCTCCAATTATCTGGAGGCGTTGTCGGAGACGAAATATGTGGTGTGCGATAAGACCGGGACGCTCACAAAAGGCGTGTTTGAGGTCACTCATGTGAACCCGTCAGACGGTATGACTGCAGATGCGCTGCTGGAGATGGCTGCTTATGCGGAATGCTATTCCAACCATCCCATCAGTAAGAGTTTGAAGACCGCCTATGGCGAAGCAATTGATTCCTCAAGGGTTACCGATGTGGAGGAGATCGGCGGACATGGGGTGCAGGCATTTGTAGACGGCAGACTGGTTGCCGTAGGCAATGTGAAACTGATGAAACAACTGGAAATGCCTTATGCAGTTCCAAAGAAGACAGGGACAGAAGTACATCTTGCCGTAGATGGGCAGTATGCCGGTTATATTTTAATATCGGATGTGGTAAAACCGAATGCAAAAGCAGCCGTCAGGGGATTAAAGGAAGCCGGCGTCAGGCAGGTGATCATGCTTACCGGAGATGCCGGGAGAGTGGCGGACGCTGTGGCGGAGGAACTAGGTATTGACGTGGTGAAAAGCGAGCTTCTTCCGGCAGATAAGGTAACGGAGGTAGAAAAACTGTTGGAGGCGAAGACTGGAAAAGAAAAGCTGGCATTTGTCGGCGACGGTATCAATGATGCGCCGGTTCTGTCCAGAGCGGACCTTGGAATTGCAATGGGAGCTCTGGGAAGCGACGCGGCAATCGAGGCGGCGGATATTGTCCTGATGGATGATGATCCTGCAAAGATTGCAACGGCAATGAAGATTTCTGCCAAGACCATCCGGATCGTGCATCAGAATATTGTATTTGCGCTGATTGTCAAATTTGCCTGCCTAGGTCTTGGCGCGGTGGGATTTGTCAATATGTGGTGGGCTATATTTGCAGATGTAGGCGTTATGATCCTGGCGGTACTGAATGCCATGCGGGCATTGCGGTATAAGGATTGACGGCAGTACAGGAACGGAGGAGTTTGATGGAGCAGAAAGCGCTGCCCCATGATCATGGGCAGAATATAGAACGGGTATTGGAGAAACTGCCGGCACAAGACGATTGCATGCAGGTGGCAGAGGTGTTTAAGCAGGTCAGCGACGGAACAAGACTTCGCATTTTCTGGCTGCTGTGCCACTGCGAGGAGTGTGTCAGCAATATTGCGGCGGCAATGGATATGAGTGATTCGGCGGTGTCGCATCATTTGAAGGTGCTTAGGAAAGGCGGGCTGATCACCAGCAGACGGGATGGGAAAGAAGTTTATTACAGACTGGCGGATGCAGGAAAAGCTCAGCTTTTGCATGGCGCCTGCGAGGAAATATTTGAGATCACATGTCCGTTAAATTGAAAATCAGGCACATCTGCGGCAGTGCAGGTGTGCCGCTTCCTATTTCAGGGTAAGGCGTAAGACAAAAGTGAGCAGAGAATGTCGGGTGAAGGCTTCCCGCAGATGATAGACTGTAGTCACAGCAAAGGAGAGAAAAGACATATGGGATGGACAGAGATGATCGGAGAAGCAATTTCTTATATCGAAGAGAATATTACCGAAGATCTATCGGTAGAGAAGGTGGCAGAACATGTAAATATATCCGCCTTCTACTTCCAGAGAGGATTTGCAATGCTGTGTGGATTTACATTGGCAGAATATATCCGCAACCGGCGGCTGTCACTTGCCGGCAATGAGCTGGCTTCCGGTCAGACAAAGGTGATTGATATTGCACTAAAATACGGATACGATTCTCCCGACAGCTTTGCAAAGGCTTTTACCCGGTTTCACGGAGTCACCCCGTCACAGGTCAGAAAAGAGCCGGTGATGTTAAAGTCTTTCGCTCCGCTGAAGCTGAAGCTATCATTAGAAGGAGGATATATTATGGATTACAAGATTGTGAAGAAGGAAACGTTCACCGTCATTGCCAACGCCAAAACATTTGCCTATGAGGGAGCGAAGGAGACGGTTCCGCAGTTCTGGCAGGAGCATTACCAGCAGGGAAAAGGAAAGACGGTGATGGGAATATACGGGATCAATGTGGATGAGAGTATGGGACATGATACGTTCGAATACCTGATCGCCGATCCCTATAATCCTGTGCGGGAGATACCGGAAGGATTTGTCATCAAGACCATACCGTCATTTGACTGGGCGGTCTTTCCATGCAAAGGCGCAATGCCGGATTCTTTGCAGGATGTAAATACGAAGATATTTACAGAGTGGCTGCCGACGCTGAAAGAGTATGAGTTTGCGGCGGGGTATTGTGTAGAGTACTATGACGATCCCTCCAGGTATCCGAAGGGAACGTCAGATGAGAATTATTACAGTGAAATATGGATTCCTGTCAAGCCGAAAAAATAAACTGTTTTTGTGAGGAATCGTGATATAGAGAAGAGGCTGCCGCGTAATTACCGGAAACGGCAGTTTCTTTTTTTATTGACAAGAAGTTATCATATATGATAACCTATAAACAGTTGTTGAGGTGCGATATGGAGAAGAAAAGCAAGCAGGAGACCGGACGGGGTGCGCGTGCAGACGTGGTCCGGCAGTTGAAGGAGACCAGGCAGGAGCAGCACCTGACCCAGGAGGTACTGGCACAGCGGGCGGGGACCCAGAAGTCCAATATCTCAAGACTGGAAAGCGGGACGTATAATCCCAGCCTGGATTTTCTGGTGAAGGTGGCAGGGTGCATGGGTAAGACCCTGCAGATCCGGGTGACAGATAAGTAGGATAGGGAGGTTATTGGAAATGACGAAGAAGAAGCCCAAGACACTGGGCAGGATTGAGAGCCGTGATGTGGAACTGTGCAGGACCACCAATGCCAGGGTCAGCAACCAGATGATGCAGACGCTGGTGGAGAATGAGATACCCTTTACGCAGAACTGGGTGCGTGTTCCATTTTATAAGCGGGAGGCATATAACGGTGCGAGGGAGGTATGTGTCATACTGACCCACTGCAATCAGTACCAGCGGGCAAGAAGGGTATTAGATCATATGGAATTATACTACCGCAAGCGGATCATGGTACATGCGGTATAGGAGAAAGGAATAGATTGGAAAATGGAAGAATTGCTGCAGCAGTTTCCCGACAGGGAAGCATTTGACTTATTTTTGGAAGAGAATTATACGCCCCTCGTCTATGAAGATGTAAAAGAGGGCTTTGCAGAAGTGACGGAAGAAGAGGGTGCGCATATATTCCCGGAAAGTGATATGGATCAGGTGACCAGAGATAATTTTATGGAATATCTGGGGCAGGGCGCCAGGTTCATTCTGGAAAACGCTATGACAGAGGCATTCTATGAGAAAAATCCTGAAGTTTACGAGGCGGCGTTCGGACTGTACGAGGCGGATCCGGAACATTCCGGACAGATCACAGAGTCCTTTCATCAGAAATATCAGGATTCTTACAAAGCGCTGCTGTTGGAATGGTTTGATGCAGTCATAACTCCTTTGCTGGGAGACAGCAGGGCATAGAGGCATAGACCGCTGGTCAGCAGGTGGCTTGCCAGCATGCCGTAGAGATAGCTTCGGATACCGAAAATGGGAATCAGGAAGAAAATAACTCCAATTCTTACCCCGCAGCCGGTGAGGCTGATGGCAAATGCAGAGCTGGCGCGTCCCAATCCGTGAAGGATGGAGGACAGCGTGGCGGACAGATATAGGAACGGACAGATCCAACTGAGGATTACGATAAAATTTCCTGCCAGGCTGTTGTGGAAGACGAACTGGCCGATGAAATTTCCGGCCAGTAAAAATCCCCCGGTACATGCAAAGCCCAGGATCAGGCAGGAAGAGATGGTCTTGCGGACTGCGCGCCAGAGCGCGTGATAGTCCTCTTTGGCATGGATTTCTGATACTGTGGGCAGCAGAAGGACGCAGACCGAATTGACGATGGCGCTGGGGAAAAGAACCATAGGTATTGCCATGCCGTTTAAAATACCGAATACACTTAAGGCATCCGAATTACAGTAACCAAAACTCTTTAACGAAATAGGAATCAGGATGGCTTCTGCGCTGCCAAACAGGTGAGAGATTACATGGTTCATGGTAAGGGGAACAGCGAAGGACGCCATGCGCTGCGCAGCCTTAACAAGCGGAATATCCCGCTTGTAGAAGCGCAGGAATGTCACGGAAGTCAGCATGGATGCGAATTCCCCGCAGACAATACCCCACACGGCAAGTACCGGCGTCACGGTCTGGTGGTGTTCCACGGTAATGAGATACATAACGTATACGCTGACCACACGGACAACCTGCTCTAATAGCTGTGTAAATGCCGGGACAAAGGTACGTTTCAGACCATAGTAATAGCCGTTGACGCAGGAATGGATGCAGGCGCAGGGCAGGCAATAGGCAGTGACCTGAAGCAGCTCGGCGCATCTGGGCTCATCCAGGACGGCTTCTGCAAGAAAATCAGAGCAGGAAATCATAAAAGCACACATAAGGAACGATAGGAGCACGGAAATGATCATGCCGGCATACAGGAAAGATATGCCGGCATTTTTTTGCGTGCCTGTCTGGCTTGCCGCCACAAAACGTGAGATAGAGGTCTGAATGCCGGAAGCGGCAAACGCAATGCAAAGGGAAAGTACAGGGAAAATCAACTGATAGATGCCCAGACCCTCTGCACCGATCGTGCGGGATAAGAATATTCTATAGAAGAAACCAATGACTCTGCTAAGCATACCTGTGGCGGTAAGCAGCAGTGCACCGGTAATCAGCGGGTTGCGTAGACGGTTGAGTAGATTCAATTGGTGCCTCCGAATTCCATACAGAATGGCAGACTTGATAGCAATATATGTAAGGAGCGGGGCGGATAGAACTTTTTTGAGAGGTGTGAACATGAAAAAGCTGATTTATCTGGATAATGCCGCGACAACGCCTACGGCCCCCGAGGTCATAGAGGCAATGCTGCCCTTCTATGAAGAGCGTTACGGCAATCCTTCGGCGATATATGATTTGGGACAAAAGAGCAGGGATGCGGTAGAAGAGGCCAGAAACATCATTGCGGACAGCCTGGGCGCCCGTCCATGGGAGATTTATTTTACAGCAGGAGGAAGCGAATCGGATAACTGGGCGTTAAAGAGTGCGGCGGAAAGTCTGGGACATAAGGGACGCCATATTATCACGACCAAGATCGAGCATCATGCGATACTGAAAACCTGTGAATATCTGGAACAAAACGGTTATCAGATCACTTATCTGGATGTGGATGAGAGGGGAAATGTGTCTCTGGACCGCCTTCGCCGGGCGATCCGTCCGGATACGATACTGATTTCCGTGATGACGGCAAATAACGAGATCGGGACCATTGAACCCATCGGACGGATCGGATCACTGGCCAGACGTTACGGCATCTGCTTCCACACGGATGCAGTCCAGGCATACGGTCACATCCCACTGCATGTGGATGCGCTGCAGGTGGATATGCTCAGCGCCAGCGCCCACAAATTCAACGGTCCCAAGGGCGTGGGCTTTTTGTATGTCCGGGAAAAACGGAGGATACCGCCCTTCATTCATGGGGGCGCACAGGAGAGGGAAAACCGCGCGGGAACAGAGAATGTTCCGGGAATCGTGGGTATGGGCAGGGCCGCAGAACTGGCCCGGGAATCTCTCGCGGCGCGTGCGGAGCAGGAGACCAGGGTGCGGGATTATCTGATCTATTCCGTGCTGAAGGAAATTCCGGGAGCGCGGTTAAATGGCGAGTGGAAGAACCGTCTGCCCAATAATGCAGATTTCTGTTTTGCAGGGATTGAAGGCGGGAATCTTCTGGTCATGCTGGATATGGACGGTATCTGCGCTTCGGCGGGGTCGGCATGCAGCGCAGGAGATCACAGTCCTTCTCATGTGCTGACGGCCATCGGAGTGCCGCCGGAGTTGGCAAGGGGAGCACTGCGTCTGACACTGAGTGAGCAGACTACGCCGGAGCAGGTGGATTATGTGGTGGCGCGCATCAAACATAATGTGGAGATCCTGCGCGGGGAAAGCAGCGCACCGGTGGAAGCCGCAGAATAGGAAGGTGGCCGCCTCTGACTTGACAAGGCGGCTGCCGCCGGATAAACTGAAAAAAGCAGTATACGATAAACGAGGGATTTTCAATGAAGGGACCAAAGGTTGTGGTAGGCATGTCGGGAGGAGTGGACTCCTCCGTGGCGGCCTATCTGTTAAAAAAACAGGGCTATGATGTGATTGGGATCACCATGCAGATCTGGCAGGATGAGGAGGAGGAAGCACAGCAGGAAAACGGCGGATGCTGCGGCTTAAGCGCTGTGGAGGACGCGCGCCGTGTGGCGCAGCGGCTGGAGATTCCTTATTATGTCATGAATTTCAAGGAGAAATTCCGGCAAAATGTGATGGATTATTTCGTAGAGGAGTATCTGGCAGGCAGAACCCCGAATCCCTGCATCGCGTGCAACCGGTATGTGAAATGGGAAGCGCTTCTGCAACGCAGCCTTGCGATCGGGGCGGAATATATCGCCACCGGACACTATGCGCGGATTGCAAAGCTGCCGGGGGGGCGTCTTGCCATTTCCAATTCTGTCACGGCGGACAAGGATCAGACCTATGCCCTGTATAATCTGACCCAGGAGCAGCTTAGGCATACGCTGATGCCGGTAGGCGATTATCACAAGGATGAGATCCGGTTGCTGGCAGAAGAGATCGGACTTCCGGTAGCCAGGAAGAAGGACAGTCAGGAAATCTGTTTTATTCCGGATCATGATTATGCAGCTTTCATTGAATCTCAGGCAGGAGAACGCCTGAAGGGAGAAGGGAATTTCGTGACTTCCGACGGACAAGTACTGGGAAGGCACAAGGGGATCACCCATTATACCATAGGGCAGAGACGGGGACTGAATATTGCCTTTGGAACGCGAACCTTTGTAAAGGAGATCCGGCCCGATACCAATGAGGTGGTGTTAGGCAGCGGGGACGAGGTGTTTACCGATACGCTGGTGGCAGATCATATCAATTATATGGGGCTGCCGGAGTTTGAACCGGGGAAACGTTTCTTAGGGAAGATCCGATATGGACACAAGGGAGCTATGTGTACGGTAGAACAGCTCGGAGCGGATAAGATATGCTGTCATTTCGAGGAACCCGTCCGGGCAGTTACGCCGGGACAGGCTGTCGTCCTCTATGACGGGGAGTATGTGGCAGGAGGCGGAACGATCCTATAGGGGAATAAACTGGGGAATACGCTGCCGGAATACCGTGTAATAGCGAAAACCTGCTTCTTTTAAGATGTCCGGCACTTTGATAAAGTCATAGGCGATCTGTTCCGGTGCGTGGGCGTCGGAGCCTATTGTGATGATCTCGCCTCCAAGCGCACGGTAACGCTTCAGGATTTCTTCCGTGGGGTTCGGGTGCCCCAGCCCGTATTTAAAGCCCGCGGTGTTGATCTCAATACCCTTGCCCTTTGCAATGAGGCGTTTTAAGATCTCGTCGATGATATCGGCATATCCGGCATAGGTGTAATCCCGGTTCCTGTTGGGACCATAGCGCACCACATAGTCAATATGCCCGTACACATCAAAGCCGTCAAAGGCGTCTATATTTTCCAGTATCGATACAAAGTATTCCCGGTACGCTTCTTCTTCCGTGCGGTTCTCATAATAGGATGCATAATAGGGATCCTGTCCGTGTACCACATGAGAGGAGCCGATGACAAAGTCAAAACTGCAGCTTTGCAGCAGTTCATAATGGCGCTTGGCAAGGTGCGGCTGTAACCCCAGTTCAATGCCCATATAAACGGGGAGTTTCCCGGAGTAATCCTTTTGTACTGCCTCGATAGAATGCCGATACCCTTCGATATCAAGCAGGAATTCCGGCTCTCCGTCCGGCTCCTGCAGCGGATAATCATAATCCAGATGATCCGTAAAGCAGATACCCTCCAGCTTAAGCTCCAGAGCTTTTTCGGCCATGGCAGCAGGAGCTGCGCTTCCGTCTGTGGAAAACTGTGTGTGCATGTGTGTATCCCAAAGCATATGGAGTGCTCCTTTCGTGAAGTGATGCGCGGGAATCGTGAATGCTTGTGCAATAGTTACAGAATACTATAGGGGAAGTTTCGCAATTTGTCAAAGATATTACTTGAACTTTCGGAAGAAATTGGTTAAAATGGTAGCAGATTGGGTACAATCCCAAATAAAAGCAATTATTTATTAATTCTAGGAGGAACAAACAATGGCAGTAAGAGTAGCAATTAACGGATTCGGCCGTATCGGACGCCTGGCATTCAGACAGATGTTTGGCGCAGAGGGATACGAGGTAGTAGCAATCAACGATCTGACCAGCCCCAAGATGCTGGCACATCTGTTGAAATACGATTCTTCTCAGGGAAAATATGCGCTGGCTGACACTGTTTCAGCAGGCGAGGATTCCATCACAGTAGATGGACAGACCATCAAGATTTATGCATTCCCGGATGCGAACAATTGTCCGTGGGGCGAGCTGAAGGTAGACGTTGTTCTGGAGTGCTCCGGTTTCTACACCAGCAAGGAAAAAGCACAGGCTCATATCAATGCAGGCGCTCGTAAAGTTGTTATCTCTGCTCCCGCAGGAAATGACCTTCCTACTATCGTATACAATGTAAATCACACGACCTTAAAGCCGGAGGATACCATTATCTCCGCAGCTTCCTGCACCACCAACTGCCTGGCACCCATGGCTAAGGCATTGAACGATCTGGCAGGCATCAAGTCCGGTATCATGAGCACGATCCATGCTTACACCGGAGATCAGATGATCCTGGACGGACCGCAGAGAAAAGGCGATCTGAGAAGATCACGCGCAGGTGCGGTAAACATCGTTCCCAACAGCACCGGTGCTGCAAAGGCAATCGGTCTGGTTATCCCGGAACTGAACGGCAAGCTGATCGGTTCTGCACAGCGTGTTCCGACTCCTACCGGTTCTACTACGATCCTGGTAGCTACCGTTGAGAAGTCCGTAACTAAGGACGAGATCAATGCAGCTATGAAGGCAGCAGCAACCGAGTCCTTCGGTTACAATGAGGACGAGATCGTATCTTCCGATATCGTTGGAAGCACCTATGGTTCTATCTTTGATGCAACCCAGACCATGGTTGGCGAGGACAACCTTGTGCAGGTAGTATCCTGGTATGACAATGAGAACAGCTACACCTCTCAGATGGTTCGTACCATTAAGTACTTCTCAGAGTTAGCATAAGTAATATATGCTCGGCGGATTGAGAGCATGAAACCGTACGGCAGACTGCATGTGATGAGATAGACTGCCAGAGTGCGGATAAGACTCACAAGGGGTCCGGTCTGTTTGGACCGGACCCCTTTGTTACACGCACTATTTGTAGAAAAGGAGAATAGCGATATGTCATTAAACAAAAAGTCAGTAGATGATATCAATGTAAAAGGACTGCGCGTACTGTGCAGATGTGATTTCAATGTACCGTTAAAAGAGGGCAAGATTACCGATGAGAATCGTCTGGTAGCTGCACTGCCCACCATCAAGAAGCTGGTAGCAGACGGCGGTAAAGTGATCCTGTGCTCCCATTTGGGCAAGCCCAAGGGAGAGCCGAAGCCGGAGCTGTCTCTGGCACCGGTAGCTGCAAGATTAACAGAGCTTCTGGGACAGGAAGTAAAATTTGCAGCAGATCCTGAGGTTGTGGGACCGAATGCTAAAGGTGCAGTAGAGGCAATGCAGGACGGAGATGTGGTCCTTCTGGAGAATACACGTTACAGAGCAGAGGAGACCAAGAATGGAGAGGCTTTCTCCAAAGATCTGGCTTCCCTGTGCGACGTATTTGTCAATGACGCGTTTGGAACCGCTCACAGAGCACACTGCTCCAACGTGGGTGTAGCTGAACTGGTGGATACCGCTGTAGTGGGTTATCTGATGCAGAAGGAAATTGATTTCCTGGGCAAGGCAGTGGAAGATCCGGTAAGACCGTTTGTGGCAATTCTGGGCGGCGCGAAGGTGGCAGATAAGCTGAATGTAATCAACAACCTGCTGGAGAAATGCGATACGCTCATCATCGGCGGCGGTATGGCTTATACCTTCTTAAAGGCACAGGGTTATGAGATCGGTATCTCCCTGGTAGACGACACAAAGCTTGACTACTGTAAGGAAATGATGGAAAAAGCAGAAAAGCTGGGTAAGAAATTGCTGCTCCCGGTTGATGCGGTTACCATCAAAGACTTCCCCAATCCCATCGATGCTCCGGTGGAGACCGAACTGTATGATGCTGACAAGATGCCGGCAGACAGAGAGGGCTGTGATATCGGACCGAAAACACAGGAATTGTTTGCAGAGGCTGTCAAGAGTGCCAAGACGGTTGTATGGAACGGACCTATGGGCGTATTTGAGAATCCGACACTTGCAGAGGGTACGATTGCAGTTGCCAAAGCATTGGCTGAGACTGACGCAACTACCATCATCGGCGGTGGCGATTCTGCAGCTGCAGTAAACCAGCTGGGCTTTGGTGACAAGATGACCCATATTTCTACCGGCGGCGGCGCATCTTTAGAGTTCTTAGAGGGCAAAGAGCTTCCGGGCGTGACAGCAGCTAACGACAAATAGATTTAGAATAGTTACAGACATATCAAAATAGAAAGAAGAGAGATAACATGGCTAGAAAGAAAATTATCGCAGGCAACTGGAAAATGAACAAGACTCCCAGCGAGGCAGTTGCACTGGTAAATGAACTGAAACCGTTGGTGGCAAATGACGAGGCGGACGTGGTGTTCTGCGTACCGGCAATTGACATCATTCCTGCAATGGAAGCTGCGAAAGGCTCCAATATCGAGATTGGTGCAGAGAATATGTATTTTGAGGAGAGCGGAGCGTATACCGGAGAGATTTCTGCGGCAATGCTGACCGACGCAGGTGTAAAATATGTAGTGCTGGGTCATTCCGAGCGCAGAGAATATTTTGCAGAGACGGATGAGACCGTAAATAAGAAAGTGCTGAAGGCGTTTGAGCATGGCATCACTCCCATCATCTGCTGTGGAGAATCCCTGACACAGAGAAAGCAGGGCATCTACATTGACTGGATCCGTATGCAGATCAAGATCGCATTCCAGAATGTAACGGCTGACCAGGCGAAGAAGGCTGTGATCGCATATGAGCCGATCTGGGCCATTGGAACGGGCGAGACTGCTACCTCCGATCAGGCAGAGGAAGTATGCGCAGCAATCCGCGCATGCATCGCAGAAGTGTATGATCAGGCAACTGCTGAGGAGATTCGTATTCAGTACGGCGGTTCCGTAAATGCGGGCAACGCAGCAGAACTTTTCTCCAAACCCAACATCGACGGCGGTCTGGTAGGCGGCGCTTCTCTGAAGGCTGATTTTGGGAAGATTGTGAATTACAAATAGGCACCCATGATTTAAGAGGCTATATTTCATAAGAATAAGAGATGATAAGAGGTCATTCTGTTTGGCAGGTTTAGCAAATGGAATGACCTCTTTGCTGTAAAATATGGCATTCCAAGGAGTTTGCTTGCGTTTCCGTATTTTGCAGACCGGATGTCCGTTAGAGACAGATGTATCATTCCTATCATGAGGCTTATGCACCGTTCTCCCCAGCTTACAGCCCTGCGACAGATTACTGCTCACCTGCTGCTGAAATTTCAGCATAAGGTGAGTAGCAATTTGTCGCAGGGCTGTAAGCTGGGGAGAGCAGTGAATAATCTTATAATAGAAATGATACGTCTGTCTTTTTGCGACATCCGGTCTGCAAAATACGGAAATTCAAAGGAATTTGAGGTTGTTTACCGGGTAAAGATAGTGTATAATTGTAACGCATTATAATGAATGCGGATGAAGACTGTGTAGTCTGGCAGAGAGAGGAATCTACTGTGAAAAAGATTGGTCTTGGAATTATCAGTGCGGTAGTGATACTGGCCATGGCGGGCGGCGTGTCCTGCGCATCCCGGCAGCCGGAAGATGAGCGTGATATCCACGAGATACCGGAGACGGAAGCGTCTCTTGCGAAAAATGAAAATTCAGAGCCTGTGAAGAAGGAACCGATTGCGGATTTGGAAGATGCCTATGAGATGGTGCTGAATAACTGCGGTCGGAGTTTCATTGGAGGGCATGTCATTGATGAGAGCTTTATGGGCTGGATTCATGCCAATTACGGAGAAGACACGGTGCTGGCGCTGGCAAACCATGTACAGGAAGGCGGACAGGATGCGGATCTGTGGTATGAGCTGACCGGTAATTCCATTCATGTGCTGTGGCTGTACTATTGTCAGGATACCGGCTTGAGCAACGACGACCTTGACAATGTATACTGGCAGGAGACGGCAGACAGTGAGAAGACCGTGCTGGATTTTACCGGAGATATTAATTTCTCCGAAGGGTGGGTCACCACAACACATATGGATGCTCAGGCAAATGGTATTTATGACTGCTTTTCCAGGGAACTGCTGGAGGAGATGAACAGTGCCGATATTATGATGATCAACAACGAATTCACCTACAGTGAACGGGGAGAGCCTCTGGAGGGGAAGGATTATACGTTCCGTGCAAGACCTGACCGTGTGGAGCTGTTGGATGTGTTCGGCACAGATATTGCCGGTGTTGCCAATAACCATGTGTATGATTACGGTCCCGACGCGCTGCTGGATACACTGAGCACTCTGCGAGAAGCTGAAATACCCTATGTGGGGGCGGGCGAGAATCTGGAGGAGGCATCCAAACCGGTATATTTTGTGGCAAATGGGAAGAAGATAGCCATTGTAGCAGCAACTCAGATCGAGCGTTCCCTGAACTATACGAAGGAGGCCACCGATACTACGCCGGGCGTACTTAAGACACTGAATGCCGAAAAGTATGTGAAGGTAATTGAGCGTGCAAGAGATAACAGCGACTATGTGATCGCATTTGTGCATTGGGGAACCGAGGGAGATGACAGATACGGACAAGATCAGGTGAATCTGGCACACCAGTTCGTGGCGGCGGGAGCCGACGTCATTATTGGCGGACATACCCACTGCCTGCAGGGAATGCAGTATATTGACGGGGTTCCGGTTATTTACAGTCTGGGGAATTTCTGGTTTTCGGCATCGGCGCTGGATACCGGTATGTCTCAGGTGGTGATCCATTCAGACGGCAGTATGGATTTCCGATTTGTGCCTTGTATACAGAAGAACCTTACCACTTCCCTGGTGACGGAGCAGGCGGAGAAGGAACGGATTTTCCGGTACGTGGAATCCATATCCACAGGCATTGCCATTGATTCGGAAGGCTATGTGACCGACCTGTCTGGCTTGTGATCCAAACAGCGTCAGCTGTTTTTATATAGAAGTTTTATATGTGAGCAATAAAAAGAAAAGAGGAAGAGAAATGAGTAAAAAACCTACAGTATTAATGATTTTAGATGGATTTGGACTGAATGCCAAGAACGAGGGCAATGCGGTAGCTAATGCCAAGAAGCCAAACATTGATGCTCTGATGAGAGATTATCCCTTTGTGGAGGGCAATGCCAGCGGTCTTGCGGTAGGCCTTCCCGATGGTCAGATGGGCAACTCTGAGGTGGGGCATCTCAATATGGGCGCAGGCAGGATTGTGTACCAGGAATTGACCAGGATCACAAAAGAGATTGAAGACGGCGTATTTTTCCAGAACGAAGCCCTTTTAAAAGGCATGAAGAATGTGAAGGAAAACGGTTCTGCACTGCATCTGTACGGATTGCTGTCCGACGGCGGCGTGCACAGTCACAATACCCATCTCTACGGCTTGCTGGAAATGGCAAAACGGGAGGGGCTTACGAAAGTATATGTACACTGCTTCTTAGACGGACGCGATACGGCGCCCACCTCAGGTAAGGGTTTTGTGGAGGCGCTTGAGGCAAAGATGGCAGAAATCGGCGTAGGTGAGATCGCTACCATCAACGGACGTTATTACGCAATGGATCGCGATAACCGCTGGGATCGTGTGGAAAAGGCATACCGTGCCATGACGGAAGGCGTTGGCGAGACGGCAGACAGCGCAGCAGCAGCAATGGAAGCGACGTATGCCAAGGATGTGAACGATGAGTTTGTGGTTCCTGTCGTGATTCAGAAGAACGGCGCCCCGGTGGCAACCATTCAGGACAAAGACACCATCATTTTCTTCAACTTCCGTCCGGATCGTGCAAGAGAGATTACAAGAGCTTTCTGTGCAGATGACTTTGACGGTTTTGATCGTGGTGTGAGGAAGGATGTCACCTATATCTGCTTTACCGAGTATGATGTGACCATTCCAAACAAAGACGTAGCGTTCCACAAGGTGGAACTGAAGAATACATTTGGACAGTTTCTTGCAGATAACGGCAAGACCCAGGCGAGAATTGCAGAGACAGAAAAATATGCCCATGTGACATTTTTCTTCAATGGCGGTGTAGAAGAGCCGAATCCCGGAGAGGACCGCATTCTGGTAAATTCTCCCAAGGTGGCGACCTACGACCTGCAGCCTCAGATGAGCGCGTATGAGGTATGCGACCGTCTGGTAGAAGCTATCAAGTCGGATAAGTATGACGTTATCATCATCAACTTTGCCAATCCTGATATGGTGGGGCACACCGGTGTGCAGAATGCTGCCATTCAGGCAATCGAGGCAGTGGATGAGTGCGTAGGAAAAGCAGTGGCGGCTTTGAAAGAGGTAAATGGTCAGATGTTCCTGTGCGCGGATCATGGAAATGCAGAGCAGTTGGTGGATTATGAGACCGGAGCTCCCTTCACAGCCCACACCATCAATCCGGTGCCGTTTATCCTGATCAATGCAGATCCTTCTTACGGTCTGCGGGAGGGCGGATGCCTTGCAGATATTGCGCCTACCCTGATCGAGCTTATGGGTATGGAGCAGCCGGCAGAGATGACGGGAAAATCATTGCTGATCAAGAAATAAATATCAATTTTGTAGATGACATTGCATTTTATTTATGTAGAAACAGGACGCGACAGAGAGAATACTCTCATATGGCGTCCTGTTTATTGTTTCGGGATAAATAGAAGTGAAGACATCATATGACTTTTAACACCTATATTCATATTGACATAGTAGGAAAATAGTGGTATCCTCTATTCTAGGATAACATAGGAAAGAGAGTGATTCAGGATTTTTCTTTGATTTGTCAGAACAACTGACAGATGGATAAATCATATGAGGGGTGGCAAAGTGAAAGCATTAGATGAAGCAATTTATGAGCGGTATATTTTGCCGACAAAGCGAAAACGTACAGGGAAGGTTGGGTTGGAATTTGAACTTCCTATTGTGAACCTTGAGAAGAAACCGGTGGATTTTCAGGTGGTGCACAGCCTTACCGAGAATTTTATCCGGGACTTTTCCTTTGGACAGACACAGAGAGATGATGACGGTTACATCTATTCTGCCCTGGATGAGATCACGGGAGATGGCCTTTCCTTCGATTGTAGTTATAATACTCTGGAGTTTTCTTTTGGAACGGAAACGGATATGAATGTTCTGTATGAACGATTCGCGTGCTACTATGCCTATGTGCAGGATTTTCTGGGAAAGAGAGAACATGCACTGACGGGCATGGGGATCAATCCGCATTTTGACCGGAACCGGAATGTACCGGTGGTCAGTGAACGGTATCGGATGCTGTTACATTACTTATGCTCTTATCAGAGCTATGGCAACGAAATATTGTTCCATGATCAGCCGAATTTTGGGTTGTTTTCCTGTGCCAGCCAGGTACAGCTGGATGTGCAGGAGGAAGACCTGGCGGAGACCTTGAATACATTTACCAGGCTGGAACCGTTGAAGGCGTTGATGCTTGCAAATTCTGTCTGGGGAGAAAACGGACAGATCCTTTGCAGCAGGGATAATTTCTGGAGGAACAGTCTGCACGGTCTGAATCGCCACAATGTAGATATGTATGGATTGGAATTTGAATCCATAGAAGAAATCATACGGTACATAAAGAGCATGAGTCTTTATTGCGTGATGAGAGACGGGAAGTATGTCAATTTTCATCCAACGCCTTTAAATGACTATTTTTCTGCGGATAAGATCACTGGGGAATATTTTGATGGAAACAGTTATCGGGAGACCTCGTTCCATCCGGAAATAGCAGACCTTAAGTATCTGCGTTCGTTTAAGTTCGAAGATCTGACGTTTCGCGGGACAGTGGAATTCCGCAGTGTATGTGAGCAGCCTGCAGGAGAGATTATGGCGTCTGGAGCACTGCACACAGGGCTTATGGAGAAATTGCATGTATTGACACATAAGCTGGAGCAGGATCATGTGATCTATCATCAGGGGTATAATGCCTCGGAGCTTCGCCGGATGTTTGTAAAAAGAGAATTGCCGGATATTTTTGACTGGAAAAAGGTATCGGGGCTTCTCCTGGAGATACTGGATATCGCAGAAAGCGGACTACAGATGCGGGGGCTGGGGGAAGAAAAATTCTTAAAGCCCCTGTACCGGAGAGCAGAACAGATATTAAGTCCCGCACGGGAGATGGCAGAGGGAATATCAGCAGGGAAATCATTGGATGAGTATATTGAGGAATACGGGAGATTGTGATGTTGCATGTGGAAAATGATGTGGTAAGAGAATATTTGCTGGAAGGTGATTTTGGTCTGGAAAAGGAGAGTCTGCGAGTCCTGGAGGATGGGAGTTTTTCCCATACGCCGCATCCGTTTCCGGAGGACGCCCATATTGTAAAGGATTTCTGTGAGAATCAGACAGAGATCAATACAGGCGTGCATCCATGCGCGAAAGAGGCTATTGAGGAACTGGAATACCACAACCAAAGGATTTATGACAAATTGCAGTCCTTACCGCAGAAGGAATATCTGTGGCCGTTTTCTAATCCGCCCCACATCAGCCGGGAAGATGATATTCCGGTGGCTGTCTTTGAAGGGAATCAAGCGTCGAAAAGCGTATATCGGGAATATCTGTCCGGAAAATACGGGCGATATAAAATGACGTTTTCCGGTATCCATGTGAACTATTCTTTTTCGGAAAAACTGCTGAGGGCAGATTATGAAAGAGATATTCATACAGAATCCTTTCAGGAATATAAGAACAGACTGTATCTGGATCTGGCGCAGAAGCTGGCGGTGTACGGATGGCTTCTGGTTGCCGTCACAGCAGCCAGTCCCATCATGGACAGCTCGTTTGTGGAAAAGGGGGTATGCGGCCGGGAGATATTTACCGGGATGGGATCTGTGCGGTGCAGTGAGATGGGGTACTGGAACGATTTTGCCCCGATCTTTGATTATACGGATATCCACAGCTATGTGGAAAGCATTCAGGAGTATGTGAAAAAGGGACTGCTCAAGGCTCCGTCCGAATTATACTATCCGATCCGCTTAAAACCGTCGGGAGAAAATGATCTGCATTCCCTGCGGAAAAATGGCGTAAATCATATCGAACTTCGGATGTTTGACTTGAATCCGCTGGTGAGCGCCGGTGTGGAAGAAAAAGACATTTTGTTTGCCCAGTTGATGATGGTCTGGCTGGCATCTACGCCAGGGCAGCCAGTGTCGGAAAAGGATCAGATACAGGCAGTACAGAATTTTAAGAATGCGGCGCGTTATGATCTAAAGACAGTGAAAATACTGTCTCCTGGCGGGGAGGATTGCTCCGTTGCCCGGGCGGCACTAACAGTCATTGAAAGCATGCGGGAATTTTACCGGACATTTTCTATAGATGTGCAGGAGGTTCTTGATTTCGAATATATGAAATTTGTGGATGCCGGGAACCGTTATGCATGGAAGATCAGAGAGCGGTTCGGCGTTGGGTTTTCCAGGAAAGCGCTGAGTCTGGCAAAAGAAAGGCAGGAAAGATAGATGTGTGAATTGTTTGGACTAAGTTCCCCGCGGAAGCTGCGATTGAACGAGCAGCTAAAAGAGTTTTTTTCTCATGGAGAGGAGCATCCGCATGGGTGGGGGTTGGCCTTTTTTTACGGAAATGCAGTTTCTCTGGAAAAACAGCCTGAGAAATCATGCAAGAGCAATTATTTAAAACAGCGGTTGCGCTTTAAAATTGAGGCTGATCAGATGATTGCCCATATCCGTCTGGCCACAAGAGGAAGCGTGGATTATGAAAACACGCATCCGTTTGTGATGCGGGATAACTTTGAACGCACATGGACACTGGCGCATAACGGGACGATCTTTGAGTGTGATGTACTGAATTCATATGTACACAGACAGCAGGGCAGGACAGACAGCGAGCGTATTCTGCTGTATATCATAGACAGGGTGGATCAGGCACAGCAGGAAAAAGGCGGAGCATTATCACAGGAAGAACGGTTCCGGCTGCTGGATGAGATTGTTGCTGAGATCACGCCGGAAAATAAGGTGAATCTGCTTTTGTTTGATGGTGAATTGCTGTACGTACACACAAATTACAGAGACAGCCTGCATTATGCACGGATGGAAGGTGCGGTGTTTATATCGACCAGACCGCTGCGGCAAGGGGCGTGGGAAAAAGTGCCCATGAACACGCTCTTGGCGTTTGAGGCAGGGAAGCTGAAGTATGAGGGGACAAAGCATGAAAATGAATTTTTGGATAGCGAAGAGAAAATGCGTCTGCTGTTTCTTGACTATGCCGGTTTATAAATGGAAATAAAAAATAATAGACAAAAAATTTAATAAAACATTCCTAATTTTCTATACGAACAGTCGTGGCACTTTACCCAAATGAATTGACTTTGGAAAATGCGGTGTATTATAATTCAAGCGTATGGGCAGACATGCCCATCTGAAACCGCAAGTATCAGAAAGCATAGTGGAGGACAAGCAGATGAAAGAATTTAAGCCATTCAAAGAGGGTAAGGTGCGTGAGATCTATGATAACGGAGACAGCCTGATCATGGTTGCCACAGACCGTATTTCCGCCTTTGACCATATTTTAAAGAATAAGATTACCGACAAAGGAGCCATCCTGACGCAGATGTCGAAGTTCTGGTTTGACTATACCAGCGACATTGTGCCGAACCATATGCTTTCTGTTGATGTACAGGATATGCCGGAGTTCTTCCGGCAGGAACAGTTTGACGGCAACAGTATGATGTGCAGGAAGCTTGAAATGCTGCCCATCGAGTGTATCGTCAGAGGCTATATTACCGGAAGTGGATGGGAGAGCTATCAGAAGAACGGGACGGTCTGCGGCATCCGGCTGCCGGAGGGCCTGAAGGAATCGGATAAGCTGCCGGAACCGATCTATACGCCCAGCACCAAAGCAGACCTGGGCGATCATGACGAGAATATTTCCTATGAGAAGAGCGTGGAGATCCTGGAAAAGATTTATCCGGGGAAAGGCGCGGATTATGCAAAACAGATCAAAGACTGCACCATTGCTTTGTATAAGAAATGTGCGGAGTATGCGCTGGGTAAGGGCATCATTATTGCCGACACTAAGGTGGAGTTCGGGCTTGACGAGGATGGAAGAGTAGTCCTGGGAGACGAGATGCTCACGCCGGACAGCTCCAGATTCTGGCCTCTGGAGGGATACGAACCGGGCAAATCTCAGCCCTCTTACGATAAACAGTTTGTAAGGGACTGGCTGAAAGCGAACCCGGACAGCGATTATCTTCTGCCGGATGAAGTGATCGAGAAGACGATTGACAAGTACAAAGAAGCATTTGCGTTATTGACCGGCAGGGAATTTGTATAGGAAAGAGCGCCAGGAGAGAAGATGAATCGTATGGAATGCAGGAAAAGCAAGCCCTGGGACGGATTGCACGAGGAGTGCGGCGTCTTCGGGATGTATGATTTTGACGGACAGGACGTTGCGTCCAGTATTTATTATGGATTGTTTGCATTGCAGCACAGAGGACAGGAGAGCTGTGGTATTGCAGTCAGCGAGACGAGCGGTCCCAAGGGTAAAGTGACGGCTGTAAAAGGGATGGGACTGGTGAACGAGGTGTTTACCGGAAAGCAGCTGGAAGCGATGAGAGGCGATATTGGCGTTGGACATGTGCGTTATTCTACCGCAGGAGCATCTACCAGGGAGAATGCGCAGCCGCTGGTACTCAATTATGTGAAGGGCACGCTGGCTCTGGCGCATAACGGAAACCTCATTAATGCAGCAGAGCTGAGAAAGGACTTAGAGTATACGGGCGCTATTTTTCAGACTACCATAGACTCGGAGGTAATTGCCTATCATATAGCCAGAGAACGTTTGAATTCCAAGACGGCAGAGGAAGCGGTGCGCAGAGCCTGCCAGAAGCTTAAGGGAGCGTATGCTCTGGTGGTATCCAGTCCCCGGAAGCTCATCGGCGCCAGAGATCCCTATGGATTTAAGCCGTTGGTGATCGGCAGACGTGACAACGCATATATCATTGCTTCAGAGAGCTGTGCGCTGGATACCATCGGCGCGGAATATGTCAGAGATGTGCTTCCCGGTGAGGTAGTCACAATTTCGCCGGAAGGCGGTATCTGCTCAGATACAACCATGTGTCTGCCAAGAGAACAGGAGGCAAGATGTATTTTCGAATATATCTATTTTGCAAGACCTGACAGCCATATTGACGGGGTCAGTGTGTATGCGTCCAGAATTCAGGCGGGACGTTTCCTTGCAATGGATTCGCCGGTGGAGGCAGATCTGGTGGTGGGAGTGCCGGAGTCGGGAAATGCTGCGGCGCAAGGGTATTCCATGCAGTCTGGCATCCCCTATGGCACGGCCTTTGTAAAGAATGGATATGTGGGTAGAACCTTTATCAAGCCGAAGCAGAGCAGCCGGGAATCCAGCGTCCGCGTGAAGCTGAATGTGCTGGTGGAAGCGGTCCGGGGCAAACGGGTGATCATGATCGACGATTCCATCGTCAGAGGAACCACATCAGACCGCATCGTAAATATGCTCAAAGAAGCGGGAGCTACTGAGGTGCATGTGCGCATCAGTTCGCCGCCGTTCCTGTGGCCCTGCTATTTTGGGACAGATATCCCGGAGCGGGAACAGTTGATCGCTTATAACCGTACCATTGAAGACATTCGAAAAGTCATAGGGGCAGACAGCCTTGGGTATCTTAGAATTGAACGTCTGGAGCAGATGGTAGAAGGACTTCCCATCTGTAAAGGATGCTTCACCGGAACATATCCCATGGAGCCCCCCACCGAGGATATCAGGGGAGACTATGAGCGATAAGCAGACTGACACAACCGCCCGACGCGGACAGGAGGGGACGCCATGCTTGCATGAGCGTTCCCGGATGTCTGTGGCGGGGATGTTGCACGAAGGTGCAACGTACAGCGAGACTGCAGAGCAGTCGAGCTGAGCGGTTGTGCCAGCCGTGGGCAAGCCGCGGAGCAGTCGAGCTGAGCGGTTGTGTCAACCGTGAAGCAAACGGCGGAGCCACTGAGCTGAGCGGTTGTGCTATTTGTGAAGCGCTGTCCGAAGTATTAATAAGATAAAGGAGACCTCAATATGAGTACAGATCGTTATAACAGCCCCTTGTCTGAGCGTTATGCCAGCAGGGAAATGCAGTATATTTTTTCTCCGGACATGAAGTTCCGTACATGGAGAAAACTGTGGATTGCTCTGGCTGAGACAGAGAAAGAACTGGGACTTGATATTACCCAGGAACAGATTGATGAGTTAAAGGCGCATCAGGATGATATCAACTACGAGGTGGCAAAGGCACGGGAGAAGGAAGTACGCCATGATGTCATGTCCCATGTGTACGCATATGGCGTGCAGTGCCCCAAGGCAAAAGGAATCATCCATCTGGGCGCGACCTCCTGCTATGTAGGAGACAATACAGACATTATTGTGATGTCCGAGGCATTAAAGCTGGTGCGCAAGAAGTTAGTCAATGTCATTGCGGAACTGGCAAAGTTTGCGGATACATATAAGAACCAGCCGACACTGGCATTTACGCATTTTCAGCCGGCGCAGCCTACCACCGTGGGAAAACGGGCAACCTTGTGGGCGCAGGAATTTATCATGGATCTGGAAGATCTGGATTATGTGCTGGGCAGTCTTAAGCTTCTGGGTTCTAAGGGAACGACGGGAACGCAGGCAAGCTTCCAGGAATTGTTTGACGGCAACCAGGAGATCATAGATAAGATCGATCCCATGATCGCACAGAAAATGGGATTTGAACAGTGTTATGCAGTGTCAGGGCAGACGTATTCCAGGAAAGTGGATACCAGAGTGGCAAACATCCTGGCTGGGATTGCTGCAAGCGCGCACAAGATGTCTAACGATATCCGTCTGCTGCAGCATCTGAAAGAGGTGGAAGAGCCCTTCGAGAAGAGCCAGATTGGTTCCTCAGCTATGGCGTACAAGCGCAATCCCATGCGCAGCGAACGTATCGCGTCACTGTCACGCTATGTAATGGTAGACGCATTGAATCCGGCGATCACCTCGGCAACCCAGTGGTTTGAGCGTACTTTGGATGATTCTGCCAATAAGCGTCTCTCCATTCCGGAAGGTTTTCTGGCGGTGGACGGCATTTTGGATCTGTGCTTAAATGTCGTGGACGGTCTTGTGGTGTACGAGAAGGTCATCTATAAACATATGATGAGTGAATTGCCCTTTATGGCAACGGAGAATATCATGATGGATGCGGTAAAGGCAGGCGGAGACCGGCAGGAGCTGCATGAGAAGATCCGGGTGCTTTCCATGGAAGCGGGCAGAAATGTCAAGCAGGAAGGCAAAGACAATAATCTGCTGGAGCTCATTGCCGCGGATCCGGCATTCCATACAACCTTAGAGGAGTTGCAGCACAGCATGGATCCTGCGAAATATGTGGGCAGAGCACCTGTTCAGGTGGACGCTTTCCTGAAAAACGTGGTGCAGCCCATTCTGGATGATAACCGAGAAGTTCTGGGCATGACGGCTGAGATCAACGTATAACGGATAAAAAACCTCCCGATGGATATACTGACATTAAAAAGTCAGTAGCCAGAAGGAGGTTTTTATGTCGATGAAGTTGAATATTACCAGAGTACATGCGAGAGAGGTTCTGGATTCCAGAGGGAATCCTACGGTGGAGACGGAGGTAACCGTTGAATCCGAGATCACCGGGGCGAAATCGACCGGCAGAGCAGCGGTTCCGTCGGGAGCCAGCACCGGGGAATTTGAGGCAGTTGAACTGCGGGACGGAGGAGAACGTTACGGCGGGGCAGGTGTACAAAATGCGGTGGACCATGTAAATCAGAAGATTGCCAAGGCGCTGAGCGGTAAAAATGCGCTGCGGCAGTCACACATCGATGCGCGGCTGCTGGAACTGGACGGAACCGATAACAAGGGTAAGCTGGGAGCAAATGCGATACTCAGTGTTTCCCTTGCCTGCGCTAAGGCGGCGGCAAAGGCGCTTCATATGCCCCTGTACCGCTATGTGGGAGGAGTCAATGCAGTTACCATGCCGGTTCCTATGATGAATATATTGAATGGAGGCGCCCATTCCGATAACAGTCTGGATGTGCAGGAATTTATGATACTGCCCATGGGAGCGCCGGATATCACAGAGGGGATCCGCTGGTGTGCAGAAGTGTATCAGCACCTGAAGAAGCTGTTAAAACAGAGGGGATTATCGGTAGCGGTAGGCGACGAAGGCGGTTTCGCTCCCAGCGTGTCAGGTGAGGAAGAGGCAATTACGCTTATTATGGAAGCGATTGTGGCAGCGGGCTATACCTGTGGCAGAGGCAAGGACTTCATGATTTCCCTGGATGCGGCAGCCAGTGAGTGGAAGGGCAGGGACGCGGACCACTACCTTCTGCCTAAGTCTGGTCAGGAGTACACCACAGATGAATTGATCGACCACTGGGAGGATATGATACGGAAGTTCCCGATCTACTCCATTGAGGACCCGCTGGATGAGGAGGATTGGGGCGGCTGGCAGAAGCTGACGGAACGTATTGGAGGCCGCGTGATCCTGGTGGGGGATGACCTGTTTGTCACCAACGCTGCGCGTCTGGAAAAGGGTATCACCCTGCATTGCGGCAATGCAATCCTGATCAAGCCCAATCAGATCGGAAGCCTGTCTGAGACTATGGAGACCATCCGTCTGGCCAAGGAGCATGGCTATCAGACCATTATGTCACACCGCAGCGGTGAGACGGAGGATACCACCATTGCAGACCTTTCGGTGGGACTGGGCAGTGACCTCATTAAGACCGGAGCGCCATGCCGTGGAGAGCGCACGGCGAAGTATAACCGCCTGATGCGTATTGATGAAGCGTAGCATGTTCAGCTCGCGCAAGTTCAAGGGAATTGGGGGTTGTATTTTTGCGCCCGCTGTGTTACAATATCAAAGTTATGAGTTGTACTATATCCACAGGAGGTGTCATTCGTGGCAGTTTTAAAGACGATTGTAACGGTAGTATTTATTCTTATATGTTTGGTATTGACAGTGATCATTCTTCTTCAGGAGGGTAAATCCGCAGGACTCGGCGCAATCAGCGGTGCGGCAGATACCTACTGGGGTAAGAATAAAGGGCGTTCTATGGAAGGCATTCTGGTGAAGCTGACCAGGATATTTGTAATCCTGTTCTTTATATTAGCCATTGTGCTGAATATCGGAAGTTTTTAGAGAACGAAAGAGCTGTCGTATTTGTAATACGGCAGCTTTCATTTTTCGCAGGAGACATAGGATGGATCAGGAATTATTGGAAAAGCGTAAGAAAACAGTATATGAATTTATCTGCGATGATCTGTACACACCGATGAAGGCTAAGGAGATGGCCATGGTGCTCCAGGTGGACAGGCAGCAGCGCGAGGAACTGAGACAGGTGCTGTCAGAGCTGGTTGAGGAAGGGAAGATAGAGCTGACGGAGAAGGGCAGATATATCAAATCTTCCGGTCATTTTCTGACTGGTGTGTTTACCGGAAACGGCAGGGGCTTCGGCTTTGTTACCGTAGAAGGAGAAGAGGATGATATTTTTATTCCTGCGGAGAACACCAGAGGAGCAGTGCACATGGACACTGTGGCGGTAGCAGTATCGCCGTCCCAGAACGGCAGGCGGCGGGAGGGATTGATACTTAAGGTGATTTCTCACGGGCTGCATCAGTTGGTGGGAACCTATCAGGCAAGTAAGACGTATGGGTTCGTTCTGCCGGACAACCGGAAATTCAATCAGGATATTTTTGTTCCCATAGAGCGTTCTATGGGAGCGGTGGACGGACATAAGGTAGTTGTAGAGCTTACCTCCTTCGGCAGTGAGGATAAGAAGCCGGAGGGCAAGGTGGTGGAGATCATCGGGCATGTCAACGACCCGGGCACAGATATTATGTCCATTGTCCGGGGGTATGATCTGCCGGTGGAATTTTCCGGGAAGATCATGCGTCAGGTGGAGAATGTGGCCCATGAGGTCAGTGAGGCGGATATGTCCGGGCGCATGGACTTGAGAGATGTGCAGATGGTGACCATTGACGGAGAGGATTCCAAGGATCTGGACGATGCGGTATCTCTCACAATGGATGGGGATAATTATGTGCTGGGTGTCCATATTGCAGATGTGACAAATTATGTGCAGGAGCACAGCGCTCTGGATGTAGAGGCTTTGAAGCGGGGCACCAGCGTCTATCTGGTGGATCGGGTAATCCCCATGCTGCCCCATAAGCTTTCCAACGGAATCTGCTCCCTCAATGCGGGGGAGAACCGTCTGGCCTTAAGCTGTATCATGACCATCAACTCCAAGGGTAAGGTGATCGATCATCAGATTGCGGAGACCGTAGTCAGGATCGACCGTAGAATGACTTACACCGCAGTGAAAGGAATTCTGGAGGAAAAAGATGAGGCACTGCGTCAGGAGTATGCGCCGCTTGTACCGATGTTAGAGCAGATGGGGGAGCTTGCTGCGCTGCTGCGCCAAAAACGCATGGCGCGTGGGTCTATTGATTTTGATTTTCCGGAGACGAAAATTATTCTGGATAAAGAGGGGAATCCCCTTGAGATTAAGCCATACGACAGGAATGTGGCGACAAAGCTGATTGAGGACTTCATGCTGATCGCCAATGAAACGGTGGCGTCAGATTTCTTCTGGCGGGAGCTTCCCTTCGTGTACCGTACCCATGAAACGCCGGACGAGGAGAAAATCCATAAGCTTGCAATCCTGATCCATAATTTTGGCTATACCATCCATCTGGGAAATGACGAGGTGCATCCCAAGGAGCTGCAGAAGCTGCTGGGCAAGATCGAGGGGACGGATGAAGAGGCTCTGATCAGCCGGCTGACCCTGCGTTCTATGAAGCAGGCAAAATACACGGTGGAAAATACCGGGCATTTCGGTCTGGCTGCATCCTGTTATTGTCATTTTACCTCTCCGATCCGCCGTTATCCCGATCTGCAGATACATCGGATCATCAAGGAGACGCTGCGGGGACGTATGAATGCAGACAGGATGAAGCATTATGAAAAGATACTGCCGGAAGTCTGCAAGCAGTCCAGTCAGATGGAACGCCGTGCCGAGGAGGCAGAGCGGGAGACAGATAAACTGAAGAAGGTACAGTATATGGAGCAGCACATAGATGAGGTTTACAGCGGAGTCATTTCCGGAGTAACTGCCTGGGGAATGTATATTGAACTGCCCAATACAATAGAAGGACTGGTGCATGTGGTGAACATGACAGACGATTATTATCACTATCAGGAGGATAGCTACGAGCTGATCGGAGAGACGACCAACCGCCGTTATAAGCTGGGGCAGAAGGTTCTGGTCCGCGCTGTGGGAGTGGATCGTCTGGTGCGCACCATTGATTTTGAACTGGCAGAGGAGCAGCAGGAGGATTAAAGTTTATGGCAAAAGAGACGATAAAACTGATAGCAAATAATAAGAAAGCGCGTCACGATTATTTCCTGGAAGAGATTTATGAGGCGGGCATCAGCCTGCATGGAACTGAAGTGAAGTCGCTGCGTATGGGAAAGTGCAGTATCAAAGAATCCTTTGTCCATATTGAGCACGGGGAAGTGATCATCTACGGAATGCACGTCAGCCCCTATGAGAAGGGAAATATTTTTAACCGGGATCCGCTGCGCCCCAAAAAGTTGCTGATGCATAAGAGTGAGATACGCAAGCTGGAGCAGAAGATTAAAGAAAAAGGTTATACCATTGTTCCGGTGGAGGTATATTTTAAAGGGAGTCTGGTGAAAGTACAGATCGCACTGGCAAAGGGTAAAAAGCTTTACGATAAACGTGACGATATTGCCAAAAAAGATATGCGCCGTGAGGCGGAGCGCGATTTCAAGATCCGCAACCTTGGCTAAAACGTTATGCTGCGGTAAAAATAATGATTTCTTTGCTTGCAGGAGGCGCAAAGATTGCGTATAATATGCATAGATAATCGTTCAGCCGCCGCTGCTGTTTCGCGGACGGATACGATTATGTTATATAAGGGCTAGTAAAGGTTTCGACAGGGATCATGAAGCTGGAGAAGCGAGCCGCAGGGTGATGCGTTAAATTCCAACATTAAAATTAAACGCTAACGATAATAAATTAGCTTACGCTGCCTAGTCAGCGTTGTCCGCTTTCTTGCACCTACTCTTGAAAGCCCGGGCATCAATCTAAGTAGGAAACGATGTATGTTAAGCTTTGCGCATACAGGCGTATGATGAAGCTACTGAAGCGGTTACGGTGTTCATACCGGAACCGTAGAGGGAATGTCAAAGTATGAACTACGCTCGTAGAAGGACAGGGGATTGGTTTTTGGACACGGGTTCAATTCCCGTCTAGTCCATTTTTACGAAACAAACAGCCGAAAACACGTTGTAATGTTTATAAATCAACGGTTTTCGGCTGTTTTTTGTCATGAAATTTGTCACAGACAGAGCAGTATGTGCATAAGGATACAGAAAAAGGCAGACGAGGAATGAATCTATGAGAATCAACGTACATGCCGGGCATAACCCGGATGGAAAGGCAGCATACGGAGCGGTGGGACTTATAAAGGAATCCACGGAGGTGCGTAGGATTAAGGATGAGGTGATACAGCTTCTGCGCAGTGCGGGTCACACGGTGTATGACTGCACCGTGAGCGATGGGACCAGCCAGAACGATGTACTGCAGAAAATTGTTGCCAAGTGCAACGCCCATACCGTTGATCTGGATGTATCTATTCATCTTAACGCCGGCGCCGGGGATAAGACCGGCAACGGAAAGACCACTGGGGCGGAAGTCTATGTCTACTCCGGGAGCTCCAAGGCGATGGATGCCGCAAATCGAGTGTGCAAAAAGATTGCGGCCCTTGGATACAAGAATCGGGGGATTAAGTTCCGGCCGGAACTGTATGTGTTAAATAAAACCAAAGCCCCGGCAATGCTGGTGGAGTGTTTTTTTGTGGATGATGCGGATGACGTGGCATTGTATGATGCGGCAAAGATGGCCAAAGCCATTGCAGAAGGCATTACCGGTACAACTATTACTGGTACTGCATCCGCGTCGATACAGCCGGAAACTGTCTATTCTGTGCAAAAAGGTGATACTCTGAGCGGAATTGCCAAGAAGTACGGGACAACCGTCAGTGAACTTATGAAGATGAATACCATTAAGGATGCCAATTTGATTTTCGTGGGGCAGAAGATTCGGGTGAAATAGCATCCGGGTGTGAGCAGTTTATCTTTGTTAAAAGGTGATACCGCCGCAGATCACTGCGGCGGTATTAAGGGGAGTTATGAAAATTTATGAAAAAAGTTTATCAAAGTGAGCTTAGGGGATTGGGGAACCCCTGCTTCATCTTTGATATCAGTAGTATAACCAGAAACTGTGAAAACTAATTGAACAAAATATAAAAAAATAATTAAAATTCTCTGAGCTGATATGGAAACAGTTCAGCCCGTGCCATTCGCATTAAGATATATACGACAAATCTTGTATAAACCTCTTGCACAAAACACAAGATATGGTATACTGTATATGCGGCAATTTGATATGACACAATATATAGGACGATTTACGCCACAGGAGTCAAGTACCCGCAGGAATGAAGATACAGAGAGCAGGAGAGAATGGGATGAAGATTATCAAGAGGAGCGGCGCTGAGGTGGATTTTGACATTTCCAAGATCATTACCGCCATTAACAAAGCAAATAACGAAGTTGTGGAGGCGGAGCGTCTGAATGCGGATCAGATCAAAGAGATCGCACAATATATTGAACAGAGATGCAAAGAGTCCAACCATGCTCTGAACGTAGAGGATATCCAGGATCTGGTGGAGGATCAGATTATGGATAAACGTGCATTCACGGTTGCCAGAAAATATATTACCTATCGCTATAAGCGTGCCTTGGTGCGCAAGTCCAATTCTACGGATGAGCAGATCCTAAGCCTGATCGAGTGCAACAACGAGGAAGTGAAGCAGGAGAATTCCAATAAGGATTCCACAGTCAACAGCGTACAGCGCGATTATATGGCGGGGGAAGTCAGCAAAGATATTACCAAACGTTTTCTTCTGGATGCAGATATTGTGGAAGCACATGAGCAGGGACTCATCCATTTCCACGATGCAGATTATTTTGCGCAGCATATGCACAACTGTGATCTGGTAAATCTGGAGGATATGCTCCAGAACGGAACGGTCATCAGCGGAACCAGGATCGATACCCCGCATTCATTCTCAACGGCGTGTAATATCGCTACCCAGATCATTGCGCAGGTGGCAAGTTCACAGTATGGCGGTCAGAGTATTTCGTTGACACATCTGGTGCCCTTTGTGCAGGTGAGCCGTCAGAAGATCCGCAGCGAAGTAATGGCTACCATGGAGGAGGTCGGGGCTTCTCCTGACGAAGAGCAGATTTCACATATTGTAGAGACGAAATTGCATGAGGAGATCCGGCGCGGAGTGCAGGTGCTTCAGTATCAGGTGGTAACCCTGATGACCACCAACGGGCAGTCTCCCTTTGTAACTGTGTTTATGTATCTGGGGGAGGCAAAAAACGAACAGGAACGTCATGATCTGGCGCTGATCATAGAGGAAGTATTAGAGCAGCGCTATCAGGGCGTGAAAAATGAGGAGGGCGTCTGGGTCACTCCGGCGTTCCCGAAACTCATTTATGTGCTGGAGGAGGATAATATTCATGAGGATTCTACCTATTATTATCTGACCAAGCTGGCGGCGAAATGCTCTGCAAAACGTCTGGTGCCGGATTACATTTCCGAAAAGATCATGAAGGAATTAAAGCAGGGCAACTGCTATACCTGTATGGGCTGCCGATCCTTCCTGACGGTGTACCACGATGAGGAGGGCAAGCCGAAATTTTACGGACGCTTTAACCAGGGTGTTGTGACACTGAATCTGGTGGATGTGGCATGTTCTTCCGGCGGAGACTTCCAGAAATTCTGGAAAATATTTGACGAGCGCCTGGATCTTTGCTACCGAGCGCTCATGGCGCGTCATAACAGGCTGAAGGGGACGCCCTCTGACGTGGCTCCCATTTTGTGGCAGCACGGCGCGTTGGCGCGGCTGAAAAAGGGAGAAACCATCGACCGGCTGTTATATGGCGGATATTCCACCATTTCTCTTGGCTATGCAGGACTCTGCGAATGCACGAAGTATATGACGGGCAAACCACACACGGATCCTTCCGCAACGCCCTTCGCGCTGGAGGTTATGCAGAAATTAAATGATGCCTGCAAAATATGGAAAGAGAAGCATAACATTGACTTTTCCGTTTACGGAACGCCCCTGGAGAGCACCACATACAAATTCGCGAAGTGTCTGCAGAAGCGTTTTGGTATCATCGAAGGTGTGACAGACCGCAATTATATCACCAATAGCTATCACGTTCATGTGACAGAACCTATAGACGCATTTGCCAAACTGAAATTTGAGGCACAGTTCCAGAAGCTGTCCCCGGGAGGCGCCATCAGTTATGTGGAGGTTCCCAACATGCAGGATAATCTGGAGGCAGTGATGTCCCTCATGCGTTTCATTTATGAGAACATTATGTACGCCGAACTGAATACCAAGAGCGATTACTGCCAGGTATGCGGATTTGACGGAGAAATCCAGGTGATCAAGGATGACGATGGAAAATTGGTGTGGGAGTGTCCGCGGTGTCATAACCGCAATCAGGACCGTATGAATGTGGCGAGACGCACCTGCGGTTACATTGGCTCCCAGTTCTGGAATCAGGGCAGGACACAGGAAATTAAGGAAAGGGTACTCCATCTATAAGGGAACGGATATGAATTATTCTGCGATCAAGTATAATGATATTGCAAACGGCACAGGCGTGCGGACCGTGCTCTTTGTGTCAGGCTGCCGTAATCGCTGTAAGGGATGCTTTCAGCCGGAGACATGGGACTTTGGTCATGGAGACCTTTTTGATCGGGCGGTAGAGGACGAGATCATCGCATCTCTGCGCTCGGATTATATCCGGGGATTGACGCTTTTGGGGGGAGATCCCTTTGAACCGGAGAATCAGAAGGCGCTGCTCCCATTTATCAAGCGTGTGGCAGAAGCATGCCCGGGGAAAGATATATGGGCATATACGGGATATATATTAAATCGAGACTTGATTTCTGGGGGGAAATGCCATACGGCAGATACGGACGAATTGCTCTCTTTTATCGATGTGTTGGTAGACGGACCGTTTATCGAAGAGCAGCACGATATTACACTGAAGTTCAAGGGATCGGCTAATCAGAGACTTATTGACTGTAAGCATTTCGTACGGACTGGAGAGGTGATAGAATCTGCCTATGCATAGGTGAAGGAGATTATCTATGGAAATTTCAAATGAAAGAAGAGAAGTACTGCTGGCGGAATATCTGATGTATTACCGTATGGTGTCGAAAGAGGAAGTCGCAAAGCTGAACGTGTCGGAATTGGAGTTTCTGATACGGGCGGCACAGGTGCATCACGAGAAGAAAACCATGGCGGCAGACAATTTTCTGATGAAGGCGGATGTGTTCCGCCAGGTGTGTGCGGACCGGCTGAACGAACTGGAACATATATATGCAGCGTGGAATGAGAAGACAGAGTATCCTCATATCATGGGAGACGGCGTCATTTTGATTTTCTCGGAAAAGGGTTATGCCGATCATGCCAGGGAGCACTATGCTGATATGGGGCTTTCTTTGCGGATACAGGAAATTGCCAAAAGTAAGCGCGAATTGTTCTGGGCTGACTGCCATTGGTGGGGGATGGAGCAGATCGTCCTGGATGTGGGTGTGTATTCTACAAAACTGGAGAGAGATCTGCTGCTTCCGCCCCCGGATTTTTCCGACCTGCCGCAGGAGGAGATTCCGGTAGCGAATCCGAAGTTGATGTTTGCCATGATCCGCCATCGGCAGTTGTTGCATGAGGAGAAACGTGACGAGCAGTGGAAGCAGGCGGAAGCGTATATGTGCGACCGGATGCTTAAGGAGATGGTAAAGGCGAAATTCTTATGTCCGGTGCAGTTGGATTCTGATCATGCACAGTCGGAAGAAGAGGAGGCTGCCAATACAGAACAGGGAATTGCACTGCGTGTTGCCTTATTGACGGATGCGGCAGGCATGAAGTGGCTGCCGGTCTTTACCGACGGGAAGGCATTCCGAAGAGCATACGACGGTAAGGAATGGAGCGGACGGATGGCTTCCTACCATGATGTGGTGAATATGGCGGGGGAGAATGGATTTGTTGTAAACCCCGGCAGTATGGAGACACGGGTGGAAGAGAATCGAAGGAAAGTCCTGGAGGATTATGCGCGCAGATATGAGCGGCTACAGGAAGAACAGGTGTCAGGCCGACTTAAGGAGAAGAAGCCGGGGCTGTTTTTGGGAATGCCGGCAGAAGATGAAGAAAATGCCCGGCTCAAGGATCTGCTGACCGCTTATATGAAGAAAGAGAAGTCTATCCGCAAGGCATATCTGACCGTTAAGGTAGAACGCGGAGATGATATCAGCTATTATCTGGTGGTTGAGCACAAGGGAGACCGCAATGAAGTGCTGGGAGGCATTGTCCGGGCAGTAGAAGGAAAGCTTGGCTGTATGCGTATGGATCTCAGCGAAGTAAACGACAAGACGGCTGAACTGCTGGCAGACATGGAGCCTTTCTATAAGAAAGGTTTTCTGGGACTGTAACGAGGCGGAAGCAGAGACATGGAGGAATGGAACATGGTAGGAGAAACAGATTTTCGACGGGAACTGGCAGGATATGAATTCGTCAGCGAAGAACAGAGGCAGCAGGCGGAAAAGGAACTGGATGCCATTCACTATATCCAACAGAATATTGATCCTGAGCAGCCGGGCATGGTGTTGGAAATTTACAGGCAGATTCTGGATCAGCAGCTATTGCACACTCCGGTAGGACAGGATTTCCTGATGTCCCTCTATGATTATCTTGTTCGGACTCCTTTGCTGGAGGGAATGGAGATACCGGCTCCGCCCCAGCTTCAGAGCTCGGGGGAGGTTCCGCTTCCCGCGAAGGCAGAACCGACAGTGAAAAGTGCTTCAGGGAAAAAAACAGCGCTTCCCATTGACCTGCCAGACGAAAGCCTTCGGGACAAGGTGCGTCAGAAGGGCATAGAGGCTCAGACGCTGCGACGGGCGCAGGCGGGAGAACAGAAGCTTAAAACGCGCTGCCAGTGGCTGTGGTTTGTGATCGTTGTGGAGTTTCTCATTATTGTGGCGATGTTTGGTATCTCACTCACCAGCGGAAGTACCACCATTCTTAATTATGAGAATAAAATCATCAATAAGTATGAATTGTGGGAGCAGGAACTGGAACAGCGGGAAGCGGCAGTTCTGGAGCGTGAGCAGGCATTGGGGCAATAATCTTTCGGAAACACAGATCGGACATAATTGTCTGCTATACTGTGCATAGTACAGTGAAGCGAGGAAAATATTATGGACAGGGTAAAGATACTGGTAGTAGATGACGAGAGCAGAATGCGTAAGCTGGTGCGTGATTTTCTGGCGAAGAAATCCTATGAGGTTCTGGAGGCAGGCGACGGAGAAGAAGCGCTGGATGTATTTTATGCCAACAGCGATATTGCTCTGGTCATCCTGGATGTGATGATGCCCCGGATCAACGGCTGGGACGTATGCCGTGAGATTCGTGAGACATCCAAAGTTCCGGTGATCATGCTTACGGCCAAGGCGGACGAGAGTGATGAGCTGCTGGGATTTGAACTGGGGGTGGACGAGTACATCACAAAGCCTTTCAGTCCGAAAATCCTTGTGGCGCGGGTGGAGGCAATTCTGCGCAGGTCGAACCGTCTGTGGGAGGATGCGTCTATAGAGGCCTGTGGCATTAAGCTGGACAAGGCGGCTCATCAGGTGACGGTGGACGGTCAAAATATAGGCTTAAGCTTTAAGGAGTTTGAACTGCTTTCTTATTTCATGGAAAATCAGGGACTTGCCCTGTCTCGTGAGACGATTCTGAATCATGTCTGGAACTATGATTATTTCGGAGATGCCCGAACGATTGATACCCATGTGAAGAAGCTGCGGAACAAGATGGGAGACAAAGGCAATTGTATCAAAACAATCTGGGGGATGGGATACAAGTTTGAAGCGTAGGAACAACAGCAATGGCCGGAAGAAAAAATCCATTACGAGACAGTTTACGTTTATCATTGCAGGACTGGTTGCCGGCACAGTGTTACTGTGCTGGCTTCTTAACGTGACACTTCTGGAAGGTTATTATAAACGAAATAAGCAGGAGCTTATGGTAAGCGCCTTTGAACGGATTTACGATGCCAGTGGGAGAGGGATGCTGACGCAGCGGGATTTTGATGTGGAATTTGAAAACATCTGTGCCAACGGCAATATCACAATCCTTATTATCACACCGGAAGGGGGGCTGGTGCGCTGCTCCTCCAGCGGGGTAGAGAACCTTCAGATACAGTTCAGCAGTCTGATCATGGCGGGCATTCAGAATGAAAAGCTGGATATGGATCTGGTAGAGGCCAATGTCCGTTATGTAATGGGAGAGAGTGAGGACACACGTCTGGGATCCGATTATCTGATCTTGTGGGGAACGCTGGCGGATGGGAATCTGATGCTGGCGCGTACACCCTTGGAGAGCATCAAGGAGAGTGCCGAAATCTCTAATCAGTTGTTGTTCCGGGTGGGTATAGCAGCAGTGATCATCAGTTGCATTGTTACGTTTTTCGTCAGCCGGCGCATTACCAAGCCGCTGCTGAAGCTGACAGATATTTCCAAGCAGATGGCGGAGCTGGATTTCGATGTGAAATACGAAGGGAGCGGGCATAATGAGATTGACGAACTGGGAAAACATATGAATCAACTGTCAGGTACATTGGAGCATACGATTTCCGAACTGAAAAGCGCCAATATCGCACTGCAGAAGGACATTGAAAAGCGGGAGCAGATTGACGAAATGCGCAAGGAATTCCTCTCGAATGTGTCTCACGAGCTTAAAACACCGCTGGCGTTGATCCAGGGTTATGCGGAAGGACTGCAGGAATGCGTGCAGGAAGATGAGGAGAGCTTCGATTTCTACTGTGAGGTCATTGTGGATGAGGCAGAGAAAATGAACCATATGGTGAAAAAACTGCTGACCTTAAACCAACTGGAATTCGGTAATGATGATGTGGTTATGGAGCGGTTTGATGTGACAGAGCTGATCAGTGGTATTCTGGACAACTCGGCGATACTTCTGGAGCAGAATGGGATTGCGGTGGAGTTTGATGAGCCCCCTGTTTATGTATGGGGAGACGAATTTCGGATAGAGGAGGTTGTGACCAATTATCTGAGCAATGCCATTCATTACGCCTCGGGTGACAGGCGGATACGCATTTCTTATGAACGCGGGGAAGGACGGGTACGCATCAGCGTATTCAACACTGGGGACCCGATTCCTGAGGAGGAGCAGGAGCGTATCTGGGTCAAATTCTACAAGGTTGATAAGGCGCGGACTAGAGAATACGGCGGCAGCGGTATTGGCCTTTCTATTGTAAAAGCGGTCATGGATTCACTTCACCAGAAGTGCGGTGTAGAAAACTGCCAGGACGGAGTGGCATTCTGGCTGGAATTGGATATAGACAGTCAGAAGGGGTGAGCGCAACTGAATTCAAAATAATTTATAGTTGCTTACTGCAGCAAAAAATGATACGATAGTCTATATATAGTGGGGTGAGATGCAATGAAGAGGAAGCAGGCAGTAAAAATAAGTGCATTATTGCTGACAACAGGATTGCTTTTGACTGGCTGTGGGGATGCACCCATAGAGCTGACAAGTCAGGAGCAGCAGATCATAGCGCAATACGCGGCGCATGTAGTGACAAAATATAACTTGAGACAGAAAGAGGGCATTGTACCTGTCAGTTCGGAGCTGATGGAGGAGATGACGGCTGAGCCGGAACCGGAAATTCCGAAGGAGGAAGAGGCGCAGCCAGATGAGCAGCAGCCGGGAGATGGCGAGGAAAGCAGACCGGCAGAGAACCATGCATCTCTGACGCAAATTCTGGGGCTGGACGGGCTGCAGGCTACATATGCAGGGGCAGAGCTTGTCTCGACCTGGCAAGAAGGCGAAACGACACGGTTGATTCCGACGGCGGGGAAACAGCTTCTGATCGTGCACATTACCCTGAGTAATCCGGGAGAAGCGGATATTCCCAGTGACATTCTTGGCACGCGCAGCGTGTTTCAGGTTTCTCTGAATGGGAGTGATAATATTCCGGCACAGACCACGATCCTTCTGAATGATCTGGGGACGTATCAGGGAACAGTTCCGGCAGGGGCAAGCGTAGAGACGGTTTTGGTGTTTGAAGTGCCCTTAGAAGGGATAAATTCTGTGGATAGTATGGCACTTCAGATTATTCGCGATGAAGTACGTTGGAACGTAGATATGTAGATGGTAAAAATATATAAAATTTTGTAAAAAAACGGTGCATTTTTATATAATATTATGTTATAATGTAAATAATTATAGAGTGACTTCGGAAGGAGAGCATAAATGGAGACAAATATTCTATTGGAAAACGGAACAAACGAATTGGAGGTTTTGGAATTCACTTTGGGCGACAACCACTATGGAATCAATGTTGCGAAGATTAAGGAGATATTATCTTATCAGCCGGTGACGCCGATTCCAAATGCACATCCGAGTGTGGAAGGAATCTTCATGCCCCGTGATGTTATGCTCACAGTAATCAGCCTGAGAAGATGCCTTGGATTGGAAGACGAGCAGGGAAAAGGCTTGTTCATTATCACTAATTTCAATAAATTAAACATTGCATTCCATGTGGATGCGGTGAATGGAATCCACCGTGTATCCTGGAGTGAGATCATCAAACCGGATTCTACCGTGAACGTACAGGACAGAGGCGTATCTACCGGCGTCATCAAGATAGATGGCAAGCTGGTTGTGATCCTTGATTTTGAGAAGATCATTTCTGATATCAGCCCGGAGACGGGACTTAAGGTATCTGATGTGGATCATCTGGAAGGAAGAGCCCGGAACGAGTCACCGATCATGATTGCAGAGGATTCACCGCTGTTAAGCAAGCTTATCACCGATTGCCTGCGTAAGTCCGGATACACCAATCTGAATGTGAATATGAATGGACAGGAAGCTTGGGATAAGCTGGTGAAGTTCAAGAAAGAAGGAACGGTTACAGATAAGGTGCATTGTATCATTACAGATATCGAGATGCCCTTGATGGATGGTCATCGTCTTACTAAGCTGGTCAAAGAAGATGATGATATGAAAAAAATACCGGTTATTATTTTCTCCTCTCTGGTCAATGATGATATGAGAAGAAAAGGAGAAGCCCTTGGCGCAGATGCACAGTTGACTAAGCCGGAAATCGGCAAACTGGTAGAGGCGATTGATAGCTTGATTGACAAGATGAACAATGATTAATTGACATGGAGAATTAAGAGAGAAGGGGTGTGATAACAGATCACATCCCTTATGGTTGTGATAGAGTTGTTAAGATGGAGGGAATGGATAGCTATTTCCTGAATGTGTGGAGGAGTACCCTTGAAAAATAACGAAGATTATCTGGACGATTTGCTGAGTTCTGTATCAGATGCCAATCGGCGAAATAATAAGAAGGATATTGAAGATCTGATCCAGTCGATGAATGAGGAAGTGGGGAAGCCCAGGAAGAAGGAGAGAAAGCGCAGAGCCCGTGGAGCAGACGGCGGAGAGTATTTTGTGCGGGAATTTGAGCAGGAGCTTGCGATGGGCGGAGCCGATGAATTCTTGGAGCAGTTTGAGATGGAATTGGAGGAGGAAGCCGCATCCTCCCAGCCGGATATTGATCTGAACGAAGATGCACAGGATATGGTAGAAGCCAATCAAAAAGAAGACGGGCAGAAGGCGGTCATGACCGATACACCGGACGTCAGCAATATTATGGATGGTTTGAAACGGATGGTAGATGCGGCGGAATCTGGCAAGGAAGAAAATGCTGATGGCGGTAATTTGTCAGGAGAGCCTGCGCTCTCTGCATTGGGAGCTGATGGATCTGATGATGTTATTCTGCCAGAGGATGGTCTGCTGGGTGCTCAGGATGGATCAGGGCTGGAGCAGCTGCTGTCTGATGATGATGAATTGATGGATATCGGGAAGCTTTTGCAGGCAGATGCAAGCGGAGAAGCTGTATCTGATGATGACGGTCTCATGAGCCTGGAGGAATTGCAGGATATGGGGATGGAGACAGAGGCAGAGGACGACAGGGATGAGTTTGAACGTCTGGGCAGCATAGAAGAACTGCAGGATCTGAAGAAGGGCAGGAAAGGAAAGAAGGGAAAGAAGGATCGCAAAGACCAGAATGCTGGTGGTCTGTTTTCCCGTATGGCACAACTGTTTTTCGGACCGGAAGAAGATGACATCGTAGTGCCGGAGGAGTCTGAGCTGGGCAATATTTCGGATGAAAATATGGATATTCTCAAGGAGTTGGATGCTTCCGAGGGAAAAGGACAGAAGGGTAAGAAGAAAAAAGAGAAGAAGGCAAAGAAGGACAAGGGTTCCAAGGATAGCGAACCTAAGGAAAAGAAACCCAAGAAACCCAAAAAAGAAAAGCCGCCCAAAGTGAAAGATAACACCCCGCCTCTCCCGAAAAAACCAGTGATATTGATCGGTGTGCTGGCGGCATCCATCCTGGCGTTGATATTGCTGGGAAGTTCCAATATACAGTATGAGCAGGATATTCGCATAGCCAAGGATTATTACAATGCGGGAGATTATGTGAAGGCATATGAGACGCTCGCTGGCAGCAATACAAAAGATAAAGACGAGAAGTTATATCAAAGGACTCTGATGCTGGCCAGTGTACAGAGCGAGTACAGTGCATACGAAAACATGTCACAGATGGAGAAGTATGAATTTGCTCTGGATGCTTTGGTGAGAGGGGTCGGCAGATATGACAATTACAGCAGAGATGCACAGGAGTATGAAGCACAGGCGGAGATGGGATTTTTGAAGGATCAGATTACCCAGGCGCTGTCCGACAGATTCGGTGTGACGGAGGAGCAGGCGAAGGAGTTGCTGAGCATGCGTAAGCGTACGGAATACACAGTGGCCATCCGCCAGATATTAGACAATCAGGGACTGCCGTATTAGGCAGTCTTCTGTAAAATTAGGGCATCTGACCAAAAGCAGGAGAATTATGATTGCAATTATTGATTATGACGCAGGAAATTTAAAGAGCGTTCAGAAGGCGCTTGCCTTTCTTGGAGAAGAGAACATTGTCACCAGAGATGTGGGCGAGATTCTTCGCGCAGACAAGGTGATTCTGCCCGGTGTGGGAGCCTTTGGCGTTGCCATGGATCAATTGAAACGATTTGGACTGGATGGTGTGATCCGAGAGGTGTGTGACCGCGGAACGCCGTTTCTGGGCATCTGCCTGGGATTGCAGTTGCTCTTTGAAGGGAGCGAGGAATCCCAGGGCGTGGAAGGACTTGGCATACTGCCGGGCGCAGTGGTGAAGATTCCGGAGGCGGAGGGTTTGAAGATTCCCCATATCGGATGGAATTCCCTGCATATACAGAATGACGGCAGATTATTCCGTGGTGTTCCCCAGCAGACGTATGTGTATTTTGTGCACTCCTATTATCTTAAGGCAGCGGTTCCTGAGATTGTCAAGGCGACTGCTGAGTATGGCGTTACCATTGATGCTTCGGTGGAGAGGGGCAATGTATTTGCGTGCCAGTTTCACCCGGAGAAAAGCAGCGAGGCAGGTTTGCATATCCTTAAGAACTTTGCTGGGATTATGGGAGGGAGACATTGATGTTTACGAAGAGGATTATTCCCTGTCTGGATGTGAACAACGGAAGAGTCGTTAAGGGTGTGAATTTCGTGAACCTTAAGGATGCAGGGGATCCGGTGGAGATTGCGGCTGCATACGATAAGGCGGGAGCGGATGAACTGGTGTTTTTGGATATTACGGCATCCTCGGATGCCAGGAACACGGTTGTAGACATGGTGCGGCGCGTAGCAGAGAAAGTATTCATCCCCTTTACCGTAGGCGGTGGTATCCGCACGGTGGAGGATTTTCGGGCGTTGTTAAGAGAAGGGGCGGATAAGATTTCTATCAATTCCGCTGCCATCAACACACCGGAGCTGATCAGTTCGGCAGCAGACAAGTTCGGCAGCCAGTGTGTGGTAGTGGCAATTGATGCCAGAAGACGTACCGATGGCAGTGGATGGAATATTTATAAAAATGGAGGCAGGATCGACGTAGGGATAGATGCGGTAGAATGGGCCATGAAGGCGGACGAGCTGGGAGCGGGGGAGATTCTTCTGACCAGCATGGACTGCGATGGCACCAAGGCGGGGTATGATCTGGAATTGACGAGGCAGATCGCGCAGAATGTATCTATTCCGGTTATTGCATCCGGCGGAGCGGGTACGAAAGAACACTTTTACGAGGCGCTGACGGAGGGCTGTGCGGATGCTGCGCTTGCCGCTTCCCTTTTCCATTATAAAGAACTGGAGATTGCGGAGCTGAAGGATTATCTTGCAAACCGCGGCGTTTCCGTGAGAAGATAGGAGTTTTACACATGGCAATGATTACAAATGACTGGCTGGAACGTATTACGCCGGAATTTAGAAAACCATATTATAAGGAATTGTACCAGTTTGTGAAACAGGAGTACAGCACACATATCATCTACCCTCCGGCAGATGATATTTTCAATGCGCTTCATCTTACACCGCTGTCGGAGGTGAAAGTGCTGATTCTGGGGCAGGACCCTTATCACAATGAGCATCAGGCGCATGGGCTGAGCTTTTCGGTGCTGCCGGATCAGCCGGAGATACCGCCATCCCTGAAAAATATTTACCAGGAGCTGCATGAGGATCTGGGGTGCTATATCCCGGATAACGGATATCTGGAGAAATGGGCCAGACAGGGCGTGCTGCTCTTAAATACCGTACTGACAGTGCGGGCGCATCAGGCAAATTCTCATCAGGGGAGGGGCTGGGAACAATTCACAGATGCCATCATACAGGCGGTCAATGCCCAGGAGCGTCCGGTTGTATATATGCTGTGGGGAAGACCGGCACAGAGTAAAATACCGATGTTGCATAATCCGGCACATCTCATATTGAAAGCGCCTCATCCAAGTCCGCTGTCTGCGTACCGGGGCTTTTTTGGGTGCCGGCATTTCAGCCAGGCAAATGCATTTCTGGAACGGAATGGTGTGGAACCCATCGACTGGCAGATAGAGAACCGGGGATAGAGCAGTGCAGCCGTGCCCGCACTGGTTGAAGTTTCGCAGTGCAGCCCGTGCCTCCCGCAGGCATGAGGAGTGCCCCGACATCCTTAGATACCGGGGCTATTATGAAAAAATATGTCTAAAACATGAGATTTCGTTACAAGTAATATATTAGCATTTGATTATGTATAAAGTATGAACAAAACATAAAGAAAATGTGAAAAGTAATAAAAAGTATGTGGCAATAGATTTGATATTGTATAAAATGCACAATATGTACGCGGAAAACAATATCATATATTGTAACTGTTCAGAACCACCAGGCCACAGACGTGCCAGCATTGCTGTCACACGCCTCTAAAGAGGCTTATGTCTGTGGCTGGCAAGGTTATCACCCTCATGGGAATGGAAAATCAGCCTGTTTCCAATAAATTGAACCGTCTGATTTTCCATTCCCATGGGGTTCTGAACAGTTACCATATATTTATTTACAAATGTTTATAAAATGGGAAATTAAGGTTGCATTCTACAGGCGGCTGTGATAGAATAAATATGACATAAAGGAAATGTGCGGACACGGATGTCAGCACCATCGTATTCAAAGGAGTGATATTATGAGTGGTATTAATTCAAGTTTGTTCCAGAATTCTTCATTCGGCAGCGGTAATCAGAGCTTTTTCGCAGATTATGCCAGCCTTAAGAACGGGAGTTATGCCAGACTGATGAAGTCTTATTACGGCGGAGGATATTCATCGGCAGGCAGTTCGGTATCAGGTCAGAGGGAAAGCCGTTCAAGTAATGTACTTGATAAGATTCTGGAAGAGAGAAGGAATCCTAAGGTTTCCGAGGAAACGCAGAAGGCGAACGAGAGTCTGACAAATGATATTGCTAATCTGAAGAATTCTGTTTCAACGCTGAGAAATGAGAAGACGTATACAGATACAGAGAACGGTGCGAGTGCAAAGGATAAGGTTGCCTCTGCAGTGAAGGATTATGTGAATCAATATAACGATGTTGTCAGTGCAGCAAAGAAATCTACATTGTCGGGCAAGACGGCGAATGTGGCAGCTATGATGCGCAGTACTGCTGAGAATGCCGATAAACTCAAGGAGATGGGCATTACAATCAATAGCAACGGAACGCTTCAGTTGAACGAGGGCAAGCTGAAAGCAACGGATGTCTCAAAGGTTCAGGAGCTGTTTTCCAGTAAGGATATTATGAGCTACGGCTCAACGGTTATGTCACGTCTTCAGTTCGCAGGAGCTGCAGCAGGCGCAACATCAGCCAACAAGACTACAGACAGCAGTGACGATAAGACCAACACGCCGGGTTCGGCTGCGGCTGCACTCAAGAAGGATGGAGAACTGCTTGCATCAGATCAGTTATTTGATAAGATAAGGGATAAGAGTGGCAAGTACACATATGATGTAGATAAGATTTTTGCGGCGGCAAAGAGCTTTGTGGGCAATTATAATGATATGCTCAGCGCAGCAAAATCAAGTTCTAATTCTGGTGTATTGTCAAATGTATCGCATATTCAGGAAAAAACGGCGCTGAATTCTGCTGCTCTGAAGCAGTTTGGTATCAGTGTAGATATGAACGGCAAAATGCAGATTGATGAGGATACATTTAAGAAATCCGATATGTCTAAGGTACAGAAGCTGTTCAAGGACTATGGTTCTTCAATCGCAAGCAGCGCATCTCTTGTGGATTACTATATGACAACACAGGCAAACGCTGCCAGCGGATATACGGCTACCGGTGCATATAATGTGCAGGGCAGCGCTCGTTATGCGGATTATTTCTAACATGACTGTAATGCCGTAATATGCGGATTGCTTTTAATTAAAATAACCGAGTAATTTAAGAAGGGTGTCCCTCAAGTCATTTCATGACTTTTGGGACACCCTCTTTTTACTGAATGTAAGGTTTAATTATCATTCTCGTCGTCTTCGCTCATGGCATAAACTTGGCGTTTGCGAGCCATCTCGTCGCTTTCCAGATACTCATCGTAGGTGGTGATCTTGTCAATCAGAGAGCCGCCCGGCATAATTTCCATAATGCGGTTTGCGGTAGTCTGTGTAAACTGATGATCACGGGAAGCGAACAGCACTACGCCCGGAAACTTGATCAGTCCGTTGTTTAAAGCGGTGATGGCTTCCATGTCCAGGTGGTCAGTGGGTTCGTCCAGAATCAGTACGTTGGATGCTTCAATCATCATGCGGGAGAGAAGTACCCGGACCTTCTCGCCTCCGGACAGTACCCGCATCTTCTTCATGCCGTCGTCTCCAGCGAAGAGCATTCTGCCTAAGAATCCCCGGACATAGGTCGCGTCTTTTATCTCTGAATACTGGGTCAGCCAGTCGGTGATCCCCAGGTCGGTATCGAAGATGGCGGTATTATCCTTGGGGAAGTAGGACTGGGAGGTGGTGACGCCCCACTTATAGCTGCCCTCGTCCGGTTCCATTTCACCGGCAAGGATCTTAAAGAGGGTAGTCTTGGCGAGCTCGTTGCTGCCCACGAATGCCACCTTGTCATCATGCCCCAGAATAAAGGAAATGTTATCCAGAACTTTTACTCCGTCAATGGTTTTGGAAATGCCCTCTACGGTCAGAACCTCATTGCCGATCTCACGCTGGGGGCGGAAGTCGATGTAGGGGTACTTGCGGCTGGAGGGTTTGATCTCATCCAATTCAATCTTCTCCAGCGCACGTTTCCTGGAAGTTGCCTGTTTGGATTTGGAAGCGTTGGCGGAGAATCGGGAAATAAATTCCTGTAATTCTTTGATCTTCTCTTCCTTTTTCTTGTTGGCTTCCTTCATCTGCTTCACCAGAAGCTGGCTGGATTCGTACCAGAAGTCATAGTTTCCGGCATAGAGCTGAATCTTGCCGTAGTCAATGTCAGCAGTGTGGGTACATACCTTATTTAAGAAGTAACGGTCGTGGGATACCACGATAACCGTGTTGTCAAAATTGATCAGGAACTCTTCCAGCCACGCAATGGCATCCATATCCAGGTGGTTGGTAGGCTCATCTAGGAGCAGAATGTCGGGATTGCCAAACAGCGCCTGTGCCAGCAGCACCTTCACCTTCAGAGCGCCGGGAAGATCCTTCATAACGGCATAGTGCTCCTCGGTGGGAAGCCCCAGACCGTTCAAGAGAGTAGCGGCGTCGGATTCTGCGTTCCAGCCGTCCATCTCTGCGAATTCCGCCTCCAGTTCGCTGGCGCGGATGCCGTCCTCATCGGAGAAATCTTCCTTGGCGTAGATGGCATCCTTTTCCTTCATAATGTCATAAAGACGCTGGTTTCCCATAATAACGGTATCCATGACCGTGTATTCATCGTATTTGAAGTGATCCTGCTGCAGGAATGACAGCCGCTGTCCCGGAGTGATGACGATACTGCCGCTGGTGGAATCCAACTGACCGGATAATATTTTCAAGAATGTAGATTTGCCTGCGCCGTTGGCCCCGATCAGACCGTAGCAGTTGCCCTCCGTGAACTTGATGTTCACGTCCTCGAACAGAGCTTTTTTGCCGATACGCAAGGTTACATTATTTGCACTAATCATATAAAAAATCTCCTAATCTGTACAAGTTTTGGTTCTTATTATGATGCACAATTCGTATGATACTAAAAAACAGTTGGAAAAGCAACCCATAATTATGTAACGGCAAGGATTGTATTTCGTTTCGTACAGCCGCAAATCTTTACAATCGACAAATAAAATGCTAAAATGTGACTTAGGTCGAATTGACACTTATTTTATATCTTTAAGGAGGAATAAATCATGTCCAGAGCAAAACAATCAATGGACGGTAATACAGCGGCAGCTCATGTAGCTTATGCGTTTACAGATGTTGCAGCTATTTACCCGATTACCCCGTCCAGCCCAATGGCAGATTCTGTTGACCAGTGGTCCGCTGCAGGTCAGGAGAACATTTTTGGCAACCAGGTCAAGGTCGTTGAGATGGAATCAGAGGCAGGCGCAGCAGGTGCAGTGCACGGTTCTCTTGCAGCAGGCGCGCTGACTACAACTTTTACGGCATCCCAGGGACTTCTGCTGATGATCCCGAATATGTATAAAATCGCTGGTGAGCAGCTCCCCTGCGTATTTGATGTATCCGCAAGAACTGTTGCAACCCAGTCCTTAAATATTTTTGGTGACCACAGTGACGTATATGCCTGCCGTCAGACGGGCTTTGCAATGCTGTGCGAGACCAATCCCCAGGAAGTTATGGACTTAAGCCCGGTGGCGCATCTTGCTACCATCGAAGGCAAGGTTCCGTTCATTAACTTCTTTGACGGATTCCGTACTTCCCATGAGATCCAGAAGATTGAGAAGTGGGATTACGCAGACTTAAAGGAAATGTGCAACATGGATGCTGTAAAGGCTTTCCGTGACCATGCGCTGAATCCGGAGCATCCCGCTATGCGCGGTTCCCACGAGAACGGAGACGTGTTCTTCCAGCATCGTGAGGCATGCAACACTGTTTACAATGAACTGCCGGCTATCGTAGAGAAATACATGGCTAAGGTCAATGAGAAGCTTGGCACAAATTATGATCTCTTTAACTATTACGGAGCAGCAGACGCAGACCGTGTCATCGTGGCAATGGGCTCTATCTGCGACGTAGCAGAGGAAGTGATTGATTACCTGATGGCAGCAGGCGAGAAGGTAGGTCTTCTGAAGGTTCGCCTGTACCGTCCGTGGGTTCCTGCATCCATGCTGAAGGTACTGCCGAAGACTGTGAAGAAGCTGGCTGTATTAGACAGAACCAAGGAGCCGGGTGCACTGGGCGATCCTCTGTATCTGGATGTGGCAGCAACTCTGCGCGAGGCAGGACTCAATGATATCGTTCTGACCGGCGGACGTTACGGCTTAGGTTCCAAGGATACACCGCCCTCCTCCATTTTCGCTATCTTCAAAGAGCTGGAGAAGGATGCACCTAAGAGCAGATTTACCGTTGGTATCGTAGATGACGTGACCAACCTGAGCCTGCCGGAGGTTAAGCCTGCACCTATCACCTCTGCAGAGGGAACCGTAGAGTGCAAGTTCTGGGGTCTCGGCGGAGACGGTACCGTAGGTGCGAACAAGAACTCCACCAAGATCATCGGTGACCATACCGATAAATTTATCCAGGCATACTTCCAGTACGATTCCAAGAAGACAGGTGGTATCACGATTTCTCATCTGAGATTTGGTGACAAGCCGATCAAGAGCCCATACTATATCAATCAGGCAGATTTTGTGGCTTGCCATAATCCTTCCTATGTGACCAAGGGCTTTAAGATGGTTCAGGACGTGAAACCGGGCGGAGTGTTCATGATCAACTGCCAGTGGAGCGATGAGGAACTGGAGCATCACTTAAATGCAGATGCTAAGAAATACATTGCAGATAACAACATTCAGTTATATACCATCAACGCTATCGACAAGGCAATTGAGATCGGTATGGGCAAGCGCACCAACACCATTCTCCAGTCTGCATTCTTCAAGCTTGCAAATGTAATGCCTATTGATGATGCTGTAGATTTCATGAAGCAGGCAGCGAAGAAATCCTATGGTAAGAAGGGCGATGCAATCGTAGAGATGAACTACAAGGCAATTGATGCCGGAGTAGATGCAGTACATAAGGTAGAAGTACCTGCATCCTGGTCGAATCCGGCACCAGATCCCGCACCCGCAGAGCTGACCGGACGTCCTGAGACCGTGAAGATGGTGAAGGAACTGATGGAGCCAATCTCCAAAATGGACGGAGACAGCCTTCCGGTATCTGCATTTGCAGGCAATCCGGACGGACAGTTCGAGCATGGCGCTGCTGCTTATGAGAAGCGCGGCACTGCAGTAACTGTTCCTACCTGGAGCGCAGAGAAGTGTATCCAGTGTAACCAGTGTGCGTTTGTATGTTCACATGCGACCATCCGCCCGTTCATGCTGGATGAGGCAGAGGTAAAGGCTGCTCCTGAGCAGACCAAGCTTGCAGACACCAAGCCCAAGGCTGGCGAGTACAAATATACCATGAGCGTATCCCCGCTTGATTGTATGGGATGCGGCGAGTGTATCACCGTATGTCCGGTGGGCGCTATCGAGATGGTTCCCCAGGAGTCTCAGGCAGACCAGCAGCCGGTATTCGATTACCTAGTTGCAAATGTAGGCAAGAAGCCTGGTATGCCTGCTGACAATACCGTAAAGGGATCACAGTTCAATCAGCCGTTGCTGGAGTTCTCTGGTTCCTGTGCAGGCTGTGCGGAGACGTCTTACGCAAGACTCATCACTCAGTTGTTCGGTGAGCAGATGTATATTTCAAATGCAACAGGATGCTCCTCCATCTGGGGTGGACCTGCAGCAACTTCACCCTACACGGTGAATAAAGATTCCAAGAAGGGTCCTGCATGGGCGAACTCCTTATTTGAGGATAACGCTGAGCACGGTCTTGGTATGGAAATCGGACAGAGAGTCCTTCGTGAGCAGGCGATTGCCAGCGCAGAGAAGTGTGCGTCTTCCGACAAGGCTGGCGCAGAGCTGAAGGATGCTTTCGCGAAATTCATGGAGACCAAGAATGACACCAAGGCAAATGCCGATGCAACGACTGCATTGGTAGCTGAACTGGAGAAAGCAGCGGCAGCAGGATGTCAGGATGCACAGGCAGCCCTTGATAAGAAAGATTATCTGGCAAAGAAATCCATCTGGATCTTCGGCGGTGACGGATGGGCATATGATATCGGCTTCGGCGGATTGGATCATGTACTTGCTTCCGGCGAGAATGTCAATGTTATGGTATTTGATACCGAGATGTATTCCAACACCGGCGGTCAGGCTTCCAAGGCTTCCAATATCGGTGAGGTATGTCAGTTCGCAGCTTCCGGTAAGGAAGTGGGCAAGAAGAGCTTGGCAGAGATCGCAATGAGTTACGGTTATGTGTATGTGGCACAGATCGCACTGGGCGCAAACATGGCGCAGGCTGTTAAGGTACTGGCTGAGGCGGAAGCTTACAACGGACCTTCTCTGATCATCGGTTACGCTCCCTGTGAGCTGCACGGTGTGAAGGGCGGAATGAACCACTGCCAGGATGAGATGAAGAAAGCAGTTGCAGCAGGCTACTGGAATCTCTTCTCCTTCAATCCTGCATTAAAGGCAGAGGGCAAGAATCCGTTTACCCTGACAAGTAAGCCGGGCGACGGAACCTATCAGGAGTTCCTGAACAACGAGACACGTTACAGCCGTCTGACCAGGGCATTCCCGGAGAGAGCAGAGAAGCTCTTCAAGGAGTCCGAGGAAGCAGCAAAGGCTCGTTACGAGCATCTGTTAAGATTGGTAGAGCTGTATAAATAAAGAAGAGACATCAGGAAATATCATGATTTTAAGTGTTCGTGATATTTGAAAAAGGAAGTCCATCCTTACAAATTTTCGGATCGACGGTCTTAGAGGCTGCCGGGAGAGGTTTGCAGGGATGGACTTTTCTCTATGAATTTTAGGCTGGGATGTCCTAAATTAAATTCTAGAAATATTGACAGTTTTATTGGCATATGCTAAGATATCGTTGCCAACAGTAAGTCCTATGTCAGTGCCGTTATCTAGGTAAGCGTCATGTGTTGGCGTCACTAATAGGCAATTGGTAACCATAAGAAATAGGATCAGTTCTTGTAACTGATTTTTTTTCGTAAAGAGAAATCGAATGAAATAACCGGCAGCAATAGTCTGATAAAAAGGAGAGAATAAAATGAAGAGCAATAAAATGAAAATATGTAATTTGTTGATGTGTTTCTGCCTGGTGTTTGCCCTTACGGGCTGTACCACAAGCTCTCACAAGGCGTATACATATTCAGTAGAAACAGGGGATTCCGTGGAAATAAAGCTGGATACCTCCGACCACTATGCCATTACATCGGACATTCCCTTTGTAATCTCCCGTGACGGCGAAGTATTAAGCCAGGGGACGTTTATTCATGCGGAGTATTATGCGCAGTATGAGGAAGCGGCAAGAACGGATGAGCATGCACAGATCCTGGATTCCGGAACAAAGGACGGCAGTCAATATGTATTCTGGTCCTATAATGACAGTGAATACAATTATGTGATACTGGTGGAGGATTCTGATACTGGAATCATTCTGGCAAATAATGTGTCGGAAGAAAGTGCACGGGAATGCTTTGACAGACTGACGTTCAGTCTGGAGTGAAATCAGTTTATATTATCTCTTCCTCTGGCTCCTCAGTCCCTTCTTCCACAGCATCCTCAGCCGTACTGTTTCCAAGTGCTGCATCCGTAGCTTCGCTTCCTGACAGACTCTGTATGTTTTTGCGGCTGCCATGGTTCTTTTTGCCTTTCGGGTTTTGTTGCTTTTTCCCTTCCTCCTGACGTTGCTCTGAGAGGGATGCGGTGAGTTCCTCTTTGGGTCTCTGATCCAGCATGGTCTGCAGCTCGCTGCAAAGCTGCCGTTCCATTGCCTCCTTTCTCAGAAGTCTGCTGTTCAAAGTGTTTATGCGTTTGTTTTTCAACTCAAATTCTTCCGGAGAAAGTTCCCTTTCTTTTTCATTCGGAGAGAAATTTTCCTCTGCTTTTTTGTGTTCATCCAATTCCAGGCGTTCCGGCTCCTGCTCCAGAAATCCGAATGCGTCATGTAATGTCTGGTGTCCTTGTTGATGGACGAGCTTTTTCATACAATTGAGAAAAGCAGAGCTTCTTTTGCTGCCGGGCATTTCGTAAAAGATTGCCTGGTTGCGCAGCGGGGTTTCCGATGTGTATAATGTACGCTCGTTGCCATGGCTTACTTTTTTCATGGTGGAACGGTCTAAGTGTTTTTCCTTTTCTGTATGTACAGGGGTGCCAGGGGATTCAAAAGCTTCCAGAGTAAAGCCTTCCTTATACGGTCCATTTTCTTTATCTTTTTTTACATAATTCAGCCTGCCGTAAGCGTTTTTTACCTCATAAGATTTCCCGTCCTTTTGTTGCTTTTCCGTTTCCTGGTTCTCTCTGTGCAGGATTGCCTGCCCGGAATCCCAACGCGATTTTTTCTGGTTGTCTTTAAAATAAATGCCCATATTCTCCATACTCGTCACGGCTGAGCTTCTTACCGCTTTTCTCCAGCTCATGACTAAGCCCTTTCAGTATTTTATCCATGGTAAGCACCGGTTCTTGTGCTTCTGCCGCAAGGAAGCTGGCGTAAATTAATGCATTTTTTATCATGCTGCCGGACGCCTCGAATTGCCGCGCAAGAAAATCAAAATCTATTTCGTCGGATACCGGTAATCTGGAAGGGATCATGGACTGCCACATTTTTTTGCGCATGCAGATATCCGGCAATGGGAAGTCAATGATGTCACTGATCCGGCGGCGGAATGCACAGTCAAAATTCTGCAGGTAATTGGTTGCGAGAATGCTGATTCCTTCATGTTCCTCCATTTTCTGCAGCAGAAAGGCGATTTCCATATTGCTGTATTTGTCATTGGATTCCTTGATTTCTGTCCGTTTGGAGAAGAGTACGTCTGCTTCATCAAAAAAAAGGATTGCCATGCTTTTTTCGGCTTCTTCAAAGATACGGTTCAGCTTCTTTTCCGTTTCTCCGATATATTTGTCCACAACTGCCGAAAGATCCACCCGGTAAAGCTCCATGCCCAGTTCTGACGCCATGACCTGGGCTGCCATTGTTTTTCCGGTGCCGGGAGGTCCGGCAAAAATCATGGATATACCGTTGCCGTAGGCGGATTTTTCTAGGAATCCCCATTCCTCGTAGACAAGCTTCCGGTTGCGCACCCTGTTTATGATATGAATGAGTTTCTGTTTCGGTAGGTCAGGAAGGATGAGGTCATCCATTTGGTAAATGCTCCGGATTTTTTTTGCGTATTTGTCCAGGGAATGAGAAGAGACCCGCAGCATGGCACTCTTTATGTGTTGACCGGAAATGCTGCCGCTGCCATCACTGAGGGAGTATGATTTTGCCAGTTCCAATATTTCACGCATCCTGCCCGGCAGGAAATTGCATCTGCAGAGGAAATCTGTCCGTTCTGCTTCGTGCTGCCATTGGTAGGCAAGGCTCAGTGTTTCAAATAGTTTTTTGTCTCCGAGAACCTTATGTGCAGGGATGGAGAAAGGAAGATACTGACGGTGAAAAGCATTGCCCTGGAAAATTTCTTTCTGTGTGCCCAGAAGAAAGATAGTTTCTTCATCTGCAAGCCAATGTAACAGCGGGGACAGATCTTCCCCCTCTTCCTCAAGTTCTATGGCAAACATGGCATGGTGCAGCAGGCATTCTATCCGTATTTCCCGGAGTTGGCCTTCCGATTGCAGCTTGCTATATGGGATTACGGCAAGTCCCATGTCCTTTTGTGCAGCGAGATGGGCATAATTGAGCTTTCTGCCGTTCCCTTTCTGACCCCGCAGATACACCAGCTTTCTGCCATGAACCTCTGAAAGACATGTATCAATCCGCTGATATAGGCTGTTAGAACAACCAAGAGAGGGCAGTGGGTCTTCCGCCGGATGGTACCAGTACATACCGGGGATGTCCCGCGTTTCCAGTAGGGCGCCCTTCAAAAACAGAAAGATCTGAGGGGAAATCCGAACAGAGGATTTCTGGTAGGCATCATTCCGGTCATGTTCAAATAGTAAGGGGGCGGGCTGGTAAAACAGTTCTGTCCCGGGGAAGTCAGCAGACTCTCTGTTCCAGAACAGCGTCCATGTGTCAAAGTCCAGGCTTTTTGCGTACAGCTCCATATAGAATGCCGCAGCCAGAAACATCATTTCCTCCCATTCCAGATGTGCGGAAAGGGAAATATAGAGAAAGGGCGAAAATACACCATGGTCGGCGCTCTGTGCGGCCTTTTCCAGCAGCACCCGAAGAGATTTTGCTGGTTGAACATTGTCTTGCATTTGGCACACATGATCGCCCCAGATTATTATGTCGTTCACAAACTCCTGGTAATTGCGGTATCTGTCCATGAATTCCTCCTTAATCTGCTACGATTTCTTTGAAGGTTTTTGAAAAATCCAGTTCCAAATCCTCCCGGTACAGCTGCTGCATCCGGTCATACTGCTGTTTTGCCTCCGACTGTTTTCCGCTCTGATAGAGGCAGAGGATAAGCTGTGACACAATTTCTTCGTTATAAGGATCTGCTTCAAGCATTCTCCGGAAAAATGGAATAGCGGCTTCCGGCTGGTTTTGTGTCATTCTTTTTTCCGCGCCGGATCTGAGCACGGCAAGATAATTGTTTTCCAGTTCCTTTGCCGTTCCATAGGACCATAAATAGCCGCTGTTTCCCATATAGCTGCCGGGATAGAGCTGCAATATCCGTTCCGGATCTTTTTTCCATGCTTTTCGATCCGACAGGAAGCCTGTCAATTTCTGAAAATCGGAATCTACAAGCTGCATGTTCAGGGAATACTTCTTTTTTTCGTAAAAAATCAGATCTTCCAGCCCTTCCTGCATAAATGACTGGCGTATGCTGTAAAGAGTCGTGTGGAATAGGGCGATGGCGTTTTTCATCCCGGCATCCGGCCATAAGAGTTCAATCAGAGATTCTCTGGAGACACTGTGTCCCTGGAGGTGGAACAAATATGCAAATAATTCCTTTGCTTTTTTGGTCCGCCATTTCAATTCCTGCCCATTGGAATCGGGGAGAAATACGAGAAAGCAGTTCATACACTGAATTTTGATCTTTTCGGATTCTTTCTGATCTGAATCAATGCTTTCCTTTTTAGAGGAAATAAGAAATCTGGTGTCTGCAAAATTTCGGTGCATGGAGTGTATCTCTTTTAAAATCTGCTGGTGTTTTGCTGTAAGTTCCAGATTCCATATATGGTTTTTATGTAAAAATGTATCTCCTGTCCGTGCCTGTTCCACTGCTTTACGGTAATTTCCGTTTTCCCAGGATAAGACTGCAAGCAGTTCCCAGGCAATGGATGTCTGCAGTGTCTCATATTCGGAAGTTTGAATGATGTCACTGGCAGTCTCTTGAACAGTCTGGTAATCGCCGGATAAATAGGCGGCTTTCATCTGCTCCGCCAACAGGCAGTTTTTCAGGAGAAAACCATCTGCAATGTTTCCAAGATGTATGCTGTGGAAGTGAATGTCATGTTCTGGCAGTTGTTTCAGTACCGCCAGGACATGCTGTGCAGCAGATAAAAAAGTATGTTCGTGAAACTGGACGTTCCGTCCGGTATAGGATGCAAGGAACTGTGCTGCGTCATTAAACTGATGGAGGCAGCATTTTACTTTTACATACTCTGTGCAGAGGGATTCCGCAATTTCATTCCAGGATGTTTCCATGTCCTGTTCTGCCTGTTTCAAATATATTTCAGCCTGAAGAAGCTCTCCGGCTTTTCGCTTTGCAGCGGCACAAAACAGCAGAACTTTTTTATAGTCCCGCAGATATCCTTCTTCATAGAAAGCTTTTCCGGCCTGTGCGATCTGTCTGTCTGCCTCTGCGTCATGCCCCAGGATCATCAGATATTTTCCGTAGATAAATCTGGACTTTGGCGTCAATTCGCAGTTGTTTGTTTCAAGAAATGCAAACCAGCGTTCCATAGTCTGGTAAAGCTTTTCATTTAACATGGAATCGCCGGAAACCTCGATGACTGCCTGCACGATGTCAGTTGCTTCCCCGCGGCATGCGTATTCTGCTGCCTGAATTTTGTCATTGGTTTTCAGGAGAAAACAGGCGGCTGTCCGAAGGGAGTCCTGCTGTTCCTCTATGGTGGTCTGCGACAGCAGAAAACGTTGGAAAATAGCGTGGTAGCGGTACAGGCTGCTTCCCTCGCCAAGTGTCTGCACAAACAGATTCTCATTTACAAGGTAGCGCAGCATACTTTCCGAGTTATGGATTCCTGCTACTTTGTTGCAGATGGGGGCTGTCATATAGTCCAATACAGCTGTCCTTTTTAAAAATGTCTGGATGTCAAAAGGCAGCATTTTGTATACCCGTGTCATGAAATAGTCGGAAACTTCCAGCTTATTACAGATATCTGTTATGATTTCCAGAGTGGCGTCATTTCGCTGCTGCCCAAGCTGTATCATAATCTGAGCAACGCCCACCGGCCAGCCTTCCGTGCAGTCGTAAACCAGATTTGCCCATTGTCCGGTGTTTTCTATGGTATTTTCCAGAATAGATGCAATTTCAGATGGAGTGAATTTCAGTTCCTCCATTCCTATGCAGGCAGCGCGTCCATCCCTTACATATTTGTCAAAGAAATGTGGCAGGGAACGTTTCTCTACGATGAACAGGCGTATTTTTTTATCCATTGCCTCTATTAGAACGTCTAATAAGTTGAAGATATCAGGATTGGTGATTTCCTGAAAATCATCAAGAATGATATTTAAAAAATCTATCTGTGCATCCAGCCAGATCACAAGCTGCTCCATTACAATATCTATATTTTCCAGAAGGGATGCAGAAACGTTGAACTCGTTCTGGAAATATCCTATTGCATGCTGAACGGAGTTTGTGAAATTCTGGATAAAGGACATCAGGTCGTTGTCTGTGTTGCTGATGCTGTACCAGGCGCTTTTGCCGGGACAAAGGCGCACATAATTTGCCAGCACCTGCGTTTTTCCATAGCCAGAGCCGGCATTGAGCAGGATGATATCCGCTTGCAGGGAAGCAAGAAGGGTATCTGCTGTCCGCTGCGTATATCTTCGGTCTACGTTTGGTATCTGGATTTTGTTGTTTTCGTCCCTCATGTTCAATCGTATCCTTTCTACAAAAATTATATATTATTTGATGAAACCTGCCGCGTTTTGCATCAACTGGGCGGTTTTTACACCATTTGGGGAAAAAGTAAAAATGGTGTCGAAATGTTTAGAATTTTGTTTAGTGGAATGTTTTATAATTCATAAATATCAAACAACAGAAACAGAGTGTTGTAGGAAGAACATTCTTAACGAAGGAAAGGAGGTAGCCGGCATTAGCGGCATTAGCAGCTATTGCTGGGAGATTATGGCTGAATATTTATCACCAGGCGTATATGTAGAGGAATTTGATTCAGGCGGAAAGCCCATGGAAGGCGTCGGCACAAGCACAGCCGGATTTATTGGTCTTGCGGAGAGAGGTCCGGTGGAGGGAGTTCCGCAGCTTGTAACTAATTTTGCAGATTTTAAGAGAAAGTTCGGAGGTTATCTTTCCGAGAATGAGTATGGGGAATATCGGTTTTTGGCTTATGCAGTGGAGCACTTCTTTGTAAATGGCGGTTCTCGTTGTTTTGTATCCCGCGTAGCGCCAAGCGATGCAAAACCCGCCAACGCCAAAGTTCCGGCACAGAATTCCGTTCTTCGTGTGCAGGCAAAAAATCCCGGCTTATGGGGCAACAGCATGAGCATTGTCATAACGCCTGCAAGCAAGGCAAAGACCCAGATTTTGGAAGAGATTGAGACGGCAGACGGAAAGCAGTATTCCGTAAAAAGTTCCGCGGGCTTCCATGTGGGAGATGTAGTTGTGTACAATGACATGACGAATGTGGTATACAACCGCGTGGTAAAGAGCCAGGACAATATTCTTGTATTTGAAAAGGAATTTGAACTGGATGTGGTGGATAAGAATCTGCTGCCGAAAAAGGTGATTTCCACCTGTGAATTTAATTTAGAAGTAAAATATGATGACATTGTAGAGTTTTACGAGAATCTCTCCTTTAATGTATCCATACCCAATTACATTGAGAAGAAGACGGCGAAGTCAGAGCTGATTGTTGCAGAATACATTGGCGGCAAGAAGTCAGAGACGGTGGCGCCTTTTGATGAGATCGCCGGGGAAGATCCGGAAAAGGCATTCTGCGTGATCGCGTTAAAGGGCGGCAGCAATGGCTCTGTGTCCAATATCAGTGCGGCTGATTTTGTCGGCGTGGACAATGGGGCAGGGAAACGGACAGGTATCCAGTCATTTTTGGATAATGACAGCGTTTCCATTATGGCGGTTCCGGGAGTGGTTGACCCCAACGTACAGCTGATGCTGGTTGCGCATTGTGAAAACCTTGCCAGCCGGTTTGCGGTGCTGGATATGCCGAGAGATGCCAAGAAAGTGGATGACATTATCGCTCACAGGGAAATTGTTGACAGCAGTTATGCGGCAATGTACCATCCCTGGTTGGAAGTTTTTGACCCGTTGGACAAGAAGAATATGGCGATTCCGCCTTCCGGTTCCGTGATCGGTATTTACGCTCGCAGCGACAACTCAAGAGGGGTGCATAAAGCGCCGGCAAATGAGACAGTGCGTGCATGTGTCGGATTGGACTGCCAGTTCAATAAAGGCGAGCAGGATATCTTAAATCCCAAGGGCGTCAACTTGATCCGTTCTTTCCCAGGACAGGGCATCAGGGTATGGGGAGCGCGCACAGCAGGCAGCAATCCAAGCTGGAAATACATCAATATACGCCGTCTGTTTATCTTTATTGAGGAGAGCATTAAGGCAAACACAAACTGGGCGGTATTTGAACCAAATGACGAGGTTCTGTGGGTGCGGGTGAAGCGCACGATAGACGTATTCCTGACAGGTCTTTGGAGGTCTGGAGCGCTTGCCGGTTCTGCGCCGTCTGAGGCATTTTTCGTCAACTGTGGCAGGAATACTATGAGTCAGGATGATATTGATAACGGAAGGCTTGTCTGCGTGATCGGTATTGCACCGGTGAAGCCGGCAGAGTTTGTAATCTTCAGGATTTCACAGAAAACAGGTGAATCCAGCGATTCCGTATAAGGTTTATAGAAATATAAAAAGTCAGAAAGGAGCATTGTGAGGAGATGGCAAGTACTCCATATGGAAAGTTTAGATATAAGGTAGAAATTGACGGCTTAGAAGCCGGAGGATTCTCAGAGGCATCCGGGTTTGACGCGTCCATTGATGTAATTGAGTACCGCGAGGGTGACATGGTACAGACGCCAATGAAACTCCCGGGTCTGAAAAAGTATGGCAACATAACATTGAAACAGGGTGTTGGAGATTCCATGGTAATGTATGAATGGATGATCGCAGGCGTGGAAGGTGAAGTGGAGCGCAAGACGATTACCATTACCGTTTTGGATGAGACAGAGACCGCTACTGCGTCCTGGCAGGTTATCAACGCATGGCCCACGAAATATACGGCGCCGGATTTCAATGCGACCTCTTCCGAAGTCGCTATTGAAAGCATTGAAATCGCCCACGAGGGAATGACCCGGGTTTCATAAGTAAAACTGGAAGTATACCCCGGGCGGTCTTAGGACTGCCCGGGGCTGATTGAAAAGCAGAGGTAAGGGGTAGATGTTCGATACAGAATTTTCTTTTGTCCTTCCGAAAGGTTATGTGGACAGGGATGGTAATTTGCACAAAGAGGGAAAGATGCGTCTGGCTACGGCAGCAGATGAAATCATACCGTTGCGTGACCCAAGGGTGCAGCAGAATCCGGGGTATCTCGTGGTTATTCTGCTCTCGAGGGTGATCACAAGTCTGGGAACAATGCAGGCAGTGGACACAAAAGTCATAGAAGGACTTTATACGGCGGATCTGGCATATCTTCAGGATTTATATGAGAGGATCAATCAGACGGAGACTCCGGTGTACCGCACAGTATGTCCGCACTGCGGACAAGAAATTGAAGCGCCAATAAATTTTATGGAAGCCGGGCTATAAGTTTATACCCGGCAGACAAAATTTATAAGGAAGCGGCGTTTGTTGCATATTATGTGCATTGGGACAGGGATGATATTTTGAAGCTTACGCACAGCGAGAGGCTCCGATGGTGCAAAGAAATTTCGGATATAAATAGGAAAGTCAGCCGGGAGCCGGCTGAAAGAGATATTTTCAGGATATAGAGGAGAACAGAGATGGCACAGCAGGATAATCTTGCAAAACGCACAAAGTTTACAGTGATACTGGACGGGATGCCTCTGGGGTTTTCCAAAGTATCCAATTTATCTGCTACGATGGAATTTGAGGCTGTTTCGGAGGGAGGAGTCAACGACCGGATTCATTACCTCCCGAAGCCAAGGCAATCACTGGATAAGCTGGTCCTGGAATATGGGATTGCCAGCGGAGAATTGATGCGAACCACTCTGACGGCCGGGTATGAGCTGAAAAAAGGCATTGTCATTATGGTCATGCCGGAATCGGGATCAATTCCTACGGCAACTTATCAGGCGGATTGGGGGATAGTCACGAAATGGGAAATTGACACGCTGGATGCGGTAAGCAGCGGCTTGCTGATCAAGAAAGTAGAAATCTCTCACAATGGCTTGTCGGAGACCATCAATAAGATTGGGATAAATATATAAGACATATACGGTTAAGTTTTCTGAGGTTTTTCAAGGTAGTCGAATGTTAAGGTTAAGAGAGGAATTTTCACCCAGAATACATCTTCATATTAAGCAGGATATGCTGCAGAAATTGTGGGATAAGTATGTTCCGGCGGAGTCATCTGAATACAAGAATATTCAGCTGATTTATCTGGATGGGGGAGCAGGGCAGGCATCCGGCCAGCCCGGGCAGTTACAATTGCTTATCAGTCTTGTGCTTAAAAACCGAATGATGCGGATGGGACTGGAGGGATATCCGGTCAAGACGGCGCTCGTTCGGGAACAGATGGGAAACAGCTTGCGGCGCATGGAGAAATATTATCTCATGCAGTTAAAATGCTGTGATTTTATAATGTTTCGGAAAGTGAGCCGATATGTGGATCTGCTGACACAGGCAGAAGTAGATGGCAGGCGTTATCGGAACTGGCATAAGGATGATCAGATTATTGAACAGCAGAGGGACAGATATCGGTTGTTTTCCCTTTTTTCTTCCGATATGAAAGAATTTCTGGCAGAACATACGGTACAGGCTATGCGTACTCTGGAAAAAGAGATGCTGTACGACCTGTCAGAAAAAGAATACTGGCAGTTGTCAGAGAGATTTATCTGGCAGGAAAAAGAGACATTTCTTTCTTTTCTGGAAAACTGTAACGAAGAGCAATGCAGCAAAATAATCAAAAGACTGGAAAAGACCGGATTAAGGAAAAGTGCGCAGCTTCTTAAGGGGCAGCCTGCCGGCAGAGCGTTTGCTGAGGCAGCCGACAGACTCGGGCAGAAAGAATTTTGCCTGTTTTATCGTCAGGCAGCAGGGTTGGAGGATGCGGACAGGCAGCTTGTGATATGGAAGGAAAAGAAGGAAAAAATGCTCTCTTACATTGAGGAGCAGGAGTCAGAGAAGGTTCGTCAGATTTGGACACAGATGGAGAAGTTTGTGGAACAAAAGGAATGGACCCAGGGCGCGGCGGCCAAAGATGGCGAGGATTTTTTTATTACTTTTTCAGAAAAACTGGTACAGCTTGAGGAACAATACTTTCGGGAGGTTATGAAAGATTTCCGGGAACAGACGGTTTCTATGCTGAGAACAGAAAAGTTTGAGACGATTGCCGATATGGCGGAATTTCTGAGGGAAGGATTGGAGAAAAAGTCTGCTGAGGAAAACGAAATGTCATCAGGAGCAAAAATATCCTGGATCACAGAACGCATAGAGTCAGAACTAAAGCTGCAGAAAGAGCAGATAGAGCGTCGGGAAGCGCAGATTTTTTTGAAATATCAGAAAGAATACCAGGAGGTTCTAGAGTCAGACCAACCGTTTTTGCAGGCTGCCGGGAAAGAAGTGCAGGAAGTGAAAGACATGCTTTTGCAAATTGCGGGGAAGGAGCCTGTGAGGGAATCCGCACAGATTGATGGGGAGAAAACTGCAGAGATATCATATGAAGAAATACGGGAGTGGGGAAAGGCGCTGTTCTTTTATCTGGAACATAGACAGGGATGGACAGATGCGGATATTTTGTCCGGTTATACCGAAAATAAGCAGCTTTTGGACCATGTGTGGCGGGAAGATAAGCAGATTTCCGAGCGTGTGCGGCGGGAAGATATGCAGATTTTGGATCATGTACTTCGGGAGGATAAGCAGCTTTCCGACCGTGTGCTGCGGGAGGACAGACGCATGGTTATGGAACAAGAATGGGGCGGCCGGCGGCCCGCGGCAGCGTATCCTCGGCTTGTGCTTCGTATCCGGGAATTCGAGGAGCAGAGAAATAAGAGAATCCAGAAGATTATCCGATCGTTTGAGAATAAAGTACTCTCTCAGGATGCAATGATATATCTGGAAGAAAGAGCCCCCTATAGCATCGGAAGGCAGGATCGGTTGCAGATGTCTGTACATAGAGGGAGTGCGCACAGCAGCACTGGCTATGAAGACATCTGGGACACTGGCACCGGATTTACGGGCGTTAGGAGAAACGGCGACCGGACATGGGAGCTGCAGTATTCCATACAAAATGCCGGGGATTCAGAAGCGGAACAGCAAAGAGATAAAATGCGTATGCAGGAGGAAACCCATCAGCTTAGATCAGCGCAGGAACAGATTGATAAAAAGCTGCAGGAAGTGGAAGTGCAGTTAAGGAAGTTGGAGACTACGGCAAGGGCGAAGGAAGATGTGAGGGATCTGGCGGACAAGGTAAAGAGACAGCTGTATGAGGAACTTCATGTGGAGAAGTTGCGCAGAGGACTGGTATAAGTTTCCTGTTACTTCATACTTAATCTGGAAAGAGAGGGATTTCTTTGGGACTTACAAAGGCAAAACTGGAAATTGAAAAAGAAGTGGGATCAAAAACGATAGAGGTATTGTTTAACCCTTCGGAATATCAGCTTACGGACGGCGCAAGTTATTCGGAAAAGAAAGTGCCGGGACTGGATGGACCGATTGTCCAGTATATTTCTGGCGATGCGACGGAACTGTCACTGAATCTTTTTCTTGACACTTATGTTGCGAAGTCAACATCTTTGAATCCTTTTGGCAAATCCGGCAGTTCCAAAGATGTCTCTGAAATTACAAAGCAGATTGCGGAAGTGACTTCCATTGACGGAAAACTGCATCGCCCGCCCAAGGTTACGTTCAAGTGGGGATCGCTGAATTTTCAGGGAGTTGTGACGAAAGTCAACCATACCTATACGATGTTTACAGAGAGTGGAATGCCGGTTCGGGCAAAGGTGAGCCTGACCTTTAAATCGCTGATGTCGCTCAAGGATACCAAAAGGAAGTCTCCCTTTGAATCTCCGGACCGCACCAAATACCGCACAATCCGTCAGGGAGTGGGATTGTGGGATCTTGCAAATATGGAGTATGGAGATCCGGATATGTGGAAAGTAATTGCCCGGGAAAACGGGATATTAAATCCATTGGATGTCAGGCCGGGGCAGGTAGTGAAGCTTCCGGCGCTCTGAGAAAGCATTCACAGATAACGGTTAAGGAGAGGGATGGAAATGGCAACAGTTTCTATGTCGAGTCTGGCGACAAAATATAAGGATTTCATGGTGCCTGCAATGAAAGTAAAGAGTGGGGCATTTAATCTGATGGAAAAAAGCGATTACGCAGTGGAATCTGTAGAGGTGACGCTGTCACAGACTGCGGCAAGCGCGGCGGTGATCAAATTGACCAATGTGTATGATCTGGAGGCGCGCAGCTTTGTCAGCGATGTCAGTTCGGATTTCATTCTGGGAGAGTTGATTGAGGTTGAAATGGGATATGGCTCTTGCCTGACTTCCATGTTCTATGGGTATGTGGATGAGATTACCTATGATCTTTCCGAAAACCCTTCCGTCCGGGTGACGGCGGTGGATGTCCGCAAGGTGATGATGGGGAGCAAGATGAGCAACATCTCGCATCAGGTAAAGAGTTATTCCGATGCATTTCAAGCTGTGGTGAAAAAGTATAAGACTGCCTATAAGTCAACGGATGTGGACGTGACGGAGAAGCTTGAGGCAGATTGTATCATTCAAAATGGCAGCGATTATGATTTCATTATGGAGGAACTGTGCCGGAAAGGGAACAGAGACTTCTTTGTACATGCCGGAAAGCTCTACTTTAAAAATACATCGGCAGAGTTGTTTGATACAGTGGAGATGGAGTGGGCAAAGGATTTGATTTCCTTTCAGAGAAGGGCGTCTTTCCAGGATGCTGTTGTAAAGGTCATAGGGCAGGACACAGATAATAAAGAAGAGGTAGCCGCAGAAGTAAAGATCAAGGCGGACGACAAACAGAAGTCGCTGGTACAGAGTGAAACTACCCAAATGGATGCTGCCATAGAGGACAACAGCGATGCAAAAAAAATTGCGGAGCATACGGCTGATGAGATGCAAAAAAAAGCGAGACAGGCAAGCGGAGTATGTATCGGCATTCCAGAAATTCAGGCGGGAGGCAGGGTGAAGATCAAAAAGGGAGATCATAAGCTGATCGATGGGACATATGACATCATAGAGGCAAAGCATTCTTTTGGCAGTGAAGGTTACCGGACATCTTTTGAAGTGGGAGGCTGGAAGCGTTGAATTTTTACGACGAGTTATTGGCTGATAAAGCGGGGGATAAGACGTACCCTGAGGTGACGGCTCCGGGGCTGCTGAATGCAATTGTGAAGGACATCTGGGACGAGCAGCATAAGGGTATGATTAAAGTGGAGTACCTTATGGGTGAGAAGAATAAGAAGACATCTGACTGGGTGAGAGTTATGACGGGCTACGGTGGAGACGGATTCGGCAATTACTGGCTGCCGGAGATCGGTACGGAGGTTCTTGTGGGTTTTATTCATGGCAACATGAATATGCCGGTGGTACTTGGCTGTCTGTGGAATGGGAAGGACAAACTGCCGGAGGGTGTGGCAAGTGAGAGGAATGAGACAAAGGCTGTTGTGACCAAAGGAGGGCATAAGATTACCTTTACGGAGACGGAGGGAAAGGAAAAGATCACGGTAAATACGCCCAAAGGTCTGGAAATATTGTTGGATGATGAGAATGAAGCCATCCATGTGCAGGATAAGGAAAAGAAAAACAGTCTGGCTATGGACTGTAAAAACGGAACCGTAGCTCTTAAAGCAGAGAAAGAGATTTCCCTTACGATAGGGACCAAGGAAGTCATGAAAGCAGATGCGGAAAACATCAAGTTTACCTGCGGAACAATTGAGGCGGATGCGCAGCAGAAGCTGACGCTGAAAGGACAGTCGTTTTCCGCTCAGGGAACCAGCGTGAAAATAGATGCGGACGGAGAACTGGGGCTGCAGGCGTCCGGGGTGGCGCAGCTAAAGGGCAGTATGGTTAAGATCAATTAGGAGGCAGCATGGAGCAAAGAGGCATGGGAAAAGCATTTCTTGGAACAGGCTGGAAATTCCCGGTGGAGATTGACGGAGCTACCGGACGGATAAAAATGTCCTCAGATGAAGACAGCATAGAGGAATCCATTCGGATCATTATCGGAACAAGGCAGGGAGAACTGCCGATGCATCCGGAGTTTGGATGCAGAATACAGGATTATGCCTTTGAATCTCCGGATTATACAACACTGTATTCCATGAAAACAGAAGTGGAACATGCGCTGATCCGCTGGGAACCAAGGATTACGGATATTCAGGCAGAAATCAGCGATGAACGGATAGATGAGGGAGTCCTGATGATTTATGTCAGCTATATCATTCGTTCTACCAACAATCCATATAACATGGTATATCCTTTTTATATTAATGAAGGGGAGTAGAGAAAGGAGCAGCTATGGATATTCCGCAGATGGAGAAAATGTCAAAGCAGGATATCATCAGCTATATGAGAGAATGTGCGAAGCAGTATGTTCCGGAGTGGCGGTATGATGAGAAACAGCCGGATGCCGGAACTGCACTGGTATCTATATTTGCTGATATGATGTATGACAATATTAAAAGATTTAATTTGACTGCAGCGGGAGACATGTTTTCCTTTTTTGACGGAGTGAAGGCAAAGCTGTATCCGGCAAGCCCGGCGGAAGGGTTTGCGGTATTTGGGCTGCCGGAGGGGATTTACAGCGAGGCGCAGGTGCCAAGGGAGACAAGACTTCTTGCGGAGACGGAGGATGGGCAGCTTGTGTTTGAGACTCAGGAGGAGGTTCTGGTCCGTCCTATGAATATACGGCGGATTTTCCTGGCAGATCCCAAAGAAGATGCAATTTACGATCTGTTTGATGATCGCAGAGAGCTTACGCCGTCGTTCTTTTTGTTTCAGGCGGGGACCGAAAATCTGCAGTGTCATCATTTGTTTTTTTGTTTTGGACAGGAGCTTGCAGTCACAAGCTATGCCGATGTCCGTCTTTCTTTTATGCCTGCAGACAGAGGGACAGAAAATGAAGATCTGAGGGAAGCGCTCTGTGACCCATCGCGTATCCGTCTCTTATATGGAGCAGGAGAAGCGTTTCATACCGTCACGGATTATAAGTATGAAGAGGGAAAGCTCTGTTTTCGGATGGAAGGCGGGGAACAGGGAATCGCGCCTATGGAAGCGTTTGCGTCCAGGTATGTGATTTCCATGGAAATATTGGATGCGGCATTTTTTTTCGGACGATATTTTCAGGAAATATCTCTGGTAACAGAATGTCTGGGGAGAAAGCCGGATTTTATAAATGTAAAAGGGACGGATCAGGAAATTGAAGAATGTCTGGCATTTGGTGAGAATCCGTCTGTCTATGATGAATGCTATATCGGCAGCGAAGAGGTTTTGGGAAAGGCAGGAGCATGCATCAGCATAGAATTTGACCTTGATTTTGTCAGAATCCCTCTGGAAGAGATTGCATCGGGCGTCAGGATGACCTGGAAACGGGTTATGAGGAAACAGGAGTTTGTGCCGGAGGAGGAGTACGATATCACGATTCGCGAAGTCATATGGGAGTATTATAATGGCTTGGGCTGGAAGCGGCTGTCGGTTTCCGGCAGGTACGGAAACATTTTTTCTATGGAAGACGGTATGAAGGGTATGCGCAGAAAGATGGAGTTTATCTGCCCGGACGATATGCAGCGTGTACTGGTCAATTCGGCAGAAAAATATTGCATTCGTGCCAGAATCATACATATGAATAACGAATATAAGACGAGGGGCGCCTACATTGCCCCTGTGATAGGCAATTTTTCCTTAAGCTACAGCTATCAGGAGCGTCCGCTTCATCCGCAGGCAATGTTTCAGAAGGATAATATGGAACTGGTAAGCTATCAGGCGGACGAGATGCGGACAAAAGGATTTGCGTTCCCATTATGCAGGGCAAGAACAGAAAAACAAAAGACCTGCTATCTTGGTTTGGGGCAGCCTCCGGTGGGCGGTCCGCTGAAGCTTCTGTTTGTCATGCATGACAGTGTGCAGGAGCATCTTACAGACATAAAGTGGGAATATCTGTCTGAAGAGGGATGGACGGAGCTGCATCCTGCTGACGGCACGGAGGGGTTTTCGCATACTGGCATAGTTTCCTGGTATGGACGCAGCGACAGTAAGCGGGAAGTATTGTTTGGGGAGGAGTTGTTCTGGCTCCGTTTCAGTAAAGGAAGCGGGCAGGACCCGGCTGCTGATTCGAAGAACTGTCCGAAGATTGAAGGAATTTATCCCAATGCAACCAGTATTTTAGGTGTGGAGACGGTGGAAGAATCTTTTGGGCTTGCACCCCACGCAGAGGAAAAGAGTGTTCAACTTTCTTATGGTGATATCTGCAGTCTGGAGATCCGGGTACGCAACAAAGCAGATTACAGGAATAATTCGGATGATAGGTGGGAACTGTGGACCGAAGTGGAAGAACTGGACATGAACAGCGGCAACAGGAAAGAGTATGCGGCAGACAGGCGGGAGGGCAGGCTCACTTTTCCAAAATATATGGATGCGGTTGAAAAAAATGAACAGAATGAAATTGAAATTCATGTGAAATACAGTCACTGTCAGGGGGAAAAGGGAAATGTTCCCATCGGTGAGATCAATCGGCTTGACCGGACGGTGGGTTTTATCAATAGTGTCTATAATCCAATGATGACCGTATGCGGGCTTGGAGAGGAGACTGTGCTGGAGGCTGTGAGAAGGAACGCCGGGTTGCTGCGCCATGGCAGACGCTGCGTTTCCGCGGAAGATTATGAAGATATGGCGCGGGAGGCTGTGCGGGATATCTGCAAAGTAAAGTGTTTTGCGGGATATGACGAAAACGGCATCCCAAAGGAGGGAACCATAACTTTGGTAGTACTTCCTAAGGATTATGGGGAAAGCTCCTACAGCTTTGAACGGACCAGAAAGAGGATTTATGATTATCTGTCGGCACACATGGATCAGAACATTGTAAACCTGGGACGTTTCCATATCGTAATGCCGGATCTGATCCGGCTGGATGTGAAGGTGGTTCTGGAACTGACACAGAGTAAAGAGATCTTTGCCACAACAAAAAGGGTGAGGGAAGAATTGGAACGTTTCCTGAATCCGTTGTATGGGAACTTTTATGGTGACGGCTGGGAAATTGGTATTCTTCCGGACAAAAATCAGATTACGAATGCCTTGAAACGGATCGAGGGTGTAAAGTATATCAGTCAGTTATCCCTGCGCAAATATAGAGGCGGACGGTTTGAGGAATATGAGGTCAATGAGGAGCGCCTGCTGCCATTTTACCGGCTGCCGAAAAGCGGCTTTCATGAGGTGGTGGCAGAACCCTGATGAATATAGGAAAAAGGAGCATGCACAATGTTCTATAATTTAAATCTGGATGACAAATCATATAGGGAGATCGAAGAGGATGCGGTATTTCAGATACCGGGGGAATGTGTGGACTGGACGAATTATAACCAGTCTGACCCGGGCATTATGCTGATCGGGCTCCTCTCATGGCTGAAGGAGATACAGCAGTACCATATCAGCAGGCTCGGTGGTTGGAAACGGCAGAAATATTTAAAGCTGCTGGGGGTAACCATGCGCCATGCTGTGCCGGCACGGGGATTTGTGAGTGCAGAGCCTCTGGAGGGATCACCTGTCAGCGGGTGTCCGCTTCTTATGGGAACGCGTTTCTTTGCAGGGGATATGGCATTTGAGACGGTAAAAAAGGAATGGCCCCATCCCATTAAACTGATGGGCGCTTATTTACTCTGTGGAGAAACGCTGGAGCGGTACGTCAATATCGGGAATGATCTGGAAAAACATATGCGCCTGTATCCTTTTGGGGAGCAGCCCGAGATTGGAAGCTGCTGCTGTTTTGTCATAGACAGGGCATTTAGACATAAGGAGCAGACGGTTGTATATTTCAATATCCGCACAGATTATGGAGTGACACGTAATCCCATCGAGGAAGATTTTATCCCATTGGCAAAACTCAAGTGGGAATACCAGTCCTCGGATGGCTGGGAAGAGCTTCCGGTGGATTTTGATATGACATATGCCTTTTTGCAGAGCGGCAAGATCGGATTTCATCTGCCCCACGAGATGGTGAAGGATGAGGAATATGGAGCTTATAAGATCCGCGTGACACTGGTGGAAAACGATTATGATGTAGCGCCGTTAATTCAAGATGTTTACTTTAATGTGATAGAAGTGAGGCAGCAGTATTCTTATTGTGATTACGAAGATTATTGCATCAAGATCCCAGGACCGGATGATATGCTGTTTATAAAAAGCGATATGTATCTGGCGAAAAATGGCGAGGCGGAGCTTTATGCCAGGCAGGAGGAAGGGTTCCTTCCCATTCCCATCATTGGCAGGGAATATGCGGAGGATGGAGACGTTATATTTTCCTTTGCCAGACCTGACTGGGCAGAAGAAGGCAGCAATATGTCATGCAGGCTTGCTGTTTATGAGAAAGAGTTTTGGGAGAAGCGGGAATTTGGCATAGGAAATGATTTCGCTAATCAGGAATATGACCTGGATATTTCCGGCATTGTGTATGATGAATTTGAGATTATGGTCTGTGACAGGCAGGACGGCAGGTTCCATCCATACCAACGCGTAGAGGATTTTGATCATTGTATGTCCGGGGACGCAGTGTATGACCTTGATCTTATGGAAAACAGGCTGATATTCGGAAATTGTGAAAATGGGATGGCTCCGGACGGTAAGATCCGCCTGATGCGTCTTAAGACAAGCGAGGGGAAATCAGGCAACATTAAGGCAGGGAAAATCCGTGAATGTCAGAATGTCCCAGAACTCTTGGTAGAGCAGAAAGGGATGACGTATGGCGGCAGGGACAATGAGACGGTGGAAGAATGCTATCAACGGTTGTGCCGGAAGCTAAAGGATGTACATAGAGGAGTCACTTATTCTGATTATGAAAAGCTAGTCAAAAAGACGCCGGGGCTTTTGATCCAGAGCAGTAAGGTCATTCCACTGGAAGCAGGAAGGGCGGATGAACAAATACAGCAGGAAAACCAGATTTCCATTGTAGTGCAGCCTGTGAGCTATAAAACGAGGAACGTGCAGTTAAGTGATAAATACAGGAAGAATTTAGAACAGATGCTGCAGAGAAGAAAAATGATCGGTACTACGGTTAAGATCTTGAATCCGGAGTATGTGGGTATCTCCGTTTTTGCGGAAATTGTAATTCAGCCGCATTTTACGGATGCGGAAGAGCAGATTGAAGAGGCGGTGCGTGCCTATCTGGATGAAAAGACCTGGGAGATTGGCAGAGCGGTTTCCAGCAGTGCGATTTATGGGATCATTGATATCCTGCCTTGTGTATGGCAGGTGAAATCCGTTTCAGTGGGGGCAAGAGGCAGAGGATTCCGCCATCTGGTAAATGGAGATGTACAGCTTTCACCTAATGGACTGCCGTATGTGGATGAGTTGGACTTCAGGGTTTTTACGGCGGGAGGGAATGAAATATTCTGACTGTCGTCTGACAGCGTAAAAACCAAAGGGGTGATATTGTGGAGCAGATTAGATATTTTGTATTTAATAAAAGGAAGGATTATGAGCCTGGATGCAGAACAGACATCCGGATCACAGAGCAGGGACTTGCTTTGGAAGAAGGAAAAGAATGCGGCACGTTCATTTCCCGGCTGTTAGACAGCGGGGAAGAGGGGAACCGGTGGCATCGGGCAGTTATCCAGAGTGAGGGGTATGGGGACGATTCCATTAAGTTCTGTTTTTACTGCAGTGATGAGGACAAAGCGGTGATAGACGGCAGGATTTACCGCTGGGAGGAATTGATCCGGGATAAAGAAATTCCCGTGGAGAAAAAGCGAAAGGCAATGAAGCCGTATCTTGCGCACATGGTGCAGAACCCCCGGGACATTCTTTTGTATCGTGCCAGAGGAAGATATTTGTGGATAGAAATCCAGCTGTTTTGTCAGGCAGGGTTTCTCCCTGAAATTCGCTGCATGAAAATATATGCCGGTAACCGCAGCTTTCTGTCTTATCTGCCGGCGATTTACCAGACAGGGGGAGAGGAAGATTTCCTGGAAAGATTTCTGGGGATGTTTGAGGCAGTTTACCAGAATATCAATGAGAAGATTGCAGATTCTGCCAGGCAGCTTGAGCCTATGTCGGCGGAGCCGGAATTTTTATACTGGATGGCAAAGTGGGTTGGGATTTCCAATGCGCATCTGTGGCAGGTGGAAAAGCTGAGGCTCCTGCTGCAGGGAATTGTGAGGAAAAACTTAATCCGCGGCACCAGAGAGTACATGGAATATATGATCGGCATTTTTACCGGAGAACGTCCCTTTTTTGTGGAATACGGCGATATCGAGCAGTATAAGGGAAATGAGAATGCATATCGGAGTCTAAGACAGTCTTATGTGCACGGTCCCTATGATGTGAGCGTGTTAGTGCGGGAGCAGGCAGTGCCATCTATGCGAGAGCAGTATGCGCTGAAAAAGGTGATTGAGGACATGAAGCCTGCGCATATCAGGATGCAGTTGATCATCATGCGTCCGGGAATCTATCTGGGGAAGAATGTGTATGTGGGTGTGAACAGTATGCTGGTAGCTTATGAGCGTGCAAACTTAAGTGGTGTGGCCGCAATCCCGTCTATCGTGGGTGCGGCAGAAACACAGGCAAAGGAGGAAGAAGAAATATGAAGAATTTGAAAAGCTTTCCGTTTGAAAGGAATCGTTATTTTTATGGAAAGCTGCTGTCGGTGGAAGATTTTGAGGCAGAGCAGAAATATTTTAATGATAAACGCAGGACCATCAACCGTTTCCTTTTCGGTAACGGCGTGGTCTGCGGTCTTGACGTCGTGGAAGTGGATGATGAGAGCATTTCTGTGGAGCGTGGCCTGGCGTTGGATTTTGCAGGACGCGAGATTGTAGTGGATGAACCGGCGGTGCGGAAGATTACGGAACTGGAGGGGTATGGCAGCGAACAGGATGCAGATTATTATTTTCTGTGTCTGGAATACAGGGAAGAAGCAGCCGAATTGATGCACAATGTCACAGGGAATGCGGGCAAAAACAACAGCGAATATAATAAATACAAAGAAAGTTACCGTCTGTTTCTTACCCGGGAAGAACCGGAGCGTGAGATGTTTTCCCCTTCACGGCTCTATGAGGAGCGAAAGACCGTCTATCAGGGGCAGGGCATCCGTATCTGCCAGATACTGCCGAAGTTTTTGGAGATGGGGAAAGAGACTGTCTTGCAGATTGAGATTGAACATGAGGGACAGCAGGAGTTTTCCTTTGAATATGATGTGGAACTGTCATATCTGACCAGCGGTGAGGGGAACAGAGTGCATATCAGCTTTGAGGAGAAGGAGCAGGTAAAGGATAAAAGATATAAGCTGGAAATTCCTTTAAAAGCTGCAGGCGTCCTGGATGTGCAGGCGGAGGCTTCTCTGGTAAAGAACAGTTTTAAGCTGCAGATGGGCGGCAGAGAATACAGCGATGCCAAACCCTGTGTAAGCCAGGCGTTTATCAGCAGTCAGGATGTTTACGATGCATTGCAGAAGCAATATTATAAAACGGCGATGGATTACATTCTGGGCAATACGTTCCAGCAGGGAATCTATCTGGCGAAAATTCATGTGGTTCGTGCCGACGGCGTCTGCCTGATCGATCGGATTGAGCCGTTGCCATTCGGGCAGAGAATTATGCATACGGAGATATCGGCAGCTATGATCGGGAGGCTTGTGGAGGATATGAAAATGCTGAAGCAGGCTAAGATGCAGGAAGAGGAGAGCCAAAAGGATGCAGAAGGGGAAAAGCCCCTGAGAGCAGCATATGGGGAAACTGTTTTTGAAGTCGGGCATAAGCATCAGGGAGAGATGCTGTATTCCGATGAAATCGTGCATGGGCTGGGATTCGGACCTGTGACCATCATACTTAGCTATGAGGAGGACAATGACTTGGCGGAAGAATCCCAGATGATGTTCGGCGATTCCTCGTTGTTCCAGAGCAAGAGTGGATTTACAGCGTCACTGGGGGCAAAGCTGGAACCCTCGGAGGGGACTTTTGAGATCGGCATGAAGATTATAAAAAGAGGCAGTGCAAAACGGGTGCGGGTACATTGGACTGCTTTGCGGGATGAGGCGCAAAAGCCCCAGCTGACCAAAAAGAAGCATATATCTATACAGCCGGACAATCCGAATGTATCTGTGGGAGACAGCGTGGTATTTACAGCAGTGCTGGAAGGCTTCAACGATGAACGTCTGGAATGGAAAGTCAAGGATAGCAATGGAGGAGTGATCAGCAAGAATGGAAAGTATACTGCGCCAGAGATGCCGGGAATTTATCACATAACAGTTTCCAGCCAGGCATACCCTAAGGTGCAGGCATCCACTTTTGTGGTAGTTCGAGAGAGTGAGTGAGACAGATGGTAGTTAAGTTTCAGGATAAGCAGTATGAGCTGATTTCAAAAATAAAGACTACAGGTTCCGGAACCATTGATTTATATGTGGCATGCGACGCTGCCCGGCAGGAGGATACCGTATATACGGTTGCCTGTGTCCGTGATATGGAACTGGCAAGGAAACTGGTGCCGGTAACCACGAAGAAAAATGTAAATTATACGTTTAAGGATCTTCATGCCAGCTTCAATGCAGATGGTAAGTATTATGTCATATTCAGCCATGCCAAAGGAAGGACGCTGCAGCAGGCGATGGAAAAGGGCAATTACGATCTGCAGGAACGGCTGCTTTTGATGAAAAACATTTATGCCGGAATCTTTCTGCTTAATATGCCGCAATGCTTTTTGCTTGAGGTACTGCGCAAAGACAATATTGTGGTGGACGATGATCTGGGTATCCGGTTCAATTATCTTTTTACGGATGTAGACTACTATTGGAAGGTGCAGGAAAAGGACTGCATAGAGCGGATGAACGGGCTTGTGCATGATCTGTTTGCCAAAGAAATTGAGCAGAAAAGTTCCCGGGATCTGATGAAATATGCGAAAGATATGGAGGAAGGGCGGTTTAACTATTTGTGGGACTGCTATGTGGCATATGACAATATTTATGAGTCTGTGCTGACGAAAAGTGAAAAGCAGGAACTAAAGCCGGGACGTATCTGGTGGCGTGCATGGGAGGGGATTAAGAAAGCGCTTCCCAAAATTAAGATGGTTTTGGCGGTTGCCTTGATTTTATCGGCAGCGATTTATCTGCTACTTACCCTTCCCAATCCGGTTATGTCAGATAATGGAATTGCATTTCGGCAGATTGGAACGTTGGAAATTCAGGAGAATGAATAACCCGGTACGGCGATATAAGTATTCGGATCATAATCCGGACAGGAGGGATAAAGTATGCAGGGCGGATTGATTGAGCGTACAGCCAGAAGGCTGTCTCATATTATAACGGCGCCGGTTCAGGTGGTAATCCGCAAGGCAAAGAGGACGTTCAGTGCGGACACTTTTGCCTCAAAGGTATTAGGCGATGTACGAAAAGGAATCAGTACCAAGAAGAATAAGAAGGAGAGGACATTACAGGATTATTTCTCCTTTGGGCGGTATTATATACTTAAGAGCGTGTTGTATGTAGTTCTGCTTGCGGCGGTCATCCTTCCCGTCCTGTATCTGAAGCTTCTGCATCCTATTCTGGTGTCCAATTTTTTTACCAAGACTATGGTGATAAATTCCCAGGAAATGATTGGATATACCGGGAAGGTGGAACTCTTGTCAGGGAAAGACGGAACCCTGATCTTTAAGGGAAGGATGGAAGACGGTCGGATCAATGGCAATGGCCAGCTTTATACATATGAGGGGGCGCTTTTGTATGAAGGGAATTTCGAGATGGAAGCGTACTCAGGTGAAGGCGAGCTGTATTATGAAAATTCGGACGTACTCTGTTATAAGGGAAGCTTTCTGCTGAATCAGTATGATGGACAGGGTCTTCTCTATGATAGGCAGGGTAATTTAATATATAAAGGAGAGTTTAAAAACGGTATTTATGAAGGGGCGGGAACACTGTATTTTCCGGGCGGCCAGGAGAAGTATGTGGGAAACTTTGCCAAGGGACAGATGGAAGGAAGCGGGACGCTCTATGATGAAGAAGGAAATGTAATTGCCGAGGGTGTGTTTGAGAATGGGCAGCCGTTGCAGAAGACTGCTGTCATGGCGGATGAGGATGGGAATGTCATCTACGAGGGAATCATCAATGCCGACGGCAAATACGAGGGAGAAGGAAAATTATACGAGGACGGTGTGCTTGTCTATGAGGGGAATTTTGTGGACGGTGAAAAAGAAGGAGCCGGAATCGAATATGATAAAAACGGCAATAAGGTATATGAAGGAGAATTTGTAAAAGGCCAGTACCAGGGGAAAGGTAAGCGGTATGAAAACGGGCTTCTCATATACGAGGGAGATTTTGTGAACGGGGAATATGAAGGAGAGGGAAAAGCTTATGACGAATCGGGAACGCTTGTCTACGACGGTGCATTTGTCCGGGGAAAAAAGGAGGGCATTGGAAAGGGCTATGATAAAGATGGAAAGCTTGTGTATGACGGGATGTTCAAAGCAGATCAATATAATGGCACAGGAAAACTCTATGACGCGGACAGTGAAGTGGTAATTTATGACGGAAGCTTTGCAGATGGCATGTATCAGGGGCAGGGAAAACAGACAGATGCCGAAACGGGAAAGCTTGTGTATGACGGAGAGTTTTATAAAGGGGAGTACAGCGGAACCGGGAAGCTTTATGATACATCAACCGGGAATCTGATCTATGACGGCGAATTCTTAAGCGGCGTTTATTACGGCTCGGGAAAACAGTGGGATATGAATGGAAACCTGATCTATGAAGGCAGCTTCATCAACGGTGTATATTACGGACGTGGAGTACGTTATGATGCGTTTACCGGAGCGGTTTTAGAAAACGGAGATTTTCGGAACGGTGTGCTGGTAAGAGAAGAACAACAGCAACAACAACAGCAACAGCAACAACAAGAGCAACAGCAGCAACAACAAGAGCAACAGCAGCAACAACAAGAGCAACAGCAGCAACGATAGCAGCAGCAACAGCAGACTCTTATACAAATCTGACGCTGCCGGCGACTAGAGG
>JAIEAP010000002.1 GCA_029071325.1 Lachnospiraceae bacterium | reverse complement strand
GATAACTTTCTAATGATCTGCTTTTCTTTGTCTGACATAAAAACACCTCGCTTTCACTTTTTCTTGATTTCCTGTTCTTTCCACTCTATAATTGCCTTATCAGCACTGCCATGCTGAAATATGAAAGAAGGGAGATTGTTGTGCAAGAATTAAAAATTTCACCTGACGAACTATTTGCAACCTCGGACAATGTTCAAATATCTATCAACGGAATACCTGCCAAAGTCATTAATATGTCTGACGAGCGTGGAAATTTTTTTGCCATAAAAGCAACTGCTCCAGAGCTCTCCAATATCTGTGGTGACTTCGTGCTTGGTAAATTAATTACAGAAATCGATTACTTGAAATATGAAGGTCGGATAGCAGTTATAAAAGCTTACTATTAACTGCTTTTCTGTAATTTTCAAAATAGGACACTTCCAGTTTATCGCACTCTTCCGCCGCGCAAGTTGCTATCCCTGAATTAAATAACTTACTGAATGAAAAAGCTCCCATTGCTGGAAGAGCGACAATAACTGGAATATCCTTAATCTCTTTGCCGTTGATTTTTAAAAGTTCATTATCAAGGTCGATTTCTAATTTTCTGATTTCCAATTTTCTCGCTCCTTTCTTTGTTGATTAATTGATATCAATATATCATTCACAGATATTATTGTCAATACTTTTATTGACTGATTGATATTTTTATGATATTTTATTGATATACGAGGAGGTGAAGATTTGAAAGACAGGATCAAAATTGTGCGAAAAGACGCGCGATTAACGCAAAAAGAATTTGCAGAAAGATTAGGGGTTAAGCAAAATACAGTCGCATGCTATGAAATGGGAAAAAGCGGATTGAGTGACTCTGTAATAATTTCAATTTGCCGAGAATTCAACGTCCGCGAAGAGTGGCTTCGTGACGGTGTCGAACCCAGATATAAGTCCCGCACTAGGAATCAGGAGATCGGTTCTTTTATGAATGACGTGATGGATCTGCCGGATGAGGCGTTTAAAAAACGGCTGATAGATGCTTTGCGAAAGTTGGATGAGAAAGACTGGGAAGCAATAGAGAGAATTGCCGATAGAGTATTAAAAGAGGGCTAATCGCCCTCTTTTATCATGTTCTTTACAAATCTGAGTATCTGTTCTAAAATCCAAATATTTTCTGTGTTCTGCACTATTTCAATAATTTTTGTCTGGTATGCTGTGGCTGAAGTTAATCTTTTGTAATTATCCACAACTCCTCCCCTCCTTTCTTCCCCTTTATTTTATCATGATTTCCATAAAATGGAATGCTTTCGGCTTAAATGTCCAATATATTGGACAACTTTTTGCATATTGGGTCTATTACCCGTCTTCCAGGTCATATAAGTCTCCGATTTCTACTCCTAAAGCCTTGGCGATTAGGTAAAGCTTGTCCAGTGGCGGGTAGATACTCCCGTCTTCATAGTTGTAAATCGTTGATTTACTTATTCCAGTTCTTTTTGCTAACTCACGCGCTGATACTCCCTTTCTGTGTCGCACTTCCCATATTAGCATCTTCATACCACCATTTTAACGTATTTGCTATGAAAATATATCTGACAATACATTCCAATTCGTAATTGCTAAATCTGTTCGAATATGCTACTATTACAGCATAAAAGCAAAAGAATACAAAAGAAAGAAGGGACGAGCTATGAAATGCCCAAGTTGTGGAGCTGAATCTACGGGTAAATTTTGTAATTATTGCGGGTGCGAAATGCCCAGAACTGCTCCTGAAAATGTATCTACTGACAATTCTACACACACTACCACGGTTGTAAATAACTATTATCAAGCGCCTGGTCATCAATCCGCGCCCACTTATTCTCAACCAATCTACACACCGGCAACGAGCCCTAAATCTAAAACAACAGCATTGGTGCTCTGCATCCTATTAGGATATTTTGGTATTCATCAGTTTTATGTTGGCAAAACCGGGATGGGCGTACTGTACCTCTTTACGATGGGTTTGTTCGGATTTGGTTGGATAATTGATATAATACTTATTGCAACCGGGAAATTTAAAGACAGTCGAAATCTCCCTTTGGTCAACTAATGTATATACAGAGTATAAAAAGCCGCTCCCAGCGATGATGTCACTGGGAGCGGTTGTAATTCTCTGAAAAAACTATTCTCAGTAATCATAAAAAACAAAGGAGGATGAGTTATGTGGTCTGAAGACTTACCAAATGGGAAAGTGAGATTCGCCGAACGCTACACGGACCCTATGACTGGAAAGCAGAAGAAAGTTTCCATCACTCTAGACAAAAATACTGCCGCCACCCGTAAACAAGCACAGGCGGCTCTCGCGGACAAGATAAGCGCAAAACTACTGTCTGCTCAAACGAATAATACGAATTTACGTCTTTCGGAGCTTATAGAACTATATCGCAAGAGCCAGCTCGTCACCGTCACCAAGTCTACCTACTCCCGGAACTATCATGCGGCTAACACCATCATGCGGCTTCTGGGCGAATCTACCCTAGTATCACAATTAAGCGCTGCGTATGTTAAAGATCGATTCCTGGCGCAGAATGAATCTCCCGGAACTTTCAATGAGCGTCTTTCCCGTTTTAAAGCGCTTATCCGCTGGGGGTATGAGAATGACTATATTTCAGACATACGTTATCTGGATAAAATAAAGCCACTGAATAACAAGGAGAAAAAAGAAAGACTCCGGAACAAATTTCTAGAAGCTGGAGACTTGAAAAAGCTCCTTGATGCTATGACTGTAACGAAGTGGCGATATTTATCAGAATTGACTGTATTATCCGGCATGCGTTGTGGCGAAGCTATTGCTCTTCATATGAGTGATGTGGACTTCGAAAATAAGGTTATTTCCGTTACAAAGACATACGATGCGGTAAATAAAGTTGTTACTCCGCCTAAAACAGCTTGTTCCAACCGCGAAATATACATGCAGCCAGAGTTAGAAAAACTCTGCAGAGAAATCCGTAAGCATACTTTGTCTGGTAAACTTAAGTACGGATATGATGCTGATTTATTTATGTGTGGTGTAAACGGAGGACATCTTGATTATTATGCCTACAATAAATATCTGGGCGAAGTTTCCATGCGCACACTTGGTCGTAAGATCACGACACATGTCATGCGGCATACTCATGTCTCACTTATGGCGGAAGCCGGAGTTCCCTTAGATGTGATTACCCGGCGCGTTGGCCATGAAAATAGCAACGTGACTAGAGATGTGTATTTGCACATCACCGAGCGGCAAAAAGAAAAGGATCGAGAGCGGCTAAACTCAGTAATAATTTTATAATTTGCCCCATTTTTGCCCCATATTTTATTTTGCGAATGAGAAAAGCATTGAAAACACTTTATTTTCAATACTTTTCTCATTTTTGTTCACTGCGCATCTTCCGCATTGAGTTAAAAAGTGGGAAGCTTGAAAATCAAGCTTCCCACTTTTTGTTTTGTCAGCATATTGTATTCATCACAACATTTCTTCCTTATTTTCTCACTACTCCTTCAGCTTCGCATACACAATCTTCAGGAATTTGTTGTGGGGATTCTCCACCGTATTGATCTCTATATTCTTAAATCTTACCAGCAGTGTAGACAGTTTGCTGCACTGGTAATTTCTCGGATCAAACCCCGGCACCCGCTTGCCCAGATTGATGCCCAGCTCGGAAATATTGATCCAGCCGTCCTCCTCCGCGTGAGTGCGGATAATAGAATACACCTCCCGCTCAATATCTGCCAGCTTTGGAATACTGTTATCCTCTGCTGCGGCATTCTTCTGGGTCTGAGCGCTTTCCTTTTTCGCCCCGCTCCTGGCAGCGGCAGCAGCCGCCTTCTCCACCTCTTCTTCTTTGCGGTACAGAAGATCCAGGAATTTAAAGGTCTCACACGCCGCCACAAAAGCCTTGGGCGTCTTCTCCTCTCCCATTCCGATCACCATCATGCCCGCTTCCTTTAAGCGCATGGCGAGCTTGGTAAAGTCACTGTCCGAAGACACCAGGCAGAAACAACTTACATTCCCGGAATACAGAATATCCATGGCATCAATGATCAGCGCCGTATCGGATGCGCTCTTGCCCGATGTATAATTGCACTGCAGCGCAGGAGTCAGCGCATATTCCTGCAGGTTCTTCATCCACGCGGACACGCTGGGATTCGCGTAATCGCCGTACACTCTTTTGTATGTGGCAATCCCATAATTGCTCACCTCATCCATGATCAGCTTCACATATTTATTAGACACATTCTCCGCATCGATCAATACTGCAATCTTATGCTCTTCACTCATTTCTCGCTTCCTCCCAAAAACCGTTTTCTCTGTACTATTATTGCACAAAGAAAACGGTTTGAGAAGTACTTTTACTCCCGTTCTTTCACAAACGCATATCCATTGTCCATATCATAGGAACGGATGCCATCATATCCGAGAACCAGATACAGGATATTCCCGCTGTAAAGCCCTCTGGAGTTATACATACTGCGGATCTCTTCCTTAAGCTTTGGCACGAAGCTGCCGTCCTCATAGGAAAATACATTGTACTGCACCTCGTCTTCCTCATAGGATTCGGAGGCAAACCCTATGAGATTCCTGCCGGGTGCTATGAGCACCTCCTTGTACGCATACAAAGCATTGCTGTAATCTTCTGTGGACAGGACATACTTCGCCTCCTCCGTCACATTTGCCGGATCGCTGATATTGAACATGGACAGCTTCACACCCTCACGCCTTCCGCTTTCCGGGTCCGTCTCATAACCGATGCCCACCAGATGCTCCCCATCCCAGAAATGCAGGTACTCGGAAAACCCCGTAACCTTAAGTTCCCCTATGATTTCAGGGTGCCTTGGATCCGACAGGTCCACGGTAAACAACGGATCTGTATTGCGATAAGTTACAAAGTAACCGATGTCGCCGAAAAAGCGCGCCGCATAAATTTCTTCCCCCGGCGCAATGCCGCCGATGCTGCCTGCAAGCTGCATATTCTGATCCAGAATATAGAGACGATTCACGTCCTCGCCGTCTGTCCAGTCACTGGTCAGCACCCGCAGATATCCGTCGTGTTCATTGATGGCGAACGTATCCCGCACACTGCCTTTCACAGCATTACTTCCCATCGGCTCAATACAGCCGTCTTCCAGCAGCCCAAATGCCGCGATCTGGGTCTTGCTTCCTCCGTTATAAACGGAACGGTACAGATACAACGCATCCTGCGCCATATAGACTTCGGCTCCTCCGTCCACGATAAACAGGGAATCCTGCGTCTTGCCGGGATCTGATATGTCAACAGAAGAAATCACCAGTCCTCTTTCCCCCTCCTCGGGCAGATAGATATCGTCGCTGCCAATTACGGCACCGTTGATCATTGGCAGCCATTCTCCCAGATATTCCCCACGGGTTGCATTCCAGGGAGCCACATCCGGCATCTCGAGGTTATAATAAGTAAACAGATAAAACGTATCTCCAATCCGGCGGGATGTCTCGTAGCTTCCGTCCTGGGTCATGCGTCCCAGCTCTACCGGCTTCCTTCTGTCAGAAATATCATACGCGATGACCGTTGTGCTGCATTCACCCGGATCCCAGTAATATATATCATCTGTATACGACACTGACGTGGATTCACTCCTACCTGCCCCCATGGAGCTGTCTGTGGACTGCAATACCAGCAACAGCACATCTTTTTGCACATACAGCTCCCGGAAATCATCTGCAGGAGCCGTCTGATCCGGCATAATCTCAGTCAGCTTTTCTAATGCGCCGTCCCGGATATCCGTAATGACGATCCGGTCGTTTTCGATGGTATAAATATAATCTCCGTCCGTCTTGACCGTATCTCCCTCATCCACGCCTTCCGTCACCACATTAGTATCGGAGAAATCATTTTTTTCACCGAAAAAAACATCCTCACTGACCGCCGAACCCGGACTTGCTACCGCGCCATCTGCTCCACTGCTATTTTCATATTCCTTCATGTCGCTGTCATACCGGAAACCATCATAAAATCGCTCCACCACATCCCGGAAGTACTGCCTGCCCAGCATTGCGTATACTTCACCGTAGCCGTCTGCAAGATGGTACATATCGCCCATTTCCTCTATGCGGCTGTGCTCCTGGTGAACCTCGGGCGCCAAATTGTATGACATCCCGTTCTGATCCGCTGCTTCCGGCGCGGTATCGGACATATTATCAAGTTCCTGATGCGGCACCATCTGCGTCACTGCAAAAACTGCCCCTGCACATACCACCAATGCCAATGCGGCTGCAAGCTGCCCCCATCTCCTCACATTACGGCGAAAACGTGAAGCCTTCTTCGATCCGCCATTCTTCTGCTGTTCCCGCAGCCGCTGTTCCACAGCATCCGGATACAATGCATCCGGAATATCCACCTGCTCCGCCGACTGCCTGATCTGCTTTAACATATCTCTCTCATCCACGGTATCCACCTCCTAATCCCAGTAGCTTTGCGCCATTTTCTTAAGGGCGCGGCTCTCCTTAGAACGTATCGTATTTTCATTCATATGCAGCATGGATGCCATTTCCCGGCTGCTGTAACCGCCGAAAAGATGCATGGCTATAATGATGCGTTCCTCCTCCGCCAGGGAAAAGAAAAGACTGCGCACCGCTGCATGCTCATCCATACCTCTCCGGCCTGTCTGTTCCGGCATATCCTCCGTCAGTTCTCCCGGACGGTCAACATATTCTTTTAACTTACGCTTACATTTATTGGTAAGTATCTTGAATATCCAGCCCCGGAATGCCTCACTGCGGCGCAGCTTCCCCATCGCAGCAAAAGCATCTGCCACCGTGTCACTGACCACATCCTGTGCATCGTGATGATCTTTTAGAATATATAACGCAAACCGGTACATATCCTGATATACCTGCTCATAGATCATTGCAAAAGCCTCTGTATCACCGGCTCTGGCACGCTCCACCAACTGCAGCTCCTGTTCCATAACTTCACCTCATTTATCTACGCGTAGCATTTTATCAGTCTCATAGATATAGTGTCAAAAAAATCCCATCTGTTGCATCCTATAAAAATTTTTTGTAACTGTTCAGAACCCCATGGAAATGGAAAATCAGACCGTTCCAATTTATTGGAAACGGGCTGAATTTCCATTTCCATGAGGGTGATAACCCTGCCAGCCGCAGACATAAGCCTCTTTAGAGGCGTGTGACAGCAACGCTGGCACGTCTGCGGCCTGGTGGTTCTGAACAGTTAAAACCCCGTCTGCGCCGGAACTTTCCTGTGCGGGAAACATCCGGTACAGACGGGGCTTTCAAACGTCACTCTTCCAAAGCGATCCGTTGTATAATATATTTTTTCACATCTTCCTTCTCCATTTTCAGAGGAAAAGCCAGCTCTCCATAGAGATTATCTTCCGCCAGATGGAAATACTTATCATCTATGCTGGTAACCTTCTTCCCCTCCTCAATCCGCTTCTTCTGGTGCACATATATCGTCTTAATGATCCTCACCAGTTCACGGCAGTCGCACTTGTGCAATGCCTCACGGTACTCACTCTCACGCTGCTTCTCATCCTTGATCCACAAATACTCAATTTGGGGCATCTCGTCTATGAGAGCCTGGGCTTCCGGTCTCGTCAGCACCGGACGGATTACCACTTTGGGATTCTCCACTGCGGTAAATACCCTGCTCTGCTCACTATAACAGGGATGGAGCGTATAATACAGCCTCCCCTTGGGCATCCCCATATCCTCCAGAGTTCCGATATTTTCAACCTCACATACACCATTCGTACCATGCACCACAAAATCGCCGATTTTATACATCCTATACACACTCCTGTTTCTGGCTGCGAACAGCCATCAAGCCCACGATTCCTTTATATTGTAACACTATGTACCGGTAAATGTCAGTGTTGATTGTAAAAATCCGCGATTTTCATCAGTAATTCACAATATCAAACGGCGCATGATTGTGCAATTTACACATGCCCAATGACCAGAATATCATTCTCCCGTATCACCGTATCCCCGTTAGGTATCACCACCTTATCCTCCCTCTTTAACAGCAGTACCAGCTTCTCTTCCTCCATGCGCACTTTGGACAGCGGCTTGTCAATCCAGGGGCAGTTCTTATCCACCTCAAGTTCCGTCAGGCATACCCCCAGATGTTCCTCCGGAGCCAGCGCGCTCAAGACGATCTTATCCCCCTCCTGAACCATTGTATTGCCCCGGGGCACCAATCGTTTGTCTCCCCGGATGATCAATACCAACAGCAGATCCGGCAGCGTCTCGATTTCTCTGACTCTGCGATTTGCCCAGGGATGCCCTTCCCGGACCGATACTTTCACGAATTCTACTGGAAGCTCATCCGAGTAATCGCTGAATGTACGCATAACGTCTGAATTCTCATCCAGCATATCAAGCTTTCGCGCCAGCATGGGAAGCAGCGTCCCCTGCAGCGCAATAGAAAACAGTACGATAAAAATCACAATATGGAAGATATCGTACTTCGTATAGGCGGGACTCACCACTGCCAATATGGCAAATACAATGGAGGCGGCTCCTCTCAGTCCCGCTGCCGATACCAGGAGCATCTGGCGCATGCTACACCGAAAAGGCGTCAGAATGGCAAATACCGCTGCCGGACGCGCCACCAGTGTCAGGAACACCGCCACCGCAAGACCATAAGGCAGTATCGCCGGCAAGCTGGAGGGATTCGCCAGCAGACCCAGCATGAAAAATATCAAAATCTGCATCAACCCTGTAATTCCGTCAAAAAAATGTACCAAAGCCTTCTTATTCTGCAGTGAGCGGTTGCCCAGCAGGATACCTGCAATATACACGCTCAGGTAACCGTTGCCGCCTATAACCTCTGCCCCTGCATAACCCATCAGCACCATACTGAATACCAGGATCAGGTCAAGTCCCTCGTAATCCAGCCGCATCCTGTTTAACACAAATCCTGCCGCCATGGCTGCCAGTATGCCTGCCGCCACACCGCAGAGAATCTGAAGCGCCACCATCCCCAGCATACCCACGCCATCATCCGTCCCACTCATCATGGACAGAATCAGGACTGTCATCATATAGGCACAGGGATCATTGCTTCCACTCTCCACTTCCAATAATGATGCCGTATTATCCTTTAAATTCAGCCGCTTGGAACGCAGAATTGCAAATACCGAAGCTGCATCGGTGGAACCGATAACCGCCCCGATCAACAGGCTCTCCATCCATGCAAACCGCAGAATAAAGTGACAGAATAAACCGGTCAGCACAGCAGTCAGCACTACGCCCAGTGTCGAGAGCATAGATGCCTGCACTGCCACCTTCTTCGCCTGCTTCCAGTTTGTTCCAAAACCGCCGTAAAACATGATAAAAATCAGGCTTACCGTGCAGATTCTCTCCGCCATTTCAAAATTGTCGAAGGGAATCTTCAAGATTCCGTCTGTCCCAAACAACATGCCCAACAGAATGTACAGCAGCAGCATGGGAATTCCCAGCTTGTTGGTCATCTTGTTTAGGAACAGACACAGCAGTATCACAACTGCCACCAGCAAAAGATAATATGCCATAAATTCCTCTCTTCCTAAGACATCAAAGGCGTAAGCAGCCTATCCGCCCTTACGCCTTCGTACACTTACATTATGTAACTATTCTGCATGTTTTCACCGCCTAGAACTTTTGCTCCGCATGCTCTTTGAAGTTCGAAAGATTGAATCTGCGTATATGGTCTACAAGATCCGCAGAAACAGAAGTAATATGATCCGTAGACTTCTTGCATTCATCTACCAGCGCACCAAATTCGCCCACAGCATCCAGCGTCTCTTTGGCATTTTCTGTATTGGAGGCTGCTGCTTCCGTCAGAGTCTCAATCTGCAGATCCATGGCTCCCTTGTGCTCGCTCAGTCCCTGTACCTCCAGGCCGATGCCACGAATGGATATTCCCACATTTGCAATCTCCTCATTCAGCGAAGTAAATATTTCCTCCGTCTGTCCGATCTTCTCATTCTGCCGCTCAAAAGCCTGAGATACCTTTCCTGTAATGTCCACACTGATATTGGAATTTTGAATCAGTTCATTGACAATATTATTGATCTGCTCTGAAGATTCTCTGGACTGGTCGGCCAGCGTACGGATCTCTTCCGCCACAACTGCAAATCCCTTCCCCTGCTCGCCTGCTCTCGCCGCCTCGATACTGGCATTTAACGCCAACAGGTTGGTCTGCTCTGCAATCCCCGCAATGATCTCGGTTGCGGTGCGTATCTGCAGCGCCGACTGATTCGTCTTATCGGTCTGATCCATGACCGCCGTGATCGATTCACGGTTCTGCGTGCTGATCTGCACCAGTTCTCCCATAATATGTTCGGCAGATTCGTTGCATGCGCGCATCTTACCTGCACTCTCTGTCAGACTGGCAATATTGTCGGCAATGACATCGATACCTGTACTGATATCCTGGATCTTCTGCCGCATCAACTCCGTTTTCTCCTCCTGGGACAACGTATTGCGCGTGATCATATCGATGTCCCCGTCCACCATAGTCATGGCAGTCGTCATACTGTCGAAGGATTCTCCAAACGTCTTAGATACTTCATCCAGTTCTTCTGTCGCCCGCCGGATTCCCGTAACGATCTGCGCAAAGCTGCGCATCAGTTCATTGACGGAACGCATGGCATTGCCCAATTCGCCGCCCCGCTCGGCAAGCTTCATCTCACCCATATTCAATGTTCCGTCTGCAATCTGTTCCACACTCCCCAGAATCGTGTGAAGCTTGCCGGACACAATTCTCATCAGCAGCAGGAATACCACGATATTGACCACCAGCACTGCAAACACCAAAATGCTGCCCACCAATGCATCAAGCGCGCCGCTCTGCACCAGGAACATAATGACGGATGCAACAATTCCCATGATCAGTAACGGTATCATCAGTATCCCCACCGTGCCAAACATCATTTTCCTGCTTCCCCGCCCCGCTTTACTGTCTTTCTTTGCCATAACGGATATTACCCTCCTTCGTATTTATGAACACTTCCAATATGCCACACTGTATCCGGGCAGATCGGCTCCTCCAGAAAATACGATTTCTTCACCGGTCAGCAAATCTACCGCCCGCTCTGTACCGGCATTGAAATTCGCACGGAACTCATCCGGCGATGCATTGATTGCCACCAGTATTTTCTCGTTCTCGAATTTCCTTGCAAATACAATCTGATGGTTGGTCAGAAACAGCTTGCAGAAATCACCGTAACAAAGCGCTTTTTCCTCTTTATGTACTCTGCTCAGCTTTGCAATAAAATCACACAGCTCATTCCACTGGGGCTTCTCTAAGGACGGACGCAGCGCCTCGTCTCCTCCGTTCTCCTTCCGGCCCTCTATCCCCCACTCGCTTCCGTAATAAATACAGGGGATTCCCGGAATGCCATACAGCATACCGTACACCAACGGCAGATGCTCTTTGACCTTCAGCGTACTCGCCAGGCGGTTCACATCATGGTTATCCACAAAATTCAGCAGATGTTTTCCTCTATACATACCGCAGAAATGCTGCTCCAGGGTATGATTGATCTCGAACATATTCATATCGTTAAAGCTGGACCATATCCCCTTGTACGCCTGATAATTGGTAACGCTGTGCAGCATATTATGCTCATCCAAAAGCCGGTTATAATCTCCGTGTATCATTTCTCCCACCAGCCAGAAATCAGCCTTCTTCGTGTCCACAAACTGCCGCAGCCGCCGCATAAAATCCATATCCAGACTGTACGCTACGTCAAGCCGCAGCCCGTCAATGTCAAATTCTTCAATCCAGCCTCCCACTGCGGAAAGGATATGCTGCACAACCTCTTCATTGCGCAGATTCCACTTTACCAGCTCATTATGCCCTTCCCAGCCTTCATAGGACAAACCATCGTTATAGCAGTTGTTCCAGCCAAAATTCACGCCGCAGAACCAATCCTTATAGGGAGAGTTTTCCCGATTCCGCAACACATCCTGAAATGCAGAATATCCCCGGCCCACATGATTGAACACTCCGTCCAGAACAATCCTGATCCCATTCTCATGAAGCTCATCACACAGCTTCTTCATGTCCTCATTAGTTCCCAGCCTGGGGTCCAGCCGCGTATAATCCCTGGTATCGTATCCATGCCGATCCGAGTCAAACAACGGACAAAAATACACGGCATCCGCCCCCAGCTTCTTGATATGCGGAATCCACTCCGCCACATGGCTTATCCTGGGTACTACACTGCCGTCGTTCTCCCACGGCGCGCCGCACAGTCCCAACGGGTAAATCTGGTAAACTACGCTTTCGTATGACCACATGTCAACTTCCCCCTCATTTATTGCGGCTTCCGACAGCCACAATGCCTCTGGCGGATGCCAGTCAGCAATATAGTCATTATACCATGACCGCAAGCGGTCACGGTGCCTCCGGCGGATGCCATTCGGCAGGTATAATGTCTGAGGACATTATACCGTAATCGGTTGTATTTCTCAAGTAAAAATAGACGCAGCTCAGTGCTCTACTGCGGTCAGTGTGTAACCTGCCTCCGTGATCACTCTGCCGAATTCTTCATCGGATATATTCTGCTCTGCACTGACCACCGCGCATTTTTGTTCCAGATCCACCTGGGCACTCACACCCTCCATACCGTTTAATGCATCCTCCACATGCTTCTTGCAATGTTCACACATCATACCTTCAATCTTCAATACTGCTTTCATTCCTGTTTCCTCCTGTTCTTGTTTGAAATCATTAAGTTCCTGCGACACTTCCGTTTTCCCGCGTTCCGGTTTGAAAAAACGCAGTCTCAGTGCATTGCATACCACGCATACGCTGCTTAGGCTCATTGCCGCCGCCCCGAACATGGGGCTGAGTTTTAAACCAAACGCCGGGTACAATACGCCTGCTGCCAGCGGGATACCGATACTGTTGTAGAAGAACGCCCAGAAAAGATTCTGCTTAATGTTGCGGATGACCGCTTTGCTTAAGCGGATCGCCGACACCGCGTCCATCAGATCACTGCGCATCAGCACCGCATCGGCACTCTCAATCGCCACATCCGTTCCCGCCCCAATGGCTATGCCCACATCTGCCCGGGCAAGCGCCGGCGCATCATTGATGCCGTCTCCGATCATCGCCACACAGCGCCCCTGCTCCTGAAGTGCCGCAATGTGCCGTTCCTTGTCCTCCGGCAATACCTCTGCGATTACCTTCGGAATTGCAAGCCTTCGGCGGATCGCCTCCGCCGTTTTGGCATGATCTCCGGTCAGCATCACCACATCAATATGCATCTTTTTAAATTCCTCGATTGCCTGACGGCTGCTCTCCTTCTCCACATCCGCCACAGCGATCAGCCCTAACACCTCCTTATCATCAGCAAACAACAGCGGTGTCTTGCCCTCGTCTGCCAGTTTGGACAACTGCTCTGTCTTATTCTCCGGATCTATGCCACACTCTCTTAAAAAGGCTTCATTTCCCGCCAGGTAATGACGTCCATCCATATCCGCCTCTATCCCGCGCCCCAATACCGTATGATGACCCGACATAGACACCGGCGTGATCTTCCGCTCTTTTGCATAAGCTAAAACTGCCTGTGCCAGCGGATGACCGCTGCCCTTTTCCATCCCTGCAGCAAGTGCCAGCAGTTCTCCCTCTCCTACCGTCCATGCAGCCACATCCGTCACCCTTGGGCTTCCCTCTGTGATGGTCCCTGTCTTATCCATCACCACGGTATCCACGTTATGGGCTGTCTCCAGTGCCTCCCCGGACTTGATAAGAATTCCGCACTCTGCGCCTTTGCCGGTTCCTACCATAATTGCTACTGGTGTGGCAAGCCCCAGGGCGCAGGGACAGGAAATCACCAGCACGGCAATCCCCACCGACAGAGCAAACGAAAACGTGGCGCCGCCAAGCAGCCAGACAGCCATGGCAAGCAGCGCAATTGTAATCACGACAGGCACGAAAACACCCGCAATCTTATCCGCCAGCTTGGCTATGGGCGCTTTACTGGAGCTTGCCTCCTCCACCAGCCGAATCATCTGACGGATCGTGGTATCCTCTCCCACTCTGGTGGCACGGATTTTCAGCATGCCATTCTGGTTCATGGTAGCGGAAATGACCTTGTCCCCCTGGCTTTTATAAACCGGGATACTCTCACCGGTCACAGCTGCTTCATCCAGGCTGGAACTGCCTTCCTCAATGACTCCGTCCACCGGCACCGATTCACCCGGACGCACAAGGAGCAATTCTCCCAGAGTAACTTCCTCTACAGGCACGGTAATCTCCTGTCCGTCCCGCAGCACACATGCCTCCTGAGGCGCAAGATCCATCAGACGCTCAATTGCTTCGCTGGTCTTGCCCTTTGACCTTGTCTCCAGATATTTTCCCAATGTGATCAGGGTCAGGATCATGCCCGCCGATTCGAAATAAATGTCCATACTGTACCGGCTCACCAGCTCCATATCCTGATGTCCCAATCCATACCCTATGGCAAATACCGCCACAACACCGTACACCGCAGATGCGGTGGCTCCCAGTGCGATCAGCGAATCCATATTGGGGCTGCGGTGTACAAACAGGTTCCGAAACCCATTGATAAAGTATTTCCGGTTCAGATACATAATGGGCAGAAGCAGCAAGAACTGGGAAAAAGAAAATGCAATGGCATTCTCATTGCCGTGGAACACCGCCCGGATAAACCCCGGAACCGGCAGACCAAACCACTCATAGAACATGTGGTGCATGGAAATATACATCATGGGAATCAGACAGAGAATGGAACCTACCAAACGCACTTTCATGGCTTGGCGTTCCCTGCGTTCCTGCTCCTTCATGCGCTGTCTGCCCTGCTCTGCGCCACTTCCGGCACTGCTGCCGCAAGCGCGTCCCCCCGCTGCTCCTGTACTCTGCCCTCCCGAGCCGCTTCCCGTCAGCGCGGCTCCGTATCCGGCATGTTCCACCGCCTCTATAATGGCACCGCTGTCAAGCTTTTCTTCCTCATACTCCACCTGCATACTGTTGGTCAGCAGGTTTACCGTAACCTTCTCCATGCCTGCAAGACCGGACACACACTTCTCCACCCGCGAAGAACAGGCGGAGCAGGTCATCCCTGTCACCTCATATCGTTCTTTTCTCATGATCGCCTCTCCCAGTCATTTCTCTGCTCTATTTCATTAACTTCTGCAGGGCCGCACACAGTTCGTCCACCGTCTCGTCCTTCCCTGCCCGAATGTCATCCACCACGCATGATCTGATATGCTCCGCCAGCAATACTTTATTAAAAGAATTCAGAGCGGAATGGATTGCAGCCACCTGCGTTAAGATATCCACGCAATAACGGTCTTCCTCCACCATCTTGCGTACGCCCCGCACCTGTCCCTCAATACGGTTCAGCCGTTTGATGAGATCCTTATACTCGCTTTTCTCCCGATGCTTCATCCTGCAGTTGCAGGCGCTGCAACTCTCCCTGTCCATATGATATCTCCTCTCATACAACATTTAGTATCTGTCATTTTGGTGATTTTTATTTCCAAGCAAAAATATACTCCCGGTAGGTATATCAATCATATACCTACCGGGGGTATTTGTCAAGTCTCCTGTCAACGCTTACTTCTTTATCTCCTTCAATCGTGCTTCGATGGCATCCACCACTGTGCGCAGCACTTTGATGCGGGCATAGTATTTACTGTTTGCTTCCACGATCACCCACGGAGCATGAGTGGTGGAAGTGCGTATCAGCATTTCGTCCACTGCCTTCTCGTACTCATCCCACTTTGCCCGGTTACGCCAATCCTCATCTGTGATTTTCCACTGCTTCGCCGGATTTTCCTGACGCTCTTTAAACCGTCTCTCCTGCTCGTCCTTATCAATATGCATCCAGAACTTGATGACGATACAGCCATGGTTGGAAAACTGTTCTTCCATCTCGTTCATTTCCCGGTATGCCCTCTGCCACTCCTCCTTGGAGCAGAAGCCCTCAATGCGCTCCACCATGACGCGCCCGTACCAGGAACGGTCGAAAATTGCCACATGACCATCCTTGGGCACGTTCCTCCAGAAGCGCCACAGATAATGGTGCGCGCGCTCCTCATCAGTGGGAGAAGCCACCGGATTTACTACATAGCCTCTGGGGTCAAGCGCCTGAGTCAGACGTTTGATGGCTCCGCCCTTGCCTCCGGCATCCCAGCCCTCGAAGGCAAGTACCACAGGAATGCGGTATTTGTAGAGTTCGTTATGAAGCTTCGCCAGCTTCCTCTGCCACTTCGCCAGCTCAGCCTTATATGTCTCTTTATCCATGTTGCAGGACAAATCCACACCTGCCAGCACAGAACTGGTAAGATCCTGACGACTGTCGGCATCCGCTGCACCGACAGCGCTGCTTTGAGCCGCTTCCCTATCTGTCGCCTCTTTCTCCTGCTGCTTTTTCGCAAGCTCTTCCTTCTTATCTGCCACTGCCCGCTCCAGAATCGTCACCAAAAGCTCTGTCATTTTCGCCGCCGCATACTCCCGGTCTGTGCACTCCAGAATATTCCATGGTGCATAATCTGCATCGGTTTTCTCCAGCATTTCCTCATTGATGGCAAGATACCGGTCATACTTCCTGTTCCGCTCCAGATCTCCCTCTGAAACACGCCATGCTGTCTTCTTATCGGACAAGAGCTTATCAAAGCGTTTCTTCTGCTCCTTCTGGGAAATATAAGCGAAAAACTTGATGATGACCATACCGTCATCCGTCAATTCCTTCTCAAAGGAGCGTATCTCACCATACGTATACTCCAACTGCTCCTCCGTGGTCACTCCGTCAAACCGGTCCATCATCACCCGGCGGTACCAGCTTCGGTCAAAAATGGCAATCCTGCCCCTGGCAGGCAGTTTCGTCCAGAAACGCCACAGAAAGGGGTGCATTTTCTCTTCTCTGGTCTCCAACGCCGTGGCGTGCACGGCAAATCCCCTAGGATCTAAAGGCTCTATCATCTTATTGATCAGCGTGCCCTTACCTGCTGCTCCAAATCCTTCAAAGATTACCATCACCGGAATCTGAAGTTCCTTACAGGCGCGCTGTAAGTACGCTAACTTCGGCTGCAGCTCATCCATCCGGGATTTGTACTCTTTCTTACCCATCTTCCGCTGTAAATCTACCTTCTCTAACATAGACGCACTCCTTTCCTATGTACGTTCCCTTTTGGGAACAATTGACCAATCTGCTGAACCTTCTATTATGTATAGTATAATATTTTTCTTGCAGATTATCCAGCATTTAATAGACGGTTTTGGCAAGAGGTGCTATTATGGTAGATGAGCAAATCAAAAATCACACCGCTTCCATGCACATTCCAATATAGAACTGCTGCACGGAACCAAAATCCCATATACCAAGAATAAGGAGAACTACTTATGAAACTGATATCCTGGAACGTCAACGGGCTGCGTGCCTGTGTCGGCAAAAACTTCATGGAATTTTTCAAGACGACGGACGCCGACGCATTCTGCATACAGGAGACCAAGCTGCAGGAGGGCCAGATCGACCTTCTGCTGCCGGGCTACCATCAATATTGGAATTACGCCGAAAAAAAGGGCTATTCCGGCACTGCCATATTCACAAAACAGGAACCTTTAAGTTCCCGGTGCGGCATCGGCATCCCGGAACATGACACGGAGGGGCGTGTCATCACACTGGAATACCCATCCTTCTATCTTGTCACCTGCTACACCCCCAATTCCAAACGTGAGCTGGCAAGGCTTTCCTACCGCATGGAATGGGAGGATGCTTTCCGGGCTTATCTCATTTCACTGGAGCAGGACAAGCCTGTGATCCTCTGCGGCGACCTGAACGTGGCACATCAAGAGATTGATCTTAAAAATCCCAAAACCAATCGGAATAACGCCGGTTTTACCGACGAGGAACGCAGCAAATTTACAGAGCTTATGGAACACGGCTTTATCGATACCTTCCGTCACTTCTATCCCGACGCGACCGGCATGTACTCCTGGTGGTCCTACCAATTCCATGCCAGAGAAAAGAATGCCGGATGGCGTATCGACTATTTCCTGGTGTCTCAGGCATTAAAAGGGCAGCTCTCCGACGCACGCATCCATACGGATGTCATGGGCTCGGATCACTGCCCGGTAGAGTTGGATATTGAGTTATAAATATTTTTCTTCGAATGCCTCTGCTTTCATAGGTTTTCCAAAGTAGTATCCCTGTATAAAATGGATCTTCATGGCGCGTAGCTTCTCCAGTTGGTCGGAATCCTCCACGCCCTCCACACACATACGCACGCCAATGGTCTCCGCAAGCTCGGAGACCATTTTGACGAAGACCTCCGAATAATCGTCTTTGCCGATATCCACAATGAAGCAGCGGTCAATCTTGATCACATCGATGGGAAGCTCCCGAATATGGTTTAAGGAAGAGTATCCCGTTCCGAAATCATCCAGCGCCACCTTCACGCCAAGCTGCTTGATTTCAGCAAGAATCCGCTTCATACGTCCCATATCGTTAATGGCAAGGCTTTCCGTCACCTCCAGCATCAGATTGGCAGGATTGAGCCTTGTCTCCTCCAACACGCTGCGGATATGATCCACAATATCATTCTGCAGCAGCTGCACTACGGACAGGTTAACATTCACATGATAATCCGGGTGTCCCATATCGTTCCAGTATTTGCAGCGGCCGCATGCCTCCTTGAGCACATAGCTGCCGATGGGATTGATCAGTCCCAGATACTCGGCAAGAGGAATGAACTCTGCCGGTGAGATCATACCCAAGGCCTTTGAATTCCAGCGGATCAGCGCCTCTGCACCGCAGCAGGAATCCTGCTTGCCTGTAATGTCAGTGATCGGCTGATAATATACCTCGAACTCGGCGCAGGAATTGGACGTTGCATAACGCATATTCTTCTCCAGATCCAGCCGTTTGAAGGATGCCGTTTCCACATTGGCATTGTAAAACTCCACACGGTTCTTACCGCTCTTTTTCGCTTCGTACAGAGCAATGTCTGCTTTCTTGATCAGCTCCTGCACATCATCGCCATCCTCAGGAAAACGAACCACCCCCATACTCATGGTGCAGTAATAATCTGCCCCCTTTAAGAACCAGGGCTTTGTAAATATCTCCTGAATCTCTTCCAGTATCTCCTGAAAACGATGGTAATACTCATGGGTAATAATAATGATGAACTCATCGCCGCCCATGCGGTAACAGGTAGATCCAATGCCCTCGATTGCCTGCAGGCTGTGGGAAATCGCCTGCAGCAGCACGTCTCCATACTGATGTCCCAATCCGTCGTTGATGTGCTTAAAGTCATCCAGATCGATGTAGCACATAGCTCCCACACCGCCACACTTCTTCGTCTGGTTGACATAAATTGCCACATCATGCTCGCAGCGCATGCGGTTATATAATCCTGTCAGGAAATCGTTATTTGCCTGACGTTCTATCTTCTGCTGATACAGCTTCTTATCCGTCACATCATATGCGGTAAGCAGATTTACCTTTTTGCCGTCCACCCAGTTAAGTCTGGTGTGGTAAATATCATAATAACGGTCATCTTCTTTGGAAAAATACTCCACAAAGCTTCCGTTCCCTATGGATGTTCCGTTCTTCACAGCCTCTGTCAGAGCCTCTGTCATCCTGTGGTTCCGGAACAGTTTGTGGAACTGCTGATTGGTATAGATTGCTTTGCCTGACATCTCATCCCCCACACAGATACCGCAGCCCACATTCTCTAAGATTGCTTCCAGAGACGCATAGGAGCTTGCAAGAGAATCCTTTGTGATATGCTTCACCAGAATGCTCTGGATAATCTGCTTTACTTCATTCAGGAATTTGATGTCGCTCATATCCCAGATACGCCGGTGCTCACGCTCGAAAAAGCATACATACATTGTCACTTCTGTATCTGTCTCAATGGGAAGACTGACTGCTGCCTGCAGATGCCACGCATCAAAAAATGCCCGAAAATCGTCTGGCAGCTTCGTATCTGCCGAGATCATATACGGCTTCCCGTTGGCAAAGGGCAGCTTCTCCACCGATATGTCCTGACACTGATCCATAATGGACTGAGCCCCAGACACACACCATTCACTGATCATATCTGCTGTTTTACCGTCATGATCTATCCCGATCACCGCACCGTTTTCCACCTGCAGATAGCTGCAGGCTTTACCGAGAATATCATCTGCAATCTCCGAAAATGGCTGCTCGCTCTCCAGCATCTGCACAATGGAATTGAGCACTTCATTGCGCTTCAGCTCCGCCTGGGTCTTCTCCTGGGCATCCCGGCTCTCCGCAAAAGCCTCCTGCGCCAAAAGTTCATTCAGTTTCGTTGCAAAGTACAGCTTTGAAAGATACGTAAGAAAATCCATGGAATGATAATACTGATCCTGTGTAGTAGTACGCACAGAAGCAGGAAGCTTCACATCCTCTGTCAATGCTTCCTGTATCACGCCGATCACAATCCAGATTGCAGCAATCTTACCGCCCACACGAATGGCAATCCCGCACATTTTCAGATAGCTTTCCTCCAGCACTTCCTCTATGACGTCCTCTATCTCTGTCTCCAGCACCCGGTTCAACAGCACTACATGACGCGCCATCCCAATCTTGTTATGTATGTAATCCAACTCTTCTTTGCTGCCAAAGGATCTGGTCACTACGCCCTGTGTCTGGCTTAAACATACGCAATAAACGTTATTGGATGCACAAAAACGGTCCTGCATCCCCTGAATCACGCTTGCGTCCAAAAGCTCTTCAAAAGCCAGTTCTTTCTCTTCTTTTTTTCCTTTTTTCAAAGCCATTGTCCTTACCCCTTGAACCTGATTAAAAATAAATAGAACCCATCCTTTTTGCGAATGCAGAATTCTTCCAGCAGGCGATACTCCTTATGAAGCCGGAGCTGCTTCTTGACAAAGCCTTCTTCATTCGTATAAAGCATCAACAACGCCTCAGGACGCAGCAGCTTTGCCGCACGCACAAAGAAGATTCCGTAAAAAGCATCCTGTTCCTCCTTCGTCCGCCTGCCCCGCATGGGCATATTGGTCACGATCTCATCAAACAGGTATTTATGTGTAAAATCAAAGAAATCACGATTGATGTAATTAACTGCCCGGCCTGCGGCAGCAGCATTTTCCCGTGCCTTCACGATTGCTTCCCCAAAGATATCTGTCCCGTACATATCTCCAGCCGGCACCAGCATGTCCCGCTCAATGAGCATCGTACCCACACCGCAAAATGGATCCAGCACCTGTGCCCCTTCCTTTAGATACGGCTCTGCCAGCTGCATCAATAACGCTGCGTTAGCCGGATGGATGGACGCCGCTACGGCTTCCTTCCGATAACTAAAACGCCGCATAGGAATTGTGAAAAGCTTCATGGAGGGATAGAGACTGCCGTCCTTATTCTGCGTCAACCGCAATTCCACCTCATAACCGTCCGGTGCATTGATAAGCTCGTTGCCGCTCTGCAACTCAATCTGTGCCGCCGCCTTCTGGATCAGGATTCCCCTCTGGGGCTCCGGCATATCAATCCTTATCTCCAGACGGAAATAATAAGGTGCATCTCCCTCATGCATCTGCCGCATGATTCCAACAACCCCCGCCCTCACAAATGCGGCGGCTATCGCCTCTGGTTCCGGCGGTATATGATGTCCGCCCGGAAGCAGGAACAATAGCTCCCGGTAAGTCCGTATTCCCAGCAATTCCCGCAGATTGGCATTCTCCACTTTGACTCCGGCAGGCGTCAACCTGGGATGCGCGCTCTGAATCTGTCTCGCCGTCACCTCCCGGTAGGCGGGATTGGTGGTAAGCAGGACTTCCATCGGTGCTTCATAACCGTAGAAGCGGTGACATTTTTCCTTCGTCATATTCCGAAGAACCTTTGACAGGGCATGAATTTCCTCGCTCCGGTGCTTGCGCTCATGTTCCGGCACCTCTTTTGCAAGAAGCTCCCGGTAAATGCCGTCAAGCTCCTCGCGATGCGCGCTCATATCCACCCCTGCCATACCGATCAGATATGCGCTGCGCACAAACAGCGTCTCCTCACTGCAATAAGCGTCATATAGCGCATCTGCCGCGGCATCGCCTTCCGTCACACCCAACAGAAGCGCCGCGTTTTTGCGTACCTTGGGATCGCCATCCTGTAAAAACGCAAACAAAACAGGATGCTTCACATGGTATTGCCGCCACTCATGCAATGCATCCGGTTCCTTCACCAGTTGCTTCAACTGTATTAAACTTGCTCTGATCTCATGCTGAGCCGATAACTTGCCGCACAATTCCTCTATCATACTTTTGATGCATCCTTCATGACACGGGAACCTTCTGACTCCCGGAATCGGTATCGCTTTAACTATTCCTATGATACTTGAAAACAAGGAATTTGGCAAGCATTTCCTTCATGTATGTAACAGTTCAGCCATTGCCTGCAGTACACGCTCATTCACGCAAGCGTGATTCGCATGTAATACAAGCAATGGCTGAACTGTTACGTCGTATCATTCTCCAGAACACCGTTCTGCTGTATGTAATCGTCTACATCCTCCCGGAACTGTTCCCAGGCATCCTCATGGTCCACAAAATATTTGGGACAATCCTTGCCGGTCACATCATAGTGCCGGATCACATCTTCTGTTTTCAGGTCATATCTGCAGCGCAGCCATGCCACCAAATGTACCAGCGTATCATACGTTTCCTGTGTGAACCTGCCCGTATTGTCCGTGATACAACACTCAACGGAAATGGTATCCGCATTACGGTCATTGGATGCGTAAGCGATCTCATTACACGGAATACACTGTATCAGTTCTCCCTCTATTCCGATGACAAAATGACTGCTGGCAGACGTCTCATGGGTATCCTTCAGATTCTCAAAATAACTCCTGTTCTGCCGCGCTGTAGTGCCGGGGTTTGCCGTCCAGTGTACGACCACACCGTTTACCTGCTCCAACGCATCGCCCGGTCTTGAATACGGATTGACCGTCAGCAGCTGTACTTCATAATCGGGCGGCGGCACCGTCACCTTACTGACCGTTTTCTCCGATTTGTCCTCCTTCTCCTGACTTAACACCGGCAGCACCGGACTGTCCTCACCGGTCAACAAACCTACAAGCCTGCTCACGGCAAATATCACCAGTACCAGCCCCATTACCAAAACGCCCAGCCGCAGCAGCATCTGTATACGGCGTCTTCTTCTCCTGCGCATCCGCCGGTAACGCGCCGCATTAGACTGTCCGCTCCTGCTGGATCCACCCTTCCGATATGAATTCCCTCCCCGTGAATTCCTTCCTCTGTTATTACTATATGCCATCTTACACACTTCTCCTGTCGGTATATACGCCTTCCCAAATCCCTGCGGCATCTACATGATTCTATCTGCTTATAATCATACACTAATTTACGTCATCGGTCTTTTAATATTCTTTTAATTTTCTGTAGAAACGGTGATATTTTATTTAATATTCTGTTCCTTCTTACGCATCCTCCGCCAAAAGATAATCAAGAATGGAATGCACACCATCGCCGTAATCCCGTCCGATACCGCCTGTGCCAGTTGTACTCCTGCAAGCCCCCACAAACTGGGCATAAGCCAGATCAACGGCAGAAACACGATTCCCTGGCGCAGCGCCGACAGGAAGGTAGATATTCCTGCCTTTCCCACTGCCTGGAATACCATGTTTCCCACAATGCCCACCGGAACCAGCGGCAGCGCCAGACTCTGTGCCCGCAGGGCATATGCTCCGATGGCAACCACCTGATCATCCGTCTGCTGAAACAATCCCATCAGCTTTTCTGCAAAGAAGAAACCGCCCGCCCCCAGCGCAACAGCCAGAAGAGTGCTCCATTTCAATGTAAAGCGTACGGACTGCCGTACTCTGTTCCACTTTTCCGCCCCGTAATTAAAGCCGATCACCGGCTGAAATCCCTGTCCGAAACCAATCATCAGGCTAAATGCCACCATAAATATTTTTCCTGCAATGGTCATTGCCGCCACAGCGGAATCCGAACAGGCCGCGCTCTGATGATTCAGCGCCACCGTTGCTACGCTGGCAAGCCCCTGGCGCAAAAACGACGGAAAACCCTGCTTTATAATAATACCATAGCTTTCCCGGCGTCTGGCAATACAGCGGACAGACAAATGCAGCACACTCCTTTTGCCGATAAACCCACCCACCAGAACAAGAAAAGAGACGGTCTGACTGACCGCCGTGGCAATGGCCGCTCCCGAAATCCCCCACTCACACAGAAAAATAAACACCGGCGCCAGCACAAGGTTCAGCAGGCCTCCCGCTCCGATGCCAATCATAGACCATTTCGCCCTGCCCTCCGAACGCAATAGGCTCCCCAGGACAAAGGACGCTGTCATAACAGGCGCACCATAGAGAATATATCTCCCATACTCCACTGCATAGGGCAAAATACTGTCCGTTGCTCCCAGAATCCGCATCAAGGGCTCCAGAAAAAGAAGACCTGCCGCCATGACTGCCGCTCCGAATACCAGTGATAAGAACACACCGGTAGAAGCCAGTACCTGCGCTTCCCTCTCCTGCTTCTCCCCCAACAGCCTGGAAATAGTGCTGCCGGCTCCCATTCCGATGGCAAAGCCTGCCGCCTGAATGAGCGCCATCAGAGCAAAGACAATGCCCACGCCGCCGGATGCCTCCGTTCCCAGCTTCGCCACAAAAAAAGTATCTGCAATATTGTATACGGAAGTAATTAACGTACTCACCACCGTAGGCATTGCCAGAGAACGTATCAGGCCCGGAACCGGCTCTGTCAGCATTTCCCTGCGCGCTCCTGCGGCTGCCCTGTCACTCACGCTTTCCCTCCGTTGTCCGGCACATACTTATAACCCACACCATGAACGGTCCTTATACAACTGGGCTTGCTAGAATCCCGGCCTATTTTTCTGCGTATGCTTTTGATATAAGTATCTATCGTGCGGTCATAACCGTCAAAAGAAGCATCCAGGGCATAGGTGATCAACTGATCCCTGCTGAACACCCGTCCCGGAGACTGCAGCATGGTATAGAGTATATTGTATTCACTGGGCGTCAGATGCACCGTTTCCTCTCCGCACTTAAGATTGTGCCCCTCCACCATTAACTCCAGACTCCCGTCCCCGATGGGAAGACTGCACGGTTCCTTTTCACGAACAATCCGGTAGCCCTCCTCCTCCAGCTGACGGCGCAGCGAACCGGACATGGTTCCCACCTGCTGTCTGACAATAATCGTTCCCTTCGATTCCATAAGCACCTCCTGGTACTTACTATTCCAAATCGCAAGAAATATTATGCCCGCAAAGCAGATAATCTGACCATATCTACACAATCCTGCGGACGGACAGTATCGGTCTGAAATTCGCACTGGAAACCTTGATTCCGGACTGGGACGTACTTGCATGCACGATCTGACCGTTTCCGATATAAATACCGATATGACCGGAATAATAGATAAGATCTCCCGGCTGTGCCGCATCAAGCCCTCCTACAGATATTCCGCAGGCGCCCTGTTCTCCTGATGTTCTGGGCAGCAATATGCCAAAATTCTTATATACACTCTGCACAAAGCCGGAACAGTCCGCTCCATCCGTAAGGCTGGTTCCACCGTAAACATACGGATTGCCTACAAACTGCAATGCATAATCCGCAATCTGCCTGCCCAGCGAAACGCTGCTGTCCGATGACGTACTGCCGGTGGATGCACCCTTCGATGCCGTTGCAACTGTAGGCTGCCTGTGAGATTCCGCCTCACGCGCCCGCCTTTGTGCTTCTTCCTGAACTGACTCTGCCGTCTGATATCTGGTATAGACTTCTACATAATCCCGTGACACATATCCTTCTCCTGCCGCCACACGGACCTTCACCCAGCCCTCCTGCTCTCCGGTAACCGCAAGCGTAGCACCGCCTGGTATCATATCCAGAATCACGGCTTCCGTGGATGGCTCCATACGAACTCTGAGAACATCGGCATGCACCACTGCCAGGCGCTGCCCCAGCTGCGCCGCCAATGCCGCCCCCTCTTCACCGGTCAGCACATATTCTCCATTCACATACCCGGTTACGGAGCCAGACCGGATGAGATACCATCCGTTCTCCTCCTTCAGTACCTCTCCCACACCGTTCTGATAGAGTTTTCCCACTATCTGCGCCTGCGTATCCGGCCGCTCCCTCACATTGACGTAGCTTGATGCCAGACCTACCGCCAGCTTCGGTTCCGCAGCTTCCTCATCCGCTTCTCTTGTGGCTTCTTCTTCTGCTCTTCGGGCAGCCTGACGCTCCTCCTCCCATGCATCCATCTGCTCCTGCCATGCAGCAAACTGTTCCGACAGCGCCGAAGCGGCACCACTGCTTGTCACAACAGGAACATCATGAGCCTCCCTCGTCACCGCTGCGTAATCTTCCAACACCGGCGTAAGTTCCCGGAACGTCTCCCTGGTTTCGGTTTGTGCTTTATATCTTCCGGCTGCGCCTGCCGCTAACGCCATGGCGCAGCTTCCTAAAATCAATGCCTGTACAAATTTCCACTTCATTGCCTTATCTCCTTTTTGTGGATTTCACAAATTTTACAAATCCGCATTACGCGTATTCGTTTATTACAAATTTGTTACATTTTATTACACAAATATGGAGATGGTATGAAGATTTTATGTTTTTCTCCGTGAATGCATCTGTTATTTTATGGAAAATCCAATCGTTTCTCCCTGGCGCACCTTCGTTTCCATTCCAGCAGCGGAATTTTTTAAAATATCATCATGTATCTGCACGCACCCTGCCGGAAAGCAGAGGATTACTGTGCTTCCGCCAAACTCAAAGAAGCCTTTCTCCTCACCTCGCTGCACGTCTCTCTCCTGGTGATGGTTGACGATCCTTCCCACCATAAGCGCTCCTACTTCCATCATCAGAATTTTGCCAAAGTGAACGCTGTCCAGCACGGAAAATTCTCTGGTATTCTCCTTATAGATGGGATACACATCATTTGCCAGAGGATTTACCGTATGAAACACTCCCGGTATCCGGTAGTTTTTCGACTTCCTGCCGTCATCTACATAACAGTAGCGGTGATAATCCTCCACGGCAAGCCGGAAGATACATAGGGTTCCGCCCTTGTAATACTTGGGAATCCGGCGGCTGTGAAACAGGCTCTCCATGGTATATACCGTATCCTTCACGGTCAGATGCGCATCCTCATGGATGGGATACACACTCAATCTGCTGTCGCAGGGTGCGCACAGTTCACTGGGGACATCCGAAAAGGCCCGTTTTCCTGGCTTGATACGCCTGGTAAAAAAATCGTTATAAGAGCGGTAGGTCCGTTCTTCAAAATCCTCCATAGATATCTGATGCCGTTTCCGAAAAGATGCAATTGCCAGTCCAGACAAGCGGCTGTCCAAAATCCTTCCGGCAAGCTTTGATACCCGCGGACGAATCAAAAGGGACAGAAAGCTCTGTCCCAGTCGCTGCTCATATAAGAAGCGCAGAATGCGCTGCTGTCCCTGATCTTCTACTAATTCTCTGCCTGATCGATCTACGCATTTCATATATCTTTTTTCCTCCCGAAAATCATGTTGTGCTGTCAAAAACTACTCCAGCAGATTGTGTATTGCCCAGTCCTGATTTTTTAAGAATGGGAACGTTACATGGTATTTGGAAAACAACAGGATCGCCACTACCGCCACTGCCACCACGGACACCAGCACCACCAGCATGGCATTGGACGGCTTGCGCAGTTTAAAGTTCACAATAAACAATGTCCCAACCACGAGAAACGTCACCACCAGAACATAATGGAACATACGCTCCGAAATATAGAAATTCAACAAAAAGATGATAGGCAGTACAATTGACATGGTAGTGATGGGCAGTCCACGGTAATACTTGTTGGCTCCATCCTCCACCCGCTGCCGGTTGGTCTCCAGAACATTGAAGAAGGCAAGACGGATTACCGAGCATACGCTGTAATAGCAGATCACGATAGTTCCCAATATTCCCTGAACCCCCAATCCCCAGCAAAGCAGCGCCGGGAAAACGCCGAAGCACACCACATCGCACAGGGAATCGATCTGCACCCCGAACAGCTTCTCGTCATCCGTGCGGTCCTTCTTAGTCCTGGCGATCTTGCCGTCAAACATATCCATAAGTCCCGACAGGGCAAGACACACGATGGCAATACGATAATGACCGCTGACCGCCTGCGTCATGCCGAACACAGAGCATACGAGACTCACATATGTTAAAATCACCGTATAATTATAAAAACCTATCATTGTAACTTCTCCTCTTTCTTCTGTCTGCCTATCGTCAGATGTGCCACCACCGTCATAACAGCGCTGATAATAAGTTCTGTATAATAGCTGAGCCCACGACTCACCACCATTGCCGGCAGCGTCAGGGTGCCGCATATGGGCAGGAATATAGCCAGGAACAACTGCTCACTGATTCCCATCCCTCCCGGAAGCGGAAGCATATCCACCGCCACGGAGATCATTCCCTGCAATATCACTATCGTAACCATATCAGCCGTGTAGATGCCAAAAGACCTGCAGGTCAAATATGTCACGAAGAACAGCAGCAGACGCTGCACTACCGTGATCCCAAACACATTTGCCACTACCAGCTTATGTGTCCTGAAATACACCGCCACATCCTGATACTGCACCATGGATTGCTCCACTTTATCCAGGTAATGATCCACACGGCGCATCAGATGTATCCTGCCCAGAAACCGTATGAGGGATTTTAGCATATTCTTGGCCATTGTGGGATGAAATACCAGCAGCATCATAAACGCCACACAGAACACATTCAGGGCAATACCCAGATAACACCAGCCCATGACCGGTTTTAGGTACTCCATAATGACCGGAGGGCGAAACAAAATGACTCCAAGTCCGATCACCACCAACACCAGCTTGTATGTGATGGTGACGATCATCAAAACCAATGTAGATATCGGAATCGACAGCTTATCCTTGCGCATATAATAGATCTGCGCAGGCTGTCCTCCCGTAGCAGACGGTGTGATACAGCTCCAGAAAAATCCCACAAAGGAATATAAGAAGCAATGCCCCAGCCTGATCTTCTGCTGAATACTGCGCATCATGTAATATATGATTACCGATTCGCTTCCGATAAAAAAAATCACGCATACAATAGATACTGCCCAGTAACGCAGATCCGCCTGCTTAATATACATCAACAGCTCATCCATATCCTGTCCATGGAAAATGCTGTATATGGTAAGTGCAAATACCAATATGAGAAACAATGCGTTGAGCAGAGTCTTTTTCTTATTCATCATAATAAGCCACCCCGAACACCTTCGTTCCAATCCTGTCGAAGAATCGCTCTACCTTCCGGTACAGCTGTATATGATTAGATATGAACCAGCACAACTCTGCCAGGAACAGCCCTCCCACAACATCTACCAGATAGTGCTGCTTGGTAAACTGTGTGGATGCACATACCATCAGTGCAAAAATGCAGGAAAACACCTGATACCATCTGGGCACCTTCCTGCTGCCCCGGATTCCGATGAAGCAGAACCAGCTCACCAGACAGTGGATGGACGGAAACAGATTCGTAGGTGCGTCAATCTCATAAATCAGGCGTACCAGCCAGCTGCAGATATCACTTCCCGGCACTTCCGGTCTCACATTAGTGGTGGGGAGCACAACAAAGAATACACAGCAGATCAGCCGGGACATCATGTCCGCCGTAACAAAGCGGAAGCATTGCTGCCGTCCCTCCCTTGCCACCAGAATGTAATTGAGGGCCCAGAAAGCAAAACACACCAAATAGACCAATATCCATTCCTCTACAAAAGGAATCCTGCGGTCCAGCTCAGTTGTAAAGTCGTAATGGTACGCATCCGCCATAAAAAACTGCGTACACCAGTATATCATGCAGTTTAACAGGAAGCAGCATATGAGGGCGATCACGCCATAAGCCGGAACCAGAGATTCTAACCATCTCGCATAAAAGCTTCCAAATATAGTTTTCTTTTTCATGTTATCCGTATTCAAAATCCTAACTTATTTTTTAACGATAATAAGTATAGCACATATGCAATGCTTTGTGTTTTAATATTTCGTTAAGAATTGCTTCATAAACCCTTCAATATTTTTAAAATACGTTATACACGACGCAGTCCCTTGGGGTAGTGATTCTTCATAATGCCTCTGGCAAGCTTCCCCCAGCCAAGGCTGTAACCGTCCACACAGATAAGATGCCAGCCCTTGTCGCCCTCCCAGGGAAAGGTCTCTCCCCGCAGATACACGCCTGCCTCCTGTACCGAAAGCTCTGCCCACCTCTGCACATCCGCCCCGCCAAGATATAAGGCAAGCGCATGCCCCGGCTCAAAACGCCCCTTTTTCATGGTGCCAAGATGCAGCCCAGGCCGCAGCACCTTAAGTCCCTTTATATCCGGCGCCCCTTCCGGCAGCAGATATAATTGATCTGCAAACCGCACAAGATTTTCTTGCAATTTGTTGCAGGAAGCATGTAGGGTCTGACTGACAAACTCCAGATATTCCGGCACTTCACGCTCTGACAGTATGCCACCTGCCGCACTCCCTGTCAAGGCGGAAAAGATATGATTTCCTGCTGCGGCGCCCTCCTTTTGCATTACTGCCGCAAAGTGTCCCTCTCCCCTGATCTTATGCGGGAACAGGCGCACGGTCCGCTCCAGTCCCCGGGCGGGCTGTGTGACCCACTCTTCCCTTCCCGGTTCCATACCCGCACACTTTGGTATGGGAATCAGGGAAAATTCAGGATGCGCTGACAGAAAACGGCTGACAGAGCCTTCATTTTCCTCCGGTGCAAAAGTACAAGTAGAATAGACCATGCGTCCACCGGGCGCCAACATCCGCGCCGCGCAGGAGAGGATGCCGTCCTGGCGCGCCGCACATAAGCTGACATTTTCCTCGCTCCACTCCTCTGCAGCCGCCTCATTCTTGCGAAACATTCCTTCTCCCGAGCAGGGCGCATCCACCATGATCCTGTCAAAGAAAGAAGGAAAACGCTCCGCCAGACGCTCCGGTGTCTCGTTTGTCACCAACGCATTTGAAATCCCCATGCGCTCCATATTTTCCGACAAAATCTTTGCACGGGCAGGATGAATCTCATTCGATATCAAAAGTCCCCTGCCCTCCATTGCCGCTGCAATCTGGGTGCTCTTACCCCCTGGTGCGGCACACAGATCCAGGATACGCTCCCCGGGCTGTGCATGCAGACACTCTGCCGGCAGCATTGCCGAAGGCTCCTGGATATAATAAACTCCGGCGTTGTGATAAGGGTGCTTTCCCGGGTGCAGGGTTTCGCCATCATAATAGAAGCCCTCCGGACACCACGGCACCGCAGAGATCTCCCAGCCGGTCTGCTCACGCCATTGCCCCGCATCCGCCTTCGCCGGATTCAGACGCAATGCCTGATATTTTTCCTGTTCCAGGCTTGTGCGGAAAGCATCGTATTCCTCCCCCAGAAGCCTTCTCATCCTTGTTTCAAATGCTTTAGGGATCATAAGCGTTCGTCCACCTCCAGCAATCCGTACAGCATAGGCTTTACGCCGAATTCGTCCATTAAGGCACACACCTCCCGCAGCATTTCCTCCCGGTGTTCCCTGGAATCATGCTCACGCTTTCTTGCCCGAATCAATATATTCTTGGGCGTATGGGACATATCCACAAATTCCAGTAACTGCGTCCGGTAACCGCAGCATTCCAACAGATTCGCCCGGACAGCATCCGTTGCCAGCGCCGCAAACCGCTCCTTGATAAGACCGTATCGCAACATCAGATGCATGGATTCACTCTGCATCTGTCCATTCAGTTCATGCTGACAGCACGGCACGGAAAAGATGAACTTCGCATTCCACCGGATGGCATTATACAAGGCAAAATCCGTTGCCGTGTCACAGGCATGCAGCGTCACTACCATATCCACCGGAAAATCAGGCTGATAACCATTAATATCTCCCAATTGAAAGCGCAAATTCCGGTATCCATATTTTCCCGCCGCACGGTTGCATTTTTCAATCACATCTGCTTTCAGATCCAGCCCCACGATCTCTACCGGTATTTTCCGGATCTGCGTAAAATAATAGTACAGCACAAATGTGAGATAGGATTTGCCGCATCCGAAGTCCAAAATATGCAGCTTCTCCCATTTTTCTGCTCGGATCACATCATCTACCTGTTCTAAGAAACGGTTGATCTGCCGGTACTTATCATACATAGAGCGTACCACACGCCCCTCTGCTGTAAAAATACCCATGTCCACTAACGGCGGGATCACCTGTCCCTCCGGCAGCAGATACTGTTTTCTGCGGTTATGCTCTTTACTTCCTGCGGCAGCAGCATCATTTTTCTTCCGCTTATAAGAGGGAACGCCTTTCCTGGAAATGCGCAGCATATGCTCATATCCCTCATCGAAACCATTCAACTGACGGTAATGCCCCGTCAGCCACAGTTCAATCCGCTCTACTGCCTCCTCCTCCTTCATGTTCTCATGAAACACCTGCGTCTGGGTGTATTTCTCGAACTGTAGGAAGGATTCTTTCCTCTGTATGACGATCTTGCGGTACTGTTCCCCGTCACCCACGGGATTACTGAGGATGATCCGAAAGCAGGACGCCACAATCTCCTCAATCCGTTCTCTCAATTCCATAGCCCTATTCTTCCATATTATCTACTCACAGCAATTTGTTCTGCGCCGTCTACTCTGCGATTCTTTGCCGGATCTCACGACAGATATCCTCCACACTCCTGCCGTCGGTGACAACCGTGATATCTGCCACCTCCTGATAGCGTCCCCGGCGCTTATCCATCAGTTGACGGATAAATTCCACATTCATATTTCCATTCAGGATAGGGCGGTCTTTCCCATTTTTCACACGCTGGTAAATGGTCTCCGGCTCTGCAGTCAAAAGTACGATCCTGCCGCTGTCTTTCATGTACGCCACATTTTCCTGCCGCATAACGGCGCCGCCGCCGCAGGAGATCACCGCCGGAGCGCTGTTCCCCAATTGCTTTATCAGTTCTGTCTCCAGTCCGCGAAAATGCTCCTCCCCGAACCGCTCAAAAATTTCATTGATAGACATGCCCTGCTGCTCCACGATCATCTGGTCCATTTCCCGCAGTTCCATGTGAAGCTCCTGCCGCAGCTGCAATGCTACCGTGCTCTTTCCCGCTCCCATAAATCCGATCAGAAAAATATTCTTCTGCTCCATACTGCTTCCTCTCTATACACCCTGATACAAAATTGCAAGCATCTGCCGCAGCTCTGTGATCCCGATCTGTCCCGGTGCACTCTCCTGTCCCACTGAGGCAAAGGTCACGGCGGAGCCGAAAGTCTCTCCTCCCAGCCGGGTGATGGAGCCCTTGACACCCATGGACATGGTGATCACCGGCGTATCGTCATGCTCCATACGCATTTCATGCGTGGCATTGATCAGCGCTATCACATCAGAATCGCTCTGTGGCATCACCGCCAGCTTGGGAATGTCCGCTCCCAGTTCCTGCATCCAGCACATAATGGATACCATTTCCGCCTGAGACGGCGTCTTCTCAAAATCATGGCAGGACACAACCACCGCCACGTCCCGCTCATGTGCCGCAGCGATCAGTTCCTGCAGCGCCTCTTCTCCCTGACTGAGTTCTACATCCACAAGATCTGTCATACCTGTGGCCATCGCCTCCCGGTTCAGCCGTACGTATGCTTCCGCAGATATTTCGGCTTCCCCTCCGTCCTGCCTGGTGCGGAACGTAAATAACAACGGCAGCGTTCCGATTTCCTGCCGAAGCTGAAACAGAAGTTCCACTACCGCCTCGGAATCGCCATGCTGCTCGTACCAGTCCACACGCCATTCCAGCAGATCCGGCACCTCGGATGCGGCATTCGCAGCAGCCGCCAGAATCTCCTCCTGTGTTCTTCCCAGCAATGGGATACAGATTTTAGGCATCCCCTCTCCAATCCACAAATTTCTCACCTGAACCGTCCGACTCATCATTTGCCCTCACTCTCTCCTGCTATTATTTAACTGAAAAACCTTTCCTTCACTTCTTCTACCGGCATATCCCGTCCCGTGTACAGCTTAAATGCCGCCACTCCCTGCCACAGCAGCATCCCTTTGCCGTTGATGCAGGTGCAGCCTGCCTCCTTCGCTTCCCGAAGCAGCCGGGTCTCCTCCGGATCATATACCGCATCTGCCACCACCAGTCCCGGGCGAAAGGCCGCCGTATCCTTCACAACGGTCTCCCCCTCCATCGGCTTCATGCCCACGATAGTGGCATTGGCAAAGATATCGGAAGACTGGATCTCCCTGGTCATACATTCCGTATCTGCAATATCGTATACATTTACCACGATCCCCGGCACTTCCACGCGTATCTTTTCCGCAGTTTCCAGAGTCCGTGGGAAGAATTCGTCCTTTATGTTGAAAATACTGATTTCCCTTGCTCCGTCCAGAGCGCACTGCACCTGGATGGCGGTAGCTGCCCCACCGCCGCCTGCAACGGTAATCTTCTTCCCCTGAATATCAATACCGTGATCCTTCAGATTGTCCACAAACCCCTGTCCGTCTGTAATATGTCCCGTCAGTTTTCCCTGGTCATTGACAATGGTATTTACGGCACCGATGATACGCGCCGCCGGGGACAGATTGTCCATATATTTTGCCGCCTCCGTCTTGCAGGGCATCGTCACGTTGCAACCCCTCATCCGGAAGGTTTTCATTGCTTCTATCGCTGCTTTTACCTCAGGCACCTGTATGTCAAACGCCACATAGACATAATCCAGTCCCAGTCGGGCAAAGCTGTAATTGTACATTGCCGGGGATCCGGAATGCCCCACCGGGGATCCGATGAGCGCCAGCAATCCTGTGTGTCCCGATATTCTCTCTTCCATGTTCACCAATCCTCCTCATTTACACCTATGGACTCATTGTATCATTCCCTTTGCCACAAGACAAGATTCTGCGCACAATTACTATTACCGGAATTACAATCCGTTCTCCGGGATTTGCAGACATACGCAGAATAGCATTGAGCCGGTGCGTGTAAAGTTCGCTGTCATAGGCGAATCATAATTTTTCTGTCTTTTTATGCTTCGACAATCTTAGGTCTCCGTCCGTCTGCTGCGGACATGCGGCTTCGGTTTCTAGCTGCTCTATGTGGGCGTTCTTCTGTGATCGATATGAGCGGGCTGCTTCCATAACTCGCTTCAAAATATATGTTTTTTTCAAATCATGAGCTCAGACAATGTCAGCAGCCCGCACGTCACATCAGAACGCCCACTAAGGGCAGCACGAACCCTGCAGATTGCATGTCCTCATGCAGACGGACAGAGACCTAAGATTGTTCGAACGTTAAAAAGACAGAAATTATCAAAAATGATTCGCCGGGGACAGCTGAACTTTCAGCACAAGGCGAGCAGATATTCTGTGTATGTCTGCAAAATCGCGGAGAGCCAAATGTAATTCCGGTAATAGTAATTATGCCGCAATTCTGTTCTCCCTCCGTTTATGGATGATACGCTTCCATGGCTTCCCGCCGCAGCCGCATAATTTCCTGGCCAAATTCCCTGGAGGAGATAAGGCCGCAGCCCTCTCCCCGGATGATGATCTGTTCCAGACCATCGGAGGTCACCACAGTAACCTGATATTTCTGTGCGTTCTGATGAGCGAATTTTTCAATATACTGGTCTGCAGTCTCCGCTTCTTTTGTAAACACCACATGGATGTTATGATAGTCGAAAATCTCTGTCGCATGTCCGCTGACCCGGTATGCGTCAAACACCACGATAAGTTCGCAGCCCTTTAACGCCTGATAATCGCAGAGCATATCCTGAAGGCTTCCTCTGGCTCCGTCCAGATTTACCGCCGCCAGCTCCTTTAACTCATCCCATGCAAAGATCACATTATAGCCATCCACCAGGACATACTCCTTCTTTGCCTTCGTCCGATGGAAACTTCGCACCACGGCTTCTGCCGGGACTGCTGCGGCAGAACGTCGTGCCCCGCCCCATTTTGGTCTCGCATTCTCTTTCTGATTGGCAGACACGGAGCGCCGGATAATGGCGTCAACCTCCTCCGTGCCGATGGAGCGTTCATAACCGCCGTCCTCCCCGGATGATACAGTTCTTGCCCGAGCCGCCCGCAGCGCCTGCTCTGATATATCATCCCAGGCATCCGCCGGACGGTCAAGACAGGCGGGTACATGCATATGCTCCTCCACCTCGTCCCATGGCACCACAAATCCAGCACCGTGGGCGCAGAATACGGAATCCGGCGTATGCCTCATATCATTTAGGGGATCATAGTCCAAATTGTCTACGATCTCTTCGGCATTATGGCATACATCATAGCCGGTCAGCCTGCATTCCAGCCGTCCCCTGCCCCCGGTATACGCCAGAAGTTCCTTCTGGTAATTGCGCATGGCAGATACCGGCGCCTTTCCTGTCAGAACTGCCATTCCCCGGACCTGCGCCTGGGGTGCACATTGTCCGCTCATGAGCTCCACATCATGCATAGCATGTCCCAGCATTTCCTCAGGCACTTCCATCCGAAACGCATAGTAGGGCTCCAGCAGGATGGACTGGGCCTTCATCATTCCCTGACGCACGGCCCGATATGCCGCCTGCCGGAAATCACCGCCTTCGGTATGCTTCGGATGCGCCCTGCCTCCGATGACCGTAAGCTTCATATCTGTAAGCGCCGCCCCGGTCAGCACACCCCGGTGCTCCCGTTCCATCAGATGGGTCATGATGAGCCGCTGCCAGTTTCGATCCAGCACATCCTCGCTGCATACGCTGTCCACCACAATCCCGCTGCCCCGCTCCCCGGGTTCCAGTTTCACATGCACCTCCGCATAATGGCGAAGCGGCTCAAAATGTCCCACGCCCTCCACGGTATCTGCGATGGTCTCTTTGTATATGATCCTGCCGTTTCCGAATTCCACTACTACGCCAAAGCGGTCTTTGATCATGCGCTGCAGGATTTCCGTCTGTACTTCGCCCATCAACTGAACCAGAATCTCCTGCGTCTCCTCCTGCCAGAGCATGTGAAGTTCCGGTTCCTCCTCCTCAAGCTCCCGCAGCTTAGGAATCATCTGGGCAGGACTGCACTCTGCCGGAAGTATCAGGCGGTAAGTCAGCACCGGCTCTAAAAGAGGAAGTTCCCCTTCTTCTTCCACACCCAGTCCGTCTCCCGGGCGCGTCTGCGTAAGCCCCGTGACTGCAACCACCTGTCCCGCCTCTGCCTCCGTTATACTTATATACTTTTCCCCAGAATACACCCGTATCTGATTGACCTTCTCCTGCCACTGTTCCCGGCTGCCGCCGGATATAACCGTCCGTGCCGCAAGGCGCCCTCCAGTCAGTTTGAGATACGTCAGCCGGTTTCCCTGTCCGTCCCGGGCGATCTTAAACACCCGGGCTCCGAACGTCTCTCCGTAATCACAGCCTGCGCTGTAGCGCTCCAGCCCGCTTAAAAGTTCCTCCACACCCTGGTTTTTCAAGGCGGAGCCAAAAAAGCAGGGAAACAGCATCCGGCGGGCGATCATATCCCGTATCAACTCGTCCTCCACCGTTCCCGACTGCAGATACTGCTCCATGGCTTCCTCACTGCACATGGCAATGGCATCGTAATCCGTTTCCTCCAGGACAGGTTTCCACGGAAGAATTTCTTCCGCCAGCTCCGTCCGCAGTTCCTGTAAAATCGTCTCTTTCTCGGTTCCCGGCTGATCCATTTTGTTGACAAAAAGAAACACCGGAATCTTATAACGGCATAACAGCCGCCACAGTGTCCTGGTGTGTCCCTGAACGCCGTCTGCTCCGCTTATTACTAACACCGCGTAATCCAGCACGGACAATGTCCGCTCTGTTTCTGCCGAAAAATCCACATGCCCCGGCGTATCCAGCAAGGTCACGTTCATATCTCCCACAGAAAACACCGCCTGCTTGGAAAATATGGTAATGCCCCGCTCCCGCTCCATAGGGTCATGATCCAGATACGCATCCTTTTTGTCCACCCGGCCCATACGGCGGATCGCTCCTGCAGTATACAGAAGGCTCTCCGACAACGTTGTCTTGCCGGCATCCACATGGGCCAGCAGAGCGATACTAATATATTTTTTTGGCTTATTTTCAGATGTATCCCCCATCGAAAATGCCCCTTTCTCTAGTCTATAATCTAAATATTATAGCATAGAAAGGGGCAGAAGTCGATAAACGTTTGCTCTGCAAATATATACTCTACCTTACACAAATAGCAGCAACAGCACAGGGAATCTTACTATCATGTATTGCTATCAGAGAAATCCTATCATCGAATATCCTCTTATACACATGAATAACCTCACCTTCAAAACATTGATCCAAAAAATGAAGTTCAAACTCCCCAATCTGAAATTCTTCAAAAAACTTACTGTCGAACGCATTCAAAAACAAATCCACATATTTTAGATTTGTCATATGTCCTGTCTTATCCAGATCCGTATATCTGACCTGATGGGTATATACATATTCCATCCCATCTAAATCCACTGACAATTTTTGAAAGCCCTTCATCTCGAATTCTTTGCTTTCTGCTATATCCATTGGAAAATCAATCTCTTTCAGCCGAACCAGCCTTTTTCTGGCAAGATGATAAAGGCAGCTTTCCACACATCCCCAGGCACACGCTTCCCCGCCCCTGGAAATAAGCAGATTCTGATGTACAACTGCCGGCGATTTTTCCTCCGGAATCCATGTTTCCATGTTTAGTGCTTCTGTAAAATCAACCTTGCGTCTTATCTGCATCTTATATTTTGTATACATCCAGACAATTCCGTATTCATCCGGCAGCGTATCATTTCCTTTTTGAATATTGTGCATGTAATGGGTTGCCATGTCCTGAAAATAATTCATGTATCCCCGCAATCCCACATTGCCATCTCTGTCAGCCTCCCTGAATTGCGGAAGGTAATCTTTTTCAAATATCATCTTATTTCACCTTTTACTTCTATTTATTCAGATCCGACCGGTCCAGCTCCGCCAGAAGTTCTCCCCGCTTCGTGCCCACCAGAAGCTCCTGATTATAGTTCAGATACCGCTCACAGGTATGCTGTGCCAGGAAACGCATAAGCTCCGGCGTTATGGTAAGCTCCGTCACGAAGACCACCATCTCCTGCCCTCTGCCGAATGCCGCCTCCATAAAGTCAAAGGCATGTTCTATGCTTACGATACATTCCTGTTCTGTCTCCTCATAGACATGTCTTCTCTCATCAAAAGACGCCTTCTTTTCCTCAAATACCTCCTGTCTTGCATCCGGGGAATTCCGATATGCCTTCAGTTCTTCAAACGCCCGGTCCGTCTCATCCTGTAGGGCAAAAAAGCGCGTCACCCCTGCAAGGATTCCGTCTAAAAGCAGGTTCACCACGGCAAGGCGCTCATCGAATGCTGCCCGTTCCAGACGCTCATAGACCACAGGCACCGTTTTGCCCCGAAGAATATCTGCAATTCCATAATCATCCCTGTACTTCTCATAGAGATCAAAGTATGCCGCTACATCCTGGGCTACATCCGGATGGCGCAGGAATTCATAGACGATTTCTTCCGTCACAGCAATCCCCTGCTCACCATATGCCTTCATGAGGACGCTTAAATCTTCCCAGCCTCTTGCCGTCACAAAGCGCAGACCGTCCACGTCAGCCTCCACCCGGTAGAAATTCTTCGGCCGCAGTTCCAGGTAACTGAGAATGGCGCCGTGAATGTGATGCTCTCTGGCATAACTCCTCCACACCTTAAGATCCGCCTCCACAGGAATACAGCGCACACGGTCCAAAGTTACCATATCAAATTCCCGAACCGACTTATTGTATTCCGGCGGATTGCCCGCCGCCACAATAAGCCATCCCAAGGGAACCTCCTGATTACCAAAGGTCTTGCACTGCAGAAATTGCAGCATGGTAGGCGCCAGAGTCTCCGACACGCAATTGATCTCGTCAATAAACAGGATTCCCTCAGGAAATCCCTCCTCTATTTTGCGGTACACGCTGGCAATGATCTCGCTCATGGTGTACTCCGTCACGGAATACACCGCTCCCCCAAATTGCCGCTCACGGATAAAAGGCAGCCCTACCGCGCTCTGGCGCGTGTGGTGGGTGATGGTATAGGATACCAGACCGATCCCGCACTCTCCCGCAATCTGTTCCATGATCTGGGTCTTGCCGATACCCGGCGGTCCCATCAGCAAAATGGGGCGCTGGCGCTGCGGCGGCATGACATAATTTCCCTGCCCGTCCTTTCGGAAATATGCCTGCACCGTGTGCTTGATCTCTTCCTTTGCCTCTCTTATATTCATGCCTTACTATCCTCCAATTCCTCCGGTTCAAGCCGAAACCGCATCGCCCAGGGCGGCACTGTCATATCGTCATAGTCGGTCAGGAATAAAAATGCACATTTATAATCGGGTCTTCTGGCCGGATATATCCCCTTGCCGTCAGTAAAATACAATAATCCCGCCACATCACGCATTTCACCGGACTTACGCAGTTCATCCACATAAGCAAACGCCGGGCGAAAATCCGTCCCACCACCGCCCACAAGCGCAAACTCCTGATCAAAGCTGCGCAAAAACCGGTGCAGATCCTGCTCATTTTGAATGACCGTGTCCGTACGAACCTGATCGTCACACTGTATCACCCGTATCTCGCTGCGGCTCAGAAAGCTGTCCTTCTGAGATAGTATCCCCAGCGTCTCCCTTAAGAACCGCCGCACCAGTTCACCGCTGGTGGAATAACTGGTATCCACCACAATGACAAACTCCCGTATCCGCATGACCTCCCGGCTCTCCACCGGCTCGATCAGCGGCATATTACCATACACCTTAAGCCCATAGGTATAGTACGTCAGATCAAATTCCTCCGGGTCACAGCGGAGCTCTTCCTGCAAAGCGGCAAACTTTCTTAAGAAATCCCGATAATCCCGCCTGCTGCGCTGCGCCCGAAGCTGCGCAGCCAGGAGTTTCTCCCCTTCCCTGGGGTCGTCTCCCTTTCGGTCCCGGGCCAACTGCATCTGCCTGGCTATCCGGTTCCACTTCTTCTGCCGCTCCCTGTCCTCATCTGTCTGTGTGCTCTGCCCGCCTGTCTTCCAGAACCGGTGATCATCCACATAGAACTCCCGCGCCAGAACACGCTGTTCCTCCTCCGTAAGCCCGGCAAGCCACCGGTATACCACTGCCGCAGAAATTCCCTCCTGAAAGGAAGCAAACACCTCGTATGTCTGCTGCCGGATCAGGCTTAACGCCCGCCTCACTGACTGCCTGCCGAGAGCGTCTATCGCATATTCCACCGCCATATCACACGCCGCGTTCCACAGACGCGGCTGTCTTCTTCCACGCATCCACAGATGGGAAAATACGCAGTGCAGCACGGTGTGCAGGCAGGCACGGTTCATATACAGCGGATTGTTCCGATAGACCCGTATGACCTGCGCCGGAGTCACATGCAGCCATTCTCCGTCCGTTGCCATGGCCTCCAGCCCTTCCTGGCATACCGGCTTTAACCCAGACAACGCCGTATCAAAAAAGCGTAGATCCAGATACAATTCCTGCCGCACCTGCTCCAGTATCCGCACAGTCATATCCTCTTCCCATTCTGTCTGGGTCTGTATGTGACGTCCCTGCATAGACGCACCCTCCAATCTGTTACCACTCTATGAGATCATAGCGTTTTCCGGTGCTTCCGCCGTAATACTGCTTCTGCCACTGCATCAGAGCCGCCGTCCCTTCCGCCCACTCCATGCGGGAGGCGGCAGTGATGATCTCTGCCAGCTCCCCCGGAGCAAGCAGCCGCAGCTCACATAAAAGCTGCAGCATGGACAGGCCGCGCATTTCCAATTGCATGCATGCAAGGGCATATCCATGGGCGCGCACATACACCTCATAGTCCAGACGATGCTCCTCCGTCAATCCCGCCGGCCAGGCAAGGCGCAACAGAGCCATTTTCCCTGCAACTATAGTCTTTTCCTCCAGAGCGATTCTGGGAAATACATCATCATAAGCAGACAGATCTACTACACGATCCCGAAAGCATTGGCGCGCCCGAAAGCCCTCCCCTTCCATCTGCAGCGCAAAGATGTGGGCGGGGCCGATCTCCTGATACCCTTCCGTGTATTCGGGATAGAGCAGCGCCGCTTCCGGCGAGCCGTCAGGCAGACAGAACCGTATCTCCATCTGCATCCTCACCTGCTGTAAGATCAGCTTAGCCCCGCTTGGCTCGTCCACTCCGCAACGCAAGTCTACACGCTCCAGCGCCCGGCAGTTCATGAAGGCATCACTTCCCAGAGAGGTAAGTCCTGCTCCCATGGACACCTCCCGCAGCTTCCGGCAGTCATAAAACGCAAGGGCTCCAATCTCTGCAACTGTATCAGGCAGCCAGACCTCTTCTACTGCATTGCCGCACAGAAGCTGCATACCGTCAGAATCCTCTGTCTTCGTCCAAACCGCGTCGGATGGGATGTCCCTCAGACGGGAGAAACCATATTCTCCCAGCGCCGTCAGGGGATGTCCCTCAATACTTTCCGGCAGCCGTATCAAAGGCTCATATCCCCGCACTGCCAGCAGCTTCGCATTGCCCTCAGGGGTAACCTGATATAGATATTCGCACCTTTCCTGTATACTCATTTACGGTCTATCGTTCCATCTTCCAGTATGCAGCCGAATACGGCGGCAGCTCGCTTCCGCCGCCAAAATCATGGGGCTTGCCGCTGATGAGATCCTCTGCCCTTCCGCATCCTGCGTCAAAATGCGCGGTATATGGCTGATCGGATGCATTGATGGCCACCATCACGCGCTCATCCTCACAGGCACGCTCAAAAATGCACTGATGATTCGTCAATACCACATTGCGGTAATTGCCGTAATTCAATGCCTTGCTATTCTTCTTAGCCTCTGCAAGCTGTGAGATCCATGCTGCAAGCTCTCCGAACTCCGGTTTGTCAAAGCAGGCACGAAGTGCAGGATCGCCCTCACTCTTATGCGCCTTTGTCCCCCACTCACTACCATAATATACACAGGGAATTCCCGGCATGCCAAAGGCAAGCGCATAGATAATCGGAAGGTGATTTTCATTCTGTAAGTTGCTTGCAATACGGGTGACGTCATGATTATCCACAAAGGACAGAAGATGCTTTCCCCTATACAGCGTCCAGTTCTCCGGTCCAAACTGTCTCGCCAGAGAATGACAGATTTCAAACATATTCATGGAATTAAAGCTGGAGAACAAGCCCTTATAGCACTCATAATTAGTCACCGAATGGCACATTCCATCATTCAGCAGCTGGTTATAATCGCCATGGATCGACTCACCCAGCAGGAAAAACTCTCCCTTCAGAGAATCCGTATACTGCCGGAGCCTTCTTAAGAAATCACGATCCAAGCAGTATGCCACATCCAGCCGCAGACCGTCAATATCAAACTCCTCGACCCAGCCCTTCACCGCGTCAAAAATATGGCAAATGACTTCCTCGTTTCGAAGATTCAGCTTCACCAGATCATAATTTCCTTCCCAGCCCTCATACCACAAGCCGTCATTATAATTCGAATTGCCTCCGAAATTTATATGGAACCAATCGCGGTACCGGGAACCCTCACGGTTCTTAAGCACATCCTGAAATGCCCAGAATCCCCGTCCCACATGATTGAATACTCCGTCCAGCACCACCTTGATCCCGGCGTCATGGAGCTTATCGCATACCTGCTTAAAATCCTCATTACTGCCCAGGCGGCAGTCGATCTTCGTATAATCTCTCGTATTGTATCCATGTGTATCAGACTCGAATACCGGTGAAAAATAAATTGCATTGACGCCCAGCTTTTCAAGATGCGGAATCCAGTCGATCACCTTTAATATCCTGTCTTCCTGCTTTCCGTCATTTTCAAAGGGCGCTCCGCAAAAGCCCAACGGATAAATCTGATAAAATACACTTTCATATGCCCACATAATCATTAGTCCTCCTGTTTGTACATATTTCGTGACCGCAAGCGGTCACGGTGCCTTCGGCGGATGCCATTCGGCGGGATAATGTCTGACGACATCATCCTTGACCGCAAGCGGTCACGGTGCCTCCGGCGGATGCCATTCGGCGGGATAATGTCTAACGACATCATCCCATGAAATAATATAAACCTCTTTGGAAAGTAAAGCAAGTACAACCATTCTTGAATTTGTGCATTATGCACGAACTTAGGCAACCGTTATACCGGTTCATTCCAGCTCCGTCATACCGCCTTCCAGTATGAGCCGGTTATTAAAATAGATTCCCGGGAACTGACTTAAGGGCAGAGGACTGACACCCCGGCCCACCTCTATGGTATAACCGGGACGGTTATATTCCTGAATGAACCAATCCTTATAGCCCGCATAGCCGGAACCGGCAGGCGTAAGCTCCACGGCATAGCCGCTGACTTCCCCAAAATACAGCGCGATCCGCCGGGAATCCTCCGGTTCATAGTCCAGGTATTTCCAGTAAATGACCTCGCCCTGGGCATGGTAGGCAAGAATCAGCCTGAAATCATGGGCTCTGGTAAATTCGTAGACCGCCTTGCTCTCCGGCGCGCTCAAAGGCTCTGGCCCTACATAATCCCTGGGGGCAGGCGTCGTATACCCCTGCGCATACTTATTTTCTTTTGCCTGTTCCCAGCCTGCCGGGAACTGAAGATTTAAATCTATTCCCTCAATGTTCGCTTTCCAGCCGCCGGGGAACGGTATATTAGGGTACTGCGCTGCAATATTGACCGCGTTTTCATAGGACGGTCCCTCCGTCAACGCTCCGGTCACCAGATCCACACCGTCAGGATTGACTAAGGGCATGAGATACAGCTTAAATCCATAGAACAGCCAGGATGCTCTCACACTGTAAAGGCTTCGCCCCTCTGCAAACGCTTTACTATATTCCTCCGCAAACCGCAGCAGCACCAGGGAAGTGATCCACTCGTTTGCATGGAACGATGCATTATAAAACACTTCCCTTGACCCCGTTCCAATCTGTAAATAAGCAATCCGCCGCCCCATCACGCTTTCCCCGACCTGTCCCTGGATCAGGAATGGATAACGCACGGTAAGTCCCTCCAGAATCCAGTCATTCAGCTCGGAGGAAATCGGAACCTGATCCGGTACAATATCAAACGCAAAGGGAACGCTTATGATGCGGCCCGGTACCAGATTGCCGGGATCTACCGTGGGATTTGCCCGTATAATATGCGCCGCATCCGTCCCATACTGTCCCGCTATCCCTGTATACGTATCGCCGGGTCTGATCTCATGCAGCGTATACCCCTTAAGGTAAGGAATCAGCCGGTCCCACACTGCCTCATCCACCCGGCAGGCAGCCTCCGGCTCTCCTAAAAATCTGCGCAAAGAAGCACAGGTTCCCTCTCCAAAGATACCGTCAATCAAAGTAGGATAACCTGCGCGGTTAAGTGCGAGCTGAAGATACTGCACATAAAGTCCCCGCCCGCCTGATTCTATTGTTTTCATATGACAATCCTTATATCCTGCTCAATATAAGATATGCATCATTCCTCGATATGCTCCCTTCCCTGGTCGATAATGGTTCGCACATGGTCGTCCGCCAGGAAATAGAACACGGACTTTCCTTCCCTGCGGCTTGACACAAGCTTGGCCTGCTTTAATATCTTAAGCTGATGGGAGATTGCAGACTGGGTCATATGCAGTGCTTCCGCCAGATCGCACACGCAAAGCTCTGTCTCAAACAGGACGAACAGTATCCGTATTCTGGTGGGATCACCGAACACTTTAAACAGCTCGGACAGTTCATACAGCTCGTCCTCATCCGGTATTTGATGGTTCACACGCGCCAGCCTGTCCGGATGGACGCAGGTATCGTCACAGCATTCCACGTCCTCCTCCGCCATCATCCGATATTCCGCCCGTGTAAAACGATGGTAGGTCAGACCAAACTCATCATCCTCCACGCAGTAAACATAAGAATCCTTCTCTTCCCCGGAAACCTCCGCTCCCCACTCAAAGTAAAATACTTTGCCCAATCCATGGTGATGCGCTTCCCTCACCACATAGCTTCCGCCATGGCTTTTGGCGTACTGTGCAAAACATTTCTCCACGTCGTCCATGCTGCTGCCTGTCCCGGTGATCACAGCAAGAAATGACTGTAAGAATAAGGCATCCGGTATTTTTTCCGCCACATAAGCACAGCCCTCCGCCGGGATCACAAAGCAGTAACGGTCTCCCTCATGGGATATCGTGATCTCACCCAGCCTTGGTTTCACCTCCTGTGTAAAACTCGCCAGCGCCTTCCCCAGCTTCTGATCCCCCTCCGGCAGTTCCAAAAGCTCCGCCAGCGCTTCTTTTGGGTAATACAGATTCATACTCCCTTCGCTGTAGCCGATCTTCATCTGCCATTCCTTTATGGTATCTATGATATGACGTTCCAGTGGTCTCATCCTTACGCCTCCTGTCTCTGCTGTCCGAACTGCTTCATCCCTGCACTTCTGTTTCCTATTGTATGTCATATCCGGCTATCCGTCAATTTATCCAGCCATTCATTCTATGTCCGCCATAACGGCGAAAACCGCCGGGGCCGGATTGCTCCTGCCGCAGGCGGTCTTCTCTTACTGTTTTGTTACTGACACATTGTTTTATATCTCAAAGGTTATCTATATTATCTATGGTTATGATCTATTCCCCGCAGTGACCGCTGCAATTCTTGCAGCAGCCTCCGCACTGCAGGCTCTTGCCTGCCTTTTTGTCTTTCACCATGCTGCGGATGACTAACGCCACAATACACGCAAGGCCAGCCGCCACAATTACAGTTCCCATAAGTCAGGCTCCTTTCTGTCTTTCCTTCTAATTTGCCTTTGCCACTCCCTTCAGTTTGACATTAAGGCTTCTGCTCTCCTTATATGGACGGAACAGGAGATACAGGAATGCGATCAATATCAGGAATGCTACGACGGTTCCCACGCCGAAGGCTCCGGTGGATATCAATGCTCCGATCTGATAAATGCACAGGGATACCGCATATGCCAGAACGGTCTGATAACCGATGGCAAACCAGAACCATTTTGCATTGTTCATCTCACGTTTGATGGCTCCCATTGCCGCAAAGCAGGGGGCGCACAGTAAATTGAATACCATGAAGGAAAATGCTCCAAGCGCTGTCATATTAGCGCCTACTGCCGTCAGCAGTTCCGGCGTTTCTTCTGACACTTCTTCTGCAAAACCAAACAATACGCCGAAGGTTGCCACTACATTTTCCTTTGCGATCAGTCCTGTAACCGCCGCCACCGCGGATTTCCAATCGCCCCAGCCAAGAGGAGCAAACAGGGGCGCCAGCACACCGCCGATCTTCGCAAGAATACTGTCATCCAACTGCTCTGCCTCCAGCATGCCGAAGCTTCCGTCCGCCCAGCCAAAGCCCTGCAGGAACCACAGTACAATGGTCGACAGAAGAATGATGGTACCGGCCTTTTTGATGAATGACCAGCCTCTCTCCCACATGCTGCGCAGCACCGCGCCCACTGTAGGCCAGTGATAAGCCGGAAGCTCCATTACGAAGGGAGCCGGGTCCCCGGCGAACATTTTCGTCTTCTTTAAGATAATACCGGATAAGACGACCGCCGCAACCCCGATCAGGTATGCGCTGTAGGTTACCCATACGGAGTTGTCAAACAGTGCCCCGGCGATAAGCGCGATAATCGGAAGCTTCGCCCCGCATGGGATGAAGGTTGTGGTCATTACCGTCATTTTGCGGTCTCTGTCATTTTCAATGGTACGGGACGCCATAATTCCCGGCACGCCGCATCCGCTTCCGATCAGCATCGGAATAAAAGATTTGCCTGAGAGACCGAATTTGCGGAAAATACGGTCCATAATGAATGCCACTCTCGCCATATAACCGCAAGATTCCAGGAAAGCAAGGAAAATGAACAGCACCAGCATCTGAGGCACAAAGCCCAGCACTGCTCCCACGCCTGCCACAATACCGTCCAAAATCAGGCTCTGCAGCCAATCCGCGCAGTGGATCGCTTCCAACCCGCTCTCAATTGCAGGCGGAATGATATCCCCAAACAACACATCATTGGTCCAGTCTGTCACAAATGTACCCACTGTGGTTACCGATACAAAGTACACAATAAACATCACTGCCAAAAAGATAGGAAGCGCCAGAATACGGTTTGTCACAATGCGGTCAATTTTATCTGATGTTGTCAGCTTCCTTTTCTTATTCTTAGACACACACGCGCCGATCACGGAGGAGATATAGACATACCGCTCGTTAGTGATAATGCTCTCCACATCATCGTCAAAGGAATCTTCCAGTTCCTTGATCTCTGCAGACACATCCGGAATGTTCGAAAGCTGTGCTGCGATCTTATCGTCCTGCTCCAGAAGCTTGATGGCAAAAAAGCGCCTCTGCTCCGTCGGTATGCTGGCATCAAGCCTGCCTTCCACACGGCTGATGACATTTTCTACTTCACCTGAGAATTCATGTACCGGGGACTGAGACTTCTTCGCAGCCAGGGCAACAGCCCGCTGCACGGCATCCTGAATACCCGTTCCCTTCAGCGCCGAGATCTCCACTGCTTCACAGCCCAGCTTCTTCCCCAGTTTATCAATATGTACCTGATCGCCCGACTTCTGTACGATATCCATCATATTTACAGCCATCACCACGGGAATACCAAGTTCCATCAACTGTGTGGACAGATACAGATTTCGCTCAATATTGGTTCCGTCCACGATATTTAAAATGACATCGGGACGCTCCGAGATCAGATAGTTCCTTGCTACTACCTCTTCTAACGTGTAGGGCGACAGGGAATAGATACCCGGAAGATCCATGATGGTCACATCCTTATTGCCCTTTAATTTTCCCTCTTTCTTCTCAACAGTCACGCCCGGCCAGTTTCCCACAAACTGGTTTGCCCCGGTCAGCGCGTTAAACAATGTGGTTTTACCGCTGTTGGGGTTTCCGGCTAACGCAATTTTAATCGCCATTTTCATGCTCCTTTTCTCTTCATACTGTCTGCAGAATAGTTGCTGCTTATTGAAGTTTGTTCCTTCTTGTTTATATTAGTTTTAACTAACTCATGAGGTAAAAAAAATTACTCTACTTCAATCATCTCGGCATCTGCCTTGCGAAGGGACAGTTCATACCCCCGCACCGTAACTTCCACCGGATCTCCCAGCGGTGCAACCTTGCGCACATAGACTTCTACGCCCTTGGTAATGCCCATATCCATGATGCGCCTCCTGACCGGTCCTTCGCCGGTAAGTTTTACCACCCTGGCGGTCTGCCCTTTCTTTACTTCTCTTAATGTTTTCATCCTGCACTCCTTTGATTCAAAATACTTACACCATGATTTTATTCGCCATATCTTTGCCGATGGCTACCCGGGAGTCCTTTACATTGACAATGATGTTCCCTCCCATTTCCGATATGACTGTAACCGTCCCGCCCGGGACAAAGCCAAGATTCTCCAAGAATCTCCGTGTCTCTTCCCGCCCTCCGATCTTCTTGATCACGCTGGGCGCACCTTCTTCCGCCATAGTCAGAGGCATCATAATCCCTTCTTTCTCATGAATGCATATTTTCATTTCCAATAGTTAGTATATGCTAACTTCCATTAGATGTCAAGAACTTTTTGTGATTTTTCTGCCTTTGAATTATCCGTGTGTTTATGTTATACTTGTAAAAATAAGCGTATCGAATGGAGGAAATAACTATGGCTACCAGCGAATCCGCCGAAAATTATCTGGAAACCATCCTGCTGTTAGGCAGGAAGCTTCCGGTTGTGCGTTCCGTGGACATTGCTAACGAACTGGGCTTTAAGAAATCCAGCGTCAGCATTGCCATGAAGAATCTGCGGGAAAAAGCGTATATTACAGTTACCGATGCCGGCTTTATCTATCTGACTGACACCGGCAGAGAAATTGCAGAGATGATCTATGAACGTCATGAGATGATTTCCTCCTGGCTCATCCGCCTTGGCGTGCCGGAGACAATTGCCACTGAGGATGCCTGTAAAATGGAACATGTCATCAGCCGTCAGACCTTTGATGCCTTAAAGGCGGTTATGGAGCTCACCCCACAAGACAAATGACAGACACCATGTCTGCCGCTCGCCCGCAGGCGCTCAGACAGCCATTGAGACACTCATAGATACTGCACCAATTTATGATCATACGGATATCCTCTTCCTGATGCAGGCGGTGCATACTCTTTTGGTACAGTGCCTGTCCCTGCTCCCTCAGACGATCCACCTCTAAGATAAGCCTGTCCGTTTTCCTGGACGATCCAAAATCCTTCCATCCCTCCAATGCCTGTCCCAACACCCGGATACAGGACAACAAGACATCCATCAGAGGAAACACATCTTTCCTCACTTCCGAAATGTCGCACAGATACATCCGCACCATTACATCCTCCACTGCATCCGTAATATCATCGATGCAGCCGCCCAGTTTGGCCAAATCCCTGCGCTCTAACGCTGTACCAGTTTTCTGCCCAAGGACAGCCATCAGTTTACGGCGCTTTACGTCCGCCGCCTGTTCGATCTCATGCATCTGCGCCAGGTATTCTCTGATCCTATCTCTTTCAAAATATGCCAGCGTCTCCTGAAGGCAGAGCGCTGCCTGGTAGGCGTACGAAGCCCCTGCACACAGACTTTTATGATAAAACTCTTTCTTTTTCTTCATACAAATCCTTTCTTCTTTGCATTTTTCTCACGGTATTCAGTATAGGACAAAAAAAGGTATTTATCGGTCGAATTTAACCGATAAATACCTTTTACTTTATACAAATGCGTGTTTCTATTAAACCATTTCCTCCAAGACTTTCACTTCGTTCATAGCATCATCCAACAGACCGCTGACTCTGCGGGTGCCGTCAATGGTATCCTCTGTGAGATCTCTGGTATTTTCCGTACCGGCAAGCAACTCCTCGCTGAAAGCGCTGAGATTTTCCACATAATGTACCATCTCCTTGTTACTCTCCTCTACACGGCTCATGTTGGACACCTGCTGCTGCATACTGCCGTCCACTTCTTCAATATCCTCTTTGATCTGTGCAAACGCGGTACGCGTCTTAGCCACCAGTTCGGACTGGCGTCTGCCGGTCTCCAGCAGGCTGTTTACACCTTCCACCGCCACATCTGTCTGATGTGTCAGTTCTTCCAGGATCACTCTGATCTGGCCGGTAGCCTTCTCCGTTTCATCAGACAATTTCTTAATCTCATCTGCCACTACCGCAAAGCCTTTGCCGGAGCTTCCCGCCCGCGCCGCTTCAATACTGGCATTCAAGGCAAGAAGTGCGGTCTGGGAGTTGACATCCTCGATCAAATGCAGGATTTCATTGACATCTCCCACCTGCCGCAGCAGATTATTCATAGTCACACCGACTTCGCTTCCCACCGCCTGGTTTGCGGCAGACGCCTTTTCCAGCTCCAGTATATCCTCATTTCCTGCCGCAGTGATCTTGCGGGTCATACGGAATTTATTCTGAATCTTTTCTGCAAGCATTCCTGTCTCTTCCGTAAAATTGCCGATATTCTCTGTCATTTGCAGCTGGTTCTGGATGGTCTTGGCCAGGTCATTGACACCTGCTACGATCTCAGTAATCGCCGCCTTGCTTCCCTCGCCCTGCTTTTCCATTTTCTTGGACTCATCATCGATGCCTGCTATTTTCTCTACCAGGCTTCCGGAAGCAGACAACACCTGTTTTAGCATCTGCTCCTGCTTCTTCTTCTCCTGCTCAATGAGGGTAAACCTATGGCGGCTCACCCTTTCCAGCCCTTTGGTCGCAAGAATGGACATACCGCACATCAGCGCCACCGCAGCCACCGCAATCTCAAAGTCAACGATAGCACCGCTGTCCACAGTTCCCGCTACAAAACGGTACACCACATACGCGATATTGACCAGAACAGCCGCAATTCCCGCCTGCAGAGAGAACTTGCTGTCCTGAAAGAGCGCGATCAACGCAAGAACCGGCATAACATAGCAGCATGACAGAATACTTACAGAAGTCAGCAGCACAAACGCATATAACGCCAGATAACCGAATGTGCCTACATACCTGACCAGCATACTATTCTTGTCTCTCCTGTAGATCAATATCGATGCCGCCAGGGGAATCAACAGGAAGGCCCAAAATACTGCTGTGTAGCCCAGTGTCCGGTTGCCCTTTACCAATTCTATAATGTATGCTACGAACAGCACCCCTGCCACAATGCCATAGCCGTTCAGAAAACGTCTGTTCATATACCCTTTTTCTTGAAATCCCTGCGCCGTCTCCATTTCCGTTATATCTTCCTTTCCTTAAATATATTCTCTATATGCGATCAGCCCAGCAATTGATCCAGAGTCTTTAATAATATATTAATATCAATGGGCTTTGCAATATGACCGTTCATTCCGCTCTTCAAAGCCTCCTGCTTATCTTCTTCGAACGCATTTGCTGTCATGGCGATGATCGGTATGCTTGCCAGTTCCTTATTCTCAAGCTCACGGATCTTCCTGGTGGCGTCATAGCCATTCATCACCGGCATCTGGACATCCATCAGCACCAACTGGTAATAACCGGGCTCGGATTTCTTAAGCATATCCACTGCAATCTGTCCATTCTCCGCTACCTCTACGGTAAATCCTGCGTCCCCCAGGATCACAGTGGCAATCTCCTGATTCAGTTCCACATCCTCCGCCAGCAGAATACGACCGGTATGAAGCTTGACCTCTCTGACCGCTTTCTTCTTTGCGGCTTCTTCCGGCTTAATGGCAGAATACAGACAATTTCTCAATTCTGATAGAAACAGCGGTTTCGCGCAAAATGCCGTGACTCCCGCTTCCTTTGCTTCAGCTTCAATATCTGCCCAATCATATGCTGTCAGGACGATAACGGGAGCCTTCCCCCCGGTCTCTTTGCGTATCCTCCGGACAACCTCCACACCATTCATATCCGGCAGCAGCCAGTTAATAAGGTAAACACTGTAATCGTTGCCCCGGGTAATTGCCTGCTGGGTCCGCAGCACCGCCTCTTTCCCTGACATCGTCCACTCCGCACGCATTCCAAGCTGCTCAAGCATATACGAGACACTGTCACAGGTATTAAAGTCATCGTCCACCACCAATGCCCTGCAGTTCGCCAGTTCCAATATTGACTGCGGTTCTTTTACCCCGGAATACAGCCGGAAGGTAAAGGAAACCTTAAACTCCGTACCTACGCCCTGTTTGCTTTCCACGGTAATCGCACCGTTCATCATATCCACAATATTCTTGGTGATCGCCATCCCAAGACCGGTTCCCTGAATTCCGCTGATGGTTGAATTGCTCTCCCTCTCAAAGGGTTCAAAAATATGTTCCAGAAACTCCTCGCTCATACCGATACCGGTATCCTTGATATGGAATTCATAATTTGCGTATCCGGCGGGTGCTCCTGCTTTTTCGATGATCCGCATACTGACAGAACCGCCCGCTCCTGTATACTTGACAGAATTACTCAGCAGATTTAACAGCACCTGATTTAAGCGCAGCTTATCACAGTAAATGTCCTCATCCATGACGTCCACCGTATCGATATGCAATTCCAACTGTTTTGCCCGGATATCCGCCTGTAAAATGTTACGCAGTCCATGCAGGATGTCCGGCAGACTGCATTCCTTTTCCTCCAGACGTATCTTGCCGCTCTCAATCCGGCTCATATCAAGAACATCATTAATAAGACTCAGCAGATGATTGCCAGACGTCATGATCTTCTTGAGATATTCCTCTACCTGCTCTCTGCTGTCTATATGAGTGATCGCCAGATTTGTGAAACCGACGATGGCATTCATCGGGGTGCGGATATCATGGGACATATTAGACAGAAATACGCTTTTGGCCTTGTTGGCTTTATTCGCCTGCATCAGAGCATCCTCTAACTGGTTTTTCTGCTCCATCTCGCTGCGGATTTCCTCATCTACGCTGCGAAATCCCATGACAATGCCGTGGTTCGTCTCCCATGTTCCTGCCCGTACCACCTTCATCTGATAATATATGGTCTCTCCGTCCTTCACCCTGCGGTAATTCACATAATGAATTTCCTTTTCCGTCAACTCCCGCTGCAGCACCTCTAAAGAGGTCGCACGACGCAGCATTTCTCTGTCCTCTTCGTATACGCATTCCTGTATGTAACGGGCCATACTGTCTTCCAATATGATCTGTCCGTCGCTAGCGGGATCATAAGAACTCACACTGCCGCCGCGATTCTGGATCGTTCTTCCCTTTCCTGTATCCAGATCAAAATAGCAGACCAAGCTGAAATCTATGCTCAATGCCTGGATCATTTCCATCTGCCGTCTCTCTCTGCGCTTCTCCCGCAGCTTCTGCGCCGTACAGTCTAACAGGAAACGCTGATACAGCAATTCTCCCTTCTCCATGACAAGCTTGACATTTCCCATTACATGCAGGATGTCTCCGTTCTTATGCCGTACCCGGTACTCTATGTTGACGCTGTCTCCCTCTTCCCTTAATGCCCGGATGCTTTCCCGGAGTCTTTCTTTATCTTCCTCCAGAACAGATTCCGCAACCAGGTCAAACCCATCTGCTTTTAATTCTTCAATAGAATCATACCCCAGGATCTTAAGCGCTGCCCGGTTGATACTGAGGATCTGCGATCCGTCCTGCGTATGGCGCATCATTCCACAGTCTATGGTGGTAAATATCTTCTCCAGCGACTGGTTCTTTTGGATGATTTCCTGCTCATAGACTCGCTCCAGAGTTACATCTATCCCCACGCCCACGGTTCCCATAACGCTTCCGTCCAGATCATACAGCGGCGATTTATAAGTGGTAAGCATCCGTGTGCCTTCCCCCGTCTGTATGACCTCACCAGCTATGAAGGTCCTGCGCTTATCCATGACCTCGCGCTCCGATTCGATGCAGGCAGGATCGTCCTGTTCCACATTCCATATGTATGCGTGTCCCCGCCCTTCTATCTGAGCTCTGGTCTTATTCACCGTCTCACAGAAACTGTCGTTCACCTTCTTATGTATGCCTTCTTTGTCCTTATACCAGATGAGGTTGGGGCTGTTATTGATCACAGCCTCAAGATACTGGCTGGTCTGCCAGTAATCCTTGCTCATCTTAAGGGTCTGCTGCCACCTTAGGAAACGGAAACGTATTTCCTCATCCGCCATGGGCATTGTCCAGATATCCTTAATTTCCGGCAGACTCTCCGTCAGAAGCAAAATCTGCTCCCTGTCTGCAAGCACAATAAGCTCCGCCGTCTCCTTCTTATATAGATTCAGCTTATGAACCGCTTCCTTTGCCTCCACATCCTGCAGGCTGGCTATGATCACATCCGCCTGAGCAGCCGGTGCCTTCTCCAGCTTATCGCTTTCCGAAAACTCATGAAAAAAATGTTCCAGTGGAGCCATTTCCTTTATAATCTCAAATACTCTGCACGGCTGACCGACCAGATAAAAATGAACGTGGCAATGATACACAGCTATATCCTCCTGCACTTTGTGACTGATTTGCTCTCACTATTCATTCTAACAATCATTTGAGAATATGTCAATTTTCGCTGTCCCTAAAAAATAGGAAACACCAATCCAAAACGCATGCCATCCTCTGCTCTTTTCGCATAGATATCTCCGCCCATCTTGCGCATGATCTGGCGGTCAATATAGAGCCCCAGTCCATTCCCTTCCTTCCCGTCCGCATTGCTGCCTCTGTAGAAGCTGTCCAGAAGATGAGGCATCTCTTCTTCCGGAACAACAGTACCCGTATTAAAAACCTCTATCACCTGACAGTAGTCTTCCTCATAGAAGTGAATGTCGATCTTTCTTCCGTCCCCGTATTTGAAAGCATTCTCCATGAGATTGCCCATAGCCTCCAGGGCACGGTCTATATCGCCACGCAGCAGCTTGTTCTCAAACCTTCCGATGGTAAGCTCCGTCATGACAAGCTTACATTTCGGCTCATAGTATTTCCTGACCTTATCCATATAATCCTTTAGATAGAATTCCGAATCCGCCACCTCGATGGCAAGAATATCCTCGCTTGCCGTACTCATGACCTCTTTTACGAATTCCTCTATCTGCTGCGCATGGTTTGCAATCTGTGCCACCGCGTGAAGCTCTTCCTCCCTGGTCCCGTAGACCTCCTCCTGCAATGCCTTGGCATACAGTTTAATGGCGCTTAAGGGGATTTTCGTATCATGTGAGATGGATAACAGCAGCAGCTTTTTTTCTTTCTCCAGCTTTAATTCCCTGCGCTTCGACGCATCCAGATTATCCCGCAGCATCGCAATGCCCCACACGAATTTTCCGAAATACCGGCTTTTGCTCTCCTCCGGTTCACTCTGCAGATTCCCCTTGGACAATTCATAGGGCATTTCGCTTATGACATGAAAGGGCTTTAAGATGCTCTGTCTGACATACCATAACACCGCAATCACCAAAAGCCACGCGGCAAACAAAATCCCTTCCGCAAGCCACAGCACACTGCATTCTTCGGCTTCAGAAACATAATCAAACCGCACGTACCCCAGCAACTGCTCCTGCACAAAAAGCGGCAGCACTGCCGTATTCAGGCCGTTATGATTCTGGTAAAAAGATTGGACTTCCTGTTTTGACCTGTTCTCTATGGGCAGAAACTGCACATCTTTGATTTCATTCATTCCACGCAGATCAGGCTTAGAAAAACCGCCTTCTTTTTCTAAGCCCTGCATGATTCGATTTATCTCTACCCTATAGCCCATATGTTCTTCTGTACCCTGCCTCCGAAGTATAACGTAACACGATACGGATATTGCAAGATACAGGAGACAAGCTGCCACGATCACGGCGTCAAATTTCTTCATATCGGTATCCTATGCCCCACACGGTCTGTATTCTTTTCGGTCTTCTGGGTTCTTCCTCTATCTTATCCCGGAGCATTTTAATATGTACCGTCAGTGTCTGCTCCTCACTGAAGCTGTCCATCCCCCAGACCTGACCAAACAGATATTCCTTATTCAACGTCTTCCCCGGATTTTCCACCAGTAGGGTCAAAAGCTCATATTCTTTTTGTGTCAGTGTAATTTCCCGCTGCTTTAAGAATACCTTCTTTGCCTCCTTATCAATGGAGATGGCTCCGGAATGTATGAGGGCATTTCCCCGTCTGAGGCTGTAGTTCCGACGCATCAGCGCTTTGATCTTCGCACACAGGATATCCATATCCACAGGCTTTTCCACATAGTCATCCGCCCCCTGCAAAAATCCATTCATCTGATCTTCCTTATCTGTCCTTGCACTTAAGAATAACACAGGGGTGTTGCTTCTTTCCCGAACAAAGGCGCATACGGCAAATCCGTCCATCCCCGGCAGGGATACGTCCAGAAGAATTAATTTTGCCTTCTCTTCTTCCAGGAACTCGAGCGCCTCCTCTCCGGAGCGCACGCTCTTCACCAGATACCCTTCCCGTTCCAGAAACATCCGTATCAATTGATTCAATTCCTCATGATCCTCTACCAGAAGAATATCGGTCATATAAGTCCTCCATTCCTAAAAGCCCATTTCCATCAGCCAGTTGGAAAGCTTCCGTTCTCTGTCCCTGATGTCTTCCTGATCCGTATATTTTGGGAAATCATACTCGCCCTTTATATTCCCATCCTCCAGGTACAGTACCCGGTCGCTTTTGGCTGCCACCTTCACATCATGAGTCACAAGCATAACCGTAGTGCCCTCTGCGTTGATCCTGTTTAATTCCTTCATGACCTCTTTGGAATTCTGCTGATTCAGGGCGCCCGTAGGCTCATCGGCAAAAATGATCTTCGGATTATTGATGAGACTGCGGCAGATACATGCCCTCTGAAGCTGTCCGCCAGATACCTCATTAATATCATGTCCTGCAATCTCACTGATGCCCAGCTTGTGCATCAATTCCTTCGCCCGGTCGTTGATCTTGTTTCTCTTATCCCGGCCTTTGCCGTCCTCCGACTGATAGGCCGGCAATATTATATTATCATAAATACTTAAATTTTTTAACATATACATCTGCTGGAAAATAAATCCCATTTCATTGAGACGCAGGCGGCTCATCTGCAGAGGACTTAAGCTGCTGATATCTCTCCCAAAAAATTCTACCCTGCCCGCCGTTATGTCGTCCATCCCGCTGACCGCATACAAAAGCGTGGATTTGCCGGAACCGCTGGGGCCCATGACTGCCACCATTTCTCCCTGCATGATTTCCATATTAATATTTCTGAGCACATTATTCTGCCTCTTATTGACGATGTATGTCTTGCATAAATCTTTTACTTTCAATGAATTCATATCTGCACCCTTTCCTGATTATTCTATATTGTTCACTTCTTTTACATCTACATTCCTGACTCCCGCCGCACACAGCACTGCCGCAATCCATGTCACTATAAGGAGCAGCAGCGGATAGAAAACGTACGCTTCCAAGGTTCCTGTGACCAACTCGATGGAGGTAGCCCCCATCATGGCAAATACAGGCCCGATGATGTATGGAGCCAGCAGGTTCGACAGAACGGTTCCCACAGCAATGGCCACCACCAGCAACAGAAGTATCCTTGCCGTCTGCCATGCCCTGAGAGAACGGTCTGCAAAACCAATGCTCTTTAAAAGCGCTATGTCGCCGCGCTCTTTTGCCATGAGCGTCCGCATGATCAACACAGTGACCAGACCGTTCAGTACAAGAACCAGACCCACAATAAAAATCATCAGTGTATCAAGCTGTCCGACAACGCCTCCTATCATAGAATCCAGAAATCCCTGCGCATCCATGATTTTGTAATCCGGAAATATCTCCTGCAGCCGTTCACACGCCTCCTCACTCTCCATATCCGCTATCTCTACCTGAATACACAGAATCCCGCCAGCATACTGTTGGTCCATAACAGCGCTTCTCGCCACACGATACCCCTGCCCCATATTCATCATAGACTGATAGATTCCCGTAATGATAAACTCCTGCGGGGCGTCCGATGCCGCAAAATAAACCGTGTCACCTATTTTCACTCCCAATTCTTCCGCCGTGATCTCTGTGATCATGATTTCATTGGGAAGCTCCGGCTCCGTACCCTCTAACAGCGTATAATGCCGGTCCCAGCTTCCGAATGCCTGCAGGGCATAATAAGTAACCTTCTTCTCCGGGTCATCGGCATAACATGGAATCATATAACCCATGTCGGCTCCGACCTGTGCCTCCAGCCCATGTTCCTTCAAGGCTGCTTCAATCTCCTCCATATCCTGGAACATGCGATCCATATCTACCGTATAGATCTCCCCTTCTCCTGTATCCAGATAAACATCGGAAGGACTTAAACTAAAGCTGCCGATAATGCCGTCGCTCTTTAAGGTGCTTGCCGCGCTTAACGGCAGCAGTATCAGCATGGTTCCCAGGCAAAAGGTAATCAGCAATGTCACAAACTGTCTCGAGCTGCTTAAAATATCATTGACAGCCAAATAGAAATACGGTCTCATCCCGGATCGCCTCCACAGTTTGAGGCGATTTTTCGCCCAATACCGCTCTCCGTTCGAACCGCTTCTGATTGCCTCTATTGCCGAAATTTTCTTCAGCTTATGCATGCTCAGATTACAGAACAGGAGCACGATACCCACAACGGCAAGCGCACATACCAGATGGATCCACAGCCTCTGCTCAGCCTTATCCACTACGATATTAACAATCGCCTTATCCAGAATCGCCCTCCCGAACGGAAAGCTGAGCAGACAGCCGATGACGGCTCCCGCCACAGACAGAGCAAAATATTTGATGAGATACAGCCCTTTCACCCCGCGGTTTTGAATGCCGATGGCCTTCATAATTCCGATTTCCCTGTAATCCTCCTGCAGGGTAAACACAATGGTAAAACGAAGCACCAGAAATGCCAGCAGTATAAGACACACGCTCACCACGATCAAAACCGCAGCTATCAGCATATCCATGACATAACACATGCGTACGGTTCCTTCCTCTACGCTGCTGATCACATTAAAATTCTGCTGGTTCCACTGTGACTGGAACATTTCCCTATCCGCATAATCCACATTATAGAGCCGGGCACGGATCATTCCGTTTTGATCTGCATATCTGGCAAAGTCCTCCTCTGTAATGATCAGCCTCTTAAAACCCATCATAGAGCTTCCAAATACGGCATCTTTGACAATGGCTGCAATCTTAAAACGCTGTTCCGCATCGCCTGCCCGGATCAAAACCTCGTCTCCTACCTTAAGCTGATTGCGATCCGCCTCCAGCTTGGGAAATGCGATCTCACCCGGCTTCAATGTAAGACTGTTTCCATCCACATCAAAGACCTTCATATGATCTCTTGGAACCGCCTGTATACAAAGCGTGTTGGTTCTCTCATATCTGTCATGGTCGGAAGTCTCCTGACGTTTTGTAACCGTGACATTTTCATTGACCAGATGAAAGGTGTCCATGATCTCATATTCCAGGACCGCCTCATTGTCCTGCAGGAATTCTGCAATCTCATCATTCCTTCCATCCGTTGTGGCAATGGCTAAAAAATCCGGCACCTTGGATATTTCCATAAAATGGTCTATGGCTCCGTTCACCGCCATGAGGTTATCCACACTTCCGGCAAGAAACATGGTTGCCAGAATGATGAATAGCAGCAATATGACATTCATTGCCCGTTTCCGTTTTAAATCTTTGCGTAATATTCGACCAAACATTTACTCATTCCTTTCCGACTTTATAAAGTCTGAGGAGAGTATACCGCGGGAATTATTAAATAATCCTTAAATCCTTGTAATTTTGTGCATAAATTAGGACCGCAGCTCCAGTAGACGATCCGCTACCTTTGCAACAGTCCTTATCATGCACTACCTGATAAATTCTTTCAGCACCGATATGAAGATATCCATATCCAACGGTTTTGCAATATGTGCATTCATTCCGTTCTTCAATGCCGCTTCCTTATCCTCTTCCAAAGCATTGGCTGTCATGGCAATAATGGGCAGCGTCTTGACATCCTCTCTCGGCAGATTCCGGATAGTCCTGGTTGCCTCATAGCCGTCCATGATCGGCATCTGCACATCCATCAATACCGCATCATAATAATACTCTTGCGAGTTCTCCACCATAGCTACCGCATCCGTTCCGTCTGGAGCCATTTCCACCAGGAAGCCAGCTTCCGTTAATATCAATTCCGCAATCTCACGGTTTAACTCTATATCATCCACCAGGAGGATACGCTTACCGCCAAAATCGGCCTTGGTCCACTCCGCTTCTTCCTCCTCCTTCTTCTCACCAAGGTTATTGGTAGCAAGAAGCACGGTTTTCAGATCCGACATAAAGAGCGGCTTTGCACAAAAGGCCGTAACCCCAGCTGCCCTTGCCTCTTCCTCAATGTCCATCCACTCATATGCTGTCAGAATAATAATGGGCGCCTTATCACCCACTGCACTGCGAATCCTTCTTGCCGTTTCTACACCGCTGGTCTCCGGCATCTGCCAATCAACAATATAGGTATGGTATGCATCCCCTTCTTCATAGGCAATCTTCGCACGGTATGCCGCTTCCCTGCCGGAGGTGGTCCATTCGGAACGCATGCCAAGCTGCTTGAGCATTTTACTTACACTCTCGCATGTATTAAAATCATCATCCACAACCAGTGCACGCAGACCCTCCAGTTCCTTGATCTGTGCCGCATTCTTCTCAGTATCCTGCAGCTTCAGCCCAAGCTCTACCGTAAAAATGCTGCCTTTGCCGGGCTCGCTCTCCACGCTGATGGTACCGCTCATCATTTCAATGATGTTTTTCGTAATTGCCATACCGAGACCGGTTCCCTGAATGCCGTTCTGCGTCACAGTCGTCTCGCGTTCAAAGGGTTCAAAGATATGATCCACAAACTCCGGGGACATACCAATACCGTTGTCTTTAACGATAAAGATATAATCTCCGTATCCATGGCGGAACGTCGTTTTCTGCATGATCCGGAACGTAATGGTCCCCCCGGCAGGCGTATATTTCACTGCATTGCTCAGGAGATTGATAAACACCTGATTCAGCTTTAAGGCATCTGCTATCACATCTTCATTGGCAACCTCAAAGGTATCAATAAACAATTCCAGCTGCTTTGCCTTTACCTGGGGCTGGATAATGTTGACCAGATTGTGCATCAGCTCGGAGATATTACACTCCTGTTCTTTGATCTGCACCTTTCCGCTCTCGATCCTGCTCATGTCAAGAATGTCATTGATCAGACTGAGCAGATGGTTGCTGGAAGACAGAACCTTCTGCAGGCAGTCCCTCACCTGCTCTTTGTTGTCAATATGGCTGACTGCGATCGTGGTAAACCCTATAATGGCATTCATGGGCGTACGGATATCATGAGACATATTGGACAGGAAAGTGGTCTTGGCGCGGTTTGCATGCTGCGCCTGCATCAGGGCATCCTGCAGCGCCTGTGTCTGTTCCCGCTGCTTGCGGACCTGCTCCGTAATCTCCTTGGACACCACCATCACCATGATATCATCCGTATCATTATCCCGTGTCATAATAAACGACTGCCGGACACACATCTGCTTCCCTTCGGAAGCCCAGCTCCAATAATCGACATTTACTTCCGCGTCCCCCTGTTCAAAGCGTTCCATCAGGTACGCTATGTTTACTGTGGCGCTATAATCCTCCATAGATTCTTCCAGAATGAACCGCTTCCACTTTTCAAAGCATTCGGACGCCTTACATGGAGCCTGCAGACCGGATTTTTCCAGCAGGGATATCTGCCGCCCGTCTAGCACACGCACAATGTCCTGCTCCACCAGATCCTGGCTCAGATTAAACTCGAAAGTACAGAAAGAATTGGACGTTATGGCAATCCGGTACTGTCTTTCCTTACGGTCCGCCAGAGACATTTCCGCCTGGATACGCAGTTCTTTTTCCTTCTCTTCCGTGATATTCTGGCGGCTAAACAACAATCTGCTTGCCATGCCATCTTTTCTTTCCAGACACACGATATACATGTGTTCCCACTTTACCATGCCACTTTGCAGTATATGGCATTCAAACCGCAGTTCGTTTTGCTCCTTCAGGGCTTCTATCACAGAATTCCTGTCAATAAACTCGGCAAACTCTTTGCGGTCGCTCTCTTCTATCATGATAGAGCACAGATACTCTGTCAGATCCTGATATCTGCCGCTGACTTCCAGACCGCTGTTTTCCGGTCTCGTCCCCTCCAGATACTGATAGGTATCTGTCTCAAAATCAATCACGGCAAAGCGCGTAAACATTGTATGCACTCCGTTAATGATATAGCCCATCTCCCGGTTTTCCTGTTCCAGAATCTTCTTCTGCCGTTTTCCATGAACCAACAACAGGATCACATACAGAACAAACAGACCGATCAGCATAGCCTCTAACCAGATTCCCACCATGTTTTCATCTCTGATCATTCGCTGGGTGACATTCTTGGGAAATGTCTGCACAAGGACGAATTCATTATCATCCAGATATCTCACGCAGATGTTATCTGTTTTGCTGCCAGAATCACAGAGAAATGCGCCTTCACCGCCGTTCTCAAATATATTTTGAGCTTCCGCGGCAGTTTTTTCATCAACTACGTCAGTCTCTACCAGCATGGTAATCAAGTCTCCGTCATGTGCCCGTGTATCCGAACACGCAATGACTCTGCCATCCTTCATACACAGATGCACGGATGCATCCTCGCCAAAATAGGTGGTAGAGAGCATATCCTTCAGATACTCTTCCGCCAGATATGCCCCACGCAGCACGCCTATAATTTCTCCCTCGCAGCGTATCGGCGCATAAAAACACATCATCGTTTCATCGTACAGACGGGAATCGAATACCACCGATATACCGCTCTCCCCTTTCATACCCTTTATATAATAGTCACGCCCCTGTGCATCCGAAGTCGCCCCGTCAGAAGCGTGATCCGTACCATTCGCATCGGTAAACAGCAGGGCGTCAAATATAGATTTCTCCTCCAGTTCTTTTAACATCTGTGCCGACACCACCGGCTCGCTGAGGCTCTCTCCAATGAAATATGTATATGTGTTGACAAGTACCAACGCATTGTTCAGCTCCTCATCAATCCGGTCGGCCGTCTGTCTGGCTGAATCCGACGCATAATTTTTATTCCGTTCCTCCATACGGCTCCTGTTTTGTACCGTATACCATCGGAATAAGATAAGGATAGCCACCAAAAGGAATACTACATAAATAACTTTCTGTAATGATTTCTTGCTTGTCATTGGGAAATGCCTCCTGCATATCTATCTTCTGATCGTGAAATAACATATACTGTTATAGTCTCTTCTTAATAAGATATTATAAGCTTAGAACTTAAAAAAACAAGAGGAACATTTCTGCTCCTCCTGCATTTGTACGTCAACTCGACAGTGCACTAAATGGACACTCTCAGAATAAATCGCTGCTCTTCCACCAGAAAACTGTATATGCCACCGTACCGCTCCACAATGGCACAGATACTGCGCACACCGATCCCATGCCCCGGATGATCCGTAACCGGAATCCCATGTTCAAAAGCTACATCCCCATCACAGGAATTCGTAAGCTGCAGGAAAAACCTGCCCTTTTTTTCATATGCCAATACGTCAATGCCTCCGGACAATCCTCTCTTTATCCGCTTCTCACAGGCGTGCAGCGCATTTTCCAGTGCATTGGACAGCAGCACACACAGATCGTTTTCTGATACTGGGATGTCCTGAGGAATCTTTGCCCTGATCCGCAGTGCGATGCCACGCTCCCTGATCCGCCCAGCAAAGGAAGAAAATATCAGGTTTGCCGCTTCATTTTGGCAGAATGTGGTCACCTTGTTCGCCTCAATATCCGAACAGATTTCCTGAATATATTCCTGCGCCTGTTCCAGCCGTCCGTTTTCGATGCACTGGGACAGATACTGCATATGATGGCGCAGATCGTGGCGGTAGGTTCTGGTCTTCTGTTCAGACTTCCGCAGCGCTCCGATCTCGCGGACGGCCTGTGTGATCTGCTGATTCATACTGTCCTGTATCTGCTCAAGACGGCTTCGTATCCGTTCCGCCTCCGAAGTGCGGAACACAAAGACCAGATATGCCACGCTGCACACAAACGGCATAAACTCCACCACCACCGGACCTCCCTCTATCAGGAGATCCGTATAGATACGCGTCAGGTAATCAAAGCCATAATATAGCGCCGGCACCAGTCCGAACTGCCACTGTACCGAAACGGTAAAGTGCGAAACAGAACGCACCGACGGCGCGACAAACCACAGCAGAAACAGCAGCATGGGCACGGTTATCACCAGTTCCGCCACATTCTGCATTGCGGGACCGCCCGAGAATATAGTAACCGTCAGCAAAGCCAGCCAACGGCGCATCTGACAGCACAAATATGCAGTCAGGACTGAGATCGTGGGCCAAAGCCATCTTCTGCTAAGCACACACAGTACCACCGTCAACGGAAGATGCGTGATCAACGGGTAAATAATTTCTACGATGTCCGGATCCACCAAAAAATAAAGTATTCCCTGAAACATTAAGAGCACAGCCATGCTGACGGCCATAGCCAACTTTTTGCGCTGTGTCCAGACAATATCACAAAACTCCGCGGACAGAATCATGCCGAACACACCCACGGAACCGAGGTTAATCCAATTCAGGTAGTTCACGACAAAAACACCTGCTTTCTGTTAAAGGCGTATTCCAGATACTGGTTTTTGATCTCAGAGCATTTCCCGTGGGGAATGGGGATCTCCGAGAGATCCTCCATCGTGATCGCCTTATAGGAAATATTCTGGATATACTCCATATTGATCAGAAACGAGCGGTGCGGCCGCATAAAATTATCATGCTGCGCCAGCTTGCCGCACAGTTCATCCAGGCTCCCGGTGCTCTCAAGAACCTTCCCGTTTTCCAGGTGGAACAATAATGTACGGCCCATCACCTCACAGTACTCCAGCTTTTCCAGATGAATCCGCGTGACACCTCCCTTACAGCGCAGGATCAGACCACACTGCTGCTCCTTCTCGCATTCCGTAATGGCAGAATCCATCAATTGAAAAAAACGTTCCGCACAAACGGGCTTCATCTGATAGAAATACGCGCCCACCACATAGGATTCCACCGCATATTCCGATGACGAGGTCAGAAAGATTATTTTTACTGTGTTATCATATTGGCGGATCTCTCTTGCCACACTAATGCCGTTTTCGCCCGGCATGACGACATCCAGAAACAGGATATCCCAGCGCATTCCCTTTTCAATCTCCACCAGCAGCTCCAGCGGACTGTGAAAAGTTATGTATATAATGTCCTGATTACATTCTGCGCGGTAACGCTGGAGCAGGACGTTGATTTCATTTAGTGCCGATGCATCATCATCGCAAACCGCTATCTTTATCATAATAACCATACCCTTTCTATAAGCTGCAGCTTTGACACGCAGCCATAATTCTGCAATTGAAACGCCTTTGTGAATGGCGCGGGCCAAACTGTTACCTTCTCTGCTGGAATATAGTGACAACACTTGACACAACAACCGACTCTTATTAAAATTATGTCAAAATAATTGGATTGAAATCCGGGCGGACACAGCTCAATTTATCTAAATATAACGTAACTATTCAGAACCCCTTGGAATCATACAAATAGCTTCGTCATGCTTGCATGAAAGAAGCATATTGTATGATTCTAAGGCGGCTCGAATAAAGCCACCTCCCCATATATGAGCAAAATTAGCTGCGCAGCAGCGGTAAAGCACGACTGGTCGTGCGGTTTTGCGAATTTGTGGGGAGGGGTTCTGAATAGTTACAATATAACAGAAAAAAAACGCCGGGACTGCCAGCGGCGCAAAATGTAACTGAATCTGCGCGAACGGTAACCTGGAGCTGCAATAGAATGACCTTAAACTATATCAAACGGAGTGTATACATATGAAGATACAGCAAAAACTTATAGCGGCATTGGCTGCTCTGTTTATAATAGCCAACAGCGTTCCGATATTTGCAAAAGAGCCTGACGTACCGGCCTTCGATGAGGTGCCGGCGTTTGACGCCAATATAGAATATTCCTTTCAGGGGTATGTCGTAAAAGGCACTTTTTCAGAATTCCCGCCCAATGCCATCCTCGTTCAGACGCTGTACTCTCTGGACGGGGAAACCTATCAGGTCTGCGAAGAACCCTGGGATTTACATTTGCTGGCCACGGAAGATACAGGCGAACCGGCAAAGCTGCAACGACAGGTCTGCCTCTATGCCGGCAGCGAACCACTGAAAAGCTATCTTGCCGGAGCGCTGGACCGCTTCTATGTGAAGCTGCGCCTTACCTTAGAAAACGGGGATACCTACGAGACCCAGACCGCCCTCATTGACCGGGGGGAACCGCAGACGCTTCCGGATGGACTCACCCCCATTGCCACCTTTGCTCCTTCCGTGCTTGTCCGTGAAACCAACCCCTTCCGTTACTTCGGAAGATATCAGCTTACCGTAAGCGAGGATGCCACGCCGGAAGACATATCCGCGCTCCTGCCGGACACTCTTCCCGTTGAAGTCCAGCTCACGAACGGATCGTCTCATGTTACGAAGGGTACGATAGACTGTCCCGTCACATGGAAGCCCCTGTCACTCCCCCGTCTTACTGCCAGCAGCCGCGTGACCATTGCGGATGCCGCGGAGGAAATCGTGGTTCCCAGCGGCACATTACTGAATACGCCAATGGGCATCTTTCAACTGAACGAACCGCTGACCGTCGGTCAGTATGTCATTACGGACGAGGTGGAACTGATTCTGAATGTCGTGACAAAGGACGAGGCTCCTACCGGGGTATTGTCGGCGGAAAACACCGGACTAGAGGTAGCCTTCAACCTGAAGCCCACCGGCGCCACCGCCATCCGGGCATACATACTGCCAAAGGACGCTTCCGAATGGACGGAGCTCCCCCATCTTCTATTGCTGGAGGCCGTCAATACCCAACCTTCCACTGCCAACAGCGGATATACCTTTGTCCTGGACAGCACTATGGAGCCATACCAGTCTTACCTTGCTGCCATAGCCGCGGGAAATGATCCCACACCCTTTTGGATCGGCCTCATGATCGAGGGAGGCGTGTACAACGGCAAACAGCTTGTCCTGACATGGCCCGATACATATGACCTTCCTCCCAATCTGCCAGATATTGCCGGTTCCGGAGGAAATGAAGCCAATGCCGGCGCCGGCAACAGGGACGACAGCAACGAGGACGGACAGCGACCGGATCTGCCCCGGGAGCCGGAGGATAAAACAGAACCGCCAGATACAACATCCGGCGGTGTAACGGACACAGATATAACGAATTCAGATTTGCCGGATACGGCCGAAACTCCGGCACAGCCTTCTATTGCGGTACAGACTGAACCAGGCACAAATGAGAATATCATGAGCGCCGGCGTCACCAGCGATCATAGCATAAATAACGCTGTCACCGGCAACGAAGAAGGGCCCCCGGCAGACATGCCCACACTGAGCGCCGGAACCGCGGTCACGGCGCCTCCGGTGTCAGCCGCTGAAAAAGCAGGAACTGCTCTACAGGAAAAGTCTGACCTGACCGAGCAGCCGGTCCGGGATACGGACGGCAGCAGTCTCGGACTGCTCCTCCCGGCGGCGGCCGCCATAACCGTTATCTGCATCGCCGCTGTTGCCGGCAGAGCTATGGCCTTCCGAAGGAAGCGCTAAACAACCCGTGGGAATTCCATCATAAATTCCGTCCCCATCCCTACGGTGGAACGGACATTTATGGTGCCTCCCAGCTCGGTCACGATACTATGTACAATATACAGCCCCAGTCCCGTGCCGCTTTTCCTGTTATTCGCTCCCACATAAAACCGCCGGAAGATAAGCGGCAGATCCTCTTCCGGGATACCGCATCCGGTGTCCGCCACACTCATACTGATCTTATCCCCCGCCACCCGGGCAGATACCCTGATACTCCCGTTGCGGGGCGTTGCCTTGAGCGCATTATAAATAAGATTTTCGAACAGTATATTAATCTTTTCCGGTTGCGCCAGCAGAAACGCATCCTGCTGCGGCGGCTCCACGATCAGATACACCGACTGAACCTCTGCTTCGCCATGATGGATGGCGTAAATCTCCGCAAGCATCTCCTGAAGGGATACGCGGACGCGTTCCCCTTCAATCTTATCCAACGCATTGATGGTGGACAGTCCCTGCAGACGCCGGGCCATTTCCCGCTGCTTGGCCTCTGCCTGGTCAAGATACCCCCGCAATTCCGTATCCACTCCCACACTGCTCCTTCGAATCGCCTCGATAAAAGACTGCGTTGCAAATACCGGCGCTTTCAGATCATGGGCCATATCGGAGAAGAATGCCTTGCGTTCATTCAAAAGCTGAGTAACTTCCTCGGTACGTTTTTTCACCTGCTCCTCCAAATGATTGGTAAGTGCTTCGTTCTCCCGCAGGACGCGGCGGTTGCGAAATACCATCATGACGCCAAACAGCAGCACCAGAAAGAGGCCGCACCACTCAAACTGCCAGAAAAAACGGATAGGCTCAAAGCGGTTGGAAAACAGGAGGTTGACCAGAAGCCCCACACCAAACACAGCGCATCCCGCCATCGTATATCCGCTCTCCCAGCTCCGCGCCCTGATCCCCCGTACCGTAAAAAATGCAGCGCCGCCAAAGGTCAGCACATAGTAAATGTCCGTCAGCCGGCCATGAACAACGACCGCCCACGGCAATATGGAAGTAAGCAGGGCAAGCACCAACAGCACTGCAGAAAACGCCAGCAGGATTCCACTCATAAGACGCCACGCGCTGCTGGAACCCCTGCCGGAAGCCAGCACGGTAAGCTTCACTACGCAAAAACACAGACAATACAACGCCAGACTCTGCACGAAAAACCAATACGGCAGCACAGGCATAGCAAAAAGGAACACAAAATACCGGACCATATAGAGAGCATAACAACCACAGAGGACTGCGAACCAACGGCTGAGACTTCCTCCTGTTCTCCACAGGAACAGCGTGAATGCCGCCAGCACCAGCGGCAGCAAAAAGGCCAGCGCATAAGCAAAACTCTGCAGACTGCTTACCCGCGAGAGCGTCCTGACCGTACCCAGGGCGGGCGGAAAATACATTCCGCTGTAATATCCAAGCTTCGACGAAGTCTCCACCACCAGAACATGGTCCCCGGGGGTCAGCAGGAACGTGATCCGTCCGTTGCCCTCCCCCTCTGTAAGCCGTGTCCCGTCCAAAGCAATGACATACTGCATAGAAAGCTGCGGGAAATCCACGGACACGATTCCCGGCTCCCCCTCATAACGCAGCGTCAGCTGATAGCGTGCCCACCCATGAGGCGAAATAGAGAGTTCCCCACGCTGCAAATTGGAGAATTCCCCGATATAAGTGGGTTTGTCCGTCTCATGCTCATCGGTAAGCAGCCAGCCGTCAATCAGGAAAATGGGGGTATCCCGCTCCAGATCTCCCTCGCTTAAAGTTATGACACCGGACTTTCCATACGGAGGAGGGGTTTGGTATTTATTGTCCGCATAAAACAGTATCGTAAAAAAGACCGCCAATACCACCAGAATTACCGGTGGCTGCCACAAAACCTGCCGTTTCATGCATATCTCCTCCTTCCATACAACTTCAGCAGTCTGCTGGGACAAAACGATAGCCCTGACCCCAGACCGTCTCAATAAAGTAATGTTGCGTCCACGCCTTTTCCAGTTTCCGCCGGAGCCTGGACATGTGTATCTGCACCGTCTTGCCGCCGTCCCAGGGCTGACCGCTCCAGATCATAGCAAAAATCTCCTCCGGTGTAAAAATATGCTCTGTGCGTTCCGAAAGACGCCACAAAATATCGAATTCGATAGGGGTAAGAAACAGTTCCTCCCCATCTAGTAACACCCTGCGCTCCGTCAGATCCAAAAGGAGCGGACCAAAGCAGAACTGGGTGCGGTCGGACACTGCCAGCCTGATGCGGGTCTCCACCTTGGCCCAGAACAGATCAGCCGGGGTATCCTTGGTGATATAGTCTATTCCGCCTGCTGCAAACCCTTCTACCTGCTTGTCCGATTCGGTGAGACAGCTCAGGAAAATGACAGGCGCAACGATAAGCCTGCGTATCCTTTCACAAATGGAAAATCCATCCTCACCAGGAATCATCACATCCAGAAGCACGCAGTCGTATGATTCGTCCACCGCCAGCTTCAGCGCCTCCTCGCCATTCTCTGCCGGCTGTACCACACAGCCATGGCGCCGCAAAATATCTGCCCAAAAAGTACGTTCCACCGGATCGTCATCCACCAGCAGGATCCGCCACGGGCCATTGGAATGTTCCTGCCCTGCTGTGGATGCTGCTGCCTGTGCATCAGAGGCGGAGCTACTCGTCCCGGTCCGAAGCAAAAAGTGCATATAGGCATCCTGAACCTGACTGCGCCGCTGCCGCGATATGGGAATACTGTTCCCTCTCTTTGTCACTATGCAATTAGCGCCGATGGCCTGGACATAGCTTAAATTGACAAGATAAGAGCGGTGGGGCTTTATAAACTCCGGCCTGGACAAAAGCTTACTCTCAAAATCCCCCAGCGTAGCCGTCGCTTCGTGAATTGTGCCGTCCGCCATATGAAAAGACACCGTCTTATTTATCACTTCCACAAATTCCAGCTGTGGGAAGGATACTCTGACAACGCCCTTCCGGTTCTTCAGCACAAATCCCTGCTCCTCCTGCGCGAACAGTTCACTTCCTATCCTGTCCAACAGCGTGAAAAACGCATCTGCGTCTGCAGGCTTGAGCAGATAATGGTATGCCCCCACGCGGTAACTATCCAGGGCAAATTCCGGCGATGCGGATATGAAAATGAGCTTAACGTTTTGGTCAAGCTCTCTCAACTCCTGCGCTGCCTGTATCCCGTTTACTCCCGGCATGAGTACGTCCAGCAGGACAAGATCATAATCTCCCCCCTTCATATCACATAAAAGTTCCGTGCCATTATGAAAGAGATGGCAGTCAAGGCTCACCTCACGGCTCATCTGATATTCGGTGATCAGCTCCGACAGATGCATAAGCTCCTGCTCGTCATCATCGCAAATTGCAATCCGCATGGTTACAACCTCCTCACGCAAATTCTATACTACTATCATCTGCCCGCTTCTGCGCATTGTCAACCGCTTTTTAATTTCCATTTGATCTGCATAGGAGATACCTGTCAGCTTTATCTGTCAGATATGAAATGTATCCATTGTCTCCTGCAGGGTTTCAATGCATTGTAGCACATCCCCCGTCTCCTCTGATACCTTCGTACTGTCAACTGTCATTTGCTGCAGATTATCGTTGACCGACTGGATCGCTTTATTTAGCTCATCCTGCGCGGAATGTACCAGACCGATATTCACATTAATCTGCCGGACAGATTCGCTCAGAGCATCGGCGTTTTCTTTGAAGCCATTGCTTGTCCCCGCATAATAATCGGAATCCGTCCGATAGTTATCTGCCAGCATTTCAAGGTGTTCATAATCCTTCATGACTGTTCCGTCCAGGAAGGATAGGATTGCCTCACCCTCATCCGCAAGAACCTTTACATTATTCAGGACTTCCTTCGTCAATGCATTGACTTTTTCTATTTCTCTGCTGGTTATATCACTTAAATTTTTAATTTCTTCCGCAACTACGGCAAAGCCCTTACCTGCTTCTCCCGCCCTGGCAGCTTCAATAGATGCGTTCAGGGCCAGCAGATTTGTCTGGCCTGCTATATCCTGGATCGCATCTGCTACATCCTTAATCTGATGGATAACATCTGCGTTCTTAATTGCCACAAGAAGACGGGAACGGCTCTCTTTTGTCACGACAACGGCATTTTGTTTATCCGCCAGAATCTGCGGCACGATCTCCTCTACGCGCTCTACGATTTCACCGGCTCTTTCCGCCATCGCCTGTGCATCCGAGGCAAGACGGGCAATCGATGCCTCGATTTCGTCGCAAGTAGTATCAATATTCTGTATATTCTCTGTCTGCATATCAATACTGGCACCCGTACTCTGCATGGAGGCGCTGATTTCCATAATATTTCCGCCTATACTGGAAACTTTCTGATTGGCAGAAGTCATTTTAGCCTGAATATCACTGGAATCATTCTTCGTCTGACGGATCGTGGCAATAAAACGCTGCTCCAGCTCTTTGATCAGATATGAAATCTCCTGCACTTCATTTTTATGCGGAATAATATTTTCGAGACCGACCACCTTTTCCTTGACAAACTGCTTCATCGCATTCATTGGCTGCAGTAATTTACTGATCACAACATTTACAATGATCACTGTAACCAGCATAAGGCAGATTCCAAATACAACCGGTACGATCAGATTATTCACAAGGGCATGATTGATCACTGCGGTATCCTGAAAAACGCCGAGTTTCCATCCGGTTGTCTCCGCCGTACCTATGGCGATATATTTGCTTTTCCCGTCATAATCCCGGAAAACATCCGTTTCGTCTGATTCCAGATTTATGTCCAATACTTCCTGCAGGATGGTGTTACCCTCCTCTTTTGGAAGAAAATCTTCATTCCCGTGGGTAATGACACTGCCGTCATTTGCCAGCAAAAAGGTTTCAAGTCCTGTCATCTCGCTGATCTGCTGCGTCATGTCTACAAGCCTGTCAATACTGATGTCTGCCAGCATGACCGCCTGCTCGCCCTCGATCATCATGGGCTCCGCGATACTCACGATCATTGTTCCGGAAGCAAAATCTTTGTAGGGTGCTGTATAGATAAGCGTATTTTTCTCAATTGCTTCCTTCCACCAATTTCTGGTAGTAGGATCCAGATCCAGCTCTGAATGATTTGCAGGAAGCACACCGCCGTTATATCCAAAGCAGCAGTAATACATCAGCGCATCTTCATTGCGGGCAAGATTTTCCTCGAGATAATCCATGATTTTTTTCTCGTTCTTCTCATTCATAAAAGCAAGGGAATTTCTCAGGGTATGCACGATATCTCCCTGCCGTTCCAGCCATTGGTTAATGATTTTCGCATTAGAAACTGCTTCATCAGAAAGAATAACACTCTCGTTATCGACCATTACATTTTTCATCGAGACACCATTGATAAATGCTGTCACAAAGATAATCATAACGATACCGATCGTCACTAAACCTGCAATACGAAACCTGATACTTCCTTTCACATTTGTCTTCTGATTCATTTCTGTTCTCCCTGCTCATCATAAAAATTACCCGCCAGAAGGCGGGTAATGCATTTCCTTAATACTCCTCTTTTCATCCATAGCGCGCCACTGTCGTCCAGAGCAGTATACCATAATACGCTTTTCCGTCAGTGGTCTCAGCGTGAATCGACCATCAAATACACCCAATCTACCGTTTTATGGGCTCGCATAATATCCCTACGCCTGTTCCGTCCCCTCATCTTCACTCCGGCAGACTGTCCCGCAGACACAGGGCTCCCCAGCCCAGCTGGGGATTGGGGTACTCCGGCAGCGCCGGAAGCTGTCTTGCTCCCCGGATCAGATACGCCTTCATCTTCTCACCGTAGAGATAAGGATCATTGCCCCGCACGATCCCCCACTCCATCAAGAGCGCCGCGCTGCCGGTCACAAAAGGCGTCGCCATGGATGTGCCGCTGCGGACGGCATAACCGCCGCCGGGCGCGCAGGATTCAATATCCACGCCGGGAGCCGCAATGTCGGGCTTTACCTGGTTTGTGACCCGGGTATAACCCCGACCGGAAAATGGAGCAGGCTGATCGTAGTAGGCATCATACGCCCCCACAGAAATGGCTTTTGCCGCCGTGGAGGGAATCGTCATAGTCGTGTCCTCCGTGGGATACAAGAATCCGGTAGAAGAATTCAGCACACCGCCGGAGGGAAGCCACATGTCATATCTGCCTGTCACGATTCGCTCTGGGATCAGATTCACACTCCAGATCCCACTGTCGATATAATCCCGCCTTGGAAGGAACTCAAGATATATTTCCTGATAGGGACTGTAAGGAATGGGCTCCCCGTAGAAAATCAACATCTCGGTATCCCCCACTGTAAAACGCTGGGTTCCCTGCAGCTGCTGTATCGTTCCGATGCTCCGCCCATTCGGGTGGCGGAGGCGGATGGAAATATCATCTGCATAGGATTTCCATATCTGCAGATTCAGACTGCTCTCATAATCCCCAACAGAAATTTCCACCGTATCCTCCCGGTCCTGCTGCAGCACGCCGGAGGTATGTATCCTGGCAGCGCCCTCATTTCCCGTTCCGATCACGATTGAGGATTTCCAGTTATTTGCCACCTCGGACAGGTATGTCTCCAGCAGCGATGTTCCGTCATGGGAGCCGTAATTATTGCCAAAGCTGATATTGATTGCCACCGGCATACGCATAGATTCAGCCTTGCGCAGCACATAATCCAACCCCTGCATCAGCTCCGTTGTCCTGGGAAAAGAATTGGTGCGGGGCGTGCCCAGCTTCACCACCAGCAGCTCACTCCCAAATGCCACCCCGCGGTTTCTGCCCTGGGAAGCCCTTCCGTTTCCGGCGGCGATCCCTGCCACATGCGTGCCGTGCCCCGACAGATCTCTGGAAGGACAGATCCTATACGCATCCGCCGAATTTCCCTGTGCCAGCGCTTCGTTGATGATCTCACGGCTGTATTCTGTCCCCTGCAAAAAACCTTCCGGGGGATTTCCCGGAATCGTCTGATCCCACAGTGCCGCGATGCGGGTGCTGCCATCCTCATTGCGGAAATCGGGATGCATATAATCGATACCGCTGTCCAGAAAAGCTGTAAGCACCGACGCACCGCTCAAATTCCACTGCGCCTGGTATAACGGCAGGATACAAGAGGAACGGATTCCCTGCTGCACCGCAAAAAACAGCCGCTTGGGCTTCTCCATATACTCGATTTCCTCCCGTTCTGTCACGGCATCCAGCTGCGCCTCCGGCACCACCAGGATCGCATAATTGTTGCTGAGCCGTGTGACCTGCACCTGGGGGAAATCCTGCGCGAATCCCGCAAGATCCCCGGCATAGCGCACGATCACCTCCCAGCTTGCCGTCTCGGCTTCAAACCCAACGTCAAGATTCATGGACTGCTCACGCTCTCTGGGCGTTGCATCCAGCGCCAGATTCAAAAGATTCTCCCGTTTTGGATTATTCCCGCTGCTCATTGGTGAAGCGTCTCCATGGCCGCCGCCCGCTTCATGATAACCGTTGCATAATCCGTATAATCCCCCGCCGCTCCCAGGGATACTGCATTGCGCTTGCCGTTATACACCATCAGCACCGTTCCGGTGTCCTTATACTCTAAGAATAGTTCATGCACATAGTCTGCACCCACCAGGATATTGCCGTATGGGTCATATAAGCTGCTGACCCCCAGCTTTGCCATCCTGTCTGCATGATAATACTCATTGACCTGCATCAGACCAAGACATGCCCCATTGCTGACATACGGTTTCCCCGCCGATTCCTGCTCTATCATCGCTATGAGCAGTTCCGGACATATCTGATACCGTTCACCGATCTCCACGCAATACTGCTGATACTCCGCCGGAATAAAGCTCTCCACATTTTCCTTAAGTTCCGCTTCTGCTGCTGTCGGCACCGAAAAGAAAAACACAGAAAACACCAGCACCCCAAGCCGTAATAATTTTTTCATACAATATACCTCCTCATCGATTCATTAGTTGCTGACATTCTCCAAATATAACCAATTCTGTCTGCAAATATTATCGAAAAATGGTACATACGTGTGAAAAAAATATATAACTGCCCGGAACGACTGCTATGTTACTGTAACGCCTCTTTCATGGACTTAACGTATTCGCCCACATACTGCGCCGCATCCCTGCCGTGCTCTTCTATCAGGCGGATGATAGCAGAACCTACAATGGCGCCGTCTGAGATGGCTGCCATCTGCGCCGCCTGCGCAGGGGTAGAGATGCCAAACCCAATGGCGCAGGGAATGTCCGTATTCTGTCTGACCACCTGGACAATGGAGGCAAGATCGGTCTTGATCTCACTCCTGGTCCCGGTAACCCCCAGTGAGGATACGATATATAAGAATCCTTCTGCCTCCTTTGCGATCATAGCAATACGGTTTTCTGAGGTGGGTGCAATGAGAGAGATCAGATCCACCCCGTATTTGCGGCAGACCGGCTGGAACTCATCCTTTTCCTCGAAAGGAAGGTCCGGCAGTATGATCCCGTCAATCCCAACTTCCTGACACGCTGCCATAAAGCGTTCTGTACCATAGGAAAATACGACGTTGGCATAAGTCATAAATACCATGGGTATCTTGACATCCTGCCGTAATTCCCGAACAAATGCCAATATCCTGTCTGTGGTAACGCCGCCCTGCAGCGCGCGCAGATTGGCTCCCTGGATCACCGGACCTTCCGCGGTAGGATCCGAAAACGGAATGCCCAGTTCGATCAGGTCTGCGCCGTTGTCTACCGCGGCACGTACAACAGCAGCGGTAGTTTCCAGGTCGGGATCCCCGCAGGTAATAAAGGCTATGAATGCCTTTCCATTCTCAAATGCTGATGCTATCTTACTCATGGATATCCTCCCCTCTGTAACGTGCAATGGCAGCACAATCCTTGTCGCCTCTTCCTGATACCGTGATCACAATGATCTTATCCTTCCCCATAGCCGGTGCGGCTTTCATGGCATACGCAACGGCATGTGCGGATTCGATGGCAGGGATGATCCCTTCCGTTTTCGCCAGATACTCAAAGGCATTTACCGCCTCCTCATCGGTGACCGGCACATATTCGGCTCTTCCAATGTCATGTAAATGCGCGTGCTCGGGACCCACACCGGGATAGTCCAGCCCTGCGGAAATGGAGTAAACAGGTGCGATCTGACCGTACTCATCCTGACAGAAGTAAGACTTCATTCCGTGGAAAATGCCGACACTGCCCACATTTACGGTAGCGGCAGTCTCATAAGTGTCAATCCCCCTGCCTGCCGCCTCGCAGCCGATGAGCCGTACATCCTGATCTCCGATAAAGTGATAGAAGCTGCCGATGGCATTGGAACCGCCGCCGACACAGGCAATAACCGCATCGGGAAGCCGCCCCTCTTTTGCCAGGATCTGCTCCCTGATCTCTTTTGAAATAACTGCCTGAAAATCCCGCACAATGGTGGGGAAAGGATGCGGTCCCATGACAGATCCCAGGCAGTAGTGGGTGTCATCAATACGGGACGTCCATTCACGCATAGCTTCGGAAACAGCGTCTTTGAGTGTTGCCGTCCCCGTCTTCACCGGAACCACTTCCGCCCCCAGAAGGCGCATACGGTACACATTGAGAGCCTGACGGACGGTGTCCTCCTCTCCCATGAAAATGACGCATTCCATCCCCATAAGAGCAGCGGCAGTCGCCGTGGCAACCCCGTGCTGACCGGCGCCGGTTTCCGCAATCAGACGAGTCTTGCCCATCTTCTTTGCAAGCAGCGCCTGCCCCAGCACATTGTTGATCTTATGCGCCCCAGTGTGATTCAGATCCTCCCGCTTCAGGTAGATCTTCGCACCGCCTAAGTCCCGGGTCATTTTCTCGGCATAATACAGCCTTGAGGGTCTTCCCGCATATTCATTGAGAAGTTCCGTCAGTTCCCGGCTAAACCCGGGATCATCTTTGTAATGAACATACGCTTCTTCCAGCTCATGCACGGCGTTCATCAGCGTTTCTGGAACATACTGCCCGCCGTGGATGCCAAAGCGTCCGTTTGATTCTGTCATAGTCCATCTTCCTTTCTTACAGCGGAAACAAATTCCGCCATCTTATTCTTATCCTTATATCCGTCCGTCTCGATGCCAGAGCTGACATCAACCGCAAAGGGATGTAACATTTGTACCGCTCGGCTTACGTTATCGATTCCTAGCCCACCTGCCAGAAAATACGGACGCTTCATCCGCTCCAGCAGGCGCCAGTCAAACACCTTACCGCTTCCGCCGCCTGCTGCGTCCAGGAGGACATAATCGGCACTGCATAGATTCGCTGCTTCTATCTCCTGCTCTGTCTGAATGCCGAATGCCCGGATCAGCGGCTTACCGGTCAGTTCCCTGAGCTGTCTGATATACGTTTCCGGCTCGTCTCCATGTAGCTGCGCCATGTCAATGATGCCTCTGTTTAAATAATGGGCCACCGTTTCCGGCGCTTCGTTGACAAATACTCCCACCGCCCGGATGCTGGGATGCAGTCCCGCCTTAAGCTCCTCTGCCCGGTCTGCATCCACATACCGCCTGCTCTTTGCCGCAAACACAAAGCCGATATACTCCGGCATCAGTTCGTTGGCAGCTTCTATATCACAGGGTCTGGTCAGTCCGCACAGCTTAATCTCTGTCATATTCCACCCCGCAATGCGGCAAGCTTCGCCCTTTTGTCCGCCGCCCGCATCAGTGTTTCTCCGATCAGCACAGCGTCTGCTCCTATCTCCCGCAGCTTCTTAACATCCTCCGGGCTGCTGACGCCGCTTTCGGAGACAAACAGGACTCCCTCCGGTATCTGCTCCCTGAGCCTGCGGCTGTTGCCGGTGTCTACAGAAAAATCCTTCAGGTTGCGGTTATTTACACCGATGATACGGGCTTTCGCATCCACCGCCGTCTGGGTTTCCTTCTCGTCATGAACCTCCACCAATGCCGACAGCCCCAGTTCATCACAGAGCCCAAGATATTCCCGGATCTGTTCCAGACTTAATATGGAACAGATCAAAAGCACCGCGGAAGCCCCCAGAAGCTTTGCCTCATATATCATGTATTCATCCACCGTAAAATCCTTCCGCAGGCATGGAATAGACACCGCTGCCGCAATCTCCTTAAGATAGGCATCGCTGCCCAGAAACCATTTCGGCTCCGTTAGAACGGAAATACAATCGGCTCCCGCCGCTTCGTATTCCTTTGCAATCTCACAATACGGAAAGTCCGGAGCAATCAGCCCTTTGGATGGAGAAGCTTTCTTGCACTCACAGATAAAGGCAAGCTCCGGCTTCCCCAGCGCACGCTCAAAGGCAAAGTCCCCCTTAGGAAGGGACAGTGCCTGCCTCTTAAGTGTTTCCAGGGGTATTTCCCGCCTCGCCTGCTCCACACGATCCTTTGCATAGTCCGCAAGCTGATCCAGTATCGTCATGCTTCCACCTCCGGACGGTTGCTGACCTCAATCAGACTTTCCAGCGTTTGAAGCGCCTTTCCCGAGTCAATCAGCTCTGCGGCAAGGCGGATGCCTTCTGCCATGCTCTCTGCCTTCCCTCCGATATAGAGAGATGCGCCTGCATTCATCAGGACCGCATCGCGCTTATGTCCTTTCTCCCCGCTTAAAATATCACGGGTGATCTTCGCATTTTCTTCCGGTGTTCCCCCTGCCAGATCCTCCCTGGTACAACGCTCGAGCCCAAAGGTTTCAGGGGTAATGACATAGGATTTATACCACCCGTCCCTGATCTCACAGACCGTGGTCGGTGCGCTCATGGAAATCTCATCCAGCTTATCCTGCCCATACACTACCATGCCCCGCTTTACGCCAAGACTGATCAGAACCTGTGCCAGCGGCTCTACCAGATAGCCGTCATATACCCCCAAAAGCTGCATGGCGGGACTGCCGGGATTGGTCAGCGGTCCTAAGATATTGAACACGGTGCGAAAACCCAGTTCTTTGCGGATTGCCCCCACATACTTCATAGAAGAATGGTATTTCTGCGCAAAGAAGAAACACATTCCGGTTTCCTCCAGCAGCTCCACACAACGCTTCGGGCTCTGTTCAATATTAACACCAAGCGCCTCAAGGCAGTCTGCCGTCCCGCACTGGGAGGAAGCTGCACGGTTGCCATGCTTCGCCACCTTCATCCCTCCCGCTGCACACACAAGGGCAGAGGTGGTGGAAATGTTAAAGCTGTGGGCATTGTCCCCGCCGGTTCCCACGATCTCAAATAGCTCCATATCCGTTTCCACTCTGGTGGCATGATCTCTCATGGCAGCGGCGCACCCGGCAATCTCGTCTGTAGTCTCTGCTCTCGCGCTTTTGGTGGACAGGGCTGCCAGAAATGCCGCGTTCTGTGTCGGCGTCGTCTCCCCGCTCATAATCTCGTTCATCACGGTGTATGCCTCATCGTAGGTAAGATCCTGCTTATTTACAATTTTTACGATTGCTTCTTTGATCATTTTTATATCTCCTTTATAAAATTTCTTAGCATGGTTTTGCCGTCAGGCGTCATAATGGATTCCGGGTGGAACTGCACCCCGAAAATGGGATACTCCCTGTGACGGACCGCCATTACTTCACCGTCTGTAGTGACTGCCGTAATTTCCAATTCCTCCGGGATGGTATCTGGATCTGCCGCCAGCGAATGATAACGGGCAACCGGGGCAATGGGAGGACAATCCCGAAACAGCGGGCAGTCCGTCTGGAATCTGACCTGGGACTGTTTGCCGTGCATCAGTTCCTTCGCGTAGGTTACAACTGCGCCGAATGCCGCACAGATCGCCTGATGCCCAAGGCAGACGCCCAGGATGGGAATCGTCCTGCCCAGAGTCTTTGCCGCCTCCATGATGATGCCTGCATCCTCCGGTCTGCCGGGTCCGGGAGAGAGAATGATGCGGTCCGGCCTTAAGTCTTCTATTTCCTGCACGGTCATCTCATCGTTGCGGATGATCCTGATATCGGGATCGATCTCCCCGATGAACTGATACAGGTTATAGGAAAAACTGTCGTAATTGTCTATCAGTAAAATCATATGTCCGCCTCCTCTGCCAGTTTCAGGGCATTGACAACTGCCTTTGCCTTGTTGATACATTCTTCGTATTCCTTTTCGGGGACAGAATCCGCCACAATGCCGGCTCCGCTTCTGACAAACACCTTGCCGTTTTTCTTGTATGCAATACGGATTGCAATACAGGTATCCATATTTCCAGTGAAATCAATATATCCGATTGCACCGCCGTAAATTCCCCTCTTGTTGTCTTCCAGTTCTCCGATGAGCTGACATGCACGGATCTTCGGTGCACCGGACAATGTCCCGGCAGGCAGTACCGCTTCGATGGCGTCCAGTGCGTCACAATCCTCACGGATCTCGCCTCTGACCGTAGAGCCGATATGCATCACATGAGAGTACCGTTCGATGGAATGCAGCTTTTCCACCTGCACCGTGCCGAACGAACTGATCTTGCCTAGATCATTCCGCCCCAGATCCACCAGCATATTATGCTCGGCCAGCTCCTTTTTGTCCGCCAGAAGTTCCTGCTCCAGCCTCTGGTCCTCTTCTTCCGTTTTTCCCCGGGGTCTGGTTCCTGCAAGGGGAAAGGTGTGGAGTACGCCGTCTTCCAGCTTCACCAGCGTCTCCGGTGATGCGCCTGCCACCTCCACATCTGTTCCCGAAAAATAGAACATATACGGGGACGGATTGATGGTTCGAAGAACCCGGTAAGTATTCAGTAAGCTTCCCTCAAAAGAAGCGCTCAACCGGTTGGAGAGTACGATCTGGAAAATATCTCCCTCACGGATATGATGCTTTGCCTTCTCAACCATAACGCAGTACTGCTCTTTGTCAAACAGCGGTGTAACTTCTCCCAGAAGCCGTCCGCCAGGCTCTTCCTTGGGCTTGCCGGATCGAAGCAGTTCGCACAATTGCTTTAATTCCAAGACCGCCTTATTGTACCCTACCTCTACATCCTGCAGCGGCATATTGACCATGAGGATGATCTTCTGCCGGAAATTATCGAAGGCAATGACCTTATCAAACAGCATCAGATCAACGTCCTTGAATGCTTCGGTATCCTGTACCCTGGTTCTGACTGCCGGTTCACTATACCCCTGGTAATCATAGGAAAAGTATCCCACCAGCCCACCTGTAAAAGAAGGGAGATAGTCAAAGCGAGGGCTTTTGTAATCCTCAAGGATCTGGCGAAGAAAGGACGACGGATCATCCGTTTCAAAGCTGACGCTGCCCGCCTTCATCTTTCCGTCCATGCAGGTGATCTCAAGCTTCGGATCATAACCCAGGAAGGTGTAGCGGCCCCATTTTTCTTTTTCTGCAACCGATTCCAGCATATAACAATGCGTCGATACGTTCTTCAGCTTCTTCATGGCTTCGATCGGCGTACAGATGTCCGCCAGGATCTCACAGCTCACCGGCAGCACTTTGTATTCGCCTGTGGCTGCTATTTTCTTTACTTCATTTAAGTTTGGTGAAAAATTCATCTCTATTCCCTCTCAATTATATTTGAATCCCCAAAAATCCAAAGGAGTTTCCCATATGACAAAAAAAGCCCCTGACAGATCTATGATCTGTCAAGGACGAATGATACGCATGAAATTCAGCGTTGCGTTTGATCCGCGGTGCCACCTTGAATTCACGGGAATGCCCGTGCACTTAGCAGAATACCAACATATTCCCGGCAACTAACGTATGCCAACACGTTGCAGAATACTTTGCGCCAAGCGCATTTGACTGCACCCTCCGCGGTCCATTTGACAATTTGTTTCTCACCCGGTTCTCAGCCTCCCGGACTCTCTGTAAAGGCATCATTGCCGTTATCTCCGCTTCATCGGTTTACATTATTGATTTTTATCACTTTACCATGTTCCAGTGCGAATGTCAAGACAGTAATACCATGAGATTCCTACTGCTCCCTCACCGTTCCATCCGCCTCTACCGTCACGCCTGACGAAATTCCCTGAACATAGCTGTTTAACTGCCTCTGCTGTACGTCGCTCATCACTTTTGTCTGGCCGCCGGACGCCGTCGCCCCCACCAGCCGGCAGGTCAGCGTATTGTCCTCCTCTACCGTCACCTGCACTGCCATGGTCTGACTGATATCTGTTCCAAAAATAAAATTTCCCAGGCTGTAGAACACCGGCTTACCATTGATAAACTCGATTCCCTGCAGGCAGTGTGTATGGGCTCCGATCACCAAATCCGCTCCGGCATCTACATAGCTTTGTGCCAGAGAACGCTGATATGCCTCCGGCATGCTCTGATGCTCTACGCCCCAGTGAACGAACACAACCAGCACATCGCATTGATCCCGTGCCTCCTCAATTGCTTCCACCAGCCGCGTCTCATCATAGGTTGCCAGCACTCCCGGCGCTCCGTTCTCTATATTCCAGTCCACCACAGGAATGACCCGCGACGCCGCCAGAAAGCCGAAGGTTTTACCGTTCTTCTCAATTAACTGTACCTCTTTTGCGCGCTCTAAAGAATCTCCCGCTCCGGCATATAAGATTCCTTCTGCATCCAACGTTGCAAATGTGTCGGACAGGGCCTCCTTTCCATAGTCCAGAATATGGTTGTTTGCCAGGGACACAATATCCACCCCCATCTCTGTCAGGGCCTTGACATAGGATGGATCTGCCCGGAAGGTATACTGCTTATCCTCCATCTTCGTGCCACGGCTGCTGAAAGGAAATTCCTCATTTACCATCGTAATATCTGCCTGTGTCATAGCATTCAGCATATCCTGAGACACTACCGCTTCAATGCCTCCCCGGTTATAGCAGTTAGCAAAGGAATTGGCAAACAGAACATCCCCGGTGAACAGAAGCGTTGTCTCCGTCATCTGACCATCTGCCAGGGCTTCCTCCGGCATACTGCCATCTGTCGCTGGTATCTCATCTCTATCTGCATCTCTGTCTGTATCCCTATCCTGGTTCTTGGATATCTCCGTCGGTGCCTGCTGCGATTCCTTCGCATCTCTCCTTACCACATAAAAGATACTGGTTCCCAATATGGCAAGGCAGATCAACACAACTGCATACAAAATCATTCTCTCGTTTCTCTTCATCCTGATCTCCTCATATATCTTCTGCGTTCACGCTGCTATGTACATTTGTAACTGTTCCTTATTGTAGCAAGAATCACGTTCCATGGCAACCCGCCAATCTGGCATGGTCGTTTTTTATAGTTCTGGCTATTTTTATCATTCCAGTTATGAGATATGATAAGCGAAATCGTAATCGTTCTGAACAGTTACACAAAGTCTATTTTATGGAGGAACATCATGCAAAACACAAAAAAAATGGTAATCGCCGCACTGATGGCTGCGCTTACCTGCATCGCTACTATGATCATTAAATTCCCCACTCCCACCATGGGATACATCCATTTAGGAGACGGATTTGTGCTGATGTGCGGCGTACTGCTGGGACCATGGGCTGGTGCTCTTGCCGCGGGTATTGGCTCTATGTTTGCGGATATTTTCTCGGGATATGCCAGTTGGGCAATTGCAACACTGCTGATCAAGGCTCTGACTGCTATGATCGCAGGACTGATATTCCATGGATTCCGCAACAATCTGCACCAAGCTGCGGCGCCCTACATCGGGATTATTACCGGCGGTATAGTGGGCGAAGCCATTATGGTACTGGGCTATTTCCTGTTTGAAACAGGTCTTGCCGCCGCTGCAGACGGTTCCTTTTCCGCCGCTGCACTTGCCGCAGGCGCTGCTGCATCCGCCGCCGGTATCCCGTTTAATATTGTACAAGGTACCGTGGGAATTGCAATCAGCGCACTGCTGATGCCCGTATTGCTCCGGCTGAATCCAGAAAGCGAGCCGGCACGCTCCGTATACCGTAAATAATTGCGCCTAATAGGGCTCCGGCATAATGACAGCCGCCACGATATAGGCTATGATGCCTGTCGTGGTGCACGCCAGCAATACCAGAAGCAGCCGGAGGATTGTGGGGTCTACATTCAGGTATTCCCCCAGTCCTCCGCATACTCCGCAAAATACACGGTTCGTTCTTGATTTATACAAACGCTTCGGTTCCTGATTCATATGTTTTCTCCTTACTCTTCAAATGAGACGGACACGCTCCCTACTCCACAGTCAATCTCAACATCCTTTGCGGCATGGTGGTTGATATGTCTGTCATTTCCCAGGGATGTCATAGTCTCCGTTCCAATCCTGACCTCTCCCAGACCGCAATCCACCTTATAATTATAATCTGTCATGCTTCCTGTAAGCTTCAGATTCAACTCACCCACTCCGCAGTCCGCATTCAGCTTCTCTCCAACGTCTGCAGTAAGTCCGATCTCTCCAACGCCCACGTTGACACTCACTTTCTCCGCAACGATATTTCCCATTGTAATCTGCCCTGCATCTACCTCCAGGGACGCCTTTTGCTGCACATAAATGTCATGGGAAATAACTGCCTCGCCAGCGCCTACCGTTATATCTAAATCACAGACGTTAAGCTGCGACAAGTCAGATGTGAGGGAGCCTGCCCCCAACTCAAAATCTACCTCTGTCCACTCCTTATTTTCCGGCAGGTACAACTTAATCTCACACTTCAGCCGGCGGGCAAACCACCAGCGCTTCGTGCTGTCGCCCTTAATTTCCAGAGTTCCCCCATTATCGGTCACCCTCACTGTAACATTACGCGCCTTCACATTTACATGAATATCATTATCCCAGCTTTCGAGAATATCCAGCGAACCTGCATCAATATCCACTTCCAGGCTACGTATATCGGCATTTTGAAATGTCTGCTCTGTATTCTTGATATCTGTGTCATCCTCATCGTCGTCATATGAATTCCATCCGAAACTGTAACGCCCTTCCTTAATCAGCCCGGCAAGCTCGGCAGCATTTGCTCCGGAAGCAATCCCGACGCCGCACAATATCATTCCCGATACGAGGCAGACCAGCGACAGGATCAAAATAACGGTTGTAAACTTCTTCATCTTATCTGTACCTCCTTTCTACCATACAGCAGCCGCTGTGCCAATGAGACGATCCCTCTTGCCAGCCAGGGAATGAATCTGCTGCAGATCAAAACAAACAGAAGCAGCGTTAAAAGTCCCATCGCAAGAAGCAGCAACCCGACTCCTACCGTCACGATCCCGGCCGCAAAAAGCCCTCCTGTGCACAGCGAAATACCGATTCCAAATAACGCGGGACCGCTAATCAGACATCCCAGCATTACGCCCAGCGTACCGAAAAATATTCCGCAGACCACACCGAAAACTCCTCCCAGTACACCGATCCAGATGGGAGAGGTGAGCACCACCAGTAGGACGATCAGTATCATCCGGCTGGAATCCACACCTCTGTCCGAAACGCCTGGATTTCCTGTTTGGCCATTACCACCATAGTACGCTGCATTTCCTGCCCCACTGCCCATATCATTCCCAGGATTTTCCCAATCCGCAGTGAAATGATGTGCTCCATCGGCGGTTCCTACACCTTCTGCTGCGCTGGTTTGTTCCTCCTTTGGGGGCTCTCCCAGATTGGCGCGGATGGTTTCCGCCACCTGCTCCGGTGATTCCAGTTCCTTTAATATGCTCTCTTCATTTTCTATGCCGGCATCTTCAAAATAACTGGTGTAAAATGCCAGCGCCTCTCTTTTCTCCTCCTCTGGAATACCGTCCAGCAGCGATTCCAGCCGTGCCATAAACTCCTGCTTATTCATACGATCTCCTCTCCCGAAAATAATTCCGTTATCTTCGAAGAATATTCTGCCCATTCCGCTTTATACAGATCCCTCTGTCCGAGTCCCCGCGGTGTAATCTTATAATATCGGCGGTTGCGCCCTCCGCATTCCACATCATAGACCTCCAGGCATCCATCCTTCTGAAGTCTCCGCAGAACCGGATACAGGGTTGATTCCGATACATCGATGGCTCTTCGTACATCCTGCGTGATCTTATATCCGTAGGTACCATCCTCTTCTTTGGATACGACCGCCAGAACAATCGCGTCCAACAGGGCTGCACCTGTGTTAAATACCATGCCATCACTCCTTTTTTCTTCCTATTTACCTTGCAGTATTATTGCTTTAACAATACTATATACCGTATAATATTATTTGTCAACACTGTTTTATAAAAAAAGGAAATCTGTCACCAGATTTCCTCTACTGTCTGTACCAACTGCCTGAATTCCTGCACCGCAGCCACCGGCTCCTCTATAAATCCAAATCCATATGCGGCATGTATGAATCGTACGCCTGCCGCCCGGCTTGCCGCATAGTCTCCCTCTATATCCCCCACATAAACGGCATCTGTCAATCCGTTCCGCTCTGCTACTAACGCAATGTTCTCACCTTTTTGCCTCCCATTATTTCCGAAGCACTCCGTATCCTCGATCAGATCACCAAGTCCGTAGTACTGTAAAAACCCTTCAATGTATCCCCGCTGGCAGTTGCTTACGATATAAAGCGGATATTTCTCCCGCAGCATGCGCAGTGTTTCCGGTACGTTCGGATACAGCCGCCCTCCATGCTGCGCCAGATAATCCTGCTCTCTGGCACAGCACTCCTCCATAATAGTCCCACGCATGGCACGATCCATATCCGCAAAAAAAATATCAGCAATCACATCCAGGGTCTTGCCCATCACCCCATGGATATCTTCCACCGTGAAAAGACGTCTGTCCAAACCATGCTCCTTCAGCACCTGATTCCATGACGCCGCAACCCCTTCTGCGGAATCCCACAGCGTTCCGTCCATATCAAATATGATCCCTTTTTTCATTGCATAAGTCCTTCTTTTCTTTCATTTTTGAAATTAATAGTACAAATTTACAAATACATGGTGTATAATAGCATCAGTATATTCTACATGCAAGGAGATTTTCATATGAGTCAGGCAAAAGTTGACCGTTATAAAGAAGAAAAGAAAAACCGCAAGAAAAACATGCGCCGCGAGAAACGCAACCACTATATCGGCTGCGCTGCTGCAATCCTCGTTGCCGCAGGTCTGGTGGGATGGGCAGGCTATTCGATTTACTTAAGATACGAAGAAAGCCGCCCCATCAGCTATACTGAGGTGGATATGAGCGCACTGACCGATTACTATACTAATTTGCAGGTGGATTAAATTGAGTGCAGGAGAAATAACCCAGATTATTTTTCTGGTAATACTATTACTATTATCTGCCTTCTTCTCCTCCGCAGAAACGGCTCTTACCACGGTAAACCATATCCGTATACGGACGCTGGCAGAGGAAGGAAATGCTCGTGCCAAACGAGTGTTGTCCATCACTGAGCATTCGTCCAAAATGCTAAGCGCTATTCTGATCGGCAACAATATTGTGAATCTGTCTGCTTCTTCTATTGCCACTACGCTGGCGATTGGTCTGTTCGGGAACATAGGAGCCGGAATCGCCACCGGAATTCTGACGCTGCTGATTCTGATTTTTGGTGAGATTTCCCCCAAAACCCTGGCAACGATCTATTCCGTGAAGCTTTCACTGGCATATTCCGGTCCCATCTATTTTCTGATGAAAATATTAACTCCGGTCATTTTTATCATCAATGCATTGTCCTTAGCCTTTCTGCGTTTACTGCGGGTAAATCCCAATGCTTCGGAGGCAGCAATGACCGAGGAGGAGCTTCGCACCATTGTCCAGGTCAGCCATGAATCCGGCGTGATTGAGACAGAAGAGCGTGAAATGATCGAAAGCGTATTCGACTTTACCGACTCTGAAGCAAAGGAAATCATGATTCCCCGTATTGATATGGCATTTGTAAATGTTGAAGCCGGCTATACGGAGCTTCTTCACATCTTCCGTGAAACACGGCATACGAGACTTCCGGTATATGAAGACACCAACGACAATGTCATCGGCATTTTAAATATCAAAGATCTTCTTCTATCGGAAGATCACTCTGATTTCTCCATACGGAATATTATGCGGGAACCGTTCTTTACACATGAGCATAAAAATACTGCCGAACTGCTTAAGGAAATGCAGTCCGCCTCCATCAATCTCGCCATTGTATTGAACGAATACGGAACCACTGCAGGACTTATCACCACCGAGGATCTGTTGGAGGAGATTGTAGGTGAACTACATGATGAGTATGACGAGAATGAAGAAGAAGACATTCTGGCACTGAACGAACACGAATACATCATACAGGGCTCCATGAACCTGGAGGATGTGTGCGACGAACTCCATATTTCTCTGGAATCCGAAGATTATGATTCCATTGGAGGGTATGTGTTGGAGCATCTGGACCATCTCCCGGAAGAAGGGGAGTGCATCCACACAGACCAAGATATCCTAATCCGTGTGGAAAAAATGGACAAGAACCGTATTGAAAAAGTATATCTGAAGCTTCCGGCAATTGAACGCTAATCCAGTACCGCATCCAACAGGCTGCGGTACTCTTCATTTATAACCCATATAGAATCCTCCGGCAGTGTATCCAGATGCTTGCGGCTGATGAAACGCAGCGCATCACGGCCATTGGCTTTTCCCGTGTCCTGCGGTGCAGTATCGACAATATATACCGTAATCTGCTTTCGTGTAATATTTCCTGCCTCATCCTGCGCAAGATAAGTCTCCGTGATACTTCCCCCATGCTCAAATGCCTGCAATTCTGCGGCGTCGTAATCGCACACAACAAACTGTGTGTGATTTTCTTCATCAATTCCGGCACGCAGCAGACCTTGAGGGTTTCCCGGCGTGACCACTTCCTGATCCATAGCTTTTGCATGACGCAGGAGCTCCTCTTCCGTAATCCTTCCGGTCTGTGCTTCCTCCAGCGTATAATAGAGATCATATGCCTCAATCACCGCCCCACAGTCCCATACCGCATACAAATTGACATATTCCAAAGGCGCATCCACCGGCTTCTCTTCCTTTTCTCTGACAGAGCCGGCGGGATAACTGCCAAAACCCTCAGCCGGACGGCCGTCCGTAATATTTCCCGCCTGCTGTGCCTGCCGGTACAATGCATTTCCCGTCAGTACTTCTCCCAGCCGATATATCCCCTGCTGCGCTGCATCCTTTGACAGTGACCATCCTGTCAGCGTCTGACCGGTCTTCTCCTCCACAGCTTCTCCGGTCACTGCACTGACAAAGCTCACCGTTGCATTTTTGATAAAATGCGGCTTTCCGGCCACATCACCCTTGCTGATATGATAGCTGCACTCCGGTGTAATGCCATATTCCACGAAATCAGTTCCCTGCTCCTGTCCATTTCCGATATAGGCAACATTAAAGTCGTGCTTTACCTCCTGCCACACCGCATAAAACGTGGTATCGTCATCCACCGATACCGCTTCTCCCGGCAGATAATCCGGTGACGCAGCGTTCACACTACAGCTCCATCCCAGCAGTTCATAATCTTCCCGTTCCGCAGACGGAAGCGTAACTTTACCCCTGCTCCATTTGGCGGTAAGCGTCACTATCCCGTTTATGTGATCCGTCAAGTTCCGTACCGCCGCACCGTCCGGATATGCATCGGATGTGGTGTTGTCCGCCTCCAGACACCCTTTCCGGTTCTCCGCATATCCATGCGAGTTCCAGTGGGACACATACGCTCCGGTATCCGTGCCGAATGCCCTAAGAAGATCTTCTCCTCCCACACGCATGTACTCCCCCACATGAAAGGACGCGCTTCCCTGTCTGTCCTCACAGCCATTTACCGTGTGTTCCACATAGTGTCCTACAATGGAAGACTTATCATAGCCAAACGCCTGCAGGATATCACGATAGTGGTTCGCATAATACGGTGCATCAATGGTATACCAGTGATAATCCATCCCCTGACAGGTATAATCATTATGGTCCTGCCATCCCAGGAAGCTGCACTGAGCCTGATCAAAGGATTTCTCCACCTTCCCGCCCCTTCCGTCATAGGTCACAGAATAGCTTTTTTCGTAACGGTTCCCTGCCAGCGAAGCCCACTCATCATAAGATACGCTTTGTCCGGGCATATTCCCGCCAGCTGCACCATTTCCGTCGTACAGGATCGTGTACTGGTTGGGGGCAAAGCGTACCTGTATGGTGTCGTTGTGAAACAGTCCGTCTCCACCCCAGTTTGTCATCCCGCACCCGTTGGTATCCACAATAAACTCACAATACTCATCTCCCATTCCCTGAAAATAAGTCTGAAAACAGTTGGAAACATCTGCCGCCTCAAAATGATAGCCCCGCTTATTATGATGGAACCGTATGGGCAGATGATACTGCCGCACTTCCTGCGGATATCCCACCGCATTGTCGTACATGGTGGCATAACCCCTCTCCTCTATGGTGATTCCAAGGTCTTCACCCTCCATCAACGTCATGCGGTAATATAATGAATACGATGGGGAATCCTGTATTCGCTCACCCACCTGCACTTCTATCCGATACCTTCCGCTCCTGTCCCCGTCACGGACCAGCAGATCAAAATATCCATTCCTACTGTGATACAACGTTTCTGTCCCTGCACCATAGACCTTCACCGGCGCTTTGCTGCAAATCCCCAGCACAAGCGCACAGATAAGGAACAGCGCCGCCGCTCTCCTTACTTTCCCATTCATACAAACCTCCTTCTTACTCAAATACAGCATAATAGCATAGATCTTCTTCTACTCGTTGCGAGAAGTCTGCCAGATAATCTCCGGCATCCCGCCACTCTACAAAGCTTCCTGTATTTTCCGGAAGCATTCTCGGCTCTCCCGGCTGGATCAAGCTGTCCCCGTGCATGACTACCATCTGCTTATATGCCGTGCTACCCTGCTCCATATCCTCTCTGGACAGATAAAAACGCACGGTATGCTGTCTATCGCTATTCTGTTGTGCCGGTTCTATGCTGTCCGCCAATATAGTCCGCGTACATTCCACCTCCCCTTCCTGTCCGACAGGATACCGGAACCGTTCCACGGCTCTTGCCGACAGAAGTCCCTTTTCGCTGTCTGCCGCCAGAACCTCCACGATAAGTTCGGAATCAGAGGCAATCTGTCCGACGAGATACTGCACCAGCGTCTTTTCCAGCTTTTCTGCCGTCCATTCACCATGATCCATGTCCTGCCGCTCCTGCTGCCACGCTAACATCGTTGTCTCCATAGCCTCCGCCAGACTGTTCTCCAGCTCTTCCCTGCGAACATTGCGGTCCATAAACACGGACAACATCACTACAAACATAACCGCTATGCTTCCTGTTACCAAACCAAATACAATATGCTTCATATGCCCCCCTGATTGACCGGCACCCAAAACGCCGCAACGGTACTGCGCCCGTTGTCATCCTGTGCCCCTACTTCCATGCGATAACGCCCTGAACGGACGAACGGATACTCTGCCTCCTGGCCCTGTTCATCCCAGATCCCCTTTATGCACACCTGCAGCTCGCGATTCTCCTCATCCACAGCGCAAAAATAATGCTCAAGATCACCTTGCTCGTCCATCCACAACGTGCCTCCCGTGTACGTGATCACGGGAGGATTTCCCTGATAATATCGCTCCATGGCATCCTGCATTTTATTCCCTTCCTGTTCTGTCCCGGTTGCGGATATCCTGCTTATCCCCCTCGCGCCCAATACCGCCAATGTTACCAGCACCCCTGCCAATATCACATACAAGAGGGTCTGCCCATATGTCTGAAAAATTCCCTTTATATGAATTCCCCCTTCTTAACTTACACTTCCCGCCACAGACGTCAGCACTTGTCCCAGCACTCCATCCTGACAGAAAAGCCCCAGCAGAAACCCTGCCATTACAACCACTGCCAGCACTGCGATCACAGCGCCTCCGTATTCTTCCAATAATGTATCCATTGATCTTCTCCTTTCTTTTGCGCATTTCTTTCCTATCCTGCGATCACACGACCCAGCGCATAGCACAGAACCCCCAGCAGACCGATACCTGCTGCAGCATATAATATTGCAATTCCATAATCCTCCATCAACCGCTTCACAGACTCACCTCGCAATCCCACGCAGCACATGCTCCGTATCGGTGTGGAACGGTCCCAGCCGATAACTGTATACCAGTATCACCGATGCCTGCCGTATTCCATCCTCATCTGCATATGTGTCTATCTGAAGATCATAGCCCATATCCTCTGCCTGCTGTCTGCACGCCGCTATCACGTCCGGATGAAAATTACTGTTCTCCAGCTCCGTCACCACATCTGTCTTAAAATCTCTTGCCCGGCAGATTTCCACCTCCGCCGCAATAACACCCGCGCCCGCTGCCAGCAGAAGCATCATCAGAAAAATACCCAGATATGCCTTAATTACCTGACCCATATTCCCTCCTTACCACTGAACCTGTCCCAAGAACAGAATCAAAAACATCGTCATATCCACCATCATTTTTCCGGCTCCGGTCAATGCCGGCGCCAGAAACAGCCCGTATAACCCGGCAAGCGCATCCTCGTTCCTGGCCCGCTCTGCCTTATCTAACAGTTCCTGATTCCTTGCCAGTATCTGGGCGAGCTGTTTCTCTCCGCTGCCATAGCCTCCATCGGAAAGCGCATACAGCATACGCATGGCAGCCGTCACATCCGGCAGATCATAACCTTTCAGGAAATTCAGATACGGCTCCAGGCTCTCTGGGTTCTGCTGCAGTTCTTCTATCATTTCCTCAATAGCCGGACGCAATATTTCCGGTGCATTCGTCCTGGTGCGATACAGCGCCACCTGAACATTTTCTGTCTGCAGCAGCAGAGAAATATCCATCAGCCACTGCGGAAATGCCCGCATCATCTTCTTGCGAAGGGATCTCCGATACAGCATACTCTTAAGATTCCTGTGCTCCCGGCAATACACATACTGCTTTCGTGAATCACCAGATCCATATTCCTTTTCCTTCAGCCAGTTACGACAGGTGCGTTTCGAAGTCCGCAGCAACAGCAGCATGTCCAGACAGAGTACAACCGTACCTGATGCCTGACACGCCACGGTCCTGCCGATTGACAGATCTCCCGGAAGAAGGCTGTTGGTGATGGCGCAGACCAGTACGGACAGACAAACTGCCACCAGAACATTGCGCATATACCTCTTACAGTCTTCCTGATACACTCGGATACGCTCAGACCACCGGCGCAGATCCTCCAGCAGGAAATCCACGGTGGATTCATACGCACCGCCGTGCTGCTCCACCTGTAATAAATACGCATGAATATTTTTCAGCCGTTCATTGTCGTACTCTTCGGCGAGAAGCGCCAGCTGCTCCTGCGCATTGCTGTCATAATCCTGCCGGATATGAGCGATCGCCCGGTCCAGGCACCGCCTCATATTTCCTTCCGGAAACAACGGGCATACATCCTCCAGCGCACTCAGGATTTTCTGGTGCTGCAGGAAAGAATACAAAAGCTGTTCCAGATAAAGCTGTACCTCCTGCAACCGTATTTTCTGTCTCTGTTCCTCTTCCATAACAGATTTCCAGCGAAACGCCACTACCGCAAACACCGCAGTGCAGATCAGACATCCCACAATCCCCAGCCGGAAAAGAAACGCTCCAACTGCCAATGCCGCAAAAGCCGCAGCATATTTCCATATCCTCTCATGTTCTTTCAACGTTATCACCTCCTTCTATCATTTTCCTGACCGCCTGAGACTGATAAGGCTCCGAAATTCCGCTGCGGATCATGCGCTTCACCAGGCTTGCCGGAAGATCTTTGACCAGAAGATTGCCGTCCATCACCTGCATATGCACCATGTTCTGCTGATTTTCCCGAAGGAAAAAGCACACCTGATCCATATAGCGATAAATCCTTCCGTCCGGGCGCAGCTTCTTACGCAGCAGGATTCCCACATCCACATAGCTGTAGACATCATTTTCCATGCGGTCCGCATCCATCCGGCTCTCCATCATATTCAGGATTCGATCGGGTATTTTACGCACATCATCGGTATGAAGCGTTGTAAACCCGCGAATACCGGTAGACCAGCACTCTAACAGGGACTTCACCTCGGTAGATCGGGCTTCCGAGAGCATGATCCAGGAAGGATTCTGCCGCAGACATGTCTTGATTGCCTTGGTGTAATCAAATTCCGGTCCGATCCGAAGCTCCACGCAATCTTTTCCGGGATTGATCCTGCTGTAATGCCATTCCAGATTATCCTCGATCGTGATGACACGATCCTGTGCCGGAATGAACTGCGAGAAAAATTTGGCGCACTCCGTCTTGCCGGAGCCCGGCTCTCCGCAGAACACAAAATTCATCTTTGCCGTCACACAATTTGCCAAAAGCTCCAACACCGGCAGGCTGCAATATTCCTCCTCTGCCATTTTCCGTGCCTGCATACGCACCATCGGCATAGACTTGCGTATACAGATACTTCTGCCGGACACCGCCGCTGATTCATGTACGATGCTGATACGCAAGGTATCTGTCTCTGCCTCCAGAAGATTGCATTTCTTATTAAAGGGCTTACTTACCTCGTTAGCGATACGATGTGAAAACTGCTCTACAAACTTATCCGTAATCCCGCTGCTGCGGACCAGATACCGCTCATTCTCCACATCCGTGATCCACAACTGACTGCCGTTATAATCAATGTCTGTTATTTTGTCGTTGCGCACATAGCGCCACAGCGGACCAAAATAGTCCGGTTCCATAGGAATTCCTAAGTCTGTTTTCTCCAACTGCAATCCTCCTATGGCGCTGCTACGCCTGCGTTTTGGGCGAAATTGTCGATCAATCCCTTAAATGCCTCATAGACGGGTCCGCTGCTTCCGCCTCCCATAATTGCCGTAATCAATGCTACCAACGCCACAATAGCTATGACCGTCACGATCACTCCGCCGTACTGCTCAAAAATTTCTTTCATTCCAAAATCCTCCTGTGCACTGTACAAACCTCTTGTTGGGATTCTGGCTCTGTCTGTTCTGATATTCCCGGAATGACACTTCCAAGAAAGGAAATTCCTGTTCCGAAACTTCCAAATAAGAAAAAAGATAAAAAAGATGTTTTTTATATTACCCCCTTTTTCTGCGAAAGTAAAGAGAGATTTTTCACTTTATAAAAAATTTACAAATAAAGGATAAGTATGATATACTTTAGAAATGTAGATAACATTGACCTTATAAGAGGAGGATTTCATGAACTCATTTATCATTACAACAGATACCACTGCCGATCTGCCTGAAGAATATATTGCGAAACACAATCTCGGCATTATGTCCCTGACCTATACGATGGAAGACGTCACCTACGACAGGGAAAATCCCATGGACGTCAAAGAGTTTTACGCCAAGATGCGCGCCGGTCAGCTTCCCACGACTTCCCAGGTCAACCCGGAGACTGCCAAGGAGCTTTTTATAAAGCTGGCAAATGAACATAATTCTGATATTCTTCATATTGCATTTTCCAGCGGTCTGAGCGGAAGCTACAACAGTGCCCGGATTGCAGCTGAAGAGCTGGCGGAAGAGAATTTCCCGCACCGCATCACCGTCATTGATTCCCTGTGTGCGTCTCTGGGCGAAGGGCTTTTAGTTCACAAAGCAGTATCCATGATGGAAAACGGCAAATCTCTGGACGAAACTGCAGAATGGATCGAGGCAAACAAACTCCATCTCGTACACAATTTTACGGTGGACGACCTGTTCCATCTCTACCGGGGAGGACGAGTCTCCAAGACTGCTGCCTTCATTGGAACAGTCATTAACTTAAAACCCATCCTCCATGTAGACAATGAAGGGCATCTGATCCCCCTGTCAAAAGTGCGGGGACGCAAAAAGTCCCTGACTGCACTGGTTGACAGCATGGAAAAACAGATTGGCAGCTACCGTGACCAGAATGATATTGTATTTATCAGCCACGGCGACTGCCTGGAAGATGCGCAGTTCGTAGCCGATCAGGTAAAGGCCCGGTTCGGCATTGACAGCTTCCTCATCAATTACGTCGGTTCCACCATCGGCGCCCATTCCGGTCCTGGAACCGTCGCACTGTTCTATATGGGCGACTACCGCTGATTTCACATAAACACAGTCAAAAGGCAGATTGCAAAGCAATCTGCCTTTATCAATCTATACGTTTAATTCTTCTCCGTCTCTTCCACCTGAATCCCCAGTTCCTCTAACTGCCGTACATCTACCACATCCGGCGCATTGCTCATGAGGCAGGATGCATCCTTTACTTTGGGGAATGCGATCACATCGCGGATGGAATCCGCATGAACCATATGCATCACCATACGATCCAGACCGTAGGCAAGTCCTGCGTGAGGCGGCACACCGTATTTGAAGGCATCCAGCAGGAAACCGAACTGCTCATAGGCCTGTTCCGGGGTGAAGCCCAGCACCTCAAACATTTTCTCCTGAATATCATCCTGATGGATACGGACGGAGCCGCCTCCCAGCTCTGTTCCGTTTAACACAATATCATATGCCTTGGCGCGGACAGAGCCTGGATCGGTATCCACATTTGCCCAGTCTTCCTCCACCGGCATAGTAAAGGGATGGTGCATCGCCATAAAGCGGTTCTCCTCGTCCGACCACTCCAGCAGCGGAAATTCCGTAATCCACAGGAAATTGTACTGATTTTCGTCCAGCAGTTCCAGCTCCTGCGCCAGCTCCAGGCGAAGCGCCCCTAACACATTCCACACGATTTTATTGCGGTCGGCAGCAAACAGCAGCAGATCTCCCGGCTCACCCTCCATTGCGGTTACCAGCTGCTTTAACTCCTCCTCCGTCATGAATTTTGCAAAGGAGGACTTGTAGGTGCCGTCCTCATTGACCGAAAGATAAGCAAGACCTTTGGCGCCATAGCCCTTGGCAAATTCCACCAGCTTATCTATTCTTTTGCGGGGCATAGCGCCCTGTCCCTTCACATTGATGCCACGAACGGAACCGCCCTGCTCCAGCGCTCCCGTAAATACGCCAAAGCCGCAGCCCTTCACCACTTCGGATACATCGTTAAGCTCCATGCCAAACCTCGTGTCCGGTTTGTCGGAACCGAACCGGTCCATTGCCTCCTGCCAGGGCATCCTGGGCAGGGGCAGCGTGATCTCCACGCCGATTGCCTCACGGAACACATACTGCAGCAGACGTTCATTCACATCTATCACGTCATCCATGTCTACAAAGGACAACTCCATATCCGCCTGGGTAAATTCCGGCTGACGGTCTGCGCGCAGATCCTCGTCCCGGAAACATTTTGCAATCTGGAAATAGCGGTCATAGCCAGACGCCATCAACAGCTGCTTGAATATCTGAGGCGACTGAGGCAGCGCATAGAAACTGCCGGGATGCACACGGCTGGGCACCAGATAATCCCTGGCTCCCTCCGGCGTGGACTTACAGAGCACCGGGGTCTCAATCTCTAAGAATCCCTCCTGCTCCATAAAATTGCGCATCAGATTCGCCACCCGGCTGCGCAGCATGAGATTGCGCTGGATATCGGGACGGCGCAGATCAAGATAACGGTATTTTAGGCGCACCTCGTCCTTAGTCTGGCTGTTTTCTTCAATCTGAAAAGGCGGAGTCTGTGCCTCAGACAGAATTCTCAGATCTGTGGCAATGATCTCAATATCTCCGGTTTTCAGATTATCGTTTACCGCCGCAGTGCGTTTCTGCACGGTTCCAATCACTGCGATCACATATTCACTGCGGAGGCTCCCTGCCTTCTCAAAGCCATCCTTTCCCACGCTGTCCTCGTCAAATACAATCTGAAGCAGACCGGAGCGGTCTCTCAAATCAACAAAAATCAGGCTTCCCAGATTTCTTCTCTTCTGCACCCAGCCCATGACAGTGACTGTCTGCCCCACCATCTGGCTTGTAACCTCCGTGCATCTATGACTGCGTTTCAATCCCTGCATGGATTCTCCCATTGTCCTATTTCCTCCTGTAAATTCATAGTTATTTCATAGCTGAACTGTTACTTGAAAAATTCAATAATCTCTTCATACCCTTCTGCTGTCAGCTTCTCTTTCTGGAACTTCTTATTCTTATTCATGCGGACAACCAGCACCTGTTTTCCTTCTGCCCGCTGCGCCTGCGCTTTTGCGATGACTTCCTGAAGCTTATCCGCAGGATATCCCTTCTCGATCAGATACGCTGTCTTTTCAGGCTGCGCGGGCACAGTAAAACCGCTCTCCATCAAAAGCAGGATAATGCGCTCGAAACCGATGGAAAATCCACATGCCGGAACATCATTTCCGGTAAATCTGCCCACCATCTTATCATAGCGTCCGCCGCCTCCGCAGCTTCCGCCGAATTCCGGCATGGCAATCTCAAAGATCGTACCTGTATAATATCCCATTCCACGCACCAGCGTAGGATCAAATACCATGCGAAACTCTGCCGCCCTGGATGCCTCCACACTGTCGATGATCTCCATGAGGTTTGCCTTAACCTCATCTTCCAGCACTCCCGCATTCACTAATGCCTCGCACAGCTTTGCCACACCAGTGCAGCCATTCGACTCCGCATCGGTCCCGTCCGCCTGTGCCAACGGAAAGAGCGCAAGGTACTTCTCCACGGCATCCGGTGCAAAGCCCTCCTGCCGCAGTTCCTCTGCAACACCATCTATGCCGATCTTGTCCATTTTATCCAGGATGATGCATACCAGCTCAAAACTCTCCTCCGGAAAACCGCTGTACGCCGCCATTGCTTTTAAAATCCGGCGGTCGTTGATACGAATCTCAAAGTTCTTAAAACCAATCCTGCCCAATGTCGTTGTAGTAGCAAGGATCAATTCGATTTCCGCCAGATTGGAAGGCTCTCCTAAAATGTCAATGTCGCACTGCATAAACTGGCGGTAACGCCCTCTCTGGGGACGGTCCGCCCGCCATACATTCCCCATCTGAAGCGCCTTGAAGGGCGACGGCAGATTGTTGGCATTATTGGAATAATAACGCACCAGCGGTACGGTCAGATCATAGCGCATTCCAAAGTCTACCACGTCCGACTCGCTTTGCGCGTGTTCCAGATCCAGTTTCTCCCCTCGCTTTAACACCTTAAAGATCAGCTTTTCGTTTTCACCACCCTGTTTGCTGGTCAGATTAGCAATATTTTCCATACAGGGCGTTTCAATGGGCGTAAAGCCAAAGCTGCGGTAGGTGTCCTTGATCACCCCCTGCACATAATCCCGGATCAGCATCTCCTCCGGTAAAATATCTTTCATGCCTGTGACAGGCTTTTTGCTCAATGCCATGCGATTTCCTCCATCTTGTTTGCTTTTCTTGCTATCATTTCCTTCATGCGGCGAAAATAATGCATGATATCCTTCACATTTTCTACCCGCACGATTTTTCTCTCTCCGTTGTCGTCATATACGAATTTTGAGATCGCTCCCGCACCCAGTGCCAGGATTGTCTGCTTTTCTTCCATAATAAGGACATTATAAATGCCTGCCTTGCCCTCTCGGGCGTAACCTACATTCTCCAGATTCCCCGCCATATTCTTCTGACGGTAGAGATAATAGGGCGTCATGCCCATTTCATGTGCCGCCCGGGCGGCCAGAGCCACATGCTCCTCCGTGTTGATGATCTTATAATCCTTATAATCATCGGCATTCATATTCAGCCGCGCCGCCCGCTTTAACGCCAGCGAGTGCACCGTAAGGTTATCCGGTGACAGCTTACGGATCTCCTCCAGGGTCTCTGCCACATCAGACAGTTCCTCCCCCGGCAGTCCTACAATCAGATCCATGTTGATATTGTCAAAGCCTAACCGGCGCGCCATCTGAAAGCTTTCTATGGTCTGCTCCACCGTATGACGGCGTCCGATGAGATCCAGCGTCTCCTGCTTCATGGTCTGAGGATTAATAGATATCCGGTCAACGCCGTGCCGCAGCAAAACCTCAAGCTTCTCTTCCGTAATGCTGTCGGGGCGTCCTGCCTCCACCGTAAATTCCAACAAATAGGATAAATCAAAACTGCATTTAATTTTGCGCAGCAGCCTGTCCAACTGACCAGGGGACAGCGTAGTAGGCGTCCCGCCGCCAATATAGATAGTATTCAGCTTCTTATGTCTGCATGCCACCGCGGTAAAGTCTATCTCCTGCTCCAGCGCGTCCAGATACTCCTCTACCCGGTCCTTCCAGGCGGTCAGTGAAAAAGACGTAAAGGAACAGTAAAGACAGGTGGTAGGACAGAACGGAATCCCGATATAAAGGCTGTAACCATTCTCGTAGTCCAACTGCCGCAGAAGCGCCAGCTCCCGCTCCGCAATCTCCAGTGACAGCCTTGCCTTCTCCGGAGAGCACAGGTAAGTATCCTGCATGTGCCGTACGATTTCATCCGGCCCTCTGCCCTGCTCCAGCATCGTCATAGAGAGCTTCGTGGGGCGGATTCCGGTAAGGTCTCCCCACGGGAGCGTTTTGCCGGTATACTCGGACAGCATCCGGTACAGCGCGCGTTTCAGCCGGTTCTTAGTCTCTTTCGGATCGCGGTAATCCACTGCCGTTTCGGTCTCCATATCTACAGGGACACAGGCCTCGCCCTGCTCTTCTGTGCCGTCCCGCAGCATTTCTATAAATTTAATTTTGATTGTATTTTCCAGAAATTGAACATTCATATGATAACGGATAACAGCATCCGCATGTTCCTTCTCCTGATCAGAGACATAGACTGTTTCCTCTGGGAAAAATGCCTTCACCAGGGAATGTATATCATACTCAAATTCCGGTCGGTTCAATAAAACAGTGATCATAGCGCTCCTTAAATAAAAGGATTGTGTATCCGCTCGTATCCGATATGGGTACATCCTTCATGTCCCGTAAACACCTCCACATCATCCGGAAGGTCCATCAACTGCTCCCGGATCGATCGTATAAGATCGGAAGCGCTCCCCTTGGGGAAATCAGTCCGCCCTATAGATTCCTGAAATAAGGTATCTCCACTGAACAATATTTTCTCATCTGCAATATAATAACAGCAGCCGCCCACCGTATGTCCCGGTGTGTGCAGCACCTCAATGGAACAGCCTGCCAGCTGCAAAACCTCATGATCCCGCACAAATACATCGGCATGGTAGCTTTCCTGCTTTCCCACCATGCCGCTTAAATTTAGCGCCGGATTCTCCAAGGTCTCCTGTTCCGCCTCATGGGCGTAGATCCGGATTCCATACCGCTCCTTCAATTGCCCCGCTTCCATGGCATGATCGAAATGACCATGGGTCAGAAGGATTGCTGCCGGCTTCGCCCCTGTTTGCTCGATGGCCTCCGTCAACCGCTCTGCATCTCCGCCGGGGTCCACGATGATCAATTCCTTCTTCTTTGTATTTACCATGAGATAACAGTTGGTACATACGGGTCCCACCACATAACGCAATACCTCTATCTGTTCTGCCATAATTCTTATCCTCTCTGACCGGAATTTACCCGGTCGTCCTTTCTATATCCATCACGCTCTCCACCTGACGTATCTTCTCGATCACGCTGCGCAGCTCCTCCTTGCCCCTGGTATTAAAGGCAATGGATATGGTAGCAATGCCCTGTTTGCTGGTCTTGGAATGAATCGAATTGATATCGATCTCCCGCTCCGTGAATACCCTGGTGATATCCACCAGAAGTCCTGTCCGGTTATTGCCAAATATCTTGATCTCCGCCAGATACAGTCCGTTTTCACCTTCCTCTGCTCCGTGCTGCCACTCTGCGTCGATCAGACGGGCGCGCTCAATATCGGACAAATGCAGCATATTGACACAGTCCGTCCGGTGGATAGATACCCCCCGGCCTCTTGTGACAAATCCCACGATCTCATCTCCCGGCACCGGATTGCAGCATTTGGAAAAGTGAACAGCCACATCATGGATGCCCTTCACAATAATACCGCTTCTGGATTTGGGCGGCATCTGCCGATCTTTATTCTTGGCAACGTCCTGCAGCACATCCTCATCCGTAAGCTGTATCGGGTGATCTTTCCGGTACTCCTCCAGCATCTTATTGACGATCTGACCTTCTTTCAGACCGCCATGCCCCAATGAGGCAAGAGCGGAATCCCAGTCATGAAAGCCATATTTGCGCATAACCTTGCGCTGATACTCCGGTTTATTGATATCAGCCAGATTGATCGACTTCGCCTTACAATACTGTATGATCAATTCCTTTCCCCGGATGATATTCTCTTCCTTGAGCTCACTGCGGAACCATTGATTGATCTTGTTCTTCGCCTGGGTACTCTTAACGATGTTCAGCCAGTCCCTGCTGGGACCTCTGGAATTCTGAGAAGTAATGACCTCAATACGGTCTCCGTTCTGTATCTCATAGTCAATTGGTACCAGTCTGCCGTTCACCTTGGCCCCAATCATTTTATTGCCTACCGCCGAATGAATACTGTACGCAAAATCCACCGGCGTGGAGCCCATAGGCAGGTTTTTCACATCTCCTGAAGGCGTAAAGCAAAATACCGTGTCAGAAAAAAGATTCAGGTCACTCTTTAAAAGGCTCATAAACTCCCGGTTATCCGAGGTATCCCGCTGCCATTCCAGAATCTGACGCAGCCAGCTCAGCTTCGCTTCCTCCGACTGCGTAGTGGACACCTGCCCTCCCGAATTCGCCGCTTCCTTATATTTCCAATGAGCAGCAATACCATATTCCGCAGTACGGTGCATATCAAAGGTTCTTATCTGTATCTCAAATGGCTGTCCCGTAGGACCGATCAGCGTCGTGTGCAGCGATTGGTACATATTGGGCTTGGGCATGGCAATATAATCCTTAAACCGGCCCGGAATCGGCTTATACATCTCGTGTATCACGCCCAGCGCCGCATAGCAGTCCTGTAGGTTCTCCACAATAATACGGATGGCAAACAGATCATAAATCTGATCCAGCGTTTTTTCCTGATTCACCATCTTCTTATATATAGAAAAGAAATGCTTCGCCCTTCCATCAATTTGTGCCCGGATACCTGCACGCTCAATATGCTGCTTTACCTCACCCACCAGTTCCTGAACATAATCCTCTCTGGTGCTCTTGCGCAGTGCGATCTTCTCCACCAGATCATAGTATGCCTCCGGTTCCAGGTATTTTAAGGAGAGGTCATCCAGCTCAATTTTAACCTTGGAAATACCAAGTCTCTGGGCAATTGGCGCATAGATATCCATCGTCTCTCTGGCAATCTCCTTCTGCTTCTCCAGACGCATATACTTCAATGTGCGCATATTGTGCAATCGATCCGCAAGCTTGATCAAAATCACGCGGATATCCTTTGTCATGGCAAGAAACATCTTGCGCAGGTTCTCTGCCTGCACCTCCAGCTTGTCGGCATCATAGGACAGCTGCCCCAGCTTGGTAACACCGTCCACCAGCAAGGCCACCTCATCAGAGAATTCCCGGGCAATCTCTTCCTTGGTCATAACGGTATCTTCCACTACGTCATGAAGAATTCCTGCCACAATGGTCTCTTTATCCAATTCCAGCTCTGCCAGAATGATTGCCACGCACAGCGGATGGATAATGTATTCCTCGCCGGATTTGCGCACTTGCCCCTTGTGTGCCTCCGCAGCAATGCGGTACGCCTTCTCGATCAGCGAGATGTCCGCGGAGGGATGATACTTCTGCACGCTGGCAATCAATTCGTCATACAATATCTCAGGGCTGACGAATTCCTTCATTTTGCGGATACTCTCATCCTTGGGCGCCGCTTCTCTTTCCATTGCTTCTAATTCTTCTGCCGTAATATCTGCCATATTCACACCAACTCTTCCGTTTTCCCATACTTAGCTATTAATAATCTATTATAATCAATCCACGCGGAAAATGCAACGGTTTCCGGGCGGCAGTTCGGTTATGCCAAATAACACAGAGTGAGCTGTTACACGCACGACATAAATAAAAGAAAAAAATTGCTTTTTGAAGCAATATGGTATATGATAAAGAAAGTTATCGGAGCAAAATGTGTCTCTAATCAAAAGATGAAAGGGAGTCGGGAAATGAAATGTTCAAAATGCGGATATACCCATGAAGGTAATATCAACTTCTGCCCACAGTGCGGAGGCCCTATGGTCGAAAATTCACAAAATACATATGGCAGCCAGCCGGGCTGGAATCAGCAGAACCAATATCAGCAACAGGGTTGGGATCAACAAAATCAATATCAGCAACAGGGTTGGAATCAGCAGAATCAATATCAGCAGCAAAACTGGAATCAGCAGAATCAGTTTCAGCAGCAAAACGGCTACACGCGCCAACCTATCCAGCAAAAGAACATTGCGCTATGCGTCGTCCTGTGTTTTGTGACGTGTGGAATTTACTCTATCATCTGGTTTATTTCTATGGTAGATGATCTGAACTATGCCAGCGGACAGACGGACGACTCTTCCGGCGGAATTGTATTCCTGCTGTCCCTTGTAACTTGCGGCATTTATATGATTTACTGGATGTATAAAGCAGGCGAAAAGGTCAACATCATCCGGCAGTCCCGGGGAATATATCCAGATACTTCTACAGGTGTTCTATACTTGGTACTGACTATCTTCGGTCTCTCCATCGTCTCCTGCTGTCTCATTCAAAATGAACTGAACCAGATAGGGGTTCCGCAGTAAGGATGTATATGGAACAATCAAACAAACAAAAAACAGTGAAACTATTATGCATGGCGCTCCTGATCGGAGCGTCACTGCTTATCCTTTATCATTGTCCCTTTTTCTATGTGCTGGGCATCCGCTGCCCCGGCTGCGGAATGACGAGGGCTTTGTTATCTCTGCTGCATTTGGATTTCAAGGCAGCATTCTATTACCATCCTCTGTTTCCAGCAGTTTTGCTGACCGCTTTATATATTGTCGCAGAGCACTTTGGAGTATTGCGTCTTTCAGATCCGGCAAAAAAGAAGCTAATAGCTGTCTTATGTTCACTTTTCCTTATCACCTATGTCATCCGTCTGGCAATAGATTCTCCAGTAGTCAGACCCGACTGGGAACATTCTCTGCTCTTCCGAATCCTGAATGCCACCGCCGCACGTTTCTAATATCCCTTGCAGACATCCACCCAGCCTGCATACCCGGAGTACTCTTCCAGTTCCTGAATCGTAAGCTCTATGGCGCTGTTTCCACTGCCGCAGGCAGGGAAAACTGTCTCAAAACGCTTCAGGGATACATCCAGATATACCTCTACTCCTTCATTTACCGCAAATGGGCATACGCCGCCCACCCCATGACCGATCAGGGCTTCCACCTCCTCCGGTGAAAGCATCTTTGCCTTTACGCCAAATTGTGCCTTGTATTTTGGGTTGTCAATTCTGGCATCTCCCGCCACCACCACCAATATAGCATGCCCTTCCACCATAAAAGAGAGGGTCTTCGCTATCCTCTGAGGTTCGCAGTGCAGCGCCACTGCCGCCAGTTCCACTGTGGCACTGGACACTTCAAATTCCTGAATCCTCTCCTCCATTCCATATTTGCCGAAATATTCTTTTACTCTTTCTATTGACATCGGTTTTCTCCTCTACATCTTCGCTAAGTATCTTAGTTACTGGGGTAAAAAATCATGTTATAGACCACGCAGCCCCGCTTTGATGCATTGTGGTATGCGTGAGGGACATCTGCCTGAAATCGTATGGACTGCCTGTCCTGTAACAGAACTTCCTCGTCTCCTATCCTCAGACTTAACGTCCCCTGCACCAAAAACACATATTCTTCCACGCCTTTTACATGGGGCGCCGAATCATGCCGCACCCCCGCATCAAACTCAATGTAAAACACCTCCACATTTCTCGCCGGATCAAAAGGGAACAACGGGTACGCACGCATCCTTCCGTCTTCCTCCGTGATCACCGCCTTTTCCTCCGGTTCAGAGACCGCATATTCCGCCTCCTGCTGCCTGCAGAAAAAGGATAACGGCATTTTTAACCCCGTGGAAATTTTCCACAATGTGTTGATGGTGGGCGAGGACTGCCCCCGTTCAATCTGACCCAACATTGGCTTGCTGACGCCGGTGCACTCTGCAACATCCTCCAGCGTCAGTTGCCTTGCCTTTCGAATTTCCCTTAAGTGTTCTCCTATTTTCAGTGCTGCATCCTCCATATGCCCTCCCGCAATATGTTTTTATATGTTATAGTATACTATAACATATTTTTCAAATAAAAGAAAGGGGAGCTCAGGGTCAGCTCCCGGATTCGGATGAAATTAATTATACTGGAAACAGATCCAGGCAACTGTTCTCAGGTATTTTTCTTAAAAAGTGTCTGTTCTCTTGACTATAGTCCAACCTTTTCATTCCGGCAGTTATTGGATTCTCTTAATGTTGTGCAATCATTTTCAAAGAAAGGTTATCCTTTCGATAATGCCTGCTGTGAATGTTTCTTCAAATATCTCAAAAGGGAAGAAACCAATCGTAGAACCTATTACTCCTTACAGGAATTGCAATTATCCGTGTTTGAGTATATTGAAGGATTCTACAACTCCAAAAGACCACACGGCTCTCTTGGAATGTTAACGCCTAACGAGAAAGAAGAACTCTTCTGGAATCAGGTCTAATACCTCTTTCCAGAAAGTTTTTCTAATAATTATGTCTACTTACTTGACTATAGTGCATTTGTAAGCCACCACCAGGTCTTAATTCAATTGCGCCAACTTGTTCTTTTGCTGTTCCAATTGCATATTTAATTTTTGTACCAGCAGGTATTTTTGCAATTAAGACATTATCTCTTGCTCCCCAATTGCTCATCAGTGCCATTCTATCCATATAATCTTCTATTGTGCTAATTTCATTTGCCTCATCAAAAGTAGTCCAATATTTCAAACTTCTTCCGTTTCCTACCTCTGCATCAGAATGAAATTGAACTAAATACAAATCTTTATCAACAACATTTTTTATTTCATACCCATCATTAAAGTTGGCTAGTTCTCCATCAAATTGTTTTGAATAATCCTATATTTTGCCTGAATTACCCCCACTCTCTCCTGTCGTCACCGGTCTCCTCATATCCAGAACACTCTGACCATCGACCTTCTGTAACGCCAGCGTCTCATCTACCTTACGGATGACAGCTATCTCCGCATCCTTCAGTCCTTTCATACTTCCGTTTTCTAAGAACTGTAAATAACTTCCTGTACCCACACTGGTCCCAGCAACCACACCTGCCAGTCCACTGTCTGTGATGTCTACTACCTCATTTTGTCTGATATGTCTCTATCAAGGGCAGCATTCACTTCTCCTTTATAGGTGGAGTGTCTTGCATAGGAAAACCACACAAGAAACAAGGAGGATAAAATAGGCTCATTTCTCTGGATATTGATGCAGATTTAAAGTATCATAAAAACGACAATATCCCGTAGCCTTTTGTGCTAGGAAATATCGCTAATACTGAGCTTTTTCTATAATATTTAGGAGAAATATCCCCTAGTGGGTACCCTTGCGACACAGACTCTATGGAACATCAATTTGTCACAATGCAAAACCTCTCAAATATCCGAAATAATTCTTCCTTCTTTGCAATACTTTGAATCCATGCTTTTGGAATATCATTCAAGCCATAATAAATACCTGCAATTCCTCCCACAATAGCCGCGATAGTATCTGTATCACCACCAAGATTTATGGCTTTTAAAATTGTTTCACGATACCCATCTGCATGGAAAAATATCCACAAAACTGCTTCCAATGTGTCAATAACATATCCTGTCGATTTAATCTCATCCTCGACAAGGTTTATAATTTGCTTACTTAATATCTTATTAAAATTTCTAAGTTCATCCGAATATGCTTCTGAACAATTTTGATTGATAAAAGCTATTGTTCTGTCTAATGCTTCCTCTTTTTTATATCCCCCGATAATTTGAACAACAAATTCCACAAAAAAAATGCAGGCTAATTTAGAACGATTATGTTGATGAGTCAATGAAGAAACTTCTTCTGTTAGTTCTATTAACTCTTGCCCATTTAACTTTTCCCCATAAAAGGCTATAGGTAAAATTCGCATTAATGATCCATTCCCATTATCAATCTCCGTCTTTCCTCCACAATCTGTTGGATTGTTTCCGGCACATATTTTTATAATAGAATCTCTAGTTGAATTTCCAACATCAAACACCTCACCATATGGGGTAAAATAACCTTTTTCATAAAAATCCACAAAATTATCCGCTACTTTTTTTACGGAATAACCTCTGTTAATTGCATCAACTAAGCATATCATTAGTGAAGTGTCATCTGACCATGTTCCAAACGGTTGATGATATGTCCCATATGCCCGCATTTCTTTAATTGGATCTTTTTTTCTTTCTTCCCGCGTTGAAAATTCAACCGGAACTCCTAATGCATCTCCAACACAAAACCCAAATAATCCACCATATACTTTATTCTCTCTACTATTTTGTATGTTCAAATTTATCGGGTTATTATTATCATAAGCAGGACATTCCTTGCGAGGAAATAGCACATATTTAGGTTTTCGTTCATTATCATAACACTTACAATGTAACGCATCTCCTTTTATACAGTTAGAACATGTTTCACATTGCGGAACTGATACTAATGTGCCAGCTCCATTTCTATATGATTGAACATCTATTTCCTATCGTTCAATTAATGAACTTGCTTTGGTATTTTCATGCATTCTTTTTACCACCTTTACTCTAAAATAACAGTTATATGTAATATTCCATTTTCTACTTCTGCCGATATAATCAGCATCTCTTGTCCAGCATTAAATAACACTTCCTCTTCCGTAGTATACTGCAACGCCAAAAATCTATCTCTTGCATTTGCTCCACATCCGTGGACTAGGCAAGAAATAGATTTTTGTAAAAATGGAGTTGAAATTCTAAAGTATAGCCATAATTAAATATATTGTTTCATAATCATCCACAGTTTATCTTTTAACGCATCTAATGGCTCATTCAATTTTAATCGTGTATGAAAATCATCATCATGGATATAAAAGTCGTTTAACCCTCCTTTTGAAGGATACAATATTTTATATTTATCCAATATATACTCTGTCTTCTCTTTCTCACTCGCCATTGAATCAATACATTTAATAATATCAGAAATAGCCTTTATTTGGATATTATAATATTTTTTGCCATATTCTTGTACAAACTTCCCCAATTGTACAAAAATTTCTCTTAGTACATATAATTCTTTCTCTGTCATATATCTCCTCCTATTTTAATGGACTCTTACTAATGACTTGATAATCCAATTTCCATGGCTCTTTTATAAATGTCTGCATCATATTATATCCACCACAATATGCTCCTCCCTGCGGACCAACTGGACCCGTATAAACAGTAGTTCCTTTAGGTATTTTAATTGCGTAAACAGTATCTACAACTGATTCTCCTGTCAATTCCCCCGTAATTGGATCAATCCACTGCGGCTTAACTGCTGTATCAATTCTCACTTTTGCAACGGATTCTGGCGATTCTATTGTAAACCATTGACCTAATGCATTATCGGAATTTCCTCCTCTATAATATATCCTATCCTCTGTAAGAATCTCTACATTATATCGTCCACCATAAAAATTTTTAGCAGAATACCCTTGTATTTCAGCTAATGGAATAGTTGATGCTAGAATCTCTGGTAATAGAATTAAAATAACAGTATCACCTACATATCATTCACTTCATAAACCGGTAGGTGATACCGTCATTTTTTAAGGAGAGTTAGGAGTTGGAGGTTCTAAAATATAGCCCTAATTTAGATCACTTTAAATATTCATTAGATTTTAATATATACTTTTTCATAAGCTCAGCTCTTTTATTATCAAGTTCTGATGTCCCAATTTGGACATCAAACTTAAAGAAAAACCTATCTGATATCTCATTTTCTAAAGATTTCAATTCATCTTTATCTATATGTTTTTTTAAAAATTCTAGCCAACTTCTGGCTTCATTTTCATTTTGAATCAATAAGTAATCTTTTTCCTGCTCCTTCATTAATATAATGGTTTCTATTAATTCAGTCAGTATGATTACTAATTCCTTATGCTTTTTTTCTTCAATCTTATTCATAATTTCCTCACTTCCATGTTGTGGGTGCTATTTCAATCCAATCCGACGGTACTGCCCTGTAATCAATATATGCCTGATGTGCCCCGCCATATAATCCCATTCCTTGTGTTCCAACCTTGCCTTCTAAAGCGCCCAAAGAAGACCCCTCTGGTATAGTCATCTTATATAAAGTAGATGCATCATTACAAAATTCCTGTTTAATTGCATAATCCACTCTCCACTGATATTCAGTAACCGGCGGTGGGTCTAGGCTCCAAAATCCGCCATTTTTTCCACCAATTCTATATAATGTTGTTCCTCCTTCATAAGTAGTTGGTGTTGCTTTTCCTCCTGAAAAAGAATTCAATACATTTCTCTCCCATTGTGAACCTTGTGGTAATGTTGGCATCATTACATCCTTTTGTGTTAAAACAGGTGTACCACCACTCTCACCTGTCGTCACCGGTCTTTTCAGATCCAGAACACTCTGACCATCTACCTTCTGTAACGCCAGCGCGTCATCTACCTTCCGGATGGCTGCTATCTCCGCATCCGTCAGTCCCTCCATACTCCCATTCTCTAAGAACTTAAGATACCTCTCCGCCTCCTCCGGTGCCATCAGCTCTGCATAGGAGTTTGGCGCCTCTTTCGGGGGATAGAGACCGCTGATGTTGACACTCTGATCCAGACTCTTTAAGCCGCCATAGCTTCCCATGGCAACGATAGTCCCGGCAAACATCCCGGCCAACTTGCTGTCCGTGATGTCGGTCACTATATCTGCTGACTCTGCCGCCATCACACTGCTGTATCCCAGCATGCCCAGCTCCGTCAGTCCTGCACGCACCGGGGATGTCCCTGCATTCACTGCTGCCGTCATGCTGCCGCCCACCGGCAGCACCATCCACGCTGCCATCGTACAGGCGTTGCCTACCGTGTAGTATAAACCGGGATCTGATGCAAAGTAGGTGTCACGGATGGGGTTCACTGCCGCCGTCCTGGCGTCTCCTTTCAGGCCGTACTGGTAGCTGTTATACAATTCACACAAGTTGGATTCTCCGTACAGGAATACTGCGCTTCCCAGCGTAAGCCCTGCCGACACAGATACCACGGAAGATACAAGATATAGATTGCCGACATTGGAACAACGCCAACACTAAGCCCAAAGAAGCTTTGGAGAGTTATTCTTTGATCTGTTGGATGAAATGGCAGCTTACAATAAATTTTGAGGCTTGTCCTCCAAAATACTTACAAAATGCGTCGCATCAACAAACCATAGAATTATAAATCGCTATTTTTATTAAGTCGAAATATTGAATTATCAAGGTATAAAGGCCACTTAGGGTATGGAAAATCTTAGTTATGAAATATAATTCTTTATTATTTTCCAAATATTTTTCACTTCTTCATTCAATTTTTCATTTAATTGGTTTCTTACTTCATTATTTTCATCATATATGACAAAATCACATAAGCCACCTCTAGATATAAACAGACGTTTGTAGCTTTCAATAAGATATTGTGATTTTTCGTCATTATCTTCATCCGAATCAATGCACTTCACTTGACCCATAAGTATATTTAACACTCCATTATATTGCCCATGTCCATATTTTTGTACCAACTTTCCTATTTCTATATATGATATGCGCAATTGTAAAAAATCATCATTTTTCAAAGTTCTTAATGCCTCCTATTTCAAATATGTCTTTCCTATAACCTCAAATGTCCATGGTGCATCAATATATGTTTGCATAATATCATATCCCCCTAAATATGCTCCTCCCTGCGAACCAACTGGACCAGTATAAACAGTAGTTCCTTTAGGTATTTTAATTGCATAAACAGTATCTACAACTGATTCTCCTGTTAATTCACCAGTGATTGGATCAATCCATTGCGGCTTAACAGCTGTATCAATTCTTACATTAGCAACAGACGCAGGTGGTTCGCTTGTAAACCATCTTCCATAAGGATTTTGTGAATTACCTGCACGATACATGATTCGGTCTTCTTGTAACACCTCCATGTTATATCTTCCACCATAAAAATTCCTTGCAGGTTGGTTTGGCATTTCAGCTAATGGTCCAGGATTTTCAATCATATTATGCTGATAATTAGCTATATCCTCTGATCCATATATAGCTGTTGGTCTACCACTCTCAAGTACTGAACTACTCTCTCCCGCCATTGAATTCCTCAGATTCAGAACACTCTGACCATCTACCTTCTGTAACGCCAGCGCGTCATCTACCTTACGGATGGCTGCTATCTCCGCATCCGTCAGTCCCTCCATACTTCCGTTCTCTAAGAACTTAAGATAGCGCTCCGCCTGCTCCGGCGGCATCAGCTCCGCAAAAGAATCCACCGGAGTTTCGACTGATCCCAGCAGCTCCTGATTGCTGCCTGCGATCTCCTTCATGGAACGGGTCTGTGCCACTTTCGGGGAATACAGTCCACTGATATTGACACTCTGATCCAGGGTCTTTAATCCCCCATAACTTTCCATGCCAACGATGGTCCCGGCGACCATGCCTGCCAGCTCACTGTCCGTCATGTCGGTCACTATGTCTGCCGTTTCCGATGCCATCACACTGCTATAGCCTAGCATCCCAAGCTCTGTCAATCCTGCTCTTACCGGGGATGCTCCTGCATTGACTGCAGCCATCATGCTCCCGCCCACCGGTATCATCATGCTGGCTGTCATGGTGCATACATTCCCTACCGTATAGTAGAGTTCAGGATCTCCCGCAAAGCAGGTGTCACGGATGGGATTTTCCGCGACTGTCCTGGCATCTCCTTTCAGGCCGTACTGGTAGCTGTTATACGATTCACAAAAGTTGGATTCTCCGTACAGGAATGTCGCACCTCCTATCGCAAATCCTGCCGACACCGACACCACGGAGGATAATGTCAATGCAGTGGTCCCTACCACCAACGGCGTTGCCATCCCAAAGGTGCAAAAGATCACGATCCCTCCTATGATGAGCGTTCCCACTGCCGCGATCATGCTGACCATCGCCTGTTCTTTCCGCTGTCTTATCTCCTCCTCCCATGCCTCTTTCCTTCCCACATAGACGGTCTCACACTCCTCTACCGTCCCGCTGACCTGGTCCAGATAGTTCTTCTGCAGTCCATCTAACAGGCTGGCATACTGGAATCCCGGCAGTTCACTGATGCTCCCTGCCTGATATGTACTGATTGTATCATTAGACAGGCTCTGATGTCCATGGATGATCGCCGTTATGTTCCGGATCATCTCCTCCGTGAGGGTCAGATCTGCATTCTTATGGGCTTCCTCGTACTGCCCCAGCGCATTGTTCAGGTTGTCCAGATGGATATAGGTTGTGGCATACCTGCTGGTCACGGGAAGCCGCGAGACCGGCTCTATGCTCATGTAGTTGCTGACTTCGCTCAAGATACCGCTCAGCTCCTCCATGGTATCATCATAGGTGAACCGTCCGCTGTTCAATAGCTCCATCTGATTCTCGATGGATTCCTGCCGGAACTCTGCCATCATATCTGTCTCGATACTGTAATACCAGCTCGTATACAGGACCAGGTTGTCGCGGTATACCTGGATCGTATGCTGTATCATCTCCACCAGGGACAGATGTACTTCTTTCAGGTAATTGCGGACGCTGTCGCCCGCAGCGCCCTTCATCTCCGGCATGTCTGCCGCCATCCTTAAGCTTCCCTTCAGGCTTTCGATCTGTTCCAGCCAGCTGTCCAGCTGACTGAGCAGACTCTCCCGTGTGCGGGAGAGCTCTTCGTATTTTATGTGATAACCCATGTTTTTTCTCCCCTAATGTATCAACTCTGCTTCTGCATCCATCAGCGCCTGTTCCATGCCTCTGATCTTGGATATATCAAGCGCCAGGAAGCTCTTATACTGCATCAGCATGTTTTTGATCTGTAGATATTCCTCTATATAGGCTTCCATTGCGGGCATGCTCCCGCTTAACTCCGGCGTACCCATGG
>JAIEAP010000019.1 GCA_029071325.1 Lachnospiraceae bacterium | reverse complement strand
TCCACAGCATCTTCAACAGTATAGCATACAGTCCTTGGAGAGGGACTATAAACACTACTACTTTATAATACGAGGAGCGAAGCAGTTGAAAACGGCCGCTTCAACAATACCATGAGTACACTGAATCTAACTTTACTGACAGACTTATACGAAATGACCATGATGCAGGGGTATTTTAAAACGGGTAACCGGGATGTTGCCGTATTCGATGCATTTTACCGCAACAACCCTTCCGGCGGCGGCTACGCCATCTGTGCCGGTCTGGATCAGATGATCGACTATATCCGAAATCTCCACTTTGACGAAGAAGACATTGCTTATCTGAAAAGCTTAAATATTTTTGATGATGATTTTCTTGACTATCTGAGCAACTTTAAGTTCTCCGGAGATATCTATGCAATCCCCGAGGGTACGCTGATCTTCCCGAGGGAACCGTTAGTCAAAGTCATTGCGCCTATTATGGAAGCTCAGCTCATTGAGACCGCCATTTTAAATATCATCAACCATCAGAGCCTGATTGCCACCAAAGCGGCCCGCGTATGCTATGCCGCCCAGGGGGACGGCGTGATGGAATTCGGTCTGCGCCGGGCACAGGGACCTGATTCCGGCACTTACGGAGCAAGAGCCGCAGTGATCGGCGGCTGTAAAGGAACCTCCAACGTTCTTGCCGGTCAGATGTTCGATGTACCGGTGCTGGGTACACACGCCCACAGCTGGATCATGAGTTTCCCAGACGAATATACTGCATTTAAGAAATATGCCGAGTTATACCCAAACGCATGTATTTTGCTGGTAGACACTTACGATACCCTAAAGTCAGGAATTCCCAATGCTATTCGCGTTTTTACGGAAATGCGCGAGGCAAACATTCCCCTGACCTATTACGGAATCCGCATGGACAGCGGCGACCTTGCCTATCTGTCCAAACGCGTGCGCAAGATGCTGGATGCGGCAGGCTTCCCGGATGCGGTCATCTCCGCCTCCAACGACCTGGACGAATACCTCATCGAGAGTTTGAAGCTTCAGGGGGCTACCATTACTTCCTGGGGCGTAGGCACCAACCTGATCACTTCCAAGGATAACCCCGCTTTCGGCGGCGTATATAAACTGGCAGCGATTGCCGATGAAAATGGTACATTTATTCCGAAAATCAAGCTTTCGGAAAATGTCGAAAAAGTAACGAACCCAGGAAACAAAACAATCTATCGCATTTACGATAAATCCACCGGCAAGATCAAGGCAGACCTTATCTGTCTGGTAGATGAAACATTTGACGAGAGTCAGGACTTAAAACTCTTTGACCCCAATGCTCCCTGGAAGAAAACGAAGCTTCCAGGCGGCAGCTATCAAATGCGGGAACTGTTAGTCCCCATATTCCAAGGCGGAGAATGCGTATACGAATCTCCCAGTGTTATGGACATCCGCGAATACTGCAACCAGGAGAAGGAGACCATCTGGGATGAGACAAAACGTTTCGTAAATCCCCAGGAAATCTATGTAGATCTGTCAGACAAGCTGTATCAGATGCGGGCAGAACTTCTGAACGCCTCCCACGCGGAGAAATAATGAAGCCCATGAGGCAGGTGTGCCAAATGGGTCATAACACTCAAAGCAGCACCCCTATTATTATATTTCAAAAATATCCCGGAGAAGTCCTTGCCTGTCAGGCGGCTTCTCCGGGATATTTTAAATCCTGATTTACTTTCTGTCATTCTAAACAGCTGCAATTCTAGTTAAATCCTACGATTTTCTGAGCGATTTTATATGCAGCAACCGATATTTTCCTGCCCGACCTTCCCGGCAGATTCATCGTCCTTCCCATGATCCCCTTTCGCAGATGATGAAAGAGCCTCAGATCATACTCTTTGATATACGTCCACAGATCACGCTTCTTCTGCAAATTCTCCTCCGTACCCGAACGCAGGCACAGAACAGTGGAAATAACAGTAATGATCTCCAGATAATTAAACATATATTTCCGCAGCTTCTTGTTGGCCACACTCCACAGATCCACATCTTCCATCATCAGCTTATTAACCTTGATCTGCTGGTCAATACGCCCGATCATGACAGATTCATTGACGGACTGATCCTCCCTGCCGATAAAATAACGGTAGAAATCTACATCCATGTAATACAGTGTCTTCACATGGGGCAGCGGATAATATACATAGATATTGTCCACATAAAAAGTATGGCGCGGAAGCTCAAGCCCGCATTCACGCAGCAGCTTGGTACGATAAATGACAGAATGCATCAGTATATACTTGCCCTTGCCGAAATGCTTTACATCATCCCATGTAAGTATCCGGTTTTCCGGTAATTCATGGCTGTAACGCATTACTTTCTTATGCTTCTTCCCCTGTTTCTCATATACAAAATTGCTGATCAGCATATCCAGCGTAGTGTCCCCGCCCGCCAATTCCGAAAGCTTGTCCAGTATTTTGCGGTAGGAATCCGCATCCACCCAATCATCACTGTCCACCACTTTAAAATATAGCCCGGTAGCATTTGCGATGCCGGCATTCACTGCGGCGCCATGCCCCCCATTTTCCTGATGTACTGCCTTGATGATCGTGGGGTACTTCTTGGCATATCGGTCGGCAATCTCTGCCGTTGCATCCTTAGAGCCGTCATCCACAATAATGATCTCAACATCCTCTCCCCCTATCAGAAGAGACTTAATACAGTTCTCCATGTAATCCTGTGAATTGTAACACGGAATTGCAATTGATAATAATTTCATGTTCTTACTTTCTCCCATCTTACTTTCCGCGGCAGCGCGTCCTTCTTTCTTGTTTATTATACACATTTGCTTTTTAATTTCCAAGGCTATATTTATTATGAATTTATTAAGAGCGTTACGATTCTTCATATTCATAAGCAAAACATAACCTTACACGTTAATAGATTGTTCATTTTTTGTTTACAGTATTCTAACATCACCATCACACGAATTTCATATTCACTGGATATACTAAATTCAAGCTAACAAGAGATGATATTTTTTTCATAGACCTTGCACCTGTTGCAAGGTTCCTCCCAACAACCAGTGTTTTTCACTTACTATAAAATCTTTTTCATATGAAAAGCCGGCGATCATTCGCCGGCTCCCTCTTTCTTTTCACAAATCGTAACTGTTCTGAACTGTTACCTCAAATCTTTGTACTTCTCATTCCCCAGCCGCAGCTTAAGATACTGTGCATACGCAGAAAATGCCGCCGGGATGGGGTAACGCGCCTCGGTTTCCTCCACACTCACAAACAGCAGATCTCCATAATCCCCTTCTGTCTCGTCAATGATTATGCTGTAACCAATCATACGCCACTCAATATGGGAGAAAATGTGCTTTGCCTCCCGCAGCGGACAGATACGCAGAGGGTGCAGCCCCTGTTCTTTCGCATACTCCACCGCCTCTTCCATTGTCAAATGCCCCGAAAGGTTGGGCAATTCATACAGCCCGGCAAGCAGTCCCCTGGGAGGACGCCTTCGGAGCATGACTTTATCCTCTGCCCGGATGATGAGTACCGTCCTTTCCTCCACCTTCCGGGGCTTTGCCCTGCTCTTAACCGGAAGTTCCCCGATCCTTCCCTGCTGTCTGGCGCGGCAGAAGGATCGCCATGGACACTCTTCGCACAAAGGCTCTCCGTTGGGCAGACATACGGTGGCCCCCAGTTCCATCAATGCCTGGTTGAACGCGCCTGCCGCATCCGCCGGGATGATCTCTGTCAGATCATTTTCCATTGCTACGCGGACCTTTTGCTTCATAATATCCCCGTCATCCGCCGTCACACGGGAAATCACCCGCAGCACATTGCCATCCACTGCCGGCACTGCGATTCCATAAGCAATAGAGGCGATTGCGCCTGCCGTATAATGCCCGATTCCCTTCAGCTTCTGCAGCGCCTCATAATCCGCGGGAAGCTGTCCCCCATACTCTGTGCATACCTGCTGTGCAGCACACTGCATATTACGGACCCGGTTATAATATCCCAGCCCTTCCCACAGCTTCAAGAGCTCCTCCTCCGGGCATTCCGCCAGAGACTTCACGTCCGGCAGCGCTGACATAAACCGCTCATAATAAGGCTTTACTGCTTCCACCCGGGTCTGCTGCAGCATAATTTCCGACACCCAGACGCGGTACGGCTCCGGCCGCTGGCGCCAGGGCAGGCTTCTTGCATGTCCCGCAAACCACTGTAATAACGGTTCCACGATTATTTTCAGATCAAAAGGTTCTCTCATGATTGCTCTCTCTTACCATCCTCTCGAGTTTCCGCATTTTGCAGACCGAATGCCGCCAGAAGGCAGCCGCATCATTTCTTCAATAAGATTCATTCCCTGCTCTCCCCTGCTTACAGCCCTGCGCCCGATTGCTGCTCACCTTATGCTGAAATTTCAGCTGCCGCTGGTATATCATTTGTGATGATTGATGTCTTTTTCACGTTCGAACAATCTTAGGCATCTGTCTTAAGGCTGTAAGCCACCTCTCCGACATCCGATCCGCAAAATGCAGAAACTTGAGTACTATCTACCAACTGAACTGTCACTTTAAACAGCATACAACAGCTGGTTGATATTGACAAAACTACCCAAAAGTTATACCATTATTAGTATCGTACATTGTGAATAATTTATCAAGCAGGAGGGCATTTTTTCATGAACAATTTGACTTTGACAGTTGAAAACGAAATCGCAGTTCTTACTATCACAAGACCTGCAGCATTGAACGCACTGAATTCCGAAACTCTGGACGAGCTGAATACCGCACTGACCGAGATTGAAGCAAGAGACGACGTAAAGGTTGTGATCCTTACCGGCGGTCCCGACAAGAAAGGCAATGAATTCAAGTCCTTTGTAGCCGGCGCTGACATTGCAGAAATGGTGAATTTCTCCGCAGCAGAGGCAAGAGCATTCGGCATGAAGGCATCCGTTCCGTTCTTCAAACTGATGAATATGAGACAGGTTACCATTGCTGCTGTCAACGGCTTTGCACTGGGCGGCGGCTGCGAGATCTCCATGGCATGCGACATCCGCATTGCATCCGATAACGCAACATTCGCACAGCCCGAATGCGGACTGGGCATCATCCCCGGCTTCGGCGGCACACAGAGACTTGCCCGCCTGGTAGGTATGGGCCGCGCGAAGGAAATGATCTTTACCTGTGACAGCATTGATGCCAACGAAGCATACCGCATCGGTCTGGTAAACAAAGTAGTTGCTCCGGAAGAACTGATGTCCACCGCTAAGGCAATGGCTTCCAAGATCATTTCCAAGGGAAGCTATGCAGTATCTATCGCTAAAGCAGCGATCAACAACGGTTACGACATGGATATCCAGAACGCTGTGGAAATGGAGGCAAATCTGTTCGGCATCACCTGCTCTACACATGACAAAAACGAAGGCATGAGCGCTTTCTTAGAGAGACGCGCAGCAGATCTGACCGACTTCTAAGAACAGCCAGACAGTAATGCGGTACTGCCGCAGATTTATCCAAGCTACATAATCGCTTGCAGTGATACGACCCGCTTTGCAGAGGACGCCATTTGTGCCTCCCCTGCGGCGGGTCTTACTATCGGAAGGAGAATCCAAATATGTTACAGAAAAAAATAGGTTTTATCGGAGGCGGAAATATGGGTTCCGCTATGATCGGCGGAATCATATCCTCAGGCCTGGTTCCACCTGAAAATCTGATCGTCAGCGCCCGGACCCAGGAGACCCTGGACCGGCTGTCTGCCCGTTATGGTATCCGTACCACACTGGACAATAACCAGGCAGCCGCAGAGTCGGATATCCTGTTTCTTGCGGTCAAGCCTAATCTCTATGAGAGCGTCATCAAATCCATCCGGGACACCGTATCGGAACAGCAGATCATTGTCTCCATCGCCGCAGGACAAACTCTTTCCAGGATAGAGTCCCTCTTTAACAAACAGGCAAAGCTGGTCCGCACCATGCCCAACACCCCCGCCATGGTACTGGAAGCCATGTCTGCCGTTACTCCCAACGAACAGATGACCGAGGAGGACACGCAGTTAATCCTCTCCATCTTCCGCTGCTTCGGCAGGGCAGAAATCGTGCCGGAAAGCCTGATGGACGCCGTAGTGGGTGTCAGCGGTTCCTCCCCGGCTTATGTATATATGTTTATTGAAGCAATGGCTGATGCGGCAGTGCAGGACGGCATGCCCCGTGCGCAGGCCTACACCTTTGCTGCCCAGTCCGTACTGGGTGCAGCAAAAATGGTGCTGGAGACCGGCAGACACCCCGGTGAACTAAAGGACGCCGTATGTTCGCCTGGCGGAACCACCATTGCCGCTGTGGCAAAATTGGAAGAACAGGGCTTAAGAAACACGGTGATCGCCGCGCAGAACACCTGCTCCGAAAAATCCCGGCAGATGAGCAAAAGCAGTGATTGATAAACCGAACAAGGGTGGGACCATCTATGATCCCACCCTATTTTACAATTGCATGAATTCATTCTCACAGAACTGTATTCGCTTCACAAGCCTACAGTTCCTGCAGGCGCTCTACCGCCTGCTCCGCCAGGATGCACCTGCCATGCTCCCGTATAAACGCACGGGTGGGTTCATGGGCATAAATCTCCTGGGAAAACTCCAACGAAGCACTTAAGAGACGGCAGACCTGCTTATCTTCCATACCGCCGCGTTCCATCAGCAGATAATAAGCCGCCTCTCTTTCCAGATAATAAAGCTGTGTATGTATCGGTACTTCCAGTACAATGCCCTTTGCATAGCGCATTGCCATATCCAGACTGGCAAACCGCAACTGATAAGCACTCCTGCCGTTCAGTACCAGATCCTTGGATTCCTGTGTGTCCGAATTCTCCTGCTCACATTCCGTCTTATCGTTGTCCAATCGATCGGACGGCTGCTTCTCCTGAACTGTATCGTCCTTTCGATCTTCTGTGAATTCTGCCTTCCGTGAATTCCTGTCCGTCTCATCTTTCTGCCCGGAATGGGGCGTATGCTTCGTCAGGTTCTCCACCGCCGCCCGAAGATTTGCCAGCATATCAGTGATGCCGTACGCCGGCTTCTCTGAAAAAGTCAACGCCAGTGTGTGCTCCGGCAATACCGTAACCTGAATGGATACATTACCGCCCTGCACTTTATACCCCACCTCAGTCTCTGCCATGGAGATCAGCTTTCTCAAAAACGACTCGGTCTTACCGTCATTCTGCAGAAAGTCCTCCAATTGAAGGCCGTTCTCGCCCAGTTCATCTTCTGTTATAATACAACGTACTGTATCTACATCGATTCGCTTGAATTTCACGCTATCACCTGCCATTATCCTTTGTCTTTTCTGCTACTTGTATCAACTATACACCAAAAAAAAGCTTCTTTCAACCTATAATAACTGGAATTTGCCATAAGAATCCGCTATAATGTGTTTCTGAATCGTTATATTTCTGATAAGGAGGGGACGTATGGAACGCATCATTTTTCATATCGACGTAAATTCCGCATTCTTAAGCTGGACTGCCGTTGAGCGCCTCGCACAGGGCGAAACCCTGGATATACGCACCATTCCGTCCATCATCGGGGGAGACAGTTCCAACCGGCACGGCATCGTCCTGGCCAAATCCGTTCCTGCAAAAAAATTCCACATCAAGACCGGAGAACCGGTTGCAGCCGCCATGCGCAAATGCCCAAATCTCCTGATTTTGCCTCCGAATCACCATATGTACCATGAGAAAAGCCAACGGCTGATGGAACTGCTTCACAGCTATACCGACGACATTGAGCAATTATCCGTAGACGAATGTTTTCTGGACTTCACGCCCCTGTCCTCACGCTATGAATCTCCCATCGCCGCTGCCACACAGATCAAGGAAGACATCAAAAGCCGCTTTGGCTTCACGGTCAACATCGGAATCGCTCCCAACAAACTGCTGGCAAAAATGGCAAGCGACTTTACCAAACCCGACCGTATACACACACTGTTTCCCGAGGAAATCCCGTCAAAAATGTGGCCCCTTCCCGTGGAGGACCTGTACATGGTAGGCCGCTCCAGTGCCTCACGGCTGCGTGCTCTGGGCATACGCACCATCGGCGAGCTGGCCTCTACGGATATCGGCTATCTGCGCCAGGAATTCAAAAGCCACGGTCAGCTCATGTGGGAATATGCCAATGGAATCGGCAGCGATCAGGTCCACAGTGCAGAGCGGGAAGCCAAAGGAATCGGCAATTCCACCACACTGGCAAGGGATGCCGCCACACGGGAAGAAGCACACGCCGTGCTGCTCACTCTCACCGAATCAGTATCCGCACGGCTTCGGAAAGCCCAGATGCTTACCCAGAGTATCACCGTAGAGATAAAATACAGCGATTTTACCACCTGTTCCCACCAGGGCGCTCCGGCAAGCGCAACCAACAACACCAACGCCATTTACGATATGGCATGCCTTCTATTCGATCAATTGTGGAATGGAGCTCCTATCCGGCTGCTGGGTGTCCGCGGCACCAAGCTGCTGCCTGTGGACGCGCCGGTGCAGCTCTCCCTCTTCGATATAGATACGGCGGCAGAGACTGTGCCGGTCCACCGTGACAGCGTTTCTCAGACACCTGTCCGCAAACCATCCGCCCAAAAGCTGGCTCAGATGGATGCCGCCGTAGACGCAATCCGCAGCCGTTACGGCAAAAACTCTCTGGTGCGTGGCAGCATCCTAACGCAAACTTCCCCGGAGCAGAGGCACGTCTCCACGGACGAGAACACAGCCTCCGAAGAAGAAAATGAACGGATTTAAGGGATTGGCGCATATTACCATTATGCGCCGATCCCTTATCATCCATTTCATTGCTTCGTTACTGTACGCGTTTCCTTCCATAGATATAGGTGGCAAAATAGATAACCGCCGCCAGTATTACGATCATCGGTCCCGTTGCCACATTGGTAAAATACGATATAATTAATCCTACAATCCCTGAAAACAGTGAGAATAGCACGGAGAAGAAATGATACTCCCGCATGTTTACCGAAATATTGCGGCTGCCCGCCGCTGGCAGGATCAAAAGTGCATTGATGATCAGTATTCCCACCCATTTGATGGACAGCATAACGATCAGTGCGATGAACACCGCAAAGACAAGCTCCATCAGGCGCACCGGAATCCCCCGGCTCCGCGCCAGCGTCCGGTTCAGACTGACTGCATTCAGCCTGTTAAAACCCGTCACCCAGAAGATCATGGTGGCGCCAAATATGATCAGAAGATACAGGATTTCCCTGGGTGTAATGCTTAAGATATCTCCCACCAACAGGCTGGAATAATGGCTGAAATTGCCTCCCCGGGATAAAATCGCAAGTCCGACTGCAATACTTGCAGAGGAGAAAACCGAGATAACCGTATCCGTAGATGCGGCTGCCTTACTGCCAATATAATTTAAGAGCAGGGCAAACAATATGGCAAATACCACCATAGACCAGGTGGTATCCGTAACGCCGAGCACCACTCCGATGGCAATCCCTGTCAATGCCGAATGCCCCAGCGCATCCGAAAAAAAAGCCATCTTGTTATTTACGATCATGGTTCCCAGCAGACCGAATAACGGCGTGATAATCAACACCGCCAGAAATGCATTCCGCATAAATCCATAGGACCACCACTCTGTAAAAAATGCTGTCATCACACCACCTCCCTGTCTGTAAATACCCTGCGGAAGGCATCGCTGCTATAGACCTCTCTTGCATTCCCCTGTGCTAAGATCTCCCGGTCCAGCAGCACCACATGATCTGCATACCGCTCCACATAATCCAGGTCATGGGAAATCAATATCACCGCCAAATCAAAATTCTCTCTCAGATACGCTATATTCTGATAAAACAATTCCATTCCGTTTTGATCGATACCGGACACCGGCTCATCCAAAAGCAGCAAATTCGGTTCATCCATCACTGCCATAGACAGCAGCACGCGCTGCAATTCCCCTCCCGAAAGGTTGCACACCTGTTTGTCGATCAGATGCTCTGCCGCAAACATCTTCAGTGTATTTTTTATATCCTGATATAATTTTTTGCTTTTATATAAAAAAACAGGTATATTGGATTGATAGCTTGCAATCATATCATACACGCTGACAGGCGTGGATTTCTCCACATTCATATGCTGCGGCACATATCCGATCCGCAGCTTCTGCGCCCTTCCGTTCTCCCTGTCCTTAAATGCAATTTCACCGCTGTAGGGCACTTCACCCAGTATCGCCCGGATCAGCGTGGATTTGCCCGCGCCGTTCTTCCCGATAATGGCGGTCATCGTCCCACAGTGCACATGCAGATTGATATCTTTCAGGATTTCCTGTTCGCCAATGGTCACCCCCAGATGATTGATCTTAATACAATGCAGCCCACACGGCTTTATGATTTTTCTCACTCTGCGAATGCCTCCTTTAGTATCCTGATGTTTTCTTCCATCCCCCTTAGATAGCTGTCTCTCTCATACGTTCCGCGGTTCAGGGTATCCAGGTAATATACCTTGGCATCCGTCGCTTCCTCGATAATCTCACCCATGTCCTTCCCATACAATTCCTCGGCAAGCACTACCGTAACGCCGTTATCCCGGATATTTGCAATCAACTGGGCCACTTCCCCCGCACTGACCTGCCGTTCCTCATCGAGATTCAATATATCAATCACCTGCATGCCGTAATCCTCTACCACATAGGCGTATGCCTCGTGAAAAAGAACAATGCCGACGCCCCGGACGGTATCTGACAGCTCTGCCGCTTCTTCCTTAAGCGCCTGCAGCCGGGCTTTATATGAATTTGCATTTTCCCGGTACAACTCCCCGCGGACATCGTCCAACTGTGCCAGCCCGGATGTAATGTTATCAAGCTGCGCCATATAACGTTCTATGCTCATCCAGACATGGGCATTTGCCCCGTCATGGTCGTGCTCGTCTTCAGCGTCCTCCCCGGCGTGCCCTTCATCCTCTTCCTCTCCCAACAGCTCCATGCCCTGGCAGGCATCTATGATGGTAAGATTCGGGTACTGCTGTGCCACATCCCCAAGAAATGATTCAATTCCTCCGCCGTTGACCACAAATACATCTGCCTGTGACAATGTCTTCATATCCTCCGGCGACAGTTGATAGTCATGCATACAGCCGGTCTTAGGCTCGCTTAAGTTCGTCACCGTTACGCCCTCTGCTTCTCCTACAACATTGCACACCGCAATATACATCGGATAAAAAGAAGTGACAATCTTTAATTCTTCCTTCTGCGACGTCTCCACCGACACATACAGCCTAGTCACTCCCATACCCGCAAGCAGGAGCACGGTCAGCAGCACCGCCACAAACAGATATTTATGCTTCATAGCCAACCGCCTCATCCATAATCTTCCATATCTCATCCCTTCCTGCCTTTGTCACTGCAGAAAAAGGCACAATCACCGTCCCCGGCTGCACCTTCAGCCCCTCCCGGATCGCCTTGACACATTTATCCTTCTGGCTGCGCTTGATCTTATCCAGCTTCGTTGCCACAATCACCGGGTGATAGCCCTGATCCACGATCCAGTCATACATGAGCCGGTCATTGGCAGAGGGATCGTGACGGATATCGATCAGCAGAAACACACGGCGCAGCTGCCCAGATGTGTGCAGATAATTCTCAACCATTTTGCCCCATTTTGCCTTCTCGCTCTCCGGCACTTTGGCATAGCCGTATCCCGGAAGATCCACCAGGTACATTGCCCCATTGATATTATAGAAGTTGATGGTCTGGGTCTTACCGGGCTGAGCGGAGGTGCGAGCCAGAGATTTGCGGTTCATCAGCGCATTGATGAGGGAGGATTTCCCCACATTGGATTTCCCTGCAAACGCCACCTCCGGCAATGTATTGTCCGGTATCCTGCTGGTAACGCCGCACACGGTCTCCAGCTTTACTTCCTTGATCACCATACCTTTAATTCTCCTTTACAAATGCCGTTTTCAAGACATCCTCCATGGTTTCGGCATACACGATCTGCAGCCCGTCCTTAATCTCCTGGTCTATCTCATCTATATCCTTCTCATTCTGTCTTGGAACACAGACCACCTTTATTCCGGCCGTCTTTGCCGCCAGAGTCTTCTCCTTGAGGCCTCCCACTGGAAGCACACGCCCCCGCAGGGTAATTTCCCCGGTCATGGCAACGTCACAGCGCACTTTACGCCCGGTAACGGCAGACAGCATCGCCGTCGCCATCGTTACACCGGCAGAGGGACCGTCCTTGGGTACTGCCCCCTCTGGAATATGGATATGGATATCATGCCGCCGGAAAAAGTCCGCCGGAATCTGATAGCTCTCGCTGACGGAACGAATATAGCTGATGCCGGCCTGCGCCGACTCCTTCATGACATCTCCCATCTGGCCTGTCAGCTTAAATTCACCCTTGCCGGGCATAACGTTTACCTCTATCTCCAGCGTATCGCCTCCCACACTGGTCCATGCCAGTCCGCGGACGATTCCTATGTCATCCTTCTCATTCTTCCGGTCTGGTCTGTATTTCTCTTTGCCCAAGTACTGTTCCAGGTTACGTCCGGTAACCGATACCTTGCGCGCCTTATCCTCATAAATCTCCCGGGCCGCCTTACGGCAAACTGCCGCGATCTTCCGTTCCAGATTACGCACGCCCGCCTCTCTCGTATAGCGGCTGATCAGCAGCTCAATTGCCTTATCGGAAAATGAAAGCTGCGACATTTTCAGACCATGCTTTGCGATCTGCTTGGGAACAAGATGTTCCCTGGCAATATGATGCTTCTCATTCCCGGTATAGCTGTTTACCTCCACAATTTCCATGCGGTCCAGCAAGGGCCTCGGAATATCCTGCACCGAATTTGCCGTAGCAACAAACAGAACCTCCGACAGATTCACCGGAATTTCCACATAATGATCCCTAAAATGGGAATTCTGCTCACTGTCCAGAACCTCCAACAACGCAGAGGCAGTATCACCCTTATAATCCTTGCTCACCTTGTCAATCTCATCTAAGAGCATCAGTGGATTACACACACCGGCATCCTTGAGCCCCATCACAATACGTCCCGGCATCGCTCCCACATAAGTCCTGCGGTGTCCGCGTATCTCCGCCTCATCCCGCACGCCACCCAGGCAAATGCGCACATATTCTTTGTTCAGCGCCCGCGCCACGGAGCGGGCAATACTGGTCTTCCCGGTACCCGGCGGTCCCACCAGACAGATGATCGGACTCTGCCCTGTGCCCGTCAGAGAGCGCACTGCCAGGAATTCCAGCATACGTTCCTTGACCTTCTGCAGTCCATAATGGTCCTCATCCAGAATCTGTCTGGCATGGGCAAGATCCCCGTTATCCTCAGTAGCTTTGTTCCAGGGCAGTTCCAGCATCGTCTCGATATAACCGCGCATAACGGCGCTCTCGGATGAATTGGAAGAGATCCGGTCAAAACGTGCAATCTCCTTGCGCAGTTTTTCCTTCACCTGTTCGTCTGCCTCCAGACGATCCACCTCCTTCCGGAAGTGCTCCGCATCGGACTGGGTATCGTCCTCCCCCAGCTCCTGGCGTATCAGGCGCATCTGCTCCCGTAGGATATAGTCTTTCTGATTCTTATCGATCCGTTCCTTTACCTTGGTCTGAAAATCCTTCTTAATAGAAATGATCTCAATCTCACCCAGCATGATCGCCATCAACGTCTCATACCGTGAGATCAGATCCTCCGCATCCAAAAGTTCCTGCTTTCGGATATAAGAAAGCGGCAGACGGCATGCCATCTGGCGGATCAGACGCACCACATCCGTTTCCTGAGCGGCAAGCCTTACTAACTCCGCACCGATACGCCCCTCTACCTTCTGATAACGCTGCGCCGTATCCCGCATACAGCGCAGCATTGCCTCTTTGACTTCCTTCGGAAGTCCATCGGCTTCCTCGCTTATGTCACGGGAATACACCTGTGCCAGCAGAAAGCCCTCTTTTGACAGAAAAGAGGCTAATTCGCCTCTTTCCTCACCTTCTACCAATACTCTTACAACATCATTCGGCATTTTGATCAACTGCTTGATATTCACCACAACGCCGACTTGATACAAGTCTTCTATCGCAGGTTCCTCCAGTGCCGGCTCCCGCTGTGTGATCAGAAAAACTCTTTGATCCTCCTGCATTGCCTTCTCCACCGCACGGATGGAACGCTCTCTGCTGATGTCAAAATGTGCTACCATCCCCGGCAGGATTACCATCCCCCGAAGCGCTACAGCTGGCATCTGCCTCATCTGTTCACTCATGTCCTCACTCCTGATCATCCATCAATCTCTAATTGCGATATTCCAGCTTCGCGTCCCGCTCCTCTACGGTATCTTTCGTAATGGTACACCTGACAATGCTTTCGTCCGTAGGAATGCGGTACATCAGATCCATCATAGTATCTTCCATAATGGCGCGCAGTCCTCTGGCGCCAGTCTTACGCTCCAGAGATTTATCAGCAATGGCCTCCACTGCCTCATCTTCAAATTCCAGCGCCACCCCGTCAATCTCAAACAGCTTCTTGTACTGCTTGATCAGAGAATTCTTAGGCTCCTTTAAAATACGGATCAGGGCATCCCGATCCAACTGATCTAAGGATACATTCACCGGCACACGTCCGATAAATTCCGGTATCAGACCAAACTTGATGAAATCCCCCGGAAGCACATGACGGAACAGTTCCCCGATATTTTCCTCGTTTTTGTCCCTGATCTGTGCATTAAAACCAATGGATTTCTGATCCATACGTGTCTCAATGATCTTCTCCAGTCCGTCAAAAGCACCTCCACAGATAAACAGGATATTGGTGGTGTCTATCTGAATCAGCTCCTGCTGCGGATGCTTCCTTCCTCCCTGGGGCGGAACGGACGCCATGGTTCCCTCTAATATTTTCAACAGTGCCTGCTGCACGCCCTCACCGGATACATCCCGGGTAATGGACACATTCTCCGACTTCTTCGTAATCTTATCAATCTCATCAATATAGACAATGCCGCATTGCGCGCGCTCTACATCATAATCCGCCGCCTGAATCAGCTTCAGCAGGATATTCTCCACATCCTCGCCCACATAACCCGCCTCTGTCAGCGTTGTAGCGTCAGCGATGGCAAATGGTACGTTAAGAATTCTCGCAAGTGTCTGCGCCAAAAGCGTCTTACCGGAACCGGTGGGCCCCAGCATCAGGATATTGCTTTTCTGCAATTCCACATCATCCATATCTACATCCGCCGTAATCCTTTTATAATGATTGTAAACGGATACCGCAAGAACTTTTTTTGCCTCATCCTGACCAATGACATATTCATCCAGAAATGCCTTCATTTCCTCCGGCTTAATGAGGTTGATCTCCTCCGCAGCACGCCTTTTCCCCTTTGCGGAGATCTCCTCATCCTCGAACTCCTCTTCTATGATTTCGGAACAGATGTCCACGCATTCATCACAGATATAAGCTCCACCCGGTCCCGCAATCAACTTGCGCACCTGCTCCTGGGGCTTGCCGCAGAAGGAACACCTGATTTTTTCCTCGCTATTTCTTCCAGCCATTTTTTCACCTCTACCTCTTCCAAATAATCCAAGCTCCTAGACAAGCAACGGCTGCCATAGTCCGAATCCCGTTGCTTCACCTACGGAAAATCCGCTCCCAGACAGCCGCCTTTTGTCTTATCTGCTTGTAATCACGTTGTCGATCAAGCCGTATTCCTGTGCTTCCTCTGCCGACATATAGTAATCACGTTCCGTATCTGCCGCTATCACATCATACGGCTTTCCGGTATTGGCAGCCAGAATCTCGTTCAATCTCTTCTTAGTCTTTAAAATGTTTTCTGCCGTGATCTGGATATCCGTCGCCTGACCCTTAGCTCCGCCGGAGGGCTGATGGATCATGATCTCCGCATTGGGGAGCGCCAATCTCTTGCCTTTCGTTCCTCCCGCCAGCAGAAATGCTCCCATGCTGGCTGCCAGTCCGATACAGATTGTAGACACATCGCATTTGATATACTGCATGGTATCATAGATTGCCAGCCCCGCAGTTACAACTCCTCCCGGAGAATTGATGTATAGCTGAATATCCTTGCCCGGATCCTCCGACTCTAAAAACAGCAGCTGTGCCACTGTAAGACTTGCCGTGGTCTCATTTACTTCCTCTCCCAGGAAAATGATCCTGTCCTTTAACAAACGGGAGTAAATATCGTAATTGCGTTCTCCTCTGCTGGTCTGTTCAATGACATAAGGTACCAAACTCATATTAATAACCTCCATATTCGCGCAGGAAATCCCTGCTGTGTGTAAAACAGACCGACCGGATCTCCGGTCAGTCTGCAACTATATTCCTTACTCTACGGAAGCGTCCTCTGCTTCTTTCTCCTTCTTGCTCTTGGCTTTCGCGCGTTCCTTAGCATTATCCAGAATGAAGTTCACTGCCTTCTCAATAGCAACATCCTGCTTGACGGATTCTTTCTCAGTCTCGCCCATGAATTCCTTCAGCTTGTCTGCCTCCATACCGTAAGCTGCCGCCATCTTATCCAACTGCGCGTTGATCTCCTCTTCGGTAACTTCAATATTCTCTTCCTTAACGATCTGTTCCAATACCAGGCTGCTCTGAATACGCACCACTGCCTCTGGGCGTAACTGCTCCTTCATCTTGTCAACCGTCATGCCGGAGAACTGCATATACTGGTCAATGCTCAGGCCCTGCTGCGCCAGTCTCTGTGCAAACTCCTGAATCATATTCTGCACCTGCATATCGATCATGGCATCCGGGATATCCATCTCAGACTTCTCCACAATCTTCTTGATCGCCTCATCCTCTTTGGCACGTCTCGCGTTATTCTCCTTGGTCTCCTGGAGATTCTTGCGTACGCTCTCCTTATACTCTTCCAATGTCTCAAACTCGGATACGTCCGATGCAAACTCATCATTCAGCTCCGGAAGTTCCTTGGCTTTGATCTCATGAATCTTCACTTTGAACACTGCAGGCTTGCCGGCAAGATCCTCTGCATGGTATTCCTCCGGGAATGTCACATTAACGTCCAGCTCATCCCCTGTATTCTTGCCCACCAACTGATCCTCGAAGGTATCAATAAAGGAATGGGAACCAATCTCCAGAGCATAATTCTCGCCCTTGCCGCCCTCAAAAGCAACATCGTCCACAAATCCCTCAAAGTCGATCACTGCAGTGTCGCCCTGTGCTATCGCTCTGTCCTCTACAGTTACGGTTCTTGCATTATTGCTGCGCTCCCTCTCCAGAGCCTCCATAACTTCCTCGTCCGATACGGCAGTATCAATCTTCGTTACCGTCACACCGGTGTATTTGCCCAGCTTCACCTCAGGCTTCTTCGCCACTTCCGCTGTAAAAATGAAAGGCTTGCCCTTCTCCAACTGAACTACATCAACCGTAGGCTGAGATACGATATCCACACCGCTCTCATCCACTGCCGCAGGATATGCCTCCTGCATCATGATGTTGGCTGCCTCCTCATAGAAAATCTCCGGACCATACATCTTCTCTATCATTGCCATGGGAACCTTGCCCTTACGGAAACCCGGCACACTGATCCTGTTCTTCTGCTTCTCATAGGAAGCTTTCAGTGCCTCTGCGACCTTATCTTCCGCCACTTCAATCGTAAGCTTCACCATATTCTTCTCTAAATTCTCTACCTGTACACTCATTTTTTGTCTGTTTCCTCCTTAAAAAAATATATAAATCCATGTACGATTTTCCATTCTCACGAAATCCCTAAAAATGGACAGACTTCGGCTATTACAATCATTTGTAGATTATAACACACCGTTACAGAAAATACCAGCACTTTTTTACATGGGCCGGTCTGTTGTTTTTTCCCCCTTATATGATATAATGTTGACAAATATTTTACCTGCCGAATGGCATCTGCCAGAGACATCATGTCCGCTTGCGGCCATGAAATAATGGTATTCATAAAGGATGGTTTCTCATGTTTGAATTTACAGATGACTGCAAAACAGGAATTGAACAGATTGACGAAGAACACCGTTATCTATTTGAATTGTTAAACAGGGTGCATACCCTCGTAAGCACAGATGATCAGTATGACTACTATGAAGATATCAAAGAGATCATTGCGGAGCTTGACCATTACGCCGAACAGCATTTCGCCCATGAAGAGGCCTATATGGAACAGATCCGTGACCCCGAATTGATTCTCCAGCGCTCACAGCACGATTTTTTTCGGGAGAAAGTTCTTTCCCTGGATTTTTCCGTCATTGATAAACCCGAAGAACAACGACAGATTCTCAACGAAATGGTAAATTTCCTTGCCCGATGGCTGTATCATCACATTCTTGGCAGCGATATCCTGATTGGAAAGCTCCCGCCGCTGGAAGAATGGATGCTCAGGGAAAACCCCTGTGAATTTACGGAGGATTACCTGACCGGCATAGAGCTGATTGACAGAGAGCATGAAGAACTCTTCCGCATTGTCGGCAAAGCAGATCAATTGGTCAAATCATACGATACCTCTACCCACTATGATGAAATCATCGAACTGCTAAACGAATTAAAGGATTACACCGCAAATCACTTCCGCGATGAAGAAGAATACATGGAACACATTCATTACGAAGGTCTCGCGGCACAAAAACGCGCGCATGAAGCGTTTATCGAAAAACTGGAGACCATTGACCGAAACGAAATTGAGAACAATCCCCAGGAATACCTTCAGAAGTTGCTGGAGTTTCTACTGGGCTGGCTCATCAACCACATTTTAAACACTGACAAAAAAATACCGGCACAGGATATCAATTAGACTAAAACAAAAAGACGGCAGCCGCTTTACTCAAACGACTGCCGCCTTTTTCGTTTTGTTATTTCGTCATCTGTTCTTCCTGCTTCATGATCATCTTCTTGACCATTTCGCCGCCGATAGAACCAGCCTGCTTAGATGTCAGATCGCCGTTGTAACCTTCTTTTAAAGGTACTCCAAGCTCAGATGCAACCTCCTGCTTAAAACGGTTCATAGCCTCTTTTGCCTGCGGCACTGCCATTCTGTTGGAATTTGAACTATTATCGCTCATTTTCTACCTCCATATTTTTTCCTGTGTTATCTATTTTAAGATAAGCTTTTCTCACGGCTTATCCTAACTCTAGTATGGCTGTCAGAAAATAAAATATGTTGGTAAGTTCTGGTTATGCATATACGAGTTTTTTCTTAAGATCTTCAATATCATATGCCGGATCCAGATAATGCACGATTGCCAGCGCAAAATCAATTGCCGTTCCCATACCTCTGCTGGTAATCACATTTCCGTCTGCCGCCACGCTTTCCTCTCCGGTATCGGCGCCCGTGAGCTTCCCTTCAAAACCGGGATGACATACGGCGTGCCGTCCCTTCAGCAGACCGTTCTCTCCCAATACGCTGGGTGCCGCACAGATCGCAGCTACCAGTCTGCCCTCTTCTGCAAATCTGCAAATTATGTTTTTTACAGTTTCGTGTGCCCCCAGATTCGTCGTGCCGGGCATTCCTCCTGGAAGCACGATACCGTCGTATCCATCAAAGTCAGCGTCTTGCGCCAATACGTCCGTCAGGAATGTTATCTTGTGAGAACCTGTCACCTCATCTCTTCCCATAATGGAAATCATATCAATGTCCATACCGGCACGGCGCAGGATATCAACCACCGTCAGGCCCTCGATTTCCTCACAGCCATCCGCCATGAAAATTCCGATCTTATTCATATTATCTCCTCCTGTCTTTCATCTATAACTACAAATAGTTATCCGGTTCAAGAATGCCTCAACTGTTACATTCCGATTATATTCCTGTTTTTATTTCTTGTAAAGTGTGGGCGGCTTTACCTAAAACAGCAGTGCATTTGGCTCTGTAAAGGTCTGCTCATACACTTCGGATTCCACATATCTTCCCGCTATCTCGGAGCCGCTCAGCATGCCCTTCTCCGTCAGGGCTGCACGGGTCGGGGACACGCCCAGATTCACAGCCGCATTCATGGAAGATGCTATGGATAGCGTCGTTAATGCCATAGTAGTACTGATTAGTAACTGGAACTCTTGCCTTATTTGCATCCACATTCTTGACATTAACAAAATATTCTTATAAACATCCAATTAGATTTTCTTCCTGATTATAATCGATAGTGCCATACTACTTAGTATTTAAGAGTTTTGGTACATCATTATTTAAAATATTATATTATACTCTTCTTTGCTTACCAGACGAAATCTCTGTATCTCCGCCATTGCATTAGTATTTACATACCCATTCGGATATTCAATACCCTTTTTAATATATAGTTCCCTTTCCTTAATTCTAATCGACAATTTTTCTACAATCAAATCCTTGGACAAAGTAAATGGTGAAAGTCCATTCTTTTCTTTAAATAACTGACTTATTAGATAAAGGCATACTAAATACATATCAAAATCAGAATTATCTATCATTTGCAATAGACTTTCTTCAAATTTTGGTTTGATAATATTATTATAAACATATATTTTATAAACCCCTTTTGAAAGTACCTTTCCTACATCAGTTAATCCTGCACCTGGTGCATACTGAAAGTTTTCAACCATATACTCCCCCTCTCCACGTAGAAAACTTATTATTTCCTGCTTACTAATTGCGCTTAAAAGCATATTTTCTATATCCATTTTTACACCTCTTTACCTAATTTCTAAAACAGTAACATTGTCAGGAACGTTAGGCGGAAGTGCGAAGAGCGCGGTAGTGACGGCAGCTACCGTCAGCAAGACGCCCATTCCTATAGCTCTCGCGATCTGCAACGCCGCCTCTGTCTCACGGTGGTATACCATATCGTCCCACTGTTCCTTCTGCTGATATTCAAATACATTGCATTGTGTGACCAGCGCTTCCTTCTGCGTAATGTAGTCCTGCATGCCTATGCTCATGATAATGGCGCTCTGATATTCCGGCCGGTCAAAGATACTGCCGGACCGATAGGTCTCGATCGTCCCTGCCTGTCCCTCCAGCTGCTTAAACTGCTACCGCTTAAAGAGGTGGTGGTAAAGTCAAATATCAACATGCAATTACGCTAAATACCCTTGTCTAATTAATTCTCTATAAACTTTTTCCTTCTTCACGTCGTCTTCTAACTTTTCCCATGAATAGTGTGTTACTTCAAATGCCTCAATGTCTGCCAATTGTTCTCCATAATTGTCATCTTTTACTAATTTTCTTTCGAGACAATTTGGACATCTTGTGTTGGAAATTGTATCTATTTTTTCACCATTAATGTCATCGCAAGTTATTCCATATATCCTTGAAACAATTCTTGCTAACTTGTTTGATGATATATTTATTCTATTTTCCAAATATAATTCTATACAGTATTTTTCTAATTCTTGTACTATGTTTTCACTAAGTAAATTTACATAAGCACATTGTTTTCCACATTTAGTGGAAACAATTCTTTCACCATATGTATAGTTAGATGTAAAATACAAAATGCATTCCGCTTTACAATTTGAACATTTTGTATGTGACAAAATAAGTTTCATTTTTATTATCCATAATTATTCTTGTATGATGTTTACAGAAGCAAAACACCATAACTTCCTTTCTTTTTAATATCGTGGTTCAATACAACTCAGAT
>JAIEAP010000018.1 GCA_029071325.1 Lachnospiraceae bacterium | reverse complement strand
GGTCTCGTGGGCTCGGAGATGAGGACCAGAGACAGATCGTATATCGTATGCAGAATATACTGAACATCAAGCTTAAACTGGAAACGCAGGCCAAGATGGCATACAGCCAGGCAAACGCCCTGCTGCGGGAGGAAGAGGAGAAGCTGAGGCAGCTGTTCGAGCGCAGGATGTTTTATGAGCGGAGATCCCAGGAACTTGTGGAGGGCAAGCTGGATCTCATGGAGATCAAAGACTGCCGGCAGGCCGTTGAGACTATGAAGGTTCTAATCCGTCGGCAGATGATGCAGGTGCAGTTGGCGGAGCGGAAGGTTGAGGCGGCACGGGCACAGTTGGAGAATGTGATGAAGGAACGCAAGACGCAGGAAATCCTCCGGGATAAAGCGTTTGAAGAATTTAAACAGGAACTGGAGCATGAGGAGAGCAAAGCGGTGGATGAGCTGGTAAGCTACACCTACGGCAGGAAAGAGGAACAGGACAGGCGGTGAAAATATGGCAGAATTAGATAAGAAAGCGGCAAAAAAGGCAGATAAGGCGAAGAAAAAAGAGGAAAAGATGCTGAAAAAGGCAGGCGCGCTGAACGAAGAAGAAATGGAGACGGAAGAGGAATCCTCCAAAGCGGCGGTGTTTTTTGTGACACTGGTGATCGTAGTGGTGTGGCTTGCAATCCTCGTACTGCTGATCAAGTGGGATGTAGGCGGTTTTGGGTCAACGGTGATGCGTCCGATTTTAAAGGATGTTCCTTATTTGAACCGGATTCTCCCGGAGTCTGAGGAGCTGTCTACGGAGGATGAATATCCCTACCGCAATATGGATGAGGCGATTGCCTATATCCGGGAACTGGAACAAGAGCTGGCAGAAGCGCAGCAGGGCAATTCTGATAACGATGCCTATGTGACGGATCTGGAGGCACAGGCGCAGAAACTCAGGCAGTACGAGGCTGAACACGCAGACTTTGAGGCACTGAGGGAAAAGTTTTATAATGAGGTTGTTTTTTCGGATAATGCGCCCGATATAGATGAATATAGGAAGTTTTATGAGGGCATTGCACCAGACAATGCGGCACTTTTGTATAAACAGGTCATCGAACAGCAGCGGGTGGACGCGGAGATTGAAGATTACGTGAAAGCCTACTCGGAGATGTCGGCCAAGGAGGCGGCAGCCATATTCAATACCATGACAGATAATCTGGAATTGGTAGCTAAAATTCTGGAGAATATGAGTGCACAGGCCAGAGGTGATATCTTAGGAGCCATGAATGCGGACACGGCAGCAAAAGTCACGGAAATCATGGAGCCTTAGATATAGATTGCAGCTTGAAAATTTAATAGAAGGAGGAAGATGCCATGACAAGTGCAAAAATTTCGGGATTTGCCGCCGGATGGAATACTGATTCGGATATATCCTCGATTGTGGGCACGGGCAAGGGCGAAGCAGGAGATGCAGGACAGCTCAGTTTTGCATCCGTGATGGAGCAGCGGGGCGCGCAGGCGCAGACGCAGCAATTCACTCCGGAAGCCAGACCTTCTGCAGGCGCGGCGGGACAGCCAAGAAAAAACTCTGAAACCACCGGAACTCCGGAACAGTTCCAAAGCAGGGATAAGAACCTGGTGAAGAATGGGACCGAAGGAAGGAAGGACGTCGTATCCGTGCAGGATAAGGCGGCAGAGGCGGAAAAAACCTTTGAAAAGGGTGTCAAGGACATTCTTACAGAGGAACTGGATGTCACCGAAGAGCAGGTGGAAGAGGCAATGGAGATTCTGGGGATCTCTTATCTGGAACTGATGAATCCGTCACAACTGTCGCAGTTGGTCGCACAACTGACTCAGACAGAGGATACCTGCCAATTGCTGATGAATGAATCCTTTCGCGGGATCATGCAGCAGGTAGATGCCTTAAGCCGTGAACTGACGCAGGAATTTGGAATCCCCAAAGAACAACTGATGCAGCTTGGCAGCCAGATGGCAGAAGAATCTGCCGTTGCAGTGACGGTCCTTCCAACGGAAGAAGTGGGAGCTTTGGACGATGGACAGTTGATGCAGCCGGATGTATCGGTGCAGGAAGAAAATTCTGGTGACAGCCAGACCAGCGAACCGGTACAGCGTGCACAGACGGTGGGAGCGCAGGAAAGCGTACAGAAAGTTCAGATTCAGACGGAACAGCCGCAGGAATCGCAGCCCCAGGGCGAGGAGCAGGAGAATTCGGTGATCGCGGTGAATGAAGTGACACAGGAGAATGCTTCCATGGAGCAGCCGGAACAGGAAAATGAGAATATGGATTTCCAGACTGGTAAAGACGAAGCCAGACAGGACAAACGTCAGGTACAGACCGGTGAGCACGCAGCATTTGCAGTGAATCACGAGGTGAATCCTGCCGAAGTGGAGGCACCGCAGCCAGCCGCTTATACCGCGCCGGATGTGGATGTGGACAGTATCATGCGGCAGATCAGTGAGTTTGCCAGAGTAAACTTTACACAGGAGAACACTACACTGGAAATGCAGTTGAATCCTCAGAATCTTGGCAGATTATATCTGCATATCTCCACCACAGGTGAGGGGAATGTGACGGCGCGCATTGCGGCAACCGACGAGACGGTAAAACAGCTCTTAGAGGTACAACTGGCAGATCTTAGAACCAGCCTTAACCAGCAGGGAATTAAGGTAGACGCCATTGAAGTGACGGTGGCAAGCCATGAGTTTGAACGCAATCTGGAGCAGAATGCAGCGGGACAGCAGCAACAGGCAGAACAGCGGGAGAGGGAACAATCCCGGGGATCCAGGCGGATTTTCAGGGGAGAACTGGATGAACTGTCCGGTCTGATGAGCGAAGAGGAAGTCCTTGCGGCAAGGATTATGAAAGACCATGGAAATACCATGGATGTAACAGCGTAGAAGGGAGTGTAATATGGCAAATTTATTAACACAGACAGTTAAGAATGGCGAAGTCGTAGACACCAGCGCGGCTGGAACCTCTGAGTCCAAGCCAAAGGAAGCAAAAAACGGTACGCTGGGTAAAGAGGCGTTTCTGCAGCTTCTAGTGGCTCAGATGAAGTATCAGGATCCGTTGGAGCCTATGGACAATACGGAGTATATCTCACAGCTTGCGACCTTTACCCAGGTGGAGGAGATCCAGAATATGCATGCAGCATTGCAGCAGATGGAAGGAAACGCTCTGGTGGGCAAAACGGTGGTGCTGAAGACAACGAATGCGGCGACAGGCAGCACGACAGAGGTCATGGGTGTGGTAGACGGAGTGACTCATGAGGGAACCAAGACATACCTGAGAGTCAATAACAGTACATACTCCATTGATGATCTGACGACGGTATTGGACGATGCGTATGTAGACGCATTATCTTTGGCGCAGTCTTTCAGTGTTGCAGTGAGATCTCTGCCGGCAAAATCTATGCTGACACTGGCCGACGAAGCGAAGATTGCAAATCTGGGAGCGGCATATGCAGCGATGACGGATTACCAAAAGGGATTTATAGCAGAAGAAGATTTGAAGCGCCTGACAGAGGCAGCGGATCAGATAGCGCTGTTGAGAAAGAATGCGGAGGGAGAACCTTCGGGAGGTGACGATGATAACACACCCCCAACGGATCAGATTCCATCAGAGGAATAGACGACGCCAGGGAAGGTGTCGGTAACGGAATGACCCATAATACGACGGAATAGGGAGATGACGCGTATGAACAAGATAGCAAACCAGTTTGCTTCCATTGAACAGGTAACAGACCGGTATCTGAATACTCCCAAGGTCAGCCAGACCGGCGGTTCTGCTGAATTATCTTTTGCGGAAATACTACAGGAGAAGCAGAATGCACGGGAATCATCAGAGTTAAAATTCTCCAAGCACGCCACAATGCGGCTGGAGCACCGGAATATTAATCTGTCCGCTGAACAGAGCGAACGATTGGAAGCGGGCGTACAGAAGGCAAGTGAGAAGGGAATCAACGAATCACTTGTAGTAGTGGATTCACTGGCATTTATCGTCAATGTACCGAACAGGACAGTGGTGACGGCGATAGACGGTCAGGAGTCAGATGGACACATTTTTACAAATATTGATGGAGCGGTTATAGTATAGCTGGACCTAACGGAAGCTATGGTCTTTGACTGACAGAGAAGACCAAAACCGCCATAATATCCAGGAGGTCAATAAATATGATGAGATCAATGTACTCTGCTGTGTCAGGTCTTAAGACACACCAGAGCAAGATGGACGTAATCGGTAACAATATTGCTAACGTCAACACAGTAGGTTTTAAAGGTTCCAGTGTAACCTTCAATGAAATTATGTATCAGACCATGTCGGGCGCTTCGGGCGCAAATGTCCGGACAGGAACCGGCGGTGTCAATGCAAAGCAGATCGGTCTTGGTGTTGCGATGGCTTCCACTCAGGTGGACATTACTTCTGCGGGAGCATCCCAGACTACGGGACGCGCGTTTGACCTTAAGCTTACAGACAAAGGAAATACCACCAGCTTTTTCGTGGTGAACAACGGTTCTGAGACACTGTTTACCCGTGCGGGCTCTTTCTATGTGGACGGAGCAGGTAACCTTGCTATGACCTCTACCGGTTATAACGTGATGGGCTGGCAGGTAGACGAACTTACCGGAGAAATCCGTAAGGATCAGGTATCAGCGCTGCGTATTATGCAGGAGAAGAACCTGACATCGCCGGCTGAGGCTACCAGCAATGCCGTATGCGGCGGTATCGTGGACAGGAACTGCTCTGAGTTCAAAAGTGAGGGCGGATATGTCATGAACCTGAACTTCTTTGATGATCTGGGCTATCTCTACACGGCAAAATTCGCTCTGAAGGCAATTGATGCGGAGGCTGGACAGTATTCTGTGGAGCTTACCTCAATCTATGATTCTGCGAACAAAAATATCCTGCAGGAATATCTGGCGCAGGGCGGCAATCTGACGGATGTATTCGGTGCCAACAACAGCGGAGCCCTGTCTAATCCTACAGAGTCTTATGCTGCGATCAGCACGGAGTGGACGGATACCGGTTCCTCTGTGACTGTGGGCGGTGCAAGCTATTATGCGTTCCGCAACAGCGATGGTGAGACCTTCTACATGAGAACGACACAGGATGCGACCGGACAGTGGGACAGCAAGCTGTATCGGGCAACCACGGATGTCAGCGGCGCGGTGACGGGCATGGAAGTGACGTCAGACGCATCCCTGTCTGATATTTATACCGGTCTTCAGCCTGGTGCCAGCATCAATCAGATCACGGGAGGCAATCCGCCCACCATCAGCGCTACCGATGTAAACTTTGAATTGAAATTCGATCCCAATAAGGGCGGATTTGTGTCCATAGGAGACAGCACCAACGGAATGGTAACGTTGAATATGCGGCAGTTGGGCGGTAATTTTTCCAATATCTCGGTTGACTTTAATTCTTCCAAGAATTCCAACAATGGCGGAACTTCCACCATCGGTATGGATCCGGGAGCAGCGGATGGAACCACAGGCGTCGGCAAGAAGCTGGGAGCGTTGATCGGTTTGTCGGTAGATCAGGATGGTAAGATCTATGGCTCCTATGACAACGGTAACACCGTGCTTCTGGGGCAGATCGCGGCGGCTCAGTTTGCCAATGCGGCAGGTCTTGAGAAAATCGGAGAAAACTGCTACCGCACCACCTTGAATTCCGGAGATTTCGATGGAATCGGCGTGGAAATTTCAGCCAACGGAAGTGCGATAATCACCGGTCAGTTGGAAATGTCCAATGTAGATCTGAGTTCAGAGTTCACGGAGATGATCACTACCCAGAGAGGTTTCCAGGCAAATTCCCGTGTGATCACCACCTCTGATACGCTTCTGGAGGAGCTGATCAACCTGAAACGATAGCCTGTAATTTGCTGGTAAACGGTTGGTGTGCATCGATCAAAAATAAAAAAATTAACACATATAGGGGAACTATATTCCATAGTTCCCCTATATGTGGTATAATAAGAAAAATAAAGGGATTTGAAAATAATTGCAAAAAAAGTAGACATTTGGGAGAAAATTTAGTAAGATTATAAGAGTGAAGTATAGTGTGTTACGAAACTGAAGAAATGTAGGTGAAAAAATTGGATATAGCATCTCTTATTGGAACTATACTAGGGTTCGCAATGGTAATATTCGGAATCATATCCAGTGGTGGTGTTTCCGCGATTACAGACAGCTTCATTGATATACCGTCGGTCATCATAACCATCGGTGGATCTGTGTCGGGACTTCTGGCATCAAATAAAATGAAGGATTTTATCGGTGGCTTTAAGTCAATCACGCTGGCATTCAAGGAACGCAAGTCGGACCCCGGCGAGGTGATTGAGAATATCATCCGGCTGTCCAATGTGGCCAGGAAAGAAGGTCTTCTGGCACTGGAAGAAGCTGCGAACGATATTGATGATGATTTTTTGAAAAAAGGCATTATGTTGGTGGTAGACGGTACAGATCCGGAACTTGTAAGAGCTATCATGGAGACAGAGTTGATCTGTGTGGAGGATCGTCATAAGAAAACCATTGCATTCTGGGAGAAATGGGCGGAATTAGGTCCTGCCTGGGGTATGATCGGTACGCTGATCGGTCTGGTAAATATGTTGAAGAACCTGCAGGATGCATCGACCATCGGTCCGAATATGGCCGTGGCGTTGCTGACGACGCTGTATGGTTCCCTGATTGCTAACTGGCTCTGTAGTCCGATTGCGACCAAACTCAGCCTGAATGATTCACTTGAGATGCGGATGAAGGAAGTGGCAGTGGAAGGTCTCTTGTCGATACAGGCAGGAGAGAATCCGCGTATCATAGAAGAGAAACTGAAGTCGTTCCTGTCACCACAGGCAAGAAACAGTATGAACAGGGATGAAGATGGCAGAGGTGAAGAGTAGTGGCAAGAAAGAAGCGTGAAGCGGAAGCGCCGAAGGGTTCGCCGGCATGGATGACAACCTTCAGTGATCTGATGAATCTGCTGCTGTGTTTTTTCGTATTGCTGTTTTCCATGTCTACGGTGGATGCGGAGAAGTTGCAGGCGGTCATCGCATCATTTCAGACGACTATCAGCATTCTGCCTTCCGGTGGTCAGACCATCGGAGATGGCGAGATGATCGGCAATGGCATCAACCAGCTGGAGGAGATCAATATGTATTTGGATAAGTCCTCCGGTGAAGAAGGAGAGCATCAGAGCGGGAATGCCGAGGAGACGGGTGAGTTGACTGAGGTTGAGATCGTCCATAAGTATCAGGAGCAGGCTTTGGCTGAATCGGAGCAGATGCAGGAAGAAATAGAGGCGCAATTGTATGAAATGGGCTTGCAGAACCAGGTGGAAGTGGATTATAATGCACAATATGTGGAATTGACGCTGAATGGCGCAATATTGTTTGATTCCGGAAGTGCGGAGCTGCGTTCTGAAGCAGAACCTATGATCGAGAAGATCGCGGCAATCCTGCAAACCTTTGACTCGAATATTATTGAGATAGAAGGACATACGGATAATGTACCCATGCATTCCGAACGTTTTGAGAACAATGATGTGCTTTCTATGTACCGTGCCCTGCACGTGGCGGATTTTGTCCGCGCACATACCACTTTACCGCCGGCACATATCAAGTCGTCGGGACGGGGGGAATATGTTCCGATTGGAGATAATACTACAGAGGAAGGGCGGGCAATCAACCGCCGCGTAGAAATTAAAGTATATAATTCATACAATTCAGATATATAGCAGATCGAGAGGTTATAATATTATGAAAAAGAATCTTATTTCGGTATTGATTTTGGCGTTGCTGGTGGTGAATCTGGTGTTGACAGGAATCCTCACAATTACGATTCTGCCGCAGACCAAGAAGTCAAATGAGCTGATCACTGCTGTGTGCAGTGCTATTAAACTGGAATTGAGCGAGGGTGACCAACAGGGTGTCAATTCTATACCTATGAGTCAGATTGAGACATATACCGTGCCAGATGCCATGACGATCAATCTGAAGGCTGAACCGGGTGATGGCGGCACATACTTCGTGAAGCTGAGTGTGTCTGTTTCCATGGATAAGAAACATGATGATTATAAAGAGTATGGTGAGGAGATAAGCACTCGCGAGTCCATCATCAAGGATACCATCAATACGGTAATATCTCAGTATACTGTTACGGAGTTTGACGCGGATCGTCAGGCAGTCAAAGACGACATACTGGATGAATTGCAGAGGCAGTTTGGATCTGATTTTATCATTGCAGTCAATTTCTCGGAAGTGACAGTAATGGAGCAGTAAAGAAAAGTGGTTTGTAAGGTGGTGAGAGTTCATGGGAGAGGTTTTATCTCAGAGTGAGATAGATAATCTGCTCCAGGCATTAAGCAGCGGCGAGTTGGATGTAGACGAAATTAAGGATAGCGAAGAGGTTCAGGTTAAAAATTATGATTTTGCAAGGCCCTCCAAGTTCTCCAAAGAGCATTTAAGGACTCTCGAAATTATATTTGAGCATTATGGACGACTGCTGTCTACCAACCTTCCGGTATATCTTCGGAAGAATATTCAGGTGGAGGTTATGAGCTCGGAGGCGGCTACTTATTCTGAGTTTTCCAATGCGTTGTCCAATCCGGTTTTACTTGGGATTGTAGATTTTGAACCGATGAAAGGTTCTGTGATACTGGAAATGGCATCTAATCTCGCTTATGCTATGATAGATCGTATGCTGGGAGGCGAGGGTGAGCCCTTAAATAAGATGCGGGAGTTTTCGGAGATAGAACTTCTGATTATTGAACGTATCATAGCAAACTGTGTGGAACTGCTGCAGGAGCCGTGGCATAATGTAGCAGAGATTCATCCGAGGTTGGAACGTATTGAAACAAATTCACAGTTCGCGCAGATTATTTCCCCCAGTGAGATGATTGCCATCGTTACGTTGACGCTGCGAGTGGGCGAGGTGGAGGGATTGATGAATGTCTGTCTTCCCTTTGCAACACTGGAGCCTGTAATGGATAAACTGAATACGAAGTTCTGGTATTCCAATATACAGGATAAAGATGAAGAAGAGTATTCGGAAGCCATTGAAAGTCTGATTTCCCGGGCTCCGATTCCGGTGAAAGCAGTTCTTGGAAATAGCATCATATCTGTGAACGACTTTGTCGGTCTTCAGATTGGTGATATTATAAGACTAGATAGAAAAGTAGATGAGGAACTCGATGTGTATGTGGGGAATATCAAAAAGTTCACTGCACTGCCGGGAGCATCCGGTGAGGATTATGCAGTCAGAGTCACATCAATCATTAGAGAGGAGCAGTAAGTAATGGACGGATTAGCACAGGAAGAAATCGACGCTCTGTTGAATGCGGGTGGTACGAGCAATTCCTCAGAACCGTTGCTGACCGATGTGGAAAAGGATGCGATTGGCGAGATTGGTAACATTAGCATGGGAACCGCTGCCACAACGCTGTTTTCACTGGTCAACCGAAAGGTGGAGATATCTACACCGGTGGTAGAAGAGGCAACATGGGATGATATTGCCGGAAACTATGAGAGGCCTTGCGTATTCATACGAATTGCTTATACCGTGGGGCTGGAGGGGAGTAATCTTCTCGTATTGAAGGAGGATGATGTGAAGGTCATCACCGACCTGATGATGGGTGGTGACGGAACGAATACCGATGTTGAGTTGGGAGAACTTCATTTGAGTGCGATCAGCGAGGCGATGAACCAGATGATGGGATCTTCGGCCACCTCTCTGTCGTCAATGTTAAATAAGACGATTGATATCAGCCCGCCTCAGTCGGAACTGATTGATCTGACGGAAGAGATAGACGTAACTTCCATTGACCATTTCCTGACAGGCAAGTTCGTGAAAATTTCCTTCCGCATGGAAATTGGAAACTTGGTGGACAGTAATATCATGCAGTTGTATCCTGCCAGCTTTGCGAAGGATATGTGTGAGAGCATGATGCATAATATGTCCGCGGATGCAGCAGATACTGTTGCGGAAGCACCGGCACCGGAGAGTCCCGCTCCACAGGCGGCACCCCAGCCGGCAGCGGCGCCTGCGGCAGCACAGCCCGCACCTGCACAGCCGATGATGGGGCAGCCCATGATGGCACAGCCCATGATGGGGCAACCTATGATGACACAGCCGATAGATATGTCGGCAATGTATGCAAATCAACAGGTAAATGTCCAGCCGGCGCAGTTCCAGACCTTTGCAACGGATGTAAACGGAGTATTTTCCAAAGAAAACATTGACCTGATCATGGATGTTCCTCTGGAAGTAACCGTTGAACTGGGCAGAACCAGCAAGTCCATACAGGATATCCTGGATTTCGCACCTGGAACCATCATTGAACTGAACAAGATAGCAGGTGAACCCATTGATATTCTTGTAAACGGCAAGTATGTGGCAAAAGGCGAAGTGGTAGTTATTGAAGAAAGTTTCGGTGTTAGAATAACCGAGATTGTAAAATAGAAGGAAGACGAGGAGAAAAGGATATGGCAAAGAGTATTTTAATTTGTGACGATGCGGCTTTCATGCGGATGATGATTAAGGACATTCTGAGTAAGAATGGCTATGACATTGCAGGAGAGGCAGAAAACGGCGCTAAGGCTGTAGAGAAGTACAATGAGGTAAAACCGGATCTGGTACTCATGGACATTACCATGCCAGAGATGGATGGTATCCAGGCTCTGAAGAAGATTAAGTCTATGGACGCCAGTGCATGCGTCATTATGTGTTCCGCAATGGGACAGCAGGCAATGGTTATTGAGGCAATCCAGTCGGGAGCAAAGGACTTTATTGTAAAGCCTTTCCAGGCAGAGCGCGTGTTAGAAGCTGTCAAAAAAGTAGTCGGCTGACATGATATTACTAAGCGGCAGGGCATCCGGAGGCGGCAATTTCCTGCAATTACTCGGCGCGTTGTTGATTTTTGCTTTTGTTTTGGTCATTACTTATTTTACGACGCGTTGGATCGCCAATTACCAGAAGCAGCAGAATCTTCAGCGTAATCTGAAGGTGATTGAGACGATGAAACTGACCACCAACAAATATATTCAGATTATTGAGGTGGGAGAGGTCTATCTGGTGATTGGGATTGGCAAAGACGAGATTACAATGCTGGCACAGTTGGACCGGGAGCAGTTGAATGACGTGGAACTGCCGGAGTATGGCAATAAGAATCATACCGGCGAGAGCTTTCAGAAAATTCTGAGCCAATTAAAAGACCGGTTACCCAAGAAGTAGGCATAGCTATGAATAAGTTTAAGAAGAAATACTGTGTGGCATCTTTCATATTTGCAATGCTGGTATTGGTGTTTACGGCTGTAGTATGTATGCCCGGCAAGGTATACGCTGCGGCGGGTACGACAATCCCGGGAGTGACAGATCCGACAGGAATAACAGATCCAGGGGATGCTCAGGATAACGATGGCGGAACTGGTGTATCCCTGACGATCAATAATGAAGAGGGCAATTTGTCCGGAACACTCCGTATCCTGCTTGTGCTGACGGTCATTGCACTGGCACCATCCATATTGATTATGCTGACGTCCTATACTAGGATTGTCATTGTACTGCATTTTGTGCGAGCGGCGCTGGGTACACAGACCGTACCGCCCAATCAGGTGCTGATCGGACTTGCGTTGTTCCTGACGCTCTTTATTATGAGTCCTGTGTTCTCTCGGATTAATGAAGAGGCGCTGCAGCCCCTGGATGCGGGGACTATTACGCAGGAGGAAGCCTTTGAGGCAGGTATGGAGCCGTTACGGGAATTCATGTTTTCTCATACCCAGGAGAGCGATATCAATATGTTTTGCGATATCGTAGGTACCACATATGAAACAACCGATGATATTTCCAATACGGTGCTGATTCCCAGCTTTATCATCAGTGAGCTGAGACAAGCATTTATTATTGGATTTATTATATATATTCCTTTTATTGTGATTGATATGGTAGTGGCTTCAGTGCTCATGTCTATGGGTATGATGATGTTGCCGCCAACCACAATATCGATGCCCTTTAAGATTCTGCTTTTTATTCTGGCAGACGGCTGGGGACTTGTAATTGAGAATCTGATAGAGACATTTTACTGACGGAAGGGGTGTAGCACATGATAACACAGGGACAGGTCCTGGATATTGCGAGAGATGCAATTTACAACATTATCATTGTAGCAGCCCCTTTACTGCTGATTTCCCTGATTGTTGGTCTGATCATCAGTATTTTTCAGACGGTCACATCCATTCAGGAACAGACGCTTACCTTTGTGCCGAAGATCCTTGCCATATTTGTGGGGCTTATGATTTTCGGGGCATGGATGCTGGATACCTTGACATCTTATATGACGAATTTGTGGTCAAGTTTTTCTCTTTATGTCAGTTAGCGCAGGTTAAGTTGATACATGGTAAATTATAGTTTCTCGTTAATTTCATTTGAATATTTTCTGTTGATTTTGGTTAGAGTCGCTTCATTTGTGTCTGTTGCTCCCTTTTTTAGCACACCGAATACGCCTGGAAGAGTGAAAGTGGGATTTTCATTGTTTACATCCATTTTATTGCTTGCTGTTCTTCCGGTGCCGGAAAGAGCCTATACGGGAGTGATAGGATATGCCATTATCATCGTCCAGGAGGGAATTACAGGCTTGCTCATAGGATTCGGAGCAAATATTTGTAATTCCATTGTTTTATTAGCGGGTAATATTATTGATCTGAATATCGGTCTGTCCATGGCGACAGAGTTTGATCCGATTACCAGAACCCAGGCTCCGATTGCAGGTACTCTTTATAATTATCTGGTGCTGCTTCTCCTTATGTCCAGCGGCATGGAACGGTATCTGCTCCGGGCAGTAGCGGATTCCTTTGAACTGATTCCTGTGAATGGGCAGGTGTTTCACTGGGACAGTTTGCTGGTGGGCATGCTGGAGTATATGGCGAATGCCATGATCTTGGGGTTCCGTATTGCGCTTCCGGTGTTTGCTGTGATCATGATTCTGAATTGCCTTCTGGGTATCATGGCGAAGGTGGCGCCTCAGATGAATATGTTTGCTGTCGGTATCCAGATGAAGCTGCTGGTTGGCTTGGCAGTGATTTTTCTGACATTCCGGCTGCTTCCCTATGTTGCAGACTTCATTATGACGGAGATGCGCAGCATGGTGGTGTCAATGGTAGAAGGGTTGTATTAGCATGAAGCAGATGGAACAGAGACCAGATATGGTACTGGTGTACAACCTCCAATGGTTTGCCAAGGAAGGACCCGGAGGGGAGAAAACGGAGCCTGCTACAGCGAAAAAACTGCGGGAGGCGCGGGAAGAGGGCAAGGTTGCCAAAAGTAAGGAATTCAGCGCAGCAGTAGATTTGATTATCCTGTTTCTGGCATTAAAAATATTTGTCGGTTATGTGGGAGAGAATTTTATTGGTAATTTTCGTGTATATTATGGGCGAATTCCTGATTTTCTGGCGGAATCCACGGAAGGGCTCTCCGTTACTGTGGCAACAAGACTCATCAACCAGGCGATTATTGAGATTATTCTGACCTGCCTGCCGTTCCTGTTGGCGGGACTTGTAGTGGCAGTTCTGGTGGGAATCCTGCAGGTGGGCTGGAAGGTCAGTGCCAAGCCCATGAAGCCTAAGCCGGACAAGTTCAATCCGATCAATGGTTTCAAACGCATGTTTTCCAAAGACTCCCTGTTTGAACTTCTGAAATCCATAGTCAAGATCGGAGTGATTTTTTATGTGGCATACAGTGAGGTGAAGAAATATCAGAGCCAGCTGTTTGTTATATATGACATGGAAATGATGCCGGCGGTATTATTGGTAGGAAATATCATTATCAATACGGGACTCAAGGTCAGCCTGGTTTACATCATAGTCGGTATCGCAGATCTCATTTACCAGAAGCATAAATTCAAGGAAGACATGAAGATGACCAAGCAGGAGGTCAAGGATGAGTACAAGAATACCGAGGGTGATCCCCAGATCAAAGGACGGCAGAGACAGCGTATGAGGGAGGCTTCCCAGCGCCGTATGATGCAGGATATACCTAAGGCAGATGTGGTCATCACCAACCCGACTCACTATGCAGTGGCGATCCGATATGACGCGCAGGAATCCAAAGCCCCTGTCGTGGTGGCAAAGGGAGAGGATTATCTGGCGATGAAGATCAAAGAGGTTGCCAGGGAAAATCATGTGGAAATCGTAGAGAATAAGCCGTTAGCGCGTATGCTGTACGCCAATGTGGATATCGGTGCAGAAATTCCACAGGAATTGTATCAAGCAGTTGCAGAAGTGCTTGCTATGGTTTACAATCTAAAAGGTAGATAAATGACAGAAAGGAGGAAACAGGAATGAAAAAAGCCGATTTGGGCATAGCATTGTATCTGCTTGCCGCAGTCATTTTCTTCATCATTCCAATTCCTTCCATATTGTTGGATGTGATGTTGGCGATTAATATTTCGCTGGCAATGATTATATTGTTCAATGCACTGTTCGTCAAGGAAGTTCTGGACATGTCCTTCTTCCCGACGCTGTTGCTGTTCACAACTATATTTCGTATTTCGCTGAATGTATCATCCACGCGTCTGATCCTGACTACGGGTGAGCCGGGTAATGTGGTTGAGACCTTCGGCGGTTTTGTGGGCGGCGGAGATCTTGTGATCGGCGCCATTGTGTTTATCGTTTTGATCCTGATACAGTTTATCGTTATCAACAAAGGTTCCGAGCGAGTGTCTGAGGTAACGGCACGATTTACATTGGATGCTATGCCAGGTAAGCAGATGGCTATTGATGCCGATCTGAATACGGGAGCCATCACGGAAAAGGAAGCCCGTGAGCGCCGCAATAAGATTCAACAGGAATCCAGTTTCTTCGGTTCTATGGACGGTGCTACAAAGTATGTAAAGGGAGATGCCACCGCCGGTCTGATCATCACCTTCATCAACCTGATAGGCGGAACTATCATGGGTGTTATGAGTGGCGGTATGGAAGCTATGGAAGCGCTTCAGCGCTATGGTGTTCTGACAATTGGTGACGGTCTGGTGAGCCAGGTGCCGTCTCTGTTGATTTCTCTTGCTACTGGTATTCTGGTGACAAAGGCTTCCAACGAGGCGGATTTTGGTACCGTGCTGGTGGGGCAGCTCTTCGGTATTCCTAAGGTGTTATATATTGTGGGCTGTGCAGTGTCATTCCTAGGAATTGTGACTCCTTTGAATCCGGTGCTTTTCATTGCACTGGGCGTGGCGTTCCTGATCGCAGGCAGGAAGATACAGACCGATGTCAGTGTGGAGGCGATTGAAGAAGAAGCGAATGCGGAGGAGAATGCGGCTGAGGAAATACGGCGGCCGGAAAATGTGGTATCCCTTCTGCAGGTGGATCCTATCGAATTGGAGTTTGGATATGGTATCATTCCGCTGGCAGATGTGAATCAGGGCGGCGATCTTCTGGATCGTGTGGTTATGATCCGGCGTCAGATCGCTCTGGAGCTTGGCACAGTGGTGCCCATCATTCGTCTGCGGGACAATATCCAGTTGAATCCCAACCAGTATATTATTAAGATCAAGGGTATCCAGGTAACAGAGGGAGAGATCCTGTTCGACCATTATATGGCAATGAATCCCGGTTATGTAGAGGAGGAGATTACCGGTATTCCTACATTTGAACCGTCCTTCCATCTGCCGGCGATCTGGATTACGGAAGGTCAGAGAGAGCGTGCGGAGAGCCTGGGCTACACGGTGGTAGATCCGCCGTCCATTATTGCAACACATTTGACGGAAGTAATCCGCGGACACATTGCGGAACTGCTGACGAGACAGGATGTATCCAACCTCATCAACAATATCAAGGAGACCAATACGGCTCTGGTGGAGGATCTGACTCCCAAGCTGTTAGGAATAGGCGAGATTCAGAAGGTTCTTCAGAATCTGTTGAAGGAAGGTATATCTATCCGGGATCTGCTTACTATATTTGAGACTCTGGCGGATCATGCGGCGACGTCCAGAGACACGGATGTTTTGACAGAATATGTACGCCAGAGCTTAAAGCGTGCGATTTCCAATAAATATTTTCCTGCCAATGAGACCACCAGTGTTGTGACGCTGGATCCCAAGGTGGAGCAGGAAATCATGGGTTCTGTGAAGCAGACGGAGCAGGGGGCGTATCTGACCCTCGATCCGGAAAAAACCAAGTCTATTATGGCGTCTGTGGAGACGGAGATCACAAAGCTGGAAAATATCGGCAAGAATCCGATTGTGATCACTTCGCCCATTGTGCGCATGTATTTTAAAAAGTTAACAGAGGATTATTTCAAGGATTTGATCGTGGTTTCATACAATGAAGTGGAATCCAATGTGGAATTACAGTCGGTAGGGATGGTGACAGCATAAAATGACAATTAATAAATTTCAGGGTAAAACAGAAGAAGAGGCGATTGAAAAAGCCAAGAGTGAGATGGGAGAAGGCACGGTGATCATGAATGTGAAAGAGATCCGGCCGAAGGGTCTGTTCAAGGCATTCAAGCATTCAACGTATGAAGTGACGGCAGCGCTGGAGCAGAAGGAGCAGGCAGTAAATCCGTTTTCTGCATTAAATTCCCATATGAAAATGCATGATAATATCAATTATGCTGCAGATGAGGAAATCAAGCCGCCAATGCCGGAGCGCACAGTATCAGAGCGCCGGTTGCCGGAACAGGAGGCCCCGGAGAAGATCACAGCGCCCCGGGAACGTCATAAGGACCGGGATGGTCTGGAACAGCGGATCGAAAGCCTTCAGAGCTTGTTAGAGAAGAAGCTGGGGACGGATGAGGATGCCAGGATGTCTCCGGAAGAGCCGGCAGAACCGAAGTTACAGCAGGGAATGCAGCCCAATCAGTCGGAAACGTTTCGCTGCATTAAGATGATTTATGAGATACTTTTGGAAAATGAGGTCAATGAGCGCTATATCAATCAGATCTTGGATGACGTGGAGAAGTCCATCCGTAACGGTTCCAGTATGGATGTCATACTGTCCAATGTCTATCAGAAGCTTGTCCTGAAATTTGGACAGCCCAAACGGATTGAACTGACACCGGGGCAGCCCAAGGTGATCTTCTTCGTAGGGCCTACCGGAGTGGGCAAGACTACCACGATTGCGAAGGTGGCTTCCCGTTTCAAGGTGGATATGGGCAAAAAAGTTGCATTTCTGACTGCAGATACCTATCGTATTGCGGCGGCGGAACAGTTGCGCACCTATGCCAATATTCTGGATACGCCGCTGACGATCATCTATTCGGTGGAAGAGATGAAAGAAGCGGTGGAGCGCGTGAAGGATTATGATGTGGTGCTGGTGGACACCGCAGGCTTTTCCCATAAGAACGAGGCACAGCGTGTTGATACGAAGCGTCTGGTGGACAGTTTGGATGACAGCTATGAGCGGGAAGTGTATCTTGTGCTGAGCGCTACCACCAAATATAAGGACCTGGTAGAGATTGCCGATATTTATCATGAAATATCGGATTACAAATTAATATTTACAAAATTGGACGAAACAACAACTTTTGGAAATCTGCTGAATATCCGTTTGTATTCAGGTGCGGAGGTGTCCTATGTGACAACCGGTCAGAATGTGCCGGATGATATCGAGATATTCCAGCCGCAGAAAATCGTGAAACAGTTGCTGGGAGGTAGATAAATTTGAAGGAGGATCAGGCGCAAAAACTGCGAAATGTGATAAAACAGAAAAATTATACCCTCTCCCAAAAAGCAAGAGTTATAACGATCACCAGCGGCAAGGGCGGTGTGGGTAAGTCTAACGTGGCTGTAAACCTGGCGGTACAGATTCAGAAAAAGGGAAAAAAGGTGCTTATTTTTGATGCGGATCTGGGGCTTGCGAATGTAGAAGTCATGTTTGGAGCTATGCCCAAATATAATCTCAGTGATGTGATTTATCAGGGGATGGATGTGCGCAAAATTGTGACGGAAGGACCGGAGGGGGTTGGGTTCATATCCGGAGGATCTGGTATTATGGGACTGAACAATCTGTCCAAGGATCAGATTGATTATCTGGTGCACAATCTGGCACAGCTGGATGAGATGGCAGATATTGTTTTGGTGGATACAGGTGCAGGTATTGCAGACAGCGTAATGGAATTCGTTCTGGCAAGCCCGGAGGTTCTGTTGGTGTCCACGCCAGAACCGAGTTCTCTGACAGATTCCTATTCTCTTCTTAAGGCGCTTCACCGCAATCCTAATTTCCTGCAGAAGGGAACGCGGATCAACGTGGTTGCCAACCGTGTGAACTCTGTGGAGGATGGACAGACGGTGTACGATAAGCTGAGCACGGTCGTGTCCCAATTCTTGAACGGCAGCATCAATTATCTGGGGATGATTCCCCAGGATCATATGCTGGAGAAGGCGGTGCGGCAGCAGAAAATAGTATCCTTGTATGCACCAGAGTCGAAATCAGCAAAGGCGTTTGAACTGTTGGCGGGCAACCTGATGAACGGGAGCCATGACATTCCCACTATGCGCAGGGGGATATCGCAGTTATTCGCTCCATTTATGAATAAATAGGTGATGATATGATTGCAAATATATTACGGGAGAGAATGAAAATTGATATCCGTGCATGTGCCGAGATAGAGCATGAGAAGGAGGGCGGAGAGGAGGCTCATGTATTTAAGAGCCAGATTTATGAAATCTTAGAGGATGGCGAGTTGGAGATCATCATGCCCATTGAAGGCGGACGCGTCATCCTGCTTCCGCTTGGCGTGCGTTATGAATTTGCCTTCTACACGCCGACGGGTATCTATAAAAGCGAGGGGCAGATCAAGGAGCGGTATAAAACGGAAAATCGCTATATGCTGCGTATTTTGTTGAATACGCCCCTCAGTAAATTCCAGCGCCGGGAGTATTACCGGATGGAGTGTATCCTGGACATGACATATTATGTCCTGGACAGGGAACAGGCGCAGATGGAGGATGCGCAGTTGATCATGGAGGAATTCACTGAAGCTGAGTTTATGGAGAAACGGCGTCAGGGAACCATTGTAGATATCAGCGGCGGAGGAATCCGTTTTGTGTCGGAGGAGAAGAATGAGCCGGAAAGCCATGTGCTGATCCTGATGAAGTTAAAGAGCGATCAGGAAGAAAAGCAGTATCGTCTGATTGGTCGTATCCTGCAGAGTGTCCGGGTACACACGGCGGAGGTTCGCTATGAGAATCGTGTACAGTTTATGATCAAAGATTCCAAGATAAGAGAGGAGATTATCCGCTACATTTTCCTGGAAGAGAGAAAAGCCCGCAGTTACAATAAGGATAGGTAATAATATGAAAAAAAATATTTTGCTTGTTGATGATTCTGCACTCATGAGAAGGACGATATGTGATATAATAAACGCAGAAAGTGATTTTCAGGTAGCGGATTCATGCTGTGACGGAGTGGAAGCATATGAAAAGCTGAAGCAGGAAAAGTACGATGCAGTGCTTCTGGATGTGAACATGCCTCGTATGGATGGTTTGGAGTTACTGGAAAAATTACAGAAAGAACACATAAAAGCAACTGTGATCATGGTCAGTACCCTGACCACAAGGGACGCAAAGGTTACTCTGCGTGCCATGGAGTTGGGCGCGATTGATTTTGTACCCAAACCGCAGAATATTATTGAGACCAAGGGTGGCAAGTTCCGCAGTTATCTTCTGAATGTGTTACGGGCGGCGCTGCAGGAGAAAAAACCTGCTGTTATCAAAAGCGTACCTCGGCGGCAGACACCGAAGATGCAGGGAATCCGGCGCAATAAGGTCGTGGCGCTTGCATGTTCCACCGGCGGTCCTAAGGCGCTGCAGAGCGTGATCCCGTTTCTTGATCCAAAGATGGACGCACCGGTGTTAGTGGTTCAGCATATGCCGGCGGGCTTTACCCGCACCATGGCAGAGCGCCTGAATGAGTTGAGCCCATTGGAGGTTAAGGAAGCGGAAGACGGGGATATTCTGGAAAAGGGTAAGGTGTATATCGCTCCGGGAGGCTGGCATCTGCTGGTGAAGAAGCTGGCGAGCGGCGGTCACCGGGTGTCGTTGAGCGACGCACCTGCCATCGGGGGATTACGTCCCTGTGCCAATCTCATGTATGAATCTCTTGCTGCCTGTGGCTACGATGAGATAACTTGTGTGGTCTTAACCGGAATGGGTGCGGACGGTACATTGGGCATTACCAATCTCAGTAAGAAGGTTCCTGTCTATGTAGTGGCACAGGATGAGGCTACCAGCGTAGTGTACGGAATGCCCAGGACTATATATGAGGCGGGTATGGTGGACACTGTGGTGCCGCTTGATCAGGTTGCAGAATCTATTCTAAAGAATGTGGGGGTAAATTAGCATGGACGTAAGTCAATATCTTGAGATTTTTATTGATGAGACAAGCGAGCATATTCAGAGTCTGAGCGATTGTATCATGACTTTGGAGAAGGAGCCGGAGAACAAGGATACCATCAACGAGATTTTCCGGGCGGCGCATTCCTTAAAGGGAATGGCGGGAACTATGGGCTTTAAGCGTATGCAGCACCTGACCCATGATATGGAAAATGTATTCCAGGAAGTGCGCAGCGAGAAGGTGAAGGTCACCAGTGAGATGATCGACATCTTATTCCGGTGTCTGGATGCTATTGAGGGTTATCTGGAAACAATTAAGAGTACCTCCGATGAGGGTACGGAAGAAAATGAGGCTATTATTGCAGCGCTCAACCGCTTTCTGGAAGGTTCGGATTCGGAAGCACCCAAACCTGCAGAGCAAAAACAGGAGTCTGCCGGGGAAGAACAGGCAGGAGGGGAGACGGAAAAGAAGTTTCTGGAGGTTCAGTTTTCTGATAAGGATAAAGACGCCCTGCGGGCGGCAGAGGCTACCGGAGCCAAACTGTATGGCATGACGGTTTCTGTACATAAGGATTGTCTGCTGAAGGCGGCAAGGGCATTTCTTGTATTCAAGTCGGTGGAGGAATTTGGCCAGATTGTTGTGTATAATCCCAGTTCCCAGGATATTGAAGATGAACGTTTTGAACTTGACTTTAATATATTCGTATCCTGTGATGTAGAACTGGATAAACTGTTAAAGGCAGTGGAGAGCGTATCCGAGATTGCAGGTGCGGTAGGTGAACAGGTGAAATGTGCAGACTTGTTTGGAGATGCACCGGTTCCAAGTAATGCGCCGGCGCCCACCGATGGAGCACAGACCCCGGATGCAGCGGTTAAGGATAACAAGCAGGCACCCGCCAAGGCGAAGACGGCAAGCAAACCAGTGGCAAACCGTACTGTCCGTGTGGATATCGAGAAGCTGGATGCACTGATGAATCAGGTCAGTGAGTTGATCATAGCTAAGAACAGCTTGGTGTCCATCAGTTCTCAGGAGGGTAATAATTTTCAGAGTCAGACCTTCCATGAGCAGATCGAGTATCTGGAGCGTATCACCACCAGTTTACATGAGTCCGTCATGAAGGTGCGAATGGTGCCTATTGAGAGTGTGGTAAATAAATTCCCGCGTATGATCCGTGACTTGTCCAGAAAGCTGAATAAGAAAATGGAACTGTACATGACCGGTGAGGATACCGAGCTCGACCGTACCGTTGTGGATCAGATTGGCGATCCCCTGCAGCATCTGTTGCGCAATTCTGCTGACCATGGTCTGGAAAGCGGTGAGCTTCGTAAGGAGAGAGGTAAGCCTGAGACGGGAAGTATTAATCTGAATGCATTCCAGGAAGGCAATAATGTCATCATAGAAGTAAGCGATGACGGTAACGGAATCGACACGGAGTCTATCAGGCGCAAAGCTATAGAGCGCGGACTGGTAACACCGGAGCAGGCAGAGCGGCTGAGTCAGAAAGAGATTATTGACTTCCTGTTTATGCCGAGTTTTTCCATGGCAAAGCAGATCACAGATATTTCCGGGCGCGGTGTTGGTCTGGATGTAGTGAAGTCTAACATTGAGGCGCTGGGCGGAGATGTTGAGGTGAAGAGTGTGCTGGGAGAAGGCACCAAGTTCACCGTAAGGCTTCCGTTGACCCTGGCGATCATTCAGGCGCTGATGGTGGAAATCCGGGATGAAAAATATGCAATTGCATTGGGGTCTATTGAGACAATTGAGGATATTCCGATTGAAGAGATCCGACATGTAGAGGCGCGTGAGGTAATTAATCTGCGCGGCGTAGTATTTCCGATGATCCGGCTAGATCGTATTTTGGATATTGAGCCGCAGGAAGATCCGGAGAGCCTGACCGTTGTTGTAGTGAAGAAGGGTGACCGTCTGGCCGGACTTGTGGTAGATAATTTGATCGGACAGTTGGAGATCGTAATCAAATCTCTGGGCAAATATATCAACAACAGTAAGATTATCAGTGGTGCAACCATTCTGGGTGATGGTGAAGTGGCGCTGATTCTCGATGTCAATACATTGTTTTAAGAGGGGGTGCTGCAATTGGCAGAACAGATAGAGGTAGTAGAACATATCAAAAAGCAGTATATTGTAGTGAATATCGGCAATGAACAGTATGGAATTGATATTGGATATGTGGATAATATTGTGCGTATGCAGAAGATTACCCGTGTGCCCAGAGTACAGCCCTTCTTCAAGGGTATCATCAATCTGCGCGGAGAAGTCATTCCGGTTATGAGTATCCGAGTCCGTATGGGATTTGAGGACGACGTGTTTACCAATGCTACCAGAATCATTATTTTGAAGATTGAACAGCAGGGGCTGTTAGGAATTATTGTTGATGAGGTAAAGGAAGTCGTGACACTGGATATGGCAGATGTGGAGCGCGTAAGTTCTGATATGTCCGATGGAAAAGCATCCTTTATCAATGGAATCGGTAAGAACGGCGATGACTTGATTTCTTTGCTGGATATTTTTTCTATTATCGAAGAAAAGGAAAATGTATAAGCATACTTTCATATAGTGAGGCAGGGGGCTGCCTCACTATATCTTATGACGAAGGGAAGGAGGAAATGCGATGTCAACATATACTCTGAATGAAGTGAATGACATATATTTTGACGTGCTGCGGGAGATAGGAAATATCGGCGCAGGCAATGCGACTACGGCAATGGCGTCCATGCTGGGTGTTCGGATCAATATGGAGGTTCCGAAGGTAGAACTGCTGACATTCCAGGAACTTGGCTCTGCCATTTGTCCCGAGGATGAGAGCATCGTGGGCATATATCTGGAAGTCTCGGAGGACATTACCGGCAGTATGATGTTCCTGATGAAATTGAATTCCGCTCATTATCTGGTGAACCGCCTGATGGGGCGTCCGACCGATTACGATCAGGATTTTGATGAGATGGATATGTCTGCATTGACGGAAATCGGCAATATTATTGCAGGGTCTTATCTGAGTGCGTTGTCTTCTATGACGCAGCTGACGATTGCACCGTCTGTGCCGCATCTGGCTATAGATATGGCCGCGGCAATCTTAAGTGTTCCGGCAATACAGTTTGGACTGTACGGTGATAATGCACTGCTGATCACAACAGAATTTGGTGATGAAGTGATGATAGACGGCTATTTCATTTTGTTGCCGGATCTGGAATCATACGATAAGATATTGCAGTCGTTGGGAATTAAGATTTAAGGAGAGACATACAAATGAGTGAAATTGTGAAAGTCGGAATGGCGGATCTCAATATATGTAAGGCTCCTAATATGATCACAACTCTGGGACTGGGGTCCTGCATAGGGATCGCGCTTTATGATCCGGCATTGAAATTGGGTGGTCTGGCCCATATTATGCTGCCGGACAGTACACAGATGAGAAATAATACTAACATAGCAAAATTTGCAGATACGGGGATTGAGGAACTGGTACGCCGTATGATTGCTGCAGGCGCCGTGCAGAAGCGGCTCGTTGCAAAGATTGCCGGAGGGGCCAAGATGTTTGAGATGACAGCTTCTTCCGGAGTGGGTAATATCGGGGCAAGGAATGCGGAGGCATCTAAGGTAAAGTTGAAGGCGCTGGGGATTCCGCTGTTAGCAGAGGAGACCGGCCTGAATTACGGGCGTACCGTGGAATTGTATTGCAGTACGGGTGAGTTTCATATCAAATCCGTGGGGAAGCCATTGAAAATTATCTGATTTGGAGGAAAAGGATGAAAACGAGGTATTTACCTGCCATAATTACATTGACAGCAGGATTTATTACATGTATGTTCGGCATATTCGGACAGTGGGGGCTGTATGAACTGACGAAACGGCTGCTGATCGTACTGCTGTGCTTTTATGTATTGGGAGGTGTCGTTACCTATATCCTTCAGAAGAATTTTGCGGAAATGAAGGAAACAGAGGTAGAGCAGGAAGAAGAGAATACAGAAGATGAGGAGCAGGAGCAGAATATAAATACGGAAGAAGAAAACTAGGATGACATGGTCCGGAGGAGTGTATGAAGAAGATAGACAAGGAGAAATTGTGGGAAGAATATCAGAAGAATCCCACGGCAGAGATTCGAGAGCAGATCATAATTGAATACGCGCCTCTGGTCAGACTCGTGGCCGGCAGACTGAGCATGTACCTTGGCTACAATGTGGAGTATGAGGATCTGGTCAGTTACGGCATATTTGGTCTTATTGATGCCATTGATAAGTTTGATACCGGTAAGGATGTCAAGTTTGAAACTTATGCAAGTCTTCGTATCCGGGGAGCAATCTTGGATCAGATCCGTAAGATGGACTGGATTCCAAGAACAGTAAGGCAGAAACAGAAAAGAATAGATGAAGCAATCAAAAATGTCGAGATGAAGACCGGAAAGGCGGCTTCCGATGAGGAAATTGCACGGGAGCTGGGCGTTTCGGATGATGAATATATGAATTGGCAGTCGCAGCTAAAGGTGACAAACGTGGTGTCCTTAAATGAGTTTGTGGACCAGGGGACGGAACCGGTGATGGACGCAAGGTCCAATTCACATTTTGCACAGCCGGAGGACGTGGTCGCAGATACAGAACTAAAGCAAATGCTGGTGCAGAGTCTGGAAACGCTCACAGAGAAGGAGAAGAAGGTTATTCTGCTCTATTATTATGAGGAACTGACCCTAAAAGAAATCAGCAGAGTTTTAGAGGTGTCGGAATCCAGAGTGTCGCAGCTGCATACGAAGGCACTGGTGAAAATGAAAAAGAAATTGGGGAGTTATATGGATATATTGACGGACTAGAAAGGAGGTTTGCGAATGGAACAAATGAATGCATATTTTTGTCTGGATGTGCAGGAGTTTGGAACTGCAATTCGGATATTTCCGCCAAAGGAAGGCGGGGAACGGCTGGATATCCGGGAAGTAACGACATATTTGGAGCGACATGGCTGTGATGCATATAATCTCAAGGAACTCAATCTTGCAATTAGTGGTGATGAGGAGAGCAGTGTGCCCGTGGGAGATATTCATCCGAATTTTATAAATGAGGAGATGGAGATCACAATTTCCCCGAACAATATGGAGGCCGTCTGCCGGTTTTATCCTGCCACAGAGAATGGAAGTAAGATCAATGTGCAGGAAATTTTGAAGTCGCTTACAGCAAAAGGGGTTATTGCGGGGGTGGATCAGGATGAAATCCTCAAATTCATGGAGGAACGCCGGTATTGCACCGACTATATCATGGCGAAGGGGATTCCGCCGGTAGAAGGACATGACGCCCGTATTGAATATTATTTTAATACGGATGTAAATCTGAGGCCTAAAAAGAATGAAGACGGTTCTGTGAATTATCATCAATTGAATGTGATCAGTCATGTGGAATTGGGGCAATTGATCGCGAAGCTGTTCCCGGAGGATCGCGGTAAGCCGGGGAAAACCATCAGGGGCGGCGAATTGAAGCCTGCAGCAGTGAAGAGCCTGCAGTTGGCGTATGGTGACCATATTAAGATTTCAGAAGATAAGACAGAATTGTATTCTGATGTGACCGGTCATGCAATGTTGGTAAATGGCAAGGTTTTTGTGTCAGATGTGTACGAGGTGCCGGCAGATGTGGATAATTCTACTGGTGATATTGACTATTCGGGTAATGTGGTGATCAAGGGAAATGTCAAAGGCGGTTTTACCGTGCGGGCCAAGGGAAATGTCATTGTTGACGGCGTGGTTGAGGATGCGGTGATCGAGGCTGAGGGACAGATCATTGTGAAGCGCGGCATTCATGGTATGACCAAGGGCTTATTGAAGGCTAAGGGAAATATTCTCTGCAAGTTCATAGAGAATGCGCTGGTTATTTCCGGAGGTTCTATTGAGACGGATTGTATTCTGCACAGCAAAGTATATGCCAGTTACGAGATTAGGGTCAGTGGTAAGAAGGGATTTATCACAGGAGGAGTCATCCGTGCCGGAAATTTGGTGGAGGCACAGACTATCGGCTCCAGTATGGGGGCCATCACCAGAATAGAAGTTGGGGTGGAACCTCAGAAAAAGGCGCGATATGTCAAACTGCAGAAAGAGATTGCCGAAGCGGAGAAGACGCTGGAACAGATTGGTACGATCCTGACAACCTACAGAGGGAAAATGAAGAACGGTGAAAGACTGTCTAATGAAAAACTTGCCTATGTGACCCAGCTGACACGTGCACAGTTAGAGAAAGAGAAGGAACTGGCTCCTGTAAAAGAGGAATATGAAGTACTCCACAATGAGATGACACAGGAACGCAGTGCCAGAGTCAAGGTGACGAGGACTGTATATGCAGGAACGATCATAACGATTTCAGATGCATCTATGACACTGAAAACGGATCGCAGTTTCTGCCAGATTGTCAAGAACGAGGGAGAACTTGAAATCCAGAATATGTAAGGGCAAGGGAGTGATAGAATGACAATTCGCCCGGTTGAAATGAATGGTATGATACAGCGGACGCAGGATGTCAGTACGCTGAAACAGCAGGAGGATGTCAAGCCCATGGTAGATCAGCAGAATATGCAGATCCAGGGGCAGAAGGACGAGATGAGAAAGTCCGAGCAGGTGAATAAAAAGAGCGATACGGACAAGGAAGAAAAGAAATTTGATGCCAAAGAAAAAGGCAGCAATCAATATCAGCAGCGCGGAGGCAGCAAGAAAAAGGGACAGACGACGGAGGCTGATAAGGTGGTCGTTAAGGGAATGCCCCATGGATTTGATATGAAGGTATGAGGAGCGGAACATGACAGGTGTAGAAATCATCCTGATTCTGGTAGGATTGGTTCTGATGATTGGCAGTTTCTTCGTGACAGAGAAACTGTCAGGAGCAGATCTTAACAGAATTGCGGAATTGAGCCAAGCAGAGATGCGGCATATTCTGGACAAAGAACTATCCCAGGCAGAAGGCCGAATAGATGAGCAGATTGACGCGGCCATTGAGAATTCCATTGAGAAGGTAGCTGTGGCTTTAGACAAAGAAACAAACGGTAAGATGCTTGCAATCGGAGAGTATTCGGATACGATCCTGGATAAGATGAATCAGACGCATAATGAGATCATGTTCCTCTACAGTATGTTAAACGATAAGCATCAGGCGCTGACGGAGCTTGCGGGGAATCTGGGTAAGCTTGCGGCTGAAATCCGTAAAGAAATGGAAGAAATACAGGAGAGCCGTAAAGAGCCGGAGCCCATAGCAGTGGTGGCGGAACCAGAGCCACCGGTGGAAGAGGAGCAGCCCGAGGTGCAGGAAGAACCCTATAATCATAATGAACGGATTCTCGAATTGTGCAGGCAGGGCATGTCAGACAAAGAGATTGCAAGGGAACTGGGTCTGGGTCTGGGAGAAGTGAGACTGGTAATAGGTCTGTTCAAAGGAGTAGATAAGAGTGAGGCTTAAATATTATTTGCGTGGTCTGGGCATCGGAATCATGATTACGACCATTGTCCTTGCTGTTTCTTTTGCAAAGCATGGCAAGACCATGTCGGATGCAGAGATTATAGCCAGGGCCAAGGAACTGGGTATGGTGATGCCGGACGAAGCGTCTGGTCAGGATCAGAAAAATCAGGAGAACGGAAACAAATCGGATGATTTGGATCAGAACCAGCAGAACGATGTGGGAAATGCCGGAGAAGATGCGGTGTCTGATGCAGAAGCAGACCATCCATATTCTCCGAATTCGGGTGGAGATGGTCAGCAGCTTCCGCCTGCAGACGGAGACCAGGGGCAGCAGCCGGATGTCACACAGTTTGAATTTGTTGTGGAGAGAGGAGATTCTTCCAATATGGTGTCCCAGAGGCTGGCACAGATGGGATTGGTAGATGATGCAGATGCATTTAACCATTATATGACCGAGAACAATTACGACAGCCGGTTGCTGCCGGGAACGATCATGATACCAGAGGGCGCCACATATGAACAGATCGCCAACCTGCTGGTAGATAAAGAATTGCAACGGTAACAGTTCAGCCATGAAAATGGTTGCATTTTTTGTAAGATTGTGGTACAATCCAAACGTTGCTATAGAATGCACATATGCTGATGACGGATTGGTGCCGAAAGGAAGTCTGTTCGATGAAGCATATGGAAGAATAACCAAATGGAGGAAAGAAAATGAGCGTTATTTCAATGAAGCAGTTACTGGAGGCGGGTGTACATTTCGGACATCAGACCAGAAGATGGAATCCGAAAATGGCTCCCTATATTTACACAGAGCGTAATGGTATCTACATTATCGACCTGCAGAAGTCTGTTGGTATGGTAGACGAGGCTTATAAGGCAGTAGCGGATATCGTAGCAGAGGGCGGCAGCATTCTATTTGTGGGAACCAAGAAGCAGGCGCAGGACGCTATCAAGACAGAGGCTGAGCGCTGTGGTATGTTCTATGTAAATGAGAGATGGCTGGGCGGAATGCTCACCAATTTCAAAACAATCCAGAGCCGTATTGCAAGATTGAAGGCAATTGAGACTATGCAGGAAGACGGAACCTTTGATGTGCTTCCCAAGAAGGAAGTTATCCAGCTTAAGAAAGAACTGGAGAAGTTGCAGAAGAACCTGGGCGGTATCAAGGAGATGAAGAGAATTCCTGATGCTATCTTTATTGTAGATCCCAAGAAAGAGAGAATCTGTGTGCAGGAAGCACATGCACTGGGTATTCCTCTGATCGGTATTGCAGACACTAACTGCGATCCGGAAGAGTTGGATTATGTAATCCCGGGTAATGACGATGCGATCCGTGCAGTGAAATTGATTGTTTCCAAGATGGCGGATGCTGTTATCGAGGCAAATCAGGGCACTGTAGAGGTGGATACTGAGGAAGCTTATGATGAGGCGGCTGAAGAGGCGCTTGAGGCATAAGACGGTTAGGAAATCCGATAGAGCAATGGATGGGACAGACAATTTTGCCTGTCCTTATCTTTGACAGACAGTATAAGGAATAGATGGAGGTAATAGAAATGGCAATTACAGCAGCTATGGTAAAAGAACTGCGCGAGATGACCGGCGCAGGTATGATGGATTGTAAAAAAGCATTGGGTGAGACCAATGGAGATATGGATGCGGCAGTAGAGTTCTTAAGAAAGAACGGACAGGCTAAGGCTGAGAAGAAGGCAGGCAGAATCGCAGCAGAGGGTCTGTGTACGGTTGTATTGAAGGATGACAAGACCGCAGCAGTGGTAGAGGTGAACTCTGAGACTGACTTCGTGGCAAAGAACGAGACGTTCCGTGAGTTTGTAGAAGCAGTTGCAGCACAGGCGGTTGAGTCTGATGCGGCAGACATGGACGCTTTTATGGCAGAGACATGGAATGCAGATACTTCTAAGACTGTTCAGGAAGCTCTGGTTGATAAGGTAGCAGTTATCGGCGAGAACTTAAAGATCCGCAGATTTGAGAAGGTTGTTGCAGAGAACGGCTGTGTGGTATCTTACGTTCACGGCGGCGGCAGAATCGGCGTAATCGTAGAGGCAGAGACTTCTGCTGTAAATGATACGGTAAAAGAGGCGCTGACCAATATTGCAATGCAGATCGCAGCTTTGAATCCGAAGTATGTGAGCCGTGATGAGATCAGCGAGGAGTATATCGCACATGAGAAGGAAATCCTTCTGGCTCAGATCATGAATGATCCGAAGGAATCCCAGAAGCCGGAGAAGGTAATCAACGGCATGATCGAGGGACGTGTTAGCAAAGAGCTGAAGGAAATCTGCCTGGTAGATCAGGTGTATGTAAAGGCAGAGGACGGCAAGCAGACGGTTGGCAAGTACTTAGAGCAGGTATCCAAGGAAGCTGGCGCTCCTGTATCTGTGAAGAGATTTGTACGTTTTGAGACCGGTGAGGGTCTTGAGAAGAAGAACGAGGACTTTGCGGCTGAGGTTGCGGCACAGATGGGCAAATAAGCGAAGTTTGCATCTGAAACAATGAAATAAAAATATAAGGCTCTGGAAGCCTTGTAATCATGCATTTTCAAGTGGTTATGAGGGTTTCCGGAGCCTTTTTGTATTCCGGGGCGGTCATGGCGAAAATACCGCCTTTTACCGTTAAAAACCGTCTAAAATCACTTCAAGTTGAGTAATACTCAAGTCACAAATTGAGTAAAATGAGTATTCACAATCTTCGGCGAAGTTTACTCAATTTATGTCAGTTCCTTAAAACCTTTTTCTCTAATCCTTCATATAACAACAAATTTTATTAGGAGGTTATGGACTATGACAAACACAGCGTTAAGAGCAGAGGCGCAGAGCGCCAAAAACAAACACATGGTTTTTGCAAATGAGGAACATGAAAAAGGGTATATTCTGAAAAGTCAAAAAACTTTTTAGAATCATGTATTATGAAAAATTAAAGCAGGCAAAGAATCAGGACTGTTATCATAAGGCTTTGATTTACATTCTCGGCATTTCAGGGGATACGAGGAAGCATTTCAGCCGTATTTATGATATGAAAACCGGGCGCATCAAAACAGAGTGCCTGCATGAAGGCTGGCAGACGAGCGGAAGCGCAAGGGTTGTCAAGCTCCGTTATCCAAAGTATTGCCAGAAACAGAAGTCTGCCCCTGAAATCCTTGCAGAGATGGAGGAGAGAAAAAATGCTGAAAATCCGGTTAATGGGGACAAAGAATGATATTAAGTGGTTCGGGAAACTTCTGAAAAGGCAGTCAAGATTGACCGTGACGGAGTTTTCGGAGCTGTACCGGAACAAAGGTACGAATAGGTATTACCGGGCTTATGTGGAAGTGCAGAAAGCAAACATGAAACAAAAATCTAAATAAACGGAGGAATAAAGACCATGTGTAAAATTATAGCAGTAGCAAATCAGAAAGGCGGAGTCGGAAAGACAACAACCACAAGCAACTTAGGGATAGGGCTGGCAAAGCAGGGCAAGAAAGTCCTGCTGATAGATGCAGACGCGCAGGGGAGCCTGACGGCAAGTCTGGGTTTTACGGAGCCGGACAAGCTGGAAGTCACTCTGGCGAATGTACTGGAAAAGGTTATCAACGATGAAGAAATAGAGCCGGATTATGGCATCCTAAAACATGACGAGGGAATTGATCTAATGCCGGGGAACATAGAACTGTCCGGTCTGGAGGTTTCACTTGTGAATGTCATGAGCAGGGAGCTGGTTCTGCGCACCTACATAGGGCAGATAAAGGAAAGATACGATTATATCCTGATTGACTGTATGCCGTCGCTTGGCATGATTACCATAAACGCCCTTGCCTGTGCGGACAGCATACTGATTCCAGTGCAGGCGGCTTATCTGCCAGTGAAAGGGTTAGAGCAGCTCATCAAGACGATTGGAAAGGTAAAACGGCAGATTAACCCGGCATTAAAGATTGCGGGAATACTGCTGACTATGGTGGATGCGCGGACAAATTACGCAAGGGACATAACTGCGCTTCTGGTAGAGAATTACGGGCAGGCAGTGAGGATATTTAAGAACAGCATACCCATGTCTGTAAGGGCTGCGGAGATTTCAGCAGAGGGAGTCAGCATTTATAAGCATGACCCGAAGGGCAAAGTGGCAGACGCCTACCAGTCCCTGACAGGGGAGGTGCTTGCGGATGAGTAGTAATAAAGCAGGCAGTGCGGGCAAAATCAAGATGAGCAGTTTTAACGATTTGTTCGGCGGGGCGGCGGATGCAGAGCAGGTGGTAGATGCAAAGCTGGAAGAACTGCATACCTTTAAGAACCATCCGTTCCGTGTCCTCGATGATGAAAAGATGGAGGAGACGGCAGAGAGTATCGGCAGATACGGGGTGCTTGTGCCCGGCATTGCAAGACCGAGGGCAGAGGGCGGTTATGAAATCATCGCCGGACACCGCAGGAAAAGGGGATGCGAGCTGGCGGGACTTTCCACCATGCCCGTCATTGTAAGGAACTACACGGATGATGAAGCCACGGTAATTATGGTGGATTCCAACATCCAGAGAGAGGACATCCTGCCAAGCGAAAAGGCAAAAGCCTACGCCATGAAATATGAAGCCGTGAAGCATCAGGGCAGCAGGGGCGGCAGCTCCCTCGGTGAAGTGGGGGAAGCCGCAGGGGAAAGCGCGAAGACAGTGCAACGGTATGTCTGGCTTGCAAGGCTCATAGACGGCCTGCTTGAAATGGTGGACAGGAAAAAAATCGGGCTACTGCAGGGCGTGGACATTTCCTTCCTGACGGAAGAAGAACAGCAGTGGGTGCTTACAGTTCTGGAAGAGACCAGTGTTACCGTGACCGCATCCCAATCGGCAAAACTGAAAGAGCATGGAAAAAACGGCGAACTTACACTTCCAATGGTAAGGGTGTTATTGTCGGAGGAAAAAACCAAGGAGAGGAAAGTCACGATCAAAGGGGAAAAGATCAGCAGATATTTCCCTGACGATTATTCCAGTGATGACATAGAGCAGGTGATCCTCCGGCTTCTGGAGGAATGGAACGCCGCACAAGGCGTGAAAAAGTAGCAGGGGGGCGGTAAAATGGGAGAGCCATTGAAATTTGATTATTACTATGGCGTTGAGGCAGAGCAGTTTTCTTTTTACCGTGTCCCGCGCCTGCTGATTAAAGACGGGCGTTTCAAGGGGCTTAGCAGCGATGCCAAGCTCCTGTATGGGCTGATGCTTGACCGTATGGCGATGTCCATGAAAAACGGCTGGATTGATAAAGAAAACAGGGCATACATAATTTATTCGATTGAAAATATCATGGAAGATTTAGGCTGTTCCAAGCCGACGTGCATAAAGATTATCCGCGAGCTGGACAGTGACAAGGGCATAGGACTGATAGAGAAAAAACGGCGGGGACTTGGAAAGCCGGACATTATCTATGTTAAAAATTTTGCTTCGGAAAAAGAAAAACGGCAGGGGGAAACTGACGCTTCCGCAGAAGTAAAAGATTTTAACTTAAAGAAGGAAAGCGGTTTTACTTCCAGAGGTAAGGAAACTGAACTTCCAGAGGTAAAAGAAACTGACTTCCAGAAGGAAAGAAATTTTACTTCTGGAAGTAAAACACCTGAACTTCAAGGGGGAAAAGAAACTGACCTGCGGAGGGAAACAGTTTTTACCTCTGGAAGTAAAATGCCTGAACCGCAAGAAGTAAAGGATTTTGCCCCTAATTATAACAATATTAACCATAACAACCAGAATTATACTGAGATGAGTCAGATCAATCCTATCAATCAATCAGGGAATGGAATGATGGATGCGATTGACGGGACTGATGATGCGGATGCATACATGGCTCTTATCCGTGAAAATCTGGAATATGACTACCACATGAAGTATGACGGGCCAAATGACAGGGAGATGTTTGAGGAAATCTATGAGACGGTATGTGACATTGTGTGCGTGAAGCGCAGCGTGATCCGCATTAACGGGGAGGACTATCCCTATGGGCTTGTGAAATCCCGCTTCCTGAAACTGAACAACAGCCATGTGGGGTATGTCATGGGGCGAATGAGAGACACCGTAACCAAGATCACGAATATCCGGGCATATCTGCTGACTGCCCTTTATAACGCGCCTTCCACGATGGGGCATTATTACCAGCAGGAAGTGCAGCATGACATGTACGGCGGCGGATGGGAGGAAAAAAGACTTGCGGAAGGAGGGAATGGAAATGCAGGACAATAAAAATACATTAAGCCGCAATGCGGAAGGGTATGCGGACCATACGGCAGGCAGGGCTTGTGTAAACGCGCAGAGGGAGCAGATTATGCGTGAGCGGGAAAGGGCGGCGCTGCATAAGGAGACAATGAAAAACCTTGTAAGATACGTCCGGAGATTCATGGAACTTTTCGGCTATGAGCTGGTATGGATTACATACCGTGATCCGAAAACGGGGCAGGAATGGAAGAAAAAATGACCAGACATGGAGCGGCGGGCGGCACATATGAGCCTCGCCGGAAGTGTGATTATCTTCTCAATCACAGTTCCGGCGAGGGTTCCAGGGGTACGGGGGTGGAAGACCCCTGTCTAAAAAAAAGCATAACAGGAGAACAGCGTCAGGGCAGTTATAAGTCTCAGGATTTATAGCTGCCCTTATTTTATTGTTTCGGGCATTATGCCGGGAAACGGAAAGGAAATTATATGTAATGAAAAAAAGAGAATTTCAAAGTAAGGCGACAACGGAGCTGCTGCGCAGACTGGCGGAAGTCTGTGCGGAAACAAGGGAAAATCCCAATATCACGGTTACATCAAAGTTCCATAGCTCCTATTTCAAGCTGAGGAAAAACGGCAACCTGATAAAAATTTCCGTAAAGCAGACCGGGGAACTGTCGTACCAGTTGATGGATATGCTGGAAACAACGGGAGAGGAAAAAATCTATTACCAGTACCGGGAGGGTGACAATTTTGAACAAGTCATAGGAAAGTTTGCCGCTGATTTTGGCAGGCTGTACCGGGACTTCCTGGTGTCCGGCACGCTGCATGGGTTTGACAATATCAATCTTTCCTACGGTTTGGATGCGGGAAAAGAATTAAGGGAATATGAGCGTTACATTTTGGAGTGTATGTAAAACAAACTTCTGGACAGTGTGACCAGAAGTGGAAGGGAGATTTAAAAATGGGAAATTATTTTGAATGGATTGTCCGTGACATCATCTGCCGGGGGATTCCACCGTAGTGAGCGAGTTTACCAGAAAAATATCAGGAGGCGCTTATGCAGGAGGAAGTGACACAGAAAACGATTGCCCTTGTGATTAAGACCGCCAGACTGGATGCAAACACCCTGAAAGCGGCAATGAAGATGTATCTGGATCACCGCAGGCAGAAAAACCGGAACGGGCATGGAACGCATGGCAAAACCTCTGTGAAAAAACTCATCGGGGAGGGCGCGGGCGTATCTTCTATCGAAATAACAGACGGAAACATCAAATCATTCGAGCGAACGGCCCGGAAGTACAATATTGATTTTGCCGTGAAGAAGGACAAAACAGCCGAACCCCCGAAATATGTGGTGTTTTTCAAGGGGAAGGATGCCGAAGTGGTATCGCAGGCGTTCAAGGAATTTGTCTACGGAAACGAGAAGAAGAAACAGAAAACTTCCGTAAGGGAGAAACTGAAGCGGTTCAAAGAAGCGGCGCAGAATAAAAACAAGGAGAGGAGCCTGGAAAAGGACAAAGAAAAGGACAGGGGGCGGAGCTTATGAGCAAAGGCAGCGTTATTATGAAAGGGATAGCAAAAGACCTGAAATCCATCCCCATGAGCCTGAAGGAAAAGGCGGACGGCATTGACAAAAAGAAACTGTTCCTTATGAATGTGCCGTATATCCTTGCCGGATATTTCTTTGACAAACTGGCATGGCTGTGGCGGGTATCGCCGGGGCAGGACGCTTTTGCAAAAATGATGGCATTCATGGACGCTCTGGACAGCTTATTCCGGAACCCGCTGCCGAGTTTTCATCCGAAAGACTTACTTATCGGAGCCGGATGCGGCATTGCGTTCAGGCTTGCGGTGTATTTTAAAGTTAAGAACGCCAAAAAATTCCGGCAGGGTGCAGAGTACGGCTCCGCAAGGTGGGGAAATGCAAAAGACATTGCGCCATACATGGATTCCGTGTTTGAGAACAATATACCTCTGACACAGACGGAACGGCTCACCATGAACAGCCGCCCGAGGCTGCCAAAGTATGCAAGGAACAAGAACATTCTTGTAAT
>JAIEAP010000017.1 GCA_029071325.1 Lachnospiraceae bacterium | reverse complement strand
CTTTGGGATCTTAGCTCAGCTGGGAGAGCATCTGCCTTACAAGCAGAGGGTCATAGGTTCGAGCCCTATAGGTCCCATACGCCCGCGTGGCGGAACTGGCAGACGCGCAGGACTTAAAATCCTGTTGTGGTGACACAGTACCGGTTCGATTCCGGTCGCGGGCATTCATACGAGATGCCGTTGGAAGTGTGTCGTATGTTTTCTGCCTCAGGCAATTTATATGATGTGTGCGTGTAGCTCAGCTGGATAGAGCACTTGGCTACGGACCAAGGTGTCGGGAGTTCGAATCTTCTCACGCACGGATAGAAGATGGAAACACAGATAATCTGTGTTTCCATTTTTGTATGTCGTGTTGTTTTTGTGAGCAAAAGGTGTTACAATTTTATTATGTTGCATTAGAACGAAGAGTAATAGGCGAGGGATGGCAAATGGCAATGGTGAAAGTACCCAAGGGAAGCCTGTTTATCAGAAGGGGCGAAAGGACCAATACAATGTATATGCTGGCAGAGGGAAGTGTGCGGCAGAAGACATTGTATGAGACAGTAACGCTTCCTGCGGGCAGTACGATTGGAATTGAAGAGTGTGTGACAGGACAGTATCAGAATGATTACATTGCACTGGAAGATTGTGTATTGTATCCATTGAGCTATAGTGGAACCTCGGATTTGGAACGTCTTCTGCGTAATCAGCCAAAGTACGGAGAAGTGCTGCTGTATACGGCCGTCCGTGACGCCGGCTACTGGTTGAATAGATACGATAAAATACGTGAGATGGCAAAGCGGTATGAGGCAAAAGCAGCGGAGTTCTACCAGCAGTACCAGGAATTCTGTAAAGTCAACGGAATGGAAGAGGAGACTTATTCGGAGATAAGTTCCAGAACGGTAGTGGACAGCAGATTGCGTATTGGGCGTTGGGAAGTGGAGTATTACAACAGCCTGTACCATTTGGGAACCAAAGCTCTGGCAGATTACTATGGAGATAACTATGGGGTGTTGGCAGGACAGATTCTCTATGCGGGACGCGCCATGGCGTCTGCTGTTGAGGCAGTGGATGCATGGTCAAAACGATTGCAGGAAACGTTGGAAGCGTATATGAACCCGCAGGGGAATGATATGTTTGCACTGTATTTCGGACTGGAGCGGGAAGTTGCCAATTCAGGAGGACAGTGGGAAGAGATACATGCGCGGACACAGGAATTGATTGATTTCATCCGGAAGAGTGGGCGGTTGGATGTACAAATGGTGGAAGAACGCTTAAGGGAGTATGAGCAGTATGATTTCACTGGGGCGCTTTCTGCGTCTGCGCAGATGCAGGAGGACAATGAAGCGGCTGAAGACTGTCTGACTCAGATACTGCATTATGCCGGGAAGACCACAGAGGAAATGGAGCAGATTCGCAGTAAGGTAGAGGAGTTCAGGGGTATGTCTGAGGATGCCTCAGGAAGCGATCACGGGCGCAAGTTGTCCAGAGAACTGAGCAATATGTTTTATGAGGTTTATCAGAAGGTGTTCCTGCGTTCTGTACAGGAGGGAGGCCTGACAAAAGTCCTGAAAGCCTTTTTGTATTTTGGCTTCATGGATACGGGCACTGCAGGGGAAGAGAATGCCGAAGAACTCTATCGGCTGGCTGGTAAGATATCTGTGTGCCAGAGTGTACATGTCTATACCATCTACGACTGGCTTAAGAGCATTTACGAGGGGAAAAACGAACCCAGCCGTAACGAATTTGATCTGGATTATACGGGATATCTGGCGGAGCAGCGTCGGATGGGCAAGATAAGAGTAGAGCAGATAGAAGAAATGAAGCGGGATCAGTGGGCGAAGACTGTATTTGAGATGGAAAATATGTTTGTTACAACGAACCGCGCCACGCATGGGCGGATTTCCGGTTTCTGTCCGATCCTGTCATCTCGCGACATGATACAGTCCGGCACCAAAATGCTTGTGACAGCAAAGCGCATCGAAGACGCAATCAATGCCGTTCGGCAAATTGATTATTCGCTGTTTTTCCGTGAGGTAGGTTTCTCGGATCCTGCACATGGCATCAACAGCGAGCAGATTCAAAAAGAAGTTCTGCCCGATGTGATACTGATGCCTAACGTGGGAAGCAGGGCTATGATGTGGCAGGAGACCGCAGGTGTCAAACGCGATACATCGGCACGGTTTGTTCTGCCGATCATGACAATATATTCTCTGGAGGATATGATCCTGGAGACATGCGGAAGATTCCGTTGGGAGATGTGCCGCAAGATACAGGGAATGCGCTGGAACGATATCACGGAGAAGTCTTTGACTTCGGAATATTGTGATTATCTGCAGTTTTACCGCAAGAATCGTGATCTGACGGCGGAGGTGAAGGAAAAACTGAGAAATGCGCTGGTTAAATCCAAAAATAACTTCCGTGAAGTATTTGTAATGGATTATGTAAATTGGATAAAATTTGAGAGTAATGGAAGCTATCGTTTGAATCGTGTTGCCAGGGACATTATTTTCCGCTATTGTCCCTTTGCCAGATCGTATCGGGAGGCTCTGGCAGTCAATCCTATTTATCAGGATATGATACAGCGGTTCCAGATCCTCAGGGATAAAAAACGGAAGCTGGTGGAAGGCTTCGGAACCAGATATGAGAAAAACGGCGGTGAGATGACGATAGAGCTTCAGGAGAATCTGACGTTTTACAGTATGTAACAGCCTGGTTTTTGAAAAAATTAAATTTAAAAATATGTGTATTTGTGTGTATATTCTGAATGAATCTTCAAATACTAGCCATGTACCAAAATAAAAGGAGGCACAATCATGGCTAAGAATGCAGAAGATTTAAGAAACAAGGCGAATAACGCTAACAACAGCCAGAACAATTCTCAGAATAATGCTCAGAACAGCGAGAATCTTAGAAACAAGACCAACAACAAGACGAGCAACAAGGCGAATAACAGCAATTCTGAGAACTGCAGAGATTCCTACTAGGAAGTCAACCGGATGCAATAACTGCATATAGTAATGTAAGAGACAGATTACAGAGATTACTTTGTAATCTGTTTCTTATCATATAGGGTGACTATTATTTCAATCAGTTATGTGCTTCACGGTTGACAGGAAAAAGGGGGGATTAATGTGGGGTTTCGGGCAATCACAGCGGCACAGTTATGGAAAATGGTGAATGAACCGGATGTCTATGTGATAGATTTGAGGGATCGAAATGATTATCGACGCTCACATTTGCGGGGGGCAAGAAACTATCCGTATGACGAAATGGGCAGATGGGAACGTGGACTGCCCCGGAATAAGAAGATTATTCTGTGCTGTGAGTACGGAAATACCAGCATGTATGCGGCAAAGCGTCTGGCAGCAAAGGGTTATCAGGTGTATACGCTGATCGGAGGGTTAAATGCGCTGAACGATTAGAAAAGGACATTGACAGTGCTTAAAAGAACAGATAAGATAATAGTATTAGTGGAGAAAACAGATGAGGATGAATGAATATGTGTTGTCGGCTCCGTGCCATTTTGGTCTGGAGTCGGTTTTAAAAAAAGAAATTTACAATCTGGGATATGACATTATGGAAGTGGAGGATGGAAGGGTTACCTTTGCTGGTGATGCGGAGGCCATCTGCCGCGGCAATATATTTTTGCGGACAACGGAGCGGATACTGCTTCGTGTGGGCAGATTTCAGGCGGAGACCTTTGAAGAACTGTTTGAGGGAATCAAAGCGCTGCCATGGGAAGAATATATTCCGGCAGACGGTAAATTCTGGGTCACCAAAGCATCCTCTATCAACAGTCAATTGTTCAGTACATCTGATATACAGTCTATTGTCAAGAAAGCAATCGTGGAACGGTTAAAGGGAGTATATCATAAGGATTGGTTTGAGGAAGATGGGGCATCCTATCCATTGCGGGTATCTTTGATGAAAGACGAAGTGACGGTCACGCTGGATACCACCGGAGAATCTCTGCACAAGAGAGGATATCGGCTTCAAACCGGTAAAGCGCCCATTTCGGAGACGCTTGCAGCGGCATTGATATTGCTTACGCCCTGGAACAGGGACAGGATATTGGTAGATCCGTTCTGCGGAAGCGGTACATTTCCTATTGAGGCGGCCATGATCGCCGCGGATATGGCGCCGGGGATGAATCGGAATTTTATTTCCAAAAGTTGGACAAACATCATTCCTGAATCCCTGTGGGAAGATATTTTAGAGGAAGCAAGGGATATGATACGCTATGATGCTGCTCCGGACATCCAGGGCTACGATATCGACGGAGTGGTGATGAAGGCGGCCAGAGAGAATGCGGCGCGGGCAGGGGTGGAGCATATGATTCATTTGCAGCAGCGCCCCGTCAGTGAATTGCGTCATCCCAGAAAATACGGCTTTATTATTACCAATCCTCCATATGGGGACCGGTTGGAAGAGGCGGCCTCACTGCCAAGACTGTATCAGACGATTGGCGATGTCTATAAGAGACTGGATTCCTGGTCCATGTATATGATTACCGGTTACGATCGGGCGCAGTTGGATATGGGACTTCGGGCGGATAAGAACCGCAAAATATATAACGGTATGTTGAAAACCTATTTTTATCAGTTTATGGGCCCCAAACCCCCGAAAAAATAGAATGAGGTAAGGATGCGCTATTCAAAGAGATACATACTTTTTACAGTGCTGCTGCTATTGGCGCTGATGTTGAAATTCAATAATTTCCAGGGAATTGCGGAGGAGACAGGACATTTCCGGGGAGCGAATCTTAAGTCGGAAGAATGGAATCCCCTGATTGCCAAAAGTGTCAACGGAAGAGCGCTTACTATTGCCATTGACAACCGGGTGTATACCAACGGGGATACCCAGGTGTATATGGATGATAATCTGAATCTGATGATTCCTGTGGACGTGATCCGGGAAAGCTTCAATTGTAGTGCACATTTGTATGATGATCATACACTTTTGATTGAAAAGTATACCGACAGTCTGAGACTGGATCTGGATTCACCTTATGTAGATATAAATGAGGAACAGTATTCGGTCATTTCTACGCTCACCAGGAGGGGAGAAGATTACTTTGTACCCGCGGAGGTGCTTTCGAAGTATCTGGGCTATAGCTTTTCCTGGGATATCGAGAAGAATGAGGCGTTGGTAGTCAATGCGTCTACCGAGAACAGTATTCTGCCCTCGCGATATGATCTGCGGGAGAAGGGCAGAAGCCCTCAGATCAAGAATCAGGGAGATAAGGGAACCTGCTGGGCAGCGGCATCACTTGCTGCTCTGGAATCGTCATTGCTGCCGGAAACGGATGTGATACTGTCCACGGATCACATGAGCCTGGAAAATGGATTTGGACTGACTCAGAATGACGGCGGTGAATATACCATGAGTCTGGCATATCTGACCAGTTGGCAGGGACCGGTTCTGGAGGAGGATGATCCCTACGACGGTGTAGGAGTGCCGGGGTTGTCTCCCGTGATGCATGTGCAGGAGGCACAGGTGATCGAGAGCAAAGATTTTCAGAAAATCAAGGAAGCAGTATTTAAGTATGGAGCCGTACAGACTTCTATTTACAGTACGCTCCAGAATGCCGACAGCCAGTCTGCTTTTTTCAACCGGAGAACCAACGCCTATTGCTATATAGGTTCCGAGAGACCCAATCATGATGTCGTCATCATAGGCTGGGATGATCATTATTCCAAGGATCATTTTACCGGAAGCCTGGAGGGGGACGGTGCATTTATCTGTCAGAACAGTTGGGGCGAAGAATTCGGTGATAACGGTGTATTTTATGTGTCTTATTATGACACAAATATCGGTATCCACAATCTGGTCTATACTAAAGTGGAGTCCACCGGCAATTACGATACCGTTTATCAGAGTGATCTGTGCGGCTGGGTAGGGCAATTGGGATACAGCAGAGATACGATTTACGGAGCAAATGTGTATACTGCAGACCGGAATCAGAAGCTGGAGGCGGCGGGTTTTTATGCTACCGGCAAGAATACGGAATATGAAGTATACATTTCCGGGGACTGGAAAGGAACCTTTGATCTGGAGCAGCAGCCGGTGGCATCCGGGAAGGTGGATAATGCAGGTTATTATACCGTGAGTTTTGACCGGCCGGTGGATGTGAAGAAAGGTGAGCGATTTGCAGTCGTGGTGAAGATTTATACGCCGGATTCCCTGCGGCCCATGGCAATCGAATATATGCCGGAGGACGATCACATCCAGGTGGATCTGACCGACGGCGAGGGTTACATCAGCTCATCCGGCAGAAGCTGGGAGCGGGTAGAAGAAACACAGCAATGCAATCTGTGTATCAAGGCATATGCATCGGAAAGGTAGATTTGTACGATTATGGAGGAGAAAATTGCCAGAATAGCCGCGGGGATTATGGGATTTATGGCACTGGTCATTGCATCGGCGCTGTTCTATTTTCCGGAGCTGCATATCTGGGCAGAGGAGACAGCAGAAGAGCAGAGACGGCTGAGGGCACAGCGGGAAGCCAGTATGACTGGTCTTGAGATGCTGCAGTACAATACGGCAAATGCCCGGGAGGAGGATGCTGATTTTGCACAGCAGCTGCGTGTCGGACTGCCGGATCAGGTGACGGCGGAAGAAGTCATCATAGAGAATGACTATCTTACCCAGACGGTGACCATCCATATTCCTCAGGCGAAGGAAGACTATCTGTATGATTATCCTATGGTGGGAGGAAGCAGCCATATTGATGATCTGATCTACGATATCGAACCGGAGGAAGGGATCATTGAGATTGCTCTGGACAGTGTATATGAAGTGGAGCGGACCGCGGACGAGCATTATCTGTATCTGGATTTTCGGACGCCCCAGGAATTGTATGATAAGGTGGTTGTGATTGACGCTGGACATGGAGGAAGCCAGCCTGGAGCCATCAAGCAGGGAGTGTATGAGAAGGATATTGATCTGGCCATCGTATTGGAATTAAAGAAGCTGTTTGAGGAATCGGGACAGGAAGATATCGGCGTCTATTATACCAGAACAGATGACAGCAATCCCAGTCTTGCACAGCGCGCAGACCTTGCCAACAAGGCGGGAGCCGATCTGTTTGTCAGCGTGCATAATAACTCTACCACCAGCGGCAGAATGTCAAGCATCAGCGGCACAACGGTATTGTATGATGAAGCAAAGGCGGATCAGGAAAAAGGCAGTATGCAGTTTGCACAAATCTGTCTGGAGGAAATGCTGGCAGAACTGGGAACCAATGATAAGGGGCTGACACCGGGAAATGACATATATATTATCCGTACCGCAGAGATGCCGGTGGCATTGATCGAGGTGGGATTTATGACGAATCAGGAGGAACTGAACAATCTGAATGATCCGGAGTATCAGAAGAGAGCGGCACAGGGGATTTACAATGCCATCTGCCGTGCATGGGAGGAAGGCTATTAGAGATGAAACAAAGAATTATTTTTGCTACGGGAAATCAGGATAAGATGAAGGAGATACGCATGATACTGGCGGATCTGGATGCGGAGATCCTCTCCATGAAGGAGGCCGGAATTCAGCTGGATATCGAGGAGAATGGAACTACGTTTGAAGAGAATGCCATAATCAAGGCAAAAGCAGTAGCAGAGTATACAGACGCTATTGTACTGGCGGATGATTCCGGTCTGGAGATTGATTACCTGAATAAGGAACCGGGCATTTACTCGGCACGGTATATGGGGGAGGATACCTCCTATACCTTGAAAAATCAGAACCTGTTGGAGCGGCTGGAGGGTGTGCCAAAAGAACAGAGAACTGCGCGCTTCGTCTGTGCAGTTGCGGCGGTACTGCCGGATAAGGAGACGGAAGTGGTGCGTGGAACTATAGAGGGATATATCGGTTATGAACCTCAGGGAGAGAACGGTTTTGGCTATGATCCCATCTTCTATGTGGACGAATACGGCTGTTCAACGGCAAGCCTGCCTCCGGACAAGAAAAATGAAGTCAGCCACAGAGGGAAAGCGCTGAGGGCAATGCGGAACATATTGATGGAAAAGCATTGATTAAGAGGAAGTGTATATGAGAGTATTGATTGTAAGTGACACGCATGGGAAGCATGAAAACTTGAGAGAAGTTCTGCGGACGGAACCGCGTTTTGATAAGATGATCCATCTGGGAGACGCGGAGGGCTATGAGGATGAGATTGCCGCTATGGCAGACTGCCCGCTGGAAATCGTGGCAGGAAACAATGACTTTTTCTCTATGCTGGAGCGGGAAAAGGAGATATGGGTTGGAAAATACAAGGTGCTGATCACCCATGGCCATTACTATTATGTGTCGGCGGGAATTAAGGATATCAAGAAGGAAGCCCGGGGGAGAGGGATGGATATCGTGATGTTCGGACATACTCACCGTCCGCTGGTAGATCGAAGCGGCAGCGTCATTGCGTTAAATCCCGGAAGTATTTCTTATCCCCGCCAGGACGGAAGGTGCCCGTCTTATATTGTCATGGAAATAGACAGTAACGGCGATGCGGAATTTACGATCAAGTATCTCTAAAATAGGTGTTGACAATTAGGGCAGCGTATAATATAATATGTGTTGCGTCACGAAAAAATGCAAGTCATTTTTCGGGGTGTGGCTCAGCTTGGCTAGAGCGCCTGGTTTGGGACCAGGAGGTCGCAGGTTCGAATCCTGTCACCCCGAGTATGCGGGTGTAGTTCAATGGTAGAACACCAGCCTTCCAAGCTGGATACGTGGGTTCGATTCCCATCACCCGCTTTGCTATGAGCACTTAGTGAGAACAAGCCGAAGGCGCAGTTCGAGGTTAGTGCGAAGCATACCGAATCCTTAGCGAGTGCAAGCGAAGCGCCGCAGGAGCTTAGTAGTTCGGTGTTGCTATGAGCACTTAGCAAAGCCAGGCGGAGCCGCTAGCGCAGTTCATAGCAGCATTATAGTAATTCAGTTATGTGTTCGTAGCTCAGCTGGATAGAGCAACGGCCTTCTAAGCCGTGGGTCGGGGGTTCGAATCCCTTCGAGCACATTTCCCGTAAGGGAGGGAGTAAGGCGTAAGCTGTTACTTATATGGTGGGTATAGCGCAGTTGGTTAGCGCGCCAGATTGTGGCTCTGGAGGCCAAGGGTTCGAATCCCTTTATCCACCTTTGATGCGATGGTTAGAGCATCTTTTGTAAAAATGATGGGCTATCGCCAAGCGGTAAGGCACAGCACTTTGACTGCTGCAGACGTTGGTTCGAATCCAACTAGCCCAGTTTAAGGTGTGGATACAATCTAGAATACGGGGTATTAGCTCAGTCGGTAGAGCACTTGACTTTTAATCAAGTTGTCCGGGGTTCGAATCCCCGATGCCTCACTACACGGTGTTCATTCGAACACCGAAAATTTTATGAGGCGGTGAAAAGATGAGAAGATAATTTACTTTTGATTGCATGATTGTTTGAAACAGTATGAGAAGTTTTGTATGCTGTTTTTCATGTTGCCAAAGGTAGATTATGTTCTCATAACCTTTTCTTTTGCGTACACAAAGTCGACAACTCCGCCGCAGGCAGCGGTGGTATTCACGTTTCCAAAATGATAAGGTTATGGCATGTAATGGAACTATTTGGCAGCAAATGGTTCTTTTTTTGTGCTCCATGCACCAAAGAACCCTGGAAGGAGAGATGGATATGGCACAGATTCATGTTAGTAACTTGACCTTTTCTTATGAAGGAAGTTTTGACAATATTTTTGAGCAGGTATCATTTTCTGTTGATACGGATTGGAAATTAGGCCTGATCGGGCGCAACGGAAAAGGGAAAACCACATTTCTACAGTTGCTGCTGGGAAAATACCAGTATACAGGCGTTATCAGCACCCAGACAGTATTTGATTATTTTCCGTACCAGATCAGTCAGGAACAGATGCTGCGTCCGGCAGCAGAGTTCATAGAAGAAATAAAGAGCGGATGCGAGCTGTGGCGGGTGATCTGCGAACTGGAGGAGTTATGTGAGGGCGCGGAGATTCTGTACCGCCCCTTTGGAATATTGAGCCCAGGAGAGCGCACAAAGGTGCTGTTGGCGGTTCTGTTTTCCCGGGAAAATAATTTTCTCTTGATTGACGAGCCCACCAATCATCTGGATCAGGATTCCAGAGAAACGGTGAAAGCGTACCTGGCATCCAAAAAGGGATTTCTGCTGGTATCCCACGACCGGGATCTACTGGACGCCTGCGTGGATCATGTCCTTGTACTGAACCGGAAGACTATTGAGGTTCAGAGAGGGAATTTCACCAGTTGGTGGGAGAATAAACGCAGGAAGGATCAGTTTGCCCAGGCGGAAAATGAAAAGCACCTGAAGGAAATCGGAAAGCTAAAACAGGCGGCAGTCCGTACTTCCCAGTGGGCAGACCAAAACGAGAGGACCAAGATAGGCTTTGACCCGGTAAAAGAGAATGACCGCTGTATCAGCTCGAGAGCCTACATCGGAGCCAAGACCAAGAAGATGCAGAGCCGGGTCAAACAGATGGAGAAAAGGCTGAATCGGGAGATACAGGAGAAGGAAGGACTGTTAGCAGATCTGGAGCAGCCGGTAGACTTGAGGCTCACACAGCTTACGCATCATAAGAAAATACTTGTATCGCTCAGAGAGTATTCTCTTACGTATGTAGATGCCCAACAACCTGTTTTTACAGACCTTACCTTCACGGTCAGCCAGGGTCAGCGGATTGCCATCCATGGGAGGAATGGATGCGGTAAGTCAACGCTTATCAAGATGCTGCTGCAGAAATCCGGCGCGGCGGGGGCCAAGATGCCGGTGCTTGAATCCGGCAGTTGTGAGGTGGCGTCCGGACTGATCATTTCTTATGTGAATCAGGATACGCATATGCTGCGGGGAAGAATTTCCGAATTCTGTAAGGAGCGGAATCTGGATGAAACTCTGCTCCTGGCGATACTCCGGCAGCTGGATATGGATCGGGTGCAGTTTCTGAAAAATATGGAAGATTATTCGGAAGGACAGAAAAAGAAAGTATTACTTGCTGTGAGCCTGATCACTCCGGCACATTTGTATATATGGGACGAACCGCTGAATTATATAGATGTATTTTCCAGAATGCAGATAGAAAAGCTTTTGCTGGATTATCAGCCCACCATGTTGTTTGTGGAGCATGATATAAGATTTCAGGAAAAAATAGCTACCTCAGTGATAGACCTGTAAGGAACGTCTTTGCGGTCAAAAATATGTTGCATTTTCCGGATATTCTGTTATATTATGATTTAGAAGCAAATGAATCCCCATCATTTTTGGTGGGGATTTTTTGTAAGGGAAAAGGGCGTAAAGGAGACAGGAATAACGAAAATGATTCAGGATATTGCGCCACATCAGTATCAGGTGAGCTATCAACCTAAGCCGCCCCGGGACACCGATGTGGTATTGATTTACAGAGAGAACGTCATTCTGGCGGAATATCGGGAGGGTGAGATCCGGTATCCCACCATTGCTGAGATCAGGACGGTCTTTCCTCAGGCAGCGGAGAAGGCGAGGTTTTTATTCCGCATGGATACGCAGGACTATTATGAATTGCAGGAACCGGTATTAGAGGAATTTCAATCCTGGAAATACGAGAATATTGCGGTGTTGAGAGAGGCAAAGCCTATGTGGAAAGCCTTTGCGGGAGTCACGGGTTACCAGATACACACCTGGTATCGCAACACCAGATTCTGCGGACGATGCGGGACAGAAATGAGGCTTCACGGGCAGGAACGGGCGATGTACTGTCCGGCTTGTGGGAAAATAACATACCCCACAATTGCGCCAAGTGTAATTGTAGGTGTGACGGATGCGGACAGGCTCTTACTTACCAGGTATGCCGCTAATCACAGCGACTATAGAAAATATGCGTTGGTTGCGGGATATGTGGAGGTAGGAGAGACCCTTGAGGATACCGTCCGCAGGGAAGTGATGGAGGAGGTCGGATTAAAGGTTAAGAATATCCGGTATTACAAAAGTCAGCCATGGGCATTTACAGGGACGCTGCTCACCGGCTTTTTCTGCGAGGTGGACGGAGACTCTTCCATCCGTCTGGAGGAAGAGGAATTGTGTGAAGCGACCTGGTTCCGGCGTGATGAGATACCGGTACATCCATCCACCATAAGCCTGACCAATGAAATGATAGAGTATTTCAGAACAGCTTCCCCAAATGATAGTATGGATACAAGGAGAAAAGAATGATGAGAATTTTAGTTGTGGTTGATATGCAGAATGATTTTATCACCGGAGCGTTGGGAACGGAGGAAGCCCGGGCGGTGGTGCCAAAAGTGAAGAATTACATTGAACAGTGGCTTTCGGAGAAGCAGGGCAGCCTTTATTTTACCAGGGATACGCATCACGAGAATTACAGTAAGACTCAGGAGGGCAGGAATCTGCCGGTGCCTCATTGTATTGAGGGCAGTGAGGGCTGGGAGATCTGCCGGGAGCTTGAGGAGTACACGGCGGACATTCCGGTTTTTGATAAGCCTACATTCGGATGTCAGGATCTGGCGGAATATCTTCAGGAGACGGGAGATGATCCGGACGAGATCGTGCTGGTAGGCTTGTGTACGGATATCTGTGTGATTTCCAATGCAATGCTGCTGAAGGCGTTTTTCCCGGAGACCGTTATTACCGTGATAGAAGATTGCTGTGCCGGCGTTACGCCAGAGAGTCATGCACGCGCACTGGAGGCAATGCAGGTCTGTCAGATACAGATCAGTCACAGCCAGGTCATTGCCTGACCGCGTCATCAGAACCTCTTACCCTCTAAAATCAACCTCTTGGTGTAAAGCTATTTACATATTCCGGTTGGTTTTTTATACTGGGACTACATCAAGAGAGGGAAAATGAAATGAAGATTCGGATGGAGATTGAGGAAAACTTGGAAGAGGAAGAAATTGTAATCCGCTGCCGGTCGCTGAGCAATGAAATTGTTGCGCTGCAGCGCAAAATTGCAGAAGCGGCACAGACCGGAATGCAGATGGAAGTGACCAGAGGGGAGCGCTCCTATTTTCTGGCGCTGGATGAAATCCTCTTTTTTGAGACGGATATGTCCCGTGTGGCCGTACATACCGCAGAGCAGATATATGAGATAAGGATGCGGCTGTACGAGTTGGAAGAACTTTTGCCGGGCATGTTTATGCGGATATCGAAATCTGCAATCGTCAATGTCTCGGGAATCCGGGCAATCCGCAAGAACCTGACAGGAGCAAGCGAAGTGGAATTTGTGGGAACCAATAAAAAAGCGTTTGTCTCCAGGAACTATTTCAAGCCCTTGATGAGCAAATTAGAAGAAAAGAGGTTGATCAAATGAATAATAAGAGAAGTATCTTTTGGGGCATTGCTTTTATTCTGGTTGCAGTATACCTGATCGTAGGACGTCTGGGACTGCTGCCGGATATTCCATTTTTCAAATTGTTGTGTACGGTTGTGTTTGCAGGGCTTGTGATTGAGGGAATCATAAACCGCAATATTTATGAGGTATTGATCCCTATAGCCCTTTTGCTCTGCATTTATGACGAGCCCCTGCAGATTACGGCAATCACACCATGGCCTGTTATTGCGGCAGCTGTTTTGTGCAGCATTGGTCTTGATATGATTTTCAAGCCAGCCTGGAGAAAGAGAAAAAGCGCTGTGTTTATGAGTGGATCCAGCAATATAGACAATTCCGCTGACGGTGCCTGTGTGCAGGTATATAATTCCTTCGGAGAAACCAGCAAATACGTCAATACGGAATGCTTTACCCGGGCGGACTTAAGCAATACATTCGGACAGTGCAACGTATATTTTGATCATGCGGTTGTCGCAAACGGCAGCGCACAGATAGATGCATCCAACAGTTTTGGGGAGATGAATCTCTACATTCCGCGCGCGTGGCGGGTTCAGGTAAAAAGAAAAGCGACATTTGCCACGGTCAATGTGCGCGGAGAGGGAAGCTATGATATGAATGCGCCCTTTGTAACGATAGAGGCGGACTGCAGCTTCGGAGAGATCAATATCTGCTTCAATTAAGCTTAAGTTTGGCATGAGTTTCTGTATTTTGCAGACGATATATCGTAGAAAGCGGGCGTGCATCAGTGCTACGAATAGAATTCTCTCCTCTCTCCGTTATTTGCCCGCAGATACCGGAGAGAAAGGGAGGATTTTATCGTAGCACTGATGCATTCCCCTCTTACGATATGCTGTCTGCAAAATACGGAAACTCAGGCACGTTTAAGCATGGATTTTTTTGACAGAAAGTGCTATAATAATTCGAATGCCGCAAAGGAGGATAGGATCCCGGGGCGGAATCATGAAAAACAAAGGAGTCGTTACAATGAGTAAAAACACGGTGGCAACCATACAAAAACAAAAAGAGCAGGGCGATAAGATCACCATGCTGACCTGTTATGACTATTCTATGGCAAAGCTGATGGATGAAGCCGGGATTAATACACTTTTGATCGGAGATTCTCTTGGAATGACCATTTTGGGATATGAGGATACTCTGTCAGTCACGATGGAGGACATGATTCATCATTCGGCGGCAGTGGCACGGGGTGCCAAGAATGCACTGGTTGTCTGTGATATGCCGTTTATGTCCTACCAGGTATCGGTGGAGGATGCGGTGCGCAACGCGGGACGGCTGATGAAGGAAGGAAGGGCCAATATGGTGAAGCTGGAAGGGGGCGCTGCTGTCTGTCCCCAGATTGAAGCCATCGTAAAAGCTTCTATACCGGTCTGTGCGCATCTGGGACTGACACCGCAGTCTATCAATGCCTTTGGCGGATTTAAGATTCAGGGAAAGAGCGCGGAGGCAGCAAGACAGATCATAGATGACGCAAAGCGGATCGAACAGGCAGGAGCTTCTATGGTGGTGCTTGAGGGAATTCCGGCAGCGTTGGCAGCACTGATCACCAAAACCATACATATTCCCACCATCGGGATTGGTGCAGGCGCAGATTGTGACGGTCAGGTGCTGGTATATCAGGACATGCTGGGGATGTTTTCGGATATCAGCCCTAAGTTTGTGAAGATATTTGCCAATACCGGCGATTTTATGAAAAAGGCATTTCGGGATTATATCGAAGAAGTAAAGGGGGGCGTATTCCCCGCAGAGGAGCACACATTCCGGATAGATGACGCAGTAATGGAAACATTGCGGGAAGAATATAAGACAGAGGAGAAGGAGTCATGACAATCGAAACAACCATCGACGCAGTAAGGGCGCAGGTAAAGGCATGGAAAAGGTCGGGACAAAGCGTTGGATTTGTACCTACTATGGGATATCTGCACGAGGGACATGGCAGTCTGATTGAGGCGGCGCGCAGAGAAAATGATAAAGTGGTAGTCAGTATTTTTGTGAATCCCATGCAGTTTGGGCCGAGCGAGGATTTGGCCAGTTATCCGAGAGATCTTAAGAAGGACAGCGCGCTGTGCGAAAGCCTTGGGGTAGATCTGATTTTTCACCCGGAGCCGGAAGAGATGTACCATCCGAATTTTAGTTCCTTCGTGGATATGACTGTGTTGACGGAAGAACTCTGCGGTCTGAGCAGACCCGTACACTTCCGCGGTGTCTGTACGGTGGTCAGCAAGCTGTTTCATATTGTGCAGCCGGATCGGGCGTATTTTGGTCAGAAGGATGCGCAGCAGTTAGCGGTGATCCGGCACATGGTAGAAGATCTGAATATGGACCTTGAGATTGTAGGCTGCCCCATCATCCGTGAGGAGGACGGGCTGGCGAAGAGTTCCCGGAACACTTATCTGTCCCCTGGGGAGAGGGAAGCTGCCCTGGTACTCAGCCGGAGCATTGCCCTGGGGCAGAAAATGGTGGAGGACGGTGAACAGGATGCCGGTCGCGTGATCGCTGCAATGAAGGAAATGATAGAGAAGGAGCCGATGGCACGGATTGACTATGTCAAGGCGGTAGACGGCAGGACCATGCAGCAGATTACAGCTGTGCGCAGGCCCATGCTGGTGGCGATTGCAGTCTATATTGGCAGTACAAGGCTGATTGACAATTTTATCTGGGAGTAGCTGGGAAGTGGAGGAATAAGATGCAGGTAACGATGTTAAAAGGCAAAATTCATCGCGCAACTGTAGTACAGGCAGAACTGGACTATGTAGGAAGCATTACCGTGGATGAAGAACTGCTGGAGCAGGCGGGAATCTTAGAATATGAACAGGTGCAGATCGTGGATATCAATAACGGCAATCGTTTTGAGACATATACCATTGCCGGTGAGCGGGGCAGTGGTATGATCTGCCTGAATGGAGCTGCGGCAAGGTGTGTATCTGTGGGGGATAAGATCATTCTCATGGCTTATGCCCAGATGGATACTGAGGAAGCGAAGACACATAAACCAACCGTTGTGTTCGTGGATGAGGACAATCATGCAGTGCACATTGCCTCATACGAAAAGCACGGTTTGTTGGAGGATAATCAATAGAGAGACAACGGAGGATAACCATACCATGTCATTTGCACATCTGCATGTCCATACAGAATATTCTCTGTTGGATGGTTCCAATAAGATAACAGAATATGTGGCGCGGGTGAAGGAACTGGGCATGACAGCAGCCGCGATTACCGATCACGGCGTCATGTACGGCGTGATTGATTTTTATAAGGCGGCGAAGGCGGCGGGGATCAATCCCATCTTAGGTTGCGAGGTCTATGTGGCTCCGGGCAGCAGGCTTGACCGGGAGAGCTCTCACGGAGAGGACCGGTATTATCATCTGGTTCTGCTTGCGGAAAATGATATGGGCTACAGCAATCTTATGAAGATTGTGTCTGTGGGTTTCGTGGAAGGCTATTATTACAAACCCAGAGTAGATATGGAGACTCTGATGAAATACCATGAGGGCACCATTGCGCTGAGCGCATGTCTTGCAGGGGAAGTGCAGAGGAATCTGGCAAGAGGCATGTACGAGGAAGCAAAGGCAGTGGCATTGCGGTATGAGGCATGCTTCGGAAAGGGAAACTTTTTCCTGGAGCTGCAGGATCATGGGATTCCGCAGCAGAAGACTGTCAATCAGCAGTTGCTTTTATTGAGCCAGGATACCGGAATTGAACTGGTGGCAACCAACGACGTACATTATACTTATGCCCAGGATGCAGAACCTCACGATATCTTACTGTGCCTGCAGACCGGCAAGAAGCTGGCGGATGAAGACCGCATGCGCTATGAGGGCGGGCAGTATTATGTGAAGTCGGAAGAGGAAATGAAGGCGTTGTTTCCCTATGCGCTTGGAGCGCTGGAGAACACCCAGAAGATAGCAGACCGCTGTCATGTGGAGATTGAATTCGGCAAGACCAAGCTGCCCCGCTTTGACGTACCGGAGGGCTATGATGCCTGGACGTACCTCAATAAACTGTGTCACGAGGGATTACAGGAACGCTATGGTGAACGGTCGCATGAGATTGCCCCCCAGTTGGACACGGAGCTTGAGGTTATACGGAACATGGGGTATGTGGATTACTTCCTGATCGTGTGGGATTTCATCCGCTATGCCAGAGAACAGGGGATTATGGTGGGGCCGGGACGGGGCAGCGCGGCCGGCAGCCTGGTGTCTTATACGACTGGAATCACGAATATCGATCCGCTGCGCTATAGTTTGATCTTTGAGCGTTTCCTGAACCCGGAACGCGTATCCATGCCGGATATTGATGTGGACTTCTGCTTTGAGCGCAGGCAGGAAGTCATTGATTATGTGGTGGAAAAATACGGTAAGGAGTGTGTGACCCAGATTGTGACGTTTGGTACGCTGGCGGCGCGGGGCGTAATTCGCGATGTGGGGCGCGTGATGGATCTGCCTTATAATTTTGTGGATGTGATCGCGAAGGGTATTCCCAATGAGCTTGGCATCACCATAGATAAAGCGCTGACCATGAATCCGGAACTGCGCAGCATGTACGAGTCGGACGAGAGTGTGAAGAAGCTTATTGACATGTCAAGACGCCTGGAGGGGCTTCCCAGGCATACCTCCATGCATGCGGCAGGCGTCGTGATCAGTGAGCGGCCTATGGATGAGTATGTTCCGCTTTCCCGGGGCTCAGACGGAACCATTACCACCCAGTTCACCATGACCACCATAGAGGAGCTGGGACTGCTGAAAATGGATTTCCTGGGACTGCGCACGCTTACCGTGATACAGAATGCGGTGCGGATGGCGGAGAGAAGCCACGGAATCAGCATTGAAATTGACAACATCGATTACGACGATAAAAAGGTTCTGGAGTCCCTGGGCACCGGCAAGACGGATGGCGTGTTCCAGTTGGAAAGTGCGGGGATGAAGAACTTTATGAAGGAGCTAAAGCCCCAGAGTCTGGAGGATGTGATCGCGGGGATTTCCCTGTACCGTCCGGGGCCTATGGATTTTATTCCGGCGTATATTAAGGGCAAGAATCACACCGGAGAGATCACATATGATTGTCCCCAGCTGGAACCGATCCTGTCACCTACCTATGGCTGTATTGTGTATCAGGAGCAGGTAATGCAGATTGTTCGTGACCTGGCGGGTTATACATGGGGGCGCAGCGATCTGGTGCGGCGAGCCATGTCCAAGAAAAAGGGCAAGGTCATGGAGCAGGAGCGCCAGAATTTTGTGTATGGCAATCCCGAAGAAGGGGTTCCCGGCTGCGCTGCAAACGGCATTGATCCCCAGATTGCCAACCGGATTTTCGACAACATGATCGATTTTGCAAAATACGCGTTTAATAAATCCCATGCCGCGGCTTATGCAGTGGTGTCTTACCAGACGGCATACTTAAAGTACTATTATCCGGTAGAGTTCATGGCGGCGCTTATGACTTCGGTTCAGGATAATTCGGCAAAGGTGTCGGAATATATTTACAGCTGCCGACAGATGGGAATTGAGATCCTCTCCCCCGATATTAACCGGGGCGAAGGCGGATTTTCTGTGGATGGAGGTAATATCCGCTATGGTCTGTCCGCCATCAAGAGCATCGGTCGTCCGGTGATTGAGGGAATCATGCAGGAGCGCAGGGAGCGCGGAGCGTTTAAGACGCTGAAGGATTTTATCACCCGCATGAATGGCAGGGATGTCAACAAGCGCAGTATTGAGAATTTTATCAAGGCCGGGGCGTTAGACGGTCTGGAGGGAAACCGGCGGCAGAAAATGATGATATACGGTACGCTTCTTGATACGCTCAACCAGGAGAAGAAGAATTCCATGGCAGGGCAGATTACGCTGTTTGACATTGCGCCGGAAGAGGAAAAGGCTGATTTTGAGATAAAACTGCCGGATGTGGAAGAATATGAGAAGGAAGTGCTTTTAAATTTTGAAAAAGAAGTGCTGGGCGTGTATATCAGCGGTCATCCTCTGGAAGAATATATGGAACGGATACGCAAAAACACCAATGCAGTGACCACAGATTTTGTGTTGGATGAGGAGAGCGGCAGCGCGAAAGTGGCGGACGGTCAGATCGTGACGGTGGGGGGCATGATCGTAGACAAGACCATCAAATACACCAAGAACAATCAGGCAATGGCGTTTATTACGCTGGAGGATCTGGTGGGAACGGTGGAGATCATTATTTTTCCCAGGGATTATGAGCGCTATAGCAGGAGCCTGGAAATGGATGCGAAAGTGTTTGTGAAGGGGCGCGCTACGGTGGAAGAAGAGCGCGGAGGCAAGATTATCTGTGAGGAAATCCATTCCTTTGATGAAGTGAAGCGTGAACTGTGGCTTCAGTTTACCAGCCGGGAGGAGTTCCGGGAAAAGGAGGAGGAGCTTTACGGGCTGATGATGGAGGCGGACGGCGCAGACTCTGTGGTGATCTATGTATCTGAGACACGGCAGATGATGCGGCTGCCAGAGAGCAGAAATGTGGCGGTTACTCCGGAATTGACACAGCTTCTGAAGGGCTTTCTGGGGGAAAATAATGTAAAAGTTACAGAAAAGTCTCTGGAAACCATTGCAAATCGGAAACGTTAGGATTAAAATGGTAGGGATAAGAAAAAATACAATGGAAGAGTGTTACATATAGGAGGTATCAGAAATGGCAAAAGAGATCAATACCATTGGCGTACTGACCAGTGGCGGAGATGCGCCCGGCATGAACGCAGCAATCCGTGCAGTAGTGCGGGAGGCAATCGCGAAGGGGAAGAAGGTTAAGGGAATTAAGAGAGGATATGCAGGTCTGCTCCAGGAAGAGATTGTGGATATGGAGGCCAAGGACGTGTCCGATATCATACAGCGCGGCGGAACGATTTTGCAGACGGCACGTTGTATGGAATTCACGACCCCCGAGGGACAGCAGAAAGGGGCGGATATCTGCAGGAAGCATGGCATTGACGGAGTGATTGTCATTGGCGGAGACGGTTCGTTTAAGGGCGCCCAGAAGCTGGCAAGTCTGGGAATCAATACCATTGGAGTGCCTGGAACCATCGATCTGGATATTTCCTGTACCGATTATACCATTGGGTTTGACACGGCGGTTAATACGGCAATGGAGGCAATTGACAAGGTGCGCGATACCTCTACCTCTCATGAGCGCTGCTCGATCATTGAGGTTATGGGTCGCGGCGCAGGCTATATTGCCCTGTGGTGCGGTATCGCCAACGGCGCGGAGGATATCCTGCTTCCTGAGAAATACGATTACGATGAGCAGAAGCTTGTAAATAATATTATCGAGGGGCGTAAGAGCGGCAAACAGCATCATATCATCATCAATGCGGAGGGTATCGGACATTCCGCAAGTATGGCAAAGCGTATTGAGGCGGCGACTGGCGTTGAGACCAGGGCAACGATCCTGGGGCATATGCAGCGCGGGGGAAGTCCTACCTGCAAGGACCGCGTGTATGCGTCTACCATGGGCTGCATGGCGGTAGACCTTCTGTGCGAGGGTAAATCCAACCGTCTGGTGGCATACCGCGGCGGTGATTATGTGGATTATGATATCGATGAGGCGCTTGCCATGACAAAGAGCGTACCGGAATATCAATTCCAGATCTGTAAGAACCTGTCACGTTAGAAGCAGCATGATCACAAGTACTGCGAACCGACAGATAAAGAATTTAATACAGCTTGTGAAAAAAGCCAAAGTTCGTAATGAACAGCGGCTTTTTGTCGTGGAAGGCATCCGTATGTTCCGGGAAGCGCCTGCGGATTGGATAGAGCAGGTGTATGTGTCAGAACATTTTATGCGTGAGCATGCTTCTGAGGATCTGCTGGCGGGACATGATTTTGAGGTTCTGTCGGACCATGTGTTTGATGCAGTATCGGATACCAGAACTCCCCAGGGTGTACTGTGTCTGCTGCGGATGCCGGAGTACGGACTGGAGGATATATTGTGCAAAACAAATCCTCATGTACTGCTGTTGGAGAGTATTCAGGACCCGGGCAATCTGGGGACTATGATACGCACTGGAGAGGGAGCAGGAATCAGTGGGATCATTATGAACCGCACGACGGTGGATGTGTTCAGCCCTAAGGTAGTCCGTGCCACCATGGGAAGCATTTTCCGGGTGCCCTTTGTGACAGTAGAGGATTTTGAAGGCGCGCTGCGAAAGATGAAGCAAAAAGGAGTGAAGCTGTTTGCTGCCCATCTGGAAGGAGAGTGTTCCTATACCGAGGCGGATTACACAGAAGGATGTGGATTTTTGGTGGGAAATGAGGGCAGTGGACTTTCGGATATGGCGGCAGCGCAGGCGGACTGCAGGATACGGATTCCTATGGCAGGACAGGTGGAATCACTAAATGCGGCAATTGCTGCAACGCTTCTGATGTATGAAGCTGCACGGCAGAGGAGGTAACGATGTTTCGGTTATGGGTCAAACAATGGAAGGACAGCCGTCTCATGAAGGATGTTACGATATGCGACGGCTCGGATGATACCAGAACTCATAAGGTGTTCCGGGCAATAGAGGAAGCATGCTATGGCTTTGACCTGGGCAAGCCCATCTGGCTGGACCGCAATATCGAGGAGTTCCGGCGGCACTCAGTGACCAGATTTTATCAGGATAACTTTGTGGAGGACATTCCCTTTGATTACATGGAGATCCGTGTCATCGAAGAAGATTGAAGCTGCACATGCAGGAGACGAAGACAAGCATGCGTTAAGGAGGGACAGAAAGTGAAAGCATTTTGGGAGAAACTAAAGGCGTTTTTAAAGCGTAAAAATATTATCATCTCAGGAAAACGATACGGAATTGATGCGCTGGGAGCCATGGCGCAGGGACTTTTTGCGTCTCTGTTGATCGGCACCATCATCAGTACGATTGGAGAACAGGCAGGCGTTGAACTGCTGGTAGAAATCGGCGGATATGCCAAGGCGGCGACAGGGCCGGCAATGGCAATCTCTATCGGTTACGCACTGCAATGTCCGGCGTTGGTATTGTTTTCACTGGCTGCAGTAGGCGCTGCGGCAAATACTCTGGGAGGCGCCGGCGGACCGCTGGCGGTTCTTGTAGTGAGTATCTTTGCGGCAGAATTTGGGAAGGCCGTATCCAAGGAGACGAAGATTGACATTATCGTCACACCCTGCGTTACCATTATGGTGGGCGTGGGTCTGTCTATGTGGTGGGCGCCGGCGATCGGAACGGCAGCCAGTGCCGTGGGAAATGCTATTATGTGGGCAACGGAGCTCCAGCCTTTCTTTATGGGTATTCTGGTATCTGTCATTGTGGGAATTGCTCTGACGCTTCCTATCAGCAGTGCGGCGATCTGTGCGGCACTGGGGCTGACTGGTCTTGCAGGAGGCGCGGCGCTGGCCGGCTGCTGTGCGCAGATGGTTGGTTTTGCGGTCTTAAGCTTCCGGGAGAATAAGTGGGGAGGTTTTTTTGCCCAGGGGATCGGAACCTCCATGCTCCAGATGGGAAATATCGTGAAAAATCCGAGAATCTGGATTCCTGCGATCCTGACGTCTGCCGTAACGGGCCCTATTGCAACGTGTCTGTTCCAGCTGAAGATGGATGGTGCAGCAGTGGCATCCGGCATGGGAACCTGTGGTCTGGTAGGACAGATTGGCGTCTATACCGGTTGGCTCAATGCTATTGCGGAAGGCAGTAAGGCGACAATCACGGTCATGGACTGGATTGGTATGCTGTTGATCTGCTTCCTTCTGCCCGGTGTGCTGACATGGCTGTTTGGGTTGTTTTTCCGCAAAATCGGTTGGATTCGGGAGAATGATCTGAAACTCGACCTATAGTGTAGAAAATTGTATATTTGTGCAAAATTATTAAAATTTACTTAAAAAATAAAAGAACTCCAACATTATTCACAAAAGTGTGTTATAATATACATAAGCAAATGTTCGCTACATATAATGGAACTAATGTGGAGGGGTATAATACATGAGAACACCAATCGAATTATCAGAAGGTGTTGACGGTTGGAATACGATTATTTTTCTTTATAATTCTGCACTAAAGGAAGTAGGAACTAAGCTGGAGATACTCAATGATGAATTCCAGCACGTGCATCAATATAATCCGATCGAATACATAAAGAAAAGAATCAAGAAACCGGAGAGCATTGTTGCAAAACTGAAGAGAAATGGCTATGAAAGCACAATTGATAACATGGTGAATTATGTGAACGACATTGCAGGCATCCGCATTGTATGTTCATTCATATCTGATATTTACCGTATGGCTGAGATGATTGGAAAGCAGAATGACCTTACGGTGGTTTCCGTGAAAGATTACATCAAGCATCCAAAGGAAAGCGGTTACAAGAGTTATCATATGCTTGTGACGGTTCCTATTTTTTTGTCGGACCGTGTGGTAGATACCAAGGTAGAGATTCAGATCCGCACCATCGCCATGGACTTTTGGGCGAGTCTGGAACACAAGATTTATTATAAATTTGAGGGAAATGCACCGGAGTATATCAGCAAGGATCTGCGGGAATGTGCGGGTATCGTATCTATGCTGGACGCAAAGATGCTGTCCTTGAATGAAGCCATTCTGGAGGCGAAAGCGGCTCAGGAAGCAGATATGCGCCGTGAGCTCATGCGGGCGCAGGATAAGGTGGAGAACGGAAGCCTTACCCAGGTGCAGCGTGCCGCCGCCGTGAAAAGTGCGGAGGATGCAAAGCGCGTAGCGCGGATGGGAATATGATCAAGAGAATATAAAAGCTGCTGTACCTTTTTTGGTACAGCAGCTTTTTTGCAAATATGTTAAATGGTAACACAACACCGATGTTAGTCTTCCTCGTTCATCCATGTATCGAACTTATCGACAACTGCATCATAAGTTCTCTGGGAGATATCGGGAAGAGCCTTGCCCCAGGATTTGGTTGCCTGCTTGAAGCCTTTCTTGAAAGCTTCCAACAGTTCCTCAGCCTTGGATTTGTCACCGCCGGATAAAGCTTTGGCGAAGTCTAAAATGCGATCGGAGGTCTGAGATACGCCCCAGTAGCCATCTTCAGCAATATCCTTCTGAGCCTGAGCCTTTACATCTGCGGAAACCGTGTACTTACCGCTTGCAAGGAAAGACCACATATCATCAGCATTGCCGATAGCCTTGCCCTGTTTGCTCATCATCTGCCGAACGATGCTGGTAAGCTGCTCCGCGCGTTTGTTGGCGTCTGCCTTCAACTGTGCAACGACAGAAGCCTGCTGTGATTTTTTGCTTTCCTGAGTCTGTGAGGAAGAACTCTTCTCGTAGATAACACCGGTAGAATCAGCTGTGGTGTCTGCTTTTGCTGAACTCTTAGCGTTGGAACTTGTCCTTGTCGGTTCAGAAGCTACAGCAGAAGCATAACTGTTGTTAATAGAATTAACGCTCATATTTTACCCTCCTTGGTCTTGGTGCACTGGGTATCCATACCCAGTAATTCTTTTACGATATATATCGGTTCGGGCAGGAAAAAAACTTAGGGTCAGAATTGACTTTTTTACAAAAAATGGGTAAGATATTATTGTATAATGTATACAAAATACAGGAGAAATACAATGGATGAAATTGCAGTAAAGGCATTGGCCAAAATAAATCTTGGGCTGGATGTGCTGCGGCGCAGAGAAGATGGTTATCATGAGGTAAAGATGGTAATGCAGACTATCCATCTGTGTGACAGCCTGACCATCCGCAAAGCAGATAAGGGAATCCATCTGACTTCAAACTTGAGCTTTCTGCCAGCCAACGAAAATAATCTGGCATATCGTGCAGCACAGCTTTTGATGGAGGAATTCCATATAGAAGGCGGCGTAGAGATTCACCTTGAAAAGCGGATTCCGGTAGCGGCAGGAATGGCGGGAGGAAGTACGGATGCAGCAGGTGTGCTCTATGGAATGAATGAGATGTTTTCTCTCGGTTTAAAACGCACAGAGCTGATGACGCGGGGGGTGACGCTTGGGGCAGATGTACCATACTGTCTGATGCGGGGAACGGCACTGGCGGAAGGAATCGGAGAAAAGCTTACCTCTCTGCCGCCGATGGTGAAGTGTCCGGTGCTGATCGCCAAGCCTCAGGTCAGTGTCTCCACAAAGTATGTATATGAACATCTGCAGTTGAATGAAGATACCAGGCATCCGGATATAGAGGGGTTGATCCGTGCCATCAAAGGGAAGGAGCTTAACGATATAGCGAGCCGTATGGGCAACCTGCTGGAGACGGTAACTGTGGAGCGATATCCCGAAATTGCTGCAATTAAAGATATCATGCGGGAGCAGGGCGCTCTGAATGCCATGATGAGCGGGAGCGGTCCAACCGTATTCGGGCTGTTTCAAGATAGGAAAGATGCCAAACGGGCAGCGTCTGTTCTGCGAAGTTCAGGACTGACCAGACAGGTGTTTGTGACGGGTATCTATAATAACCGCCGATAAGACAGCGGTAGAAATAGTAGTATCGGAGGATGAGATGACAGATAATCTGGAATTGAACACAAATGCTTACCTTCCGCTGCGGGACGTGGTATTTAATACATTGCGGGAGGCAATTTTAAAAGGGGAATTAAAGCCCGGAGAACGTCTGATGGAACTGCAGCTTGCTGCCAAGCTGGGAGTCAGCAGAACGCCGATCCGGGAGGCAATCCGTATGCTGGAGCAGGAAGGGCTTGCCGTGACAATTCCCCGCAGGGGCGCAGAGGTGGCGCGTATGACGGAGAAGGATATGGAGGACGTGCTGCAGGTAAGAGGGGCGCTGGATGAATTGGCGGTAAAGCTTGCCGCCGAAAGTATCACTTCGGAACAACTGGGGATATTGGAGCGGGCAAGCGCGGATTTTGAAAGATCTCTTGCCACGAATAATGTCAAGGAGATTGCACAGGCAGACGTTGCATTTCATGATGCTATTTACCAGGCAACCGGTAATTCCAGATTGGTGAATCTTCTGAATAATCTGCGGGAACAGTTGTATCGTTACCGTGTAGAATATCTGAAGGACAGCAGTTCTTATCCGAGGCTGCTGAAGGAACATCGGGATATCGTAGATTCCCTGCGCCGGAAAGATAAATCTGCGGCGGCGGAGATCATGCTGGATCATGTGAGAAATCAGGCGGAAGCAGTGAAAAATATGATTCGTGAACAGGAGTAAACAGGAAATAGAAACATTTACAGATCGGGAATAGAATCATAAAATATGCAGATAATACGGATAGTGACAAAGAAAAGGATAGACTGAGGTCTATCCTTTTTGGCGTCTGTGTAAGGGAGGAAATCCAAATGTTTCAGAAAAATAAAGGTTCAGGAAAAAGCGAACAGCAGGTATCCAGCAGTCTGGCAGAAAATAAGGCGGCATTCCAGCAGATTTTTTCGGACTGCGCAGATATTAAAATGCGGGATATGTTTGTGGGTGATCAGCAGCAGATAGCATGTATGGCGGCATACATAGAGGTGACCGGCGGAAGCGCTATGTTCGAGAAATCTCTGGTAGGGCGGCTCTTAAACGATCTGTGCCGCTGCGGCAGGCAGGAGGTCTACCGCAGGCTGGAACAAAATGCGCTGGGGCTTTCTGATGTGACGCCCTACACATCCATTATGGACGCGGCGATCGGAATGCTGACCGGTGATATCATCCTCTTTGTAGACGGGTATGACAAAGCGCTGAAAATACCGGACAAAGGATATCCTGGAACGGGAGTCAAGGATACCAGCTCCGAAAAGGTAATCCGGGGTTCCAATGAGGGCTTTACGGAATCTATCAAGGCGAATACGGCGTTGATCCGCAAGAGGATCCGAAGCCCCAAGGTTAAGATACGGGAGAAAATTCTGGGTGTACGCAGCCGGACCAACGTAGATCTGATCTACATGGAGGATCTGATCTGTCCGCAGGTGCTGGAAGAGATTGAACGCCGTCTGGAGCAATTTGAGATTGATGGCATTCTGGACAGCGGAATCGTGGAACAGCTCTCGGAGGAGAATTGGTATTCTCCGTTTCCGCAGTTCCAGACAACGCTCCGGCCGGATCGGGCGGCAATGGCGGTACTGGAAGGGCGTATCGTTCTGCTGTCGGATAATTCCCCGGTAGCGTTGATTCTGCCTACGGATTATAATTCCTTCTTAAAAACCAGCGATGATTATTATAACCGCTGGGAGATCGCATCGTTAGAGCGGTGGCTGCGCTATATCGCATCCTTTTTTGCTATGACGCTGCCAGGCATGTATCTGGTGGTCAGTAATTTTCATACCCAGATACTCCCCACCACACTGCTGCTGTCCTTTGCGGCAGCCCGGGAAGGCGTGCCGTTTCCGGGTGTAGTGGAGATATTGCTGATGGAAGTATCCTTTGAACTGCTGCGGGAGGCGGGAATACGGATGCCCGGAAATCTGGGCAGCACCATTGGTATTGTGGGAGGATTGATCATTGGACAGGCGGCTGTGGAGGCAAATCTGGTAAGCCCCATTGTAGTCATTGTTGTTGCGTTCACTGCCCTGTGTTCTTTTGCAATACCAAACGAGGAATTTGCTACGGCATTTCGGCTACTGAAGTTTTTCTTTATTGCCATGTGTGCGTGGCTGGGCTTTTTCGGTTTTCTGGTAGGAATGCTTACGGTTCTTATCCATCTGTCGCATCTTACAAGCTTTGGGATTCCTTACCTGATGCCATTTGTGGCGGCAGATCTGCATGAATATCAGGATGAGCGTGACAGTATGGTAAGGCTGCCGTTGTTTGCCTTAAAACGCCGTCCCATCTATACCAGGCGCGGCGCCCGTATCCGTTATAGGAGGAAAAAGTAAGTATGTTTTCAGAGAATCAGAAAATTTCGGTACGACAGATGACACGTCTATTGGTCTACGATATGATCGGAATCAGTACGTTAATGCTGCCTGCATTTCTGGCAAAGCTGTTGGGTCAGGACGGAATCTTTGCCCTGTTGCTGGCGTTGCTACCGGCGTTTTTGGTGGTGTGGTTCCTGGAACGCTCTGTGGCCGGTTCCTGGAAAGATTTCGGAGCGCATATGCGGAGGATGCCTTTGTGGCTTCGGATTCCCGTGCTGGTCTTCTATATTTGTGAGGGAGTGCTTACGGCAGGTTACGGCGTTTATCTGCTGGGGGATCTGGTCTTGCAGCATCTTCTGCCGGATGAGACATATTGGCTGGTCGTTTTTATTCTGATTCTGTTGGGCGGTTACGGGATCTGGCGTGGAATTGAAGGGCGGGCAAGAGTGTATGAGATCCTGTTCTGGATATTAATGGCGCCCTTATTGCTCATGCTGCTTCTGGCGGCCAAGGATGTGGATACCTGGTACTGGACGCCGGTGTTTTCCCATGATCTGTGGTCGCTGCTGCGGGGAACAGGGATCGTATTTCTCTTTTATCTCATTGTGATCTTTGCGTTTTTCCTGACACCCTATTTACAGGACAGCCGGCAGGTGGGGAATGGCTGCAGGAAAAGCCTGCTGATCGCGGCAGGTGTAAATGGAGCGGTATATCTGGTGCTGCTTGGTAATTTTGGAACTGGCGCGCTGGCGGAAATGCCTTATGCGGTCATCGATCTTATGAGTATGGTGAAACTGCCGGGAGGATTTTTTGAGCGGCAGGATGCGTTTATGGTTGCTATCTGGTTTTTTACCCTGTATGCGTTTATAAACACAGATATGTTTTATGCTTCGGATATTTTAAGGTTCCTTGCCAAAGGACGGGCAGCCGGCACCGGGCAGGATAAGACAGATGAGAAAGAAGGACAGCAGGAGGCGGTGCAGAGTGAGAAGATATTGCAGTTTTGGACAGTTGCGGCAGTGATGGCGCTGACCTTCGGGGTGGCGGCAGTGCTTTATCTGAGTATGCAGTGGCGTGAATATTTTTACTATTTCCAAATGTGGGCGGGAGCTCCGCTGTTCATCCTGATACTGTTAGGATTACAGTGGGGAGGAAGGAGGACAGATCATGAGGCTTAGAGCATTAGCGGCAATACTTCTGCCAGTAATCATATGTTCCGCGGCGCTTACCGGCTGCAGCAGTACGGAACTGGAGGAACGGAATTTTCCGCTGGCAGCATATGTGGATATTACCGATGAGGGATACAAAATGCAGTTGGGCTTTGAACAGTTAAAGGATGTGTCTTCGGATGGCTCAGACAAGGAAAATAATACGAGTGCAGATGCCACCGGTACAGATGGATATGCATTGTTTCAGGAGGCACAGACGTCTTATCCCGGTGAGATGGATTATAATCACATGAAGGCGCTGATCCTTGGAGAAGCGCTGATTGAGGATGATGCAAAGAGAACGGAACTGCTGTCTTATCTGGAGAAGCAGAATGTAATTGCGAGAAATACGCTGCTATTTGTGAGCAGTGAAGATATGTGTGATATGATGGGGATGCAGGAGAAGCTGAAAGAGGCGGTAGGCACTTATCTGGATACGTTGATCGCATCGGACAAGCAGCTAAAAGATCGTGCGGCGGTGACGTTGGGCAGCATGTTTCAGGCACAGCACAACAACGATGAAAACCTGTGGATTCCGTATCTGACATTGGGAGAAGAGGAAATCCTCTTTTCGGATTATTATCTGATGCAGGGAAAACGGGCAAAGGGAATCTTGAGCAGGCAGACTGGGGAAGCGGCGCTTCTGTCAGAGCATAAGCTGCAGGAGTACGCATATGTGCTGGAGGACGGAGCGGCAATACGGCTGTCTAATTTTCAGTGTGAGTATGCGCTTGAGACGCAGGATTCCCCCAATGCAGAACAGCCCCTGACTGAGGTGATACGCATCCGGGCGGAGGCGAAGCGGATGGACCAGCGCATGGAAACCGTGGAGGATCAGAAGGAATTGCAGCAGCAGGCGCAGCGGCAGATGGAGCAATGGATGCAGCAGCAGGCGGATCTGCTGGCACAGGCGGATGTGGATATTTCCAACAGCTATTACCGGCTGGGAGGCTATGGCAGAGAGGTCTATGATGATTATCAAAATGACTGGCAGGGATACCGGAGAGATTTAAACATACGGTTTGAGTGGGAGGTGAGACCGGTATCCCGGTAGTGTATAAAAGTCAAAAAGTCAGGCAATACTCCTAACAGATATGTGAATGTGAAAGGAGTGTTCGATATGAAATATAGTGTAAAAGAGCAGAGAGAGAACGACCAGAAAGAAAAAGACCGTGGAGAATTCTGGTCAAGGCTGTTGTTTACAGGGGTGCTTGCACTGCTTGTGGTGTTTACGGCTGTCACCTCCGTAAAGGCAGTGCGGGAGTACCAGCTGCAGCAGGGGATCGCAGAGAAGATACTGCGGTTCCATGTGCGCGCCAACAGTGACAGTCAGGAGGATCAGGACTTAAAGCTGAAAGTAAGGGATGCCGTAGGCGCATTGCTGGGAGAGGAACTGGCGCAGGCAGAGGATCTGGAGGAATCTAAGCGTATAATAGAGCAGCATCAGAATGATATCATACATACGGCAGAAGCTGTACTGGAGCAGGAAGGGTATGATTATGCTGTGGAGGCATATCTTGCAGAAGTGGATTTCCCAGTAAAAACATATGGTTCCTATACATTCCCGGCAGGAACATATGAAGCGCTGGAGATTGTGATAGGCGCAGGGGCAGGGCACAATTGGTGGTGTGTCATGTATCCCAATATGTGTTTTGCCGACAGCGTCTATGAGGTGGTGGATGAGGAATCCAAGGAAGCTTTGGAGGGAACACTGAGCAAAAAAGAGTATGAATCCCTGATGGAAGAAAAGAATTACAGGATTTCCTGGAAGTGGCTGGATTTCCTGGAAGACATTTTTTAAATGAGGGTGTCAAATCAGAGAAATTGTGATATACTTCCTGTATTATGTGGCGCAAGAAGGAGCATATCATGACAAAAGATGTAATAGTGGCGATACAGGGGCTGCAGATGCCTGTAAATGAAAAGGCTGAACAGATAGAACTGATTACGGCTGCAGATTATTATAAGCAGAATGGCAAGCATTATGTCATCTATGATGAAGTGATGGAAGGATTTGAAGAGACCACAAGGAATGTCATCAAGGCCACTGAAAATTGCGTGGAGATTACCAAGAAGGGCGTGGCAAATGTACATATGGTATTCGAGAAAGACAAGAAAAATATGACCTATTACCATACGCCGTTTGGAAACCTTCTGATCGGGATTGAGGCGGATCGGATCGCCATCAGCGAGGAGGAAGGGCAGATCATAATGTCTGTGGACTATGGACTGGAGGTTAATTATGAGCATCTGGCCAATTGCTCGATTCAGGTGAAGATAACCGCCAAAGAAGCGGGAAAGTTCCACATTTGATCTAAGTGAAAATACCTGCACCCATCCGATGGATGAATGCAGGTATTCTGACTCTTATAAGATAAAAATTAATATGCGCTATTTGCCCGCTTTTGCCTTAAGCTTTGCCAGGAAGCCCTTCTTCTTGGGAGGAGCCTCGATGGGCCCCCGCAGTCCTTTTACAGAAGTGATGTAAAGACCGCTGACAACAGCCTTGACCTCCTTCTTGACAGGAACTGTTTCAAAAATCTGTGCGTCGCAGATAAACGTCATGATCCTGGGACCGACTTTGGCCTTGACAATAGGCATCTTAGAACCGCGCAGCAGCTTGGGCGTCTGCTCCAGAATAGCTGCAGGAAGTCCGGCATCCCGGAGCTTCATCCGCTTCTTATCGATGATGAGCATGGAGACGGTCTGGGCATTTGCCGCCATCTGGGCATCCTGTTCATCCTTTTTCTTCTGTGCCCGTTTGCCCAGGAAGTATAATACGATAACGGCAACGAGCATGACGATGGCAATGATCAATAGAGTAATAGCTAACGGTGACACATTCTTGTCCTCCTGTTGTAAAATTCATTATGATTGTAGCATTGATTATGGGAAAAATCAATAATGCTTTCCATTTGCGGTAAAATGTGCTATCCTATGAGTTGCAGTTGTACAGGAACGCGTTGGCGTGGTTGTGAACTGTGACGTATAGGACAAGTATGCTATTTGAATGTGAATATTAGGAAGGAAATCAATATTATGAAAAAGAAGTTGATGATAGCGCTGCTATCTGCTGTGCTGACCGTATCCTTATGCGGCTGCAGCAAGAATGACGGAGAGAATGTCAACGATACCGAAGGAATGGAAACAGATAAGATCTCCAGCGCCGGCATAGAATATGATCCTTTGGATTATGTGGAACTGGGTGATTATTTGGGCATGGATGTGGAGCTGCAGTCAGATTATACGGTGGATGACGCAGATGTGCAGGTGTTTATCGAGCAGAATGTGTTGGCGCAGTATCCCAACTATATCGATACGGATAAGAGAACCGTTGAGACGGGGGATTTTGTCAATATTGATTATGTGGGCAAAAGAGACGGAGTGGCATTTCAAGGAGGCACGGCGTCCGGTTATGTGCTGGGGATTGGCAGCGGCAGCTTCATTCCCGGCTTTGAGGATGGACTGGTCGGAGTCGAGGTGGGTAACACCGTAGATCTTCCGCTGACCTTCCCGGAAACCTATACCCGGAATCCGGATATGGCAGGAGCTGAAGTTGTATTCACGGTTACGGTGAACAAGATTGTGGAAAAGCAGGAAATCGCATATGAAGATATGACAGACGAGTATGTGAAATATGTGGCGGTACTGAGCGGTATGCCTTATGAGACCGTAGAGGATATGCGCTCGGATGTCCGGGCTTATTTGGAAGCGGTGAATGAATCTCAAAAAGCATCCGAAGCCCGAAGCAGCGTGCTGACACAGCTGACCAAGGTGTGCACGGTCAAAGAATTGCCGGAAGGTTTGCTGGATGCCAGAATGGAGGAGGTGCTGGCGCAGTATACACGCATGTACTGCCAGGATGGCTCTACCCTGCAGGAATTTGTGGAGGCACAGGGGCAGAACTATGATGAATTTCTGGACTCTGTTACCCAGGAGGTTCAGGCAGATATTGAGTCGCAGATCATCATGGAGGCAATTGCCGCGAAAGAAGGAATTGCCTTTGACCAGTCTGGTTTTGACGAGTATGTTGCGCGGCTGATGTCCAGCTATGGGTATGAGGATCAGGACAGCTTATATGAAAACTATGGTCTGACTGCGGAGAGCGGCAAGGCATATCTGCAAAAGGTGTATGTCTGCGATCAGGCGCTGCAGATGGTAGTGGATCAGGCAAATCTGATCGCGCCGCAGAATGATGATGCGGATGGCGCCGATGGTGACGGCGCGGATACGGAGACCGCAGATCATACAGAGGCAGAGTAAAGAAGGAGGGGCGAAATATGGAGCTTATCAATATCAGAGATTTATTTCGTGATCAAAAAGAATATGTCGGCAAGAAAATTACGGTTGGAGGCTGGGTCAGAAGCAACCGCGCATCCAAGAATTTCGGATTTATTGTTGTAAATGACGGAACATTTTTTGAGCCGCTGCAGGTGGTGTACGCAGACGGTCTGGAAAATTTTGCGGATCTTACGAAAATCAATGTGGGAGCAGCGGTGATCGTGACCGGTGTGCTGGAAGCAACGCCTGAGGCAAAGCAGCCCTTTGAGATCCAGGCGGAGGAAGTTGTGATTGAAGGCGCCTCTGCGCCGGATTATCCGCTGCAGAAGAAGCGTCACAGCTTTGAGTATCTGAGGACGATTTCTCATTTAAGACCCCGCACCAATACCTTTGAAGCGGTATTTCGTGTGCGGTCCCTGATCGCTTATGCCATTCATAAGTTTTTCCAGGAGAGAGATTTTGTCTATGTGCACACGCCGCTGATCACCGGAAGTGACTGCGAGGGGGCGGGCGAGATGTTCCAGGTCACAACCATGGATCTTGCAAATATTCCGAAGGACGAGCAGGGAAAGGTAGACTTTACACAGGACTTTTTCGGAAAGGCAACCAATCTGACGGTGAGTGGACAGCTGAACGGTGAGACCTACGCTATGGCATTCAAAAATATCTATACCTTTGGACCGACTTTCCGGGCGGAGAATTCCAATACGACGCGTCATGCGGCGGAGTTCTGGATGATCGAGCCGGAGATTGCTTTTGCAGACCTTGCGGATGATATGGCATTGGCGGAGAGCATGCTGAAATACATTATCTCTTATGTGATGGAGCATGCGCCGGAAGAGATGGCATTCTTTAACAATTTTGTGGACAAGGGATTGATCGACCGTCTGAACAATGTGCTGCATTCGGAGTTTGCACGCATCACTTACACAGATGCAATTGAGCTTCTTGAGAAGCACAATGACGAGTTTGAGTATAAGGTATCCTGGGGGGCAGACCTTCAGACGGAGCATGAACGTTATCTGACAGAGGTAGTCTATCAGAGACCCGTGTTTGTGACAGATTATCCCAAAGAAATTAAGGCGTTTTATATGAAGCTCAATGAGGACGGCAAAACAGTGGCGGCAGTAGACTGTCTGGTGCCCGGAATCGGAGAGATTATCGGAGGAAGCCAGAGAGAGGATGACTATGACAAGCTCTTGGAGCGCATCCGTGAGCTGGGCTTGAATGAAGAGGATTACGGATTCTATCTGGATCTGCGCAAATATGGTTCTGCCCGTCATGCGGGCTTTGGTCTGGGCTTTGAGCGCTGTGTCATGTATTTGACGGGTATGGCGAATATCAGGGACGTGGTTCCTTTCCCAAGAACCGTGAATAACTGTGAACTGTAATGATGTGAAATAAAAAGCGAGGTATATCCGGCCGGATATACCTCTTTTTGCCTGTCAAAACGGCTTTATGTCCGGTCAGAGGGTAAAATTTGACATGCGGGGTTACAATAATGGGTGGAGGATGTGACAAATGATTACATGGAAGACAATAGAGATAGAGGACAGAGACTGGATGATGCAGAAGCTGCGTGAGGATGACCGGCAGAGCTGCGAATACAGTTTCGCCAATAATTTTATCTGGGGACCGGTATATGGAGCGCAGGTGGCGGAGGCGGAAGGCTGCTGTCTGATCCGATTTGCAGAGGAGCATGAGCGTTGTTATGCATTTCCCATCGGAAACGGAGATAAGACGGCGGCGCTGGAACGGATGCGTAAGGAAGCGGAGGAGCAGGGAGTCACATTTCGCCTGGTAACGCTTCTGGAACAGGATAAGGAGTATCTGGAACAATATTTTCCCGGGCAGTTTGAGATACGGGAAGATCGCGACAGCTTTGACTATATTTATACGGTTGACAAGCTAAGCACGCTGTCCGGCAAGAAACTTCACGGCAAACGAAATCATATTGCAAGGTTCAAGGACAACCAGGACTGGAGTTATGAGCCGCTGACGGATGCAAACAAACAGGACTGCTACGAGATGAATCTTGCATGGTGCGACCGCCGTAACTGCGTGTGGAACGAGGAACTGACTGGTGAGCAGTGCGCCCTGAAGCGGGCGTTCGATCATCTGGAGGAACTGGGACTGGAAGGCGGAGTCCTGCGGCTGCATGGTGATATTGTAGCGTTCTGCGTGGGCGAGCCCTTAAACAGCAATACCTATGTGGTGCATTTTGAGAAGGCATTTGCGGAAATTCAGGGGGCGTATCCCATGATCAATCAACAGTTTGTGCTTCACAACTGTCAGGAGTACCAGTATGTAAACCGGGAGGAAGATACCGGGGACGAGGGACTTCGCAAGGCAAAGTTGTCCTATTATCCTGACATTTTGCTGGAACAGTACAGCGCCGTATATTGTGGGAGAAACTGATGCACATAAGAGAACAACATGACAGCGTGGATGTAGAGCGACAATTCTGTGTAAATCCCGATACATCCATGAAAGAAGAACTGAAAAGAATCTGGCAGATATGCTTTGGGGATGAACTGGAGTATATTGACTTATATTTTGAATACCGGTTCCGGCCGGAGGAGATGCTGGTGTACCTGATAGACGGCCATCCTGTTTCTATGCTGAGTCTTCTTCCGGCAAAGCTGTATTACGGCGGGAAAATGCAGCCGCTTCGATATGTTTATGGGGTGGGGACGCTGCCGGAGCATCGGGGACGCGGGTATGCCCGCATCCTGCTGGAAGAAGGACGGCGGCGGACCGGTGAGCCGTTGGCTCTGGTGCCGGCATCGGATTCCCTGCGGGAGTATTACGGGAAGCTGGGCTTTGCACCGGTATTTTCGCTGGCGGAATACCATATTGAGCCGGAGGAGATTGCGGCCTGCGGCAGTGAAAGAAACGGGCAGGAATACTGGCTGCTGACGGTGACGCCCGGAGAATACCACAGGATACGGGAGGTCGCTTTTGCTGCGGACGGCTATGTGGCGTGGGATGAGGATGCCATTGCCTATGCTCTGAGGGAGAATGATTTTGTGGGAGGCTATGCGTATAAAGTACAGCACCACGGAAGAGAAGATATCCTTATGATGCGTCAGGAGGAGCAGGCACTGCACATATTGGAAACCACGCTGACTCCGGCAGATGTGACAGCGGTGATGAAGCGTCTGCGGATAAACTGCCCGGTTCTGGTGCGGGGAGCCGTGGACAGAATATCTGCGGAAGCTGCGCCGGATGGAGACCGCTATGCAGTGAGAGATTATGGAATGTTGTGGGGCGGACCGGAATTTTGCGGCGGATATGTGAATCTTACGCTGGAATAATGAGACCTGCAGTATGCCATGCATGAAATCCGTACACGGTGGGATACTATCTTCATAACGAGGAGGTAGTTGTATGGCAGTGATGCATTTAAACAGACAGGATTTCCAGAAAGAAGTGCTGGAAGCAGACGGGAAGGTGCTGGTGGACTTTTTCGCCACATGGTGCGGCCCCTGCAAGATGTTGGCGCCGGTCATGGAGGAACTGGCGGAGGAATGTCCTCAGTACAAGATCTGCAAGGTGGATGTGGACCAGGCGGCAGAGCTTGCCGAACAGTATCAGGTTATGAGCGTCCCCACAATGGTGCTCTTTACTGGCGGGAAAGAGGCGGACCGCATGACGGGCGCGGCGCCGAAGGAAAGAATACTTGGAATGTTGGAGAGAAACCCGGCATAGCGGAAGGCTGTGCCGGGTTTTTCATACTGCTCTGTTTATAAAAAGTTCACAAATCCTTTCCCTATTTATCTATTGTGCATCAATTCGGATAGTGGTACAATAATCCATAGTGTGAGCAAAAATAATGGATAGGAGCATATATGAAAACGATAGAAAAACTTTTTGGAACGCATAGTGAGAGAGAGTTAAAAAGAGTTTACCCGTTGGTAGATAAGATAGAATCCTATCGACCAGCTATGATGGAGCTATCCGATGGAGAACTTAAGGACAAGACGAAGGAATTTAAGAAGCGGCTGGAGGCGGGGGAGACGTTAGACGACCTGCTTCCGGAGGCATATGCAGTGGTTCGCGAGGCGGCGCGCAGAGTTCTTGGCATGGAGCACTACCCGGTACAGTTGGTGGGCGGCATTATTTTGCATCAGGGACGAATCGCGGAGATGAAGACCGGCGAAGGTAAGACGCTGGTGGCAACGCTTCCTGCATATCTGAACGCACTGGAAGGAAAAGGCGTGCATGTGGTCACGGTCAACGAGTATCTTGCAAAACGTGATGCGGAGTGGATGGGACAGGTGCATGAGTTCCTGGGACTTACGGTAGGCGTAGTGTTCAACAGCATGGATAATAAGGAGCGTCAGGAGAATTATAATTGTGATATTACATATATCACCAATAACGAACTGGGCTTTGACTATCTGCGCGATAATATGGTTATTTATAAAGAACAGCTGGTGCAGCGCGGTCTGCATTTTGCGATTATCGATGAGGTGGACTCTGTGTTGATCGACGAGGCGCGGACGCCCCTTATTATTTCCGGTCAGAGCGGGAAATCTACCAGTATCTACGAAGCCTGTGACGTCCTTGCCAGACAGATGAGGCGAGGAGCCGATCAGAAGCAGTACAGTAAAATGGATGCTATCATGGGTCTGGAGCAGGAAGAAGACGGAGACTTTATCGTGAATGAAAAGGATAAAGTAGTCAATCTGACTGCGGAGGGTGTCAGGAAGGTGGAACAGTTCTTCCATATTGAGAACCTGGCGGATGCAGATAACCTGGAAATCCAGCACAATATCATTTTGGCGCTGCGTGCGCATAATCTGATGTTCCGTGACCAGGATTATGTGGTGCGCGACGATCAGGTGCTGATCGTGGACGAGTTTACCGGACGTATCATGCCCGGCAGGCGTTATTCTGACGGACTGCATCAGGCCATTGAGGCGAAGGAGCATGTAAAGGTAAAACGTGAAAGCAAGACCCTGGCGAATATCACGTTCCAGAACTTTTTCAATAAATACACGAAAAAAGCAGGTATGACGGGTACTGCACTGACAGAGGAAAAAGAGTTCCGTGATATTTATGGTATGGATGTAATTGAAATCCCCACCAATAAACCTGTGGTTCGCAAGGATAATGAAGACGCGGTATATAAGACCAGAAAAGAGAAGTTTAAAGCGGTTGTGGATGCAGTAGAGGAAGCGCATGCAAAAGGACAGCCGGTTCTGGTGGGCACCATTAATATCGATACTTCCGAGCTGATCAGCACCATGCTCCATAAACGGGGAATTCCTCATAAAGTGCTGAACGCCAAGTTCCATGAGATGGAGGCGGAGATTGTGGCACAGGCAGGCGCTCATGGGGCGGTTACCATCGCCACCAACATGGCAGGTCGTGGTACGGATATCAAGCTGGATGACGAGGCAAAGGCAGCAGGCGGCTTGAAAATCATAGGAACGGAGCGTCATGAATCCAGACGTATTGATAATCAGCTCCGCGGTCGTTCCGGCCGTCAGGGAGATCCGGGCGAGTCTCGCTTCTACATTTCTCTGGAAGACGATCTGATGCGTCTGTTTGGCTCCGAGAAATTACTGAGCATGTTCAATGCGCTGGGAGTTCCGGAAGGGGAACAGATTGAGCATAAGATGCTGACCAGTGCCATTGAGAAGGCGCAGAAGAAAATTGAAGGCAATAACTTTGGTATCCGTAAGAATCTGTTGGAATACGATCAGGTCATGAATGATCAGAGGGAGATCATTTACGCGGAGCGTCTGCGTGTGCTGAACGGCGAGAGTATGCGTGACGTTATCTACAAGATGATTACCGACAGGGTGGAAAATATCATAGATACCTGTATTTCCCAAGACATTCCTGTAGAGGAATGGGATCTGCGGGAACTGAATCAGCTGCTGCTTCCCAACATCCCGCTGGAACCTGTCACAGAGAAAATGGCACAGGAATGCGGGGATGTCAAGAAACTGAAGCATGTATTAAAGGAAAAGGCAGTAAAGCTCTATGAGGTGAAAGAAGCAGAGTTCCCGGAACCAGAGGCGGTTCGTGAACTGGAACGCGTAATTCTGCTGAAGGTGATCGATCGCAAGTGGATGGATCATATCGACGACATGGATCAGCTTCGTCAGGGAATTGGTCTGCAGGCGTATGGACAGAGAGATCCGTTGGTAGAATATAAGATGAGTGGTTTTGACATGTTTGATTCTATGACGGAGAGCATTCAGGAGGATACAGTGCGTTTGCTGTTCCATATCCGCGTGGAACAGAAGGTAGAGCGTGAACAGGTGGCAAAGGTGACCGGAACCAACAAGGATGAAACGGCACAGAAAGCGCCCAAAAAGCGTGAGGCGGCTAAAGTATATCCCAATGATCCGTGTCCCTGCGGAAGCGGCAAGAAATATAAACAGTGTTGTGGAAGGCGTGCATAGGCGCCGTGACATAGAAACAGGAGAGAATGATTATGCATTGTACAAGAAAAGTAACGGATGATGTGGTGTGGATTGGCGGCAGTGACCGCAGGCTTGCTTTATTTGAAAATATATTTCCCATTCCGAGAGGCGTGTCTTACAATTCTTATCTGTTGAAAGATGAGAAGACCGTGCTTCTCGATACGGTGGATCGTTCTATTGCAGAACAATTTCTGGAGAATCTTGCATATGCGTTGGAAGGCCGCAATCTGGATTATGTGATCGTCAATCATATGGAACCGGATCACTGTGCCCTGATTCGTGATATTCTGGTACGGTATCCGCAGGCTCAGGTCGTGGGTAACGCCAAGACATTTACCATGATGGACCAGTTTTTTGACTTTGATCTGACGGGGAAAACCGTTACGGTAAAAGAAGGTGACACTCTTGAGACGGGAAGGCATACCCTGAGCTTTATCATGGCGCCTATGGTGCACTGGCCGGAGGCAATGATGACCTATGACACGGTAGATAAGATTCTGTTCTCTGCGGATGCATTTGGAACCTTTGGAGCGTTAAACGGAAATATTTTTGCAGACGAGTTGGATTTTGAAAGAGACTGGCTGGATGATGCCAGACGCTATTATACCAATATCGTGGGGAAATACGGCGCGCCTGTTCAGGCGGTGCTGAAAAAAGCAACGGGTATTGAGATTGCTGTGATCTGTCCGCTGCACGGTCCCATCTGGCGTGAGAATCTCAGTTATCTGCTGGAAAAATATCAGACCTGGAGTTCTTATGAGGCGGAGGATCAGGCGGTCATGATCGCATATGCATCTATGTATGGCAACACGGAGAACCTTGCCAATGTCCTGGCTTGCAGACTGGCAGATGCAGGAATCCGAAATATTGCGGTCTATGATGTATCCAATACACATGTGTCGCAGTTGATCGCTGAGAGCTTCCGCTGCAGTCATATCGTACTGGCGGCGCCTACTTATAATGGCGGCATCTATCCGGTAATGGAAAATTATCTGAATGATATGCAGGCTTTGGCGGTACAGAAGCGTACTTTTGCGGTGCTGGATAACGGCACATGGGCATCCACCGCGGGCAAGCAGATGGCTGAAAAGCTGTCGGGGCTGAAGGATGTGAAGATACTGGATACGAAGATAACGATCAAGTCCGCGCTGAAGGAAGCACAGTTAGAGCAGCTGGATGCGCTGGTAAATGAAATAAAAGCAGATTTCTAAGAAAAACAGCCCTGACCGTTATTGGTCGGGGCTGTTTTTGCATATTTCAAATAAACTATTCCTTCATAGAGTCTATAATAGCATCAGCTAAGGCATCCAGTTCGATATTTTTATCTGCATCCATCGAAGAGGCGATGCTCAGCCTTTCATTTAAGATTGTCATGTTCTTCAATTCCTCATCAATGAACTTCTGCATTAAATCTCCTGACTTACATGCCCATGATCCATTTTCAATCAAAGCAAATGTACGATTCTGCAAATTCAATGCCTTCATATCCATCAGGAAATTATGCATCACCGGATAAATTCCCAAATTGTAAGTGACTGATGCAAGTACGATATGGCTGTATTTAAACGCTTCCGCAATCAAGTAGGAAACGTGGGTATTTGAAACATCATATACCACAACATTGGCACAGCCCTTTTCACATAGCCTGCTGGCAAGCGCCTGAGCAGCAGCCTCTGTATTACCATACATCGAAGCGTAAGCAATCATAACACCTTTTTCTTCCGGCTCATATCTGCTCCATTTATCATATTTATCAATCAGGTATCCTAAATTCTCACGCCATACAGGACCATGAAGCGGACAAATATATTTAATCTGTTCAAGAATGCCCCCTGCCTTCTTTAACAAAAGCTGAATATGAGGACCGTATTTGCCGACAATATTGGTTAGATAGCGGCGTGCTTCATCAATCCAGTCTCTGTCAAAATCTACTTCATCGGCAAAAAGTTTGCCGTCTAATGCAATGAAAGAACCAAACGCATCGGCAGAGAAAAGTACACCGTTGGTAACATCAAATGTGACCATAGCTTCTGGCCAGTGAACCATCGGAGCAGCAACAAATGTCACCGTATGGTTCCCAAAACAATGGGTATCCCCTTCTGCTACTGTAACACACTCATGAGTGTCTGGATGAAATCCGAACTGGCGCATAAGCATAAAAGATTTTTCTGTTGAAATAATCTTCACATCCGGATAGCGCAGGAGAATCTGTTCTACGGAAGCTCCGTGGTCGGGTTCCATGTGGTTGACTACAAGCCAATCAAGAGGACGACCGTCCAGCAAATGATCCAGATTTTCTAACAACTGACGACATGCTGACCAGTCAACCGTGTCAAACAGCACCGTTTCCTGATCCAGAAGCAAATAAGCGTTGTAGCTTACGCCATATGGAATCGGGTGAATATTTTCAAACAAATGGAGCCTGTGGTCGTTTGCGCCGACCCAGTACAAATCTTCTGTTATATTTCGTACACAATACATATTCTTTCCTCCTTTTGCTGCTATGCTTCAATAAACTGTTCCTTGCCTTCTGCACATTCTGGGCAAACCCAGTCATCGGGCAGTTTTTCAAACAAAGTGCCAGGAGCAATTTCTGCATCTTCGTCACCAGCTTCCGGGATATATTCATATCCGCATCCGCCACAAACATACCGTTTTCCGATAGGCGTTGGCTTCGGAACAGGCGGGCGTTTCATTTTCACCATAGGAGGTGCCGGCTGCTTTTCTCCAGTATCTAATGCTTTAATCAACAACGGAAGAATTTCTTCCACGTTTCCGACAATACCGTAGTCACAGTTCTTAAAGATTGGAGCATTGCCGTTTTTATTGATTGCCACAATCGTGGAAGCATCTTTAATTCCTTTCAAATGCTGTGTGGCACCTGAAATACCGCAGGCAATATAGAGATTGCCGGTGAATTTCTGGCCGGACATTCCGACATAACGGTTTAATGGTACATATTTAAGTGTCTCTGCTACTGGACGAGAAGAGCCAATGGCTGCTCCGGCGGCTTTCGCGAGATCTTCAATCATCTTCATGTTTTCCTTCTTTCCGATGCCTTTGCCTGCAGAGACAACACGTTCCGCCTTGGCGATCGGTGTATCAGAAGGAATGCCGACGGTAAAATCATGACCGTCCTTCTTCAGTGCTTCTACCAAAGAAGCTACTTTTTCTTTTGGGCTACCTTCTTTGAAAATATGACCTTTACGCACTCCGGTAATTGGCGCAGGCTTTTTGGCTGCCGAGCGGGTGCTGCCACTGGAATCTTTTGGCATCTTTCCGATCAGGTTTGCAGCGATTACCACACGCTGAATCTCGTTGGTTCCTTCATAGATTGTAGTAATCTTCGCATCACGATACATTCTTTCAACATCCATGCCTTTTAAGAAGCCCGTACCGCCAAAAATCTGCAAAGCACTGTTTGTAACCTCAAGGGCAATATCTGATGCATACATTTTGGCCATAGCAGCTTCCATTGCATATGGCTCATGAGCTTCCTTTAACTCTGCGGCAGAGTACACCAGAAAACGGGCACAGCGTAACTTTGTCGCCATATCTGCAAGCTTAAACGAAATACCCTGCTGTGCGGCAATTGGTTTGCCAAACTGGACACGTTCTTTCGAATAATCCAATGCCTGCTCAAAAGCCCCCTGTGCAATGCCCAATGCCTGCGCAGCGATACCGATACGTCCGCCGTCCAGTGTAGCCATTGCAATCTTGAATCCTTCCCCTTCCTTACCTAGAAGATTCTCTTTTGGGACTTTGACATCGTTAAATATAAGTTCTGCTGTAGTGGAAGAACGTATACCCATCTTATCGTAGTGATCTCCAAACTCAAATCCATCCCATCCCTTTTCAACAATAAAAGCCGAGATCCCACGCGTTCCAATATCTGGTGTCGTTACTGCAAATACGACATAGGTATCTGCTTTCGGCGCATTGGTAATGAAAATTTTTCCGCCATTGAGAAGATAGTAACTGCCCTTATCTAAAGCCGTTGTCTCTGTACCGCCGGCATCAGAACCGGCATTCGGCTCTGTCAGACCAAAGGCTGCAATCTTTTCTCCTTTTGCAAGAGGCCGCAAATATTTCTGCTTCTGCTCCTCAGTGCCGAAGGCAAAAATCGGCCATGAGCCAAGGGAAACATGTGCGGAGAGTATTACACCTGAACCGCCGTCAACCCGTGAAAGCTCTTCGACTGCTATGGCATAGCTGGTGATATCAAGCCCTGCCCCGCCATACTCCTTGGGGTAAGGAATTCCCATGAGACCCATCTCGCCAAGCTTTTTCACTGCCTCATCAGGAAAACGGTTCTCCTGATCCAGAGAAAATGCTATGGGCTTGATTTCCTCTTCGGCAAAGGCGCGAATCTTTGCCCGTAACTGTTCATGTTCTACAGTGGTCTGGAATAACATAACACTACCTCCTTTTCTGTGGATGAATTTTGCTACAAACAGCTGCAGTGAGCTTTGTGATATTTCACTAATTTAAATATACTAAAATAGTTATTTCCTGTCAATTGTGTCGCACAATAAAATTTGACAAGGTGATTTTGTTTGACATTTTTGTGAATATTTCTCTTGTTCTGGGAGATCTTATAAATGTTTTGCACACTCTGGTGTTAATGCGGCAAATCGTCTTCGGCATAATAATATGACACTAGAAAAAAGAATAGAACAAAAGTTCGACTTTACCTGTACTTTTATTGGCGTATATGTTATAATGAAAAGCCGGATAATGGGATAGAAAGAGGTGTATAATCATGGATCATTTCGAATTAGTATCAGAATACAAACCCACCGGCGACCAACCTCAGGCAATTGAGGCTCTCGTCAGAGGGTTTAAGGAAGGCAACCAGTTCCAGACCCTTCTGGGTGTCACCGGTTCTGGTAAGACCTTTACCATGGCGAACGTTATCCAGCAATTAAATAAACCGGCGCTGGTCATAGCCCATAATAAGACGCTGGCAGCTCAGTTGTACGGGGAGTTCAAAGAGTTCTTTCCGAATAATGCAGTAGAGTATTTTGTGTCCTACTACGACTACTACCAGCCGGAGGCGTACATTCCCTCCACGGATACCTATATTGCCAAGGATTCCTCGGTCAATGATGAGATAGACAAGCTGCGTTTGTCGGCAACAGCAGCGCTGACGGAGCGGCGGGACGTGGTGGTGGTGTCCAGCGTGTCCTGCATTTATGGACTGGGCGAGCCGGAAAATTTCCAGAAGATGATGGTATCCCTTCGTCCGGGAATGGAGAAGGACAGGGACGAGGTGATCCGGGCGCTGATCGATATCAGTTATACGAGAAACGATATGGATTTCTCACGTGGAACCTTCCGGGTCCGGGGAGATGTGCTGGAAATATTTCCGGCGGATCGGGGAGAGACGGCAATACGGGTAGAATTTTTTGGAGATGAGATCGACCGTATTACGGAAATTGATGTGCTGACGGGAGAGATCAAGAGCAGATTGGAACATATCAGTATTTTCCCGGCGTCCCATTATGTGGTGCCCAGAGAGAAAATACTGCGTGCCTGCGATACAATAGAAGCGGAACTTAAGGACAGGGTTCAGTATTTCAAGGGAGAGGACAAGCTGATCGAGGCGCAGCGTATTGCCGAACGCACCAACTTTGACGTTGAGATGCTCAAAGAGACCGGATTCTGCAGCGGTATTGAGAATTATTCCAGGCATCTGTCGGGACAGGCTCCTGGATGCCGCCCTATGACCTTGATCGATTATTTCCCGGATGATTTTCTGATCATAGTGGATGAGTCACATATGACGATTCCCCAGATACGGGGAATGTATGCAGGCGACCAGTCCCGGAAAACAATGCTGGTGGATTATGGCTTCCGGCTGCCTTCCGCGAAAGACAATAGACCCATGAACTTTGAGGAGTTTGAGGAACAGATTGACCAGATGATGTTTGTGTCTGCAACTCCCAGTGAGTATGAGCAGAGTCATGAGCTTCTGCGTGTGGAGCAGATCATCCGTCCTACAGGGCTTTTGGACCCGGAGGTGGATGTGCGGCCTGTGGAAGGGCAGATTGACGATCTGGTGGGAGAGGTGCGAAAGGAGACGGAACAGGGACATAAGGTTCTGATCACGACACTGACCAAGAAGATGGCGGAGGATCTGTCGGAATACATGCGGGAGATCGGTATCCGGGTGAAATACCTTCACTCAGATATTGATACGCTGGAGCGGGCGGAAATCATCCGGGATCTGCGTCTGGATGTGTTTGATGTCCTGGTAGGTATCAATCTTCTCCGGGAGGGACTGGATATTCCGGAGATCACTCTTGTGGCGATTCTGGATGCCGATAAAGAAGGCTTCCTGCGGTCAGAGACATCTCTGATACAGACCATCGGGCGTGCGGCGCGAAACAGCGAGGGACATGTGATCATGTACGCGGATAGCATGACCGATTCCATGAAGGTGGCGATTGGGGAGACCAAGCGGCGCCGTGAGATTCAGCAGCAGTACAATGAAACACATGGAATTACGCCCACTACGATCCAAAAGTCAGTGCGGGATCTGATCAGTATTTCGAAGAAGGTGGCTCAAAGTGAGATGGAATTCAAGAAGGATCCCGAATCCATGAGCCGCAAGGAACTGGAGAAGCTGATCGCGGATATCCAGAAGAAGATGAATACGGCGGCAATGGAACTGAATTTCGAGGCGGCTGCAGAGTACCGTGATAAGATGATCGAATTGAAAAATATGCTGCGGGATATCGCAGACGAATAAGAGGATAAAAGAATGGCAGAGAAAGAGAGAAAATACATTAAGATCCGTGGTGCCAATGAGCATAATCTAAAAGGCATCGATGTGGATATTCCCAGAGATGAATTCGTGGTGCTGACAGGATTGTCCGGTTCGGGCAAGTCCTCCCTGGCATTTGACACGATTTATGCAGAGGGGCAGCGGCGCTATATGGAGAGCCTGTCCTCCTATGCGAGACAATTCCTGGGGCAGATGGAGAAACCGAATGTGGAGAAGATAGAGGGGCTTTCGCCGGCGATTTCTATTGATCAGAAATCTACCAACCGCAATCCCCGTTCCACAGTGGGAACAGTGACGGAAATCTATGATTATTTCCGCTTGTTGTATGCCAGAATCGGGGTACCGCACTGCCCGAATTGCGGCAAGGAAATACGAAAGCAGAGTATTGACCAGATGGTGGATCAGATTCTGGCTTTGCCGGAGCGCACGAAGATACAGCTTCTGGCGCCGGTGGTGCGCGGACGCAAGGGGGAGCATCAGAAACTGCTGGAACGCGCCAAGAAGAGCGGATATGTCCGTGTTCAGATTGACGGGAATATGTATGAACTGTCAGAGGAAATCAAGCTGGATAAAAATAAAAAACACAACATTGAGATTGTGGTAGACCGCCTGATGGTGAGACAGGGAATCGAGCAGCGTCTGACCGATTCTCTTGAAACCGCAATGCATCTGGCGGAAGGATTGACGGTGGTGGATATCATCGATGGTGAGAAACTGCAGTTTTCCCAGAGCTTTGCCTGTCCTGACTGCGGTATCAGCATTGATGAGATAGAGCCCAGAAGCTTTTCGTTTAATAATCCCTTTGGTGCATGTCCGGAGTGTTTTGGGCTGGGTTATAAGATGGAATTTGACGAAGATCTGATGATACCGGACAAGCGCCTGAGCCTGATGGAGGGAGCCATTCAGGTTATGGGGTGGCAGTCTTCCAATGATAAGAAAAGCTTCACCTACGCGCTGCTGTCTGCGCTGGCGAAAGAATATGGATTTGATCTGGAAACTCCGTATCGGGAGCTGCCGGAAGAGATTCAAAAAATTCTGATCTACGGAACAGACGGCAGAGAAGTGAAGGTGCACTATAAGGGACAGCGGGGAGAAGGCGTGTATGACGTTGCCTTTGAAGGGCTGATCAAAAATGTAGACCGCCGTTACCGTGAGACTTTTTCGGAAAATTCCAAGCGGCAGTATGAGGAATTCATGCGCATTACCCCGTGCAAATGCTGTAAGGGACAGAGATTGAAGAAGGAGTCCCTTGCTGTAACCGTATGCGACAAAAATATATATGAGGTGACGACGCTTTCTATTCGGGATCTGGCTGCATTTTTGCGGGAGATGGAGCTGACCAGGCAGCAGCACCTGATCGGTGATCAGATCTTAAAAGAAATTCGCGCGCGTGTGGGATTTCTGGTTGATGTAGGTCTGGAGTATCTGGCGTTGTCCAGAGCTACCGGAAGCCTGTCGGGGGGAGAGGCGCAGAGGATCCGGCTGGCAACTCAGATAGGCTCCGGGCTGGTGGGAGTGGCCTATATTCTGGACGAGCCCAGCATCGGTCTACATCAGAGGGATAACGATAAACTGCTGGCTTCTCTGAAGGGGCTCAAAGATATGGGGAATACCTTGATCGTGGTGGAACATGACGAGGATACCATGCGGGCGGCAGACTTCATTGTGGATATTGGTCCTAGAGCAGGTGAACATGGCGGAGAAGTCATTGCGACCGGAACGGCAGAAGATATCATGCGAAATGTGAATTCTATCACCGGCGCTTATCTCAGCGGCAGAATCAAGATTCCAGTGCCCCCGGAGCGGAGAAAGCCCACAGGATTTTTGACTGTAAAGGGAGCCAGAGAGAATAATCTGAAGAATATTGACGTACAGATTCCGCTGGGAATCATGACCTGCGTGACCGGAGTGTCTGGTTCGGGTAAGAGTTCTCTGACCAATGAGATACTTTATAAGAGGTTGGCCAGGGATCTGAACCGTGCCAGATGTATACCGGGAGCCCACGATGATATACTGGGACTGGAGCAGCTGGATAAAGTCATTGACATTGACCAGTCTCCCATCGGTAGAACGCCCCGCTCGAATCCGGCCACCTACACCGGCGTGTTTGACATGATACGGGATCTCTTTGCTACAACGCCGGATGCCAAGGCGAGGGGGTATCAGAAGGGGCGTTTCAGCTTCAACGTGAAGGGCGGACGGTGTGAGTCGTGCGCCGGGGACGGTATTATCAAAATCGAGATGCATTTCCTGCCGGACGTCTATGTGCCCTGTGAAGTATGCCATGGAAAGCGATATAATCGGGAAACCCTGGAAGTAAAGTATAAAGGGAAAAGTATCTATGATGTATTGAATATGACGGTGGAAGAGGCATTGGAATTTTTCAAGAATGTGCCCAGCATCGCCCGCAAGATTCAGACACTGTATGATGTGGGATTATCTTATATCAGACTGGGACAGCCCTCCACAGAACTGTCGGGAGGAGAGGCGCAGAGGATCAAGCTGGCGACCGAACTGAGCCGCAGGAGCACTGGTAAAACCATCTACATTCTGGATGAGCCCACCACGGGGCTGCATTTCGCGGATGTGCACAAGCTGATCGAGATCCTGCGCCGTCTGTCTGAGGGCGGCAACACGGTAGTGGTGATCGAACATAACCTGGATGTGATCAAGACTGCGGACTACATTATAGATATGGGACCGGAAGGCGGCGATGGAGGAGGAACCGTTGTGGCATGCGGTACGCCAGAAGAACTTGCCCGGGTAAAGGAATCTTATACGGGACAGTTTTTGAAGAAGTATTTAGAATAGGGGTGCCGCTCCAATATTGCCAGTTCAGCCAACGCCATTCGCAAAGGCGCCTGCGGCGCTTTCTCGCTGCTTCGCAGCTAACTTTGCTCATAGATAGGCGTTCTGTTCATGAAATAGCGGCACTTATGCTTTGTGTGCAAGCACTCACGCATCTGTGCCACTATTTCATGGCTGAACTGGTGCGTAGAAATCTTGAGAATTCCTTAAAAAAGAATAAATACGAAAAAAATGCTTTGAAATTTGCCATTAATTGTATATAATGTGATTGTATATGTAAGAATATATGATTAGATAGGTAGTCTGCCTATTTGCGGGCAGATGAATCAACATACAGTGAGGCAGATGAAAGGGGAAACAAAGCAATGCTTTCAACAGATATTGGAATTGATCTGGGTACCGCCAGTATATTGGTATATATGAAGGGAAAGGGTGTCGTGTTAAAGGAGCCGTCCGTGGTTGCCTTTGACCGTGATACCAATAAAATCAAAGCGATCGGCGAAGAAGCGCGTCTGATGCTCGGAAGGACTCCGGGCAATATTGTTGCGGTCAGACCACTGCGCCAGGGTGTAATCTCTGATTATACCGTGACAGAGAAGATGATCAAGTATTTTATACAGAAGGCTCTGGGGAAGAAGAGCTTCCGCAAGCCGCGTATCAGTGTCTGTGTGCCCAGCGGGGTAACGGAAGTGGAGAAGAAAGCGGTGGAGGATGCAACCTACCAGGCGGGCGCCAGAGAAGTGACGATTATTGAAGAGCCTATTGCGGCAGCAATTGGTGCGGGAATTGATATTGCCAGACCCTGTGGCAATATGATCGTGGATATCGGAGGCGGAACTGCGGATATTGCAGTGATTTCGTTGGGAGGTTCTGTGGTAAGTACTTCCATTAAGATAGCAGGGGATGATTTTGACGAGGCAATTGTCCGATATATGAGAAAGAAGCATAATTTGTTGATCGGTGAGCGGACGGCAGAAGATATCAAGATCAAGATAGGAACCTGTTTTCCGTTGGCACAGGCAGAGAGCATGGATGTCAGAGGACGTAATCTGGTAACCGGTCTGCCTAAGACGGTGAAGGTATCCTCCGAGGAGACCGAGGAGGCACTTCGCGAGCCGACGTTACAGATTGTGGAAGCCGTACACAGCGTATTGGAGAAGACTCCGCCGGAACTGGCTGCAGATGTGGCGGACAGAGGCATAGTCCTGACAGGAGGAGGAGCACTTCTTCGCGGATTGGAAGAATTGATCGAGGATAAGACCGGAATCAATACCATGACTGCGGATGAGCCCATGACCTGTGTGGCAATAGGAACCGGAAAATTTGTAGAGTTCCTGGCAGGGAAGCGAGACGATGACTAAAAGGACAGGGAAGGTCCCGAAGGAGGAAAGGATATGGTAAAAGGTTTATACACATCCTGGCTGGGCATGATTGACGAGCAGAACAGATTGGATATTCTCTCAAACAATCTTGCGAATGCAGACACAAATGGTTATAAGAAGGAAGGGACCACGAATCGAGCTTTTGCTGATGAACTGGCGATACGGATTAAAGATTCTTCCAGCGCTAAGCTGCCGGTGGGATTGGGCGGCATCAGCTTGGGAGTGCGGATCGGAGAGAATTATACTGATTTTACGCAGGGTAATTTCAAGGTGACGGATCGGAATGCGGATATGGCTATTGATGGTGAAGGTTTTTTTGCCATTTCGTATACGAACAAGCAGGGTGAGACATTTATGAAGCTAACCCGCGACGGAGCCTTTGCTGTGACCAGAGAGGGATATCTGGTGACGAAGGACGGGGATTACGTCATGAATAAGGCGGGGGCGCTGGCTGGTAATCCGGGACCTGCAAGCTACATACAATTAGATCCCACGGCAGAATTCACGGTGCTGTCGGACGGCACCATTGTACAGAATAATCAGGAAGTTGCACAGTTAGGCGTGGTGGATGTGGCTGATTATGATTATATCAGCAAGTATGGCGAGAATATGTATCAGATCGTGGACGGCGGACAGATCATAGATTCTGAGGCGGCGGTAGAGCAGGGAGTGTTGGAAGCGTCCAACATTAATGTAGTATCAGAAATGGTGGACATGATCACCATTACCAGAGCATACGAAGCAGGACAGAAGATTATTCAGACCATTGATTCTACCTTGGATAAAGCGGTAAATAATGTAGGTAAATTATAATGATTATGTAAAGTAAATCAGGCATCCTGCCGATATATATCCTATATATAGACAGGTATGTCTGAATTTATTGTCCAGGGAAGGCGCATAAACGAAAAGGAGCGCAAAGCATATGATGAGAGCATTGTGGACTGCTGCGACAGGAATGATCGCCCAGCAAACAAATATTGATTCCATTTCTAACAACCTATCCAATGTGAATACCACAGGATATAAGGCAGAGAACGCGGAATTTAAGTCTCTGTTATACCAGAACATACAGACCATAACTACTTCGGCTAATGGAGTACAGAAGCCGATTCCTGCACAGGTAGGACTTGGAACCAGGGTGGCTTCCATTACTTCGGATTTTACCAATGGACCGCTGCTTGCCAATTCCAGCAACACGGCATTTGCACTGGAGGGGAAGGGTTTCTTTGCAGTACTGGATGAGAATGGAGAGACCTGCTATACCAGAAACGGCAAGTTTGGCTGGAGCATAGGCGTTGACGGCGTTACATTGTGCGATCAGTCGGGGCTTAGGGTGTTGGATACCGCAGGAAATCCTATTGTGGTACCGAATGATGTGAATGTGAATTCTCTGGTTGTATCCAATGATGGACATTTTTATTATAAGGATGCAGATGAAAATACTATCGATATGGGAGTTGATATCGGCGTATTCCAGTTTACCAATCCACAGGGACTGGAGAAGGATAGCAGAAGTCTGCTTCGGGTGACGGAGGCGTCCGGTCCCGCGCTAAACGAGGCAACGAATCCCGGTTTGATCAGAAGCCGTATATGCCAGAACTATCTGGAAGGCTCCAACGTCAATGTGGCAGATGAAATGGTAAATATGATCGTGGCGCAGAGGGCTTATGAATTGAATTCCAAAGCAATTCAGGCGGCAGATGAGATGCTGGGACAGGCAAATCAGTTGAGACGCTAACAGATAGCAAGTGAGGTGTGGATATGAGTTTGTCAGTAGATAATATTGCGACGATGTTGAACAGTGCCGCAACACAGGCTTCTAATAGCAGTGCGGCAGGATTGGAGAATACGCTGAAGGGTGATTTGTCCCAGGCTACCGATGATGAGTTAATGGCGGTCTGCAAGGAATTTGAAGCATACTTTATGGAGCAGGTATTCAAAGAAATGAAGAAGACAATACCTGAAAATGAGAACAGTGATGTTGCGAATTCCCAGTTAATGGATTATTACATGGATGAGATGATCCAGCAGGTTGCCAGCCAGTCTGTGGAACAGAATTCCGGAAGCAATAGTCTGGCACAGCAATTGTACGAACAGATGAAACGTAACTATAATATTTGATATGGAGACACTGACGGGATACATAGATCACATTATATATCGGAATGCCGATAACGGCTATACCGTATTGGTGCTTGTGACCCAGGAGGAAGAGATTACCTGCGTGGGAACTTTTTCGGAGGTCAGTGAAGGCGAGAATATAGAAGTGGTGGGTGATTATATATCCCATCCGACTTATGGTAGACAGCTGAAGGTGGAAAGCTATATGGAAAAGGCACCCACCGACGAGCTGTCTATTGAGCGTTATCTGGGTTCCGGCGCGATCAAGGGAATCGGAGCGGCATTGGCAGCGCGGATTGTGCGCAGGTTTAAGACGGATACCTTTCGGATTATCGAGGAGGAACCAGAACGGCTGGCGGAGATTAAGGGAATCAGCGAGCGTAAAGCTATGGAGATTTCTGATCAGGTGGCGGAGAAACGTGATTTGCGCCAGGCGATGATCTTTCTTCAGAAGTATGGAATTACCTTGAATCTGGCGGTGAAGATATATCAGGCGTACGGGCAGGAAGTGTATGGCATTTTACAGGAAAATCCCTACCGGCTGGCGGATGATATCAGCGGTGTGGGATTTCGGATTGCGGATGAGATTGCAAAGCGTGTAGGGATACGGACGGATTCGGATTTTCGCATTCGCAGCGGCATCCTCTATACATTGATACAGGCATCTGGTGAAGGGCATACGTATCTGCCGCAGCGGCAATTGACAGAACGGGCAAGTGAAATGTTGGAGGTAGAGGCGGAGTATATTGAAAAGCATTACATGGATCTTGCCATTGAACGCAAGCTCATCTTGAAACAGCAAGAGGATGAGACGCAGATTTATGCATCTTCGCTTTATTACACAGAGGCAAATACCGCGCTTATGCTGAAGGGATTGGATATCTCCTATGATGTGACAGACGCAGAAATTACACAGCGGCTTGCACAGATCGAGAACCGGACAGGCATGCAGCTAGACGAGCATCAGCAGGAAGCGGTCCGGGAAGCAGTACGAAGTGGTCTGCTGATCATTACTGGCGGTCCGGGAACAGGTAAGACTACTACCATCAACAGCATTATCAAGTATTTTGAACTGGAGGGATTAGATATTTTTCTGGCTGCACCTACCGGCCGGGCTGCAAAGCGCATGAGTGAAATGACCGGTTATGAGGCGAAGACCATTCACCGTATGCTGGAATTAAATGGCGGGATGGAAGGAAATGCCGGATTTGAGCGGAACGAGAACAATCCTTTAGAGACGGATGTGGTAATTGTAGATGAGATGTCCATGGTGGATATTCATCTGATGAATGCGCTGTTAAAGGCAATGGTGGCGGGAACCAGACTGATACTGGTGGGGGATGTGAACCAGCTGCCCAGCGTGGGACCGGGAAGCGTGCTGAAGGACATCATTGACAGCCGGCAGTTTCATGTGGTGCAGTTGACGAAAATATTCCGGCAGGCGTCCCAGAGCGATATCATTGTCAATGCTCATAAGATCAACCGTGGAGAACCGGTTTCTCTGGATAATAAGAGTATGGATTTCTTTTTTTTGAAGCGTTATGAGGCAGACGTCATTATCAATGTGGTACTGCAGCTGATCACCCAGAAGCTGCCCAAATTCGTGAATGCGTCGCCTTATGATATACAGGTGTTGACGCCTATGCGAAAAGGGAATCTCGGGGTGGAACGCCTGAATGTGATATTGCAGAAATTCTTAAATCCACCGGCGGCGGATAAAAAAGAGAAAGAATATGGAGACCGTGTGTTCCGGGAGGGTGACAAGGTCATGCAGATTAAGAATAATTACCAACTGGAATGGGAAGTCCTCAGCAGATATGGATTTGCGGTAGATCGTGGAACCGGTGTGTTTAATGGCGATACCGGTATTATCCGGGAAATCAATGAGTATAAGGAAACGATAACGGTGGTCTATGATGAGGACAAAGTGGTGGAGTATCCTTTTAAACTCATGGAGGAGTTGGAACTTGCATATGCCATCACGATCCACAAGTCGCAGGGAAGTGAGTATCCTGCTGTAGTGATTCCGTTGTTGTCGGGTCCTAGAATGCTGATGAACCGGAACCTCCTGTACACGGCGGTGACCCGTGCCAGAAAGTGTGTGACGCTGGTGGGGAATGAGAAGTGCTTCTATGAGATGGAACAGAACGTGACAGAGCAGACCCGTTACAGCGGACTGCGGGCGCGGCTGGAAGAAAATTAAATAAAGGATTAATAAAACGTCTGCCACCGGCGATTGCACTGTGTGGCAGACGTTTTGAAATTACGATATGACAAAAATGTATATGCGGATTAAGACAGCAGCGCCTTGTCATTGGCAAATTCCTCGCCGCTGACCTGTTCGAATTTGTCCAGGAGATTCTCTACCGTGAGATGCTTTTTCTCCTCGCCGGAGATATCCAGTATGACCTGACCTTCGTTCATCATAATCAGACGGTTGCCATGTGCAATGGCATCCCGCATATTGTGGGTTACCATCAGGGTAGTCAGATTGTGCTCCGATACAATTTTGTCGGAGAGAGCCAGTACCTTGGCGGCTGTTTTGGGATCGAGAGCGGCGGTGTGCTCATCCAGCAGCAGAACCTTGGGTTTCTGCAGGGTTGCCATAAGAAGAGTCAGCGCCTGACGCTGTCCTCCGGAGAGCAGTCCTACCTTGGATGTGAGACGATCCTCCAGACCAAGTTCCAGTTCCTTTAAGAGCTCTTTGTAATTCTCCCGCTCCTTTTTGGTAATGCCGGAGCCTAAGCCTCTGTGCATTCCGCGGCGCGCGGCCAGAGCAAGGTTCTCGTCAATTCCCATGGTGGCGGTGGTCCCCATCATGGGGTCCTGGAATACACGGCCCAGGAAGCGGGCGCGTTTGTGTTCCTTCATTTTGGTGACATCCACGCCGTCAATCAGAATCTTGCCCTGATCGACACGCCATACGCCTGCAATGGCATTCAGCATCGTGGATTTACCGGCGCCGTTGCCGCCGATGACCGTCACGAAATCTCCTTCCTGTAAGGACAGAGTGGTGCCGTTCAGAGCAGTCTTTTCGTTGATGGTGCCGGGATTGAAGGTTTTATAAATGTGATCAATTTCCAGCATTGGTTTCCGCTCCTTTCTGTATCGGCTTGGTAAAGAACTTTTTCTTCCAGAATGGGATGGCCAGGAAGACTGCAACTACAAGGGCGGATAATAGTTTCAGGTAATTGGTGTCAAGCCCGAACCAGATCACGACCTGAAGTACAATATAGTAGATAACAGCTCCCAGTGCCACAGCCAGCAGCTTCAGGGCGAAATTGCGGAAAATCCGTTCGAACAGTACCAGACCGATGATGACAGCGGCCAGACCGATTACGATGGCGCCCCGGCCGGCATTGATATCTGCAAATCCCTGATATTGCGCATAGAGGGCGCTTGCAAGGCCTACCAGACCGTTGGAGAGCATAAGCCCCAGAACCGTATTAAAGCCCGTGTTGATTCCCTGGGCACGGCTCATGTTGGGGTTACAGCCGGTAGCACGGATAGAACAACCTCTTGCTGTGCCAAAGAACCAATAAAGCACCGCGATGATTACGACGATGAAAATGGTTACCACAAATATGCTGTTTTTATAAAAGGGAACATTTTTCACATAGCGCAGAGACACGATCAGATCATAGTTGTCTGCGCTGACGCCCTGGTTGGCTTTGCCCTTCAGAACAGCTAGGTTGACGGAATACAGACCCAACTGGGTCAGGATTCCGGCCAGCAGTACAGGGATTCCCATAAAGGTATGGAAAATGCCTGTTACAAGACCTGCCAGCATGCCGGCGATAGTAGCGGCAATAATGGATATCCAGATGTTATATCCGTTCATGAGCATGGTGACACAGACTGCACCTCCAAGGCTCATGGTTCCGTCCACTGTCAGATCGGCAACATCCAGAATCTTGTATGTAAGGTATACACCGATTGCCATAATTCCCCAGATAAGCCCCTGGGAGATAGCGCCCGGCATTGCGTTCAGTAAATCTGCAATATTTAACATAAATGCCTCCGCATTCTCTTTGCTAAATGGCAACCGTTCAGCCGGCGGCTGAACGGTGAAACCAGGTTTATTCGGACATGTCCATTGCTACGTAATCCTCGGGAACGGTAATGTTCAGCTTCTCGCACAGAACCGGGTTGTACTGTTTGGTTACCTGTGGAGCAAATGCGATTTCCATCGTAGTGATGTCTGCACCGTTTACCAGGATATCGCTTTCTCTTATCCACATCTCCGAGCCCACGAGACAAGAGGCAATAGAGTATTCCGGATTAATCATGAA
>JAIEAP010000016.1 GCA_029071325.1 Lachnospiraceae bacterium | reverse complement strand
CCTGGACTCCTGCATCAGCTCCCCCGGCCCCGTCTGCCTGGACTCCTGCGTCAGCTCCGCCGTTCCCGTCTGCCTGAGCTTCTTCGCCATGCAAGGGCTGCTGTGCAACAGGAGCGCCCTCCAACGCTTCCCCTGCCTGCTGATTCGGCTGCTGAGCCTGTATCTGCGGTTCATCCCGACGTTCCTCTTCCTGCTGTAACTGTTCAGCCATTTGCTACACCTCTTTTCTGAAATCTGCTGTTTTCTGTTCCTTTCACGGTAACTAGAACTTCTCGATCACTGTCTCTATATCCCCATGATCCGCAAGCTTATAATACTTATCGCAGCGGTAAAGGTATTCTTTCGCCGCTTTATCCTTGCGGTGCTGCTTTAGGACCTCTACAAAGACCAGGCGCGCCTCGTAAAATTTCTTTGCCACAAAGAGATCCACTCCCTTTTCAAACAGAGGCTTTACCAAATCCTTGTAATAGAATTCCTCTTCAGAATCTCCGTCGTATACATCATAGACACGCTCATATGTATTGTTTGCGGACAGATAAATATTCCCCAGATGTCTGGCGTGGTAATGCTCCTCAAAATCCGGTATCTGCTCATAAACCAGATGCGTGATGATGATATGCGCACCGTATTTATCACCTTTCAGACGCAACTCCTTTGCCAGATCTGAATGGGCAGAGATCGTAGTTGCCTCCATCCGCTGCTCATGTCCGATGACCCCTATCATCACGGGCCCATAGCTGATGGCAATGGTCCTGCCCCTGCCGGGCATCCGCTGCTCCAGCAGACGCTGGATATCTATGGCAGCATCTAATGCCTCTCTGCTGCTGACTGCAAAGAAAGCGGACAGACCAGTATCTTCAAAATGCTCTACCACACCATGATGGCTGTTGATGGGCTCCACCAGCATGGACAGGACACGGTTAATATTCTTATACACCTGCTCCGCCGAAAAGGAAACGCTCTGTCTGGGGTAATCCATAGCATGAAGGGAAAGTATGGTGAGTTCACCCTGCATCTCATCCCCCAATTCTACCTCCTGAATGGATTCCTTGCCCAACAGATCCAAAATCTTTGCAGGAATAAATTTATAATAGCCATCCGACATCCCTTTGATATCCTGTACATATTTCGCCAGCTCCAGAGACATCTGGTTAAATGCCGCCGAAATATCCGCCACCTCGTCACGCCCGCGGACCGGAACCGTCACGCCCAGATTCCCTGCCGCCAATGTCCCTGCACATTCTTTTAAAGTTTTTAGCGGCCGCAGGAAAATATAGAGAATCACCAGCAGGATAACGGTCAGGATCAACAGCATCGTGGAGGAAGCATTTTTCAGACTCCACTGATAATACCAGATCTGGTAATCCAGGATATTCCCATCTACGGAAACTGCCAGAACACCATACTTTGTGCCGTCGTCTAATACAATAGGGATGAGCTGATTGTTCCGTTTTCCGTTCCGGTTCTCATCATTCTTATTCACAATCTCCATCCTGTCATAAGCCTGGTAAAAGGCCTCCACAACTTCCGGGGCATACACCCATTCCACCGGAACGCCGCTGTATTCCGACATAGACTCGCTGACATACAGTTTCCCGTCCTCATCCGCCGCAAAAATGCTGCAGACATACATGGACAGATCCCCGATCCCCGTCTCTCCGTCTGCATCCGTGTTGCTCATCCACAATGCTATATCCCTGAAAGGTAATTTTTTCTCATCACGCTCAATACTGTACACAATATCGCTCCTGAGAATCTTTCCCAAAGCGGACAGCGCTACCGTCTGGTTGCATTCTAACTGCCGGCGCATAGACCGCTCGATCCAATGCTCAAGAAAAGTGTCCATAACCAGAAGCCCCAGAAGAAAAATCACACAGAGCCGGACTAAAATGGTCTGTAAATGATACTTTACACGCACGATCCAATAAATACCCAAAAGCGCCGCTGCCAGAAGAATCCCTATATATGTCCAGCACATCCGGCGCAAAACTGCGGAGAAGGTAAGTGAAATCTCCTCAATGTCCTGATGTTTTCCCTCCTGATAAGAACAGGCAGAGAGCATACCCTCTTCATCCTCCACCCCTGCGCAGAAGCCGGACTGGGTGCAGTCCGGGCTGTGCAGCTGTTGAAACGTAAATTCCGGCTCATCCTTCTGAATCTCCCTTGCCGAAAACAATTCCCTGGAAGTCTGGCTTTTCAAATCAATACAGCAGATACATTCCGTTTCATAATCCATAACATAGGCATTCCTGCCATCGTCAGAAAGGCTCTTGAACACATTTGGCTTTCCGGTAATCCCTTCAATTGTCAGATAACCTTCCTCTCCCACCCTCTTTGCGAAAATCTCTCCCCTGTAATCCATCCACAGAAGAATGTGATCTTCACTCAGGAAAAACTGGCTATTCAGGTAAGGACGGTCTAACGGTACCTCTTCCATCATCTCCTTGTGCCCCTGTGGATTCACGGCCACAAGTTCGGCATTTCCGAAACCTTCTTTTGCATCCGGTATACAAATGTAAAAAAGCTGTTCTCCCTGAATGCACTGTACGGATATCCGGCTGTATGCTCTGACATCCTCTGTCAGATCATATTCCGTTTCATCCAGCCTTCCGTGGTCAAAATCGCAGCGGTAAACCTTAGAGCTCGCCTCGCCTCCCGATTCCACATTCATCTCTTCCAACAACACATAGGCATATCCCTCATTGTCGAAGAAAATCTGACGGATCACCCGATACCGCTCCCTGACATGCCTCTCACATATGATCATGTCGCCCTGCTTTCCGTCTGGATCCGAACGGATGATATTTAAATCATCGCCTTCCCCGCGGTCTACATAATACATATACCCATCCTGCAGATGAATCTGTTCAATGTAATTTAAATTTATCGTCTTCCCGTACAAACTGACTGCTGCAATTGCAGCCACTGCGGCAAGCAAGATTCCCAAGATTCCGTACAAATTTTTCCTATTCATATTCTTCCCTCAAATTGAAACTGTGTACATATCCTAGAGCTGCACCGTCTGACAGCCTGAGTTTGTAAATTGTATCATTCCCCCATAGGCGCAGGTCAATTTGCACTGATTATTGACTGCCGGCTTGCCGCCCACCAGCACCTGCGGAACTCCCGGCGCCCATGGTCCTGATATAACAGGGGTACAGGGCATTGGCGTCAGCGCCCCCATAGCCGCGGCAGTTGCCGAAGCCACTGTGGGGTTTGCCATGCTCTGGCACATCCCAAAGGGCATAATGTTCACAAAAGGCACATTATCTGAAATGGTCGCCAACGGCATTGCCGACGTGGTTTTTGCCGCCGGCATCACATTTAACGTAGAAGGCGCCATGCCAAAGGAACAGGTCATTGTCGCCCCTCCCGTCACACATAATCCCACAATCCTCAATCCTCCTCTGCCAAAATATGATTCTCTTTTCCCCGGATAATTTCTGTCTCACCGGACATTTCCCCGCCTGTGCTTCCATAAGAGTAATGCAGTAGGCATGTCTCTTGGGGAAGCTCCGCAAACAGCAGATAGAACTCGCCATTTTCATCGGCAATGGTTTCCTGTGCCGGATGAATCACAGTATCTTTCTTGCTGTAGGTAGCTTTCAACGGCTGCCAGAGTTCATACATTTCCGAGCTGTCATCCATATGTTTTACGCGGAAATACTCTCCCGCTTTCTTCTGTTTTTCCTGAATATGCCAGATTGTACCTGTAATCCTGCCTTTCAGATAAAAGGAAATCTTCCCCTCCCCTTTTTTATAATCGCTGATCAGGCGGCAGCATCCTCTCTCATCTTCGATGTAAAAACTTAACACACTTTCGGGCGCGACCCTGCCCCGAACGACAGTATTACCTGCCCTCAGGGGATACGCCGGGGATGGGTACATAAGTATCTCATCCAGCTGAGCCCCATGATCCGCCGTCAGGCGGACGCATCTGCGCTGGTAAATGGGAGACTCCACCTCAATCTCTAATTCCGGGCTGTCCACATCCAGAAACAGAAAATGCCCGTCACCCTTTTTTTCCGTCTTCCCACCGGAAAGGGAGCGGATACGGATGCCCGAAGACACCGGCTCCCCGGTAAACGCATCCTTAAGAAGAACAGCCTTTGACAACCGTATCTTTGTCTCATGTAGTACCATATGATGTATCCTTTCCCGCAAAACGATAGTCGATCTCCTGCACGCGCTTTACCGACTTCTTTCTCGTAGACCGGATTTCCACAGGCCCCGCCGTATAAAACAGGGACGCCCGGTACGCCGTATTGGGCACGGTCCAGAGCCGTATCTTATCTTCCATATCCAGGTCCTGCATCAGAATACGGATATTGTCTCCGCCCGGCTCCCCGGTGGGTGTAAAAGTATCCGGCGTTATTGCCGCTTTATCCCGGAATGCCTGAATGATCCTTCCAAAAATCTGATGCTCCTGCACTGCCCGATACTTTATATCGCTCTGCAGATAGAGCGTTATCATATAATACAATGTCAGATAAGTCGATGGGTAACGCTGAGCATTTCTGCCTATATTTGTCATTTCATGCGCCTGTATAGAGGTATCTTCTTTTATATCATAGAGCCACACCCCCACGGCAAAATCTCCATGATCCTCCGGAGAGCAAAGTCCAATCTGGTCAGGACTGTTTAACAGTTCCGGAATCAACACCTCTTTCAACAACATTAAAATGCCGTTTCCTATATCTGCAATCCTCGTATAATCAGACATAACACTCCTCTTCCTTTTCTACTGTTGTTGTTCTTGTTGCTGTTGCTCTTGTTGCTGCTGCTCTTGCTGTTGCTGCTGCTCTTGTTGCTGCTGTTCTTGCTGTTGTTGAAGATCATGGTAATCTAGTAGGTCATATAGCTAGTATAGATAGATATCA
>JAIEAP010000015.1 GCA_029071325.1 Lachnospiraceae bacterium | reverse complement strand
AGATATTATAGGCATTTTAAATATGATTATTGTCTATTGCGGTGTTACTATTATTTTAATCTTATATTGGCTGGTTCTTTTATCTAATGCGAACAAGGGAAACAACAAAATCTCAAAACTATAATTGTCATGTACACGAACACATATTAAAAATCGTTATTATCACTTTTGGTAATAGCATTAGCAGGAGTAAATACACTTCCCATTTTACCAAATACGCCATTAGCATTTTGCCAGTTTGTTTTATAAGTGTTCCAGTCTTTATTAAATAGTGCTAAAGTTTTTCGTTTTATCAATAGAGAGAATACTGTATTGACAATGTATAGTTGCCTGCTATTGTGTTTTGTGATAAAATGAGGGACATTTAATCATATTTAAATAAAGGGATTATTATTAATGAAAAATAGAAAATGCTTAGTGGTTTTTGCAGTATTTTTAGGTTGTATACTAATTTTTGCTTTTACGGCAAATTTAGTCAATAAAAGAAGTAGTATTGATGATTTAATGTCACAACTAGAAAAATCAATAAATAGTAGTGATTTAAAAAGTATAGTTGATTTATATCCAGATTATTACCGCAATACGATTTCGGACTTATTATCGCAAGACAAACTTAATGAATTTAATAGTAAAATTGGAGATATAGAAATAAATATCGTTAGCAAGACAAATTATGATTTATCCGAAGCTAAAGATATACAAAATAGAATTGGACTCAATTTAAAAATAGAAGATTATCAAATTGCAATAATAAACGTTACAAATAATGCTGGTTCAGTATTTGAGCAAACACAGTTGCAAGTCATAAAGATTCATGGCAAATATTATTTATATACAGAATATTACCTTGGAGATCTAATCCAATGTTTTGTAGAATAAAAGATATTCTAATTAGTTTAATTTAACCACATCCTTTCTTTAAGTTTTAATGAGCAAGACCGCTCAATAGATATCACAATGTATTAAATATAATACTCAACTTTTCTATTAGATATTTCCGAATAAAGCCTGTATAAATACGGACTGAGGGTTCAGCCAGTGGTTGCTTTGCCTTTGATGCAATTTGCGATATCTGATGGAAATATTTTTTATGTTGGGTACGTTAAAGACTAACTAAAACAGGTGCTATAAGAGACGGGAGAGCAGCATTACTTGTGTTAGTTTTTGTCCATTCTCGTTGAATTTCATGGATATTTTTAGTATAATTTACCACATAAAAGAATGGAGGTATTGACATGGAAACTTGCCCAAATTGCAAAGCAAAATTAAACATAGATGAAAAATCATCTGGGAAATGTTTTTCCTGTGGAACATCATTTGAATCTTCCTTGCCCAAAAAAAATAATAGGATTAGCTATTCATCAGCAGATAATACAACTGCTAAAGCAATTAAGATTTGCGGTATTATAATTATATTTTTAGGAACAATATTAAGTTTTTTTGTAAGTGGCGGTGATGGACAAAAATATCAATTTTCGTTATTACAATTTCTAGCGTCAGAAGCCATATGTGTCATTAGTGGACTTGTTTTTATTGGCATTTCTGAGATTATTCAATTGTTAGAAGACATTAAGAATAAAATGAAATAATTGAATTGTTTTAACAACTTTCTTTCTATAAAATATATAAATTTAGTAAGCGCATAAAAAGGAGTACATACGAATTATGAAAAATAGATTTTTGGTTTTGTTAGTATCAATAGCTGTAATGACTATAATAGCAGGCTGTTCTAAATTTGAAGAAGACACAAGCTATGATACTGATCTATATGGAACTTATTCGCAGAGTATAGATGATCCAAGCACATCATATTCACTTGACGAGACATATAGTTTTAATAAAGATGATACCTATGACTATATGGTGAATGAAGTTATACATGGAGAGATAATAGAAAATCTTAATAAATCTGGCACGATACTGTCAGTTAAAGAAATATCAGATGATATAACTGAAATTACGCTTGACCGGGAAGTCACCTTCTTTTCCACGCAGGAAACAACATATCAAAAAATATATAAATATAAAAATATGTTAGGTTATATTGTGGAAATTGAAGTTCCTAAAGGTAAAACTTTTGAACTGGATTTAGGTACTGGTGTTTGGTTTGATGAAGATGGGCAATATCACATATGTATGGATAGCGATATCTGTGATTGTAACGAAACTTTTCCACGTTATATCAGAAAAGATAACATCATTTACTTTCAGTCAATGGATGAAGAACACAAAAATTGTTATACGATAGGTCTATATATTGTAGATAAAGGGCTATTTTCCCCTGGTCCATATAAGCAATAAGCCTATGTTATGAAAGGAAAATTAATTTAGATAATATACAGCGAACTGCCGCACCTTTGTGCGGCAGCTCTTTTACATACATTATATTTTAGGTTTCTATCCCAGATCTTCACCGTTGGAGGCAATGACCTTCTGATACCAGAAGAAGGAATCCTTCCGAAGGCGTTCCATGGTTCCGGTTCCGTCATCATACTTATCTACATAGATCTGACCGTATCTCTTGCGCATTTCTCCTGTGGTGGCGCTTACCAGGTCGATGCAGCCCCAGCAGGTATAGCCCATAAGATCTGCCCCGTCCTCTGCGGCGAGCTTCATCTGGCGGATATGCTCGCGCATATAATCGATCCGGTAATCGTCGTGGACGGCTCCGTCCACCACTTCATCGTATGCGCCGAGCCCGTTTTCCACTACCATCACTGGGATGCGGTAACGGTCATACACAGCATTGATGGCGTAACGGATACCAATGGGATCGATCTGCCATCCCCAGTCGCTTGCTTTGAGATAAGGATTCTTTTTTCCTCCCGTCAGGTTACCGCCGATCTCATCGGATTCACCTTCTGTGCCCACGCAGACAGACATGTAATAGGAGAAGGTGGTAAAATCAACGGTTCCTTCCTTTAATATGCGGCGGTCGTCCTCCTGCATCACAAGAGAGACACCTTTTTCTTCCCAGAGTTTTTGAGCATAATACGGATATTCCCCAAGGATCTGTACGTCATCACAATACCAGTCATAATTCTGCATATATTTCTGTGCCGTCACGATATCCTTCGGGTTGCAGCTGCTTGGATATGCTGCAACGAAAGCAATCATATTACCCATCTTGTATTCCGGGTATTCCTGGTGTGCCCATGCAATAACCTGGGCGGAGGCAAGGAATTGGTGATGCAGCGCCTGATAGCGCGCCTGTTCCGTGCATTTAATCTGGTCGATGGGACCGGAGAAATCCTTCACCATGCTGCTGGATATGATATCTCCCAGAAGCATCTGGGTGCAGTTGATCTCATTGAAGGTAATCCAGTATTTAACCTTACCCTGATAACGCTTAAGGATAGTTTTTGCATACCGGACAAAATGGTCGATCACTTCTCTTGAGAGCCAGCCGTTATACTTTTCGGCCAGGGTATAAGGCATTTCATAGTGAGAGATTGTCACCAGAGGCTCAATGCCGTGCTTCTTACACTCATCAAATACATGGTCGTAAAATGCAAGCCCCTTTTCATTGGGCTCTTCTTCCATTCCCGTGGGGAAAATCCTGGACCAGGCAATGGAGAGCCGGAAGCACTTGTAACCCATTTCTCCCAAAAGCGCAATGTCCTCCTTGTAATGGTGGTAGAAATCACTGGCTTCGTGACTGGGATAATGCCGGTCAGGCTCGATGGTTTTTGTGATCCACTTAGAGGTGGTTTTGGTTCCACCGGTACACATATCCGATACCGAGGGTCCCTTCCCGTCCTCATTCCATGCCCCTTCAAACTGATTTGCGGCGGTTGCGCCGCCCCATAAAAAGTCTTTGCGAAACATAGTAATCCTTTCTGTGTCATGTGTTGGTTATTCTTTGTCGTAGCCTGTTTCCGGTTCTTCCCAGGTACGGGAGGACGGACATTTCCACAGGTATACATAATTTCCTGCAGGATCTGCGATAACCGCAGTGGGTTCCCAGCTATCCTCATCTACCGGAACTCTGGCAAGGAAAGATTCTGCCTTGTCGGTAATGATTTTGCCGCCGTACTTTTCGATGTCGGCAAGTGTGTCCTTTAAGGGTCTGTCCATGCTGATTTCCATGTATGGACCGGGCTTTGCCAGCTCGTCCGGCGTCCAGAATACCATCAGATTCATATGTCCTGGTATGGAGCCTTCAAAATCGGGCTGACACGGTCCGGTTCCAAGGATCAATGCCGGATGTTCGTCTCCCGGTTTGAGACCGCTGACTGCTTCCGGCATCTCGATCATATCCCATCCGAATACCTGGATGCAGAAGGTCTGGAACCGCCGCAGCTCCTTATAGGTATAAATGTAGATGCGTGTTCTGCCGTGAAGGCTCTTCTGTGTAAATTTTTTCGGCGGGCGTCCCGGATTTACGCTCTGTTTTTCCGCTCCGGCAATTTCCCACAGATACATGGGATTTCCTTCGGAGTCTTCGATCAAAGCATAATCCTGCCCCTCTACCTGATATCTTTCTTTTAAAATTTTACCGCCGTATTTTGTGACTTTTTCTAAAGTGTCTGCAAGGCTCTTTACCTGAACGATAAAGGAGGCGTCAGGCTCGCCGTCTTTTTTTGCTTTGAGATATCCGTACTCAAAGGACGGAACGCTTGGCTCCCATCTCTCGGTGCCGGGGCCTGTTGCGCAATACATCAGCGGTTCCTTTGGATCAGAGTGATCGGTGTCTACAATATCCCAGCCGCATACATCCTTATAAAATGTCCGCAGCTTTTCCGGGTCGTCATAGCTCATAACAAACCGTCTGGCTTTTCCGTTTCCTGCTTCCTTGATAAAAGGCTTTGCCACATGATAGCTGATGTCATAAGGATCTCTGTCTTCATCCGCAGTCGGCGGATCCACATGAATGCGGCGTGCTTCGATGCTCCCGGTCCAGGGCTCTTCCAGATACTGTTCCTTGGGTGCGCTGCAGCTGGGGCAGTAATCCGGGACTTCTGTCTCGTCTACGGCAAAGGGAAAGCCACAGGTAAAACAGGTATAAATTTTTTTCATTTTCTGATCCTCCTTTGTCAAATATGTTACGATTTCTCAGCGGTCACATAATTTTTTGCAGTATTTTACTCGTCCTAAAATAAATATTACTGAGACATATTGAAAAATTCAATTATATTTTTGTGAATTCAATCATTTTTTGGTTACAATTGTTGCACAACTTGCACATGAGAAATACAGTTTCTTTAAATTGTAACTTTTATATGATATTCCGAGTTAACGATATCTTGTATCCGGTATTGTCTGATGCTATGATGAACAAAATTCAGCGATCGCGAAAATGCAGAAACCCTTGTCTACATCACACCAATCAAATGAGGAGGTTTTTACAATGAAGAAAATTTATACCTGTTTTACTTGTGGTTTTCCCTTTGCAGTGGATGAAAGTGAAGTTCCGGAGGAGTGCCCGGCATGTGGTTCTCCGAAGTCACAGTACTTAGAAGAGCCCTGGAACGGCAGCATTGAGGCGAGGAGGATCCGCGTGGATTTCCCGAAGCCTGATCCGAATTGGGATCCTATGGATATTAATTTCCATCATCCCAAGAATTTCCAGCCTAAGAGCATGAACGGAAGAATCCGCAGATTTGTGATTCCCTATGATGACGCTGAGAAATCCCGTTTCTTCTACAGTGAGGCAATGGACTGGGATATTATCAATACAGAGCATGCAGATACTGAGAACCCGCTGATGTATTGCGCAACAGGTCCCGGCAATGCCAATTGGGAGCCAAGCGTTCCGTCTTTTGGTTACGGATTCTTAAAAGCAAGAACCAGTGCCAACGCAGTGGATGCTCCCAGCTTCGTGGTAGAGGTTGATGATCTGGCAGACTCTTTAAAGAAAGTAGTGGAGTATGGCGGAAAAGTCCTGGCAGATAAGTATGTGGTAGAAGGTGACAATTACGCGCAGATTGAAGACAGTGAAGGCAATGTGATCTATCTGTGGGAGACGCCTGCCGATCAGGACTGGACGCTGCCGGAGACATTGTATCTGTCCAAGAGACCGGAAAAGATCGTACCTTACGCATCACCGGCCAAGGTGGATCCGGAGAAGTATCCGTACCGCGCGCCGAAGAAGTATCCGAAAAAGGATCTGCACGGACGGCTACGTTTTGTCACATATTCCTATAAGAATTTTGAGCGATGGCACAAATTTGTTGTCAATGTATTCGGATGGGATATGATCGAGATGCCGGTTGCAGTAGGCGGTGTGAAGAAGGGCAGCCCCAATCCCGGTCTGTTGATTGCGACGGGTCCCAGTTATGAGACATACGAAGGAGCAACTCCCGGTCATATGAACGTTATGGCTCATTATGCCGGTGACAATAAGGAACTGGATCCCATTGTACCCATGATGGAAATCGATATGTGGGCTCCGCTTAAGGATACCTTGAATAATCTGATCGACAAGGGTGCAACGTTGATCGGAGATATGCCGGAGGAGTCAGAGGGATGGACGTCTTCTGCGTACATCGAAGACCCGGCAGGCAATAAGATATATCTCTGGAAATGTCCGACCTCCCGTACCTGGGAAGAACCGGAAGCAGCCTACGACGAGGAATAAGATCAGGGTCACGAGATTTGCAATACAAAGGCGCCGGTCCAGTTATTGGGCCGGCGTTTCCTGATGAGGATGCGGCTGCAGAGGAAATATCAGGTATTGCTTTTGTCGAAATAATAACGCATGTCCCGCTGCTCGTATTGCTGCAGAGCCTGTTCCAGTTCTTTGCCGGAAAGGATCTCGCTTATAGGCAGAGAGGAGCAGAGCTTTTGATATATCTCGGGAACGGAATCCTGGAATTTGTTAACGGCCCATTCATTGACGATGCATAGCCATATATAGTATACAGGTGGATCGCCGACGCTTCCGGTCAGCCTTCGTGAAAGCTCCTGTAGGGAATGTCGGAAAATTTCTGCACCTTCAAGGTCGTCGGTCAGATGTTTAAAAAACCGGGGATTGTTTTTGATGATGTTGAGCAGAGCGATGGACAGATCCTTCCAGGAAGCATTTTCCCCGTACACAGATTGAAACCGGTAGAACATATCGAGGCAGACGGTTTCGGCTAACTGGTACTTATCCGTAAACAGACGGTAGAATGTCTGGTGGGAAACATTGCTTTCTTTGATGATATCCACTGCCTTGATCTCAGAAAAATATCTTTTGTTCAGAAGTGAAATAAAGCCATTGGTTATTTTTTCTTTAGTAGAAACTGATGCTGTCATAAAATACCTCCAGTTAAAAAATCACCCCTCAGTTTACAAAATAAGTATATCTTATAAAATGTCCAAAAGCAAGAAAAAGGATTCTGCAGTACCCGAAAGTGCCGGGGTATGATATAATGTAGAATATCTGTATTGTCATACAATTAAGGAGCATATACAACAAATGGACAAGTGTAAGATCATATACCGCGGCGGTGAAGGTGAGATTGAGGAGAAAAAATCACGTTTTATCGCCTGCATTCTTCCGGTTGCATCAGAGGAGGAAGCTGTGGAATTTATCAATGCCAGGAAAAAGGAATACTGGGATGCAAGACATAACTGCTCGGCCTTTGTGCTAGGAGAGAACCAGGAACTGACCCGCTGCAGCGATGACGGAGAGCCTTCCGGTACGGCGGGACGCCCTATGCTGGAGATATTGCTGCGGGAAGGTATTCACAATGCGGCAGTCGTAGTGACCAGGTATTTCGGCGGTACATTGTTAGGGACAGGAGGTCTGGTCCGTGCTTATCAGGCAGCTGTACAGGAGGGGCTGCGCCACTGTACAGTTGTGGAGAAGACAAGAGGAAGACTGTTGGATATTGCAACTGATTATAACGGATTGGGAAGGCTTCAGCATCTGCTTGCTGAAGAAAGCATTCCGGTCAAAGAGATTGTATACGGGCAGGATGTGCATATGGAAATCGTAGTTCCTGAGGAACAGCAGCAGAGACTGGAGGAACTGCTGACCAATGCCAGCAGCGGCAAGGCAGTGCTGGACTGGGGAGAGCATTGTTCGTTTGCTGCGATTGACGGCGGGGTGAAACTTCTCTGAAAAAATTTTTTGAAAGAAATCTTGAAAAGTGCTTGACGTACAAGTTTTTTTCGTGTAAGATATCTGTTGTTGGCACGATAAAGGGCTATCGCCAAACGGTAAGGCAACGGACTCTGACTCCGTCATTTCAAGGTTCGAATCCTTGTAGCCCTGCTTTTGAGAACACCACTGAGACGTGGTGTTCTCTTATTTTCCGGATGGAAAAAGGAGGAATGTCATGGGCGGCGGTGTATATACCATGGAAAGCCGGGTCAGATACAGCGAAGTGGACAGTGAACGAAAGCTGACTATGGCTGCGTTGGTGAATTATATGCAGGATTGCTGCACGTTCCAGTCAGAGGAGCTGGGAATCGGTGTGGATTATCTGGGTGAGCACGGCGCGGCGTGGTTTCTTTCGTCCTGGCAGATTGAACTGGTACGGCAGTTAAGATTCTGTGATAAGATCAGGATCAGCACCTGGCCATATGACTTCAAGGGTTTTTATGGATACCGTAATTTTACAGTGGAGGATGAGCTGGGAAATGTGTGTGCGTATGCCAATTCCGTGTGGGTGTTTATGGATGTGCGCAGCGGAAGACCGGTGAAAATATATCCGGAGCTGACGGAGATTTATCAGATGGAAGAACGTTATCCCATGCAGTACGGCGAGCGCAAGCTGCAGCTACCGGCTGCGCTGGAGGCAAAAGGGCGTTTTGCCGTGCAGCAGGAACATATTGACACGAACCAGCATGTCAACAACGAGTGTTATGTGGCGATGGCGGGCAGATATCTGCCCGAGCATGCGGTGGTGAAGCGGCTGAAGGCAGAATATCGCAAGGCTGCGGTTCTGGGTGACTGGATATTTCCTTTTGTGTACCAGGACAGCGAGCATATGGTGGTATCTCTGGCGGACGAACAGGGCAGAACTTTTGCGGCAGTGGAATTTGGCTTCTGACGGCAGGCGGTCACAGCACGATAAGAATTGAGAAAGGAACGATATGAAGCTAGGCGAACAACAGCGTTTGTTAATTGTAAAAGAGGTTCCCTTTGGCGTGTATCTGGCGGAGCATGAAGCGGACGAGACTAGGGTGCTGCTGCCTGCAAAACAGGTGCCGGAGGGAGTGAGACCTGGGGATGAACTGCAGGTGTTTTTGTATAAGGATTCCAGTGACCGTCTGATCGCGACAACCCGGCGCCCGGCGCTGATGCTTGGCGGACTGGCGGCGCTCCCGGTGCTGCAGGTAGGCAAGATAGGAGCTTTCCTGGACTGGGGGCTTGAGAAGGATCTGTTCCTTCCATATAAAGAAATGACCCGCAAAGTGCAGCCCGGAGATGAAGTCCTGGTGACTCTTTATATTGATAAGAGCCGCAGGCTCTGCGCCAGCATGGAAGGGCTTTATGAGCTTCTGGCAAAAGATGCTCCGTACCGTGAAGGGGATGAAGTGTCGGGACGGATTTATGAATTCAGCGATAACTTCGGGACTTTTGTGGCCGTGGATGACCGGTATTCTGCCATGATTCCAAGGCATGAGGATTGCAGTCATCTTAAGGTGGGAGACCTTGTGGAGGCGAGAGTCACCAAAGTGAAGCCGGATGGCAAGCTGGATCTGACGCTGCGGAACAAGGCGTATATGCAGATGGACGAAGATGCTGAAAAGCTTTTGGGGATTATAGATGCGTATGCAGGTGTTCTCCCGTTCGGGGAGAAGGCAACGCCGGAAGTCATCCGGCGGGAAACGGGACTCAGCAAAGCCGCATTTAAGCGGGCAGTGGGTCGCCTTTACAAGGAACATAAGATTGTGATCGGAGAACATGCAATCCGGCGGACCGGGCAGTGACCGACAGAATCTATGGATAATGAATCATGTTATATAGAAAGAAGGAATGGTGTATGAAACAGGTAATTTCTACAGACAGGGCTCCGGCGGCAATCGGTCCTTATTCACAGGCGATTGAGGTAAATGGAATGGTGTACACATCGGGAATCATTCCGGTAGTACCTGCCACTGGCGAGATCCCGGAGGGCTCCGTGGCGCAGGCTAAGCAGGCGCTGACCAATCTGGCACATTTGCTGGAAGCAGCGGGTACCAGCATGGACAAGGTGATAAAGACTACGGTATTTATCAAAGAGATGAATGACTTTGCAGCTATTAATGAAGTGTATCAGACATTTTTTACGGCGGATTTTCCCGCCAGAAGCTGTGTGGAGGTAGCAAGGCTTCCCAAGGATGTCATGCTGGAGATTGAGGCGATTGCCATCAAATAACCGCTGGCACACAATATATAGCATAAAAAACTGCCCATCTGCGACCAAAATCGCCGATGGGCAGTTCTTTTTTGTGCGGCGGTCATATCGTGTCTGGATTATACCGACACGTCAATGTTTCCGCCTACGGACGGATTGACGGAAAGCTCCATCGCGCGGATCATGCTGTCTCCCATGGTCTGGGATACCTCCAGCTGATTGCTGAGCATGGCAACTCCGAGAATTTCCCCCGTCTTGGTGGTTGCACTGTTCAGTGCATACAATGCGGTGTTGTTCAAAGCACCAATCTCCATATCAGTCACATCCTTTCATTAAGATGTAATATTATTATGGCACGGCTCAGAAGAAAAAGCAATTATTTTAAAACATGACAAAACGGATATAATATCATATGAGGTTGCCGCATCATTGCCATTGGCGGACCATATGTGATGATTTCTGTCTTTTTAATGTTCGAACAATCCTTGGTATCCGTCCGCCTGATGAGGACATGCAATCTGCAGGTTTTGTGTTTCTCTTGATAGGCGTTCTGATGTGACGTGCGGGCTGCGGACATTGTTTGAGCTCGCAAGCTTTAAGCGATCATATGTCTCAATGCGAGTTATGGGAGCAGCCCGCTTATATCGACCACAGAAGAACGCCTATTTAGAGAAACTAGAAACCGAAGCCGCATGTTGCTCATCAGGCGGACAGACACCAAAAGGATTGTCGAAGCATAAAAAGACAGAAAATTTATGATCCGCCAATGACAATGATGCGGCATCCTTATATAAATAGAAGATATAGGAGGATGCATCATGTATGAGCTTATTATTGTTGGCAGCGGGCCTGCCGGTCTGTCTGCGGCAATTTATGCAGGCCGGGCGGGCCTGTCGGCATTGGTCATAGAGGAACAGCCCTTGAGCGGTGGGCAGATCATCAATACCTATGAGGTGGATAATTATCCTGGTATTCCCGGTGTTTCGGGCTTTGATCTGGCACAGAAAATGCGGCAGCATGCGCAGGAAGCCGGTACGGAATTTAGTACGGAACGTGTGGTGGGCATGGAAGTGGCAGAAACAGTCAAAAAGATACGTCTGCCGGAAAAAGAATTGTGCGCATCGGCTATCATCCTTGCCACCGGCGCAGAATATCGCAGGCTGGGCGTACCGGGAGAGAAGGAGCTGACTGGAAAAGGGGTATCTTATTGTGCTACCTGCGACGGTGCGTTCTTCCGAGGACGCAGCGTGGCAGTGGTTGGCGGCGGCGATGTCGCGCTGGAGGATGCCATTTTTCTGGCAAGAGGCTGTGAGAAGGTATACCTCATACACCGCAGGGGAGAACTGCGGGGAGCCAGGCGCCTCCAGGAGCAGGTGTTTGGTATAGAAAATATTGAAGTGCGTTATCACACGGTGGTGAAGGCAATACGGGGTTCCGGTCAGGTGGATCAGATTGATGTGTGCCGTAAGGATCTGGATACCTGCGAGAGCCTTATGGTGTCCGGTGTGTTCATCGCGGTTGGAATGCTGCCAAGGCAGGAAGCGCTTCCGGAAGGGATCGCGCAGGATGAAAATGGATATGTTGTGGCGGATGAAACCTGCTGCACCAATATAGACGGAGTCTTTGCGGCGGGAGATATCCGAACGAAACAACTGCGGCAGGTGGTCACTGCTGTTGCGGATGGAGCCAATGCAGTGACATCGGCAGAACACTATCTGAATTCATGTAGAAATAAGTAGAAATAAGCAGAACCCGGGGTTGACAGGCTATATTCCCTTTGCTATAATAGCTGTGTAACAAAATGTAATAAATTTGTAACAACTATTTGGAGGGAAAAATGAAGAGGAAGGTATTGAGTACAACGGCTTGTGTGGTGGCGACAGCTTTACTGTTTGCGGGGACAGAGTTTTCATCACATGCAGCGCCGGTGGCAGGGTTTGTGGGCAATATGCAGAGTATGGAAACATCAGATTCTCTGGTGGCAGGATTTTCCCTTCAATGTTCCAGATATATGGCCAGCAGTGAGTTGACGGCAAAGCTGGCGTTGTCCCAAAATATGACACCTGTAGTGGCAGAAAGTGAGCAGGCTTCGGAGCAGCAGCCGGCGCAGACGTCTGAGGCTGAGCAGATTCCGGAACAGCAGCCCAGTGAGCCTGTCAATCCCTTTGCGGACATTGCCATTGCTCAGGTCAATAACTATGTGAATGTGAGAAGCGAGCCCTCCGAGGAAAGTGAGATACTGGGTAAGCTGTATAACAATTCGGCGGCAACTGTACACGAAACGGTAGACGGCTGGTATCAGATCACCTCCGGGACAGTGACCGGATATGTGAAGAGCGAATATGTTGTAGTGGGCAATGAGGAACTGGCAAGGTCTGTGGGCCGCCGTGTGGCAACGGTAAATGAAGATGCGGTTACGCTGTTCGTGAGGCTGGAGCCGTCCACTGAAGCGGGCAAGCTTGGAATGGTAGCGTCTCTGGATTCCCTGACCGTTCTTGACGAGTCTGTTGAGGGCTGGGTGAAGGTATCCATTGAAGAGGGTGAAGGCTATGTGTCTGCAGATTATGTGACTTTGTCCACAGAGTTTGTACAGGCGGAATCTAAAGAGGAAGAAGAAGCGCGTCTGGCGAAAGAGGCGAGAGAACGCCAGGAGGCAGAAGAGGCTGCAAGAAGAAAGCTGGCAGCGCAGAGTTCTGGTTCATCTTCAGGATCAGGTTCCTCGGGCGGCGGAGTTTCTTATACACCTCCTGCAGGTGCAGACGGCGGATCTGTGGCGGCATTTGCCAGCCAGTTTGTGGGCTGTCCGTACGCCTACGGTGGGACAAGCCTGACAGGCGGAGCGGACTGTTCCGGTTTTGTTATGAGCGTATATGCAGAGTTTGGCGTATCACTGCCCCATTCTTCAGGAGCGTTAAGAAGCTGCGGATACGGTGTGGATCTGTCCCAGATCCAGCCGGGAGATATTGTTTGCTACAGCGGACATGTGGCAATCTATGTGGGCAACAATACAATTGTACATGCAAGCACCCCTTCAACAGGAATCAAATATACATCACCCATTGATTATTCACCGATTCTTGCGGTAAGGCGTATTTTCTAATACATATTTTGAGCATTGAAGCATGGAATGTGATAGAACCGGATACCTGTAGAGAAACAGGAATCCGGTTTTTTTTGTACATGGAATTGTCATAGAGGATGAATCTATACAAAATGCACAAAAGCAAAAAAGATGTTGAAAAAAGTAGCTGAAAGTCAAAGAAATGGCAAAAAAGTTATCCACAATGAAAAATGTGGAAATATCGAAAAAAATGAGTTATACACGGAGTTATGCACATTATCCACAGAAAAAATGATAAAAACACTGGTTTACATAGCGAAAAAATAGAACAAGTGTTTTGTGAACAAATAATAAAGTTGATAACTTCGGAAAAAAAGTATGGAAAACTATTGACATTCTAAATGTGAAATAAACAGCGGAAATTGTCGTAAGGTGTCAGTTTATTCTAAAAACAGGTACAAAAATAAGGCAGAATGGACAAAAAATGAGCATTCCCAAGAAGATTTGCACAAAGGTTGAAAATACAACCGGTATTTGCTATACTGTCTGCATAAAAAGGCATCGGATGATGCAGAATACATATAGGTGTAAGATGTTAAAAAAGATTGATATACTGGGAATGAAAATAGACAACTATACGGTGCGGGAGGCCATGATGCAGGTGGAGATCTATCTGGGCGACACATCCATGAGCGTCATTGATACCATTGATGTAGCCTTGCTGGATCTGGCGAGTAAGGAAGACACAGCCCGAAGGTATGTGGAGAACCTTGATCTGGTGGTGATCGGAGAGAAGGAGATTCTGCTGGCGGCGGATATCCATTCCAGCCAGCGCCTGTCCGAGATTGAAAATCATGATTTCTTCCGGGAATTTGCCAAGAGAATCATGCGTGACGGACATGGGGTATTTCTGCTGACACAGACCGCGGAGGAAGAACAGCAGCTTAGGGCTTTTCTGGAGGACAAGTATGAACGCATCCGAATAGAAGGAAGCTGTGTGATGGAAGATAAGGAGGGCGATCCTGAGGCTGTGGTGAACGAGATCAACAGCGCCAGCGCAGATGTTATCTTCTCTGTCCTGCCTTCTCCTGTGCGGGAACAATTCCTGCTGGAGAACCGGAATAAGCTGGATGTCAGGATATGGTATGGTCTGGGACGCAATTATGCTCCGGGCATCCGTGTGAATCGGTTTTCCAGGCTGGCGGAAGGGCTTATATACAAGCGTAAATTGAAAAACAGATTACACAAATATAATAAGAAGTAGAGGTCAATGATGAACCTGGGATATACAAGACCGGTATGGATTGATTATTTGTGCATAGTGGCGGGAACCTGTCTGATGGGAATCAGTTTACAGTCTATCTACGATCCCACAGGGATGGTAGTGGGAGGATTTACCGGAATTGCAATTCTGGTACGGCAACTGACATTGGAGCAGGTCCCCGGGGGAATTCCGCTATGGCTGACAAATATGGTCTTGAATATCCCTGTTTTTATATGGGGCTATTGTGTAAAAGGGGCTCAATTCATACGAAGGACAGTCTTTGCCACGGTGCTGCTGTCTGTCTGGTTGGCGGTGCTGCCCCAGTGGGATATTGCTCAGGGAGATTACACGTTGGCGGCAATCTATGGAGGTGCCATCAACGGAGCGGGGATAGGCCTCGTGTTTATTGCTCATGCCACTACCGGCGGCAGCGATATGGTGGCGACGCTTCTACAGCATTTCTGGAGACGTTTTTCCGTGATACAGATCATGATGTTCGTGGATGGAATCATTGTGTTGTGCGGTATGGTGTTCTTTGGAGTCCAGATGGGGCTGTACGCGGTGCTGGCTATTTTCATCACGTCGGAAATATCGGACGCATTGATGGAAGGACTGAAATATTCCAAAGCGGTCTTTATCATAACGGGTGATGCCGGGGAGGTCGCGCAGCGGATCATGCAGCAGATGGAGCGGGGAGTTACTGGTATTCATGCGCAGGGCATGTTTTCCGGTGCGGAGCGTCAAATGCTCTATTGCGTGGTGTCCAAAAAAGAAATTGTGGAGTTGAAGGATATCGTGCTGGGCATTGACCGGAAAGCTTTTGTGATTGTGACGGATGCGAGAGAAGTTCTGGGAGAAGGATTTTTGGAATATTAGCATAAAATCATTCGCATACACTCTTTACTTTTTTGACGTTTTGCACTAAAATATAAAGCAGGAGTTTTGAGGATTTGCCAGAGCGCAGCTTTTTTTTGTGAAAGTTGTCCAGTGAGCGGGCGATAATGGAAAGAGAAGGAGAATAGAGGATGATTTCAAATCAGATACTTCAAAATACAATTGACGGTTTGAAAAACATTACCAGATTGGATTTGTGTATTATTGACACGGAGGGCAAGGTGCTTGCCACTACCTTCCCAGATGCGGACAGCTATATCAACCCGGCATTGGCGTTTGTGGAATCCCCTGCGGACAGCCAGGTCATTCAGGGATGCCAGTTTTTTAAGGTGTTTGATGATCACCAGATTGAATATGTCCTGCTTGCCAACGGTGACAGCGAGGATGTATATATGGTAGGAAAAATTGCCAGTTTTCAAATACAGAATCTTCTGGTAGCATATAAGGAGCGGTTTGATAAGGACAACTTTATCAAGAACCTGCTGCTGGACAATCTCCTGCTGGTGGATATCTACAACCGTGCCAAGAAGCTGCATATTGAGACGGAAGTACGGCGCGTGGTCTATATCGTGGAGACCAACAGGGAGAAGGACGGCAATGAGCTGGAGAAGGTAAGGGGCATTTTCGGCGGGAAGTCCAGAGACTTCGTGACTGCGGTAGACGAGAAGAATATCATTGTGGTGAAAGAACTGGCCCCCAACGAGACGTATGATGATCTGAAGAAGACTGCGGATGTCATACTGAATCTGTTTCGGACGGAGGCGCGCACCGATGTATACATAGCATATGGTACTGTGGTAACAGAGATCAAAGAGGTGTCCCGCTCTTACAAAGAGGCGCGGATGGCGTTGGACGTTGGGAAAATCTTTTTCGAGGAGAAGAATATCATTGCGTATTCTGCCCTCGGCATTGGGCGACTGATCTATCAGCTGCCGATCCCTCTGTGCAAAATGTTTATCCGGGAAATATTTGATGGAAAATCCCCGGATGACTTTGACGAGGAGACCTTAAGCACCATCAATAAATTCTTTGAGAACAGCCTGAATGTGTCGGAGACTTCCCGGCAGTTGTATATACACCGCAACACGCTGGTCTATCGTCTGGATAAGCTGCAGAAGAGCACGGGGCTGGATCTGAGGGTGTTTGAGGATGCGATTACATTTAAGATCGCTCTTATGGTAGTGAAGTATATGAAATATATGGAGACGCTGGACTATTAGGCGGATATTTTTAGGAGGAACACATGATTAAGCTTGAACATGTCAGCAAGTCATATTCGGCAGGAATACCGGCATTGAATGATGTCAGTATTGATATCGCGGACGGAGAATTCGTTTTCATCGTTGGAAACAGCGGTTCGGGGAAATCGACCCTGATCAAGCTGCTGCTTAAGGAGCTGGAACCTACAGAGGGAGTTATCACCATCAACCGTCGTGACCTTGGCGGGATACACGGCAAACATATTCCGAAATACCGCCGCAATGTAGGGGTGGTATTCCAGGATTTCCGGCTGCTGAAGGACCGTAACGTATATGATAACGTTGCATTTGCACAGAAGGTGATCGGGGAACCGACGCGTAAGATCAGAAGCCGCGTGCCCATGATGCTGTCCATGGTAGGGCTGGCGGCAAAATACAAATCATTTCCCCGGCAGCTTTCGGGAGGAGAACAGCAGAGAGTTGCCATTGCACGGGCTTTGGTGAACCAGCCGAAGATTCTTCTGGCGGATGAGCCTACCGGTAACCTGGACAATACCAATGCATGGGAGATCATGAAGCTTTTGGATGAGATCAACCAGCGGGGGACGACCGTTGTAGTAGTGACCCACAATATGGAGATCGTGAAGGCGATGGGAAAACGCGTAATCACCATGAAGAAGGGTGTTGTGGTCAGCGACGAGAAAGGTGGTTCCGACGATGAAGATTAGTTCTTTTTTTTATTCCTTTAAGCAGGGCATGAAGAACATATGGCGCAATAAAATGTTTTCGATTGCGTCCATAGCTACGATGTGTGCCTGTATTTTTTTGTTTGGTCTGTTTTATGCGATTGTAAGCAATTTCCAGTCCATGGTGAAGGAAGCGGAGGAGGGCGTCGCCGTATCCGTCTTTTTTGATGAGGGAATCAGTCAGGAGCAGATTGACAATATTGGAGATAAGATCGGCAAGCGCATAGAGGTGGCGGATTATAATTTTGTGTCCGCGGAGGAAGCGTGGGAGCGCTGTAAGGAATTCTATTTTGAGGGCAATGAAGCTGCAATGGCAGGATTTGTCGGCAATCCTCTGATCAATTCTGCCAGTTATGAGATTTACATGAAGGATGTATCCATGCAGGATGCGCTGGTCACCTATCTGGAATCTGTGGATGGGGTGCGGGAGGTGCATCATTCCGAAGTGGCGGCCAAGACGCTGTCAGATTTCAATAGTCTGGTGGGATACATATCAGTGGGAGTTATATTGATTTTGCTGGCAGTAGCTATTTTCCTGATCAGCAATACGGTTACAGTAGGTATCTCTGTCCGCAGAGAGGAGATCGGCATTATGAAGCTGATCGGAGCTACCGATGCGTTTGTGCGCGCCCCCTTCGTGGTGGAAGGTGTAGTCATTGGTCTGGTCGGTTCCTGTCTGCCGCTGCTGCTGCTTTATTTCCTGTATGGCAGGATCGTGGTGTATGTGGCGGATAAATTTAATTTCTTAAGCAACATGGTGAATTTTATTCCTACGAATGAGTTGTTTCGGACGCTTGTACCGGTTTCGCTCATTCTGGGAGTCGGTATCGGCTTTCTGGGAAGCCGTTTGACCATACGCAAGCACTTGAGGGTATAGCGGAACAGTCAGTTAATAGGAGGAAGGAACAATAGGATGAAGTGCTGGAAGAAACTGTCTGTCTTTGGCATGGCAGCAATGCTGCTTCTGTCACCCATGCTCAAGCTGTCCGCCAGCAGTCTGTCGGAGGCGCAGCGGGAGAAGGCAGCGCTGGAGGCCGAACTTGAGAAGGCCAAGGAACTGATCAAGGAACTAAAGGATTCCAAACAGGATATTGCCGCTAAGGTGGAAGAACTGGATGCCCAATTGACCACTATTTCCCAGCAGATTACCGAGACACAGGAAAAGCTGGATGTTAAGAGCGCTGAGATTACACAGACCCAGGAAGAACTCATACAGGCACAGGCGGATGTGGATGAGCAGACTGTGACTATGACAAAGCGTATTCAGTATATGTACGAGAACAGTTACTCTGTTTCTTATCTGGATGCGCTGTTTCGTGCGCGCAATATGGGAGAGTTTTTAAGTCAGGCGGAATATATCCGGCAGATTACGGAATATGATAGAGAGATGCTCCTGCAATACGAGGAGAGTGTTCAATATGTCGCAAATATAAAGGAAAACCTAGAACAGGAATATGCCGAACTGGAGGAACTGAAAGCGCAGGTAGAAGAGCAGCAGGCAGTCGTACAGCAATTGGCGGATGCGAAGCAGGCGGAACTGTCGGCAGTCAACACCGACCTTGCGGATGCCCAGTCGGACGCGGATATGGTGCAGGCGAAAATTGATGCGCAGAATGAATTGATTGCGCAGATTCAGGAGGCTGAGCGCCGCAGACAGGAGGAAGAACAGCGAAGGCAGGAAGCAAACGGCGGTACAGATGAGACTGAACAACCTGGTAACCAGTATTCTGGGGGCGCATTTGTGTGGCCATGTCCCAGCAGCACGAGAGTGACCAGCGATTATGGCGCCCGCATTGCACCTACTGCGGGGGCATCCTCCAACCATAAGGGAATTGATATCGGAGCATCCTATGGTGCGGACATTGTGGCGGCGGCGGACGGTACGGTTACCTTTGCCGGTTACAGCAGGGGAAACGGTAATTATGTCATGATCAGCCATGGAGGCGGCTTATATACGGTGTACTGTCATGCCTCATCCCTGACGGTAAGTGCGGGGCAGAGTGTCAAGGCGGGAGAATGCGTTGCCAAGGTTGGGAGCACAGGAATTTCTACGGCGAACCATCTGCATTTCGGGGTGGCGCTTAACGGCAGTTATGTGAGTCCGTGGAATTATGTCAGTAAATAATGAAGAATGGAAGAAGGAATCATAATGGAGCAATGGGAACAGCAGGCGTTTGCAGCGCCGGAGGGCAGAGAGGAATATATGCAGCGCAATCACATCAGAAGGCGTAAGCGGGCGTATATAGGCGGATTGCTGACCGGGGCAGGCGCAACGGTGCTTCTTGCCGTCGTTCTGGCAGTGGTTTTGCTGGTGACGGGAACGATCACAGTGGGAGGCGCAGGGCAGGAGACGGTTTCCGAGAATGGAATGCTGTTGGACGAGGCGGCAACCCTGAAGCTGGATCGTCTTGCAATGGAGATCTATGCTAATTATTATGAGGATATCGATGAGGATGCCTTGATAGACGGCGTATATAAGGGATTGTTTTCTGGTCTGGGAGATCCTTACAGTGTGTACTATACGCCGGAAGAATATCAGGAGATCATGATTGACACAACTGCGAATTATTACGGTATAGGAGCGGCGCTGCAACAGAATAAGAACACTATGGAGGTCACGATTACCAGGGTGTATGATGATTCTCCAGCATACAAAGCGGGACTTAAGGCGGGGGACAGGATTGTGATGGTGGAGGATATCGAGGCCGTCACCATGGAATTGTCGGAGCTTGTGACCCACATCCGGGGTGAGGAGGGCACTTCCGTGCATCTTCAGATTGTACGAGATGATGAGCCCATGGAGTTTGATGTTGAGCGGGGCGAGGTAGATATTCCTACGGTAGAGCACAGAATGCTGGATGATGAGATCGGCTATATAGAGGTGGTGGAATTCGCGCAGAATACACCCGGCTATTTCCAGCAGGCGATTGAGGATCTGCAGGCGCAGGGCATGAAAAAAATGGTGATCGATCTAAGGAATAACGGCGGCGGTCTGGTGGTGGCGTGTCAGCAGATGCTGGATATGCTTTTGCCGCAGGGCGTACTGTTTTATACAGAGGACAAATATGGCAACCGGCAGGATTATACTTCAGAGGGCAGCACATACCTGGACATTCCGGTAGCGGTACTGGTGAACGGTTATTCGGCCAGCGCATCGGAAATATTTGCAGGGGCTGTCAGGGATTACGGATATGCTACGTTGATCGGAACGACTACCTTTGGCAAGGGAATTGTGCAGAATGTCCGGCAAATGGAGGATGGAAGCGCTTATAAGATTACCGTTGCCAGGTATTATACGCCCAATGGCGATTATATTCACGGGGTGGGAATTACACCGGATGTGGAGTTGGAGTTTGAGTATCTGGGAGATGCGGATACAGATTACGATGAACTACAGGATAATCAGGTGTTGAAGGCAATGGAGGTACTGCGGGGAGAAGTGCAATAAGGTAGTGGGTTGCAGCCGGGTCTTGGAACCGGGCAATAATAAAAACAGAAAGTTGGTGATACTGTGGTAGAATTAGATGGATTCAGGTCCAAATTAGGCGCTTACCATGCGCCGCTGCAGGAAGTGAGGGATTCACTTTAACTTAGCCGATAAGTCGAAGCGGATCGAAGAGCTGGAGCGTGAGATGGAGGCTCCGGATTTCTGGAATGACGCGCAGGTGTCCCAGGCGAAAATGAAAGAATTGAAAAGCTATAAAGATGACGTATCTATTTATCAGGAACTTGAGAATCGGTTGTCGGATATTGAGACCCTGATAGAAATGGGAGATGAAGAAAATGACCCCGCGTTGATACCGGAGATTGAGCAGGAAATTGCGGAATATGAAAGCGCATTTGAGAAGATCAGGCTCAAAACTCTGTTAGCGGGAGAGTATGACAGGGATAATGCTATCGTATCTCTTCATGCAGGCGCGGGGGGAACAGAATCCTGCGACTGGGCGGCGATGCTGTACCGTATGTACACAAGGTGGGCGTCTGACAAGGGATTTTCCCTGGAAGTGCTGGATTCGCTGGACGGTGAGGAGGCTGGAATCAAATCCATCACCTTCCAGGTCAATGGAGAGAACGCATATGGGTATCTGAAATCAGAGAAGGGCGTACACCGTCTGGTCAGGATATCCCCTTTTAATGCAGCAGGCAAGCGGCAGACCTCTTTTGTATCCTGCGATGTGATGCCGGATATTGAGGAGGATATCGATATAGAGGTGAGAGATGAGGACATCCGCATCGATACCTATCGATCCAGTGGTGCAGGAGGTCAGCATATCAACAAGACATCCTCTGCCATCCGTATTACCCACTTCCCCACAGGGATTGTGGTGACCTGTCAGAATGAGCGATCTCAGCATATGAACAAAGATAAGGCCATGCAGATGCTGAAAGCCAAGCTGTACATGCTTAAGCAGCAGGAGAACGCAGATAAGGCAGCGGATATCCGGGGTGAAGTGACGGAGATCGGCTGGGGGAACCAGATCCGTTCCTATGTGCTGCAGCCCTACACCATGGTAAAGGATCTGCGTACCGGAGTGGAAACCGGCAATACGGACAGCGTATTGGACGGGGGGATTGATATTTTTATAAACGGATATCTGAAGTGGCTGTCTTTGGGCTGCCCTGAGAGGACGGGTGAGTGATATGCCGGATCGGTGGATGGTGTTTGCGGTAATTATGCTGTGCGTGGTGGGTGGAGCCGCCGGACTGGTCTTCTATGTGCGAAGCCGGGTGCGCCGTTTTTCCAGAAGCATGTTTGGGACAGATTCCCTGATAGACGGCTGGAAGCGTCAGGAGAGGGAGTTGGCGGCAACCCCGTGTTCTGTGGCGGGTATGACGCGGGTTTATGAACCGCAGATACAGAGGGATTTCCCGGAGTTCAACTGGGTGCAGTTCCGCAACAAAGCGGAGAACATACTGGTCATGGCGCTTGGAGCCATTACGGCGGGAAGCATTGGAGCAATGACGGAATGTTCCGAGGCGCTTAAGGAGCAGGTGAGGGGGCAGATTGCCCAGAACGAACGGTCTGGCATCCGGGAGACATACAAGGACATACGCGTTCATCAGACAGAGATTACCCGTTATGAAAAGAAAATGGGAAAATGCATTATCACGCTTCAGAGCGCGGTGGAACATATTCACTACAAAGAACGCGACGGCAGGATATTTTCCGGCAGGGAAGACCTGATGGAACAGACCAAATATAATGTGGAATTGATGTATATCCAGGATGAGAGCAGGGCAAACGCGGATCACGGCGTGGGCTTAAACTGCCCCAATTGCGGAGCGCCCATTAAAACCCTGGGTGTAAAGCGCTGTGAGTATTGCGGTAGCGAAGTAACGCCTATCAATATGCAGGTGTGGTCGCTGCAGCATTATTATGAAGTGTCTTATCAGAGAGTATAGAACATATAGCTCTGTGTGAGAGTAACAGATGGTACATAAACAAAATCCAACAAAGGAAAATAAGGAGGTTGACAATGGGAATTATTAAAGCAGTAACCAGTGCAATCGGCGGAGGCTTTGCTGATCAGTGGCTGGAGGTCATTGAAGCGGATGATATGGGAGATCAGACTGTCTTTACCAGAGGCGTTATGATCCGCAAGGGGCAGAATACCAAGGGAACGGTAGATTCGGTGTCAAATGGTTCTGTTGTACATGTGTATGATAATCAGATGATGCTGTTAGTGGACGGTGGCAAGATAGTGGATTATACCGCAGAGCCGGGATATTACAAAGTGGATAATTCTTCCATGCCGTCTTTGTTCAACGGGCAGTTCGGGGACACCCTGAAGGAGTCCTTCAACCGTATCAAGTATGGAGGGCAGACTCCTACCATGCAAAAGGTATTTTTTATAAATCTCCAGGAGATTAAAGGAATTAAATTCGGTACCCGTAACCCCATCAATTACTTTGATAATTTCTATAACGCAGAATTATTCCTGCGGGCGCACGGCACATATTCTATCAAGATCGTAGATCCGATCCGTTTCTATGCAGAGGCGGTTCCCAGAAATAAAGACCGCGTAGAGATCACGGATATCAATGAGCAGTATATTTCCGAGTTTTTAGAGGCGCTGCAGTCGGCCATCAATCAAATGTCGGCAGACGGCATGCGTATTTCCTATGTGCCTTCCAAAGGGCGTGAACTCAGTCAATATATGCGCAATATTCTGGATGAAGACTGGAACATGCAGCGCGGTATGGAGGTGCAGAATGTAGGTATTGCCAGCATCTCCTATGACGAGGAGTCTCAGAATCTTATCAATATGCGAAATAAAGGCGCTATGGTGGGTAATGATCCTAACGTACTGCGGGGCATTGCAGTGAGCAACATGACGGAGGGAATCAAGGATGCCGGCTCCAATGCAGGCGGTGCGATGGCAGGCTTTATGGGAGTCGGAATGGGTATGAATGCATTTAACGCTTCTATGGACAGTCTCAATCAGATGACCGGGCAGCAGCCGAATCCAGCAGCTTCGGGCGTGATGCCGGGCAATGTGGTTGTGGGCGGCGGAGCGCCGCAGCAGGGTGCATCCATGCAGGGCGCTGCAGCTTCGAATGCAGGCTGGACCTGTGAGTGCGGTGCGGTAAACAGCGGGAAATTCTGCAGTAACTGCGGTAAACCGATGCCTGCGCCTGCGGCGGCAGAGTGGACCTGTGAGTGCGGTGCGGTAAATAGCGGGAAGTTCTGCAGCAACTGCGGCAAGCCGGCGCCTGCAGGAGAGTGGACCTGTGAATGCGGAGCCACGAATAGTGGGAAATTCTGCAGCAATTGTGGCAAAGCGCGTCCATAACAGAAGGAGACAGGAAATATGGCGGTTATTAGTTTTAAGTGCCCGAACTGTGACGGAGAACTGATATTTGATCCGGAGTCCGGCGCTTATAAATGCGAATACTGTGACTCTAGATTCACGCAGGAGCAACTGGATGCAATGAAACCGGCGTCAGAGAATGAGCATGCTGTGGGAAGTATGGATGGCAGCGGGGGAGTGGACCCCGCTGCCGCTGTTGATAATGCGGCTGTATACCATTGCCCCAGTTGTGGGGCAGAGATTGTCACCGATGCCACTACGGCGGCGACTCACTGCTATTATTGCCAGAATCCCGTAGTTCTGTCAGGAAGGCTGACCGGGAAATATCTGCCGGATAAGGTAGTGCCTTTTTCCATTGACAGGAAAAAGGCAGAGGAAATGTTCCTGGGATATGTTGGCGGTAAAAAGTTTGTTCCCAAAGCATTTTTTCATAAAAAGCAGATGGACAAGCTGTCTGGTGTTTACTTTCCGTTCTGGATGTATGAAGCGGATTATACGGGGCGGATGAAGGCAGATGCCACCAAGGTGAGAGTGTGGACCAGCGGAGACGAGCGGTATACCGAGACGAAATATTACCAGGTCACACGGGCAGGACAGATACAATTGCAGAATCTGGAACTGAACGCGCTGAATAAAGCAAATAAGAAGCTGGTGGAGGGTGTCCTGCCCTATCAGCTGGAAGGGGCAAAGGACTTCAGCATGGGATACCTGTCAGGCTTTCAGGCGGAGAAACGTGACATTGAAAGCGCACAATTGTCTGCGGCGGCAAGGCAGGAGACCCAGCAGTATGCCCGCAATCTGATCCGGGAGAGCATCGGCGGATACGACCACGTGCATGTCAGCGACTGTGCCATGCAGTTAAAGCATGAGTCCTGGAGTTATGTATTGCTGCCGATCTGGACCATCACCTATCATGGAAATAACGGCAAGCTTTATTATTATTCCCTGAATGGACAGACCGGTAAGGTCTGTGGCGAACTGCCCATTGCCTATGGTAAACTGGCAGGCGTAAGCGGGATTATAGCTGCCGTGGTCTTGGCATTGGGATTATTGGGAGGGCTGCTGATATGGTAAAAGTGAGAAAACGGATGATGCTGATCTGTGCGCTGCTGTTTTGCGTACTGTCTATCGTGCCGGTGTCGGCAGCTGTATCGCATGTGCAGGATGACGCCCTGTTGTTTGATGAAGGGGAGATTCAGGCTATAGAGGAAGCGCTGCAGGAGTTGGAGCAGGATACCGGCTGGGAAGCTTACGTTTTTACGACGGAGGATACTTCCGGACGCAGCACCCAGAGATACGGCGAATATGCGTTTGACGCATGCACCGATGCCAGAAGCGGAGTAGCGTTTGTGGTGGATATGCAGAACAGGGAAATTGCGTTGGTGGATTTTGAGGAGGCTACGGAATACCTCAGCGATGCCAGAATTGATGATATCCTGGATGACGCTTATGGCTATGCGTCAGATGGGGATTATGCCCAGTCGGTTCTTTCCATGATTCGTGGAGTTGGTCATTATTATGAGGAAGGCAGGGTAGGCGCAAACCGGCTGACTTTGTCCGACATCCTGATCGCACTGGGAGCGGCAGTGGCAGTAGGGGGCATCTTTTATGGTGTGACTGTAGGAAAATACCGCCTGCATTTTGATACATACAAATATGATTATCATAAAAACAATCAGATGCATTTGGGTGTAAAGTCAGACAGCTATCTTCGTCAGACGGTAACGCATCAGCATATTGAGCGGGAAAGCTCTGGAGGCAGTTCCGGGAAGTCAGGAGGAGGAACTACGACGCACACTGGCGCAGGAGGCAGGAAGACGGGAGGCGGCAGCCGCAAGTTTTAGTGGGATTCCGCTTGCCATTGGATCATAAGTATGCTATGATCTTCCAGGTGAGGACAAATGTATTTGCAGCACAAACAGTCGGAGGGGATATGGCAGAAAATACGAGGTATTTTGTGTTAAAGGAAAAGGCTGTTCCGGAGGTGTTACTGAAGGTGGTCGAGGCAAAACGGCTGCTGGATTCCGGCCGCGTGGCATCCGTCCAGGAGGCGGCAGAACGGTTGGATATCAGCCGGAGTTCTTTTTATAAGTACAAGGATGATATTTTCCCGTTCCATGATAATGCCAAGGGAAAAACCATAACAACAGTGATCCAGTTGGATGATGAACCGGGACTGTTGTCCACCGTATTGAATATTGTGGCAGAATTTCATGCCAATATATTAACCATCCATCAGTCGATTCCGGTCAACGGGATTGCATCGCTGACACTGAGTATGGACATTTTGCCCGAGACCGGTGATCTGTCCCAGATGCTGGATCGGATTGAAAGTCAGGATGGGATACATTATATGAAAATTTTATCTAGGGAGTGAAACAACTATGAAAGCAGCAATTATGGGATATGGAACCATCGGTTCCGGCGTGGCAGAGGTATTGGATACCAATCATGACAGTATCGCAAAACGTGCGGGAGAAGAGATTGAGGTGAAATATGTTCTGGATCTTCGTGATTTCCCGGGAGATCCGATTCAGGAAAAAATCGTACATGAGTATCAGGTGATCGCACAGGACCCTGAGGTACAGATCGTAGTTGAGACCATGGGCGGCGTAGAGCCCGCGTATACCTTTGTAAAAGCTATGCTGGAAGCAGGGAAGCATGTAACTACCTCCAACAAGGCATTGGTGGCTGAGAAGGGTGCGGAACTGATCGCCCTTGCCAGAGAGAAGAACGTGAACTTTCTGTTTGAAGCAAGCGTGGGCGGCGGCATTCCCATCATCCGCCCGCTCAACTGCTGTCTGACTGCGGATGAGATTGAGGAGATCACCGGTATCTTAAATGGTACTACAAACTATATGCTCACCAGGATGAGCGAGGACGGACTGGATTTTGATGATGTGTTGAAGGAAGCGCAGGACAAGGGCTACGCAGAGAAGGATCCGACTGCGGATGTGGAGGGCTATGATGCCTGCCGTAAGATTGCGATCCTGACCTCTCTGGTGTGCGGACAGCAGGTTGATTTCAATGATATTCATACCGAGGGAATCACAAAGATTACTGCGGCAGATTTCAAATATGCCAAAGCAATGGGAAGGACGATCAAGCTTCTTGCCACCAGCCGCCGTGTAGGAGACAGCTACTGTGCAATGGTAGCGCCCTGCCTGCTGGCGTCTGATCATCCGCTGTATCCGGTCAGCGACGTGTTTAATGCAATCTTTGTCCATGGAAATGTGCTGGGCGATGCAATGTTTTATGGCAGCGGCGCCGGAAAGCTTCCCACAGCCAGCGCAGTGGTTGCGGACATGGTGGATATCGCAAAGCATATCCATACCAATATTTTACTGGAGTGGAGCTCCAGGAAGGTAGATCTGGTAGATTACAGGAATGCCGATAACCGTTTCTTTGTCAGAACATCTTCCAGTGAAGCTGATGTGAAAGCGGTATTTGGTGACGTGGAACGGATCGAGGCAGAGGGCGTGGACGGTGAGTTTGGATTTGTGACAGATTCCATGACAGAAGCAGAGTATGAGGAGAAGGCGGCGAAGCTGTCTGGTGTTCTGCAGATGATCCGTGTGAAATAGCAGGAAGCTGAGGCGTGAAAGTAAATAAGAGATTTTAGGAAGAATAAAGGGTACAGTCCATGGTGGGCGAGTACCCTTTTTGTTGTTTTGGGAAAGGAAAACGGTTGCATTGGCTGGAATGGGAATTTATAATAAAGACAGCAGGGCAGGCAAATGGGGATTTCCTGCCGGGGGATCGTAAATGTATGTACAGGAGGGGTTATATGGCAAAGTATATTATGGCGCTGGACGCCGGAACGACCAGCAATCGCTGCATTCTTTTTAACGAAGCAGGAGAGATATGCAGTATGGCACAGAAAGAATTCCGCCAGATGTTTCCGAATCCGGGATGGGTGGAGCACGACGCTAATGAGATATGGTCCACACAGCTTGGAGTAGCTGTGGAGGCAATGTCTAAGATTGGCGCTGCGGCAGAAGATATCGCCGCAATTGGTATTACGAACCAGAGAGAGACGGCAATCGTATGGAATAAGGAGACGGGAGAGCCTGTCTACAATGCGATCGTGTGGCAGTGCCGCAGAACGTCGGATATGGCGGATGCTTTGAAGAAGAAGGGACTGGAAGAGGCATACCGCAAGAAGACGGGGCTTATCATTGACGCTTATTTCTCGGCTACCAAGATTAAGTGGATTCTGGATCATGTGCCGGGAGCAAGGGAACTGGCAGAGGAGGGCAAGCTTCTCTTTGGTACGGTGGAGACGTGGCTGATCTGGAAGCTGACAAAGGGGGAAGTTCATGTGACGGACTATTCCAATGCCTCCCGGACTATGCTGTTTAACATCAATAGTCTGACCTGGGATCAGGATATTTTAAGGGAACTTGATATCCCTGAAAGTATGCTGCCAAAGCCTGTACCTTCCAGTTGTATCTATGGCTATACGGATCCGTCCTTTTTCGGCTATTCCATTCCCATTGCCGGAGCTGCAGGGGATCAGCAGGCAGCGTTGTTCGGACAGACCTGTTTTTCGGAGGGGGAAGCGAAGAATACCTATGGAACCGGCTGTTTCCTGCTCATGAATACCGGAGAGACACCGGTATACTCGCGTAATGGTCTTGTGACCACCATTGCATGGGGGCTGGACGGAAAGGTAAATTATGCGCTGGAGGGATCTATTTTCGTGGCGGGGGCGGCAATCCAGTGGCTTAGGGACGGTATGAAGCTCATTGATTCCGCATCGGATTCGGAATATATGGCAACAAAGGTAAAAGGTACGCACGGCTGTTATGTTGTGCCGGCGTTTACCGGTCTGGGCGCGCCGCACTGGGATCAATATGCCAGAGGAACCATCGTGGGTATCACCAGAGGCACCAATAAGAACCATATTATCCGGGCCACCCTGGAATCCATTGCCTATCAGGTGAAAGAAGTTATTTCTGCCATGGAGGCAGACGCAGGATTTTCTCTGCGTTCCCTGAATGTGGACGGGGGCGCCAGCGCCAATAATTTTCTGATGCAGTTTCAGGCGGATATGATCAATGCGCCGGTGAACCGCCCGGCATGTGTGGAAACGACTGCCAAGGGAGCTGCCTATTTGGCAGGGCTTGCAGTAGGGTATTGGAGTAATAAGGAAGATGTGATAAAAAATCAGCAGATGGAGCGTGTGTTCCGGCCGGGTATCACGGAGGAGGAACGGGCTCAGAAGATGAAGGGCTGGAATAAGGCAGTAAAGTATGCGTACGGATGGGCAAAAGACAGCGAAGAGGAGTCGTAGTTTCTCTGTGCGTACTATGTGGGTATGCTAGTAACTCAACAGGTCAATATGCCAGATCAGGAGCAGATTCTTGATGACAAAGCTGGCGGTAAGCAGGATCAGGGCGATCCACAGATAGATATCCCGGTAATGCATACCGATGCGTATCCGATTGCGTGACAAACGCTGGATGGTCTGGGAAATCATGAACCAGCCGTATACAATTGCCGCATATGGAACCAGCGGGTGGTAGAGAAAGGAGCGGAGGAGATCACCGTGCAGCAGAAACAGGATGGCGCGTGTGCCTCCGCATCCGGGACAGTATAGCCCCGTCAGAGTGTGCAGCGTACATGCGTACATATAGTTTGTAAAAGAAAAATCGGTAAGATAAAAGATAAGCAGGAGAAATGCCAGGCATGCCGCCAGACACCAGCCTGTGATATACATGCCGTTGTCATAGTTGATGGTTTTCCGGGGGGCCGGTTCCGCGTTGCTATGGGTTTCCTGTAAAACGTGCTTCTTCATGGTGGTTCCTCCGAAGTGCCGGTGTGTGAAATGTAATGACTCTAGTATAGCCTTTTCAGACAGGAATGTCAAAACGGTTGTTTTTGCGCCAGGATGTGTGTATAATAACAATAAGTATGGAAGCAGGGAGGTGCTGTGGAATGGTAGGATCGATCATGGAACAGGGAATCGGAACCGGGTATGATCGCACAGGTGTGTATGGTGATCCGGGCAGTATGGCATCCGGACGGGACGGCATAGCGGCCGGAGAGGATAAGGCTGCGGACAAAACGGGTCGTCTTTCTTCCCAGGAGGAATGCCAGACCTGTAAAAATCGAAAATATCAGGATGGATCGGATGAAAATGTATCTTTTAAGTCTGCGGCGCATATTTCGCCGGAGGCGGCCGGAGCCAGGGTTGCGGCTCATGAGGCGGAGCATGTGGCGAATGCATACACAAAGGCGGCAGAGAAGGATGGCAAGGTGATCAATGCCAGTGTCAGCCTGCAGACGGCGATTTGTCCGGAGTGCGGCAGAGTCTATGTAGCAGGCGGAGAGACCCGTACTATGATAAAATACCCGAATGAAGAGAATCCCTATCAGCAGGAACGGAAATCCCAAGATGCTGTTCGGATATCAGGGGCGAAAGTAAATTACAAAGCATAAGGTCAGAATAGGAGTATAGTGGGAATGAAGAGAGAATCGGCAGAATTGAAGCGCATTGCCAGAGAGAACCTTACCGGAAGGTACAGTGTTCCCATGGGAACGCTGGTGGTAGGAACGCTGAGTTGTAATATACCGCTGTTGTTGTTTGGCTGGGTGACAGATAACAGTGCGGCGGGAATGGCAATCTATTACCTGGCATCCTTTATTCTGTCTCTGCTGAGCGGTGTTCTGGCAATCGGCAGAATATGGATTGGAATGCAGATGGCAAGGGGCCGTCAGTACCAGTTCAGCGATATGTTCTGTGTGTTCCGCGGCAGGGCAGACCGGTACATACTGGCGGTATTACTGCGGACGCTGATCGTCCTTATCCCTCAGATTCCCCTCTATATACTCCAATTTATGGGGTATCGGGCATTTTCTTATGTGCAGCTCATTTTGATGCTGATATATGTGCTGCTGGCAAGTATTGTGGCGATTGTTCTGAATTTGGTTTTCGCCCAGGCGTATATGGTGTTGCTGGATCAGCCGGATATAACTACGGTAGATGCATTCCGAAAGAGCGCGGAATTGATGAAGGGAAATAAGGGACGTCTGTTTTATATTGACCTGAGCTTCCTGGGATGGGAGCTGCTTGCAGCGTGTTCCTTTGGAATCGGAATGCTGTGGGTAGGTCCATATATGGTGCAGACGCAGATTACATTTTATCGGGAATTGACAGGGCAACTGGACCGGCAGGAGCCTGCCGGATATGATTACAATGCTTCGGTGCAGTTGTTCCTGTAATATATTTTTGGAAATCTTTTATTCCAGATAGCGATCCAGGTTGCGGTAGATGTCTTCGTAACCGTCGCTGTTGATATCTTCATACAACTCAAGATATAATTCGCGGTTTTTCCAGGCATCCTCTGAGAATACAAAACTGTACAGGAACGCAAATAGCATAAACAAAAGTCCCAGTCCCAGCCCAAGACTGCCAAGAATCAGACTTCCCAGTCCTCTGCTGGAACATTTTCGCTCGCCGCCGCGGGAAAGCAGTGCCAGGATAATGGCAAGGGCCCCGCATGGGAGGCTTGCATATGGACAGCAGAAAAGAGAAAGTGAAAGGATGCCAAGTACAAGAGCGGCAAGCTCCATACTGGAAGAACGCTTATCAGGGTAAGGGGATTGCCCCATGTCGGGATAAGGCGGATAGTTATTCGGCTGTTGATTATAGTCTGGTTGATTGTTATAGGGCTGATACATGGACTGCCTCCTTGCATTTCAATGAGACCAGTATAGCACGCCGCTCCAGAAAATACAATAAACATACGAAAACCCAAGCGTTCATTAACGTTGAGAAAGGAATCGGAACATATGGATATTACAGCAAAGATAGCAGAGGAATTAGGAATCCGCAGGCAGCAGGCGCAGGCGGCAATCCAACTGATTGATGAGGGAAATACGATTCCGTTCATTGCCCGTTACCGCAAAGAGATCACGGGTGCGCTGAATGACGAGGTGCTTCGCAGTCTGTTTGACCGGCTGAATTACCTGCGCAATCTGGAGGAGAAGAAGGAACAGGTCATTGCCAGTATTGAGGAGCAGGGTAAACTGACGGAGGAACTGCGTGCCCAGATACTGGAGGCTCAGACATTGGTGGTGGTGGAGGATCTTTATCGTCCCTATCGGCCGAAACGGCGGACCAGGGCAACGATTGCCAAGGGGAAAGGCCTGGAGCCGCTGGCGAATGTAATTATGCTGCAGATGATCACAGTTCCAGCTCTGGAGGAAGCGCAGAAATACGTGGATGAACAAAAGGGTGTGAACACGCCGGAGGAAGCTTTGGAGGGCGCAAAGGATATCATAGCGGAGCATGTATCTGATGAAGCTGATTACCGCATCCGCATTCGGGATCTGACGGTCAGACATGGACGTATTGTGTCCTCTGCCAAAGACCCGGAGATGGAATCTGTCTATGAGATGTACTATGATTTTGATGAGAGTATAGCGAAGATGGCAGGTTACCGTACGCTTGCATTAAATAGAGGCGAAGCAGAGAAGGTGCTGACTGTAAAGATAGAGGCGCCGGAGGATCGTATTTTAGAATATCTGACGCGACAGATCATAACCAGAGATAATTCTTTTACAGCTCCGATTCTCCGGGAAGTGGCGGAAGACAGCTACAAGCGATTGATTGCACCTGCAATTGAGCGCGAGATCAGAAACGACCTTACAGAGAAGGCGGAGGACGGAGCTATCCGGGTATTCGGCAAAAATCTGGAACAGCTTCTGATGCAGCCGCCCATCGCAGGGCAGGTGGTACTGGGCTGGGATCCTGCGTTCCGTACCGGCTGTAAGCTGGCGGTAGTAGATGCCACCGGTAAAGTGCTGGATACAACGGTCATTTATCCGACTGCTCCACAGAACAAGGTGGAGGAGGCAAAGCGGGTATTAAAGAAGCTGATTGACAAATACCATGTTACCCTGATTTCTCTTGGGAATGGCACCGCATCCCGGGAATCGGAACAGGTAATCGTGGAACTGCTTCGGGAACTGCCGGTGAAGGTGCAGTACATCATTGTAAATGAGGCGGGAGCATCTGTGTATTCCGCCAGCAAGCTTGCCACCGAGGAATTCCCCCAGTTTGATGTGGGACAGAGAAGCGCCGCTTCCATGGCGAGACGTCTGCAGGACCCGCTGGCGGAGCTGGTGAAGATTGATCCCAAGTCCATCGGTGTCGGACAGTATCAGCATGACATGAATCAGAAGAAGCTGAGCGAGGCACTGGGAGGAGTAGTAGAAGACTGCGTCAACAAAGTCGGTGTGGATTTAAATACCGCGTCGGCTTCCCTGTTGGAATATATATCAGGCATCAGTAAAACCATTGCAAAAAATATCGTGGCATACCGTGAGGAGAATGGAAGATTCACATCCCGCAATCAGCTGCTGAAGGTGGGGAAGCTGGGGCCCAAGGCATATGAACAGTGCGCGGGATTTATGCGCATCATAGGCGGCAGGAATCCCCTGGATGCTACCGGCGTCCATCCCGAGAGCTATGATGCGGCAAACCAGCTTCTGGAGAGGCTGGGCTATACCCCTCAGGATGTTGCGGCAAGGAAGCTGGAGGGTATTTCGAAGAAGATCGGGGACTATAAGAAGCTTGCACAGGAGCTTGATATTGGAGAGTTGACCTTAAGGGATATTGCAAAAGAGCTGGAGAAGCCGGCGAGGGATCCCAGGGAAGACATGCCGGGACCCATCCTGCGCAGTGACGTTCTGGAGATGAAGGATCTGACCCCCGGCATGACGTTAAAGGGAACCGTCCGCAATGTCATAGATTTCGGAGCATTTGTGGATATCGGCGTGCATCAGGATGGTCTGGTACATATTTCTCAGATGAGTGAGCGCTATATCAAGCATCCGCTGGAAGTGGTCAGCGTGGGTGATATCGTAGAGGTGAAGGTTTTAAGTGTAGACTTAAAGAAGCAGAGGATTCAGCTCACCATGAAACTGTAGACGATAATCTGGGAAAAAGTCTTGACAAATAGCCGTGACGGACATAGAATAATTTTGTATCAATTGAATAGGAAGTCTTCGGGGCAGGGTGATATGCATCGCATAAATTCCCGACCGACGGTGAGTACGCCTGGCGTATAAGTCCGTGAGCTGCATGCAGCTGATTTGGTGAGAATCCAAAACCGACAGTATAGTCTGGATGGGAGAAGATAAGCAGTCATAATAATATTGTTAGATATTATACCGCGTCGAGCGAAGCGAGCGTGCATCGCGAAGCGCATACCATGTGCAGAGCACTTGATATGATGGCAGTGTATTTGATGTCCCCGGATTTTTTCAATCCGGGGATTTTTTATTCGCTGCTTTGACATGGCAGACCGCTGACTGATTCTCGGAATTTCCTTGACCGGATACGAAAATATCAGTAAAGGAGTAGATCACAATGAACACAAAACAAAGAACAACAACAATGGCCAGAAAGTCGGGAAGCAGGGTGAATGCGCGTTATCTCACCATGACAGCAATGCTGTCTGCGATTGCGTTCATCCTGATGTTTCTGGATTTTTCCGTTCCTTTCATGCCGGCATTTATCAAGCTGGATCTGTCGGAACTTCCGGCGTTGATAGCGACGTTTGCATTGGGGCCTGTCAGCGGTGTGACGGTATGTCTTGTTAAGAACTTATTGCACCTGCTGATGACCAGCACGGGGGGTGTGGGAGAACTGTCCAATTTTGTGCTGGGGGTGGCGTTTGTGCTGCCGGCAGGATTGGTTTATAAGTATAAGAAGAACCGCCTGGGTGCGCTGATCGGTTCCCTGGCAGGGGCGGTCGCGATGGCGGTCATCAGCGTATTTTCTAACTATTTTGTGGTATATCCGATTTATGAGGCTTTTATGGATCGTGAGGCAATCGTGGCAGCGTACAATGCCATTGCGTCTGTGGTGGGCGGACATATGGAGAACCTGCTGCAGTGTCTGCTGGTGTTTAACATGCCCTTTACGTTCCTTAAGGGGATGCTCAGTGTGGGAATTACCTTTTTGATCTACAAGTATATTTCTCCTTTTATCAAGGGGAATAAGTAAGCGTAAGAAGGAAAGTGATTGTCTAATCTTCCAAATAATGCTATACTAACGACAGTAATAGCATAGAAGGAGAGACAGCGCCAATGGAATTTGATGTAAAGATTACTTCTCAGGATATGTATCGTTTTCACATGTACCATATGTATACGGGCTTTCATGGAATTGTATCCATAGTGGTTGCAATTATTGCATTTGTGGCGGCGATAGCTACCTGGGGAGATGTGGAATTGACCTACAGTGTTCTTTATATCGTGTTTGGCGTTGTCTTTCTTTGTTATCTCCCGCTGACGCTTTGGGGAAGGGCAAAGCGGCAGATTGCCATGTCGGAGGTGCTACAGCAGACGCTCCATTACAGTTTTGATGAAGAGGGCGTTCATGTGACGGTAGGAGACGAGGCCGCAACACTCCCCTGGAAGCAGATCTATAAGATGGTGTCTACAAAGCATAACATTCTGATATACAGCAACCGGATCAATGCGTATATTATTCCCAGGGCTTCGCTGGGCGGTCAGTATGAGGAGTTATGTGCTCTGGCGGGAAAATATCTGAAGAATTATCAGAACCGCATGAAGCAAGTGAAGAAATAGAAGGGCGGCCGGAAAGGAAACGGTAGCGCGGCAGGGTGTAAGATGGAAGAAATCACGTTTGGAATATATGAAACATTTACGCCGGAGGAAACGGCAGAGCTTGGAGTTCGGATTGGCAGACAGGCAGCCCCCGGCAGCGTATATACATTGATTGGTGATCTGGGTGTCGGCAAGACGGTGCTGACCCAGGGGATTGCCCGGGGACTTGGGATCACGGAACCCGTCAGCAGCCCTACATTCACCATTGTACAGGTCTATGATCAGGGCAGACTGCCATTTTATCACTTTGACGTGTACCGCATCGGTGACGTGGAAGAGATGGAAGAGATTGGTTATGAGGATTATTTTTATGGAGAAGGGGTCACCATGATCGAGTGGGGCAACCTGATCGAGGAAATACTGCCGGAGCGGTATTGCAGGATTACCGTAGAGAAGAAGCCGGAGAATGGATTTGATTACCGAAAAATAACCATAGAAGAGGTGACATGATGAAGATTCTGGGATTGGACAGTTCCGGGCTGGTGGCATCCGTGGCAGTGGTAGAGGATGATAATCTTCTGGCGGAGTTTACGGTAAATTATAAGAAGACACATTCCCAGACACTGCTGCCCATGCTGGATGAGGCGGCAAGGATGATAGAACTGGATCTTAAGACGATAGACGCCATTGCGCTGGCGGCGGGACCAGGGTCTTTCACGGGACTGCGCATCGGCGCGGCAACAGCAAAGGGGCTTGGCCTGGCGTTGGATAAACCGTTGATCGCTGTGCCGACTGTGGAAGCATTGGCATATAATCTGTGGGGGAGCAGTGCATTGGTGGCTCCGCTGATGGATGCCAGACGCAGTCAGACTTATACGGGATTATATTCCTTTGAGGAAGGAGCGCTTAGTGTCATAGAGCCGCAGTGTGTGACCGGGATTGAGGACATTGTGGCGAAAGTGAACGATCAGGGGCGGCCGGTGGTTTTCCTGGGAGACGGCGTTCCGGTGTTTGGGTCCTATATTCGGGAAAATTGCTCGGTGCCGTATTCTTTCGCACCTGCACATATGAATAAGCAGCGAGCGGCATCTGTTGCTGCGCTGGGAGAGATTTATTATTCTAGGGGACAGGTACAGCGGGCGGAGGAACACCGGCCGGAGTATCTTCGCCTGTCTCAGGCAGAGCGGGAACGGTTGGAGCAGGCACATGAGGGCTAGCGGAAATAACGCCGTGGCAGGTCTGGAAAATGAAGTATTGATTCGCGCTATGGAGTGTGGAGATGTCCCGCAGGCTGCGGCAATGGAGCGGGAGTACTTTGGAGAGCCATGGAGTGAACAGGGATTTCTGGAGGCGCTGGAAGCTCCCCATGCGATGTTTTTGTCAGCGATGTGGGGAGAGGAACTGGTGGGTTATTGCGGCATATATCTGTCTTTCGATGAAGGTGAGATTACCAATGTGGCGGTGCGCCGGGACTGTCGGGGCAGAGGGATAGGCAGGAGACTGCTGGAAGAATTGCAGCGCAGGACACTGGCGTTAGAGGTGCATGTTCTGTTCCTGGAAGTCCGTGTGTCCAACGAAAATGCGATCCGGCTATATGAAAGCTGCGGTTTTATGGAGACTGGCCTGCGCAGGAATTTTTACCGCAATCCGGTGGAGGATGCCAAACTCATGAAGCTGGACCAGTAATTCCCACTGGGATTCCATCCGGGACACGTTATAATAGTAAGCGCAAATACTCCGCGCTATGACGGGGAATCTGATTACGGATGGAGGAAGAAAAATATGGTATGTAATTGCTGCGGCAAAAAAATTTGTGAAAAAAAGCAGGATTATTTATATGTAAAAAAACAGTGGGGATATTTTTCTGACAAGGACGGCAGCACATTTGAGATGAGAATCTGCGAAGAATGTTTTGATGCGTGGGTCCGTCAGTTTGCGGTTGCGCCGGAGGTTGGCGAGACTACGGAGTTTGTATAAAGGAAGCTAGAGGTACAGGATGTTAGATGTCTGTTTATTGGGGACCGGAGGAATGATGCCGCTGCCGTATCGGTGGCTTACCTCTTTGATGACAAGATATAATGGAAGCAATCTGATGATTGACTGTGGGGAAGGCACGCAGATTGCTGTCAAGGAAAAGGGCTGGAGCTTAAAACCTGTAGACGTGATGTGTTTTACCCATTATCATGCAGACCATATCAGCGGTCTGCCGGGAATACTGCTCACTATGGGAAATGCTGAGCGAACGGAACCGCTGGTAATGATCGGTCCGAAAGGACTGGAGCGGGTAGTCAATTCGCTGCGGGTGATCGCGCCGGAGCTTCCCTTTGAACTTCGGTTCATAGAGCTGTCGGAGCCGGAACAGACCATAGAGATTAAGGGTTATACAATTCACGCGTTCCGGGTAAATCACAATGTGGTATGTTATGGGTATACGCTGGAGATTCCCAGGAAGGGACGCTTTTTGGTGGAACGTGCCGAGGAGGCGGGAATTCCCAAACGTGCCTGGAGCCTTCTTCAGAAGGGACAGACAGTGGTAGAAGATGGCAGGACCTTTACGCCGGATATGGTGTTGGGACCTGCGCGGAAAGGAATTAAAGTGACTTATTGTACCGACACCCGGCCGACCAACAGTATTGTGGAACATGCCAGAGGGGCGGATCTCTTTATTTGCGAGGGTATGTACGCGGAGAAAGAGAAACTTGTCAAGGCAAAGCAGTATAAGCACATGACCTTTTATGAGGCGGCACGGCTGGCAGCGGATGCGCAGGTAAAGGAATTGTGGCTGACCCATTTCAGTCCCTCGCTGGTCAGGGGGGAAGATTATATGGAGGCTGTAAGGACGATTTATCCTGGCGCATATCTGGGTAAGGATGGCAAAACAGTAGAACTTGATTTTGAGGAGGAATGACCATGAAGAAAGTCAAAATGACATTGATTGCGGTGGTGGTTGTTGGTCTGGTGGCAGGCTTCTATTATTATCTGACGAACCGTACCCCGCGCTCGGTGGAGAATCTGACGGAGGTGGATGAGGTTACGTTCGTATTGAGTAAGAATCTGGATAATGACTATCCAGGAACGCCGAGGGAAGTGGTGAAGTTCTATAATCGTGCGATTCTCTGTCTGTACAACGAAGAATATACAGATGAGGAATTTGCGAAGCTTTTGGGGCAGTTACGGGGAATGATGGATGAGGAGCTTCTGGAAGAAAATCCTCAGGATGTGTTCTTCAGCAATATGCAGGCGGATGTGGAAATCTTCCATGAAACAGACAAGACCATTAATACATCAACGGTATGTGACAGTGATGAGGTGGTACAGCAGACGGTAGAGGGCAGGGAATGTGCTTATGTGGCGTCCTCATATTTTGTGCGTTCGCCCAAGGCATACACCCGCAGTAATCAGCAGTATATCCTGCGGAAGGATGACGAAGGGAATTGGAAGATACTGGGCTTTGTACTGTTGGGAGGAGACGAGATCAATGCAGAAGAGTGACGGTGATATTGCAATCCTGGCCATTGAAAGCTCCTGTGATGAAACTGCGGCAGCTGTTGTGGTAAATGGACGTGATGTCCGTTCCAATGTGATTTCTTCCCAGATTGCGCTGCACACCCTGTATGGCGGTGTCGTGCCGGAGATTGCTTCCCGCAAGCATATCGAGAAGATCAATCAGGTCATAAATCAGGCTATGCAGGATGCACAGGCGGATTGGAATGAGATTGACGCCATAGGTGTGACATACGGACCGGGACTGGTGGGGGCGCTGCTGGTGGGGGTAGCTGAGGCAAAAGCGATCAGTTATGCCCGCGGTATTCCGCTGGTGGGTGTACATCATATTGAGGGACATATCAGTGCAAATTATATTGAACGGCCGGAGCTTGCCCCGCCGTTTTTGTGTCTGGTGGTATCTGGTGGTCATACGCATCTGGTGCGTGTGATAGATTATGGGAAATATGAGGTATTGGGACGTACGAGAGATGATGCGGCAGGCGAGGCATTTGATAAGGTGGCGCGGGCGATTGGACTGGGCTATCCGGGAGGCCCCAAAATCGAAAAGGCGGCAGAGTCTGGAAATCAGGAAGCAATCACATTTCCGCGTCCGAAGGTTGCGGACGGGGAATATGACTTCAGCTTCAGCGGCTTAAAGTCCGCGGTGCTGAATTATCTGAATGGCTGCCGTATGAAGGGGATCGAGATCGTGCAGGCGGATGTGGCGGCATCCTTCCAGAAGGCAGTGATTGACGTGCTGGTAGAGCATTCCATGCAGGCGGTGGAGAGTTGTGGTGCGGATAAATTTGCGATTGCGGGCGGCGTTGCATCCAACGGTGCGCTGCGGCGTGCGATGGAAGAAGCGTGTCAGAAGCGGGGGGTGTCGTTTTATCATCCGTCCCCCATTCTGTGTACGGACAATGCAGCAATGATCGGTGCGGCGGCGTATTATGAGTTTCAGTCCGGCGCCCGATCCGGTCTGGATCTGAATGCGGTTCCGAATCTGAAGTTAGGAGAACGATAAGCGTAATCCTATATAGTTGAAGTTAAGGTAATCCTGGGAGAATATGATGGCAAAATACACGGCAATTGTTTTGGCTGCGGGCAAGGGCAGCCGTATGGGAAGCACGGTTCACAAACAATATCTGATGCTGGCGGGCAGACCGGTCATCTATTATGCGCTGAAAGCTTTTGCCGATAGTCCGGTAGATGAGATTGTTCTGGTGACCGGGGAAGGGGAAGAGGAGTTCTGCCGGAAAGAAGTGGTGGAGCGGTATGGACTGCAGAAGATCACGCATATCACGGCGGGAGGAAGGGAACGCTATCATTCGGTTTACTGCGGACTGCAGTGCTGTGAGAATTCCGATTATGTACTGATTCATGATGGGGCACGACCCTGTGTGAGCAGGGAAATCATTTCCCGCAGCATGGAAATGGTAACAAAAACCGGAGCGTGTATTGCGGCTGTCCCAGTGAAGGATACCATCAAGACGGCAGATGAGGATGGGGTGGTGCAGGCAACGCCGGACCGCAGCAGGCTGTGGAGCGTTCAGACACCGCAGACCTTTGCCTACCCGCTGATACGCAGTGCCTATGACAGGATGCTGGCAGAGGGGGCAGAGGAAATCACGGATGACGCCATGGCGGTAGAGCGTTATAGCAAAGTTCAGGTTCATATTTTAGAGGGCTCTTACAGAAACCTGAAGATAACCACGCCAGAGGATTTGCAGATGGCGGAACTGCTGATGCAAAATCATAAGGAGGAATACAGGCCGGTTTAAAATCTGGTATTAAAATCTAAAAATGGATATTGACATGTGAAAAAATTGATGATAGAATCATATTTGCGCTGATTTAAGGCGTATCACATGGAGAGATATCGAAGTGGTCATAACGAGGCGGTCTTGAAAACCGTTTGTCCGCAAGGGCGCGTGGGTTCGAATCCCACTCTCTCCGTTATCGACTTGCTCGATACAAATAAATAAACCTTATGGAATCACTAGGGTCCCATAAGGCTGTGTAATGAATTCGGAGAAGTACCCAAGCTGGCCGAAGGGACACCCCTGGAAAGGGTGCAGGTCGTTAATAGCGGCGCGAGGGTTCAAATCCCTCCTTCTCCGCTTGCTTGTGCATATTTCACGCAGTTGGCAGCCGACATTTTTTTCGGAGAAAGATGCGGAAAAAAGTGTAAAAAAGTTGTTGACAAAGAATATTCTCTGTGATAATATAAACAAGCTGACCGCGAAAACAGAGTCGACAGACAATGCAGACGCGGACAAGAACCTTGATAACTGAACAGTGAAATAACCTTGAAAGATTTTGAGAAAACGCGGTCCATTGGATCGCAAGATCATTCAGGACAGCATTGAAGAATGCGACCTAAAACAGTAAAATTTTTCGGAAACAGCCAGACTGATTCTGAAAGGAAAAACTTTTAAATATGAGAGTTTGATCCTGGCTCAGGATGAACGCTGGCGGCGTGCTTAACACATGCAAGTCGAACGAAGCATTTAAACT
>JAIEAP010000014.1 GCA_029071325.1 Lachnospiraceae bacterium | reverse complement strand
ATTATCATTCGATAATAACTGATTCGGTATATTTCCCAGAAATGAAGAAGAAAACAAAATACAAATAGGGGGGAGCGAATGGAACTGGAAAATTTATCCCTTAGCATTGCAGCAACACAGCAGGGGAATCTGAAACTGCTGCATGAATGGCTAAAAGTGCATGCGGCAGAGGAAGCGGTTGTTCTGACCAAATTCCTGTACCGCTGCCAGAAAGACATCCGTCAGTTGTATAGGATATACGAGTGCCTGTGGAAGCAGGAAGAGGAGGTCTGTGCGTTGGATGAAGGCTATGAATTCCATGTATCGCCGGAGAGGATCTGGCTGTGTGCCAGAGGGGAGGAAGTAGCGCATACGGCACAGGAATGGAAGCGTATCATCGGAAAGGGGATCTCCTTCCTGGAAGAACTGCTTCCCTTAGGTTCTGTGGTAGAACTGCAGAAAGAGGTTCTGGAAGAAAAAATGCCCGCCTTAAAGGGCGCCGGAAAAGCAGTCCTCGTGATCACAGAAAGGTATCTGTCCCTCACTGGACACAGCTATTTCCCATATGCCGGAGTGCCGTATCCCACCGGAACCTTTGACGGTACAAGCCGTATGCTGTTCTCCCCGGCATTGATAAAGGCAGTCCTGCACACAGGGTATCAGGAGGAACAGGAGCAGGCATACCAGTACAGGATGAAGCGGGAATATCTGCTGGAAAAGGACATGGACATGTGTGGTTTTGAGACGGCAGAAGAGCGGAAAGAGATACAGCGTATCATGGAGGAACAGCATGGCAGGTGAAATACGGATCAATATGAAGGCAGCAGAGGAAGCACTGCGGCAGCTGGATAGCGTAATGCAGGAGTGGCAGCAGGAACAGGCTGGGGTCAGGGAAGCATTGCAGGGTGTTATGGATAAGCAGCAGGCGGATATTGCAATGTGGCTGGGATATATGCTGGATGATTTTGCTGAGAGTGATCCGGCGGACATAACAGCTGAAATTACACAATTGGCGCAAGATGCCAGAGAGTTTCTGGAAGCATTCCGACAGGAGGACACAGCGGCGGCACAGGATATCAGGGGAGATAAATAGAATGCGTTACAAAAAAAGTTATGCAAATAAGATGTTGGATGCATACATAGCGGAGGTAGAAGAGTTACGCGATAGGATCAACAAGGATTTTGCGGACATGGACTTTGCAAATGCATCCGCCAGAAATGAGATGGAGGATATGATCCGAAGGATGATAGCAGAATGCGACAGGCTGATCAGTGACATCCGGATGAAGAAAGTATAAGGGGGAGAGTTATGTTCCACAGGGAATTAAAGATTAACTTCGGGGAACTGGAGCGCGCAGCGGATGCTCTCGATTGTTATGTACGGACGCTGACCCGGCTCGCCGAGGGGCTGCAGATGTTTAAAAAAGCCATGGGAGGCGGTGAAGGGGAAGCTTATGAAGCACTGATGCAGGAGAAGAGAAAGGTCACCGAGCATATCACCCGGGAGTTAGGGGCGGTGACGGACACCAGAGGGATTCTTTGCTCCTATATCCGTGATATGACAGCAGTGATATCCCCGGATATCTGGGGACAACAGATGGTGGTGGACCGGAATGATATCTGGGCAAACATGATGACCATGGAAGAGAAAATCATGCACCTTGCCAATATCGGGTATTATGCAAGGGTATCCTCCTGGGATATCTATACGATATCTCCGGACCAGAAGACAAGGAAGGCAGAGGAGCGGTATTATAAGCAGGTGGAGACCGTCCGAGAAGACATTGTACCGGCGTACTACTGGCGGATACAGAACCTCATGGCGGAAGTGACGCGGATCTATCAGGATAAAATAGTGGTATATGAGAACATAGATGATGAGTATCAATGGATCGCAAGGGACAATTACCAGAAATACACAGATAGCCGGGACAGTTATTGGGATGCAAAGATAATGGCAAATCAGGCAATGGATGATTTTGGGCTGGGGGTGATAGACGGTATTTGGGATATGCTTGTAGGAGCAGTGGTACCGGGAGGAAGTCTGGCCTATACGATGGCGGCAGGAGTCACCTGTGCGTTCTGTGGAAAAGTTGGTCTGGAAAAACCGGAGTGGGCGGGGAAGCAGGTAGAAGGACTCATAAAAAGCCAGGAATCTATGGAAAAGAATCCGTTGCTTCTAGCAGAAGGAATCGCTCAAGGAGCATCGGATGCATTGGAACAAAAAGGAATTTGCTATTGCGCGGGATACATCATAGGGCCTATACTGGCAACAAAGGGGATCACAAAGGGAATCGAAAAACTGAGAGTAGCTTATTCTGCGAGACAGGCCAGCAGGGCGTTGAAGGCGGAAGAGGCGGCTATGCGGGGGGCGGATGATCTTGCGAATCCGGCTGTGAATTCTATGGATGATGTAGGAAAGAGTGCCGCGGATATCGCAGATGACATAGCGAATTCAGCGGATGATGTGGGGAGAGTAGCAGAGGGTGGTACAAATGCCATAAAAAATAACCTTGCTAATAGCATTAAAGATATTAGAGAGAAAATGCCAAATACCAACTTAGCTAAACGTGGAAATATGGCAGTGGCAGATGTTGACATCCCAGGGATTAAAGATAATTTTGTGGCTCATAGCAAGATAAATGGGGATTTAGACAAGGGGGCAAATGTAGCAGATTTTTCTTATATAAAACCAGATAATGAAAGAATATTTACTACATATGTCGAAGACCAATATCCAAGATATCATGATACGGAGGCTAAAATTTTAGAAGATATAGCGTCACAAATAGTAGATCCAAGTGTTGGCGGAACAATAAATTTGTATTCAGAGTTGCCATGTTGCCAGAGTTGTTCTAATATTATTTTAGAATTTAGGAGAATGTTTCCTAATATAGAATTAAATGTATTCGTAAAATAGAGAGGTGTAGGATGATTTTTGAATATGATGAGTTAAAAGAATGTGTGGACGAAGATTTTAAAAGGTTTTATAAGATGGGATTTAATGAAAAACAAATTTTTCCTGCAGTTTTAAATGAATATGAACATGGAGAAGATTTCTGCCAAGTAGAAAATATTTGTATTCACATTTTTTTGGCATTGGATTATGCAAAAAAAAATCTAAATGATAAAGAAATAGTAGAGAAATTAAATCAGTTATTGATTGAAGAAGTTGAAAATGAAGTAAAAGGTGAGTTAGGAAATGAATACATAAAATATATTACAGATTTAGAC
>JAIEAP010000013.1 GCA_029071325.1 Lachnospiraceae bacterium | reverse complement strand
GAATATCTTCTCTGTTACACCGCGAAACAAAATGAAGTCAGTTGCCATGATGCTGAAAGCCATCCATGCCCAGGAGAACAAAGAAGCTTCAGGACGGCATAGAGGAAACCCTTACCTATATGGACTTTCCCACTCAGCACTGGAGCCGGATACGGACAAACAACACCATCGAACGGCTCAACCGTGAGATCAAACGCCAGACAAAGGCAATCGGCGCCTTTCCCGATGGGCAGAGCGCCCTGATGCTGGTGTGTGCCAGACTTCGTCACGTGGCGGGAACCCAATGGGGGACACGACGCTACATGAACATGGATCATCTCACCAAACCGGAAGATGAACTGCTGTCTGATATCATAGCCGGCTGACTGTCGCCTACCAAACGGCTGGAACTATATTTGCGAAAAACTATTGACACTATCTCTCTGTCACATGCTACAAAGTGGTTTGGAGGTATTCCATTAGGATTATTTTCAATTTTCTTTTGAGGCGCTAGGATTTTAAAGCTAGGGAAAAATTGTTCAAAAAAATCATAAGTATGTTTATTGGCTAAAAACCCGCCAATACAAAATATATTATAGTTTTCTATGGAGTTGGCATTACTATTTTCGTAAAAAATAGAATCCTGATGAGTATATAAACCTGTTTTATGGATCAAATCAATAATATTTGAAGCCGCGTGGATATCACCAGTTGGTCATACTGAAATAGAGTTGTCATTATGTATGCATTTATAATAACTTGGTAAAATTATTTTACATTCAGCTTTTGTTAGAGACAAACATTTTCTAATTTGATATTTTTTTACTTTCAAACGCACTTTATCGGTAACGAATCCAACAATTCTGACTATTATCGTGTAAAGAAGAGAAAAAACGAATAAATATTTATCAACAAATTCAAGAAAAGATACCATATGGTAACACCTCCTTGGGCTTTACATAGACTTTCGGAATCTCTAAGCCTTATTTTATGTGGATTCGGAGATTCCTTTTTTATAAATTCCCACAATTTTTTTCATAAAAAAGGTTGACAAACCGCCTAAAAAATGCGGTGTTTCGCGCCCTTAATTGAAAGTACTACCCCCCAGCTATGCTGGGGAGAATAGTGTAAGTGGAAACGGTGAGGATATCAAGAAAAGCCTCCTATGATACAATGGGTATGATGTCGCAAGCCAACTCAAAGAATAGGAGGCGGTCCAAATGGACAAGAAAAGCATATCACATACCCGCTGGAAATGTTAGTACCATATAGTTGTCATTCCGAAATACAGTGTTGTTGACCTCATGAATTGACTGTATATTGATTTGCTTGATTGTCAGGAACCTGCTCTGTATAATGACAATATCATTGTATAACGAGTACAGATTATATCATACCAAGTAATAACCGGGAACTACAACTGGCCGTGGTGGAATTGCTTTTATTTTCATACAGCAAATTTACGCTATCTGAATGCTGCAGTTGACCTTTAATAAAAGGAAAAATTGTGGTATACTCAGATGTATAGGGGCAGAAATATGACAGATAGTGAAAAATTGGATCTGTTACTTGAGAAAGTTGACTCTTTGGAAGACAAAGTCGGCTCTGTGGAAAGGGATATCAGCGGCTTGAAGCGACAGTTAATGAAGTCCACTGCCGAATTAAAGGCGACGGATGAGATGATACTTGATGATGTAGAAAGAGTACATACTATATTAGATAAGCATAAAGCAGATAAAGCCGTTCACACGGCGTAAAAAGTAAGCGGAATGCCTCGCAGTTGATGTGGGGCATTTTATATGCAGAAACAGTAGCTTACCCGGCACATTCATGCTATACTGTTACAAGCTATTTTGATGCAAGGAGTGGGATAATTGGAATATAAGGAGATTTTACAGCGACCTGAATATGGCTTTATTAAGACCAATGAGCATCTCGGCAAGCATGTGATTCTCTTGGGGCTTGCTGGTAGCTACTCTTACGGTACCAATATCGGAACCAGTGATATTGATATTAGGGGAATTACTTTGAATCAGAAATCGGATCTGATTGGTCTTACGCAGTTCGAACAGTATGTGGATGAGAATACCGATACGGTGATTTATGCATTTAATAAGATTGTTACGCTTTTGCTTAGCTGTAATCCGAATACAATAGAACTTTTGGGATTGAATCCTGAGCATTATTTGTACCTGAATGATATTGCACGATTGCTTCTAGATAATAGGAAGCTGTTTCTATCAAAAAGAGCGATTAATTCTTTTGGTGGATATGCAGATGCACAGCTTCGCAGACTGCAGAATGCTCTTGCTAGGGATACATTTCCACAGAGCGAGAAAGAGCGGCATATCTTCAATTCCGTAAGGAATGCAATGCATGATTTTAATAATCACTATAAGCTTTTTGAAAATGGTAGTCTGGAAATATTTATTGATACGGCAGTGAACCCTGAACTTGAGACGGAGATATTTGTAAATGCCAATATGACACATTATCCACTTCGTGATTATTCCAGTATGTGGAATACAATGGCTAATGTGGTTCATGACTACGAGAAAATCGGAAAGCGGAATAAGAAGAAGGACGATATACACCTGAATAAGCATGCTATGCATTTGATTCGACTGTTTATGATGGCGCTCGACATTCTGGAGAAGGGTGAGATTAACACTTACAGAAAAAAAGAGCATGATCTTCTGATGGATATCAGACTTGGAAAATATCAGAAGGAAGACGGAACATTCCATGAGAGCTTTTATGAAATGCTTTCGGATTTTGAAAAGAAATTGCATTATGCTGCAGAAAATACAGACTTGCCGGAAGAACCTGATATGACAAAGGTTCAAGAACTGGTAATGACCATAAATGAAAGAGTGGTTCGTGATGAAATATGAGGACTTTGAGGGGCCGGTGGAGAAGCTGGTTCTTCTTAAGATAAAAGAGATTGAAGAAAAAGAGAATATTAAAGTATTGCATGTAATAGAGTCTGGCAGCAGAGCTTGGGGATTTGCATCTCCGGACAGCGATTATGATGTAAGATTTATCTATGTGAGAGATAAGGACTTCTACCTATCCTTGCGGGATACCAAGGATTTTATCGACTGGGAATTAAATGAAGTGCTTGATATCAATGGTTGGGACTTAAAGAAGGCATTACAGCATTTTCATAAGTCAAACGCTACTTTGTTTGAATGGAGCAATTCTCCGATAGTGTATTACACTACGGAAGAATGGAAGAATCTGTATAGCCAGGTGGCACAGAATTATTTTGCATGTAAGTCATCGCTTTATCATTATTATGGAACTGCCAATAAGAATTATCATGAGTATCTGTTGGATGACATGGTGAAGTACAAAAAGTATTTTTATGTACTCCGACCAATCCTGGCTTGCAAGTGGATTGAGGAGAAGAAGTGTCCACCGCCGGTATTGTTTGATGAATTACTCAATACAGTATTGGAAGATGAAATGAAGACGGCGGTTGAAGATCTTTTGGATAAGAAGATTCAAATGTCTGAGTCAGATAAGGCACCTAAGATTGAAGTAATCAATCAGTATATTGAAGAAAAACTGACATATTATAAAGCACTTGTTGAATCAATGGAAGATGACAGAAATTCGGATTGGGAAGCGCTGGAAGATGAATTCAGAAGACTGGTAAATAATGATTGATTTTAGAATTTGGAGACGAATTGGATGTTAGAGATATCAAAATCTGATTGGAAGCTTCTCCGGAAGAGAATTCTGCTGTGGCAGGAGCACTATATGGAGCGGCTTACGAAGGAATATGCAGAGTTATTAACTCAAACTTCCAACAGAATACGCCATGAACAGATTGAATTTCCCTGCTATTAATGTTATGCTTATAAACATAAAAACGCTGTTGAAAGAGTGTACTGCCAGGGCGTTAAGGAAGAGATGTTTGAGTCTATGTATGAAAATATGTCTCAGATAAATCATGAAATTTAGGGTATAAAATCAACTCTTGAAAATGTAACAAATAAAACCATCCAGATCATAGCAGAAGGACATCTGGATTTAAACCGGAAACCAGACAATGACCTGTGGATGGAAAAGGAATAGGAAAATCAGTAATGAATGATTATATTGTCTATAAAGAAGATGAGTTAATTATTGATGGGCATAGGTGCAAGAAGCTTGATAGAGGATTGTACGAGACTTGCGATACATATCTTGTGACGAAAGATATATGGGAGAAGGATAAAAGAAATCAAGGATTAGTTCTTATAACTATTAGAGAGAATGCTATAGAAGATAGAGTTGTTTATGTAGTAACAGAAGGCTGTATACTTGGGATTCGGGATTTGCAAGATTCTATTGATGGTGATTCCATATACTGTATTCATAAGGGAAAGGAAGAGTAATACATATGAAAAAGAGTTTATTTTTAATTTTATCCGTAAGTATCACGCTTTTTGCTGGATGCGGTAATAAGAACAACAGTGTGACAGATACAGAGACGGAAACGACCGAAGCAGCAAGAGATACTGAGGAAGCAGATATAGCAGAGAATACAAAAATTCCTGGGACAGAGCAGACAGAAAAGGAGGAGACTGAGGAAGAGCAGACCGAAAAACAGGAGCAGTCTCATAAGAAGGATCCGGGAGAGGCAAACGCAGAAGCATCGTCCCAAAATCCGTCTGCAAGCCAGGCGGGACAGAAAGAAGAAACGAAACCGCAGGAATCAAAACCGGGACAAGCGAAGCCGCAGGAACAGCCAGAGGAACAAACCGTAACTGCAGTGTCATACAATCCTGCTTCCGTATGCAGTCAGGCAATTGCAAAGTGTCAGGCGGGCGGGATGATCACTACCACGGACAACCTTGCGAACCTGCTGGCAGAGGGAAAGATAACGCAGGAAGAATACGATTCCTATTATCCGTATGACGGACTGGGGTATTACAGCGTTTTTGTGGAAACAGATCTGAATAAAGCGTCCACAACGTCCGGCAGGAAACTTGGCAGCGAGGATGGGATAGCGGATTATATTGCGGGAATGATGCTGCTGGAAACGGAACCGGTGTTTTATATTGAATATGCAGGGGTGTATACCCTGAACGGGGCAGATTTTTATGAGTTCCGTTGTTATAGATAAGAGTTTGGATGTCGCAGCTGACCTTTAATGAAAGGAATAATTGTGGTATACTCAGATGTATAGGAGGTGCAGATATATGACAGATAGTGAAAAACTGGATCTGTTACTTGAGAAAGTTGGCTCTCTGGAAGACAAAGTTGTCTCTGTGGAAAAGGATATCAGCGGCTTGAAGCGACAGTTAATGAAGTCCACTGCCGAATTAAAAGCGATGGACGAGATGATACTTGATGAAGTAGAAAGAGTACATACTATATTAGATAAGCATAAAGCAGATAAAGCTGTTCACACGGCGTAAAAAGTAAGCGGAAATGCCTCGCAGTTAATGCGGGGCATTTTATATGCAGAAACAGTAGCGAACCAGAATCGTTCATGTTATACTGTTACAAGTGTTCAATTACAGCAACGGTAACAGAGATTTTGGTCTTTAAGAAAGAGGATACAGGAATGGCTTGGAAGATGATTTTATTTGATATGGACGGAACCCTTAGCAACACCGAGGAAGGCGTCACCAGATGCGTTCAGTACGCGCTGGAGAGTTTTGGAATACATGAGCCGGACCGCACGGTACTGCGCAGGTTTATTGGTCCGCCCCTCCATGACTCCTTCACAAAGTATTATGGCATGAGTGAGAAGGATGCATGGGATGCGCTGTTAAAATACAGGGAGCGTTATGATCCCATCGGCGTTTTTGAATGTGAGATCTATGAGGGGGTGGAGGAGACGCTGCGCAGGCTGAAGGCAGCCGGATATTACATAGGACTTGCCTCCAGCAAGCCGGAGACGATGTGCCGCAGGATACTGGAGCATTTCGGGTTGATTTCTTATTTTGATGAGGTGGTGGGAGCCACACTGGATAAGAGTATCTGCTCCAAGGTGCAGGTGCTGAGGGAGTGGCTGCGCCGGAGCGGGGCGGAGCCGGGGCAGGCGGTGCTGGTAGGAGATACCCGCTTTGATGTACTGGGAGCAGCCGAGGCCGGGATCGCCTGCATTGGTGTGACCTATGGCTTCGGAACCAGAGAAGAACTGGAACAAGGTGGAGCAATAGCAGTCTTTGATTCCATGAAAGAGGTGGCGGATTATATTGAAGGACAATAATTATTGGCGGGTATGGGGCATTGTATACCCGGTGGGCATTTATTTTGTGGTGACAAATCTTGTGATGTTTGTGCTTGGAAATGTGTGGCGTATGACGAATGAAAATTATATGATTCAGCACATCATTGCCACAGCGGCGGCGTGTCCCTTCCTTTATTCCTTCTACCGCAGGGATAAAGGGCAGTCGGCCGTGATGGAAGATGGACGGAAGGGCACAGCGGCAGCCTTCCTTACGGGAGCAGGGTTTGCGCTGGCGGTGGCGCTTGCAGGCGTGGCTCTTAATAATCTGATCGGTTATACAGGGTTAAAGGAAACTTCCGAGAATTACCGGCAGGTATCGGATGCCTTCTATGGCGGAGGCTTGTGGCTGTCAATTTGGGGCTCCTGCCTCTTGGTTCCTCTCTTAGAGGAACTGCTGTACCGCGGGATTGTCTATAGACGGCTTCGTGCCTGGGTGGGGGTGTGGCCTGCAGTTTTTGTATCTGCACTGATTTTTGGCGCGATGCATTTTAATCTGGTTCAGTTCCTCTACGCAGGGCTGATCGGAATCCTTCTGGCAGTCACCGCAGAGCGTGCTGGGCTGGCGGCAGCTATGGCGGCACATATGCTGACCAATCTCATTTCGGTGCTGCGGAGCCAAACGCACTGGTTTGACTTTATGCATGCATCACAGGCGGCGGGATATGCCGCGACTGCGGTCACCGCTGTTTTGGCGGCGGTCTTGTTTTTGGTTTTGTGCCGCAGAGAGAACTCCCGGTGTGGGTGACGTGGCATCCGGTAGCAGAGGAAGGACAGTGCAGTTCAACATTTTTGCTCTGAAAACGACATGTAAAATTGTATAAAAAAACGTGAAAATTTGATTTTTAAACGAATGATACATGGGCTTTTAGAAAAAACTTTTTGGCAAAATATGCAAAGAGTTGTTTCTATAAGCCCATATTCTATAAAAAATAAAAACAATATAATGGAAAATTAGAAGCGCAAAAATTAAAATGTCTGATTATCAGACAATATAAGGAAAATATATGTTGCGCGAGGAGAGCGCATAGGTGTAAAATGTTTCCTAGATGAGAAATGTCGTTCTCTGACGGAAAGCGGCAGGAAACCCATTCAGAAAGGATGAGACGATGAAAGAAAAGTGGAATGAGAGCACAGCGGTGGCTCGGGGTATGTATGATCCGAGATTTGAGCATGATAACTGCGGAATCGGAGCAGTCGTGAATATCAAGGGAATTCAGTCCCATGAGACAGTGGAGAATGCCCTTAAGATCGTAGAGAACTTAAAGCACAGGGCAGGAAAAGACGCGGAGGGTAAGACGGGTGACGGTGTCGGTATCCTGCTGCAGATTTCCCATAAGTTTTTCCAGAAGACCGCGAAGGATATTGGAATAGAGCTGGGGGATGCCCGCGATTATGGTGTCGGGATGTTTTTCTTCCCCCAGGATGAACTGAAGTGCAATCAGGCGAAGAAAATGTTTGAGGTGATCGTAGAGAAGGAGGGTATGGAGTTCTTAGGCTGGAGAGAGGTTCCTACCGATGCCGGGAGTCTTGGGCAGAAGGCCATCGATTGTATGCCTCATATTATGCAAGGATTCGTGAAGCGTCCGGCAGATGTGGCAAAGGGACTGGATTTCGACCGCCGGCTTTATGTGGCAAGACGCGTGTTCGAACAGTCCAACGACAATACCTATGTGGTATCCCTGTCCAGCAGAACCATTGTATACAAAGGAATGTTCCTGGTAAACCAGTTGCGTCTGTTCTTTATGGATCTGCAGGATAAGGATTATGAGTCCGCCATTGCGACGGTTCATTCCAGATTTTCCACTAACACCAATCCCAGTTGGGAGCGGGCGCATCCCAACCGGTTCATTGTACATAACGGAGAGATCAATACCATCAAGGGTAATGCGGATAAAATGCTGGCTCGGGAGGAGACCATGGAATCCGAAGAGCTGAAGGGCGAGTTGCAGAAGGTACTTCCGGTGGTCAATACCGAGGGCTCTGATTCGGCCATGCTGGATAACACGCTGGAATTTCTGGTGATGAGCGGTATGGATCTTCCGCTGGCAGTCATGATCATGATTCCGGAGCCGTGGGCGAACAACGACACCATGTCTCAGAAGAAGAAGGATTTCTATCAATATTACGCAACCATGATGGAGCCATGGGACGGACCGGCTTCTATCTTGTTTTCTGATGGAGATGTCATGGGGGCGGTGCTGGACCGCAACGGTCTGCGTCCCTCCCGTTACTATATTACAGATGACGATCAGTTGATCCTGTCCTCTGAGGTAGGTGTGCTGGATATCGATCCCACCAGGATCGTGGCGAAGGAGAGGCTCCGTCCCGGCAAAATGCTTCTGGTAGATACCAGACAGGGCAGAGTCATCGGCGATGATGAGCTGAAAGAAGCCTATGCCGGCAAACAGCCATACGGTGAGTGGCTGGATCGCAACCTGATCCAGTTGGCGGATCTTAAGATTCCCAATCAGAGAGTGCCGGAGTATACCAAAGAGGAGCGTCAGCGCATGCAGAAGGCGTTTGGTTATACCTATGAGTCTCTGCGGGAGGCCATTCTTCCCATGGCGTTAAATGGAGGGGAGGCTACTTCTGCCATGGGTATCGATACGCCTCTGGCGGCTCTGGCAGATGATCATCAGCCGTTGTTTAACTACTTTAAGCAGTTGTTTGCCCAGGTGACGAATCCCCCCATCGATTCTATTCGTGAGAAGGTAGTGACCTCCACCACGGTGTACATCGGAGAGGATGGCAATCTTCTGGAGGAGAAGGCGGAGAACTGTCAGGTGCTGAAGGTCAATAACCCGATTCTGACCAACACGGACTTGATGAAGATTAAGAATATGAAAGTGGAGGGATTTAAGGTTGTAGTGCTGCCCACCACTTATTATAAGAACACCAGCCTGGAGAAAGCGCTGGATCATCTGTTTGTGGATGCGGACCGCGCTTATCGTGACGGAGCCAATATCCTGATTCTGTCGGACCGGGGCATTGATGAAAATCATGTGGCGATTCCCTCGCTCCTGGCAGTGTCCGGTCTGCAGCAGTATCTGGTGAAGACCAAAAAGAGGACTGCGCTTGCTATGATCTTAGAGTCTGGTGAACCCAGAGAGGTTCATCATTTTGCAACGCTCTTAGGGTTTGGCGCCTGCGCCATCAACCCCTACCTGGCGCAGGATACGGTAAAACAGCTGGTGGACGAGCATATGCTGGATAAGGATTATTATGCTGCGGTGGAGGACTACAACAAGGCTATTATCAACGGCATTGTCAAGATTGCTTCCAAGATGGGTATCTCTACCATCCAGTCCTACCAGGGCTCTAAGATTTTCGAGGCCATCGGAATCGATGCGTCGGTGATTGATAAATATTTTACCAATACCGTGAGCCGCATCGGCGGCATTACCTTAGAGGATATTGCAAAGGATATGGATACCCTCCATTCCGCAGCGTATGATCCGCTGGGGTTAGAGACAGATCTGACTCTGGACAGCAGAGGACGGCATAAGATGAGAAGCGGGGCGGATGCGCATCTTTACAATCCGGCTACCATTCATCTGCTGCAGGAGTCCACAAAGCGCGGGGATTATGCTCTGTTTCAGGAGTACACGAGGCTTGTGAACGAAGAGGAACGCAAGGCAAATATCCGTGGGCTGATGGATTTCAATTTCCCGAAAAAGGGTGTGCCCTTAGAGGAGGTTGAGAGCGTGGACAGTATTGTGACCCGCTTTAAGACGGGGGCTATGTCCTATGGTTCCATCTCCCAGGAGGCTCACGAAACCCTTGCCGTGGCTATGAACCGGCTGCACGGAAAATCCAATACCGGAGAGGGCGGAGAGGACCCGGAGCGCATTGCAAGCAAGCATAGCAGCGTAGATAAATGCTCTGCCATCAAGCAGGTGGCGTCCGGCAGATTCGGCGTGACCAGCCAGTACCTGGTGAGCGCAGAGGAGATACAGATTAAGATGGCTCAGGGGGCGAAGCCCGGAGAGGGCGGACATCTGCCTGGGCAGAAGGTATATCCCTGGATTGCCAGAACGAGGTTGTCCACCCCGGGCGTATCCCTGATCTCGCCGCCGCCGCATCACGACATCTATTCCATCGAGGATTTGGAGCAGCTGATCTACGATCTGAAAAACTCCAACCGCGATGCCCGGATTTCCGTTAAGCTGGTATCCGAGGCGGGGGTGGGAACCGTTGCGGCAGGCGTGGCGAAGGCAGGGGCACAGGTGGTGCTGATCTCCGGCTATGACGGAGGAACAGGTGCAGCCCCCAGCAGCTCCATCCACAATGCAGGTCTTCCCTGGGAACTGGGACTGGCGGAGACCCACCAGACGCTGATTATGAATGGACTGCGCAACAAGGTGCGCATTGAGACGGACGGCAAGCTTATGAGCGGGCGGGACGTTGCCATTGCGGCGTTGCTGGGTGCGGAGGAGTACGGTTTTGCTACGGCGCCCCTGGTAACCATGGGCTGTGTGATGATGCGCGTATGTAATCTGGATACCTGCCCGGCAGGAATTGCCACACAGAATCCAGAGCTTCGCAAGCGCTTTGCTGGAAAACCGGAGTATGTGGAGAACTTCATGCGCTTTATCGCCCAGGAATTAAGGGAATACATGGCAAAATTAGGCTGCCGCACCATTGATGAGATGGTGGGACGCAGTGATCTCTTAAAGGTGAGGGAGGACCTTACGGATCGGGAGAAGGGCATTGATCTGTCCCGGATACTGGATAATCCCTTTGCGGATCCGGGTGAGAAAGTTACCTTCGATCCGAAGCAGGTGTATGATTTTGAACTGGAGAAGACCAAGGATGAAGGCGTGCTCTTAAAGCAGTTGTCCGGCGCGTTAGGTAAGAAGCAGAAGAGAGGCATCGATGTGGAGGTTACCAATACGGACCGCTCCTTTGGTACGATTTTCGGCTCTGAGATTACCAAGAAATGCGGCCAGGATTTAGAGGAAGATACCTTCATCGTAAAATGTACCGGGGCCGGCGGACAGAGTTTCGGTGCATTTATTCCGAAGGGGCTGACCCTGGAGCTGGTGGGAGATTCCAACGATTACTTTGGCAAGGGCTTATCCGGCGGCAAGCTGGTGGTGTATCCGCCTGCCGGTGTGAAATACAAGAAGGATGAGAATATCATCATTGGAAATGTGGCGCTGTACGGAGCCACCAGCGGCAAGGCATTTATCAACGGCGTTGCAGGAGAACGCTTCTGCGTGCGTAATTCGGGAGCCCTGGCAGTGGTAGAGGGCGTAGGAGACCACGGCTGTGAATATATGACCGGAGGACGCGTGGTAGTTCTCGGCAAGACCGGGAAAAACTTTGCGGCAGGCATGAGCGGCGGAATCGCTTATGTGCTGGATGAGGACAATGACCTTTACACCCGCCTCAATAAGGAAATGGTATTTTCTGAGGAATTGAGCAATAAGTATGACGTCATGGAGTTAAAGGATATGTTGAGAGAGCATGTGGCGCTGACGAACTCCGAGAAGGGCAAGGAGGTGCTGGATCATTTCAGCGAATATCTGCCTAAGTTCAAAAAGGTAATGCCTTATGATTATCACCGTATGATGATGGCAATCGTACAGATGGAGGAGAAGGGCTTGTCCTCCGAGCAGGCGCAGATTGAAGCATTTTATGCGAGCACAAGGAATTAAGGAGGGGACATAAGGATGGGCAAACCAACAGGATTTATGGATTATGATAGAGAGAATGCACCGGCGGCAGCGCCAAAGGAGCGTATCGGGAATTTCAACGAGTTCCATACCCCTCTTTCTGAAGACCGTCAGAAACGTCAGGCGGCAAGATGTATGAATTGCGGAGTTCCCTTCTGCCAGTCCGGTATGACTATTATGGGAATGACCAGCGGATGTCCGCTGCATAATCTGGTGCCGGAATGGAATGATCTACTTTATAATGGAAACTGGGAGCAGGCGTACAATCGTCTGAAGAAGACCAATAATTTCCCAGAGTTCACATCAAGAGTGTGTCCGGCATTATGCGAGGCGGCATGCACCTGCGGGAATTGGGAAGATCCCGTTACATGCAAGGCAAATGAGTACGGTATCATTGAGAATGCCTATAAGGAAGGGTATGCGGCGGCAAAGCCGCCCCGGGTGCGCACCGGCAAAAAGGTGGCGGTCATCGGCTCCGGTCCTGCAGGCCTGGCGGCGGCAGACCAGCTGAATAAGCGAGGACATTCGGTTACCGTATATGAGAGGGATGACCGGATCGGAGGATTGCTGATGTACGGCATTCCCAATATGAAACTGGAGAAATGGGTGATAGACCGTAAGGCGGATGTGATGAAGGAGGAAGGAGTTACCTTTGTCACAGGCGTCAATGTGGGGAAAGACATCAAGGCAGCGAAGCTCTTGAAGGAGTATGACCGTGTGATACTTGCCTGCGGAGCCAAAAACCCCAGGGATATCAAAGCGCCCGGAAGGGATGCAGAGGGCATTTATTTTGCGGTGGACTTCCTAAAGGCAACCACCAAGAGCCTACTGGATTCTGATCTTAAGGATAACAGCTATATCTCTGCCAAGGGTAAAAAGGTCGTGATCATCGGTGGCGGTGATACCGGCAATGACTGTGTGGGAACCTCCATACGCCATGGTGCGGTGAGCGTTATCCAGCTGGAAATGATGCCAAAAGCGCCCGAGAAGCGTGCGCAAGATAATCCGTGGCCCCAGTGGCCCAAGGTCTGCAAGACGGATTACGGCCAGGAGGAGGCGATTGCAATGTTCGGCTCCGACCCCAGAATCTATCAGACCACGGTGAAGGAATTCTTAAAAGATAAGAACGGCAAACTGACGGGACTGGTTACCGTGAAACTGGAAAGCCAGAAGGATGAGAAGACCGGCCGCATGCAGATGGTGGAAGTGCCGGGCACGGAGGAGAAGCTGGACTGCGACCTAGTATTGATCGCAGCGGGCTTTTTGGGCACCCAGGAATATGTGGCAAAGGCATTCGGCGTGGCATTGGACGGAAGGACGAATGTGGCAACGCCGGATGGCGGCTACAGAACAAGTGTAGAGAATGTTTTTGCGGCAGGCGACACCCGCCGGGGACAGTCCTTGGTGGTATGGGCGATCCGCGAAGGACGGGAAGCCGCAAGAGAAGTGGATGAGAGCCTGATGGGTTATTCCTATTTATCTGTACAATAGAGGATGAGAATATGGGTCAAAAAGCGATATTTTTTGATATTGACGGCACCCTGTGGGATGCCGCAAACCGGATACCGGACAGCACGAAAGAGGCTGTCCGGCTTCTGCGCGAAAAGGGACATTACAGTTTTATATGCAGCGGCAGGACCACTGCGTTTATCCGGGATGAAAATCTGCTGTCCCTGGGCTTTGACGGTGTGCTGGCGGGCTGCGGCACCTATGCGGAATACAGAGGCGAGACGCTTGTGTATAAAAGGCTGGAGCAGGAATTGATGGAAGGAACCATACATATATTAAGAGAGCATGGAGTTCCCACCATTTATGAAGGACGCTATCACTTATATATGGATATGGAGGAATTTGCGAAAGATCCCTTTGCCCAGCATGTGAAGCAGGTGCTGGGAGAGGAAGCGTATCCTGTGGCAGGGCATGAGAAGGATATGGAGATCAGTAAATTTTCCTGTTCCACCCGGGGCGTTTCGTATGAGGGCGTACTGCCTCTGCTGTCGGAGAACTTTTCCCTGCTGTTCCATGAAGACAATTGCTTTGAGTGTGTGCCAAAGGGCTATTCGAAGGCCACAGGGATACAGGAGGTATGCCGCCGGCTGGGAATAGACCATGAGGATACGTACGCTTTTGGGGACAGCGTCAACGACCTGGAGATGCTGAGCTTTGTCAGGCATGGAGTTGCTATGGGAAACGGCGTGCAGGCGGCGAAGGACGCGGCGGAATACGTGACGGCACCGCTGACAGAAGACGGGGTTTACCGGGGATTAAAGCATTACGGGTTATTGGACTGATTCGCCCGCAACTCCGCCGATGGCCGAACTGATTTTCTAAAAAAAGTATGAAATCCCTTCAAAATGAGAAAAGTAAGAAAACGAGAGAAAAAAAGAGATATAACGAGATAATAAAGGGAAAATATGGATTTATTGCATATGAGTCGGTTTGCAGAAACGAATGCAAGAAATTATGATAGGTCTATCGGTTAGCACTCAAACATAACGAGTGCTAACAACCAAGAAAAACGAGATTACAGTCAAGGAGGCATTTACATGAAATTAGTACCATTATCAGACAGAGTCGTATTGAAACAGTTGGAAGCAGAAGAGACTACCAAATCCGGTATCATTCTTGCAAGCTCCGCGCAGGAGAAGCCCCAGGAGGCAGAGGTCATCGCAGTGGGTCCCGGCGGAATGGTAGACGGCAAGGAGATTACTATGCAGGTGAAGGCAGGACAGAAGGTTATCTACTCTAAGTATGCGGGAACTGAAGTGAAGCTGGACGGCGAGGAATTCATCATTGTAAAGCAGAACGACATTCTGGCAGTAGTAGAGTAGTTGCTGTGAATAATAACTTGGAATAAACAATCATATTTGAAAAGAAAGAGGTAATGAGACATGGCAAAGGAAATCAAATACGGATCAGAAGCAAGAGCTGCATTGGGTGCTGGTGTTGATAAGCTGGCAAATACGGTGCGGGTGACGATTGGACCCAAGGGAAGAAATGTGGTACTGGATAAGTCCTACGGCACTCCCCTGATCACCAATGACGGCGTAACCATCGCAAAAGAGATCGAGTTAGAGGATGCATTTGAAAATATGGGCGCTCAGTTGGTGAAGGAAGTTGCTACCAAGACCAATGATGTGGCAGGTGACGGAACAACCACCGCTACAGTCCTGGCACAGGCAATGATCCATGAGGGCATGAAGAACCTGGAGGCAGGCGCTAATCCCATTATCTTAAGACGGGGTATGAAGAAGGCTACCGACATCGCAGTGGATGCAATCGTAAAAATGTCCTCCAAGGTAAAGGGAAAGGATCAGATTGCTAAGGTTGCAGCTATTTCCGCAGGTGATGAGGAAGTGGGAAATATGGTGGCAGACGCTATGGAGAAGGTTTCCAACGACGGCGTGATCACCATCGAGGAGAGCAAGACCATGCAGACCGAGCTGGATCTGGTAGAAGGTATGCAGTTTGACCGTGGTTATGTTTCCGCATATATGTGTACAGATATGGATAAGATGGAAGCAGTTCTGGATGATCCCTATATCCTGATCACAGATAAGAAAATCAGCAATATTCAGGAGATTCTTCCGCTGCTGGAGCAGGTGGTACAGTCTGGTGCAAGACTGCTGATCATTGCAGAGGATATTGAAGGCGAAGCCCTTACCACTCTGATCGTGAATAAGCTGCGCGGAACCTTTAACGTAGTTGCTGTGAAGGCTCCCGGCTATGGCGACCGCAGAAAAGAGATGTTAAAGGATATTGCAATCCTTACCGGCGGTGAGGTAGTGTCTGAGGAAGTGGGTCTGGAGTTAAAGGATGTGACCATGGCTCAGCTTGGACGCGCAAAATCCGTGAAGGTGAAGAAAGAGAACACCGTTATCGTGGACGGTGAGGGCAATAAAGACGAGATTCAGGCAAGAATCAGCCAGATCCGTGCGCAGATTGAGGAGACGACTTCTGAATTTGACAAGGAGAAACTGCAGGAGAGACTGGCAAAACTGGCAGGCGGCGTAGCAGTGATCCGTGTGGGCGCAGCTACTGAGACAGAGATGAAGGAAGCAAAGCTTCGTATGGAAGATGCATTGAATGCGACCAGAGCAGCTGTCGAGGAAGGAATCATCGCAGGAGGCGGTTCTGCATATATCCATGCCTCCAAGGAAGTGGCGAAGCTGGCAGATACCCTGGAGGGAGACGAGAGAACAGGTGCAAGAGTAATCTTAAAGGCATTGGAGGCTCCTCTGTACTATATCGTTGCAAATGCAGGTCTGGAAGGCGCTGTTATCATCAATAAGGTAAGAGAGCAGGCAGAAGGAACCGGATTTGACGCATCCACCGAGGAGTATGTAGATATGGTGGCAGCAGGTATCCTGGATCCGGTTAAGGTGACCAGAAGCGCATTGCAGAATGCAACCTCTGTTGCATCCACACTGCTGACCACAGAGTCTGTAGTGGCAAATATTAAGGAAGATGCACCGGCAATGCCGGCAGGCAATCCTGGAATGGGCATGATGTAAGAAACTATATATCTGAGCAGTAATCAAATAAAAGCGGTATGGCTTTGGTCATACCGCTTTTTTAACGTCAACCCAACGAAAAAACGTGTTTCTGTATTTTGCAGACAACATGCCGTAAGAAGAGGGCGTACATTGCTACAAATAAAGTCATTTCTTTCTCTCCGTTATTTGCCCCCAGACACCGGATAGCAGCTCGCCTTATGCTGAAATTTCAGTTGCCTCCGGTGTATCATTTGTGATAATTTATGTCTTTTTAATGTTCGAACAATCCTCGGAGCATGTGCGTCTGCATGAGGACATGCAATCTGCAGGTTTTGCGCTGCTCTTAATGGGCGTTCTGATGTGACGTGCAGGCTGCGGACATTGTCTGAGCCCATAACCCCCGAATGCTTTCCTGTCCAGAGGCGAGTTATGGGCGCAGCCTGCTCATAGCGACCACAGAAGAACGCCCATCTAGAGCAGCTAGAAACCGAAGCCGCATGTGCTCAGCAGACGGACATACCCGTTGGATTGTCGAAGCATAAAAAGACACAAAACAAATGATACACCGGCGGCAACGAAATTTATACGCAACGGCTCAAGGCTATCTGGTGTCTGCAGGCAAATCTGAAGAGATACGCGTGATTTTATTTGTAGCAATGATGTACGTCTGCTTTCTACGGCACGTCGTCTACAAAATGCGGAAACTCGCGGTTGTGTTGACGGTTAAAATATGCTACACTTAAAAAGCTTATATGTATAAGAGTTACTGTGAATAGTAACATACGAGAAAGAAAGCGTACAAGGAGGAAAGCAATGAGCAGGGTGATTATCCTTACTGACAGTTCCAGCGGAATCAGACAGGCGGAGGGAGAGCAGTTGGGTATCAGTGTTATGCCGATGCCTTTTTTTATCAATGAGAAAACACTATTTGAGGATATAGATCTGACACAGGATACCTTTTACGAGCATCTGAGCGAAGGGGCGGATATATCGACATCTATGCCGGCAGTAGGAGACCTGACCGAGCGCTGGGATGCATTGTTGGAAAAATATGATGAAGTGGTATATATCCCGCTGTCCAGCGGTCTCAGCAGTTCCTGCGAAACAGCAATGGTAATGGCGCAGGATGAGGCGTATGAGGGGAAGGTATTTGTGGTGAATAACCAGAGGATTTCTGTTACCCAGAAGCAGTCTGTGCTGGATGCCATTGGTCTTGTGAAAGCAGGGAAGAGCGGACAGGAGATCAAGGATATTCTGGAGCAGAATAAAATGGAGGCCAGCATTTATATTATGCTGGATACGCTGTATTACCTGAAGAAGGGCGGACGCATTACACCGGCAGCGGCGGCGCTTGGAACGCTGCTGAAGTTAAAACCGGTGTTGCAGATACAGGGAGAAAAACTGGATGCGTTTACAAAAGCCAGGACATTCAAGCAGGGCAAAAATGCCATGATGGATGCCATGGAACATGATCTTGTAAACCGTTTTCATGATCCAGAGTGCCGGCATACCCAGCTGTGCATTGCATATACGGCCAACCGGGACGCTGCGCTGGAATTTAAGCGTGAGGTCGTAGAACGTTTCCATGTGGAGGACATTATGCTGGATCCATTGTCACTGAACGTGGCATGCCATATTGGACCGGGTGCACTTGCGCTTGCCTGTGCAAAAAAGATATAAGGTAATACTTTTTGAATTTATACTTATGAAACAGCCGGTTCCCCCGGGAAACGGTACGGCAAGGAAGGAGTTTATTTATGAATAACAGTTTCAGGAATTACATTACGGCGAAGAACGTGTCACGGTTGGCGTCTCTTCTGCTGATCATTTTCTATTTTGTACCGGCGTTTACCTTTGATATCTTTTTCACGTATCGTCTCAGCGCATATACATACACCTTTGAGGGCCATAGTTTTGGTGGTATTTTGTATCTGCTGCTGCCCATAGCCATGTTGGTTATGTGGTGCTTGAAAAGCGTGCTGAAGGACCGCATTGCAGCGCTGATCTGCGGCTGCTGTGCCATTGCGGATTTTCTGGGATGGCTGCTTCTGATCTCAGCAGCACGCAGGGCATATTATTACAGTAATGCGGGTCTGGTGTTTAACATTTTGTTCCTGTTGATTGTGATTGTGGCAAATGTGCTGATGTTCCTTGGTGTTGTTCAGCCAGAAGCATGTCTGCTGGACCGCAGCGCATACGGCAAAGCGGGTAATCCCTTGACCAATATGAACAATCAGATGAATGGTTTCCAGGGACAGCAGCCCTACCAGAGCACAGCACAGGGACAGCAGATGAATGTATTCCAGTCAGCACCCCAGGGACAGCAGATGAACACATATCAGTCAGCGCCCCAGGGACAGCCTGCACCCGGACAGGCACCAGCGCCGGTGTGCCCGAAATGCGGAGAGCGGCTGGTTGCCGGTAATAAGTTCTGCATGAATTGCGGAAATCCCATAGAGTAGATTAGAATAGAGCAAAGAAATACCCCGGACATGGGCAGTTATACAGCCTGGCCGGGGTATGTTTATGCGTTTTTCGGTTGTTTAGGCTGTCGGGGACACTTCTTGCGGATCCATAGATAATAAGTGATCATCAGCGGGATTCCGGCTCCGATCCATGCCACGGGGCTGGCAAGTCGTACGGCCCAGTAGCCATAGGGGGTGAGAAGAAGCCATACCACCACAACGCGGCAGATCATCTCGAAGATTCCGCTGAACATGGGCATCATGCTCTTTCCAAGACCCTGCAGTGCCGTGCGGTACAGGAAGATGAGAGCCAGGAAAAAGAAGAAGCAGCTGATGGTGTTCAGATATTGGGTGGCATAATCGTACACGGTCTCGGAAGGCTCCTTGAGGAATAAGGATACAATCGGCCGTCCCAGAACCACACATATAAATGCGGCAAGAGCTACCGTGCCCATGGCAATAAGGAATGCCTTGCGCATGCCGGATGCAATACGGTCATATTTTCCGGCTCCCAGATTCTGCCCGCAGTAGGTGGACATGGTAGTGCCCAGGGCAGGCATGGACTGGGTGGAGATCTGTTCTACTTTGGAGGCGGCAGTGAAAGCGGCAACAGCGCTGGAGCCGAATATATTTACGGCGCTTTGCAGCGTAATGGTCCCAACCGCGATCAGAGAATAGTTCAGAGCCATGGGAATGCCGAGCTTCATCATGGAGGCAATGGTGTGTCCGTCCATATAATAATCTGCTCTGCTGGTGCGCAGGATGGTAAATTTCTTATTCATATAGATCAGGCAGAGGATGGCAGAAATTCCCTGGGAGATCACAGTTGCGTAAGCGGCTCCTGCAACGCCAAGCTGCAGCGTTACGATGCAGAAGAGATCCAGTCCGATATTCAGTGCCGAGGAGAAGATCAGGAAATATAAAGGGGTTTTGCTGTCGCCTACACCCCGCAGGATTGCTGCGCCGATGTTATAGAACATACTGGCGATAATGCCGCAGTAGATAACGGTAATGTAGGAGTTTGCCATGTCTAAAATATTATCCGGTGTATTCATAAGTATCAGCAGTCGGCGGGAAACAGTGACTGTGATTACTGTCAGGACAACAGAAATCAGGATGCTGAGCATAAAAGACAATGCCACTACATGTTTTAAGCGCTTTTCGTCCTTGGCGCCGAATGCCTGGGCTACCATAATGCCAAAGCCCTGGGAAAAACCCATGGCGAAGCCCAGTACCAGGAACATAATGGAGCCGGTAGCGCCTACCGCCGCCAGAGCATCTTCTCCCAGAAATTGTCCCACGATGATGGTATCAACCATGCTGTAAAACTGCTGGAACAGATTTCCTAACAGGACAGGGATGGAAAAGAGCAGGATCTGCCGGAACGGTGAACCGTTTGTCATATCTTTTGTCATAAGAACGCTCCTTTTTGCATCGTTATTAATTCGTATTATTATAGTACCGCCGGATGTAAAATGCAAGACGAATCATACGGAGTTTTCTATGAATATGACTTTACTTATTTTATAGTTTCCGCTATAATCAGACACGGATGTATTTGACGGATGATACAATACATAATTTTATAGGTATTAAGGAGGATAACAGAATGGTAACAGCAGTAGTTGGAGCAAACTGGGGTGATGAGGGAAAAGGCAAGATTACTGATATGCTTGCTAAGGAGGCAGATATCATTGTCCGTTTTCAGGGCGGGGCGAATGCCGGTCATACCATTGTCAATGACTATGGCAAATTTGCGCTGCACACGCTTCCCTCCGGCGTGTTCTATGGGCATACCACAAGCATTATCGGAAATGGCGTGGCGTTAGATATTCCCAAACTGTTTGAGGAGATCAAATCCATTACCGACCGGAATGTGCCTGCTCCCAAAATCCTGGTGTCTGACCGTGCACAGGTCGTGATGCCCTATCATGTGCTGTTCGATGCTTACGAGGAGGAACGTCTTGGAGGCAAATCCTTTGGATCAACCAAGTCCGGCATCGCGCCATTCTATTCTGATAAATATGCAAAGATCGGGTTCCAGGTCAGCGAGTTGTTCGATGAAGAATTGCTGACAGAGAAAGTGGAACGCGTCTGTGATATGAAGAACATACTTCTGGAGCATATGTATCACAAGCCCTTGATTGATAAGAAGGAACTTCTGGATACGCTGCATGAGTACCGCGATATGGTGGCGCCCTATGTGTGCGATGTGTCGTTGTTCTTAGACCAGGCAATCCGGGAGGGCAAAAATATCCTTTTGGAGGGGCAGCTTGGAACTCTGAAAGATCCCGATCACGGTATTTACCCCATGGTGACCTCATCTTCAACGCTGGCTGCATATGGGGCTATCGGCGCGGGTATTCCGCCCTATGAGATCAAGAAGATTGTGACTGTGTGCAAGGCGTACTCATCCGCAGTGGGAGCGGGAGCCTTTGTCAGTGAGATCTTCGGGGATGAGGCAGATGAATTGAGGCGCAGAGGCGGCGACGGCGGGGAATTCGGAGCTACCACGGGACGCCCCAGACGCATGGGCTGGTTTGACTGTGTGGCAAGCAAATACGGCTGCCGGCTGCAGGGAACCACTGATGTTGCGTTTACCGTATTGGATGTGCTGGGGTATCTTGAGGAGATTCCGGTATGCGTAGGCTATGAGATTGACGGCGAGGTGACCACAGATTTTCCGGTTACGGCAAAGCTGGAGAAGGCAAAGCCTGTCTTAAAGACGCTGCCGGGCTGGAACTGCGATATCCGTGGCATTGAAACGTATGAAGAGCTGCCGGAGAACTGCAGGAAGTATATTGAATTTGTAGAAGAACAGATTGGTTATCCCATTACCATGGTATCCAATGGACCGGGAAGAAACGATATTATCTATCGGTAGACCGCGGTTGGAGCAGGCCTATGGTCCTGCCGGGATGGAGAGACGGCTATGATTAAGAATGTGATTTTTGATGTGGGAAAAGTATTGGTGGCTTTTGCCTGGAGAGAGGTGTTTGGGGAGCTTGGAATAGAAGGTGACGCAGTGGACATCGTAGCGGATGCCACTGTGCGTTCCCCGGAATGGAATGAGTTTGACCGGGGTGTGATACCTGAGAAGGAGCTGCTGGAAGGATTCATTGCCCATGCGCCGCAGTATGAGGATAAGATCCGCGGGCTCTATGATAATCTCGGCAGAACGATCCGCCGTTACGATTACAGCCGGTCATGGATTCGGGGGTTGGAAGCGGCAGGATACCGGACGTATCTTCTGTCTAATTTCCCCCACCGTATGTACCAGCAGGCAAGAGAGGAACTGAGCTTTACGGAGGACGTATCCGGGGCTGTATTTTCTTATACGGTAAAGACTGTGAAGCCGGAGCCGGAGATTTATGAGATACTGCTGAAACGGTATGATCTGAAGGCCAAGGAGTGCGTCTTTCTTGACGACCGGGAGGAAAACCTGGAAACCGCGCGTAAGCTGGGAATGCAGACCATCCTGTTTGCGTCTTATGAACAGGCGGCGGAGGAACTGCGAAGAATGGGAGTGGAGTAAAGGAAAGCGAGAATATGACAAATACGGGAAACGTCTCTGCGGGGAGCAGAGGCGTTTCTTACTGTGTATATGCTGGCAATGCTTGCCAAACTGGGACAGAGATTTTCTTTTTACAGGAATCCGGGGGCGGATATGATGCTGACAGAGGAAGAAATACCGGAAGATCTGATCCAAAACTCTAAACTCTTCCATTTTGGCACGCTGTCTATGACCCACGAGAATGTGAGAAAAGCAACAAAAAAGCCATTGAGATCGCAAAAGAAAGTAACGTGGTCATTTCCTTTGATCCGAATCTTCGTCCTCCGCTGTGGGAAACCCTGGATGATGCCAGAGAGCAGGTACTGTACGGTCTTGGGCAATGCGATATTTTAAAGATTTCAAACAATGAAATACAGTGGTTGTCTGGAAAAACAGACTATACCCAGGGTGTGGATTGGATCAATTAAATAAAGAGAAATGAAAAGAGATGCTTATATTTGCAAACAGTGCGGCATCCCTGGTCACAACCAGAAAGGGAGCGTTGCGGGTGATGCCGTCTGAGGAAGAAATTTTAAATAATATTGCAGGGAACAGTGAAGCATAGAATGTAGAAAGCTGTAGCCCAGACGACAACTGTCGTCTTTCCCTTGAATCTATTTGCCCTCGGGATGCTGGAATGGATATCTATCGTATTCGTCTGGCTTATCACAGGGGCAAATATTTTTTGCATCTAAAATTGCAGAAACCCTTGACTTTTATAGAATAGAAATGAATAATAAGTATATCGGCGTAGAAGCTGCGGGAGAGTACATGAGATAAATCTATGATGAAAAATTATTGTACGAAAAATCTTTTTATCATAATTCATGTCAGGCAATCTGCCTAAT
>JAIEAP010000012.1 GCA_029071325.1 Lachnospiraceae bacterium | reverse complement strand
ACCACGGAGGATAAGGTCACGGCTGTGGTCCCGGCTACCAGGGGCGTTGCCGCTCCAAAGGTGCATACGATCACGACGCTTCCTAAGATGAGCGTTCCCACTGCTGCGATCATGCTGACCATCGCCTGCTCCTTCCGCTGCCTTACCGCCTCCTCCTAGGCCTCCTGCCTTTGCGTATAGATAGCTTCACTGTTCTCCACCAGCCCGCGGGTCTGCGCAATATAGTTCTTCTGCAGGCCATTCCGCAGGCTGGCGTTCTGGAATGCCGGAAGACCACTGATGCTCCCTGCCTCATATGTACTGATTGTATCACCGGACAGGCTCTGGTGTCTACCGATGACTGCTGTTATATCTCTGATCATTTCCTTTGTGAGAGCCAGGTCATCATTTTTGTGGCTTTCCTCATACTGCCCCAGCATGTTGTTGAGGTTATCGAGATGGATATAGGTTGTGGCATATTTGCTGGTGACGGGAAGGCGTGAAACGGGTTCGATGCTCATGTAGTTACTGACTTCACTCAAGACACCGCTCAGCGTCTCCATCGTCTCATCATAAGAGAAGCGCCCGCTGTTCAATAACTCCATCTGGTTTTCGATGGATTCCTGGCAGAACTCTGCCATCATGTCGGTCTCTATGCTGTAGTACCAGCCGGTATAGCGGACCAGGTTGTCGCGGTATACCCGGACGGTATCCGCTATCATTTCCACAAGCGAGAGGTGCACTTCCTTTAAGTAATTTCGGACACTGTCTCCGGCAGCGCCCTTCATCTCCGGCATATCTGCCGCCATTCTTAAGCTTCCCTTCAGGCTTTCGATCTGCTCCAGCCAGGCGTCCAGCTGGCTGAGCAGACTCTCCCGGGTACGGGAGAGCTCTTCGTATTTGATGTGATAACCCATGTTTTTTCTCCCTTAATGTATCCGCGCTGCTTTTTCCATAGCGCGCTGCTCTTTACTTCTGTGTTCCTTTGGTTTCTGGAAAATATACTGAATCAGTTATGATCGAATGATGATCGTAGAATAGAAAAATGTACGATAATTTTTCATGTTCTCCCGTCTCTTATACTCTCCCGCAGCTTTCTGTGCCGATATAGTTATTATCCATACATATTCTGTAAATGTCAAGCATCCACTGTAACTAATACACATGGAGGTTTGTGCTATGAAACAATATGTTGTGGACGCTTTCACTAATGCCGTATTCAGCGGCAATCCGGCAGCTATCTGCATTCTGGAGAAACCCCTGCCGGAAAAAATAATGATGTCCATTGCCCTTGAAAATAATTTTTCAGAAACAGCTTTTGCGGTGAAAAGGAAAGATTGCTACAGTCTCCGCTGGTTTACGCCGGCAGGCGAGATTGACCTTTGCGGTCACGCTACATTGGCCGCGGCCTTTGTGATTTTGAATTTTTATGAAAAGGGACAGAACTGTGTAACCTTCGAAACCGTGAACGAAACGCTTACTGTAACAGAGCAAATAATCGAGGCAATTGGCGCTGTACCGGAAGCTGCCTATATGGGGCGGGATCTGCTGCTCCATGTAACCGCACCTGGAAATGACGCAGACTGCATTTCCAGAACCTTTGCCCCTAAATGCGGCGTCGTGGAAGATGCTGTCTGCGGTTCCGGACATTGCCATATCGCTCCTTATTGGGCAAAACAACTGCAAAAACAGAGCATTATTGCTTATCAAGCATCAAAACGCGGCGGAATGCTGTATTGCACAATAAAAGGAACTCGCGTACTGCTCTCTGGAAATGCTGCACTGTTCTCTATAGCGGAATTATTTCCCGAAAAATCAACGGAAAAAGAGGAACTTTTATGAAACAGATTTATCTTTTGCCCAAAATCCATCCTCTCTTCCTTCGCTTCCGTATCAGAGAGCCGTAATCTTACGCCTTAAGATATCCGACAATGCGGCAAACTCCGCCAGAGACAAGGCTTCGCCTCGGATATTGACCGGATATCCCAGTTCCCGGATGCTCTCTTCGATCTGTTCCTTGGATAAGGGAATTACACCTGAATTATGTAACCCATTTGCCAGTGTCTTACGGCGCTGATTGAAGGAGGCACGGATAATGGAAAACATCAGTTTCTCATCCGCCGCCTCCACCGGCGGTTTCTCGTGGCGCGTCAGCCGGATTACTGCACTGCCCACATTTGGGCGGGGCATAAAGCAGTTGGGCGGCACATTTGCCACAATTTCCGGTCGGGCATAATACTGCACCGCCAGAGACAGGGCCCCATACTCCTTGCTGCCCGGTCCCTGCTGCATGCGGTCTGCCACCTCTTTTTGCACCATGACGGTAATACTGTCGATGGGCACTTGGCTCTCAAATAATCCCATAATGATGGGTGTCGTGATATAATAAGGCAGATTTGCCACCACCTTGATGGGATGTCCGCCATTCTGTTCCTGTGCCAAAGCCGCAATATCCACCTTCAGGATATCCTCATTGATGAGGATGACATTCTCATAGGAAGACAGCGTGTCCTCCAGGATAGGAATCAGATTCCGGTCGATCTCCACTGCCGCTACCGCCCTTGCATTTTCACACAGGTACTGGGTCATAGTCCCGATTCCCGGTCCGATTTCCAACACGAAATCCTGCTTCGTGATGCCTGCCGCCTCCACAATCTTTTCTAATACATGAGGATCTATCAGAAAATTCTGTCCGAATTTCTTCTGAAAATGAAATTGATATTTCTGTAATACCGCAATGGTATTCTGGGGATTTCCTAATTCTGCCATTTCACAATACCTTTCCCGAACAAATGTTTGATTTCCTCTTGCCAGAAGCAAATAAGCGTGTTATAATCCAATCAGAACAAACGTTCTTATCAGTCTTCATTATCACCATTATAACAGAAGAATATATTTCTTGAAAGCATGGGATGAGGGGACTATGAATCTTAACAGCATACTTCAATCAGGGAGGCCATATGAAGATCGCTCCATCCATGACCTTAATGGAAAAACTGAATATCCTGTCCGATGCCGCCAAATATGACGTGGCGTGTACTTCCAGCGGCGTGGACAGAGGCGGGAACGGCAAGGGGATGGGAAACTGCCTGGCTCCCGGTATCTGCCATAGCTTTTCTGCTGACGGCAGATGCGTTTCCCTGTTGAAGATTCTTTTTACGAATGAATGCATTTTCCAATGCGCCTACTGTCAGAACAACTGCAACAGTGATGTACCCCGTGCCGCATTCACCCCGGACGAGGTTTGTACCCTGACCATGGAATTTTACCGGCGTAACTATATTGAGGGGCTTTTTTTAAGCTCCGGCATCATGGTCAGCCCCAATTACACTATGGAACTGATCTATCAGACCCTGTACCGGCTGCGGCGGATTCATCATTTCAACGGATACATCCACGTCAAGGCAATTCCGGGGGCAGATCCCCTTCTCATTGAACGGACGGGCTATCTGGCCGACCGCATGAGCATCAATCTGGAGCTGCCCACCGCACAGGGGCTGCATGCTCTTGCCCCCAACAAGTCACGGAAAACCATCCTCACGCCTATGCGTCAGATCCAAAACGGCATCGCAGAAAATAAGCATGAGCTTATGGCGTACCGCTCTGCCCCGCATTTTGTTCCGGCAGGTCAAAGCACCCAGATGATCATCGGCGCTACCCCGGAGAACGACTTTCAGATCATGAGCGTGGCAGAAGGGCTGTACCAGAATTTTGGACTCAAGCGTGTATTCTATTCTGCCTTTATCCAGGTAAATGAAGATAATCGTCTCCCGGCGCAGCAAGGAGGACCGCCGCTGCTGCGGGAACACCGGCTGTATCAGGCAGACTGGCTGCTGCGGTATTATGACTTTACGGTACCGGAGCTCCTGAGTGAGGATAATCCCAACTTCAACGTCTTTCTGGACCCCAAGTGCGACTGGGCGCTGCGTCATCTGGAATTGTTCCCGGTAGAGATTAACCGGGCCGATTACCGGACGCTTCTGCGTGTACCGGGCATTGGCTACAAATCAGCCCAGCGCATCGTCAAAGCAAGACGCATGGGACGGCTGGATTTTACGGATCTCAAGAAAATGGGCGTTGTGCTCAAACGGGCGCTGTACTTTATCACATGCTCCGGCAGGATGATGTACCGCACCCGAATGGATCAGGATTATATCTGCCAGAATCTGATGCAGGATAAGACCCAGATCCCCAGAGACTTACGAAACAGCGGGTATGAACAGCTTTCACTGTTTGACGACAACGCTTACTATCTTAACAGCGGGAGGGAACAACATGTATGTGTATCTGTGTGAAGACTCTATCGAAGGAATATTTACCGGCGTCTATGATGCCTGGGCCAGCGGGTACGGACACCGCAATATCCGCCTGCGCTTAAATGCGCTGGACACCTATGAATTGTTCTGCGAATATATTAACGTCCAGCCGGATGAGAATAAGAGCCGCATGGTGGGACGCACCCTGTGCCGTCACTTCGGACAGCAGGTATATCAGGATATCTGTCAGGCCATCCTGTCCCAGGATATCCGCCTGAGCAGCCGGAAGCTTCCGGATAAGGCAGACTGCGTATACCGCACCATCCTGTACGGCTTTGCCATGCCGGACTGCGACTGTCACCGTCTGATGCAGGCATTGGGTGTTCCCTATATTGCCCGGCTGTTTGAGTTGAGTCGGGCTACCTTTTATGAATCTCATCATCTGCTGGGTTTTTTGCGTTTCCGGGAATTGGAAAACGGGGTACTCTTTGCCCAGGTACACCCGAAAAATGATGTGCTTGCCGTGCTGGCGGAACATTTTAGCGACCGCCTTCCGTCAGAACACTTTATGATCTACGACGGCAGCCGACGCATCGCCGCTGTTCACAAAAAGGGAAGCGGCTATCTCATCGTGGATGCCTCCGACCTCAATCAGGACATCATCCACCGCCTGTCCCCGGAGGAACTGGAATACCGCAGGCTCTGGTGCAGCTTTTTCGAAAGCATCGCCATTGAAGCCCGGCGCAATCCCAAACTCCAGAGTCAGAATATCCCAAAGCGTTTCTGGAAAGATACCGTGGAGTTTCAGGAGCAGTTCTTATGCCCGTCCACACCGTAGAAACGGCAGGCATTTTCCCAGGTAGCTGCCTCCACTTCTTCACGGCTTGTCCCGGACAGTTCTGCAATTACCTCCGCTACGAACCGGATATTGGTAGAATCGTTCCGTTTCCCCCGGTGAGGCTCCGGCGCCATATATGGACAATCCGTCTCCAAAAGGATATGTTCCAGCCCGATCTCTGCTACCGTATCTTTTAATTTTCTCGCATTTTTGAAGGTGACCACACCTCCCACGCCGATATAATATCCCATTTTCACAAACTCTCTTGCTAACTCCGGAGAGTAGGAATAGCAATGGATCACACCGGGAATCTCTTCGGCATGTATCTCGCGCATCAGACGGATGGTATCCTCCGCCGCATCTCTGGAATGGATGATCACCGGAAGCCCGGTACGCCGCGCCAGTTCCATCTGCCGCAGGAATCCCTCCCGCTGTGTCTGCTGCACCTGCTTCTCTTTGTCCCAGTAATAGTCCAGCCCAATCTCTCCGATGGCTACTACTTTCTCATGGGACGCGTGTTCCTCTATCCACCGAATGTGTTCCTCTGTCAGATCCCCGATTTCGCTGGGATGGATACCTAGCGCCGCATATACATCCTCATAGCGCTCCGCCAGTGCAAGACTGTCCTTGCAGCCCTGAAAGTCCGCTCCCACATTCACGATTTTTCCTACGCCAGCCGACCGCATCCCCGTCAGCAGCGCATCCCTGTCTACATCAAACCGCGCATCATCATAGTGCGCATGTGTCTCAAAAATCATAATTTCGTCTTCACTTTCTGATAATAAAATACGGCGAGCTGAGTCCGGTCCCGCAGGGACAGCTTATCTAATACCGTACTGATATAATTGCGCACCGTCCCCTCGCTCAGATAAAGCTCCTCTGCAATCTCTTTATTACTGCGGCCCTGAGCCACCTGCTCAATGATTGCCTGTTCCTTTTCACTGATATCATAGGCGTCATAATCAAAGGTTTCGCCGCCGCTACTCATAAGCTCCGGTATCTTCTGTACGATCTCCCCCCCGAAAACGCTCTGTCCTCCCTGTACCGCATGAAGCGCCGGTACGATTCCCTCATAATCCTGTTTTAAAATATAGCCTTTCGCTCCCACCTGCAGCGCCTTGACAATGTACTCATCATCTGAAAATGTTGTCAGAAACAGTATTTTTGCCTCTCTGTCCTGCTTTCTGATTTCTTCCGCTGCCTGCAGGCCGCTCATGGTCCTCATCTGTATATCCATAAGCAGAACATCGGGATGATGTTTCCCGTAAAGCGTGACACCGTCACTGCCGTCCTGCCCCGTCGCCACCACCGTAATGGAAGGATCTGCCTCCAATATCGTCTTGAGGGACAACGCAACCAACTGATCATCATCTACAATTACGATTCGCATGTTGTATCCTCCTTCTTCTGGATTGCCACAAATATATGAAAACCGTTTTCCCGGTGAATATGCAGCGTTCCGCCAAGGTTCTGCACCCTCTCCCGCATATTCTTAAGTCCAATGCCCTCTCCGTCCCCATGGGACACCGTACCGTTATCCTCTATCAGCATCTGGTAGAACGCGGGATGTTCCCGGAATCGAAAAGTTACCGTATCAGCATCACTGTGTTTTACAATATTGGACACGGCTTCCTTTGCAATCGCAATAAAACAGTATTTTACCTCCCGGGGCACATGCCGGGACATATCGTATTCCAAGGTCACCCGATACTTCTCCTGCATATCCCGGATACTGTCCCTCACTGCCTGCTCCAGATCAATGGCGTCGTCGTGCAGGTCATGCACGCTCCGGCGGATACTGGTCATGGCTTCATTCAGCGTCTCATTTACACTGTGCAGCTGTCCGTGCAGCGGTTCTTCCTTATATATAGTCCCCAACGCGCCCACCTGAAGAATCGAACGGGACAGCATATGCCCCACATTATCATGAATCTCCCTGGCAATACGGTTCCGCTCCTTCAAGGTTGCCAGATAAATCTCATAATCCTGCTTCTCCAGCATCTCCCGCGCCCGTGCCTGCTGCAGGATATCCCGTTCCGTTGTGGTATCACGAAGACGGATCAGTTCCTGGGAGAGCATCTGGCTTTGCTGCGTACCATAAGACAGCAGCCCCGACGTCAGCATTCCCAGCGCCGCTATCAGCCATATCCACTCCGGATAGCTATCCCATCGGGCAATCACCAGCAATACGTAGGCGTAGCACCACAGGCAGCGATACCAGAGACCGTCATAGCAGATGACCGGAAGGAACAGGAAAAGAGGAGGTAAGAACAGACACAGCACTCCATAGAGCAGCATCAGCACAATTACCGCCTGCCTTGTGTCAAAATATAAACCAAGAGCCATGATGGTCAGAGAAACCAGCCATACTGCCACCAGATCTGTGGTAATTCCCTGGCACAATATCAGGAACGTCCCTATGCAAAACAAAAGCGTTTTATCTAAAATCCTCTTTATCATATAGTCTCCATCCGCAAATCGTCCGGTAATCACATGACAAATGTCATGTCACTTTTTGACGTATTACACTTTTCCAGAGATAGTATTATTTATTATACTACACTCATGAGAAAATACCAAATAGTAGGAGGAATATTACATGAGCACGCCTGTGGTAAAAATAGAAAATCTGGTGAAGCGGTACAAAGAGCTGGTAGCGCTGGATCATTTTAATCTGGAAATTGACGAGGGAGAAGTCTTCGGTCTCCTGGGACCCAACGGCTCCGGCAAAACTACCACCATCAACTGTATCCTGTCTCTCTTGTCCTTCGATAAGGGCAGCATTGAACTCTTTGGCAGGGAAATGAAGCCAGACAGCTATGATCTGAAACGCCAGATTGGTATCGTGATGCAGAATGTTGCAGTATTTGAAGAACTTACGGTATATGAAAATATCGATTATTTCTGCGGACTATATATCAACGATAAAAACCTTCGCAAGCAATATGTCCAGGAGGCAATTGATTTTGTGAAGCTTCAGGACTTCGTAAAATTCTATCCGAAAAAATTGTCCGGCGGACTGCTGCGGAGACTGAACATTGCCTGCGGCATCGCTCATAAGCCCAAGCTTATTATTATGGATGAACCTACGGTAGCTGTCGATCCTCAGAGCCGCAACAATATCCTGGAAGGTATTCAGAAGTTAAACGCCCAGGGTGCCACCGTTATCTACACCTCTCATTATATGGAAGAGGTGGAGCAGATCTGCACCCGCATTGCCATTATGGATAAGGGTAAGAGTATCGCCATCGGAACCAAGGACGAATTAAAGCGAATGATCAAAAAAAGTGAGACCATTTCCATTGAGATACTGGAACTTGACAAGCGGCATCTCGCCGCCATCCGGGAACTGCCTCACGTATACAATGTGTCCTATGAAGATCACAAGCTGGATATCCTATGCAGCGGCGGCAAGCACAATCTGCTGCGCATTCTGGATTACCTGCAGCAGCAGGAACTTTCCTTTGGAAGGGTGCACTCAGAACTGCCCACTCTGAATGATGTATTTCTGGAAATTACCGGCAAACAATTGCGGGACTAAACAGGAGGTCATGATCATGCTGCATACTATAAAATATTCGATACTGGATCTCATCCGGAACAAGTCACAGTGCTTCTGGCTGATCCTGTTCCCAATCATCCTGGGTACACTGTTCAAGCTCGCTTTTTCTAATTTGGGCGAATCCTTTGAGCCAATCCCTGTTGCCATTGTGCTTAAAGAGGATGCAGATGCGCAATACATCGAAAGCTTCCGCACCATGGCAGATCAACTGGGAGAAGAAGGGGATGACCAGCTTTTAGACATTACCTACTGTGAACGTGACACCGCCCTGCAATTGTTAGAGGACACAGAGGTGGACGGTATCATTACGGTTGGTAACACGGTTTCTCTCAGTATCTCAGCCAATATGCACAACGAAGAGCTGAATCAAAGTATCCTGCAGGCTTTTGTCCGGCAGTACAATTTATCGGTAGACGCCATCACAGACATTGCCATGCACCACCCGGAACATCTTGCAGATGCCATTGCCAGCCTGACGAACGATATTTCTTACAACAGGGATGCCTCTCTGTCCGCTACCGATGATGACAGCTATGTTTCGTATTTCTACAATCTCCTGGCGATGACCTGCATGTTCTGCTGCATGTCGGGAATGTATATCTCCCTGCAGAATCAGGGCAATTTATCAGCATTAGGCGCCAGACGCAACATTTCGCCCACCTCCAAGCTGGTATCCATCCTTGGGCAATTCTTGGCCTTTACACTGGTAAACTTTGTCTGTATTCTGATCGGTTTTATTTATATCAATGTGATCTTGCAGATTGATATGTCCACGCGCCTGCCCCTGATGCTGCTGACCTTGCTTGTGTCGGATCTGGCGGGATCGTCCTTCGGTTTCTTTGTGGGAGCTATGGGACGCATGTCCGAAGGCATGAAAAATGGATTAATCGTTGCCATTTCCATGCTTTGCTGCTTTTTAAGCGGACTGATGATGGGTAATATAAGGATTTTTCTTGAGGAAAGCTGTCCCATTGTCAACCGGATCAACCCGGCGGCGTTGATTTCGGATTCCTTTTACTGCCTGGCTAACTTCGACAACTACAACCGCTACACACAGAACATAATATCCCTGGGTGTACTAACCGTACTGTTTCTGGCAGGCGGATTCTTATTGACAAGGAGGAGACGTTATGCAAGTCTTTAAAACATATTTCCGGATTGCCAAAAAACAGATCGGTCACATTGTCATTTATATTGGTATTTTTGCTGCGATCATGTTCTTAATGAGCGTCTTTTCTTCTGAGGAGGCAAACACCCGCTTCCAGGCGACTTCACTGAACATTACCGTCATCGATGAGGATCATTCCGAGGCAAGCAAGGCTCTGGTTTCCTACCTGGGAGACATCCACACCCTTGTGGAACTGCCGGACTACGATCAGGAAACGCTCTTTGACAACCTCTACTACGCCCGGATTTCCTATGTACTGACCATCCCCTCCGGCTACTCGGACCGGCTTTCCACTATGGACACAGAGGAACTGGTGACCAGCAGCAAGCTCAACAACAGCGCCCGGGGATACTTTGTAGATCAGCAAATCGACGAATACCTTAACAGCGTTACACTGTATCTTTCCGGCGGCTATTCTCTGAATGAGGCTCTGACAAAGACTGCTGCTGCCTTTGATAGCCAGGGAGATATTGATCTTATCAATTTTGAGACCGACACGGAGGACTCCACCAATCCCATGATGGTATTTTTCTTCCAGTATATTCCCTATATCTTCCTGTCCGTGCTGATCTTAGGGATGTGCCCAATCCTGATCGTATTTCATCAGAGGGAACTGCGCTGCCGCATCCAGTGCTCCGCTTTGAGTCAGCACTCCATGAACTTCCAGCTGACCATGGGCTGTATTCTGTACACGATTCTGCTGTGGATGTTGTTCCTGCTGGCGGCGCTGATCTTCTATGGACCTTCGGATGTACTGTCCCATCAGGGACTCCTTCTGATCGGAAACAGCGCGGCATTCCTGCCGGTAGGTGTCGCCATTACACTGTTGTTAGGAACCCTCATCAGTTCCAACAACAAGGAAAATACCCTCAATGTCCTGAATATGGTTGCCAATGTCCTTGGACTGGGTATGAGTTTCTTATGCGGAATCTTCGTTCCCCAGTACCTGCTGGGTGATACTGTATTAGCAATCGCGCATTTCCTGCCTGCCTACTGGTATGTCCGCAACAGCAATATGATCGGAGGATTTTCCGATGAAGCGATGTCCTACTCCACCTACTGGACCGATATCGGAATACAGCTTCTCTTCTTTGCGGCGCTCTTTGCCGTTTATCTGGTAGCTGCCCGACAAAAAAAACAAAAGCAGATCAGTTAATGCAAAAACCCCGCAGCATTGCGGGGCTTTTCTTATATCTCTTTATTCTACATATCATAGATCATTCATTTGGAAGACGTGATATTAGCAGATCTCTGCTCCCGCCGGCATCTCTTTCTCCGGCACCATCAGCGACAACACGCCGTTCTCATCCTCCGCGCACAGCAGCATACCCTCTGACAGAACCCCTGCAAGCTTCGCAGGCTTAAGGTTCACCAGAACCATAACCTTCTTGCCCACCATTTCCTCCGGGGAATATTCCTTGCGGATACCAGACACGATCTGCTTAACCTGACTGCCAATGCGTACCTGGGAACACAGCAGCTTCTTGGACTTCTCCACTGCCTTGCACTCAATAATCTCTCCTACCTGGAACTGCATTTTCATAAAGTCGTCAAAGGTGATTTCTTCCTTGGGTTCTATATCAATAACGGCAGCATTTTCATCTGCGGCGCCGTCTCCGGCTGCCTCCGCCGGCTCTTTACCCAGCGCCCTCTGCTCCGCCTCATACTCTGCCTTCTGCGCTGCACGGATTTCTTCAACTCTGGGCATTACTTCCTTCACATCGAGACGGGCAAACAGGATTTCCGGTGCATCCGTCACCTTGTTTCCGCTCTCATAAAGTTCAAACTGATTCAGCTCGTCAAAGCCCCTAAGTCCTGTGTTCAACTGGCCTGCGATCTTATCCGCCGTTTCCGGCAGGAAACTCTTCAACAGGCTGGCGCCTATAGTAATGGCTTCCACCAGATTGTAGAGCACCTCGCTGAGACGGTCTTTCTGCGCCTCATCCTTCGCCAGCACCCAGGGCGCGGTCTCATCGATATACTTATTGCAGCGGCGGAATACATTGAATACCTCCGTAATGGCATCTGCTACCCGCAGCTCCTGCATTTTCGCCGAAATTTTATCCCGGGCCTCTGTGACTACGCTCTTGAGATCCTCATCCACGGCTTCTGTCACACCGGTGCGCGTGACCACCCCGCCAAAATACTTGTTGCTCATGGAAACCGTGCGGCTTACCAAATTGCCCAGGATATTGGCAAGGTCGGAATTAAAACGCTCAACTACCAGCTCCCATGTGATGATTCCGTCGTTCTCAAAAGGCATCTCATGCAGCACGAAATAACGGGTAGCGTCCACGCCAAAAAGCTCCACCATATCGTCTGCATAGATTACATTTCCCTTGGACTTGCTCATTTTCTCTCCGCCCTGCAGCAGCCAGGGATGGCCAAATACCTGCTTCGGCAGCGGCAGATCCAGCGCCATGAGGAAAATGGGCCAGTAAATGGTATGGAAACGGATAATATCCTTTCCGATGAGGTGCAGCTCCGCAGGCCAGTTTTTGCGGAACAGATCAGTAGAATTGCTGTCCACATCATATCCGATCTTCGTGATGTAGTTCGTCAGCGCGTCCAGCCACACATAGACTACATGCTTCGGATCAAAGTCCACCGGGATTCCCCAGGAAAATGAAGTTCTGGAGACGCACAGATCCTGCAGACCCGGCAGCAGGAAGTTGTTCATCATCTCATTCTTCCGGGATACCGGCTGAATAAACTCAGGATGCGCATTGATGTGCTCGATGAGGCGGTCCGCATACTTGCTCATTTTGAAGAAATATGCCTCCTCCTTCGCCGGAGATACCTCCCTGCCGCAGTCCGGACATTTTCCGTCCACCAGCTGCGACTCTGTCCAGAATGATTCGCAGGGCGTACAGTATAAGCCTTCGTAAGAACTCTTGTAAATATCGCCCTTATCGTAAAGCTTCTTAAATATCTTCTGCACCTGTGTCTCATGATCCTTGTCTGTGGTGCGGACAAAACCGTCATAGGAGGTATTCATCAGATCCCAGATCCGGCGAACTTCCCCTGCCACGCCGTCTACAAACTCTTTGGGTGTGATTCCTTTTTCTGCCGCTTTTAGCTCGATCTTCTGTCCATGCTCGTCCGTTCCGGTCTGGAAATAAACGTCGTAGCCTTCTAACCGCTTATAACGGGCAATGGCGTCTGCAAGAACGATTTCATAAGTATTGCCGATATGGGGTTTCCCTGATGTGTAGGCAATCGCCGTTGTCATATAAAATTTTTTCTTGTCGCTCATTCTATGATCTCCTTTATAAACCAATATTGTAATAGAATCCTGCAGAGCAGGACTTTCCTATGAGACAAAAAATCCCGTCCCCTGTTTCCAGAAGACGGGATACTTCCCGTGTTACCACTTCTCTTCACACATACCTCGCAGTATATGCCTCATTAAGTATCTTAAAATACTCTCCGCTGTAACGTGCGGTTCCGTCAAAGCCTAATCCTGCGATTCAGCTCTGCCGCTCCAAAGCCATCTTCCATCCGTCCTCCTTGATTCCCTCTCAGCATAAGGCTATTGCCTGACGGGAACTCTCTGTACAATTCTTACGGATGTACTCTCTTCTTCCTCGCGTTTGTCAAATCTTTTTCCAACTTAACATATATTCCCTGAAATGTCAATTACTGCATGGGATTCTGCGGTCCGTCCTGGGGCATATTTCCCTGCTGCGGGGGCATTTGATTTAATGGAGTCCCACACTTTCCACAGAAGCCTGCGGTGTCAGGCACCGGAGAGCCGCAGTTGGGACACACTCTCGCGCCTTTTATCTTCAACACCTCATCCCGCATTTTGGCAATGGCTTCATATGCCTCTGTGACGATTGCCATCTGCTGGGCAAATTCCGCATCCGCCTCTTTGCTGTGAGCTTCATAATACAATCTTCCGATTTCCGCATACTGCTTTTGGATAAAATCCTCCTTAGACTTGATATCCATATTCAATTTTGCCGTGCCGGACAGGTCTTTCGCCTTTTTCGATACATCTTTTCCTGCATTTATGAGAGTATCCCCCAATTTATCAAAAAAATCCATCCCCAAATCCTCCTTATCCTGTGACGTTCTCGCCTGATGATTGAAATTATAACCCTTATTCCTCTGTTTTGCAAGAAATCGCACTATTCCATATAAGAGCTTATGTCAATCCATAAAGCGGGACGGACTGCGATAGTAGTATAATACTTGCCTTCATACCAAACACCTCCATCGCTAAATTCATAATAATTGCCATTTCGATGTTGGCTAGGCGAACGCAGCCACCACAGAATTTTTCCGTCATTATTAATCTTGACATTTTTTTCTACTACATATTCGGTTCCACGAACTACTTCATCTGCCTCCAGATACTCGTCTGCCTCTTCGCGACTCAACACAAATACTTTCTCTATTGTGCCCAATCCTTCATTATCAGGGTCTGATACTCTTGTTTCTATAATTTTTTCCTGCTCATCATCACTAAACGCAAGATTGTAGAATATATTATTCAACCACTCCCGTAGAGAACAGTTTTCCCATGTTACATCTCCTTTGGTCCAATGATATGGTCTACAGTCCAGACAATATTTACTGATCACTAATATTTTATTATCTTCCCGTGCCAGAACTGTCCATTCGAGCCCCTCCTCCCCGTTAGAAATAACATTATCCTGCTCATATGCACCAAAAATCACACTGTCCCCTACCTCCGCCTGTACAAACATTTGCTGTTCTGCTAACGCCTCCTGTACAAGCATTTCTTGTTCTGCTAACGCCTCCTGTACAAGCATTTCCTGTTCTGCTAACGCCTTACACTCATCCCGTTTTTCTGCACTGTCTTTGTAGTCCCCAAGCTTCTCAAAAACATCATATGCATATACGTAATCTTTTTCTTCTATTGCATTCAATGCACGATTATATCTCATATTCGGAATAATTACCTTAAACAATAAAAGGATTATTCCAACGATTAAACATATAGCTATAAAAATAATACTATTTTGCCTTATACGCTTTTTCTCTGCAATCCGCGTTTCCTCTTCTTTTCGCTTAATATCCTCTATCCCTTGCTGACACCGCAAAATCTGTTCCGCCGCGTCCCTCCAACCCGAAATAAATTGGAATTTATTCATAGCCTCTGTATACGCCAACACAGTATCTGCCCTCATAATCTTTTCTGCATCCGCATATATCTCATCTTTTCGGCATTCTTCCGCCCTTTCTATGCACCTTTGCTCCTGCTGGGCAGCATCCTTGTATTCCAGAATAGAATGCAGACGGCTCGCCAAGGACCTATACTTCTCCTGAGTATTCGCAGTTCTCATTGCATTAACAGCATCTGTGTAAATACCCTCTAAACGCAGATTTTCATTCCTCTCCTTAATATGTTCTATCGCCCCGGAAAGCTTCTCCTGCAATTGAGTATCCCCAAACCGGATTACCTTGCGGTAACTATCGAGATGATCAAAAGGTTCTTTGCAATTTTCCAATGTGTCCTCTGTATGGACTTTTAATTCAGCCATCAGTTCCCCAAGGTACGCACGGGCATTTTCCGGCTCCTGGTCAAGCACCTTCTCACAATATGTATATGCCTCCTCCCATTTCCCATCCTCCAGGAACATAAATGCGCGTTTCAGTAATGGAGCCGTATTTACATTGCCGTTATTTACCACAGCAGGTTCCTTAGAAACTGCCTGGGATGCATCCACCTCAACCAGCTTCTGGATCCCGCGGATCAGATCCTGCATGAAGCCAAGCTTCGACATATCCTGCGCCTGTAAATGTGAAAACTCTTCCGGCAGATCGTAGGGATCCATATCCCGGTATGCCGGAACAAGGGTCTTCTTGGCACCGCCTTTGATAAGCGCCAGATATCTCGACCATTCATTTTTTACCCATACCGCATTAAAATATTCCGCCCTTGTACCGATAACTACCATCACCTTAGCAGAATTAAGCGCCGCAAATATATAGGGTTCATAGGCAATACCCAGCTTATCCTCTAATGTGATACGGCTGAAAAAGACTTTGAAGCCCTCCTCTGTCAGTTCATGATAGAGATCATTTGCCAAAACACTGTCCTGTGTCCTTCTTCCGTTTGCATCGGTTTCCTTATAGCAGATAAAAACATCAAATGGATCCTCTTCCTGAGAAATAGCAAGAATCCCTTTCTGAATTTCATTGATTGTCTTTGCCTCTTCCTCATATACAATACGCTGATTGCTGTCAGCATATTGTAACGCCGATCTATAGTCAGCATCGTCAAATATGGAAGTAAACTGTGCACGGTTGATTGTCGGCACTCGTTTGTGAGTCGATGGTTCTTCTACATATTCAATTCCGTACCGGCAAAGCACCAGTGACCAATATGCTTCCGCATCGCTATGATCCTCATTGAGTATCTGCTCGTAGATTCCCATTGCCTTGTCATATTCGTTATTCCGGCGAAAATGATTTGCACGGTCATATAAATTTTCCCGTTTATTATCGTCCAGCTTCGGTATAGTCTGCTTTGTGCCGCAGTATTCACATACTGCCACACTTTCGTTCTGCTTGATTTCTAATGTACCGCCGCACATTTTGCATTTAAATATTGACATCTCTTTACTCCTCCAAATATATGATACATTACTTCAAAAGCTTGCATTTCCTGTTACGATTCTCCACCAACAGAACAAGTTCATCGGTAAGTATTGATATATCGCCAGTTCCCGCTATAACTGCATGAGAAAATTCTTCAAATTTTTGCTCTATTTGCGATTCTTCGCTTGTCAGTCCGGGATTACTCATGGGATCGCTATAACGGATGACTTCATACACCCTTTTACAGACGGCTTTTGTTTCCTCAGTATTGGCTCTTTTCATAAGATCCTCCGCCTTCAGAGTAAGCGATTTTATAAAGAAGGTTTTTTGTGCCAGTGCTTCATCCATATCAGAAACTATATCCGCTGCAGCCGCCGCTTTTATAACAGCAACAGCCTGAAACCCGAGAATTAATACACAGCAGATTACCCCTACCCATGCCGGCAGTCCCGGAATGATCATACAGACTGTACCAACTATAATGGACACTACCAGTGCAGTTCCGCTGATGGTGATCAACGGAAGCTTCAGAAACAGTTTCTTGCTGCTGTCCTCTTTCCATGCGAAGTATGCACAGACAAGCTGTCCGACAAATGCAACAGTGATAAAAATATAACTGATCCAAAATACACTTCCGTCCCTATTCCATTCCAACGTTCTATTTGGGGTCACAAAAACAATGACATGAAAGATCACAAACAGGATCGCCCACGCTGCTATGTAATATTTAAATTTATTTCTCATTCTCTTATCCTCCAATTAAAGCTTCTCACCGCATTCCGGGCAAAATTTTGCTCCGTTTAAAATCTTGTTCCCACACTTCGGACAAATGACAGTTCCGTCATCTATATTTACAACTCTTTCACCGCACTGCATGCAAAACTTTGCGTGAGCAGGAAGCGGGGCATTGCATTTCGCGCATTTATTTACACTCGCCGCATTCAGATCAGCAGATGAATGAATAGCGTTACTAACGTTGCTGCCCACAAACTCACCGACCATTCCTCCAACGCCAACCATCGTTCCAAGGCCAACACCCATGTTGGTATACTGACCCACCGCCTCATTACGGGCAACCTCAGCCGCAACGTCAAAGCTGCGTTCCTGCTGATAGGTATAACCTTCCTGTGCCCGCTTCGTCGCTTGCGCCTGTGATTCGATCACTATTTTTTGAGCTTCCGTCTGAGCATGGATAATTTCCGTCTGCTGGCGGAGCTTTGCATCGGCAATATCTGCATATTGACGGAAATGCAATTCTTTAAATTTCTCATAAGACGGATCTCCGTCCGGTTTGACCACAGTGGTAACAAAGAACCGGTCAAGCGCTATGCCGTAATCTGCAAAATCAGGAATCAACAGCGCATGAAGGTTTTCCGAAAAGGTGGTAAGGTTTTCATCAATCTCAAATATATTAATAGAATTTGCCTTGATGGTCTGTGCGATATAGGTTTTTACCTTTGTCATCAAAAAAGCCCGGAAAAAGGCGGTAAGTTTTTGCTGACTTAGATTATTTTCTGTCCCGACAAGCTTTAGGAGTAATTTTCTGCTGTCCTCTGCCCGCAGACTCATTTCTCCGGACGCACCGATTGAAATCGGAAAACCGTAGGTTGGCTCCATATACTGCACCTGAGAATCTGTTCCCCACTTAATTGCCATCTGTTCTGTTTTATTAACAAAATATACCTCACAATGAAAAGGCGTCTTGTCTCCTGTCGAACGATTCAGCAGTTTTCCCAGCTTCGGAATATTTTCCGTTTCCAGAGTATATCTTCCCGCACCAAATAAATCAAGTGCCTGCCCATTCATAAAAAAGATTGCTTCCTGTGTCTCATGAACAATCAACTGCGTCAGACTGTTAAAATCTTCACATGGATGCTTCCATATAAAGGTGCTGTTATCACCTTCATATTTGATAATTTCTGCTATCTGTGCCATTTACTCTTTTCTCCCTCCATCCATATTTTTCCACATTTTATGATATTATATCATATCTTTCTACAAAAATTAAGTCATCCATATTTTTCGTTCCCCTTTGTCACAACAAGGGCGCATACAAATCATGCGCCCTTGTTTTCCTGTATAATTACTTCCTTACTTCCTACGGTCATTGTAAAATATGTAGTCCTCATAATATTTCGAGGTCCGTGCCAGCTCCTGATCCAGTTGCTCCAATCCCATCAGTTCTGCCAGGGTCGGCGTCGTGCTGTACAGATCCGTTCCCAGCCCCAGCCGGTCCCCTTCTATTACTGCCCCCAGGCTTGCCAGTGTGGTAGGACACATATCCATGGTAGTAAATACCCGGTCATAACCCAGTTCGTATTCCCGGGCTCCATTGATGATGACGGTATACGCCCTGCGCGGATAATCCCTCAGATCATCTCCTACAGACACCTGCATATATGCCTCATCCATGGTAGGATGATCGCCGCAGATAATAATAGTAGTATTATCATAAAAATCCTGCTGCTTCACCCATTCCACAAACTCCGATACCTGACGGCTGCCGCAGGCAATGGCATTGGCATATGAATCGTCACCGAATTCATCTTTGCATATTTCACAGGTATAGCCCCCTACAAAATGCGTGTCCACCGTCAGCATCGTGAGATTAAACGGCTCTCCGCTCTCCGCCAGCTCCAGCAGTTCATTTCTGGCATATTCATACAGTTTCTGATCCTCATAACCCCACCAGACAAAATAGTCAGGATCAATCCATTCCTGGTCAACGGCATAATAGTAATCCTTAATGGCATAATTACCGTGTCTGACAAAAAAGGAATCGCGTCCGCCAAACCCGCCGGCAGAACCCATCAGGAACTCCTGCCGGTATCCTTCGGCATCCAGAACCTGCCCGATAGAGCCTGCGCCAGACAGCAGCTCTATGTGATATCCCAGCTCATTTCCATCCAACGGCAAATTCAAAGGGACTCCACAGGTCTGCGCCACCAGCCCGCCCATGGTCCATGTAGTTCCATATGTAGAATATGCGCCATTGATATGCCCCGGCTCCGCAAAATTCGTATTGTCCATCTGCATCTGATACAGCTCCGGGATGAACTCACCGTACTCCGCGCCTCCATGCTCGGCAGACATAAATGTTGTCTCCATGGATTCCATATAAATATAAATCAGATTCCTCTTTTTTTCCGGAAACGTAACATTGGCGGTTACGGGATCTACATAGTAATCCTCATAAATCGTTGTCTTATTCAGTCTGTTCCTGGCGTATGTGGGCACTCCCACATAAGATAATGCCAGCACTATTGACAATATCACTGCCGCCGCAGAATACCATATGTAATGCCGGGAAAACGTGTCAAGATGAAACCGCAGCTTCCACCTATGCACCTGTATCTGCAGCGTACCCTGCTTATTTAACAGGCGCTGCAGCAGCAAATTAATACCGGCACACACAGACGCTGCAACTGCCGCCCACACAAAACCTTCCGTAAACGCATCCCAATTCGTTCCCTCCGTGGATTCCCTCAGATGGAAGATGATCTTCGATAAATCTAACTCTCCAAACTGTCCCCATGCCCAGTATACGCCGGCGATCACTGCGGCTGCCACTGCAAACAGCAAGGTTCCTATCCATACGGAAAACCAGTGGAGCTTCTTACTCTTTTGTTTCCTGATCATCTTCATGCTCATTTGCTCCCTTCGCCGATTTCCACTCCAGCTTCAGTGACATAAAAGGATTTACCGCTGCCCGGAAAAACGGCAGGAGAACTGCCAGGATAACATTTAATATCATATAATGTATCAAAAAGACATTGTCTCCAAAGTTCTCATTGATGCTGTTGGGCGTTTTCAGAATGTATTGGTAAATCGTGACTGCAAACAGATTGATAAAAAATGTATACAGTCCCCACACCTTCACCAACTCACTTCCTCCATATACTGCCTTCTCTAGTTTTTCCTGAAATCGGCATGCAAGAAATCCCGGTAAAAAAATTGCGACGAATTGCATGTTCCTTCTCCTTTCAATCGTTTGCTTTTGCTACATTATACCACATAATTCGACATTCTTTAAGTTTTTCTTAATTTTTTGTCAACTATTTTACAGACAAAAAGACTCATGGATACCATCCGTCCAAGCCGGATATGCATCCATGAGTCCCTTCTTTTATTTTATCTTAATTTTCAACATCTAACAGTGCATCGTCAATCAGAGCGTATCCCTCCGCTGTGATTTCGTATGTATTGTTCCCGCCGACCACTTCAATTTCAAGGGTCTGCGCATCCTTGTATCCTACGTTTGCCAGTCTTTCATTCAGCTTATCCAACATCAGCTGATACATCAAATTCATACTGCTGTCCATTGTCATATCCACAGTTGCCTGCTCTGTAAAAGCTGTTGCCAGTTCATCTGTCAGCCCGTTAAAGATTCCGGTCATCGGCCAGATTTCAACCATTACCACATAGTCATCCTTGTCGTCCATTTTCTTAGCGTCTGTTACTTCATATTTTGCTTTGGAATACAGATCCTTATAAAATTGTCTGTATCCATCCAACAATTCATCCGATAAGCCCATACCGTCCATCATATCTACCATGCTTTCAATATTTCCATCATAAACAGCAGTTGCCTGCTCCTCGGTACAATCCGCTACCTTCGTATACGCCGCGATCTCACCTTTGGTCAGTAGATCCAGACATGCATCCACATAAGCAGCTGCATCAAAACCAATGTCACCTGCTATCGTTGATACCTCCGTGACAACAGACAGTAATTGCTCAGAGGTCTCCTGCAGCACATCCTCCAGCATGGAATAACCTTTCTCCGAAATCCCATACTCGCTATTTTCACTAGTTACTTCGATTTCCAGTGTCCTGGTATCTTTATAGGAAACCTTTGCCAATCTTTCGTTCATTTGATCCAGCAATAACCGAAACGCCAGTTCGTATCTCTCCTGTTCCGACAACTGACCGGTTTCCTGTCCGTCAAAGGCATCCTTCACCGCATCGCATAATCCATCGAAAATATACGTCACATCCTGAATCTCAACGGTTACCATATAACCGTCCCCATCGTCCATCTTCTTCGCATCTTTTACTTCGTATTTCACCTTGGAGTAAAGATCCTTAAGCATCTGCCGGTAACCATCCGACAACTCCTCAGACAGATCAAACACAGCCAGTTCAGCCATTATTTCATTCAGACTGCTTTCATAATCAGCCGTTGCCTGCTCCTCCGTACGACCCTCTGTCTTGGTGGATTCTGTTGTCTCTCCGCTGGTTCGAAGCTCCAGACATGTCTTCACATATTCTGCCGCATCAAACTCGGTGCCGCATGCTGCCATAGATACCATCATAGCGGCAGACAACAATCCAGCAACTACTGTTCTTCTTACTTTTTTCATCGTCCCGTCTCCTCATTTTCATCTTATCCTGCGGTTAAACCGCCGAAAAACAGTATAACACAAAAATCAAAATAATGTGCCCCTTATTTTTCCATAATTTAGCATCCATACTCTACCGAACGCCTACCGCGTACAGATATAAGCCATATATCCTCCATAGATAAGAAGCATAAGCGCACCTTCCCAGCGGTTGATGCTCTTCTTGTGCCAGGCAAAGGCATATACCAGAAAGCTCATCGCCAACAGCAGTGCAATATCGATGACATTTTCCATCACAAATGCGACTGGGCTGATGGATGCCGCCATTCCCAGTACAAACAAAATATTGAAAATATTGGAGCCTATCACATTTCCCAGCGCCATATCTACTTCCTGCTTGCGGGCTGCCACCAGAGAGGTCACTAACTCCGGCAGGGAAGTTCCCAACGCCACAATAGTTAGACCGATAAGATTATCATCTAAACCAAATTGTGTTGCAATGGCAGACGCCGATTCCACCACCAGATTACCGCCCAAGGCGATGGCCGCCGCACCGCCCACAATATAGATCACACAGCGCCATACCGGAAGCAGAGCCCTGCCGCTCTCCTCATCTTCCTCCTCTGCCCGGACAACACCTGCCTTGCGGGCTGCCAATGCAGACCGCACCATCCAGACCAGAAACGCAATAAACAAAATCAAAAACACAATTCCGTCTATCCTGCCTACCGCCATGCCCCAGTATCCCAGTCCCAGTAACAGCACGGTGATCAAGATCGAGAACGGAAACTCCTTCTTCAGGGTGTCTGCTTTCACTGCCAACGGCGCAAACAAAGCGCACGCGCCGCATACCACCATCAGATTAAAAATATTGGAACCGACTACATTGCTGACTGCCATTGCATTGTTCCCAGTCACGGAAGCTGCTATACTGACCGCCGCTTCCGGAAGAGATGTCCCCATAGAAACAATGGTCAGCCCAATGATCAGGGACGGAACCCGCAGGCGCCTGGCAACGCTGGAGCTTCCCTCCACGAAAAAGTCCGCTCCCTTCACCAACAGCACGAATCCCACAATCAGCCACACATACATCCATATTCCTGTCATAGTATCCTCCTTATGAAAAGGGAAATATTCCCAAATGCTCCCATAATATTTTTATTCCCAGCAATACCAAAATCATTCCTCCTGCAAAAGATGCCTTGCGCTTATACTTACTGCCGAAAAAATTACCCACATACACACCGATCACACAGATAATAAATGTCGTAATTCCAATGATAAGGCTTGCTTCCAAAATCGGTGTTCCCAGGAATGCAAAGGTGATACCTACTGCCAGCGCATCAATACTGGTAGCAAGAGCCATCACAAGAAGCTCTTTGATATTTAACGGTGCGTCCAGCTGCTCCACAATATCCTGGTCTTCCTTTTCCCGGGCCGCCTCCCATATCATTTTACCTCCGATAAAGCCCAGCAGGATAAATGCGATCCAGTGATCCACGCTGACAATATACCGCTCAAACCGGCTGCCTAACAACCATCCGATCGCAGGCATCAATGCCTGAAAACCCCCGAAAAAGAAAGCAATGACAAAACACTGCTTCTTGTTGACCTTCCGCATGGCAAGCCCCTTGCAGATGGATACCGCAAATGCATCCATCGCCAGACCGACTCCCATCAATAGCAAGGTAATAAACATAGCCATATCTTTTTCTCCTACATATAAAAGACTCATGTATACATTTCCCACTTATTCGGGTATGCATACATGAGTCTCATTCATTAAGGTTTGCCAGGTCAATGACCGAGGTTGTTGACAAACCACGCTTTCACGCGAACTACTCCCTCACGGGTATTTCTTTTTGTTATGTATCTATCGATTAGTTATCGGTATCTAACAATGCATCGTCGATCAGAGCGTAACCTTCCGCTGTGATTCCATATACATTGTTCTCGCCAACTACTTCGATCTCAAGAGTCTGTGCATCTTTGTACTCTACGTTTGCCAGTCTTGCATTCAGCTTATCCAGCATCAACTGATACATCAGCTCAACCTGTTCGGTCTGAGACATTTCCTCAGTTGCCTGTGCAGCAAAATCTGCCTGCAGCTCGTCTGTCAGCCCGGTAAAGATTCCTGTCATCTGCTGAATCTCAACAGTTACTACATAACCATCCTGACCGTCCATCTTCTTAGCATCTTTTACTTCGTATTTTGCCTTGGAATACAGATCCTTGTACATCTGTCTGTAACCTTCCAGCAATTCATCAGATAAGCCCATACCGCCCATCATATTTACCATGTTGTCAATGTTGCCTTCGTAATCAGCGGTTGCCTGCTCCTCTGTACGATTCGTCATCTTCATATACTCTGCAGTCTCACCTTTGGTCAGAAGATCCAGACATGAATCCACATAAGCAGCTGCATCAAACCCTGAGCCACATGCTGCCATAGATACCGTCATTACAGCAGACAGTAATCCAGCAATTAATGTTTTCCCTAATTTTCTCATTTTCCTATCTCCTTCTTTTTCATTTAATCTGCGGTCAACACCGTCGAAAAATAGTATAACACAAAAATTACTATTGTGCTTACCGAAATTCCCGGAATTTACTTGCTATATTTTATGCAACTTGCCACTATATTCTCCCGAAAAATACGAAAAAACAGATCGGTCATATATAAATGATCGATCTGTCTGTATTCATAGTATTGTAATCCCTGTACCGGATCTTAGTCCTGTACATACGGCATAATTGCGATATGCTTCCACTAATTTTTGTGTATTTTCTTCCTTCTTTATCTTCCCCTAAATCCTATCCTTTTGCTCTTTTTTTCTTTTATCCTTACTTATCTTAATATATCTTCATCTTTTTATTTTGTACCAATAGTTGTACCAAAATTATTAGGAACTCTTTATTTTTCCATTTAGATTATCCATCGTTTTCTTCTTAGCTTCTTTTGTAACATGGGTATATACATTCAGTGTGGTATCTATCCGACTGTGTCCCATTATCTGCTGAATCACCTTTATATTACTTTCCATTTCACCTCCTATATTTTAAAAGCCAGCAAAGAACTTTCTTCACTGGCTGATTCAATAACTTCACATCTATAATATGTAATTAAAATTTTGAACATTTACTTTCATTTTCTATTTAAATCCGCCTCATTCCTCTTTTCATACCTTATATCATCCTTCAAAAAACTCCTTAAATGTCTTTCTGAATAATCATATTCTTTTGCCAACTCCTTTAAATTTCTTCCATTATATCTTTTCTTTACCTTTTCTGCTATATAATCTGTCTTATATAATCGCATTGGAAATGTTATTTGCTGTCCTTTTAGGTTTTCATACAACATTACTGTATTCTCCACACCCACAATATCAGCTAATTGACTATATATATCCGCTAATCCCTCTTTATTTTCTATTATCAAATATAACCCCTCCTTCCCGCGTATTATGGTTATACTATATATGAATCTCACTGTTAAATCATTTTGGATTAGCATTGTTTTTTTCCTTGTACTTTTCCAAATAAAAAAGCCATAACCTTTGTTATTGGCTTTTTCATTATTTATATGCTGTTAGTTCTTACTCTTCCTTTCTGCCAAAAATTGCTACTAAGAGAGCTATAGGAATCAATATCCACCCTAAAAGAACTCCCATTATTAATCTTTGCATAAATATTGCCTGCCCTGTTCCAATCAATATTTTATTTCTATATATTGTTCTTCCTGTTGCCCAATAACCTAATACCATATAAATTATAAATATTCCCGCTTCTATATCCATATTTTTTCTCCTTATTCTTCTCTATTTATGTAATTACTTACGATTGTATATTGGGAAATCAATATTACAATTTCGTTCCACCTCCTTTGTATGTAAGCTTTTTTACTATACACAATTTTTAATGCTAAATCATCTTGTAATTACATTGTCTTTTTCCTTATATTTTTCCAAACAAAAGGTGGCAAAAACTTTTCCAGTCATTGCCATCTACTAAAAAACACCCGCTATCCTTATAATAGCGGGTGTCAATTTTATTAAATTTGTACCAAATTTTGTACCAACAACCTTTTTCAATTGTTGTAGTTCTTAAAAATAAACGATCTTAGTCCTGTACGTACGGCATAATTGCGATATGACGTGCTCTCTTGATTGCAGCGGTAAGCGCTCTCTGGTGCTTTGCGCAGTTGCCGGTAATCCTTCTGGGAAGAATCTTGCCCCTCTCAGAAATATATTTCTTTAACTTATTCACGTCTTTGTAATCAATCACATTATCTTTGCCGCAGAATACACATACTTTCTTTCTTCTGTGCATGCCGCCCCTTCTTCTTGCGGGTGCGCCATCTCTGTCTGTCTTATTGAAAGCCATTGTGTTTACCTCCTATTGATTTAGTTAAATGGTAACTCCTCATCAATGCCGTCAGGGATGTTCATGAATCCATCTCCTGCACTGCTCGGTGAAGGTCTGTCCACAGGTGCAAAACCTGCCCCTGCATTTTCAGAAGCCGCTTTACTCTCTGCAAACTCCTGATCTTCAACTACAACATCAGTGGTATATACTTTCTGACCGTCCTTATTGGTATAGCTTCCGGTCTGAATGCGGCCGGTGATCGCTATCTTGATTCCTTTATGGAAATACTTCTCCGCAAATTCTCCTGCCCTGCCGAAAGCAACACAGTTGATAAAATCAGCAGTCTGTCCGTCATTTCCTTCGCGTCTGCCCCTGCGGTCCACCGCAATCGTATATCTGGCAATCGCCATCTGGTTATCCCCGCTGGAGTAACGAACTTCCGGATCTCTCGTCAAACGTCCCATCAGTATTACTTTATTCATACCACTATCTCCTTCTCCTTATCTATGCCTCGTCTTTTCTAACGCATAAGAAACGAAGTACGTTGTCCATAATACGAACGTTCTGCTCTATCTCTGCCGGAGCAGCTGCTTCTGCCTCGAACTGGATGAAATAGTAGAAGCCGTCGCTCATCTTCTGAATGTCGTAAGCTAATCTCTTCTTACCCCACTCTTCTACTTCTGTTACAGTTCCGCCTGCACGAGTAACATACTCTTTTGCCTTCTCAACTGTAGCAGTTCTGACATCGTCTTCGATCTTGGCATTCACAACAAGTGCTAATTCATATTTGTTCATGCTAGATTTACCTCCTTTTGGTCTCTGGCCTCCCGCTTCTGCGGAAAGCAAGGAATTTTACATATCACGAGCCTATATGATAGCACAGATTCTTCATTCGTGCAAGTATTTTCTTTAAACATTCTTATCGTTCGTTCTACTTCCTAATCAGATAAATTGCCTTTTCATAATCTTTTTGTTTCACTAATATCTCGTATTGTATTCTATCTGCCTCTTTCATAAAATTGTTGCCACCCATGCCCCGCACGGTATTATGTCCGGTCCATTCATTAGAATGATCGATGACTTTCCGTTTATATCTCATTTTTTCTGCGACAAGTATGTCCCGAATACGATTGGCTTCTGATAGAGAGTTGCCCAAATATAGTGTCTTGAATGACCAAAACATAACTCTCATCCCTCCTACTAAAAGGTATCTTTAAAAACATTTGCCATTAGCTGAATTGTCAGACCCGATCATGTAACGTCTACATCTACAACTATGTTGTACTTTTCTTCCGCAGCCCCCGTGTATTTTTCTCCACCAGCTTCCGCGCCAGCATGACCTGATGACCGCAGCCTAAGCACTTCAGGCGGAAATCCGCGCCCACCCTGAGTATCTCCCACTCCTGGCTGCCGCACGGATGCTGCTTCTTGAGCTTCACTATGTCTCCTACCTCATATTGATATGTTTGAATAGACATGAACCCTCCCTTTCTGCTTATGGAATCAGAGACAATACCTCTCCAATGCTGCCCTGTATCAGCAGATCTGCATGTCCATCCATAGGCGTCGTAGATTTATTGATAAGGACAAGCTTTTGACCCTGATAATAATCGATCAGCCCTGCAGCCGGGTACACTGCCAGAGACGTCCCGCCTACAATAAGCATATCCGCAGTGCTGATAAAATGAATCGCATCGGTTAGGGTCTTCCGGTTCAGCCCCTCCTCATACAACACTACATCTGGCTTAATCTTCCCGCCGCACGCATCACACACCGGGATATCCTGGCTGTCCAGAACGTATTTCGCATCAAATAGCTTTCCGCAGTGCTGACAGTAATTGCGGTGCACGCTCCCGTGCAGCTCCAGCACGTTCCTGCTGCCTGCTGCCTGGTGAAGTCCGTCAATATTCTGAGTGATCACTGCCGCTAGCTTTCCCTGCTCCTCCAATTGCGCCAGCTTCTTGTGCGCCTGATTGGGTTTTGCATCCAGGCACAGCATCTTCTCTCTGTAAAAACGGTAGAATTCCTCTGTATTGCTCATATAAAAGCTATGACTCAATATCGTCTCGGGAGGATATTCGTATTTCTGGTTATACAGACCGTCCACACTGCGGAAATCGGGAATGCCGCTCTCCGTAGACACGCCCGCACCCCCAAAAAACACGATATTGTGGGAATCCTGCACCCACTGTACCAATTTTTCTGTCTTAAACATATCCATACCTCCTGCCTGAACTGTTACTCTACCGGAACCGCCTCCGCCTGAACCGCGTGTATCAGGAAACGGTAATCATAACCCGCCGGGTTACAAGTCATCAACGTGATGACATGATCTTCATTTGTCACCGTCACACCGGTATCATATTCGGAGCGCTCTTTTACATTGTCAATAAAGTGCTGAAACTCCTCCCCGGAAGCAAACCTTGTATAAAAGGAATCCTGCTCTGCTTCCACGTCCGCCAGATAACATGCAAAGATATCATACCGGTACACATATTTCGGTGTATAAATATAGAAGCAGGGATTCTCCTTATAATAATCCTCATCTTCATAATTGTTCAGTTTGCCAAACATGGTCTTATCTCTCATATTGTGACCATAGATAAAGGTATTCTCATCTGTAAAGTCCGGCGTATTGGTGCAATCCATAAAAATGCTTGCCGCGGTAATCTCCTGCCCCTCAAAAGTATGATGCAGGTAGTAATCATTATCCTCCCCCTGCATGATAGGATAGCTGATATCAATATTTTCAAAACGTATCCAGCCGATGCAGTCGGGATTCAGAGCCTTCAGCCCTGCAAAATCCACGGTAAACTCTTCCGCTGCCTCTGTACCGATACCGTCCGCCGCATCCGGTGTTGTCCAAGTCGTGTATTTCTGCAGCCCGTTATATTCGTGGCTGCCTTTCCAGTATATGATACCATACTGTATCAGCCGCACCGCCGCAAAAATAAATACCGCCAACGCCACAAAAAATATAATGCGGTAAACCATGTCCTTTCTCTCTGCCTGGGATCGGCTTCCGGATTTTCTGCCCTTCTTTACCGAGGCAGTCTCATCTGTCTCTGTCTGTGTATTCCGTTTGAATTCATCCATGATCATACTCCTGTATATAATATAATGTCGGTCCATAAACTACTGCACTATCCTTATTATATCTTCAATCCACAGACCGCACAATCCAAATTTTAAGAAAGTATACAAAAACTGCCGTAAGTGCCAACACACTTACGGCAATGCCTTTGTAGAGTTGCGGGAACAGGATTTGAACCTGTGACCTTCGGGTTATGAGCCCGACGAGCTTCCAGACTGCTCCATCCCGCGATGTTATCTGTAAATGCTATTATAGACCTTTCTTCTGCAAATGTCAAATCCCGGCAAGCCAGATGCTTGCGATAATGCCCGCTACCGTTGCAACCAGGGCTCCCGCCAGGGTAAATCTCGTCTTCTTCACGCCCACAGACATAAAATAAATGGACATGGTATAGAAAATGGTCTCCGTGCTGCTGAGCAAGATGGATGCCATCATGCCCAGGCTGGAGTCACAGCCATATTCCTTGTATATATCCACCAGAAGACCTGTTGCCGCCGAGGAAGAGAACATTTTGACAATGGCAAGCGGCATCAGCTCCGAAGGCACGCCTATCTTCTGCGTCCAGCTCATAAGAGTCGTGGAAAGCAGCTCCAAAAAGCCCGATGCCCGAAGGATTCCCACCGCCACCATCAGCCCGATCAGCGTAGGCAGGATACCAAGCACCGTATGCATCCCCTCTTTGGCGCCTTTTAAGAAATCATCATAGACATTCTGCTTCATCAGCAGTCCAAAGCCTACAATATAGAACACCAGCAATGGAATGATTGCATTGGAGAGAAACTGCATTATCTGCATACCGAAGCCCTCCGGCAGTCCGTTACTCTATTCTATGGGAAAACGCAGCGTAATATGCAGACTTTCTTCTATATATTCTGCATGAATGGTTCCCTGCATCTGCTCCATCAGTGTTCTGGCAATAGCAAGTCCCAGTCCCGTAGAGTTACTTGCATTCTCCACCGTATAGAACCGGTCAAACAGATGCTCCACCTTCACCGCATCCAGCTTTGCCGCCCGGTTGCTGCAGTGGATCTCGCCATTTTCCTGCAACGTCAGTCGGAAATCCCCGTCACTGTATTTGATAGCATTGGCGGCAATGTTGGACAACACCCGTGACAGGCCCTTCCGATTCACATTTACATACACCATGCGCTCCGGCAGACGGATATCCGGGGTAATACCAGCCTGCACAAAAGCTCCGTAATAAGCCGCCATGCACTCTTCCACCGCTGCCTGCAGGGATATCCGCTCGGAAGACCCGTAGATCTCCTCCGAGAGAATCACGGAATAGCGGAACAGCTCTTCCGTCAGTTCCCGCATCACTGCCACCCTGCCGCTGATGATCTCAAGATAACGTCTGGTCTGCTCTGTAATATCCTCCTGCCATGTCAGCTCCAGATATCCGCTGATGGCTGTCAGCGGCGTCCTCAGATCATGGGAAATATTGGTGATCGCCGTTTTCAGCTCCTGATCGCCCCTTGCATATTTCAAACGTTCCTGCCGAAGCAGCTTTAGCTGCCGGTTTATCTCGGCAGCTAAGCGTCTGGCATGGCGGTCTCCGGTACTCAAGTCGATACCCACATTGGTATCCTCCGACAACTGCCGTGCAAAATCTCTGTTCATTTCTTCTAATGCTCCATGGAGTGCGGCAATCTTCCCAAACAGGATCAGAATGACCGCCACACACACCGCCAGCAACAGGATCAGCCAGATTTCCATATCGTTACTTCTATTGTATATCCTTTCTCCGAAATGCAATACAACCCGCTCCCCCGGTCATTATTGCGATCATAACAGAATACCCTGCATAAAGTTCAGGTTTCTCCACCTCCAGAGACGCGATGCGATAGCTCTGTCCTCCCGGAAGTGCGTCAAAAAGGAACTGGTAGCAATCCCGCTTGAAGCCTTCTCCCAGATAGCTCGGATTTTTGCTCATTTTGTCATAATGCATCATTTCCTCTACATCTTCCTCCGTAGAGAATTCACCAACGACAAATTCATACTCCGGGATCATTTCCGGCTGCGACAGCGCATTGTTTAAATAGGAGGCGCCAAGCAGCAGGAAAAATGAGGCCAGAATACTGATGACTGCCGTAACTGCCTTTTGGGAACAGAGCATCCCGATCAGCGTAAATATGGCGGCATAGCTGATTGTAGTAAATACCCCACAGATCAATGGCCAGATCCACAGAGAAGCATTCTCGGGAAATCCCCCCAGAAACAGACCGCCTATGACATACCCTGTCAGGAAGGTAACTGCGTGCATGATGACTGCTGCCACTACCATGGTGATAAGTTCTGCAAGATAGACTGCGTATCTGCGATGCCCTACCACCAGCTTATTGCGTATGGTTCCGTCACTGTACTGCCTGCCCATATGGAGGCTGGCAAACACAGAGAGTACCAAGCCAAACATCTGAAAATAAATAAACAGGTACTCTGTCATGGTGATGGGATAGTGATATTTATGAATCAGGCGGTAACCCTCTGACATAGCCATGATCTCAAATCCCACCAACACCGCTATTGCCAGATAGAATAATTTATCCCGAAACAGCCGTGCAAAGTCTGCTCTCAATAATTTACGCATGCGGCTCACCTCCGATCAGACGAATAAAGTAACCCTCCAGGTTCTCATCGTGTTCCTGCATGGATATCAGCTCCACATGTTTTTCCGCCAGTGCCATAACCAGCTTCGATACATTGACCTCCCCGTAAATATCAGCTACCTGCTCCGTACAGATCAGGTAGTCTAGCTGCATACTGTCCAGAACCGTCGCCAATACCTTCGTATCCGACACTTCCACCCGGACACATTTGCGGCATGCCGCCTCCAATTCTTCGGCGCTGATCTCCCGAACCATATGCCCGGCGTCCACAAAGCCATAATGGGTGGCAAGACGCGACAGCTCATCCAGGATGTGACTGGAGATCAGAAATGTGATCTGCCGTTCCCGGTTCAGTTTCAAAATAAGCTCTCGTGTCTCAATGATTCCCTGTGGGTCAAGACCATTTACCGGTTCATCCAGAATCAGGAAATCAGGATCTCCCGCCAGAGCCACCGCAATGCCCAGCCTCTGCTTCATTCCCAGAGAAAAATTCTTGGCCTTCTTCTTTCCGGTATCCGCAAGTCCTACCAGCTCTAACAATTCCGGGATCCCATCCCAGGACGGAATTCCCAATACCCGGTACTGCTGCCTTATATTCTCTTCTGCCGTCATATTCAGATAGATGGAAGGGGTCTCTACTACCGCCCCCATCCGTCTGCGCATATGCGCCATATCACTCCCCTGATCCGGGCAGCCATACAGCCTGTATCTTCCGGATGTGGGCTTTTGCAGCCCGCAGACCAGACGTATCAGCGTGGTCTTACCGGCTCCGTTCCTTCCCACCAGCCCGTAAATGGCTCCTTTGGGTACATGCATGCACATGCCGTTCAGCGCTTTAAAGTGCCGGTATTGCTTGCACAGCATGTCAGTCTCTAAAATATACTCCATCTCATTACCTCCTTCGTTTATCCCTATCCTATCGCACCCCGGTTAAGAAACCGGTTAAGGAAAACGTTAAGAAAGCATTAAGATTCCCGGGGCAGGATAAAACCAATCCCCCACACTGCTTCAATATATTCCCTGCCCCCGGCTGTGCGCAGCTTCTTGCGTAGATTGCTGATGTGGACCTTCAGAGAGCTTTCCACACAATCCGGGGTTTCCTCACTGATACGCTCCAAAAGCACGGACCGGGTAATGACTTGTCCGACATTCTTCATCAGCAGATGAAGGATGGCGTACTCTGTCCGGGTCAGATGGACCGAAACACCCCCTGCCGTTACCCGGCGGTCATACTCCGTCAGCTCCATATCCTCATAGATCAACCGCCCCTGCTCCGCATTCGGCGTTCCTCCTGCCTGCTCCTTCTGCCGGAGCTGCACTGCGATGCGGGCCAACAGCTCCGATACCGCAAAGGGCTTCGTGATATAATCTGCCGCGCCATCCATCAGCAGATTTACTTTGTCCTGCACATCCACCCTGGCGCTCACCACGATCACCGGGATTCCCTCCATTCGGGGGAGCACCTCTTCTCCGGACAGGCCCGGAAGCATCAGGTCTAACAGCACCAGATCGGGACGCTGTCTCTCTAACAGCAGCAGCGCTTCCGTACCGGAATACGCCCGCAGAACCTCATAGCCCTCCCGGGTCAATACCTCTTCTACCATATTTCCAATGGGGACGTCATCATCAATTACTGCAATGCGATACATGCTATCACCTTTTCCACACTTTACTTATTTATCTTCCAGCTTCCTTTTCTGCTGGAACCTATATGAGTAATTATGTCCTATCGTCTGTATTATACGCTACTGCTAACAATATAACAAGCGAAGGGCTTCACGCCCTCCGCTTCCAATCCATCACCTTGCAGAATATCACCGCCGCCAGCGTACTGATACAGGTTGCTGCCAGTCCGGGACCGATGACCGCCGCAGGGTTCACCGAGCCGTACTGACTGCGGTACGCCACAATACTGACCGGTATCAGCTGCAGCGAGGAAATATTGATAATGAGGAAAATGCACATTTCCCTGCTGGCAATATGCTTCGGCTGTCCTCTCTCCTCCTGCAGGTGTGACAGCTCCTGCATAGCCTTAAGCCCGGCAGGGGTTGCCGCCCAGCCCAGACCCAGCACATTGGCGATCATATTGACCGCAATGTAATGATTGGCGGGATGCTCTTTCGGTATCCGCGGAAACAGGAACTTAAGAACAGGCCGCATGCCACGGACGGCAGACTGCATGATCCCGCTGTTTTCCGCGATCTTCATGATGCCCATCCAGAATGCCATAACACCTGTCATAGTAATGGCAAGGGTCACCGCCTCCTTCGCCGAATTGATCGCTGCCTGCGTCACATTCGGCAGATTTCCGCTGATCGCTCCATAGACCACCCCAATGAGGATCATAAAGCCCCACAGATAATTCAAAAGCCAAGCCTCCTATACGGTTCTGGTTCTTTAATACTATGCCGCCCATCGCAAAATCATGTACGGCACAGCATAATTTCCAATCGCCACTCATAAAATGTCGGTAAGCAATTTGCGGAGCCTAACCATGAAATTCTCACAAACACACCGGACAGCTATATGGAAACGACTGCTTCTTCTGATCCTATGCGCATTCGTTTCCGTTAGCTCCTCTCTTGCACTCACATCCTGCAGCTTAGGAAACGATCCTGCCAGTCAGACTGCCTCCCTGGATCGTATTACCTTTCAGGAATACACAGATCTGCTGTTTCGAAATGAGATTGTGCAGGACACCATCAGTCTCCACTATACCGTCAGCAATCCCGCTTCTTATGATATTAGCGATTATAATATCTGCCTGCCGGACTATTCCCCCGAGGCAGAGGATGCGCTAGCCCTGCGCCTGGAAAATATCCGCTGCGGGCTTGCCTCTTATGATTATGACAAACTGACCATACAGCAGCAGCTGACCTACGATCTGCTGCAGGAGTATGCCGGCAGTGAAGACAACGACGCTCTGTCCCTCTATCCGGAAATCCTCCGTCCCTCCACCGGTTTCTGCGCGCAGCTTCCTGTTCTTCTGGCAGAGTATCACTTCTACCGCCAGCAGGACGTGATCGACTACCTGGAACTTCTGCGGCTGATCCCGGACTGCTTTGCCGGCATCTGCGCCTATGAGAAAGCAAAAGCAGACGCAGGGCTTTTTATGTCAGATACCCAGGCAGACACGGTTCTTGCCTCCATCGCCGCACTGACCGACACCACAGAAGAACATTATCTGATCACTACCTTCCGTAATAAATTGGAAAACCTGCCGGATTTATCACAGGGGGAGAAAGACGCCTTCTGTCAGGAAAATGAGGACGCTTTCCTGCGCAGTGTGCTTCCCGCCTATCAGCAGCTTGCCGATTGTATTGCCGCATTAAAGGGCAGCGGAACCAATGATGCGGGATTATGCTATTATCCAAATGGCAGTGAATATTATCAGGAGCTGGTATATGCCTCCACCGGCTCCTCCCGTTCCATCGATGAACTGCTTAAGCTGACGGAACAGCAGCGCTTAGAGGATATAACCGCTATTATGGAACTGAGCAGTGACGGCACAGATCTTACCGTAAACGCTGATGACTTTCCCTTAAGCGGGGCGTCACCGGAGGAAATGCTGACACGGCTCACCGCCGCCATTACAGATCAGTTCTCCCCTCCGGTATCTACCGTGTTCTCCGTCAACTATGTAGACGAATGTATGCAGGAAGCCATGGCGCCCGCTTTCTATCTGACAGCCCCCATGGATGACCTGTCCCACAACATGATCTACATCAACCCTGCCAGCGCCTATGATGACCTAGACCTTTTTACAACCCTTGCCCATGAAGGCTTTCCGGGGCATCTCTATCAGACGACACAGACTGCCGCCGCCGGGATTTCCCCGGTCCGCAACCTGCTCAATTATCCCGGCTATGTGGAAGGCTGGGCAACCTATGTGGAAATGCTCTCCTACGGCTACACCGGTCTGCCCGAACAACAGGCAGAGCTTCTGATGCACAACAAGTCCGCCATCTTAAGCCTCTATGCCACCGCCGATCTGTCCATTCATGCCAAGGGCTGGACAAAATCAGATCTATATAACTTCTTCCGGGGATTTGGCCTCGGTGATGAAGAAACCATCCGGGAAATCTATGACTACATCGTGTCGGAACCGGCACATTACCTGAAATACTACATCGGATATGTGGAGTTCCTCGAATTAAAAAAATATGCCAAAGAGACCTGGGACGACGCTTACAGTGACCGCGCCTTCCACGACGCAATCCTGTCCATCGGTCCCGCTCCCTTTGACATCATCAAAAAGTATCTTCCGGATTACTTTAACAAAGCCTGATAGACTTCACGTTTACTTATCCCCCGGTCCTTCGCCACCAGCCTCATGGCCTCCTTATGCTCCACGCCCTGTGCCTCATAATGAGCCATGTGGTCGGCGAGAGACATCTCTTCCCAAGACATCCTGGCTTCCAGTTCCTTTTCCTGGAATGTCTTTCCTTCCAGTATTAAGACGTATTCTCCCCGTGGTTCAATGTCTTTATAATACTTTAGGACATTTTCTAATGTCGTTTGTGTCGCATCTTCATGCCGCTTCGTCAACTCCTTGCAGACGGTCAGCCTGCGGTTCCCTAACGCCTCAAATAACTCCTGAAGGGTCTTCACCAGGTGATGCGGCGCTTCATAGAGGATTATGGTTCTCGTCTCCTCCCGCAGTTCCTTTAACACCCGGACCCGCTCCTTCTTGTCTCTGGGCAGGAATGCCTCGAAGGCGAAGCGCCTGGTAGGAAGTCCTGACATCGTAAGGGCTGTGATGCATGCCGCCGGTCCCGGCAGAGAAGTGACAGGTATCCCCTCCTCATGGCAGATTCTTACCAGCTCTTCACCGGGGTCGGATATGCCCGGCGTTCCGGCATCTGTGATCAACGCAATATTTTTCCCGGCGCGAAGCTGTTCCACCAGCTTATATGCCTTTTCTATCTTGTTGTACTCGTGATAGCTGGTCATGGGCGTTCGAATCTCAAAATGATTCAACAGCTTAATGGAATTGCGGGTGTCCTCCGCCGCGATCAGATCTGCTTCCTTAAGCACCCGCAGCACCCGCAGCGTAATATCCTCCAGATTTCCAATGGGCGTCGCGCACAAATATAATGTTCCTGCCATAAATCCCCCTGCTATTTCTGACTGTCGGATGAAGCTTCCGTTTTCTCCCGTTCACACCAATAAGCATGGAGCTTCGGAAGCAGTATATACAGCAGCACGCCTACCGCCACAATCCCAATGGAAATAAACTGGGAGGTAGAGAATATTCCCACGCTGCCCCGATAATCATTCCGTAAAAACTCTATCAAAAACCGTCCCACGCCATAGAATACCAGATACAACGCTCCAACTCTGCCCCTCTCCGGCTTACGGCGCGCATATAATACCAGCAGCAGGGCAAAAAGGAAATCTCCCGCGGAAGAAATCAACTGCGTCGGTATCAGCTTCACACCGTTAGGTGCAAAATCAGAATGGGTAAAGGTGATTCCATACCAGGCATCCGTTTCCCTTCCGTAACAGCAGCCCGCAAAGAAACAGCCCAGCCTGCCAAATCCCTGTGCCAGCGCCACTGACGGCATTACCACGTCAAAATATTCTAAAAATGAGACTTTCTTTACTTTCGTATAGATACCGCTGGCCAGAATACCTCCGATAATTCCGCCGTATACCACATAGCCGTTCTTAAAATCCCACAGGATAGAAGGGTCCTGAATGATCTGGGGCAGCTCTACTATATAATACAGCACACGCGATCCCAGCATTCCTCCAATAATGGCACAGACTAAAATGCCAAAGAAAATATCCTCGCTCAGGCCCCTTTTCTTGCCCCGGTAACAGCTCATCACATACGCCATCAGAAAGCCCACACCTATCATCAACCCATACATATGTATGGTAACCGGACCTATCGTTATATCATTGAACATACTGCTTCCTCCTAATATCCGTAAATGTCATATATCTCATCGGTGTACACGCCCTGCTGCCGGTATACGATCAGGGGCTTTTCCACAGTCATGCGGGAACGTCCGCCCCGTACGCCCTCCACCAACACCATATTGGGCTCTCTGTCCACAAAAGGATGCACAAACTTCATACGCTTGGGCTCCAGCCCGTGATCGCGCATCACACAGATGATCTCCGCCAGGCGGAAGGGACGGTGTACCATGAAGAAATGACCCTGGGGCTTTAATAGCCTTGCGCTTTCCCGCACCACATCCTCAAGGGTGCAAAGAATCTCATGGCGGGCAATCGCTTTCGCCTCGTCGGCATTCTGAAGTCCGTGCTGCCCAATCATATAAGGCGGATTTGTCGTGACCACATCAAAAGAAGATGCCCCCAAAATCGCTGAGGCATCCTTGATATCTCCCGTCACAATGTCAATCTTCTCCTGCAGCCCGTTCAACGCAACGCTGCGGCGCGCCATATCTGCGCTGTCCTCCTGAATCTCAAGCCCGGTAAAATGCTCTCCCCTAGTCTTCGCCTCCAGAAGAATGGGAATAATACCGGTTCCCGTACCCAGATCCAGCGCCTTCTCACCGGGATTCACATATGTGAATCCACTTAAGAGAACGGCATCCATACCGAAGCAGAACCGGTTCCTGTCCTGGATGATGCGGTAGCCGTTGCGGTGCAGCTCGTCGATACGCTCTCCCGGCTTCAAATCATTTGGCATCATTGAGCTTCGACTTGCCTCCCTTGTCCTCTAACGCAGACAATTCCTTTAATTCCTCCGGGGACAGTTCCTTCAACTCCTCCGCCGACGCCTTTCCCTTATCCTTGCGGTCCTTGCGTCTTCTGGGACGGAACTTAAGCTCGTCCACCTTATACTCCCGGATTTCCTTTTCCCCGTCTACCTCTACCAGCACCTTCACCCGCTGGCGCAGCACATTGATATTCTGCACCTCGCCCTTGCAGCCGTCTATGGTGGTTACCGTATCTCCCATACCCGGCAGGCGGCTGTTCAGATATTCATATGTCTCCTGCTCATTCTTAAGACAGCACATGAGACGTCCACAGGCGCCGGAAATCTTAGAAGGATTTAAGGACAGATTCTGTTCCTTCGCCATTTTGATGGAAACCGGAATAAAATCTGACAGATAAGACTTACAGCACAGCTCTCTTCCGCAGATACCGAGACCGCCCAATATCTTAGTCTCATCCCGGACACCGATCTGCCGCAGCTCGATCCTGGTGCGGAATACCGCCGCCAGATCCTTCACCAGCTCCCGGAAATCAATACGTCCGTCCGCTGTAAAATAAAACAGCAGCTTGTTATTATCAAAGGTATATTCGGCTTCCACCAGCTTCATGTCCAGTTCGTGGGCTGCTATTTTCTGCTGGCAGATCCGGTATGCATCCTTCTCCTTCGCCTTATTTCTCGCCTCTGTCTTCTCATCCTCCTCCGTTGCCACACGGATGACCGGCTTTAACGGCTGTACCACCTGACTTTCATCCACTTCCTTGGGCGCTACCAGCACAGTGCCGTACTCCACACCTCTGGCAGTCTCCACGATCACGTGGGTTCCCACCTGCATCTTCATCTTACCGGGCGCAAAATAATAAATCTTTCCGGTAGAACGAAAACGTACTCCTACTACTTTTATCATGTCAATTCTCCTTTATGGTCAGCAGTAACAATTCCATCACCAGGTCAAAATTCACATTTGCCCGAAGGCGGAGCTTTGCTTGCCCCAGCCTCTCTAACACAGTCTCCACGCCGCTGTAGGAACTCTTACTTGCCTGTCTTTTGATCTCATAGACTTCATCCTTGAAGATCAGCCGGTTTACATCCGTAGTCGCCTTATAGACCAGTATGTCCCGATACCAGATCATCATGATATCCAGATAATCCTCTATCTGCAGCTTGTATTCCCCAATCTGCTTGATGGCTTCCTTAAACTCATAGAGCTCTATGTCATGACACCGCTTCAGAAGCTGTATCGCCGATGCCTTCAGTTCCCCAAAGCTGTCAGAGGATGCCAGGGCGATTGCCTTGCCCACATTTCCCTGGGCAAATGCCACACAGACATCCGCCTGATAATCCGGCACCTTCCAGTGCTCCATCAGAAAGCTCTTGATCTTGTCATCCGCTACGACCTTCAGATTCAGCGTCACACAGCGGGACAGGATCGTGGGCAGAAACGCGTCCGCATTGGAAGTCAGCAGCAGTATCACCGCATAGGACGGCGGTTCCTCTATGGTCTTAAGCAGGGCATTCTGCGCCTGCTGATTCATTTTCTCCGCCTCATCCACAATGTATACCTTATATTTACTGCCATAGGGCTTCACATCAATATCATTGACCAGCTGGCTGCGGATATCTGCCACCGACACGGTGTTTGGCTTCTCGTGGGTCACATAAATAATATCCGGCTGGTTATGGTTCAATGCCTGTTTACAGGAACGGCACGCAAGGCACGGCTCGCTTTCGCCCGCCTCACATTGCAGCGCCATGGCAAATGCTTCCGCCAGTGTTTTCTTGCCGGACTGGTCCGGTCCATTGAAAATATAAGCATGAGAAATCTTATCTGTCTGAATGGCATTTTTCAGATGCTGTATGATCTGCTCATGTCCGACGATGTCTGCAAATCCTGCCATAGTCTGCTCCTTTCCGCCGTATGACGGCTGTTGTTCCGGTTGAAAACTTCTAATTCCCATTCCTGCGCTATGTGATGATATCCAGCAGCAGTCCTGCAATCTCCCCAATCTTATCCAGTATCTTCAGATGATTCGACTCATCCTTGATCAGCTCCTCCGCCAGTTCATCCAGATTGGAATCCACCAGGCGGATGATCCCGTACACCCGGTGCCGTCCTTTCCGATCCAGAAAGTTCTCTCTGGAGAACTTATGGGAGCGGTTTACTACCTCATTCAGAAAATCCTTCACCATACCGCGGTATTTCTTCATATCCCGGATATCCATATGCTGGGCAATGAGATTACCCTGTTTCGTGATATCCTCCAGCATGCCGTTTAACTTCTGCTGCAGCTCCGCATCCTGTATGGCGCTGGTCAGCGTGAATTTAAAACCGGTATCCCCGTTTTCCACTTTACTGGTCTGCCCTGTCTGACCCACAGGCGCTGTATCGTTTACCCTTATTTCCATTCTATCACCTATCCGTTACATGATAACATATAAGCCGTGATCTCCTCTACCGTCTCCTGCAGATTTTTATTGGAAAACCGCCTGGTAATTTCTGCATGAGCAATACGTTCTTCTGAAAAATCAGACGCGTCTGCCAGGAATCTCCGGCACATTTCCTCATACTTCGGCTCCGCCTGCTGCCGTTCCCGTTCCAGGGCCCGCTGCAGCCGCAAACCATCCTCTACTTCTATATATATCGGAATTACACGATTCTTTCCAAAGTATTCCCGAATCTGTTCATAGGCATCCAGCGTACCGATGACCAGGTAATCCCTTCCGGACAGATCCAGCCGTCCGTCCTGCACCGTGGCATATTTCCATATTCCGTGAACCGTGTGATACGCCCGCAGTTCAATGACCATCCCCTGCCGCTGCAAATCCTTCATTTCCTCATCCGAAATGAAATGATAATTCTCACCTTCTGTTTCCCCTGCCCGGATCGGGCGGGTGGTATATGGCACGACAGTGCCCAGGTTGAGCATCTGCTGCTGCAACAGCAGCCGGTAAATGGAATCCTTGCCGGTGGAACTCTTGCCCATGAGACAATACAATTTCCCCATAATATCCTCCTGATGGTATCTTGTATTATAAGGTATATTTCAGGAAATGACAACTTTTATCTGCCCATGACAGATTCCGTGGACACTGCCCTGCAGCTTTCGGCACAGCGAAACCGCCTCCAGCACTTCTTCTGAAATAACCTCCCCCGGCGCCACAAGAGGAATGCCCGGTGGGTACAGCGTGACAAAGGTTCCGCTGACACGGCCCTTCGCCTGCTCCAACGGAACTTCTTCCCGGGGCGCTTCCAATCCTTCTGTCAAGGACATTTGCTGAGATCGGCTGCCGTATACCAGGGACACATAATCTGCCGGACAGCCCTTCTCTGCCGCCTGCTGGTCTGCATACTGTACGGATACCGCCTGCTGGGACGCCCACTGTTCATCCATCTCCAATAACGCCTGCCACAGCCGCTCCATGCCCTCATCCGTGTCCATCATGCCGGTCATCATCAGGACATAGCCGCCCTGGCACATTTCGGGCTGAAGGCGGTAAGACTTCCGGAACCGTTCATACAGATCGTGTCCTGTCAGCCCAATCGGCTGCGCCGATATCAGAATCTTCGAGGGATCCAGCCCGAACGCCTCCTCTTTCGACAACTCTCTGCGGCTCCATACCCGCAGCCGCTGTAGCCGGTCCGCCCTCTCATAAAAAGTCTTAAGACGGCAGGCATACCGGTCAAAGAGTTCCTCCCCCCCCGCTTCCAGTATATCCAGGCACCGCTCCATTCCCACCAACAGAACGTAGGAAGGGGAACTGGTCTGATAAACGGTCAGAAGCCACGCAAGCCTGTCCTCATCCACCCGGTCTGAGCACAGATGCAGGATGGCGCTCTGGGTCAGGGCGGGCAGCGTCTTGTGAAGGCTCTGCACCACCACATCCGCACCGCACCGCACTGCGGTCTCAGGAAATGCCCCATGAAAGCCCAGATGTGCGCCGTGCGCCTCATCGACGATCAACGGTATGCCCCGCTTATGCGCCGCCCCGGCAATTTCCGCAATATCCGATACCACACCGTCATAAGTAGGGGATGTCACCAGCACCGCACCGATATCCGGTTCCCGTTCCAGCGCCTCCTCCACCTGCCTGGGCGTGATACTGCCCTGTATCCCGCAGCCGGTTGCCGCCGGATACAGATAGGTAATGCGCAGATTTCCAAGATAAGCTCCGTGATACGCCGCCTTATGGCAATTACGAGCCATCAGCAGATGCCCGCCCCGGGGAAGGACTGCGCCAATAGCTGCAAGAAGCCCACAGGTGCTGCCGTTGACCAGAAGAAAGCTGCGCCGTGTCCGCCACAGCGCAGCCGCCCGCTCCTGTAATTCTAACAACAGTCCCTCCGGGTGATGAAGATTATCAAATCCATCGATTTCCGTAATATCATAGCTATAGAGACTTCCCCCGTCTTCCGGGGCGAATCTATCCGCCATAGCGCGCTTATGCCCCGGCATATGAAAGGGATACATGTCTGACTGCGACAGGTCATACAGTCTGCGTTCCAAATCTCCCATGTTCTGTCTCCTCATTATTCTGTCCGCAGTGCCGTTACCGGATCACTCTTGGACGCTTTTCTGGCAGGTATCAGCCCGCCCAGCAATGTAAGTCCCACGCTAAGCAGGATCAGTATCACCGCACCGCCTATGGGAAGGACTGCGTTGATCTCCGTCGTATCGGCAAGATGATGGATCAATATATTGCTGGGAATCAACAGCAGCAGTGTAAAACCAATACCGATCAGCCCCGCGCATAGTCCTATGATAAAGGTCTCTGCATTGAACACCTGGGAGATATTGCCCTTGGACGCTCCAATCGCGCGGAGGATGCCGATTTCCTTCTTCCGCTCCAACACGCTGATATAAGTGATCACCCCGATCATAATAGAGGACACGACAAGGGAAATTGCCACAAAGGCAATCAGCACATAACTGATCACATCGATAATATCCGTCACGGAGGACATCAGCGTGCCCACCATATCCGTATAAGTGATGACCTGCTCTTCCTTTCCGGCTGCCTCCATCCGGCTGTTATAATCGTCCAGTATCTGTACTACATGCTCCTTGCTCTCGAAATCAATGGGATAAATATTGATACCGGAGGGCTGATCAAAGTCTGCATACCCCAGCTTCTGCAGGTTGCTGTCATAAGTGGCAGTCCCAGACGCATTCATGGACATCATAAGCTCCTTCAGCTCGTCCCCGCTCATCTTCATTTCAAATGCGCCCATCAGCGCTTCCGGGTCAATCTGCATGGCATTCTCCATCTGGTCTCCAAACCCGCGGAACGCCTGCTGCATCTGTCTCTGCATACTCACGCCAAGCTGCTCCATGATCTGACGGACCACTGCATTGATCTGTGTCTCAAGCGCCTGTGCCAAAACGCTGCTGTAGGACGTCATCACTTCCCCCATATAATTTTCCAGAGCAGAGGAAACCTGCTGGGTGAGGCTGTCCGTATCCACGATATTGCCAAGTCCTGCTGCAATCCTCTGTGCGGCATCCTCCGTCTCCAGATAATCCAGCACATGCTCGCCCATTTTGCTGGGATCGGGCAGATTATTCTGGGCAGCATACCGTCCGTAGCCTTCCATCAGCTCAGCCGCCAGTTGATTCAACTGTTCGGAAGAAATCTCCAGATCACCGCTTATCACCAGATTCTCCTGTGCCCACTGCTCCATGATCTCTGTTGCCTCCGGGGTCTGCAGATACTCTTCCAGAGAATCCCTGAACTGATCGGGATCGGTATATCCGTTCTGAGTGACATAGTCCATGTAGCCCTCCATCAGCCTGCGGATCAACTCCGCAATCTTCTCCGTGGACACTGTGATATCACCGTTATCCTGAATGATCTGCATGATATGTCTGGTAAGTATCTGCCGCCCCTCTTCTGTCTGGAGATATTCCACAAAATATTCCCCCAGCCTTGAATAATCTGCCTGGGGATTTTGCGCAGCATATTCCTGATATCCTTCCAGCAGACTGGCCGCCAGCTGGCGGAATCCTTCCTGGGAGACGGTTATCTGCACATTCCCCAAAATTTCCGCCATATTCACCGGCGGCAGATTGGGAATCTCCAGATTCATATTGCTAAGATCAATGCTGCCGGACAGATCCATAGACTGGGAGGAATCTCCCAACGCCCCCGACAGATCCATGGAATCCGTCATCCCATCTGTAAGGACGGAGGAATCAAACTGAAAAGCATCCGCGAATGCATCCTCATCAATGGTAAACAGAGAACTCATGTCAAATGCATTCTGATCCCCCTCCTGTCCGAAGGGTTCATTGGTAAAAACATCCCTGTGAGAAGCTGCCAATTGTTCCTGGACAATTTTACTTGCGCCTGCCTGTTCCGATACATGCACCGTCAGAGATGCCGGGTAATTGATCCCCGGCGACAGAGCCATGCCATTTGCCCCCTCCTTCGGCTGTACGATACCTACAATGGTCACATCCTCACCGTTATTTACCAATTGGCGCATATATGCCTTATCGCCGGATTTATCTACCCATGTATGATATTCACTGTCATACGCATAATAATCGGCGCTGTTGACCAGCTTAAAGGAGGTCCCAAGAATATCACTGTAATCATACGTGTCTGTCGTATCCGGCAGATCAATCGATTCCTCATTGATAAATTGGCGGATCATTTCATCCAGCTCCAAAGCATCACGAAGTCCCAGCGTATACAGCAGAAAATCACTCATGCCTCCTCTTGCGGTCAAAACAAGAACACATTCCCTGTAATTCTCGGGCCAGCGCCCCGCCTTTACCTCGTACTGGCTTTCGTACAGACTGGCATTCTCCGGCATGGGATAGAATACATCCGTGCTCATGAGAGACGACATAAGGCTGTTGGCAGCGGATGCAGAACCAATCCCCATGGCGTCAAAAGACCGGTCGGGATGCACCTGCCGGATGCTGTCCCCGTCCTGCCGGTATATCTGGGGTGATATATTGTAAGTATATTCTATTGCGCTGGTATATTTTTCGATGCCGCTGTCTCCGTTGTCCAGATACTGCTTCAGGGATTCCAGGTCATTGGTGTCCATCGTAGAAAACATGCTGTTGACCATCTGCATGACATGAATATCCCCGGACTCACGCTCCTCCCCGCTGTCTTCCGCAGCGCCGGTCATCATAGCGGTAAGGTTGAGACCCGTTTTCGTAATCTGCAGAGGATACTCGGCAAGTGTGTCCTCTTCCACGGATTTGATATAATCATTAACCCCTGTAGACAATGACAGGATTGACGCAATTCCGATAATCCCTATGGAGCCAGCAAAGGCTGTCAGCAGAGTTCTCGCTTTCTTCGTCCACAGATTATGAAAGCTTAAGGAGAGGGCCGTGAGAAAAGACATAGAGGATTTGCCCATGTTCTCGTGCCTTGCTTCCTCCCGGGCATCCTCCGGCATCTCAAAGCAGTCGGTATCCGACTGTATCCGTCCGTCCCTTAAGTTTACGATTCTGGTGGCGTACTTATCCGCAAGCTCCGGGTTATGGGTCACCATAACCACCAGCCGGTCCTTCGCCACTTCCTTTAAAAGCTCCATAACCTGTACACTGGTGTCCGTGTCCAGAGCGCCGGTAGGCTCATCCGCCAGCAGAATATCTGGATTATTCACCAGGGCGCGGGCGATCGCCACCCTCTGCATCTGCCCCCCGGACATCTGACTGGGCTTCTTGTGCAATTGATTGCCCAGCCCCACCTGCTCCAGCGCCTCCGCTGCCCTGCGTTTTCTCTCACTTCTGGAAATTCCCGATATGGTAAGGGCCAGCTCCACATTTGCCAGCACGGTCTGGTGCGGAATGAGATTGTAGCTCTGAAACACAAAGCCTATGGTATGGTTCCGGTAGGAATCCCAGTCCCGGTCCGAATATTTCTTCGTGGATATCCCGTTGATGACAAGATCTCCGCTGTCATAGCGGTCAAGCCCCCCGATGATATTGAGCAACGTAGTCTTGCCCGACCCGCTGGGGCCTAAGATCGCCACAAACTCATTATCCCGCAGATTCAGGCTCACGCCGTCCAGCGCCTTCTGAACCAGCCCGCCCGTCTTGTACTCTTTATAAATCTCTTTTATTTGAAGCATATTCGCACCGCCTTTACACCGCAGAACCTTTGCCACGGAAATTTCCTGTTATAGTTACTATTCACAACCACACAAGAAATATCCAACAGCTTCTTACAAGCAAGCTTGACGAATCTGTTTAATATTTCTTATGCGCTGTGAATAGTAACATTATGGAAGCATTATACTATAATCGGCGTGCACAGACAACGCGGCAAAAATAAAGATTCTATAAAAATTGTGTCTACAAATACAGAACACAGGACAAAGAAATACATATGGTACTTGACTTTTACAGAGCGGAAATGGATAATAACTATATCAGCATAGAAGCTGCGGGAGCGTACATGAAACGGGAGAATATGAAAAATTATAGTACATTTTCTTAATTCTACTATTATCATTCGATAATAACTGATTCGGTATATTTCCCAGAAACCAAGAAAAAAACAAGCAGTGATCACAAAGAAGGTCATTGCGGTCATATTGTGTCCGCCGCCGGCTGCAGCCAGTGGCCTGGAAGGCGCTGCAATATGAAAGATCACATGGAAGGAGTAATAATTATTTATGGAAGAAAAGAGAACAGAAGAAGCAATGGCTGGGGAGAAAAAGGAATTCCTGCCGTTGGGAAGCATCGTGTTATTGAACGGGAGCGTCAAGAAGCTGATGATACTTGCCCGGGGAGCCATTGCCAACATGAAAGGCGAGCAGAGATTTTTCGACTATGGGGCCTGTACCTACCCGGAAGGCGTGATCGGAGATACCATGCTTTATTTCAATGGAAAAGATATCGTAAAAGTGATCAGCCGGGGATATTCCGATGAAGAGGAAGACCTGATGCAGGAAAACCTCATGCGGAACGTGGAGCTGTTAAAGAACAGGCTGGCAGAGCAGCCGGCAGAAGCAAAATAGAAAGATAGTAAATGATCAGAAAGGGGGCGGCAGCCCATGGCAGATCAGCGTGGGATCGGGAAAGGAATGGCCGGGGGTGTTTCCAGGGTCAGTACCTCTGCCGGCATCAAGAGGACAAACAGTGCGGAGATCAGCAGCGCCAGGACCCAGATAAATAACAAGAAAAATGAGATCGGGGTCATACAGAATGATACTGCGAGTATCCAGAGCAAAGTAGACGCGCTCAAGAGGTTAAGAGACCGGATCGAGGCAATCCGGGATGAGATAGGGAGCCAGCAGGATAGTCTCGATGATAAACATATGGAGCCTGTAAACTGGCGGGGGGATAACTGCCTGGGATACCAGTCCGAGATCACGGAACTGGAAACAGAATTCGACCAGATATATGACCAGATCGACGACCGCCTGGATGAAGTCCGGGATGAGGTCACAAGGCTGGAAAACAAGATCAACAGCAATGACGAGTATCTGGGATGGCTGTACAGCAGCTTAAACAGCCTGGAGAACTGGTTCACAAAACTCATAAACTAGAAGGGAAGGAGAATGCATAGGATGATTCAGGTAGATCATATCATGTTTGCGGCAAAAATGTCCATGCTGTCTACCGCAAAGAATGGAATACTGGTCAGCGCCATCACCATGGGTACGCCGGAGTTAAGCGGGAGCATGCCCGCAATGGAAGCCTATATAGAGGAATATCTACAGATCAAAAACCTGCTGGTGCAGTATAAGAACTTACTGGCGCTTGATATATCCAAGATCAGAGGAATGGAACAGGCGTTGATGGATGCAGAAGCAGAGCTGATACATTAGGGGAGAAAAAACATGGGTTATCACATAAAATACGAAGAGCTCTCCCGTGTGCGGGAGAGTCTGCTCAGCCAGCTGGATAGCTGGCTGGAACAGATCGAAAGCCTAAAGGGAAGCTTAAGAATGGCGGCAGATATGCCGGAGATGAAGGGCGCTGCGGGAGACAGCGTCCGAAATTACTTAAA
>JAIEAP010000011.1 GCA_029071325.1 Lachnospiraceae bacterium | reverse complement strand
GCCATGGGAGGCTCCGGCGCCTACACCGGCTCCGCTTCCCAGAACACCTGGATGTTAGAGCAGATGAAGCTGCACGGTTATGCGGAAGGGAGCAACGGCATCCCGGACGACCGGCTGGCCTGGACCCAGGAGAAGGGCGGGGAGCTCATCTACCGGGCGGCAGACGGCGCATTGCTCACGCCCCTTGGGAAAGGGGACATGGTATTTACCAGCGAGATGACCAAGCGTCTCTGGGAGTATGCAAAGCAGAACCCGGTGCGCCCCAGTCTCCCGCCGATTCCCACGCTGCAGGACGTCTATCTGCCTGTGCCGCAGGACATTCAGCGCCGGGGAGCCGGCGATGCCGTCTTTAACGGTGCCACATTTCACATTGAAATGAGCGGAGTCAACGATCCGGAACAGTTTGCGCAGGAGCTGACCAAGGCTCTCTCTACAGACAGACGTGTGAAACGGGTTCTGGTAGACGAGACTATTGGACGGGCTCTCGGCAAAAACAGTCTGACATCACGCAGCAGATAAATTTCAAGGCGGCATAAATTGCATTTGAAAAGGGCTCTTGCACTGTAAAGTGCAAACGCCCTTTTCCTTGCTGCTTATATCCAAATCACAGATTTCTAAATGAAATATTCTGGCTCTCCGGCTCCTCCCAGGTAACGGTAGAAGGCGTCTCCCAGATAATTCTCTTTGGAGGAATTACATGACGTGCAAAGCTCCGGAACTGCATTCTCCTTACAGCTACTGCGCTCCAGTTTTTGTGACCGGATGAATGCAATATTCAGGGATCTCATCTTTAATCTCCCAGATATAAAATGCATTGCCCTCAGAATCTTCAATCACTGCATAATCGTTTCCCTCTACTGTGAAACGCTCCCGCAGTACCTTTCCTCCGAGCTCAGGTACTTGCTTTAATGTCTCTTCAATATTTTTTACCTCTACCACGAATGTAGGCGCCGGAAGTACCTCATCTTCCGGTTCCGGCCTGATATAACCATACTCAAAGGAGCAGACTCTTGGCTCCCAGTCAGGCGTTCCCGGACCGGTAGCGCAATACATCAGCGGATTTTCTGCATCAGAGTGCTCCGTATCGATAATATCCCATCCAAATACGTCGGTATAGAAGGAACGTATCTCATCTGCCTGACCTTTTTTATAACCCATCACCCATCTTCTGGTACGTCCCTCACCCTTCTGATCCACAAAATCCTTGGCAATATGGAAGGAAATATCAAAGGGATCGCGATTCGGGTCTACCTTCGGAGGATCTACATGAATCCTTCTCTTTTCAATGCTCCCACACCAGGGTTCCTCTAAGAACTGACTTCTGGGAGCTCCGCAGCCAGGACACGCGCCGGGAACCTCTGTCTCTTCAAAGGCAATGGGGAATCCACAGGCAAAACAAGTATAAATCTTCTTCATTATGCTTCCTCTCCTTCCTCAACGTCATATTCCGTTTCCAGTTCGTCCCAGGTACGGGAAGACGGGCATTTCCACAGATAGATATAATTACCTGCAGGATCTTCTACCACCGCATGAATCTGCCAACTCTGTTTGCTGTCATCCAGCGGTTTTGCCAATGCGGATTTTGACTGATCCAGGATCAGCTTCCCGCCGTGATCTATAATCTCCTGAATCGTATCCTCCAGTGGCCTGTCCATATGTATTTCCATCCATGGACCCGGGTTTTCCAATTCGCCCTGTGCCCAGTGTGCAGCCATATTCATATGTCCCGGAGTCACTCCCTCATAGTCATACTGAGCAGGACCTGTGGCAATCAACAGAGACGGATGTTCGTCCCCTGCCGGGATTCCGCTTGCCGCTTCCGGCATTTCGATCATATCCCAGCCAAATAACTTGATATAAAAATTCTGGAACCGTTTCAGATCCTTATAAGTTAAAATGTAAAGCCTGGTACGACCATGAAGGCTTTTGGCTGTAAACTTCTTCGGCGGTCGGTTCGGGTGTGGGTAAGTAGTCTTTTCTTGTTCCATTTCATCTCATCCTTTCTCAATTTCTATTCTGTCAGTCCTTATCGTAACCTGCTTCCGGTTCTTGAGCTTGGACATTTGCCCAGGGCAAGGACATTTCCAGAGGGGTCGTACACATTCGCCACCACCATCCAGTCGTCCCGTTCCTCCGGCTGCTTCCGGAAGTTCAAACATATCCCAGCCAAATACATTGACATAGAATTTCTGGAAATTCTCAAAATTCTTATAATGCATCATCATACGGACTCTGCCATAAAGGTCCTTCTTACTGGGCATTACGGATTATGTAATTATAGGTCGCACCAAAGAGATTAGACTCTCCGAGGTAACTGCTGCGGACAACCTCCGCTCTCATCTTGTCTCCAAGACCGATACCGGTATAATATTTATCAATCTCCTCTTCCAGATCCGGCAGCACATGCTCGTTTGCGCTTAATCCACCGCCGATCACCATCTTCTCCGGGGCATAACAGATCTGTGTATTTACCACCAACGCGCCCAGCGCTGTCACAAACTCCCGATATACCTGCTTCGCACTCTCGTCGCCTTCCTCTACCCACTGGAAGAACTGTTTGCCGTCTGCTTTTATCTGTAACGGCTCCCCTTCCGGTGCGGGATACTTGGACGCAAACATCGAATCCAGAAAAGTCATCATAGAACTGGCGTCCTGAACGGCAAAATCAAGGTTTTTCATTTTGCAGAGCTTATAGGTCACACCCAGCATGCCCACCGACATGAATGCAGTGGTCATCATACTGTAATCCCCCGGATTTGTGATCTGATAGGAAAATTCACCTGCATTAAAGCATTTTCCGCTATGTATCTTGTGATCCTTGATGATCCCGCCGGCAATGCCGGAACCAAGAATGATCACTGCTCCATCGCTGCAATCCTTCAGAGATCCCTTCCATGCTTCTGACAAAGCCCCGCATTTTCCGTCGTTTTCCACCGCTACAGGCACGTCGCATTTTTCCTTTACCACCTCTATGATACTGCTGCCGTATAATTCCTGATATACTCCATTTTCAAACAGAACTCCGCTTACCGGGTCCACATTTCCCGGAATGCTGATGCCGATTCCATCTACCGCATCTTTATACTTTTCATACAGGCTGCTCACCGTATCCTGGAATTCCTCTTTGGAGCTTAACGGGGCGGGAACCTTACCGGACTCGGAAATCACCGCATTTTCGTCCACAATTCCATATTTTACGGAGCTGCCGCCAAAATCAAGCGCTAATACCTTCATCTATCCATCTCTCCTATCTTCAGTTTACTTCTGCTTTATGAAACAGCTTACTTTTCAAATTGGCAAACACATCCGCTCTTGTGGAGGAAACCATAAACAAGATAACAAATATTGCGATCACTACCTTGTTGTATGAAGTCGGAAGCCCAATCGCCATCATTCCCATCTTCAGCACCTGAGAGATCAATGCGCCGCTGTAAAGAGAGAAGATGATGTTTCCCTTGCCGCAGATAGCCATACCAATCAATACACACATCATGGCATCAAACACGGTAGCTGCACTTCCAAGGGTTCCGGATACCGCTGCGCACACACCGCTCTTGCTTAAGCTCAAGATGCAGTATAGGCCTGCGAATAACCCGGATATGATCAAGGCGTTTGTCTTGGTATTCATTGCATTGATACCGTTTGTCTGGGCCACTACTGGGTTCGTACCCACTGCCCGGACATTATAGCCAAGCTTTCTCTTATAGTAAATGTACGCTGCCAGTGCAAAGCAGATAATGAATGCGATCAGATCATAGGGGCTCTGTCCAAGTATCATGTACTCTGAGGTCACATGTACGCCTGAACCGTTGTATATGATCCTTGTAATGCTTTCAAAAATCAGGCAGATACCGATGGATACGATCAGAGTCGGAATCTTCAGTAACTTATAAGCATACCCTACAATAACCCCTAATATCACGGAAATCACCAGAGCAAGAACCATAAAGCCTACAATTCCAAGATTATAGCTCATTGCAAGATTTCCTGCCAGGATGGTAGCAAGTACAAACCTTGCACCAATGGAAAAATCCCAGTTACCAACCTTCATATTAAAGAGTACTCCCCAGCCCAGGACAGCGGGCGCAAACCCCTGCCTGAGCAAAGAGATAACTGCATTTGCCGACCGGGTTTCAGGCGAAACGATCAGCAATAAAATGATCATCACTACCGGCACGATCACCGACAAAGCATAATTTTTAATGGTTTCTCCAATTTTATTCATTTCATCTCACCTCGAAACTCGATCAACAATGCGTTTGTTTACTGTGTATCAGATACCTACTGCCTCTTTTACATAATCCATACTCCAGTTATCCAGAACCTTCTGATAGTCTTCTACTGTTAAGCCAGGCGCTACCAGACTCTTAATAAGATCATCGCTGTACAGCTGAACCTCAGGATTGTCCACATACTGTGAGAAGATTTCCATATCCTCAGCGCTGGTAATCAGCAACGGAGACAGAGACATTTCCATTACCTTGTCATTGGTAGCATTTCCCTCTACCGCATTGACCAATGCCAGGAAAGAAACCAGACACTCTGTGGTGTAACCGCCGCAGCTTGCTGCCAGCCATCCATCTTCAAATGCCTGCTGGTTGCCTTCAAAAGTATCGAATGCAGCAACCTTAACAGAACCTTTTTCTCTGCCGGATGCGTTCAGAGCGGTCATAATGGCTTCGCCCACACCTGCTGTGCCGGAAGCTACCAGCATACCTTCCATATTCGGATACAGGGTCAGGAAATTGTTTGCGCTGTCCACATTTGCAGATGCATCACCGGATACGAGCTGGGAGGTTGCCAGAATCTCAACACCATATTCTTTACAGCCGTCTTCAAATCCTTTGTTACGATCCATCATCATAGCATCGGTAGGATCGCCGGATAACATACATACCTTCGTAATACCCTGATCTGCCAGAACCTTTACCATTTCCTTGCAGATATCATAGCTGTTATCATAAATGCGGGCCGCAAAATACGGGTTTGCCTCACAGGTTGCCAGAATATCCGGATCTGCGATCTGCCGGTTACTCATAGACCAGTAAACGCCTGCATCCTGACATGCATTGCCAAGCTGAAGGTTTGCCGCTGTATCCATAGGAATGAAGTAAATTCCATCACAGCCTGCACTGATCAGGTTCTCACAATCGGTCAGCTCATCTGCGGTAGTGTAACTTCCCAGTTTCCACACCAGCTCTATATCCAGAACTTCTGCTGCGTGGTTTGCCCATGCATAGAAGGTTCCACCCATAGCGTCTGTGTTGCCATACCAGATCATTCCGATTTTCTTCTTGCCGGAACTGCTGCTGTCACCGCCGGTGTTTTCTGTGCCGGGTGTTTTCTCGGATGAGCCCTGATTTGTGTCTTTGTTTCCGCTGTCGCCGCATCCCGCTACCGTGAACAGGCACAGTACAGTAGCCATGACAAGCGCCATGAGCTTCCTAAGCTTTTGTGAGTTTCTTTTCATAGATATACCCTCCTTTTAAAATATAATTTTTCTTCATCGATCAGGCTATGGTGTCATATTGCGATCGATCGATGGAGATAGTTACCGTTAATAAGAAGAACACTGCTTTTACGATATCCACATAATCCGCGTTTAATCCCCATAATGTAAGTCCATTGTTCAGGATAAAGAAAATTAAAGTACCGATTACTGCCGAACGCATTTTCGTTGCTGAACCACCGGTAATAGAAATTCCGCCAAGGCTTAATGCCAGGAGAACGTTGGTCTCAAGATTAAGTCCTGTATTTCCGATGATGGCTGCGCTTCGGATCACGGTCAGACACGCCGCAATACCAATCGTAGCGCCACTAATGGCAAATGCTATGGTCTTATACTTTCCTACACTGATTCCACTGAGTTCTGCTGCTTTTGGATTCGTTCCAATGAGCTTCTGGTATTTACCGATTTTCGTATAGTTAAAAATCAGAAATCCCAGCACTGCCACAACAACAAGTACGACCAGAAAGAACCAGATATTATTTAAGGATGCCGCTTTTACCATAAGCATATTCTGCTGGGCTGCCACACTCTGTGCAACACCGCGCCCTGCAAACATCAGACACATTCCTGCCATGAATGCCGGTATCTGACCTTTGATATGGAGCATCGCAGAAAACAAGCCGCAGAGAATTCCAAGCACAATACACAGGATGAAAAATAACACCAGGTTCTGTCCCGCAATAAGATAGGACAATACGCAGCTTAGCGCGCAGGCGCCTCCCAGAGAGAAATCCAGGTTGTTGTGCGCCATTACAAACGCTGTACCCACCGCCGCCACCATGGTAATGGCAGACTGAATAATCAGGTTCTGCAAATTGATGGGGGCAAGGAATTTACCGTCTGTCGTAAAAGCAAAAATCAGAAATATGATCACTAGTCCCGCAATGGGAATGATCTTTTTAATCTTATCACGCATTTTGTCACACCTCCTTCCGTTAGACGATTGCACTGATTATGGATGCCTCGCTCAGATCCTCAGATCTTGTGAATTCTTTGTTTAAGCGTCCGTCTTTCATTGTAATGATACGGTCAGCCATTCCGATGAGTTCCATCATTTCCTCAGAAACCATCAGGATGGAGATTCCTTCATGCTTCAGCGTATCCATCAGCTTATAGATCTTCGCCTTAACGCCTACATCAATTCCTCTGGTGGGACAATCCATAATGAAGATTTTCGAATCGTTTGCCAGCCATTTTGCAATTACGACCTTTTGCTTATTTCCTCCGCTCAGGTCACGGATGAGCTGTTCGATATTCTGCATCTTGACTTCCATTTTCCCGGCTTCATCACCGGCTATTTTTTTCTCGTCGCCCGGCAGGATGAAAATACCTTTTTTGATCTTGTCCAAACAGGATGCCACAATATTATCTTTAATGCTTGTGGGCTGGAATAAGGATTCCTTATCACGATCCTTGGGAATGTATGCAATTTTATTTTTTACAGATGTAGTGGTGTTTTTCAGTTCTATATTCTTCTCTGTCAGCACTACGCTTCCGGTGGTAGGCTTGATAGCCCCGAATACCGTCTTCAGCAGTTCGTGCATGCCGCACTCGCTTAGGCCTCCGATTCCCAGGATCTCACCCTTATGCAGATCAAAACTTACATCGCTGAATATGCCTGAAACGCTTAAGTCTTTTACCGACAGCACGACTTCCTTCTCATAGGAGCATTCAAAATCTCCCCGGTAATAAGAACCGTCGATCTCTCTTCCGATCATTTTCTGACGCATGTTCTCGGGATTGATATCGTCTCCCCGAAGCGTGTCCACATACACTCCGTCACGCATGATCAGGACTTCGTCGCACAATTTCTGAACCTCATCCAGATCATGGGAAATAATGATGATTCCCGTTCCCAGCTTTTTCTGTTCAAAAATGATCTCATAAATTCTTTCGCGTCCCTTTTGGGATAGAGCAGTTGTGGTCTCATCAATGATCAGCACATTCGGCTGATTACTCAATGCCCTTGCGGTTTCTATCATCTTGCGGTCTTCAAAGGAATATGTTTCTATCATATTTGTTTCCTTTACATAGTCCAGACCGTTTTTATCCAGAATATTGCGGGAAAGCTTATTCAGCGTTTTAATGCTTACATTTCCCATCTTGGAATCCTGATCTTCCTCTCCAAGGAACATATTTTCCGCTACCGTCATACCATCAATGGTTCCCTGTTCCTGAGTGAGATACTGTATCCCGGATTTTCTTGCTTCCAATACGTTTTTGGGTCTGTACTCCTGACCTTTATAGGTCATCACACCGCCTGTCGGAGGATAAACACCGGCGATCATGCTCGACATGGTAGATTTACCTGATCCGTTTTCTCCGACAAGTCCAAGGACACATCCCTTGCGAAGCTCCAGAGTGACACCTCTGACTGCTTTTGTAGCGCCAAATTCTTTGACCATATTTTCGGCTTTCAAAATTATCTCTCCCATGTTCCTCCTCCTAAATCATCTAGACATTCTGCCCAACAGCACCTCTTTTATGTTTATTATGTTATATCAAAATGACGAAAAAGTCGTTACATAGTTTTTATTATCCGTCATTATTAATAGATGATTTCTGGTTTTTATAACATTTTTGATGCTATTATTCAATTATGTACAAAATGTCACCTTATATTGTTTTTTTTCTATTTGTACCTATAATAAATAATGTACCGAAATACTATGATCGGAGGTATACATTTGAGCTCACAGAAGGACATGGAGAAGAAGATTGCAGAGGCTTTTTATAACGTTCTGAAAAAGTCTTCTTTTTCCAAGGCAAAGGTTACAAATATTACAGAGGAAGCCGGTATCTCTCATCAAACTTTTTACCGGTATTATCTGGATAAATACGACCTTGCATACAAGATCACGAAAGAAAAATTCTTCGCATTCCATGATATTTACAGCGACAGCGCCACCTGGAAAGAGATTGTCATCATAATCCTCAATTCTATCAAAAACTATCCTGTCTTTTTCAAGAAAATGCTGGAGGATCCAGAGGGTGCAGAAATTATCTTAAATGGCATTATTGCCGTTACTGAGAAATTTACCGGAACTACCTTGTCCAGGCACCCCGTCTGCATCTGGATCAGTATTTTTAAAGAATGGAGCAGCAATGACTTTAAGACTCCCGTGGAAGATATTTATCATTTGATCAAGATATACACTTCCCTCAAAGAAGTCCTTCCGCCTGAGGAGATTGATAGAATCATGGAAATCTATGAAAACCAGCCGTTGGATTATTTCCGGACACGATAAGATTCCATTCTATTTTCCACATGTTTTTGTTTTTTGCAGACAAATACAGAAAAAAAGCCGCATAACTGCAATTATATGTACCATGTACTTTTCTTCGCGGTTTGCCAGTGTACACCAGATAGCCTTGAGCCGATGCGTGTAAATTTCGTTGCTGCCGCTGTACCATAAGTTTGGTGTCTTTTTAGGCTTCGACAATCCTTTCGGTGTATGTCCGATTGCATGTCCTCATGCAGACGGACATACATCGAGGATTGTTCGAACGTTAAAAAGACGCCAATCATCACAAATGGTACAGCGGCGGTAACTGAAATTTCAGCATAAGGCGAACAGCTATCTGTGCACACTGACAAACTTACGAAGAGATAGACGTAGTACATATAATTGCAGTTATGGACTTCATTTTTCTTTATTTTGTCTGCAAAACACGAAAACATGTCACTTTTTTCTTTATTACATTGCATCTTTTTGCTATAATAAGAAAATAATGTAAGTATGCACAAAAGGAGGCTCCGTATGAATTATGGAAGGAAGAGTATCCAGAAGAAAGCGAAACGGCTTACTTCCAAGGGTACCATGATTCACAAGAAAATCCTGGTCACCTGCTGCAAGGCTCTGCTGATCTGCGTCCTTCTTCTCGCAGTGACAGGCGTCTGCGCCGGTATCGGTGTTTTCAAGGGAATCATTGATTCTGCGCCAGACATATCTTTGATAGAAGCCGACGTATCCGGTCAGCGTTCCGTCGTTTTGGATGACCAGGGAAATGAGATTGCAACCCTGATCGCATCCGGCAGTAACCGCGAACTGGTCACCATCGATCAGATCCCCGAGAATCTGCAAAACGCTTTTATTGCGGTAGAGGATTCCCGGTTCCGCACCCATAACGGTATTGATATCAAAGGTATCATCCGTGCCGGCATTCACGGTATTGCATCCGGGCAGTTTGACCAGGGCGCCAGTACCATCACACAGCAGCTCATCAAGAACCGCATGTTCTCAGATTTTGCAAACGAAGCCGGATTTGAAAAGGTAGAGCGCAAAATACAGGAACAGTATCTTGCTCTCCAGTTGGAGAAGTCAAAATCCAAAGACTGGATTTTAGAAAACTATCTGAACACCATCAATCTGGGACAGGGCACCCTGGGCGTACAGGCTGCTTCCCAGCGCTATTTCAATAAGGATGTATCGGAACTGACCCTGTCGGAATGCGCAGTCATTGCCGCCATTACCAAAAGTCCCACCGGCTACAATCCCATCACCAAACCGGAGAGAAATGCCGAACGCCGTGACAAGGTTCTGTCGGACATGCTGGAGCAGGAAATGATCAGCCCGAGTGAATATGAGGAAGCAAAAGCAGACAACGTATATGACCGTATACAGGTAGTTAATTCTGAAAGCGAACCGGCCAGCGTCAACTCCTATTTTACCGACGCTCTGACCGATCAGGTCATGGATGATCTGATCGAGCGGCTGGGATATACGGAAACACAGGCCTATAATATGCTTTACCGCGACGGACTGACGATTTATTCTACCCAGAATCCCACGCTGCAGGAAATCTGTGACAGCGAGGTAAACAATCCCGAAAACTACAGCGGACTGGTAGAGTATTCCTTCTCCTACCGCCTCACCATAGAGAAGGCAGACGGTACTAGGGAAAATTACAGCGATCAGACCATGCTGAGCCACTACCGCTCGCTAAAGGGCGATTACGACAACTATGATATCAATTTCAAGACGGAGGAAGAAGCAGCCGCAGCAATCGAACAATACAAAGCTGAAATCATGGAGGAGGGCGACACCATCGAAGGTGAAACCGTAACCTACACCCTGCAGCCTCAGGCTTCCGTCACACTCATCGATCAGAGTACCGGAGAGGTGAAAGCTCTGGTAGGCGGACGCGGTCTGAAAACGGCAAACAAAACACTGAATCGCGCTGCCGATACCATGCGCCAGCCTGGTTCCACCTTCAAGGTTCTCGCCGCCTACGCTCCCGCACTTGACAGCGGCGGCATGACCCTTGCCTCTGTGCAGGATGACGCTCCCTACACTTATGCCAACGGAACACCCCTGCGCAATTACGACGGTACCTTTGGCGGTTTCACCACGCTGCGGGATGCCATCACAAGATCTGTCAATATCGTAACGGTTAAAACCCTGACCGATATCGGAACCGACCTGGGCTACAGCTATCTGACCAACTTCGGTTTCACAACACTGGATCCGCAGAATGACAATAACCAGGCGCTGTGCCTGGGCGGAATCTATAACGGCGTAACGAACCTGGAGCTGACAGCAGCCTATGCAACCATCGCCAATAGCGGTAATTATACCCAGCCCCGGTTCTACACCAAGATTCTGGATTACAAAGGCAACGTACTAATAGACAACACACCACAGACCCGTCCAGTCTTAAAGGAGACCACCGCATGGCTGCTGACCAGCGCCATGCAGGATGTAGTAACCTCCGGTACTGGAACCATCGTCAATTTTGGCTCCATGCCTATCGCCGGCAAAACAGGTACTACCACCAAGGATCGCGACGCATTGTTTGTAGGTTATACCCCTTATTATACCTGCGGCGTATGGGGCGGCTATGATGACAACTCCCGCCTGAACAGTACACGTTTTCCGCGTGTTATCTGGAGAAATATCATGTCCCGCGTACATGAGACCCTGGAATACAGGGACTTCCCCATGCCAGGCGGCATTAGCTCTGCGGCCGTATGTAAGAAATCCGGTAAGCTTGCCGTAGAGGGACTGTGCGACAGCGATCCCCGGGGATCCATGGTAGAAACAGAATACTTTGCGACGGGTACCGCTCCCACCGAGTTATGCGACCATCATGTATCGGTAACCATCTGTGCCGACTCCGGTCTTCCGGCGAATGAATTCTGCCCGGAAAGCAGCCGGCAGACCAGCGTATATATCGTGGGCGGCTCTGCCGGAACGGCAGACGAGCCTTACCTGTTGACAGAGGAAGCTGTGACCAGCACCTGCCCCGTACACCACGCCGGTATGGTCACACCACAGTCTCCCAGTACCGAACCGGGAACCACAACGCCAAACGGATCATTGGTCACAGATCCAAATACGCCTACTGATCCAAACGGTGGACCCCCCGATACTCCGGGTGGGAACGCCGGAAGCGACACCCCCAATGATGGAGCTACGCCTCAGTAAACATGAAAATCTGCATATAAGATCGGAGGGCATAAGACCAGATATCTTATGTCCTCCGATTTATTATTTCCGCTTTTTCTACATCTATTCTACATCTTTTAAGGCTTCCCGATCTTCCTCGCCGGTACGTACCTTGACAACCTTTTCTACATTGTATACGAAAATCTTTCCGTCGCCGATATGTCCGGTGTACAATGTCTTTCTGGCTGCTTCGATCACGTTGTCAATGGGGATATTGCCCACAACAACCTCCACCTTAATCTTCGGCAGGAGCGTTGCATCTATCTCAGCACCACGGTAACGTTCGCCCGACCCTCTCTGAACACCGCAGCCCATAACCTGGGTACAGGTCATACCGGTTACACCGATATCGTTCATTGCCTTTTTCAACTTCTCATATCTGGAAAGCTTTGCAATGATAACCACTTTGTATATGCCGGTAGTCTCATGCGGCATGGTAATAACCTTGACAGCCGCATCCCGCTTAACTTCAGATGCACCTTCATATTCAGGCTCGCCAAGATCCGTATTTTCATTGACATCCATGGTCATGGTATTCGCAATATCCATGATAGAGAAGCCTGCATATGCCGAAGGCAATCCATGCTCGGTAGCATCCAGACCGACAATTTCTTCTTCTTCGGATGCCCGAAGTCCTACGGTTGCTTTGATAACAAAAAATGTAATTGTAATCGTCACTGCTGCCCACGCACCCACGGCAAGTATACCCAGGCACTGAAGTCCCAACGGTTCAAAGCCGCCGCCATAGAAAAGACCTTGTACTGTATCATTTCCAGGTGCGGAAGTCGTCGCAAACAGACCGACTGCAAAGGTTCCCCATATTCCATTCAGGCAGTGAACTGCCACCGCACCTACCGGATCGTCCACCCGCAGCTTCTCATCCAGAAGCCATACGCCAAACACTACCAACAAACCTGCCACTGCGCCGATCACAAGTGAACCCGCCACATCTGTCACGTCGCATCCTGCGGTAATTGCCACCAAACCTGCCAGAGATGCATTCAGACACATGGACACGTCGGGCTTGCCGTATTTTATCCAGGTAAAGATCATACATACGACAGTTGCAATTGCCGGAGATATCGTTGTCGTGACAAAGATACTGCCAAGCTGCGCGACGGATGTAGCTGCAGCTCCGTTAAAGCCGTACCAGCCCAGCCACAGAATGAACACGCCCAAGGCCCCCAGGGGAAGACTGTGTCCAGGGAATGCGTTTGCTTTGGTGATTTTGCCGTTCTTATCCTTGGAGAATTTACCGATACGGGGGCCTAATATCTTAGCGCCGATCAGTGCGCAGATACCGCCTACCATATGGATCGCACAGGAGCCTGCAAAATCATGGAAGCCCATCTGGGACAGCCAGCCGCCTCCCCAGATCCAATGCGCCTCTATGGGATAGATCAACGCAGAGATCACACCCGAATAAATACAATAGGATAAGAACTTGGTTCTCTCCGCCATGGCGCCCGATACGATCGTTGCCGTGGTAGCACAGAACACCAGGTTAAACACAAAATTGGACCAGTCAAAGTCTGCATAAGCTGTAAAAATATCAAATCCCGGTTTTCCGATCAGACCTACCATATCCTCACCCAATAACAGGGCAAAACCAATCAGGATAAACATAACGGTGCCGATACAAAAATCCATAAGATTTTTCATGATAATGTTGCCGGCATTTTTCGCTCTGGTAAATCCAGTCTCCACCATTGCAAAACCTGCCTGCATCCAGAATACCAGGGCAGCGCCTACCAAAAACCAGACGCCAAATACGTTTTCAGACACAAGATTCATAATTTCCTCTGACATAACTAACTTCCTCCTACTTATTTTTATCTATAAAAAAAGCGACACATCTTCCTTTGCCCACAGCTTCGTGGTCTCCGAAAAATGTATCGCATTATTTTTATGATTGCAATTTGCCCGGTCTTATACCTCGAAAATCAAGTCTCCATAGGACGGCATCGGCCACATATCCTTATCGACGATCATCTCCAACTTATCTACCGGAGCCCGCAGAGCATCCATTGCGTTCTTAACCACATCTCTGTAGTATACCGCCTGCTCTCTGCCCTCTTCCATGCTGCTTCCCTGCTCGGTCACGTCAACCAGCTTTGCAAGCGCTAACTTGGTCTCGGACAGCAGATCTGAAGTCTCATTCAACAGCTCAGTCTGTACACTGATGTCAGCATCTGCGCATGCCGCCTTTATTGCATTTACAGAATTTGCCAGCGCCGTAGTGTACTTGATGACTGCAGGAATGATCTGCTTGCTGGCAATATCGATCATCGCCTTTGCCTCGATATTGATTTCTTTTGCATAAGTCTCGTACTCTATCTCCACGCGGGAATCCAGCTCAGCCTTAGTAAATACGCCAAACTTCTCGAAGAGAGCCACTGCCTTCTCCGTATTAAGCGCGGGGATCGCATCCACCATAGACTTAATATTGGGAAGTCCTCGTCGTACCGCTTCCCCTTCTACCCATTCATCCGAATATCCGTTGCCGTTGAATACGATTCTCTGATGCTCCGTAGCATACTGCTTGATCAGGTCGTGTACCGCTGTGTTAAAGTCATCTGCTTTCTCCAGAATATCACATGCTTCTGCGAATGCCTCTGCAACAATGGTATTCAGCACTACGTTAGGCTGCGCAATGGAATCCTGAGAACCCACCATACGGAACTCGAACTTGTTGCCGGTAAAGGCAAAGGGTGATGTTCTGTTGCGGTCGGTAGCATCTTTCATAAAGTCCGGCAATGTCTTAACGCCTGTCTCCAGGATGCTGCCTTTCAGGCTGTGAGTTGCTGCTCCGGTATTGATGAGCTGTGCCATTACGTCCTGTAACTGCTCTCCTAAATAAACGGAAATAATTGCCGGCGGCGCCTCGTTGGCTCCCAGTCTGTGATCATTTCCCACATCCGCCGCAGACTCTCTCAAGAGATCGGCATGTATATCCACCGCCTTTAACACACAGGTCAGCACCAGCAGGAACTGCACGTTCTCGTGGGGCGTTTTGCCCGGATCCAGAAGATTGATTCCGTCGTCTGTGGTAATGGACCAGTTGTTATGCTTGCCGGAGCCGTTCACACCAGCAAAAGGCTTCTCATGCAGCAGGCACTGTAAACCATGGCGGCCAGCCACCTTCTTCAAGGTCTCCATCACCAACTGATTGTGGTCTACCGCAATATTTGCTTCCGCATAAATAGGCGCCAGCTCATGCTGTGCAGGAGCCACCTCGTTGTGCTGCGTCTTGGCAGATACGCCCAACTTCCACAGTTCCTTGTTCACGTCCCTCATATATGCTGCAATACGTTCCCGGATCGATCCAAAATAGTGGTCATCCATTTCCTGACCCTTCGGAGGCATTGCGCCAAACAGGGTACGTCCGGTAAAGATCAGATCCTTTCTCTGCAAATACTTCTTGCGATCCACAATAAAATATTCCTGCTCCGGTCCCACGGAAGGAGTTACCTTCTTAGATGTTGTGTTTCCGAACAGTTTTAAGAGACGCAGCGCCTGTACATTGATTGCCTCCATGGAGCGCAGCAGCGGCGTCTTCTGATCCAGCGCCTCTCCTGTATACGAACAAAATGCGGTGGGGATACAGAGTGTCGCCCCTGCGGCATCCTGTCTCACAAATGCCGGTGAGGTACAATCCCACGCAGTATATCCTCTTGCCTCAAAGGTCGCTCTTAAACCTCCGGATGGGAAGGAAGATGCATCCGGCTCACCCTTGATCAACTCTTTACCGGAAAAACTCATCAGCACTTTGCCGTTGGGCATAGGAGCCGTGATAAAGGAATCGTGCTTCTCTGCGGTCACGCCGGTCAGCGGCTGGAACCAATGGGTATAATGGGTTGCTCCCTTCTCGATCGCCCATTCCTTCATTTCATGGGCAACGACATCGGCTGTCTCCAGATCCAGCTCACGCCCGTTCTCGATTACCTCTCTGAGTTTCTGGTAAGTCTTCTTCGGCAGACGCTCACGCATCACTGCATCGTTAAACACATTTTCACCAAAGATATCTGCTACATTGTAATATTCTGTCTCGCTCATATGATACATCCTTTCTTCTGATCTTCTAAGCATCGGATTCGCCTTCGTATGCTTGACATGAGTGCTCAAGTTATGTCAACCATTAGAATAAGGGTATTCCTTGTGGAACACCCTTGTTCGTTTGTTACATATTCTCTTGCTGTACTTAAGATACATCAACTTGATGTGAATTTCAAGTGAAAATTCTCACTTTTCTTTATTTTATAGAAAATAACGAATTAAGTCGGCAAAAAGAATGGTTTTTCGTAAATACTGCCCGTCTTAAGCTTTTCCGATAGAACCGAATAATTCCATCTTCTCTTTTACGGTTGCCTTGATGGCATCCGCGCCGGGAGCCAGCAGCTTCCGGGGATCAAAGCCCTTGCCTTCCTGATCCTTCCCTGCCTCAATATATTTGCGGGTAGCTTCTGCAAATGACAACTGGCACTCTGTATTGACATTGATCTTCGCCACACCGAGAGAGATTGCCTTCTTGATCATATCCTCAGGGATTCCGGTACCTCCGTGAAGAACCAGAGGCATATCTCCGGTCTTCTGCTGTACTGCATCCAGCGTCTCGAAGCTTAATCCTGCCCAGTTCTCCGGATATTTGCCGTGAATATTGCCGATACCTGCTGCCAGCATGTCCACGCCAAGATCTGCAATCGCTTTGCACTCATCAGGATCTGCACACTCACCCATACCTACAACGCCGTCTTCCTCGCCGCCGATGGAACCTACCTCAGCCTCAATGGACAATCCCAGATTATGAGCAACTGCTACCAGTTCCTTGGTCTTTGCTACATTTTCTTCAATGGCATAATGAGAACCGTCAAACATGATGGAGGTGAATCCTGCCTTGATACATTTATAGCAGCCTTCATATGAACCATGATCCAGATGAAGCGCTACCGGAACGGTGATACCAAGTTCCTTATCCATTGCCTCCACCATAGCTGCAACGGTCTTAAAACCTGTCATATATTTTCCTGCGCCCTCAGAAACACCCAGAATAACCGGGGATTTTAATTCCTCTGCAGTCAGGAGAATGGATTTGGTCCACTCCAGGTTATTGATGTTGAACTGGCCCACTGCATAATGACCAGCTTTTGCTTTTTTTAACATTTCTGCTGCTGATACTAACATTCTGATCCCTCCGTAATTTTCTTTATTATATCTGAAAATGCCGCCACCGGCATTCACATTCGCTACTATCATAGCATGACTGCCCGAAAAAATAAAGCAAATTTTTCACAACAGTTCAGCCATCATCCGTGCCGCGGGCGGATCATGCTCGCATGAATGAGCACGCGGCACAGGTGATGAGCAGAGCACCCGCATATGAGCAAAGTTAGCTGCAAATATGCCGCAGAAAGCGGACGTGCATCATTGCTATAAAAAATCATCGCTTTCTCCCCGTTATTTGCCCGCAGGCACCGGATAGCTGCTCGCCTTATGCTGAAATTTCAGTTGCCGCAGGTGTATCATTTGTGATGATTTGTGTCTTTTTAACGTTCGAACAATCCTCGGAGCATAAAAAGACACAAAACTTATGATACACCGGCGGCAACGAAATTTATACGGAAACTCAAGAACTCTTCACCATGATTTCCAGCGCCCGGCAGCAGTTACGGATATCCACATCCACATGCTCGCCTCCAAACTCGCCGTCCAGTGTCCATGGAATAGATTTCTGTGCATGAATCGTAAGCGCATCCGTCTTAAAGGCATGAACAAGTTCCGTATCGTTTTTGTGCTTTGTGAGGGCATTAATGATCTCGCTGAGTTCCAACGGATTGCGTGGAGCCTTCACCAATGTCACCTCATACAGACCGTCATCCAGCTGCACATGTTTGCCGGTGAGTCCCTTAAACCCTCCCACGGAAATAGAATTCGTCACCATACCCAGAATAAAACTTCCCTCAATAGTAACATCTCCATACTGCACCTGCATTTCATAGGAAGGAATATTGGTCAGACTCTTAAAGCCCTCCAATATGTATGCCGCATGTCCCAACACATTCTTCATCCCCTGGCTGGTCTGATAAGACACATCCGTGAACAGGCCAAAGGCTGCCACATAAATGAAGTGATCGTCATTAAACACGCCTACATCCACCGGAAAATGTCTGCCGGATACGGCCACTTCTGCTGCCTTTACCATATCCTTGGGCAACTTCAGGGAATTCGCAAAATCATTGGTACTCCCTGCGGGTATATAACCCAACGGAACCCTCACTTCACTCTGTACCAGACCGGTCACTGCTTCATCCAGCGTACCGTCTCCTCCGCTGCACACGATCAGATCGTACCTGGATGCACTTCTGGCAATCAGTTCTCTGGCATCCTCCCTGCCCTGAGTGGAATGAACGGTTACCTCATATCCGCCCTTTACCATGATATCTATTATTTTACACAGCTTGTTTTTTATCTTACCTTTTCCGGAAAACTGATTAAAAACAAACAATAATTTCTTTTTCATCTTAGTATAACCTCTTTATCCTATTCTATATAGAAAAGACTTTCATTGGTGACCGCCCCGGTCTCTTATATGATCGGCTATCTCTCCGATTTTCCTCAGCCTGTGATTCACTCCAGACTTTCCCACCGGAGGACACAGATATTCTCCCAATTCCTTCAGCGTGGCATCGGGATGCTCCAGCCTTACCTCTGCCACCTGACGCAGACTCTTCGGCAGGCTCTCAAGGCCCCCCCGCTCTCTGATCAGACGGATATCCGCAATCTGCTTTACCGCAGCGTTCACCGCCTTATTGATATTCGCCGTCTCACAGTTCACCGTCCGGTTCACATGATTTCTCATCTCTTTTAAAATGCGCACATTTTCCAGATTCATAAGCGCCACATGAGCTTCCATCACATTGAGCATATCTACAATCTGGGCGCCTTCCTTCAAATACACCACATAATGGTTTTTGCGCTCTACGATTTTGGCGTCCGTGTCAAAATCTATCATCATTTCCTGTATCTGCTGCGCCTGCCCGGCGGTATCGCAGACAATTTCAAAATGATAGGATTTATTGGGATCGCTGATGGAACCGGAAGAGAGAAATACGCCCCGCAGAAACGCCCTGCGGCAGCAGGAATTCTGCACCAACAGACCGTTGACCCTGTCAGACAGTTTTGGCGGACACTGTTGTTCATCCTCGTTTAAGAATTTCAACGCCATCAAAACCCGGCGCACCTCATCCTTCCCCCGGATTTTTAAAGAACATGCATTGCCGCTTTCCAGCTCCGGCGAAAGATCAAAAGCACGCCGGAACAAGGTAAAGCATTTCTTCGCAAGTCCTACATGCTCCGTAACAATTGTAATACTGTAATTATCGCGGTTCATGGTCAGTCTGCCCAAATGCCCTACGATTGCACTCAGCTCTGCGAGCTGGCAATGCCTGCTCTTTCCAATCTGCTTTTCCAGTTCTGCTTTCACTTCACTCGAAAACGACATGTTTTCTCTCCCTATTTCCGCAACGCATCTTTCTGGATATCTCGATGCTCTATTTTAAGACCAAACTGCTTATGCTTCTCCATACGCTTGAACAATTCGTTGGCAAGGGTAACCGAGCGGTGCTTGCCTCCGGTACAACCGATGCCAACCACCAACTGATGCTTTCCTTCCGCGATATAATTGGGTATCAGAAATTCCAGCATGTCCTCCAGCTTGCCAAGAAATGCATTCGCTTCTTCATAATGCATCACATACTCCTGGATTTCCCGGTCGTTTCCTGTCTTATTGCGCAGCGTCTCCACATAATATGGATTCGGCAGAAAACGTACGTCAAACACCAGATCGCAATCCGCCGGTATCCCGTATTTGAAACCAAAGGAAAGAATCGTGATAAACAGATTTCGAAACTCCTGATTTTCCACAAAAATTTTATTCAGTTCTGCCTTCAGCTCCCTGGTCAGAAGCTGACTGGTGTCTATGATGTAATCGGCCCGCGTTTTCAGGAATTGCAGACGCCGGCGTTCTTCCTCTATCCCCTTGTCCACTCTTCCGCTGCCAGCCAAAGGGTGGGTTCTTCTCGTTTCCTTATAGCGCTTAACAAGAACAGAATCTTCTGCATCCAGGAACATGATCTCAAACTCCCGATCCGATTCCTGCATATGATCCAAAATCACCTGCAGTTGATCCAATGACTGCCCGCTGCGGATATCGATCCCTACCGCAACCTTCTGCAGCTCTGCGTTCTGTACACTCACAAGATCCACAAATATTTCCAACAGCGGAATCGGCAGATTATCCACGCAATAAAAGCCGATATCCTCCATCATTTTGATGGCGGTACTTTTACCGGCTCCTGACATCCCCGTTAAAATCACTAATTTCACAAAAATTCACCTATCCTTCTAACCTCCGGCATAAGCTCCACACCGAATTGCTCCCTCACCCTTTGCTGCACCTCATGCATCAATTCATCTACATCCCGTGCCGTCGCCTGTCCACGGTTCACCACAAATCCGCAATGCTTTTCAGACACCTGAGCGTCCCCAATACGAAATCCCCTCAGTCCTGCATCCATGATCAGTTTCCCCGCGAAATATCCCTGCGGCCGCTTAAACGTGCTCCCTGCACTGGGAAATTCCAGCGGCTGCTTTTCCACACGCTGCTCCCGCAGTCGCTGCATTTCTGCTTCTATTGCCGACCGCTCTCCCCGGGCCAGCTCCAGTGTGGCGGCAAGCACAATATCCTGATTCTCCATGATGGCGCTGTGCCGGTAACCGAATTCCAATTCCGATACCTTTCTTACCGTTACTTCCCCATCCCTGGTCAGCACCTGTACCCCGGAGACAATGTCCTTCATTTCGCCACCGTATGCTCCCGCATTCATCACCACGGCGCCTCCGATACTGCCCGGTATTCCCGCCGCGAATTCCAAGCCTGTCAATCCGGCGTCCGCAGCGGTATGCGCGGTCTTAGCCAGAAGTGCACCCGCCTCAGCCGTAATCGTGGTTCCCTCCACCGTGATGCCGGATGCCCGGGAGCCAAGTACAATGGTGATTCCCTGAATGCCCCCGTCGCCCACCAGGAGGTTGCTGCCATTTCCTATCACGGTGTACGGCACCGCCTGCTGCCTGCACCAGCCCATCACACGCGGCAGCTGTTCAATTGTAGGCGTTACAAGCAGTTCCGCCGGTCCTCCGATCCGAAAGCTCGTATGCCGGCTCATAGGCTCCTCCGGGTACATCTGCTCCGGTGCCAGTATTGTCCTCAGCTCATTGATCCAGATTTCTGTCACATTTATGCCTCCTTTAAGAACGCGACATACCCTTTATAAGCCTCATAGAGATCTACTTTGCTGATGATCTCCCAGGGCGCATGCATATTCAGAACAGCTACGCCGCTGTCAATAACCTGCATTCCATAATTGGCCAGGATATAAGCGATGGTTCCTCCGCCGCCCTGATCTACCTTGCCCAATTCCGCCGTCTGAAAATACACATGGTTGCGGTCCATCACATTACGCAGATGTCCTACATACTCTGCATCTGCGTCATTGGAGCCAGACTTGCCGCGGGCTCCCGTATACTTATTAAACACCATTCCCTTACCAAAATATGCTGCGTTCTTCTTATCCATGACAGAAGGATAATTGGGATCAAACGCTGCGCTCACATCGGAGGAGAGCACTTTGGAATTGCGCAGTGCGCGCCGCAGCGCCAACTCTGTGTACTGACCCGCCGCATGCATGATCTCCGCCGTAATGTTCTCGAAGAATTTTGACTGCATACCGGTAGCTCCCACACTGCCAATCTCTTCTTTGTCCACCAGAAGACATACGCTGGTATACTCCGGCTTCTCCACATTCAGCATTGCCTCAAAAGATGGATACGCACAGACTCTGTCATCATGTCCATAACCCATGATCATGCTGCGGTCAAATCCGTAATCCCTCGCTGCTCCTGCCGGCACCACCTCAATCTCTGCAGACAGGAAATCTTCCTCTTCGATTCCATACTGCTCCTTGAGTATTTCCAGGATATTCTGTTTCACGCGATCCTTATTCTTTTCCTTGTCTTCCTCGGACTTTGCCGGTATACTGCCGATGAGTACATCCAGATTCTCGCCCTCTATGATCTTCGCACCCTTCTTCTCCATCTGTTCCGATGCAAGGTGGATCAGAAGATCGCTGACTCCAAACACCGGATCTTCCGGCTTCTCACCGATATTCACCGTAACAAGAGAGCCATCCTTCTTGGCGATCACTCCGTGGAGCGCAAGTGGAAGCGTCACCCACTGGTACTTTTTTACACCGCCATAATAGTGGGTATCCAATAAGACGAGCCCGCTGTCCTCATACAAAGGATTCTGCTTTAAATCCAAACGCGGGGAATCCACATGCGCCCCCAGAATATTCATGCCCTCTTCCATACTTCTGCTGCCTATGATAAACAACGCCATGGATTTCCCGTGATTCACAGCGTAAACCCGGTCTCCTGCCTGCAGCTTGCCTCCCTGAGCAATGATCTCATCCATATCCTGGAAACCTGCCGCTCTGGCACGCTCTGTAAAGTCTTGGATGCACTCCCGCTCCGTCTTGCAGTCGGACAAAAACCTGCGGTAATCCTCCGCAAAGGCAAACACATCCTCCCGCTCCGTCTCACTGTAAAAGTCCCATGCTACTTCTCGTTCCATGTCAAATCTCCTCCTGTCATTTCACTACATCAAATCATTCATCATCATCTGACTTTGTAAGGTTTGCCTGCACCCGGCGGTATAACTCCTGTGCCGCGTTGTAACCCATCTTCTTTTGTCTGTGGTTGACTGCGGCCGACTCGCAGATGACTGCAAGGTTGCGTCCCGGGCGGATAGGCAGCGAATGGCACACTACCTTATTGCCCAGAAATTCCGTATATTCTTCTGTCAGACCCAGCCGGTCATATTCGTTATCCTTCTTCCAGTCCTCCAGCTTGATCACCAGATCGATCTGCTGCTTTTCCTTCACACATTCCACACCAAACAGTGTCTTCACATCTATGATTCCAATACCCCGAAGTTCTATGAAATGTCTGGTAACCTCAGGTGAAGTTCCCATCAGCGTATGTTCATTGATCTTGCGGATCTCCACCACATCATCCGTCACAAGACGATGTCCTCGACGAATCAGCTCCAGCGCAGCTTCGCTCTTACCGATTCCGCTCTCTCCGGTAATGAGCAGACCCTCGCCATACACATCCACCAGAACGCCGTGAATCGTAATACAGGGCGCCAGTTCCTCACTGAGAAAATAGATCAGCTCCGCCATAAATTCCGAAGTGCTCCGTTCCGTTCCCAGCACAGGCACATTATTCCGCTTCGCCTCCTCCAGGAAGAAGTCGTCCGGCGCAAAATCGCGGCAGAAAATGACACAGGGGATATCATACTTCAACAGGCGGCTGTAAATTTCTCTCTTCCGCTCCTCCTGAAGCTGCTGCAGATACGTATACTCCACCATACCAATAATCTGCACACGGGACTGTTCAAAATGATCGAAATATCCGCTCAGCTGCAAAGCAGGGCGGTTGACATCCGCCAGCTCAATGCGCTGGGATTTTAAATCCATATCCGAAAGAAAATTCTTCAATTGCAGTTTTCCGACAATCTTCTCAACACTTACACCTTCCATAAATTATGCTCCTTCTCTCCTCGTAGTCTGTAGGCTTTACACCCCATATTACGATTAGTTTAGCACAGTTACAGGGCCTATTCAACATTGCCATGGAAAAAATTGTAAACCTCCTCGGCCGCCTGCCGGTTAAAAGATTCCGTCCCTGCAAGTTCCTCCACGGTGGCCGCCTTGATGGCCTCCAGAGAAGGAAACCTGCGCATTAAAGCTTTCCTTCTGGCCGGCCCCACCCCCGGAATATCATCCAGTACAGAATGTATCTGCTCTTTGCTCCTTAAGGAACGGTGATATTCAATGGCAAAGCGGTGCGCCTCGTCCTGTATTCTGGTAATCAGCTTAAATCCCTCACTGTGCGTATCAATTGGAATCTCTACATTATGATAGTATAACCCTCTTGTCCTGTGATTATCATCCTTCACCATACCGCAGACCGGAATCGACAGATGAAGTTCCTCCAGCACTTTAAGGGCAATATTTACCTGTCCACGCCCTCCGTCCATCATAATAAGGTCCGGAAACCGGGTAAAGCTGCCATACTGCATTTCCATCCCCTTCTCTTTCAGTTCCTTCTGCTCCTCCTTGCCGTGGGTAAACCGTCTGGTCAGCACCTCATGCATGGATGCATAATCATCCGGCCCTGCGACGGTTCTCAGCTTAAACTTGCGGTAATCGCTGCGCTGCGGTCTGCCCTTTTCATACACTACCATAGAGCCTACCGATTCAAAGC
>JAIEAP010000010.1 GCA_029071325.1 Lachnospiraceae bacterium | reverse complement strand
GAGCTGATGCAGAAGTCCAGGCAGACGGGGCCGGGGGAGCTGATGCGGTAGTCCAGGCAGACGGGGCCGGCGGAGCTGATGAAGGAGCCCAGGCAGACGGGGCGGGCGGAGTTGATGCAGCAGCAGGCGATGATGTTAATATGGAAATGGCCGAACTCATGCAAGAGGTTGGGGCAGAAGGAATGGAAGGCGGCAACGATAGAGAAAGGAACGAGCGCTTCGACAGGTTGGCTGATTTGATAGGAGGGCGCATAGATCAGCAGGAAGGGGAGAATCGGGCTAATCAGGCGCCCGGCGCTCCCGGCGGAGGAGATCCTGATGCCGGACCAGGCGCTCAGGTGGAAGATCAGCCGCAGGATGGACTTCAAGAACTCAGAGAGCGGGTTCGGAAACTCAGGACGGGAAAGCTTTATATGGCAGTGGTCCTGGCGAGAGAGCTTGACAGAGGCAGGGGCAACCCTATGTCGGATGGAAAATTGAAGCGGTTTTTCAATTCCAAATTTGATAAGATAGCTGACGGAGCCAAATTAGCCGGTGCGGCAAACGGATTATTAGGAACGCTTGACAGCGGGTATAAAGGTTCTTTCGTCAGCAAGGGAATCGGACTTATCAGCAACGCGATCGGGCTTGTGGCGGCCATAAAAAAGAGTTGGGCGGATTGGAAGAAATTAATAACGAAAAAAGGCTGGATAGACAAGATCTTCGATATCGTTGCTTTTGTGACGGATTTGGCGATGCTGCTGTCAAAGGGAGTTGCTATTGCAAAGGGAATTGCCGGTTTTATGAACAAAGATAATGGCAAGTTTAAGGATGTAACGGACACTATGGTTCGGATCGCAGACCGTGTTTCTCAGGTTGGCTTAATTACCACGTCTTCCAAGGATCTGGTGGATATAAAGAAGAAGCATGACAGCTTAGATGAAGGGGAAGATGCAAGATGGGCGGAAATTAGACCGCTTTTGGGAGACGGTGAAGAAGAGGAGGCGGGGAAACGCGAGGCCGTGTTGGAAAGGCGGCGTGTTCGGGTCGATAGGGCGCTTAGGAGAGAGGATATCTCGGGTGAAGATAAAGACAAGCTTATTACTTATCTTGCAGCGCGAAGAAAGATCCAAAAATTGGACGCCGCTAAGAAAAAGACCGTTTCCGGTCTTGTGGCGGCGGCAACGGGGCTGGTATCAGGTATCCTCGGTCATGAGTCTGAGACACATTCAGATAATAAAATTTTGGGGACTATTGCCAAAAGCGCGGGAGTGGCTTCTGGTTTTGCGGGAATGGTAGCGCCTGGGGTTAAAATGAGCGAAGATTCAAAAGATGCGAAGATGCATAAGAATGAAGAGTCAGAGATGATCAAGGGAAGGTTGTGGGAGCATATCAGAGGTCTTACCGATGATGATCATGGGTTAATGGGAGCGGCGGAGGATTTGCAGGATAATCCGGGCGACGAGGTCAGAGGGAGGATAAATAATGTGGTCAATGATTATAATGCGGCAGACAGGAAGCTTAAGGGGGTAGATGTGAATTATGACACACTCCTAAAGTCTGCAAATGTGGAGGAATTTAAGGATATGCTGGTGGCAGGGATATAGGAATATAACAGGGAACGGACGGTGGAAACATGTTTTCGAGGCAGGAAGAATATTTCCGGGAGCTTCTGGTTCTTGTGAAAAAGGAGATCAGCCTTTATACAAAATATGCGGTGCGGCTTGGGGAAAATGGGGCAGTCCGCCATATCTATCAAACGAAATTATTGAAAGAGGAGCTTGCCAACGTGCTGGAGGATCCTTTTGCGTACATGGACCGCGGGTCTTATGAAAAGGAAAGGAAAGAACTGTCTGCTGAGTGGGCCGCGTTCCATGAGGAGGCTTACCGTACCATCAAAGCGGGCGGTGTGATGCTTCCCTTTGCGTATATGCTGCGCAAGCTGGAACTTAACGATTTTGAGCAGTATATTGCCTGCCTTGCCATTGCGCCCGAGCTGAATCGGGAATTTGAGCGGCTGTATTCCTATCTGCAGGATGATCTTGCATGGCGGTATCCCTCTCTGGATCTGTGCGTGAAGATGTATACCATGGACGAGCTTTGGCAGAATGCTCTGATTCATCAGGTATTTACCCGCAGGGAACTGCTTACCTGTATTTTCGCCGGCCGGCCGCTGACACAGGAGAGTGAGCTGTCATGGCAGTTCAAACTGAGGCAGGATTTAATTGAATATTCATTTTTCTTTGAATCGGATCTGATGGGCAGAAAAGCTGATTATCGGGTGATTGTTCCCGGGAAGTCCGGGCAGGCGGCGTGCAACATCAACCAGGAAGTGTCGGAAAATATCGTAAAACGGCTGAATGATGGGGCGGACAGCAAAAAGGGCGTGCAGGAAATGCAGCTGTTTTTGCTGAGAAGTCCCTATGGCAGCGGCAAGAAACTGCAGATTTCCATTGCGGCCAAAGCTATGGGCTATTCCGTACTGTTTTTGGATATGAGAGAACTTGTGTGCCGGAGAGAAGACAGGATGCAGGAAGCAGTATGCGATGCAGTGGTGCGTGCCGTTTTGGACCGGGCATTTCTGGTGTTTGAGCACTGGGAGGCAATCTGGACAGGGGGACAGAAGAACCGGCAGGCGGCGGGAGAGATCCTGCGCAGATCCTCCCTGTTTTTCCGCCATGTATTTCTCACGGTGGAGGAGATGCAGGGCGGGGATGTCTTTGAGGGAGAATACCCCCTGGGCTATGGACTTTTAGAATTTCAGCTGCGGTTTCCTTCGATACAGGAGCGAAGCAGGCTCTGGAAATCCTTCTTAGAAGCGGCAGGAGGCCAGTTGGAAGAGGAGGGGGTCTGCGACATGCTGGCCGCCCAGTTTGATTTTACGCCGGGTGTGATCAAAGCGGCGGCGGATTCGGCCTGCAGGGAGGCTCAGGTGCAGGGGAAAAAGGAAATTCCTACAGCCTTTTTATACCGCGCGTGCCAGCAGAAAATCTCCCACCGGCTGGGAGAACGTGCCAGCCGTGTCAATGCAGCTTATACCTGGGACGATCTGGTGCTGGAGGACGGTCCCAAGGAGCTGCTGCGTCAGGCCTGCGGTCAGATTTCCTGCCGGGGCAGAGTCTATGAGGAATGGGGATTCCAGGATAAGATCGCATACGGCAGAGGAGTCTCTTTGCTGTTTGCGGGACCTCCGGGAACCGGTAAGACGATGGCGGCACAGGTGATTGCCCGTGAACTGAACCTGGAATTGTACAAGGTAGATCTTTCCGGAGTGTTATCCAAGTATATCGGTGAGACCCAGAAGAATCTACGGGAAATTTTTGATGAAGTGAAAAAGAGCAGGAGCATTCTCTTTTTTGATGAAGCGGATGTTCTTTTCGGAAAAAGGGTGGACGTCACAGATGCCAGGGATATCAGCGCCAATGCCCAGACCGCGTATCTGCTGCAGAAGATGGAAGAATATGATGGAATAACCATCCTTGCCACCAACCTCATGCAGAATTTTGACGATGCGTATAAGCGCCGGATGAAATTCATCATCCGTTTTACCTTTCCGCAGAAGGAGCAGCGCGCACAGCTGTGGAAAAAGGTTTTTCCACAGCAGATGCCCCGCAGAGAGGACATTGATATTGACTACCTTGCCGGCAATTTTGAACTTTCCGGGGCAAGTATCAAGAATATTGCGTTGAACGCCGCTTTTATGGCTGCCTCCAGACAGGAGACCACCGGCATGGAGCATATTATGGAAGCTTTGCAGCAGGAATATGAAAAATCGGGAAAAATACTTGGAAAAGCAGAGCTGAAGGAATATTATATATATAAGAAATGGTAACTATTCAGAACCCCTTAGAATCATACAAATAGCTTCGTCATGCTTGCATGAAAGAAGCGTATTGTATGATTCTAAGGCGGCTCGAATAGAGCCGCCTCCCCCATATATGAGCGAAATTAACTGCGCAGCAGCGGTAAAGCACGACTGGTCGTGCGGTTTTGCGAATTTATGGGGAGGGGTTCTGAATAGTTACAAGAAATGAAATATCGGTATTTTAGAAATGTATCGCTGTGCAAAAGGCACGCAGAACGGAGGAAACGATGAAAAAAGAGGAACTGAGGGAAGGCTTAAAAAGGCTGTATGAATATGTCGGCAAGCTTGAGCTGAAAAGCCTGTTTTTGGAAGAAGGGGTACAGGCTGATATGGATACGTTGCTGCTGGGCCTTGAGATAGGCGAGGAACTGAGCATAGATATCAGCTGTAATTATGTTTATGCGCCGGAGTTTGGCAATGTCCTGCAGTACTATGGGCAGATGGAATTAAATCCGATATTGGAAGAAAATCCGGAGGCGTTTACAGAACTGAATGTACATCGGATGATCAATGCGCTGAATCAAACACTCCCAGTCGGTCAGATCCTATATATGCAGGAAGAGGATAATAAGGAGACACGCCACCTCCTGGGCATCCGTTATACGATGCTGACGGATTTGGAGAGTGAAGCGGAACTGAAAAAATGCGTCAGCATCATTACAATGCTGATGAATATTTATGAGGTCCTCTGCAGTACGATCCTGCTGTTGCTGGATGGGGAGCCTTTGGACAGTGCGATGGATATCATAGCGTCTCATATGGAGGAGTAAGGCTTTTGTTATGCCCGGGGACCTTCCTCCTCAAGCCAGTGGCTGATATAACGCTGCTGTACCTTTGCGGCAAAAGAGCGGGCAATGGGAATCGTGCTGCCGGTTGTCAGCGACAGTACGCCGGTTGTCAGACAGCAGGAATAATTCAGATTCACCATAAAGGAAGTATGTGTTTTGATGAAATTCGGCTGTTTTAAAATAGGCGCCAGGTACTGGTTAAAGCCGGAACGCAGATACAGGCTTTTTAAATGACGCCCATCTGCCAGATGGAAATGGCAGACATGGGAAAGCAGTTCCGCGTACACGATCATGTGGAACGGAATCGGCAGGATCCCTTCGGAGGTTTTCAGGATAAATATATTATTTTTGCGCTGCTTGCAGCGGCAGGCAATTTTATCAAGGAGCGGAAACAGGATGTCTTTGCTTGCCGGCTTGCAGATATAATTAAAGGCGTATAAGCGGAATGCATCCGGATAATAGTCTTTGCTTGAGGAGAGGTAGACGATCAGCGGGTCTGTGAGCATATCGGAAAGCCGCTCCCCTAAGGTGATTCCTGTCATTTCCGGCAGCAGTGTGTCGAGCAGGAAGATATCAAAAGCTTCCCCTTCGGAAACGGCATCGAGAAGCTGGAAAGGAGAGCGGAATTTCTTTATTTTTATTTCCGGTTTATTCTGTCCGTGGGACCATTCCTGGATCAAGGCTTCCGTTTTCTCTAAATCTCTTTTGTTATCATCGCAGATGGCAAGATAAAGCATTTCCTTACACCCCTTTCGTAAATTCTTCCATCATTGTACGCTTTTTTTATCCCAAATTTTACGTTTCAGCATGAAACGTACTTTTTTTGAGATAAAAAGACCGTAAAGGCTCTGCTTTTTTGTCGCAAAAAATGCATAATTGGGATAAAACTTGATAAAACGATAACTTTTTGTTAGAATATGCGATGTGCCGGTTGGGCTTTTAGGCAGGACCGGCAAAACAAAATACAACATTACAAAATTAAGGAGGAATTTAGTTGTGAAAGTTTTTATGACTATTTTGGGAGTGATCATGGCGATATTTGGGATCTCCTGCATGTGTACGCCGTTGATAACATTTCTGGAGGCGGGTTATTTTCTGGTAATTCTGCTGCTTATCTATGGAATTGCAGCGATCATTAAGGCTGTTGCAGAGAAAAATTACGGCCTGTCGTTTCTGCTTGGCATTTTGAGCGTCATTCTGGGAATTGTGATCATGGTTGTGCCGGGACTGAAGCTGATGACGGACGGAATGCTGATCTACATCATGGCAGTATGGTTTGTCCTGCAGGGAATTGTGGGAATTTTTACGTCGTTCAAACAGAAAAAGCTTGGAACGGGTATGGGCTGGATATGGGGCCTGCTTTTGGGCATCATCGGCATTGTGGTAGGTATCTACTCCTTTGCACACCCGCTGCTTCTGGCATTTACCTTTGGAATTCTGGTGGGCGTATATTTTATCGAGAGTGGCATCAGTATGGTTGCGATAGCACTGGCAGCGCCAAAGGCGGAGAAATAAGGGAATGCTTTTATAGGCTTGCTGTCCGTGTACTGTAAATATTTAGAAAATTCAAACAAAAGAAAAACAACTGTCTCTTTGTACAAAAAAGAGACAGTTTTTTTGTGGCTTTTGTCCGATTGTTGGCGCAGTATATCAGTGATAAAATAAAAAAGAGCATATAAAATTATGTCTTTTGTACATATTTTATGGGAAAGAGAGGCAGTGAGCATGAAGAAAAAGAGTTTTTTCTTGAAAAAGCGCGGGATAGTAAGTCGAGTATCCAGTGTGATACTGGCCTTTGTTATGATGTTCTCGCTGCTGCAGAACATTCCAGGGTCGCTTTGGACAATCTGGGCATCGGAAAGTGAAGCAGGGCAGGAACAGTTACAACTGCAGGCCAGTGAAGAAGTAACGATTCGAGTGCATTATAAGAACATCTCCTCAAGGTGGGACCGTGTGTATGGATATTCATGGCCTGACGGTGGGATTTATGGGGGGTGGCCGGGCAGCGTTCTCACAGAGAATACCGATCATCCGGGGTATTACACGCTGGAGTTCAAGAAGCCAGCGGCCGATGGCTTTAATTTCCTTTTCAACAATGGCAACGGTGGTCAGGGTAATCAGACGGGTGACCTGAACATTGCAGAGGACGCGCTTACCGCATCGGACGGCGTTTATGAGTGCTGGGTATATGATGACACTGTCTTCACATCGGCGCCGGATGGCTGGGATCCTGCGTTTATCAGCCCTCAGGTAAGTGGACGCACAGTGACCTTCCGCTACAAAGGTGCCGGGGCATCCAGTGTATCTGTTGCCGGCACCATGAATAATTGGAATGGGGAGCCGATGAGTAAATCCGGGGATGTACATTCCCTTCAGATGACTATGGCTCCCGGGGTATACGGCTACAAATTTGTGGTGGGTAGCGACTGGATTTTCGATCCCAGTAACGACAAGACGGTTCTGAATGAGGGAACTCAAAACAGCCGTGTGGTTGTATCGGGAATCTGTGATAAGACCATAGAGATTACGAAGAACAGCCCCATGACGCTGCCTGGTACCTTAGAAGCAGTTTTGCCGGACGGTACAAAATCAACAAAGGCAGTTACCTATGCATTAAAGACTGCAAATACCTCCGGTGTGACGCTGGATACTGCCACGAATAAGATAACCGTGGGCAGTGCGTATACGGCGGATACACTGGAATTGACAGCTTCCGGTGAGGATGGTTCACAGGCGACGGTCACCCTGTCTGTCAGCACAGACCCGAATGCCTTTGTCAGCCCGGAGATAAACGGAAATATCGTGACCTTCCGGTATAAGTCGGATTCGGCACGGACGGTATCTCTGGCGGGCTCCATGTATGACTGGGCTCCGAAGGAGATGTCAGATCCGGACGGCGATGGGATCTATACCTATACAACCGAGGCATTGCAGGCAGGAAGCTATGAATACAAATTTATCGTAGACGATCAGTGGACAACAGATCCGAAGAATTACAATGCCTTAAGCGCAGGTGGAAATAATGTCTTCCATGTAGCAGGACTTGTGGCGCCGAAGATGACAACTGCGAAAGGCAGGACAACGATACTGCCGGCGAAGCTCTCCGTGTTGGATGAGAGCGGCAGACAGACCCCGTCAGATGTTACCTATACGCTCAAAACATCGGCGCAAGGAGTATCCTTCCAGGCGGCGAACAGAGCGCTGACCATTGATGAGGGCTTTGCGGGAGACCGTGTGGAGTTCCAGGCGCGGTCAGGAAATCTGTCTGTGGATTTTGCGGTAGAGGTTGTGGAAAATGCCGACACCATTACCGTGAAGCTGCATTATACAAGAGCAGATAATGACTACACGGATTGGAATGTCTGGGCATGGCCGGAAGGAAAGGGCGGCGCAGCATATTCCTTTGAGGAAGAAAACGGTGAGCAGGTGGCTGAGATTACCCTGGAAGGTCGCGCCACTGCAAGATTGGGTTATATCATCCGTAAGGGGGACTGGCTGGATAAGGATATAGGTGATGACCGGTTTGTAGATCTGACCAATGTGCTTTCAGGTACGGTTCATTACTATGTGTCCTCCGGTGTGAGAGACGGCAGGATCGATACCAGCGATGCTGTAACCGGTATTAAGATACTGTCGGCAGTATATGTGCCCGACACAAATCAGATCACGGTTACGACAGGAATGCCGGTTGCGGTAGACGCAGACCGTGCGTTTACCGTAAGGTGCTCTGACGGGACGGCAGTTGCGGTTACCAGTGTGAGTACCAGTGCGGACAATCAGTATACCCTGAGCCTGGGAACAGATCTGAATAATATACAGGCGCTGGTAAAAAGCTATTTTATTTCCTATACAGAAGATGCGGGATACGAATATCCCGTTGCCACGCCGAGCGTGTATTCCTCACAGCAGTTTGAGGATCAGTATTCCTATGCGGGAAATGATCTGGGGGCAGTATGGACCAAGGATAAGACCACATTTAAAGTGTGGGCGCCTACGGCAGATGCTCTCAATGTCAGATTGTACCGATCCGGGACGGAAGGCACGGACGACCTGATCGAGTCCCTTCCCATGACGATGAATGACAAGGGAGTATGGACCGCTGTAAAAACTGGCGATTTAAACGGTGTTTATTATACCTATGAGGTGACGGTAAACGGCGAGGTTACGGAGGCGTGCGACCCCTATGCAAGAACTACGGGTGTAAATGGCAAGCGTGCCATGGTGATCGATCTTGATTCCACAGACCCGGCGGGCTGGGAAGACGATTTTGGGCCCAATAAAGGGATGACTTATACGGATTCCGTTATATACGAGCTGCATGTGAGAGATTTCTCCATCGATGCGTCTTCCGGTATCAGCAACAAGGGTAAGTTCTTAGGATTGACGGAAAAAGGAACCGTGAGTACCGGCGGACAGACAACAGGCTTGGATTACCTGGTGGATCTTGGAGTAACCCATATCCATCTGCTGCCGTCCTATGATTACGGTTCTGTAGACGAGAGCAAGCTGAATACGCCGCAGTATAACTGGGGCTACGATCCGGTCAATTACAACGTGCCGGAAGGCTCCTACTCCACAGATCCTTATAACGGGGCAGTCCGTGTACAGGAGATGAAGGAGATGGTGAAGGCGCTGCACGACAGCAATATCAATGTCATCATGGATGTAGTCTACAATCATGTATATGATGCAGATACCTTCTGTTTTAACCAACTGGTACCGAAATACTTCTCCAGGACCAATGCAGACGGCAGTTACTCCAATGGCTCTGGCTGCGGAAACGATACGGCTTCCGAGCGGGAGATGGTAAAGAAATATATTGTTGATTCTGTCAATTACTGGGCAGACGAGTACCATATCGACGGTTTCCGTTTTGACCTGGTAGGTCTGCTGGACACCGAAACCATCAATGAAGTAGTGGACACCGTTCACCAAAAGCATCCGGATGTAGTATTTTACGGCGAGGGCTGGACGATGGGTACCGCTGTAAGCAAAGACGGCTATACGATGGCAACGCAGCAGAATGCCGGAACAACACCGTATTTTGCATACTTTAGCGATACCATCCGTGATCTGCTGAAGGGAAGCAATGACGAGACCTCTCTGGGCTTTGTGTCCGGACGTACCGGGCAGGAGGAAGCCATGGCCAAATGCTTCACCGCAGCTACAAGCTGGTGTCCTGGTCCTACCCAGACCGTAAATTATGCGTCCTGCCATGATAACTATACACTAAAGGATAAACTGAATGTGTCCAGGTCAGATGCCAGTGAGGCTGACCGCATTAAAATGAACAATCTGGCGGCGGCGTTCTATCTGACATCGGAAGGAATTCCTCTGATCCATGCAGGAGAGGAGTTGCTTCGGACAAAAGTGGACGAAAACGGAACCGTTATCCATAACAGCTACAATTCTTCGGACTATGTCAACAGCATTAAGTGGAGCAGTCTCGATAATGCGGCAGTCCGTGAAGTACGGGATTATTACAGAGGACTGATTGAATTCCGCAAGAACCATGCAGCGCTTCGTCTGACTACGGCAGCGGATGTGACACAGAATGTCCGCTATGTATGGCTCACTGATAACGTGATCATGTTTGTGATTGATGGCAAAAATGTGGCAGATGAAGTTTCCGACGGAATTGTTGTGATTTTCAACGCTACCACTTCGGAGCAGACGGTTGATCTGTATGCGGCGGGACGAAATGTACCTCAGGGAGACTGGAAGGTATGTGTCAACGATAAAAAAGCGGGAATCGACGTGCTGTCTACCGTGACAGACGGCAGTGTGACAGTGGCTCCGATTTCGGCAATGGTTCTGGTACAGGGAGAGACAGAGGATACTGATTCCGTATATGTGAAGAACAGCGTCCGTCCGGTCACCAGCATTACGCTGGATCAGACAACGCTCGCATTGGAAATCGGACAGACAGCAACACTGACAGCATCCGTAAGACCCCAGAATGCAACGAACCCCGGGGTAAAATGGGAGAGCAGTAATGACGCTGTTGTGTCTGTCGCAGACGGAGTTGTGACGGCAAAAGCTGTCGGAACGGCGACAATTACAGTGACAGCGCTGGATGGAAGCGGAAAGTCGGCAAGCTGTGTGATTACTGTAAGCGAGAAATCCCCCGGAACTCCAGACGGAGATAATGGAACTCCAGGAGGCAGCACTGACGCTAATTCGCCCTCTGGTTCAACGGGTGTCATATTCGACGGAGTCGCAGCGGAAGAAAATTACGAGGCGAACGGAACTCAGATGCGCCGCTTTAGGAGCACCAACGGTTCCAATATCATCGTAACAGGACCGGCATCTATTCTGCCTTCCGGACTGAGTCTGTATGTAGAGCTGCTGAAAGAGGATGCAGGCGCCTATAAGAAAGCGGCTGAAGCCTTGACAAGGCTTTCGGGCATTGGAAATTATAAAGTGTTTGAAATTGGTCTGAAGGATGCCAATGGAATACAGCTGCATCAATTGGCTGGATATGTGGAAGTCACAATGCCAATACCGGAGGGAATTGATGGAGCACGGGCAGTCGTCTACCGGCTGGAAGATGATGGAAGCCTGACCAAATGCTCCGTTACGGTGGGCAATGGATACCTGACCTTTAAAACCAATCATTTCAGTACATTTGTGATCGCAGAAGATGTAAATGCAGTGGTAAAGACCGGCGATGACACGCCCTTAGGACTGTGGCTGTTCCTGCTTCTGGGCAGCAGTATAGGACTGGCGGTACTGGTGATCAGATGGAGAAGGGACAGAGTCAGATAGACCAAAGAGCGGTTGTACAGCCGTCATAGATGTAAAATTATAAGAAAGAGTAAAAAGAGTTTTGGCGCTAAGCAATAACGCCAAAACTCTTTTTCGAGTTGAGGTGTAACTGTGCCATTCGCAAAGGCGCCTGCGGCGCTCTCTCGCTGCTGCGCAGCTAACTTTGCTCAAAAATGGCGCTCCTCTCATGAAATGGCAGCACATGTGCCGTGTGTGCAAGCACCCACGCACCTGTGCTGCCATTCCATGTCTGAACTGTTATAAAAATTGTACAAAGATGGGTACATGACTAGCATTTTTCTTTTCTTTTAGGTACAATAGGGACAACAAAAGATTTATATCATTCAGATAGGAGAAAGTATGTACGCAGACGAAAATGTAATCAAAATCAAACATGATGTACTGTATGAGGTTGCAAAGCTTGCTTTTGAAGGCAAACTGGAAGAACAGAAGGAAGAAGTTCCCTTTGAACTGATTCCGGGTCCAACTCCCAAGTTCCGCTGCTGTATTTATAAAGAGAGAGAGATTATCCGGCAGCGTCTGCTGCTGGCAGAGGGGAAGACGCTGTTTGGCAATGATGAGAAGAATATCATACAGGTTATTCATTCTGCCTGTGAGGACTGCCCGATTTCCAGTTATACGGTAACGGAAAACTGTCAGAACTGTATTGGAAAGGCGTGTATCAATGCCTGCAAGTTCGGCGCTATCGAGGCGGGACGTCACCGTTCCCATATTGACCCGCAGAAGTGTAAGGAGTGCGGACTTTGCGCACAAGCCTGTCCGTATAATGCCATTGCGCATTTGAAGAGGCCGTGCAAGTTCAGCTGCCCGGTGGATGCCATTACATATGACGAGCACGGTATTTCTGTCATTGATGAGGAGAAATGTATCCGCTGTGGAAAATGTATCCATAGTTGTCCTTTTGGCGCTATCGGTTCCAAGACATTTATCGTAGATGTGATCGAAGCGTTAAAATCGGATAAAAAGGTGTATGCCATGGCTGCGCCGGCTACGGAAGGTCAGTTTGGCGCGAATATCACCATGAATAGCTGGAAGAAAGCCATGCGTGATGTTGGCTTCAACGGATTTGTTGAGGTTGGTCTCGGCGGAGATATGACCGCGGCATCCGAAGCGGAGGAATGGGTAGAGGCATACAAGGAAGGTCAGAAGAAGGTAACATCCTGCTGTCCCGGTTTTGTAAATATGGTGCGCAAGCACTTCCCGGAACTCGCAGACCGCATATCCACCACGGTCTCTCCCATGTGTGCGGTATCCCGTATGATCAAGGCGAAAGACCCGGATGCAATTACGGTATTTATCGGACCCTGTATCGCCAAAAAATCGGAGGTTGTGGATCAGGCAATCGAGGGCAACTGCGATTATGTGCTTACTTACAGTGAGATCCGGGCTATTATGAGGGCGAAGAATGTGACCCTGGAGGCGGACGATACTTCTTATCAGGAGTCCTCCATCTATGGTAAGCGTTTCGGTAATTCCGGCGGTGTTACGGCGGCTGTGCTTCAGAGTATGAAGGAGATGAACGAGGAGATTGACGCGAAGGTCTGCCAGGCAAACGGAGCTACGGACTGCAAGAAGTTCCTGATGCTGATGAAGGCAGGAAAGCTTCCGGAAGATTTCATTGAAGGTATGGTATGCGAAGGCGGCTGTGTCGGCGGACCGAGTTCCTACAATGATATGGTTTCCACCAGGAAGCTGCGGGATGATCTGCTGTCAAAAGCTGATGACCGCAAGATCCTGGAGAATTTGGAGCACTATCGGATGGAGACTTTCTCCATGCACAGAGAATAAAGTGAATCGTAAATGGAATAGAACAGTACCGGGGTATGGCGTATGTGCCGTGTCCCGGTGCTTTGTATCAAAAACAGGAATTGTTCACAGGAGGGATTATGGAAAGGGACAAGAAAAAATATCTGGAGCTTCTGGCTAAGGAATATCCAACAAAACAGTTGGCATGCCGGGAGATCATCAATCTGAATGCGATCCTAAATCTTCCCAAAGGAACCGAACACTTTATGAGTGACCTGCATGGAGAATATGAAGCGTTCTGTCACATCGTTAATAATTGCGCGGGCGTGATCAGGGAGAAGGTGGATCGGATTTTTGCAAAAGGGCTCAGCGAGCAGGAACGGCGGGAATTCTGTACGCTTATTTATTATCCGAAGGAAAAGCTGAACGCCCTCAAAGAACATCAGGTGCTGACGGAGGACTGGTATAAGCTCAATCTTCAGAATCTGATCACGCTGGCAAAAGACCGGTCCTCCAAATATACCAGATCCAAGGTACGTAAGGCAATGCCGGAGGAGTTTGCCTATATTCTGGATGAACTCCTGCATATGCAGGAGGATGAGTATGATAACCAGATTGAATATTACAGACAGATCATGGAAACCATCATCCGTCTGAGGATCGCGGATGAATTTATCATAGCCCTGGCGGAGCTGATCAAACGTCTGGCGGTGGATCATCTGCATATTGTAGGCGACATATATGACAGGGGACCGCATCCGGATAAGATCATGGATTTGCTGATGAATTATCATTCTCTGGATATTCAGTGGGGCAACCATGATGTGCTCTGGATGGGGGCGGCATCCGGCGTAGAGGTATGTGTGGCGGCTGTAGTGCGGAACAACATGCGTTACGGTAATATTGAGGTGCTGGAGAGCGGATACGGGATTAGCCTGAGGACATTGGTGCTTTTTGCTGAGCGGCAGTATCCTGCGGATGATCTGATGGAAGCGGCATTGCAGGCGATTTCCGTGCTGCAGTTCAAGCTGGAGGGACAGTTGATCGCAAGACATCCGGAATATCGGATGGATGACCGCAGGCTGCTGGAAAGAATAGACTATGACCAGGGAACTGTGGAAATTGCTGGGAAGAAATATGCCATGAGCAGGTCTGATTTCCCCACGGTGGACCGGGCGGATCCGTACCGCCTGACTTCGGAGGAGCGGGAATTGCTCTCGGAGTTATGCCGGTCGTTCCGCAACAGCGGCAGACTGCGCCAGCATATCCGGTTTCTGTGTGCCAAGGGGAGCATGTACCGGTGTTATAATGAAAATCTTCTCTATCACGGCTGTATACCGCTGGACGAACAGGGGAATTTTGAAGGGATCAGCATTGGAGACAGGATATACAAAGGAAAGGAGTATCTGGATTATGCAGACCGTGTTGTGCGCAAAGTGTGTCTGACTGGAGCGGATCAGTCGGAGGCAGATTTTATGTGGTATCTGTGGGCGGCGCAGACATCGCCCTTGTCGGGCCGTACCATCAAAACCTTTGAGAAAATGTATCTTACGGACAAGGAGGCGGCTGAAGAACCGCGCAATCCGTATTATGAGTTTTATAACAAGGAATATATCTGCAACATGATCCTGCGTGAATTCGGATTGTATTCTCCTATGTCCCATATCATAAACGGGCATACACCGGTGGAGGTCAGCAGTGGGGAAGCTCCGGTGCGGGCGAACGGAAAGCTGATCATCATTGATGGGGGATTCTGCAAGGCATATCACAAAAAGACGGGGATTGCAGGTTATACCCTGATCTATAATTCTCATTGTATGCGCCTGAAAGCGCACCAGCCCTTTGAGAGTATCCAGAAGGTGCTGGAAGAGAACAAGGATATTGAGTCCAGCACAGACATTTTTGAGACAGAGGAGAAACGCATCCGCGTAAAGGATACGGATATTGGCAAGAAGATACAGGAGCAGATCGCAGATCTGGAATTATTGCTGTAAAGGACTGCATCGCAGGAACTGGAACGGGAGGAGGATACGCCATGTTGATGAAGAGAGTATTTTTTGTAGTATTAGACAGTTTTGGAATCGGAGATGCGCCGGATGCGGCACAGTTTGGGGATGAGGGAACCAACACCTTAAGGAGCATTACGGGCAGCCGGGAATTTACCTGCCCCAATCTGCGTAAACTTGGACTTTTCAATATCGACGGTGTGGACTGCGGCACGCCGCATGAAGCGCCCATCGGCCGTTACGGGCGTCTGCGGGAACGGAGTATGGGCAAGGATACCATTATCGGACACTGGGAATTGGCGGGGCTTGTCAGCAGCAAACCCATGCCTACATTTCCGCAGGGGTTTCCCGATAGCTTTGTGAGCGCATTTGAGGAGCGGATCGGACGAAGATGCATCTGCAACAGACCATATTCCGGCACGCAGGTGCTTAAGGATTATGGGCAGGAGCATCTGGATACAGGAAGCCTGATCCTGTATACAAGCGCTGACAGTGTATGTCAGATTGCAGCCAATGAGGCAGTAGTCCCGGTACGGCAATTATATGAATACTGTGAAATTGCCCGGGAAATGCTGACGGGAGAGCTGGCCGTGGGAAGAGTTATTGCCCGCCCCTTTGTGGGTGCATCCCCGGAGGAGTTTGTGCGGACATCGAACCGTCATGATTTTGCCCTGTCGCCCTTTGCAGATACGATGCTGGATCTTTTGCGGGACAGCGGGAAGGATGTGATCGGAGTAGGGAAGATCCATGACATTTTCAATGGAAAGGGGATCACCGAAACTTATCGGACTACCGGAAATCAAGACGGAATGGCGCGTTTATCAGAGCTTGCAGCAAAAGATTTTAACGGACTTTGCTTTGTGAACCTGGTGGACTTTGACATGCTCTACGGTCACAGACGGGATGTGGATGGTTATGCCAGAGCCATAACAGAGTTTGACCGTTTCCTGGAAGGATTCTTAGAGTTGTTGAGAGAAGATGACCTGCTGGTGATTTCGGCGGATCATGGCTGCGATCCCGCGTATGATGAGACCACAGACCATACCAGGGAGTGTGTGCCGCTGTTATTGTACAACAGGAATCTTGCAGGGAAGAACCTGGGTATTATGGATGGATTCACCTATGTGGCGGATACCATATGCCATGCACTGGGAGTAAAAAACAGTTGACGAACACGTCCTGACATGGTACAATACAACAGTTGTGAATAGGCGATGGTCCTCTGTTGCGTATGCATTAAGAACATCAAAATATACAGGAGGTCACAGAAATGAACGCAAGTGAGATTATTAAGAACATTGAAGCAGAGCAGCTTAAGGCGGAAGTTCCGGAGTTTCGCGTAGGCGATACCGTTAAGGTATATGCGAAGATCAAAGAGGGTAACCGCGAGAGAATCCAGGTATTTGAGGGTACTGTTCTCAAGAAGCAGGGCGGAAGCAACCGGAGGAATGGGTAGAGGCATACAAGGAAGGTCAGAAGAAGGTAACATCCTGCTGTCCCGGTTTTGTAAATATGGTGCGCAAGCACTTCCCGGAACTCGCAGACCGCATATCCACCACGGTCTCTCCCATGTGTGCGGTATCCCGTATGATCAAGGCGAAAGACCCGGATGCAATTACGGTATTTATCGGACCCTGTATCGCCAAAAAATCGGAGGTTGTGGATCAGGCAATCGAGGGCAACTGCGATTATGTGCTTACTTACAGTGAGATCCGGGCTATTATGAGGGCGAAGAATGTGACCCTGGAGGCGGACGATACTTCTTATCAGGAGTCCTCCATCTATGGTAAGCGTTTCGGTAATTCCGGCGGTGTTACGGCGGCTGTGCTTCAGAGTATGAAGGAGATGAACGAGGAGATTGACGCGAAGGTCTGCCAGGCAAACGGAGCTACGGACTGCAAGAAGTTCCTGATGCTGATGAAGGCAGGAAAGCTTCCGGAAGATTTCATTGAAGGTATGGTATGCGAAGGCGGCTGTGTCGGCGGACCGAGTTCCTACAATGATATGGTTTCCACCAGGAAGCTGCGGGATGATCTGCTGTCAAAAGCTGATGACCGCAAGATCCTGGAGAATTTGGAGCACTATCGGATGGAGACTTTCTCCATGCACAGAGAATAAAGTGAATCGTAAATGGAATAGAACAGTACCGGGGTATGGCGTATGTGCCGTGTCCCGGTGCTTTGTATCAAAAACAGGAATTGTTCACAGGAGGGATTATGGAAAGGGACAAGAAAAAATATCTGGAGCTTCTGGCTAAGGAATATCCAACAAAACAGTTGGCATGCCGGGAGATCATCAATCTGAATGCGATCCTAAATCTTCCCAAAGGAACCGAACACTTTATGAGTGACCTGCATGGAGAATATGAAGCGTTCTGTCACATCGTTAATAATTGCGCGGGCGTGATCAGGGAGAAGGTGGATCGGATTTTTGCAAAAGGGCTCAGCGAGCAGGAACGGCGGGAATTCTGTACGCTTATTTATTATCCGAAGGAAAAGCTGAACGCCCTCAAAGAACATCAGGTGCTGACGGAGGACTGGTATAAGCTCAATCTTCAGAATCTGATCACGCTGGCAAAAGACCGGTCCTCCAAATATACCAGATCCAAGGTACGTAAGGCAATGCCGGAGGAGTTTGCCTATATTCTGGATGAACTCCTGCATATGCAGGAGGATGAGTATGATAACCAGATTGAATATTACAGACAGATCATGGAAACCATCATCCGTCTGAGGATCGCGGATGAATTTATCATAGCCCTGGCGGAGCTGATCAAACGTCTGGCGGTGGATCATCTGCATATTGTAGGCGACATATATGACAGGGGACCGCATCCGGATAAGATCATGGATTTGCTGATGAATTATCATTCTCTGGATATTCAGTGGGGCAACCATGATGTGCTCTGGATGGGGGCGGCATCCGGCGTAGAGGTATGTGTGGCGGCTGTAGTGCGGAACAACATGCGTTACGGTAATATTGAGGTGCTGGAGAGCGGATACGGGATTAGCCTGAGGACATTGGTGCTTTTTGCTGAGCGGCAGTATCCTGCGGATGATCTGATGGAAGCGGCATTGCAGGCGATTTCCGTGCTGCAGTTCAAGCTGGAGGGACAGTTGATCGCAAGACATCCGGAATATCGGATGGATGACCGCAGGCTGCTGGAAAGAATAGACTATGACCAGGGAACTGTGGAAATTGCTGGGAAGAAATATGCCATGAGCAGGTCTGATTTCCCCACGGTGGACCGGGCGGATCCGTACCGCCTGACTTCGGAGGAGCGGGAATTGCTCTCGGAGTTATGCCGGTCGTTCCGCAACAGCGGCAGACTGCGCCAGCATATCCGGTTTCTGTGTGCCAAGGGGAGCATGTACCGGTGTTATAATGAAAATCTTCTCTATCACGGCTGTATACCGCTGGACGAACAGGGGAATTTTGAAGGGATCAGCATTGGAGACAGGATATACAAAGGAAAGGAGTATCTGGATTATGCAGACCGTGTTGTGCGCAAAGTGTGTCTGACTGGAGCGGATCAGTCGGAGGCAGATTTTATGTGGTATCTGTGGGCGGCGCAGACATCGCCCTTGTCGGGCCGTACCATCAAAACCTTTGAGAAAATGTATCTTACGGACAAGGAGGCGGCTGAAGAACCGCGCAATCCGTATTATGAGTTTTATAACAAGGAATATATCTGCAACATGATCCTGCGTGAATTCGGATTGTATTCTCCTATGTCCCATATCATAAACGGGCATACACCGGTGGAGGTCAGCAGTGGGGAAGCTCCGGTGCGGGCGAACGGAAAGCTGATCATCATTGATGGGGGATTCTGCAAGGCATATCACAAAAAGACGGGGATTGCAGGTTATACCCTGATCTATAATTCTCATTGTATGCGCCTGAAAGCGCACCAGCCCTTTGAGAGTATCCAGAAGGTGCTGGAAGAGAACAAGGATATTGAGTCCAGCACAGACATTTTTGAGACAGAGGAGAAACGCATCCGCGTAAAGGATACGGATATTGGCAAGAAGATACAGGAGCAGATCGCAGATCTGGAATTATTGCTGTAAAGGACTGCATCGCAGGAACTGGAACGGGAGGAGGATACGCCATGTTGATGAAGAGAGTATTTTTTGTAGTATTAGACAGTTTTGGAATCGGAGATGCGCCGGATGCGGCACAGTTTGGGGATGAGGGAACCAACACCTTAAGGAGCATTACGGGCAGCCGGGAATTTACCTGCCCCAATCTGCGTAAACTTGGACTTTTCAATATCGACGGTGTGGACTGCGGCACGCCGCATGAAGCGCCCATCGGCCGTTACGGGCGTCTGCGGGAACGGAGTATGGGCAAGGATACCATTATCGGACACTGGGAATTGGCGGGGCTTGTCAGCAGCAAACCCATGCCTACATTTCCGCAGGGGTTTCCCGATAGCTTTGTGAGCGCATTTGAGGAGCGGATCGGACGAAGATGCATCTGCAACAGACCATATTCCGGCACGCAGGTGCTTAAGGATTATGGGCAGGAGCATCTGGATACAGGAAGCCTGATCCTGTATACAAGCGCTGACAGTGTATGTCAGATTGCAGCCAATGAGGCAGTAGTCCCGGTACGGCAATTATATGAATACTGTGAAATTGCCCGGGAAATGCTGACGGGAGAGCTGGCCGTGGGAAGAGTTATTGCCCGCCCCTTTGTGGGTGCATCCCCGGAGGAGTTTGTGCGGACATCGAACCGTCATGATTTTGCCCTGTCGCCCTTTGCAGATACGATGCTGGATCTTTTGCGGGACAGCGGGAAGGATGTGATCGGAGTAGGGAAGATCCATGACATTTTCAATGGAAAGGGGATCACCGAAACTTATCGGACTACCGGAAATCAAGACGGAATGGCGCGTTTATCAGAGCTTGCAGCAAAAGATTTTAACGGACTTTGCTTTGTGAACCTGGTGGACTTTGACATGCTCTACGGTCACAGACGGGATGTGGATGGTTATGCCAGAGCCATAACAGAGTTTGACCGTTTCCTGGAAGGATTCTTAGAGTTGTTGAGAGAAGATGACCTGCTGGTGATTTCGGCGGATCATGGCTGCGATCCCGCGTATGATGAGACCACAGACCATACCAGGGAGTGTGTGCCGCTGTTATTGTACAACAGGAATCTTGCAGGGAAGAACCTGGGTATTATGGATGGATTCACCTATGTGGCGGATACCATATGCCATGCACTGGGAGTAAAAAACAGTTGACGAACACGTCCTGACATGGTACAATACAACAGTTGTGAATAGGCGATGGTCCTCTGTTGCGTATGCATTAAGAACATCAAAATATACAGGAGGTCACAGAAATGAACGCAAGTGAGATTATTAAGAACATTGAAGCAGAGCAGCTTAAGGCGGAAGTTCCGGAGTTTCGCGTAGGCGATACCGTTAAGGTATATGCGAAGATCAAAGAGGGTAACCGCGAGAGAATCCAGGTATTTGAGGGTACTGTTCTCAAGAAGCAGGGCGGAAGCAACCGGGAGACATTCACGGTTCGTAAGTTCTCCAACGGTGTCGGTGTTGAGAAGACATGGCCGCTGCACTCTCCCAATGTTGAGAAGGTAGAAGTGGTAAGACACGGAAAGGTAAGACGTGCAAAGCTGAATTACCTGAGAGGACGTGTCGGCAAGAGAGCAAAGGTCAAAGAATTAGTGAAATAAGAACGATAAGAGGGACATTACACCATGTATTGTCCCTTCTCTTTTTATCATATGGAGGAGTCTTATGCGAAGAGTCCGGGGGCTGAATTTTGCAAAACGCAGAAAGAAACTGAATATTCCCCTGATCAAGGAAATTGCAGTGTGGGTGCTGGAGATTGCCGTTGTGCTGGCGGCGGCGTTTGTGTTTGTATATTTTATCGGGCTGCGCACTACTGTGGTAGGGCAGTCCATGCAGGGAACGCTGGAGGGCGGAGATGAGATTCTGGTGAACCGGTTTATCTATAGTGTGACAAAACCCAAAGCAAACGATGTGATCGTGTTTCTGCCTAACGGAAATGAGAAGTCGCATTATTATGTCAAGCGTGTGATCGGTGTGCCGGGTGATACCGTGCAGATTAAAAACGGAGCCGTCTATGTAAACGGCGAGTTATTCCATGAGGCGGTGGAGACGGCCGCCATTGAGGAGGCTGGTATCGCAGCAAAGGAGATCACCCTGGGAGAGGATGAATATTTTGTGCTGGGCGATAACCGCAACAACAGCGAGGACAGCCGCTATGCCAATATCGGAAATGTGAAGCGTGAGCATATCGTTGGGAAGGCGTGGTTTCGGGTGGCGCCTTTTGGGGAAATAGGATTTATCAAATAAAGGAGGCAACAGAAGATGCAGTTTCAATGGTATCCGGGTCATATGACCAAGGCAAAACGCCAGATGCAGGAAGACATCAAACTGGTGGATCTGGTGATCGAGCTGGTGGATGCCCGCATCCCTTTCAGCAGCCGTAACCCTGATATTGATACGCTGGGGCAGAACAAGGCAAGACTGATCCTGCTCAATAAATCAGATCTGGCAGATGAGGAGCAAAACGAGGCGTGGGCAGCGTTTTTTCGGGAAAAGGGATATTATGTCGTGCGTATGGATGCCAGGAGCAGAGCGGGCATGAAGCAGACATTGTCTGTGATTATGGAGTCCTGTAAAGAGAAAATTGAGCGGGACCGCCGAAAGGGCATTATCAACCGTCCGGTGCGCGCCATGGTGGTGGGAATCCCCAACGTGGGAAAATCCACATTTATCAATACCTTTGCAGGCAGGGCGTGTGCCAAGACAGGCAATAAGCCGGGAGTTACCAAGGGAAAGCAGTGGATTCGCCTGAATAAGAATGTGGAACTTCTGGATACGCCGGGAATCCTGTGGCCCAAATTCGAGGATCAGAGCGTGGGGCTGCGGCTGGCGCTTATAGGATCGATCAAGGATGAGATATTGAATGTGGATGAGCTCTCACTGGAACTCATCGAACTTATGCGGCGGGAATATCCCGGAATCCTTGCAGGGCGGTATGAGGTGGAAGAAAACGGCAGCGCGGCAGAAGTCCTGGGGCAGATCGCTGGGAACCGGGGGTGCATCCGTAAAGGAGGCGAGCTGGATTACTCGAAAGCTGCGGCACTGGTACTGGACGAATTCCGTACCGGAAGGCTGGGTAAGATTACACTTGAAAAACCGGCGGGGAAAGCATAAGATATAAGCATAAGACAGGGAGCGGGCAAGAGGCGTATGGAGGAGAAAAGGAAGGACAGTAAACGGCAAAAATGGCTTGACGGCATTGGCTGGGTTCTATACCTGGGCATTATTTTTCTGTTGACTTTTCTGACGATACGTTATGTGGGACAGCGCACTCGCGTGGTGGGCGAGTCTATGGAAAATACCCTGCAGGATGGAGATAATTTGATCGTAGATAAGATTTCCTATCATCTGCATGATCCAGAGCGTTTTGACATCATTGTATTTCCGTACAAATACGCAGCCGACACTTATTATATCAAGCGGATCATCGGACTGCCGGGAGAGACTGTGCAGATTACGGAGGCAGGAGACATTCTGATCAACGGTGAGGAACTGGTGGAATCTTACGGCAAGGAGGTCATACGGGAGCCGGGGTTGGCAGCAGAACCGATACTGCTGGAAGAGGGGGAATACTTTGTGCTGGGAGACAACCGCAATGACAGCAGCGACAGCAGGTCACCTGCCGTAGGTAAAATCCAACGGGAGGATATTATCGGCAAAGCCTGGCTGCGCATCTATCCATTTGACTCCATCGGATTTATCCGCCATCAATAGATCAACCATGCGTGAAGGAGACAAAGGGCGTGACAAAAGAGAAGAAAATCAGTGAGATACAACAGGAATTAAAGGCAGCAGAGGATTCTATGCTGCCTGATTTTATCGCCGTTTACAGTGAAGATCCGAGGGTTGGGGTATGCAAGGCGGTGGAGCAGGCGCGTAAGCGTCTCCTGCGACTTGAGCAGGAACGCGCCCGGATCGAGAATTTGAAACAGTACGAGCGGCGTTACGAGGCATACGAATACATTTGCGGTATTGATGAGGCGGGAAGAGGACCGCTGGCAGGACCTGTGGTGGCGGGAGCTGTCATTCTACCGAAAGACTGCGGAATACTCTATATCAATGATTCCAAGAAGCTGAGCGCTGCTAAGAGAGAAGAACTTTATGATGTTATCATGGAGCAGGCAGTGGCAGTGGGAGTCGGCATGGCAGGTCCGGGACGCATTGATGAGATCAACATTCTGCAGGCAACCTATGAGGCGATGCGGCAGGCTATTACGAATCTTAAGGTAAAACCCGATATATTACTAAACGACGCAGTGACCATTCCTGATGTGGATATTCCTCAGGTGCCGATTATCAAGGGGGATGCCAAAAGTATTTCCATCGGCGCGGCTAGTATCATTGCCAAGGTGACCAGAGATCGATTGATGGTGGAGTATGACCGGCTGATGCCGGAGTACGGTTTTGCGTCCAACAAGGGATATGGTTCTGCGGCGCATATTGAAGCTATAAAACGTGTGGGCCCCTCGCCTATACACAGGGCGTCATTCATCGGGGGATTCATAGAGGCAGATTGATGGAGTGAATAGTTATGCAGATTTCGGATATGCTCAACCAATACAATCGAAATACGGCTACCGGCGCTACTGCAACTAAGCCCCAGCAGGGGGTGCAGCAGTTGGTGTCTGCGGTGAGGGAAATGACAGTGGGCAACGTGTTTGAGGGAACTGTCAGCAGTATGAAGCACGGGAATGTCATTTTGTCTTTGGGTAATGGACAGACTGTTCATGCCCGGGTAGCAGGGAATGTGAAGCTGACCCAGGGACAGTCCATGTTCTTTCAGGTAAAGTCCAATGACGGCAGTACGGTGGAGATACGCCCATTTACCAATGGCAATCTAAATAACCCGACGCTGCTGAAAGCGCTGGATGCGGCGGGTATTGTGGCAGACGCCAAGTCTATAGAGATGGTGAATACCATGATGGAAGAACAGATGCCCATTGACCGGGCGAGCATACAGGCAATGGCAAGAATGCTTTCCGGGTTTGGGGACGCAGATATTAAGACCATGGTGCAGATGAGTAAGTTGGAATTGCCGCTGACGATGGAAAATATCAATCAGTTCACCAATTACAGGAATGACCAGGCGGCCATTACCAGACAGTTTACGGATGTATTGTCCAGTCTGGGAGAGGTGTATCAGAATCCGGCGCTGTCGTCAGAGGAATCTCTACAGATGGCAGAGCGCATCTGGGGAGCGCTGCGTCCGGATGACGCATTTTTGCAGGAATCCGCTGCGGTGGCAGATGACGGCAGATGGAGCCCCATGAATCCCATGACGGACGAGACGGCAATACAGCAGGCAGCCGGACAGGAAATCGCTGCTTCGGCGGGAGAGAAGACTCTGGCAGAGATGCCGGAGGATGCCGCAGCAGGCATGGCAGAATCCGCGGCGGAAGCCGCAGAGGAAGGCGTTGAAGTTATATTACAGGCCAATGAAAATGCCGGGCCGGAAGCTTATGCTGCTCATACGCTGGGGTCGGCATTGCAGAAGGAGGGCATGCAGGAGCTGATGCGGCAGTTGGGACGTTTTCCGGAGCTGTCTGAGCAGGCAAAGCTTTTGCATGACGGGAAACTTAATCCGAATCAGAGTGTGCGGGAATTTATGGATACGCTGCATGAGGCGTTGCGTCAGATAGAGAACCCGAGGGAAGATGCAGTGAAGAGCCTCCTGTCGGGGAAAGCGTACCGCAGTCTTCTGCAGGACAGTATGGAACAGCAGTGGCTGCTGCGGCCCCAGGATGTGAAGGCGGACACAGTAAAGAAGCTGTATGAGCGCCTGGAGGGGCAGATGCAGCGGATGCAGCAGGTAATTACCCAGTCGGGGCAGGAGAACACGCCGCTGGCAAAGGCAGTGTCTAATCTGCAGGGCAATGTGGAATTTATGAATGATATCAGTCAGATGTATCATTTTGTGCAGTTACCGCTTAAAATGTCAGGGCAGAACGCACATGGAGATCTGTATGTATATACCAATAAGAAGAATCTGGATCAGCCGGAAGGGGATCTGACTGCATTCCTGCATCTGGATATGGATCATCTGGGGGCTACGGATGTGTCGGTGCGGATGCGGGCGCAGAAGGTACATACGGATTTTTTCATGGAAGATGACCGTTCCTTTGCACTGATCATGGAGCATTCGAAAGAGCTGGCGCGCCGACTGGAAGAGAAGGGCTATCAGTGTAGTGTGCAGGTAGAGAATAAGGAGAAGCGCATAAATCTTGTGGAAGATTTTATGAAGAAGGACAGTACGCCTTCGGGAATCCTGCATCGATATTCTTTTGATATGCGGGCGTAACAGTAACGGCTGGAGGGAAAAGAAAATGGCGCAGAATGTATGGAGGCCGGGACAATTGAACAGGAAGGAAAATGAGGTTTCCGAGGATCTGACCGCGGTGGCTGTGGCATATGAGCCGGGGGAGCGCGCGCCTAAAATACTGGCTACCGGCAAAGGACATATTGCAGAGAAGATCATAGAGAAGGCAAAGGAAGAGGATGTTCCGCTGTATGCGGACAATGAACTGGCAAGCACCCTGTCAAAGCTGCAGATCGGTGAAATGATCCCGCCGGAACTATATGAGGTGGTGGCAGAGATACTGGTGTTCGTGGACGATATGGATAAGCTCCGCAGTAAGTTGAGTTAAGTGGGCTATTCACAGTTGAATTGCTTCCTGGCATCAGGATCGTCATGCTTGTATGTAAGAGACTGATGGCAGGAAGTGATTCATACTGCGAAGCAGCCCTCACCCACATAAGCAAAATGTAGAGCTGCGTAGCAGCGACAGACGGCTTGCCGGCTGATTTTGCGCATGAGGGAGAGGGGCTGTGAATAGCCGCGACGATTGCGCACGAGGGCGGGGGACTGTGAATAGCCGTGGTGATTGCGCACGAGAGCGGGGAACTGTGAATAGCAACAAATCAAGGGGAGGATATATGGAGAACCGGCGGCAGTTGGGAAGCGCATATGAGCAGCAGGCGGAAGAATATTTAAAGAGGCAGGGATACCGCATCCTGTGCAGAAATTACCGGTGTCGGCAGGGAGAGATTGACCTGGTGGCGCGAGAAGGTGGTTATCTGGTCTTTCTGGAGGTAAAATATCGCGCAAATGGGAAGAAGGGGATGCCCCAGGAGGCGGTGGATATAAGAAAACAGCGGAAAATCTGCCGGGTGGCGGATCATTACCGCATGATCCATGGGTATGGGGATGAGGTTCCATGCCGCTTTGATGTGGTGGCAATCCTGGGAGAAGATCTGATACTGATCCGGGATGCATTTTGTTATAGCGGAAGGAACACATAGACAAAAGGGAGTGTGTAATGTCGGGAATATCACAGGATGATTTTAAAATATATCACAGAGAAAAAGTGATGCAGCCCTGTATAATGCAGCATATGGGAGACTCAGAGCTGCTATTGCTGGAGTATCCGGAACTTACGGAAAGCGGGATGGTCAAACATTGCTTCACCACGCGGATGGGTGGAGTCAGCACGGGAGAGTTTTTTTCGCTGAATTTAAGTTTTACCAGAGGCGACAGGGAGGATGCTGTGCGGGAGAATTACCGGCGCGTGGCACAGGCGTTGGATGTAAAACTGTCGGATATTGTGTGTTCCGATCAGACCCACACCACCAATGTCAGGCGTGTAACCAGAGAGGATGCCGGCTGCGGCGTGGTGAGAGAACGCACATACCATGATGTGGATGGACTGATCACAGATGAACCGGGGCTGGTGTTGGCAACCTTCTATGCAGATTGTGTACCGCTGTATTTTGTAGATACGGTGCATCGCGCCGTGGGACTGAGTCATTCCGGCTGGAGAGGCACAGTGGGACGCATGGGTATGCATACCCTGCGGGCCATGGCAGATGCCTATGGAACCAAGCCCGGGGATGTGTTGTGTGCCATCGGACCTTCTATCTGCCGGGAATGCTATGAGATAAGCCTTGATGTGGCGGAAGAATTTCAAACTTGTTTTGGTGAAAATGCACAAAAGATGCTTTCTGCTGGAAACAGTGGGAAATATCAGCTGGATCTGTGGGAGGCCAACCGGCAAGTATTACTGGATGCAGGAGTGCCGGAAAATCGGATTATCATGCCCAATATCTGCACCTGTTGCAATGCCGGCTTATTGTTTTCTCATCGAGCTACAAACGGCAGAAGGGGCAATTTAGGGGCCTTTTTGTGCATAAAATAGAAAATAAAAAAATTTTTTAAAAGTTTTTTGTCAAAAAAGCAATCATGTGTTATACTAGCTATATGATAAGAAATGTACATTTGGGAGGAATAGAAGATATGCAGTTAATAGAAGTGTTGGATATGGGAGAGGTAGAAGTACTGTTGGCACAGTGGGCTGCAGTAACGAGTGTAAATGCGCTTGTGTTAGATGCGGAGAAGAAGATTGTGGCAGGCGACGGAGCACGCCCGGGTTATATGTATGAGATTATGGTAGACAGAGAGGTGCTGGGTTATGTGGCAGAGGGTTTTGCAGCAGATACCGAGACGGACGAGGAACAGGAATACACGGAGGAAGTAGAAGAAGAGGTTACTGTTTCTGGAAATGATGCGGTGGTCAGTGCCCTTGCCAAGATCGTGAACAAGATGGCAGAGGTCGGTGTACAGAGAGCAAAGCAGTTAGAGCGGAATTCCAGCGTTCATACAAATGTACATAAAACAACGGAATATATTCAGAAGATCAATGATATCACGAAGCAGTTGGATAAGATCGAGAAGAATCAGAAAATATTGTCTCTGAATGCATCCATTGAGGCAGCCCGTGCCGGAGAAGCAGGCAAGGGTTTTGCCATTGTAGCTACCAACGTAGCAAATCTGGCAACGGATTTCGGTAACAATAACCGTGAGATCAAGCTGGAGCTGCAGAAGCTGAATGAGGTAATGGAGAGCATTGCGCAAGAGTAACTACGCAAGTACAATAATGAATATGAGAAGAGCCGTGGGAAATCCACGGTTCTTTTTATATTAGGCGGATTTCGCAGTATGTGATGTGGTATTCAGCCGGTCCCTTTAAGAAAAACTTAATAAAAACCAAGAGAAATCTTCCTTGTCTCTGTGCATGTCCGGTGATATAGTGTCTGTATCAATCGTATTAATACAGATATGATATGGAAGCGGCATGAGAGGAGGAGACGGATTGATACAGTTGAATTACAGGGATGTCAGACCTTTTTATGAGCAGATTAAAGATGAGATCCGGCGGATGGTGATAGCGGGAGCAGTGGAGACAGACGAGAAGCTTCCGTCTGTCCGGGAGCTTGCTGCAAGACTTACCATCAATCCCAACACCATCCAGCGGGCGTATCGGGAGCTGGAACAGGAGGGATATATATACCGGGTACGAGGCAAGGGGACTTATGCGGCGCCTCAGGCTCAAGTACAGGATGAGCGCGTGAGGATGCTGCAGCAGCAGTACCAGCAGGTGGTGACGGAACTGCTGTATCTGAATATTCCGAGGGAGGAGCTGCAGCGGTGGATGGATGAGCTGGGACAGGAGGTGCAGCATGATACGGGTCAATAATGTGGTGAAGTCATTTGAGCAGTTCCGCGCATTGGACGGAGTGGACATCCATGTGAAGAAAGGGGCAATCTATGGACTGATCGGACCAAACGGAGCGGGTAAATCTACAATCATACGTCATATGGTAGGTCTGTACCGTCCCGATCAGGGAGAAATTTTCATTGATGGAATGCCGGTGTACGATAACCCGCGGGTGAAGGAATGCCTTGCGTATATCCCGGATGATCCCTTTTATTTTGCGCAGGCAAATATCATGGAGATGAAACGGTTCTACCGTGGGATTTACCGGAGATTTGACGAGAAGCTTTTTGATAAGATCAGTGATGCCTTCACGGGGATCGATCCCAAAATGCCTATTCGCAGACTTTCCAAGGGAATGCAGAAGCAGGCGGCATTCTGGCTTGCCATTAGCTGCCATCCGGATCTGTTGATCCTGGATGAACCCGTGGACGGACTGGACCCGGTGATGCGTCGTCAGATCTGGAGTATTATCATGTCGGATGTGGCGGAGTATGAAGCAACGATCCTGGTGTCTTCCCATAATCTGCGTGAACTGGAGGATGTCTGTGATCATGTGGGGATCATGCATAAGGGTAAAGTAATTCTGGAGCATTCCCTGAGCGAGCTGCAGAGCAGCGTCTGTAAAATACAGGTGGCATATCAGGAGGGTATTCCGCATCTGCCGGAGTGCTTTGAGATTCTGCATATGTCAAATACCGGCCGTGTGTACACACTGATTGTGAGAGGAAATCCCAGAGAAGCCAAAGCTATGCTGCAGGAAACACACCCCATGCTGATGGATGTGCTTCCGCTGACACTGGAAGAAATATTTATCTATGAATTGGGAGGTGCTGATTATGCAGTCAAAGACATCCTTTTTTAGCCCTGAGATATTCCGGAAGAATATCGTTCAGTTCTGGCCGGTGTGGCTGATTTATCTGCTGGCGCTGCTGTGTATTTTTCCCCTGCGTCTGATGATCAGTACTGGCTATACTTACAGCTATATGAATGCGCAAGAGATAGCGCAGATGCATAAGTATGAATATATTATGGCGCTGTTTCCCCAGGGGCAGGGCTTTGTGTCGGCGATTATCTGCCTGGCTGCGGGATTGGTGACGGCAATGTGTGTATTTGCATATCTGTATCAGCCCAGAAGCTCTTATATGTTCCATTCACTGCCGTTGACGCGGGGAGAATTGTTTGCGACCAATTATCTGTCGGGGTTGTGTGTGCTATGGCTGCCGATATTGGTGTCATTTCTAACGGGGATGACGATATGCGTTCTGCGGGGAATCACTGCGCTGGAGTTTCTGTTTGCGTGGTTTGTCATTATGCTGGGAGAGAGTCTGTTCTTCTACAGCATGGCGGTGTTGGTGGGGATGTTTACCGGACATATATTTGCTATGCTGATGTTTACACTGATACTGAATGTACTTTTTATTGGATGCCGTTATATCGTTACAGCGTTGATGGGAAGGCTGGTCTATGGATTATCTCAGTCCTATGCCGACCGGCAGAACAGCATTTTGTCCCCTGTGATATTTATGGGAAATAGAATTGGCGTCAGAGGATGGGGGGAAGGGCAATACGAAGTGCATGGAATGCAGTATATCGGAGTATACTGTGTTGCCGCACTTGTATTCGTCGTGGTTGGATATATCCTATACCGCCGAAGACGGCTGGAAACAACAGGAGATCTGCTGTGTATTAAGGGAACCCGTCCGGTATTCCGCTGGGGACTGGCCGCGTGTGCGGCGTTTCTGGCAGCATATGTGTGCTGTGATTTCTTCGATATGATGATTGCGTCGCCAGGGGGGATGTTTGTATTGGCTTTGTCTGTTGTGATCGTGGTGGGAGGACTGGCTTTTTTTGCTGCCGAAATGCTGCTGAAGAAGCGTGTGCTGGTATTTACGAGAAAAAAGTGGATTGAGTGCGGGGTATTTATCGTAATGGCGGCGTCGTTTGTCGTGGCGGTGGAATGTGATGTTTTTGGACTGGAGAAGAAAATACCGGATCTGGAAGACGTAGAGAAGGCGAGTATACGGCTGTATTTTGATGTGGAGGAGACCGACCGTTCGGAGATTGAAGAGATCATGGACATCCACCGCAAGATCATCGCAGATAAGACGGAATATGAGCAGTATCAATTTGGTGAAGTGTCTAATGTAGAGATTGATTACCAGATGAAGAACGGTGAGATGATGGTGAGGACTTACCAGGTGCCGTCTTCCCCGGCTTATTATGCTGATCAGCACTCCGTTGTGTCGCGGATATATGGAATGTCGGTAGAGCCTGAGAATTATCTGCGGGGCAATCTGTGCATGAATTACAGAGATGTGCGCGTTGTGACAGCGGAGATGGAGTTTTTTGATGATGCCCTGAACATTTCCTGGGTTAAATTCAATGATGTCCAGACGCAGCTTCTCTACAATGCCTATCTGAGAGATATCCGCGAGGGGCATATTGTGATTCAGGTAATGGGAGAGGAACAGCAGCTTTATATCAATCAGTTGAATCTGAGCCTCTATTGCAGGGAAGGGATACAGCTGCCGCGCCTGCAGCAGCTGCAGATGGGCTATGACGTACAGGATTGGTATGTGAACCTTGACATCAACAGCAGGTGTGTCCACACAATAGCGGTATTGAATCAGTTGGGGGTGCTGGATGATAAGCACCAGATCCTGCCCTGGGCAGAGTACTGGCGCAGGAACGAAGAACTCTACAATTCAGAAGAACAATAACGACAGATATTGCATATCTTAAGTTTCCGTATCGGGCAGACAATATGTCATAAAGAAGGCGGATACATCCTTTTTCTGTCGTGAAAAATGTATCTCTGCCTCCGTAGGTTTGCAGCCATACGGCAGGTAGCCTTGAGCCGATGCGTGTAAATTTCGCTGCCGTCGGTATATCATAAATTATGCGTCTTTTTATGCTTCGACAATCGACGGTATCTGTCCGTCTGCTGAGCACATGCGGCTTCGGTTTTTAGCGTCTCTAAATGGGCGTTCTTCTGTGGTCGATATGAGCGGGCTGCTTCCATAACTCGCTTTAAAACATACGATCATTTAAAGATTATGAGCTCAAACAATGTCAGCAGCCCGCACGTCACATCAGAACGCCCATCAAGAGACGCACAAAACCTGCAGATTGCATGTCCTCATGCAGACGGACAGATGCCGAAGATTGTTCGAACGTTAAAAAGACGCATATTATCGTAAATGATATACCGGCGGCAGCTGAAATTTCAGCATAAGGCGAGCAGCTACCTGCTGTATGGCTGTAAACTTGCGGAGAGAGGAATATATTTTCCGGACAGGAAGCACATATCCGTTTCTTTGCGGCATATTGTCTGCCCTGTACGGGAACTTGGATTGCAATATTGGTTGTTATTCCGTTTCTTTTCATGTAAAATAACGATAGTGGTTTTCAGTATAACAAAGGAGTCCCACGATATGGATAGGAAGGAACACCCGATTGTGGCAGTGGCGCCCGGCAGTATTGCAGCAGAGATGGAACTTACGCCGGGAGATGTACTGCTGTCTGTCAACGGAAAAGAAATAGAAGACATATTTGATTATCAGTACCTGGTGGAGGATGAGTATCTGTGCCTTTCGGTAAGGAAAGCGAACGGTGAGGAGTGGGAGCTGGAGATTGAGAAGGATTACAGTGAGGATATCGGGATTGCTTTTGAGAGCGGCCTGATGGATGATTACAGATCCTGCTCCAATCAATGCATTTTCTGCTTTATTGATCAGATGCCGAAGGGAATGCGGGATACCCTGTATTTTAAGGACGATGACTCACGGCTGTCATTCCTGCAGGGCAATTATGTGACTTTGACCAATATGAAGGATAAGGATATTGACCGCATCATATATTATCATCTGGCTCCCATCAATGTATCCGTACACACCACCAATCCTAAACTGCGCTGTGAAATGCTCCATAACAGGTTTGCCGGCGAGGCACTTAAGAAGATGGAGCGTCTGGCAGAAGCGGGCATTGAGATGAACGGACAGATTGTATTATGTAAGGGCGTCAACGATGGGGCTGAGCTGGAACGGACGATTGCCGATCTTACTGCATGGATTCCGAGTATGCGCAGTCTGTCTGTCGTACCTGTGGGTCTGACAAAGTTCAGAGAGGGATTGTATCCCCTGGAGCCCTTTAACCGTGAAGACGCCAGAGAAGTGCTGGAGGTGATCCATCGCTGGCAGAATTACTGTATGGAGCATTTCGGGATGCATTTCGTACATGCCGGGGATGAGTGGTATCTGCTGGCTGAGGAGGAACTGCCGGGGGAGGAGCGCTATGACGGTTATCTTCAGTTGGAGAACGGCGTGGGAATGATCACGCTGCTGCGAGATGAATTCCAGGAAGCGTTAGCGGGGGAGCAGCCGGATGGCGCGCTGCTCCGTCAGGTGACGCTGGCTACCGGAAAGCTTGCCGGTCCTATTCTGCGGGAGTTGGCGGAGCGGTTGAGCGGTAAGTTCCCGGGCGTTAAGGTCCGGGTGCGCGAGATATGCAATGATTTCTTCGGGGAGCGGATCACGGTGGCGGGATTACTGACCGGAAACGATGTCATGAGGCAGCTTAAGGGAGAAAATCTCGGGGACGTGCTGCTGCTTCCGTGCAGTATGCTGCGCAGCGGAGAGGAGGTTTTTCTGGATGACGTGAGCGTGACGGACATGAAAAGAACTTTACAAGTTCCCATAGATATTGTAAAATCAAGCGGTCGGGATTTGCTGGATGCAATCCTTGGAAGGAGACAAAATGAGTAAACCGGTTGTGGCGATCGTAGGCCGCCCCAATGTTGGAAAGTCTACATTATTTAACGTATTGGCAGGAGAGCGCATTTCTATCGTGCAGGATACGCCGGGCGTGACAAGGGACCGTATCTATGCGGATGTGTCATGGCTGAATTATATTTTTACATTGATCGATACTGGCGGGATTGAGCCGGACAGCGGAGATATCATCCTGTCCCAGATGCGGGAGCAGGCACAGATTGCCATAGACACGGCGGATGTGATCATTTTCCTGACGGATGTGCGTCAGGGACTGGTGGATGCGGACAGCAAGGTGGCAGATATGCTGCGCCGGTCCAAGAAGCCGGTGGTGCTTGCCGTGAATAAAGTAGATGATTTTAATAAATATATGCCGGATGTGTATGAGTTCTACAATCTGGGCATCGGAGAACCCGTTCCGGTGTCTTCGTCCTCTCGTCTGGGCATCGGAGACCTACTGGATTTGGTGGTACATTATTTTACGAAGGAAATGCTTGAGGCACAGGAGGATGACCGGCCCAGGGTTGCTATTGTAGGTAAGCCCAATGTAGGAAAGTCTTCCCTGATCAATAAACTGACCGGGGAGAACCGGGTGATCGTTTCAGACATTGCAGGAACTACGCGGGACGCCATTGATACGGATATCCGGTATAACGGCAGGGATTATGTATTTATAGATACCGCGGGACTGCGCCGGAAGAATAAGGTCAAAGAGGAGATTGAGCGCTACAGCATCATCCGTGCTGTGACGGCGGTGGAGCGTGCCGATGTGGTGATTGTCGTTATCGATGCTACCGAAGGTGTTACGGAACAGGATGCCAAGATTGCAGGGATCGCTCACGACAGGGGAAAGGGAATTATCATTGCAGTCAATAAGTGGGATGCCATTGAGAAAGATGACAAGACCATTTACCGGCACACTGAGCGGATCCGTCAGGTGTTAAGCTTTATGCCCTATGCCCAGATTCTTTTTATCTCGGCGAAAACCGGGCAGCGGACCGGCAAGATTTTTGAAACCATTGATGTGGTGCTGGAAAATAACAGTATGCGCGTCGCTACCGGTGTGTTAAATGAGATCATGGCGGAGGCAGTAGCCATGCAGCAGCCTCCCGCCGACAAGGGTAAGCGCCTGAGGCTGTACTATATCACCCAGGCAAGCGTGAAGCCTCCTACGTTTGTGATATTTGTAAATGATAAGGAACTGATGCATTTTTCCTATACCAGATATCTGGAAAATAAGATCCGGGAGGCATTTGGTTTTACCGGAACTTCATTAAAATTCATCATTCGGGAGAGGAAGGACGATTAGTTATGATCTTGGGCCGTATCATTTCGCTGGGTATCGGATACCTGTGCGGACAGTTTTTGTCAGGATTTATTTATGGAAAAAAGGAAAAGGTAGATTTGCGCAAGACTGGAAGCGGTAATGTGGGAACTACAAATACCCTGCGTACTCTGGGGGTGAAGGCAGGCATACTGACACTGGTGGGGGATATCTTAAAAGTGTTCCTTGCCATGTTCTTATCGTGGCTGATCTTTCGGGGGCGGTATCCTCAGGAGATCCGGCTGCTTGAACTGTATGCAGGGGTAGGCGCTATTCTGGGACACGATTTCCCGGTATATATGAAGTTCAAGGGAGGCAAAGGGATTGCCAGCACAGGAGGTCTGCTGATCGCCTTCTGCCCCATTGCTGTTCCGGTCAGTCTGGGAATCTTCATTCTGCTGGTGGCGGTTACCCGCTATGTGTCGCTGGGGTCTATTATCGGAGTGGCGAGTGTGGCGATCCAGATGGTGATCTTAGGGCAGTTTGGTCTTATCAACGTGCCGGATGAATATCTGATGGAAGTCTATATTATCTTTGCTTTTGTCTCGATATTGGCAATTGTGCTGCACCATGCCAATATTGGCAGGCTGATGAACGGTACGGAACATAAATTCAGCCTGAAGTCGGGTAAGAAGGAAGACGCTGAGAAGAATTCTTGAAAGAGACGCGGAAAGGAAATAGGATTATGTTGGAAATTGGTATCATAGGAGCCGGGAGCTGGGGATGTGCTCTGGCATATGTGTTACATAAGAACGGTCATAAGCTGACGGTCTGGTCCGCGCTTGAGGATGAGGTGGTAATGCTGCGGGAACATCACGAGCAGAAGGCGAAGCTTCCGGGAGTAAAGCTGCCGGAGGAGATCGTCTATACCACAGACCTTAAGGAGGCCGTTGCCGGGAAGCATATGCTGGTGCTGGCAGTTCCGTCACCCTTTACCAGAAGTACGGCGGGCAAAATGCAGAAGGTGGTAAGAGAGGGACAACTCATTGTCAGTGTGGCAAAGGGAATAGAGGAGAATACCCTGATGACGCTGTCGCAGATTATTCAGGAGGAAATTCCGCAGTGTGAGACGGCGGTTTTATGCGGGCCGAGCCATGCAGAAGAGGTGGGAACAGAGCTTCCGACTACGCTGGTGGCAGGAGCCAGGAAGCGCGCTACCGCAGAGCTGGTACAGAATACCTTCATGAATGAAGTGCTGCGCATCTATACCAGCCCGGATACTCTGGGCATGGAGATTGGCGCATCCTTGAAAAATGTCATTGCGCTGGCAGCTGGTATGGCGGACGGACTTGGCTTTGGCGATAACGCCAAAGCAGCGCTGGTCACCCGCGGAATTTCCGAGATGGGAAGGCTTGCGCTGGCCATGGGAGCCAGATTTGAGACGGTCAGCGGGCTTACCGGTATGGGGGATCTGATCGTGACCTGCGCCAGCAAACACAGCCGTAACCGCAAAGCTGGATATCTTATGGGGCGGGGGTATACCATGCAGCAGGCGATGGATGAGGTAAATATGGTGGTGGAAGGCGTATATTCCGCAAAGGCAGCGGCGGCTTTGGCGGCAAAATACCAGGTGTCCATGCCCATTATCGAACAGGTGAATGCGGTTCTTTTTGATGGAAAATCACCCCGGGAAGCAGTGACGGAGCTTATGCTTCGGGATAAAAAGCCGGAGCACGACGATACGGAGTGGGAATAGGCTCTGCAGGCGGTATGGAGGAAGAAGATGAAAGAAACGATCAGGATCAGATATTTCACAGACGAAATCGAGAAACTGGAATATATTGACGGGAAATCCGACTGGATCGATCTTCGCTGCAGTGAGGAAACGGTCATGAAGGCAGGAGATTTCCGGCTGATTCCGCTGGGGGTGGCGATGGAGCTGCCCAGAGGGTATGAGGCGCATCTGGTGCCACGAAGCTCGACGTATAAGAACTTTGGAATCATACAGACCAACAGCTGTGGGATTGTAGACGGTTCTTACTGTGGAGATGAAGATATGTGGCGTATGCCGGCGCTGGCAATGCGGGATACCGTAATTCATGTGGGCGACCGGATCGCTCAGTTTCGGATTTTTAAGAACCAGCCGGAGATCGTATTTGAGGAAGTAGAGCATCTGGGAAATGCCAGCCGCGGCGGTTTTGGCAGTACCGGAGTAAAATAGCACAAAGAGCGAATCATGTTGAAGGAGGAGTCGAGATGGAAAGACGTATGGTGAAATTTTATTCCAAGGAGAGCAACATGCTGGCATTGCATGTGATACCGGGACATTTTGCCACCAGCCATTCCCATATCAATTATTATATTGATATGAGCAGTATGAAGTCCAGAGTAAAAGAAGCAAAAGAAGCGGCGAAGGTGCTGTATCACAAGAACCTTAACCTGCCTTATGTGGATACCGTCGTGTGTATGGACGGCACCGAGGTGGTGGGAGGTTTCCTTGCGGAGTGTTTTGAGGAAGGACATGTTATGTCCACCAACCAGCATAGGACGATTTATGTGGTGTCTCCGGAGATTAACAGCAATAGTCAGATCATTTTCCGGGATAACAATAAGCATATGATCGAGGGAAAACATGTGGTACTGCTGCTGGGCTCTACCACTACGGGAAAAACGGTCCGCAGATGCTTGGAGTGCGTCCGCTATTACGGTGGGATCGTGGAGGAGATCGCATCCATCTTCTCGGTAGTAGACGAGGTGGACGGCAGGAAAGTGCATGCTATTTTCAGCGAGGAGGATGTGCCGGACTATCAGACATATGAACCCCACGAGTGTCCGCACTGTGCAAGAGGCATGCGGATCGAGGCAATGGTCAACGGATACGGATATTCTAAATTGTAATAGGATATCAGGATTTTCGGCGGATTGCACAAGTAATTTGTCCATTTCCGTTAAAATAACGAATTTAGACCCAAAAGCACCGGGGATTTGTCAGAAACAACAAAAATTAAAAAAAAATTTGTGGAATCCCCGTATAGCCAAGTAATAGGTTTTTCGCTATGATAAGTACAGTTATTAATGCAAATACATAGGAGGTTTGAACAATGGCAAGTTTATCACTGAAAAACATCTGTAAAGAATATCCCAACGGCTTCAAGGCTGTTACGGATTTTAATCTGGAAGTGGCTGATAAGGAGTTTATTATCTTCGTAGGTCCTTCAGGATGTGGAAAATCTACCACGCTTCGTATGATCGCTGGTCTGGAAGATATCTCTTCCGGAGAGTTCTATATTGATGGCAAGCTGATGAATGACGTAGAACCTAAAGACAGAGATATTGCAATGGTATTCCAGAACTACGCACTGTATCCGCATATGACCGTATTTGATAATATGGCATTCGGTTTGAAGTTAAGAAAAGTTCCGAAGGATGAGATTAAGAAAAAGGTAGAGGAAGCAGCAAGAATCCTTGATCTGGAGAAGTTGCTGGATCGCAAGCCCAAGGCATTGTCCGGTGGACAGAGACAGCGTGTTGCTATGGGTCGTGCAATCGTTCGTAACCCGAAGGTATTCCTGATGGATGAGCCGCTGTCCAACCTGGATGCAAAGTTGCGTGTGCAGATGCGTGCTGAGATTTCCGCACTGCATCACAGACTGGGTGCAACCATCATCTACGTTACACATGATCAGACCGAGGCTATGACGCTGGGAACCAGAATCGTTGTTCTTAAGGACGGCGTGATCATGCAGGTGGATTCTCCGCAGACATTATACAACCAGCCGAACAATCTGTTCGTTGCAGGTTTCATCGGATCACCGCAGATGAACTTTATTGATACCGTATGTAAGATTGAGGGCGATAAGGTTACGCTTACTTTTGACAGAACCGCTGTAGTCCTTCCTCCTGCAAAGGCAAAGAAGCTGATTGAGGGCAATTACAATGGTAAGACAGTTGTTATGGGTATCAGACCTGAGGATGTTGATGATTCACAGGCTATGATAGAGGCTAACAGAGACAGCGTGATTGAGACAGAAGTTACTGGTTATGAGTTGCTTGGTTCTGAGGTACTGCTGTACTACAATGCAGGCGGTGCAAGCATGACTGCAAAGGTTGATTCCAGAACGCCGGCTCGTCTGGGCGATACTGTTAAGCTGGCGATTGATCCGGAGAAGGTTCACGTGTTTGACAAAGAGACCGAATTGACCATTACCAACTAATTGGGTACAATTTGAGAGGGTATTATGATATGACCCGGGTACTTCGTACCCGGGTCATTTTGCTGCCATGTATCTGAAGGGAGCTGCCGGTGGCAGGTTCCATAGGTCTGGCAGGGTTACTATTCACAGTCACAGGGAGGAGAGATCATGCTGTCGAATCACAGGCTTCACGAGGTGTTGGAGGAAATTGCGGACATTTCCAGGATAGGACTGATCTTATATGATGAGAAAGGGAAATTGCTGGTTGCCTCCGGCGAGCCAGAACTGGATATGAGCAATGAGGTAGAGCAGTTTGCCAGGTCTATGGCGGAGAGCCAGATACTTTCCGGCTATCATTTTTTTAAGGTGGCCATAGATCAGGAGGTGGAGTATATTCTGCTGGCGAAAGCAAATTATGATGAGGCATATATGGTGGGACGGCTTGCTGTCTGCCAGATTCGCAATATGGTATTGGCAAACCGGGAACTGTCTGACCGCAATAATTTTATGCAGAATATCCTGCTGGGAAATATGCTTGTGGTGGATATATATAATAAGGCGAGAAAGCTGCACATTGAACAGGCAAGGCGGCTGGTCTATGTGATAGAAGTGGAGGGCAGGCGGGAGTCTATCGTGATGGAGGTTGTGAAGAATCTGTTTGCCAATCGCAGTCGGGATTTTGTAACTGAGATCAATGAGCAGACCGTAATTCTCATTAAGGATGCCTCCTCTATCCGGACTGACGAGGATGCTATGAAGCTTGCCGGGATGATAGTGGCGCATATTCAGGCAGAGGCAATGGTAAAAGCCCGGGTGGGCTACGGCAATGTGGTTGACGCGCTTCCTGATATTGCTAAATCATATCAGGAGGCAAAGATGGCATTGGAAGTAGGGAGAATCTTCTATGCAGGAAGGGAGGCTATTTCTTATGGGAGGCTGGGAATAGGAAGGCTGATCTATCAGCTTCCCATGAGCCTTTGCGAGATGTTCATCCGAGAGGTGTTCGGAGACCGGGAGTTGGATATTGATGATGAGACTATGGTGACGATCCAGAAGTTTTTCGACAACAGCCTGAATATTTCGGAGACGGCGCGTCAGCTCTATATCCACCGCAATACATTGGTGTACCGACTGGAGCGTTTACAGAAAATGATCGGACTGGATATCCGCAATTTTGAGGATGCATTGACCTTTAAAATCGCTATGATGGTGATTGCACATATGGGCGAAGCGGATAACGAGTAGAGCAGTTGTTGAAATTATGTGACAGGTGATTAGAAAAAAAGTATACAAAATAACTAAAAAAGATGGGATTAATATATAAAAATATAAAAATTGCATAAAAACGCATGGGTTTGTTTCGAAAAAAGGAAACATGCACAAAAGAGAATTGTTTTTTTTGGAATAAATGTACATGGAACAAGCATGGCTTTTTCGATAGAATTATAACATAACGAAAAAGTGCGAAAATGTATTCGCAAGTGAGAAAGAAGGAGAGGAAAATATGGAAAGAAAACGAAAACGCTTTCAAGGTAAGCATGGCATAATGGGCCGGCTCTGCAGTTTGGCGCTGGTGTTTGTTATGCTGTTTACGATGGTTTCTAGTCTGCCCGGCGGTCAGATGACAGCACAGGCAGCAACACCGACCGTTCGCTTGTATCTTGAAAAGCCGGACAACTGGACGACGCCCGTTATCAATATGTTTGATAGCAGCGCGACAGTAAATAACGATGGTCAAGGAACTGCGGCTATAGCTGCATGGGGAAATCAGGAGAAACCCAAATTGGTACTGGACAGTAGTACTGGTCTCTACTATGTAGATGTACAGAGTTCAAAGTGGGACGGATTTCAGTTTGTAAATGCTGAAACTGCGGATGAGATTAAGGTGACCTCATATGATGGCGGCGGTCCGACAGACCAGGCTATTCTCAACAAAATTAAAACTTTGGATTCGGATACTTCTATATATTGCTTAGATGACGGCACGGGTAATATGGCTTGGTATTCGGAGAATTCAAATCAAAGTGAGCCGTTTGTAAAACCAGTAGCTTTAGATTACGTCAGCCCGGAAGTCGACGGACGGAAAGTTACGTTACGCTTTAAGGATGACCAGGCTGATAATGCGGACGGTGTAATAGTGTCCGGAGATATGAATGGCTGGATTGGGGGAGGTGATAATGTAGACGCGGTTAAAGACGCGGTTCAAAATAAGAAATTTGCACTGGAAAAAGATCCTCAGACCAACACCTGGGAAGGTACTTTTACGATAGCTCCGACGAAGGACTGTGGTTATAAATTTGTGATACTCCGAGATGATGCGATAAGCTGGCATGTGGATCCGGCGAATTCACGTACGTCTAACGGTAACAGCCTATTGATTGTTCCGGGACTGAAAGATGGAACTGCGGATGTTAAGAAAGGGGAGGCAACTGCTCTTCCTAATGTATTGATGCTTGTAAGGGAAGATGGCTCTGAGACAGAGGTACCTGTTACTTATATGCTGAAAACGTCCAATAGCAATGTGAAGCTTAACGGTAATACGATCACTGTAGATCCGGCATATGAAGGCAAGACGCTGGAACTGATTGCTACGGAAACAGAATCTAGTGAGTATACTTCTACCATGACAGTAACGCTGGTGGATAAGCTCTATAATTATACGATTTACTATTATGATTTTAATGAGTCCCATATGTCAACGGATGCAGCAGATCTGTGGCTCTGGCAGAAGAGCGGTGCCGGTGCAAAGGAAGGCACACCCTTTACCGGGACAGAGGTGTTATCGGACGGCAACACATGGCTGAAGGCAGAGGTTCAACTGCCCTATACGGATCTGGCATTGATTGCAAGAAGTAAAGGCGGATGGACGTGGCAGACCAGTAATCTGTCTTATACGAATAAAGATGGGGCGGAAAATAAAGTAATCTATATTACCTCCACAGAAGTAGTGAGCGAGACTCTGCCGGATCTGGTTCCTCCTAGGGACAGATACGTTCTGGTAGAGTACGACAGACCGGCAGGCGATTATACCGGCTGGAATATTTACACATGGAACAGTGGCTTCGGTGACTCAGTCAGCATTCCGGTAGAGGAACTTGGCGGCAAGATGGTTGCCAAGATTCCGGTGAAGGATTCCCGTGCGGATCTGATGCTTTCTTTCTGCATGAGAAGGTCTGAGACTGAAAATGAATGGGCAGAGAAGGACGGCGGCGACCATTATGTCAATGTTCCTGCCAACCAGACTGTGGTGAAGGCGAGGTTCGTACAGGATGAAGGTATCGTAGAGGTACTTCCTTACAATACCGGTTACACCATGGACGGCGCCAACGGTATGATCCATTTCTATTACCGGGATGATGCGCTGGCAGCGAATAACAATCTGGCTTCTTTGGAAGGCAAGGTGAGCGTTGTTATTAATGGCACAGAGCATGCGATGGCGTATGACGCAGCAACCGACCGTTTCTGCTATGACCTGACTGGTATTGAAACGGGTGACTATTACTATTATTATAAGGTTAACGGTGAGGAGATCCTGGATGCATTTAATGACGAGACCGGAACATCCGGCGGCAAGACATGCAGCAAGTGCACCTACCGTAAATACAATATGACGATTTCTGCGGATATGTCGCAGGCAACCATGGACTATAATGACAATAACGTGCTGACGGTGAACTATCATCCGACAGAGGGTCAGTCTATGGACGGCTTTGAGGTTGCAAGCGCAACGGTTGACTTAAGCGCTCTGGGACTTAGCAGCACTCAGGCCATCAATACGAATCTGATGGAGTTGTCCATCGCATGTAAGGATACTACAACTGCAGGCGCAAAGACACTTCCGGTAACGGTAACGGATGTGTATGGTAATGTATATACTGCAAGTGCATCTGTAACAGTGACAGCCAGAAACAAGAGCGGCGATTTCGACTGGGATGAGGCAGTCATCTATTTTGCAGTGACCGACCGTTTCTTCGACGGCAATGCGGCAAACAATAATGCCTACGGCGTGAATGATTACAATACAGGCGACAAGGGTGGTTCCAGCTATCACGGCGGTGACTTTGCAGGTCTGACTGCGAAGCTGGATTACCTGAAGGATCTGGGGGTTAATACCATCTGGATCACACCTATTGTAGAAAATATTACAGCAGATCAGCATGATCCAACGACTGATTTCGCAACCTATGGCTATCATGGCTACTGGGCAAGTGACTTCACCCAGCTGAATCAGCATCTGGGAACGAGAGAAGAATTCCAGGCGCTCTTAAATGCGGCGCACAGCAGGAATATGAAGATCATGGTAGACGTGGTGTTGAACCACGCAGGCTATGGCACAGAGGAGTACTTTAACAGCATCCTGACAGACGAAAGCGGCAATCCCATCAGCATGGTTCGGGGTGATGACAATACGGTATCCGGTGATGATAAGCTGGATGCGTTGTCCGGTTTGCCGGATTTTGCAACCGAGGACCCGGCGGTAAGAGACCAGCTGGTATATTGGCAGACACACTGGATGGACGAATTTGACATCGACTACTATCGTGTGGACACGGTGAAGCATGTGGACAACACGACCTGGGCAGCGTTTAAGAATTCTCTGACCAAGGTAAATCCTGACTTTAAGATGATTGGCGAGTATGCGGGTGCAGGATATGCAAATACCGCAGGTGAGCTTGGAACAGGAACCATGGATTCTCTCCTTGATTTTGATTTCAACGGATGGGCGGAGGATTTTGTGACCGGTAACATTTCCGGCATTGAGCAGAACCTTCAGAGACGCAACGGAGCAATCAATAATACAGCAACTATGGGCAGCTTCTTAAGCAGCCATGACGAGGATACACTGCAGGCGCTTCTGGTGAAGGAGAAGAGCGTATCCGCAGAGGAGGCATACAACCTGGCGAAGGTTGCGGCGACCTTACAGATTACAGCAAAAGGACAGCCCGTCATTTACTATGGTGAAGAGATCGGTCAGGCTGGAGAGAATAACTGGCCGATGCAGACCAATCGCCGTGATTTTGACTGGGAAGAGCTGACAAGACAGCAGACTGACAATAACAGCATGTATCATCACTATAAGACCCTGCTTGGTATCCGTAACGATTACAGTGCAGTATTTGCGAAGGGCAGCCGTGCAACGGTAGCGCAGTCCGATGCGGAAGGTTACGAGGTAATCAGCAGAAGCTATGGCGGAGATACGCTGTATGTTGGTATGAATATCAAGGAAGCTGCTAAGAGTGTTACCATTCCGGTAGATGCAGAACCTGGCACAGTAATGGTTAATCTCTATGATAACAAGCTTTATACAGTAAGTGCAGACGGGACGGTGACCATTAGCATTCCGGCGGCGGCAGACGGAGGTACATTTGTACTGACAGAAGATGAGAGTAATGGCTACAGAGTGGTGATTCCGGTAACAGATGACTTTACCGAGGTGGTTGATACTATTCCGGTAGTACCGGACGGCACAGATATCGTAGTAATCCTTCAGGGAACAACTGTTGTTCCGGTAGAGGTATTTAACACGGTTGCAGGAAGAGACGTGAATCTGTTCTTCGCTGTAGGAGATATTGCAATGTGGTCTATGAACGGTAAGGGTATCGTGACCAGACCTACTGCAGGCATTGACTTTGGCGTGACGCTGGGCGGCAATAAGATTCCGGCTGACAAGGTAAAAGAGGTTGCTGGTGATAATCAGACGCTGCAGCTTTCCCTGGCTCATGACGGTAAATTCGGCTTTGATGCAGGACTGCTGTTGCTGGTAGGAACACAGTATGAAGGTCAGTATGCGAACCTGTTCTATTACAACCCGGCAACCGGTAAGCTGGAATACTCCCAGACAGACAAGGTAGAAGAAGGATATGTATATTACACCTTCTCACATGCATCTGATTATGTGATCGTATTCAGCGGAACCGATATGAATCCGGATCTCAATAAAACTGCAAATACTACGCCTACCGTGAGCAAGCCGAAGACCGGTGATACCACCCCGTTTGGCGCAACTGTGGCAGTGCTGTTGATAGCTGCTGCTGTAATGGCTGGTGTAGTGGTCAGAAGAAGGGTAGTAAGAAGATAGGAGATTTTGGCACTGCGGAAGAGACCGCAAATGACAGAATAGTATAACAAACAACAGAAGGCTGATGCTTTCGCGGTATAACCGTGAGGCGTCAGCCTTTCGTTTCGTGACTGATCTGTAAGTTTTGAAAAAGATATTGACATACTATCGGTAAGATGGTATTCTCAATATGAAATCCGAGTAAAATAGTCGGGATTGGAAGAGAGAGTGATTCTTTGAAGCTATCAACCAAAGCGAGATATGGGCTTCGGGCGTTTATTGATGTGGCGGTGTATGGGGATGAGGGTCCCATATCCCTTGCCAGCATTGCTGCCCGCCAGGGAATCTCCGCAGATTATCTGGAGAAGCTTATGGGGAAGCTGCGAGGTGCAGGGCTAGTGGAGAGCGTGCGGGGAGCGGCAGGCGGATATGTACTGACACGGGATGTGGATGAATATTCTGTGGGAGAGGTTCTGCGCGCACTAGAGGGGGAGCTGATTCCGGTGGACTGCCGGAAGGACGGTAAGAGCGGCTGCAGCGGAACCAGAAAGTGTTTGAGCCATATCGTCTGGCAACAGATTAATGAAAGCCTGAATGCGACTGTGGATGCAATTAATATCGGCGCATTGATACGGGCAAATTCGCAGAGAAACGAGGTATAGATGTATGGAATTGATATATTTGGATAACGCGGCAACCACACGGACAGCGCCTGAGGTGGTGGAAGCGATGCTTCCCTTTTTTACAGAATATTATGGAAACGCATCCACCGTGTACAGTCTGGGTGACAAGAGCAAAGAAGCGGTCACCAATGCGCGGGAGACCATTGCCCGTGTTCTGGGAGCTAAGCCGGAGGAAATTTATTTTACCGCAGGCGGCAGTGAAGCAGATAACTGGGCGTTGAAAGCTACGGCAGAGGCATATGGTGAGAAAGGAAAACATATTATTACCAGCAAGATTGAACATCATGCGATTCTGCATACATGCCAGTGGTTGGAGAAGCAGGGATTTGAGGTGACTTATCTGGATGTGGATGAGAACGGGCTGGTGGCTCCGGAAGCATTGGAGCAAGCTATTCGTCCGGATACGATTCTGGTATCCATCATGTTTGCCAATAATGAGATCGGTACGATTGAACCTATCGCGGAACTGGGAGCTGTGGCGAGAAAACATGGGGTTTTGTTCCACACGGATGCGGTGCAGGCGTTTGGACAGGTACCCATCGACGTAGATGCTATGAATATAGACATGCTCAGCAGCAGCGGGCATAAGCTGAACGGACCGAAGGGCATTGGTTTTCTCTACATTCGAAAGGGCGTGAAGATACGCTCCTTTGTTCACGGCGGAGCCCAGGAGCGCAAGCGCCGGGCGGGAACGGAGAATGTACCGGGTATCGTAGGGTTTGGCAAGGCGGTGGAGCTGGCGGTTGCCACTATGGAAGAACGCTGCAGCAGAGAGCGCAAGCTGCGGGATTATATGATTTCCAGAATCGAGAGTGAAATTCCCTATGCCCGGATTAACGGGGACAGGGAAAATCGTCTTCCAAACAATGTCAATGTGTGTTTCCGGTTTGTGGAGGGGGAATCCATGCTGATTATGCTGGATATGAAGGGAATCTGCGCGTCCTCCGGCTCGGCGTGTACGTCCGGGTCACTGGATCCGTCCCATGTGCTGCTTGCAATCGGACTTCCTCATGAGATTGCCCACGGTTCGCTGCGTCTGACCCTGGGGGATGACACTACCAGGGAGCAGATAGATACAACGGTGGATGCCATCCGTGATATTGTGCAGCATCTGCGGGACATGTCGCCGCTCTATGAGGATTTTGTGAAAAAACAGCAGGAAAAATAAGCGGATGTCTGCGGACAGGCAATCAATGGATTATACCATGACACAGGAGGTAAGATATGTATAGCGAGAAAGTAATGGATCATTTTCAGAATCCTAGGAATGTGGGCGAGATAGAAAATGCCAGCGGCGTAGGCACAGTAGGAAATGCCAAATGCGGCGATATTATGAGGATTTATCTGGATATTGACGATGAAACACAGGTAATCCGGGACTGTAAGTTTAAGACCTTTGGCTGCGGCGCTGCAGTGGCGACCAGCAGTATGGCAACAGAGTTGGTAAAGGGTAAGACAGTGCAGGAAGCATTGCTTGTCACGAATAAGGCGGTAATGGAGGCCTTGGACGGACTTCCCCCGGTGAAGGTACACTGCTCTCTGCTGGCGGAAGAAGGCATTCACGCAGCGCTGTGGGATTATGCCCAGAAGCATAATCTGGTGATTGAAGGCCTGCAGCAGCCTAAGAGCGATATTTCCGAGGAGGAAGAAGAGGAAGATTATTGAGCACCGGAGGTGTGATAAGATATGAAGATTTCCACGAAGGGGCGATATGCGGTCCGCCTGATGATGGATATTGCAATGAACGATAGTGTGGAACCTGTGCGCCTGCGGGATACTGCGGCAAGGCAGGATATTTCCATCAAATATTTAGAGCAGATCATTTCGCTTCTGGTGAGAGGCGGATTTGTCCGCAGCATCAGAGGACCACAAGGAGGATACCGGCTGTCCAAAAAGCCCAGTGAGTACACGGTGGGCATGATTTTGCGGCAGGTGGAGGGTTGTCTTGCTCCGGTGTCCTGTTTGGAGACGGAGAGGAACACATGTGAACGTCAGTCGGAGTGTGTGACGCTTCGGATATGGAAGGAACTGGATGAGGCAATCAAGGGTGTGCTGGAGAAGTATACGCTGGAAGATTTGGTGGAATGGCAGCAGGAAATGGGCAGCGACTATGTAATCTAATATTGTTGCTATTCACAGTCGTATAAGGAATATCGGACAGATTCGTCAAGCTTGCTTGTAAGAAGCTGGATGATATTCCTTATATGACTGCGAAGCAGGAACCTCACATAAAAAATAAAAAACTCCTTGACAAATACGCTGAGGAGTTTTATATTATACTTAATTCATAGTTATTATGTAGGAAATATATGAAAAACGAAAGTGAGGATCACAATATTATGGCAAACATTTATAAGGGTACATTAGGGTTGATTGGAAATACTCCACTGGTGGAAGTTACCAATATTGAGAAGGCTCATGGGCTGGAGGCAACGGTTTTGGTGAAGCTGGAATACTTTAATCCGGCAGGAAGCGTGAAAGACCGTATTGCAAAGGCAATGATTGAGGATGCCGAGGAAAAGGGGCTGCTGAAGGAAGGTTCTGTTATTATCGAGCCAACCTCCGGTAATACGGGAATCGGTCTTGCAGCTATTGCGGCTGCCAAGGGTTACCGTATTATTCTCACCATGCCGGAGACCATGAGCGTGGAGCGCCGTAATATTCTGAAGGCATACGGTGCGGAACTGGTGCTGACCGATGGAAGCAAAGGAATGAAGGGCGCTATCGCCAAAGCAGATGAACTGGCGAAGGAAATCCCGGACAGCTTTATTCCCGGACAATTTGTGAATCCGGCAAACCCCAAGGTACATAGAGCAACCACAGGACCAGAGATATGGAAGGATACGGACGGACAGGTAGATATTTTTGTGGCGGGCGTCGGCACCGGCGGAACCGTAACAGGAACCGGCGAGTACCTGAAGGAGCAGAATCCCCAGGTGAAGATAGTAGCTGTAGAGCCCGCCGCATCCCCGGTTTTGTCCCAGGGCAAGAGCGGTGCGCATAAGATTCAGGGAATCGGCGCAGGTTTCGTGCCGGAAGTGCTGAATACAGGTGTATATGATGAGATTATCCTGGTGGAAAATGATGATGCGTTTGCAGCATCCAAGGAGATTGCAAAACAGGAGGGCGTTTTGGTGGGTATTTCCTCTGGTGCGGCTTTGCATGCTGCCATTCAGCTGGCGAAGCGTCCGGAAAATAAAGGCAAGACGATTGTGGCGTTGCTGCCGGACAGTGGGGATCGCTATTATTCTACGCCGCTCTTTACAGAATAAAAAGGTTTACAGCATAAAATATGAAAGAATGAGGATAAAGACATGGGAAACAAGAAAAGCAGAACAGAGAGAAACTTAAAATTTGAGACATTACAGCTTCATGTAGGACAGGAGAGTGCAGATCCGGTAACAGATGCGAGAGCCGTGCCGATCTACCAGACCTCCTCTTATGTATTTCACAACAGCGATCACGCAGCAGCAAGATTCGGCCTTGCGGATGCGGGTAATATCTATGGCAGATTGACCAATCCCACTCAGGATGTGTTCGAGCAGCGCATTGCGGCGCTGGAGGGTGGTGTAGCGGCTCTGGCGGTGGCATCCGGTGCGGCAGCTATTACATATACGTTTCAGAATCTGGCGCATAATGGGGAGCATATTGTATCTGCCAAGAATATTTATGGAGGCACTTACAATCTGCTGGCGCATACGTTGCCGGATTACGGAATCACAGCCACCTTTACAGAGCCGGAACCGGCTGCTTTGGAAGAAGCAATTCAGGAGAATACCAAAGCGATTTTTATTGAGACTCTGGGCAATCCCAATTCTGATGTGACGGATATCGAGGCGATCGCGCAGGTAGCTCATGCGCATAACATTCCGTTGGTAGTCGATAACACGTTTGCAACACCTTATCTGGTTCGCCCGATTTCCTATGGTGCAGACATTGTGGTGCATTCCGCAACAAAATTTATCGGCGGGCATGGAACCACCATTGGGGGTGTGATTGTGGACAGCGGTAAATTTGACTGGGAGGCAAGCGGCAAGTTCCCTTCTCTGACAGAACCGAATCCCAGCTATCACGGTATCAGTTTCACCCAGGCGGTAGGCGCGGCGGCGTTTGTCACCAAGATCCGGGCAATCTTGCTGCGTGATACGGGAGCAACCCTGTCCCCCTTCCATGCATTTTTCTTCCTGCAGGGTCTGGAGACGTTGTCACTGCGGGTAGAACGCCATGTGTCCAATGCCCTTAAGGTGGTAGAGTATCTGTCCAAGCATCCGTTGGTGGAAAAGGTCAATCATCCTGCTGTAACGGATGATCCTAAGCAGAAGGAGTTGTATGCAAAATATTTCCCGAATGGAGGCGGCGTTATTTTTACCTTTGAGATTAAGGGCGATGACAGGAAAGCCAAGGATTTCATTGATAATCTGGAAATCTTTTCCTTGCTTGCCAATGTTGCGGACGTGAAGTCACTGGTGATCCATCCGGCATCCACCACCCATTCCCAGCTAAATGCAGTGGAACTGGAAGAGCAGGGAATTAAGCCTAATACCATTCGCCTGTCCATCGGAACAGAGAATGTGGACGATATCATTGAGGATCTGGAAGAGGCGTTTAAGGCAGTGTCGTAAGACATGTATTGCAGGGCTTTGCTATGGTAATCCTGCCGGTCATATTTGATTTATCCGCCCAATATACTTGTAATAAAAGTATATTGGGCGATTATTTATGCAAAAAAACAGGATGGAACAATGGAAAAACAACATGACAACACGGGGCAAGATCATCGTGGGAATCGTTCTGGCGCTGGTGTTGTTTGCGGCAGGAAGAGGAGCGGCGCTTCTGGCAGAAGAATGGCAGGAGACATACGCGGTGGTTCCGGCATCCTCCAATTGGGGCTTGGGATTTGGAGAAACGGGAACACAGCCCACCGGTAATGTGTCCGCCGAGGAACTGAAGAAGTATAATGCATATTTTGTGGGAAGTGACAAGGAGAAGAAGATTTACCTGACTTTTGACTGCGGGTATGAAAATGGTAATACGGAGGCAATTCTGGCGGCGCTCAAGAAACATAATGTATCGGCAACGTTTTTTGTGGTGGGGCATTTTCTGGAGACAAGTCCGGAGCTGGTTAAACAGATGGTAGCAGATGGACATACCGTAGGCAATCACACCTATCACCATCCCGACATGACGGCGATATCTGATATGGCGTCTTTTCAAAAGGAAATGGATGATGTAAAGAATCTGTTTCAGGAAATTACAGATCAGAAGATGAGCAGCTACTACCGGCCTCCTCAGGGCAAATACAGCGTGAAGAATCTGGAGATGGCACAAAAATTAGGCTACACTACCTGCTTCTGGAGCCTTGCTTATGTGGATTGGTATGAGGATGACCAGCCCAGTCATGAGGAAGCCTTTGAGAAGCTTACCGGCAGGATACATCCCGGGGCTATCGTACTTCTTCACAATACTTCCAGAACAAATGGAGAGATACTGGATGAGCTGCTGACGAAATGGGAGGAGATGGGGTATTCCTTCGGAACTCTGGATGAACTGACAGCCGCCTCTAATTCATAGAGACGGCTGTAATATCAACAGTTCAGCCCGAGCCATTCGCAAAGGAATCATCTGGCTGAACTGTTGTTTTATGATTGCTGCGCGACTTCCCGTGAACGGATCATGTTGACGACCAGATCCAGGTCGCGTTCGAAATCCTCGAAGGTAGGATAGTATTCATCCGGGCGATATAGCGTGTTGACCATAGTCTTGTTCATCTGGTCGAATGTACGCAGGTCTACCGGTTTGGAGAAGTGGTAACCCTGACCGATGTCACAACCCAGCTCCAGCAGGAAGTTGACCTGCTCCTGCGTCTCGACACCCTCGGTGATCACGGTGAAATCCAATTCCTTGGCCATAGCGATAAGATATCGCAGGATGGTGAGTCCTTCGGGGCTCTCTGCATTCTTGGCAAGGAAGGTTCGGTCCAGTTTAACGCGGTCAATGGGATAATCCTTCAATAGATTTAAGGAAGAGTTCCTGCTTCCGAAGTTATCAATGCACAGGATAAAGCCTTCATTGTGCAGTCGGTTGATGATATCGGACAATTGCGGGGTGATATTGATAAGCGCCCGCTCAGGAATTTCCAGAATGATCAGGTCACGCTGAATCAGATACCGATCCATCAGGGCAACCAGATAATCTACGAACTTGCTGTTCTGCAAAATACTGGGAGATACGTTCAGTGTGATGGGGATCGGATCCATCTTATTGTCAATCCAGCGGCGAATGGTCTTACAGCCTTCTTCCCACATGTAGTAATCCAGCTTCTGGATCAGGGAAGTGCTCTCGAAGAGCGGAAGGAAAGCATAGGGGGATAAGATACCCTTGCCCGGGTAATCCCAGCGGACCAGTGCCTCAGCGCTGACAATGCGGTAGGAACGCAGATCTATCATGGGCTGCAGGAACATGACAAACTTGTTGTTTTCCAAAGCCTGTTCCATTTCTTCACTCATGTGTTTATTAGTCAGGAACTGTTCGTTGAGTTCTTCCGTGAAGAAGCGATAGTTGCAGTCGTCTTGTTCCTTGACAAACTGAACTGCCAGGTTGGCGTGATCGATCATTTCCAGGATCTTCATGGAATGGTCGGTAATCTGATAAGCGCCGAACGCAGGATATATGGTCACGTTTTCGTCGTAATGGCTCAGTCGGTCTGTCAGGGAGGTGATAAATGACACAACCGCATCCTCAGAGGCATCCTTGAACAGAACGCAGAACAGATTGGAATATACCTGGGCATATATCTGCCCCGTAGTCTCCTTGCGAAGCGCTTGTGCGGTGAAATACACAGCATTATCGCCCTTGGTGGGACCATAAAGCTGATTGATCTTGCCGATATTCAGAATGTTAAATGCCAGTAGGGTAAAGTTGGACTGTGGGAATTTTGCCAGCATAGACTGGGACTTTTCCAGAAAGTAATCAATATTCCAGATGCTGGTGGTCGCACTGGTATATGCGATGTCCTTAAGTTCCTTAAGCCGCTCTGTTGTAGCCTGGCTTTCCGTGTCATACCTTGTGTTGAGATCTTTCAACTGATTGGTTTGGTAATCGTAGTAAGATTTCATCAAATTCAATTGGTAAATGGTGTAAACAAGCCCTGCGATCAGGCCTACAATAATAATAAGTGAAACAATTATGTATCCCATGTATGCACCTCCTAAGTCTCTCATATATTATTTTATAATAGGAAAGACAAAAATACAACACTTGTATCGGAAGAAAATGAAGGGAAAATAAAAAACCATAAACAGAAATGAGAGAATGAGGATTAAAATATTGAATATGTAAAGATTTTATGGTAAAATATTAAGGGCATAAAGTGACTTATTTTGATATAAGACATGAAATGTATCGGACAGAGAGAGGGTTGTTATGTTTACAAAGGACAGAACACAGATATGTAGTTCCGTTGTGGGATGCTTCCCTGATCTGGAAAGCCTGTACCACACAATCCCCCGTGATGCCAGGAGCCATATGGAGCGGGTAGGCGGCTATGCGGACACATTGTACCACTATATGCGTAAGCGGGACCGGGAACTTATAGACCGGGAGTTGGGGGCAGATTTTCAGCGTTATAGCAGGAAAGTGTTCCAGATGCATGATATTGGGAGGCATTATATTCCGGTATCTATATTAAATAAGATAGAAAAGCTGACGGACGAGGAGTATCAGACCATCAAAGATCATGCCATCAATGCCACCAAGGCCATCGACAGTATTTATAAGAAGCCGTTTCCAGATGATGTGATGCAGCAGTTCTACAGCATTGCGGTGTACCATCACGAACGCTATGACGGAGGCGGATATCCATTGGGGTTAAAGGGAAACGACATTCCCTTTGGGGCGAGGATATGTGCGGTGGCAGACGCCTATGACGGCATCACCAGCTGGAAGCCCTACAAGAAGCGGCAGACCGCAAGGGCAGAGGCGGTAGAGATCATATGCAGGGAATCCGGAACACAGTTTGATCCTTATGTGATAGAAATGTTCCGCGCCTGCGCAGCTTTGATATAGAGGGTAGTAGAGATGAGAAAACTGAGAGAAAAAGAAAAACCAACCAAAATTCCACATGAAAAGCTTACGAAGGAGAAGAAGCCCAGGCGCAGCCTGATCAGTCGTCTTGACTGGGTCAATCGCTTCCGGCACTGGTATATGGGCGGCGTGAGTATCACCCGGAGTATATTCCGGACCAGGGCGGCATGGCAGGGGGTTCTGATCATTTCGATCATTCTGACCATCCTGTTTATCCTGGCGGCGTTCTACACAGGACCGGGAGAATTTGTCATAAGTCTGGACAGCGCCATGGACCGGGACGGTTTCTATTTGTCAGAGACCACGGATTTCAGCGAACGCCTCGTTACGTTGAGAGGAAAAGCGGTTATCGCTGCGGATAACATCAATATCGCAGATATCGCAGAAGATGTTGCTGACGTGGACGGTGAGCACAACGGACTGAATTATGTGGCGGAGACTTTTTACCTTATTAATATGACTGGGGAAGTAAAGGATTATGAATATCAGCTGCGTATCCGGACCACGACTAAGGGAGCGGATCATGCTATGTGGGTCATGGTATACCACAACGGCAAGCAGGAGATATATGCTATGATGGGAGAGGACGGTGAACCGGAGGCGCAGTATTCGCTGTTTGATTTTCCTTTCAGTGAAGATGCCGCCAATCCGTCGCAGTATCAGACAGCGCCGTTGGCGGAATCCAACATTAATCTGTCGGATTATGTGGCTGACGCGGAGAGAGGCAATATCTCAAGCGCTGGCAAGCTGGTAGCGACTCCTTTTGTGTCGTCCCGCATTGTATGCCAGGATGTGAGACCGGGAATTGAAGATTATGAGATCGATAAGTATACGGTGGTGATCTGGTATGAGGGCGAAGATCCTGAGTGTACCAACGATATCCTGGGCGGAGAGGTGGAGTTATATATGCAGTTCCATTATTGGACGCCGTTGGAGCCGAAGGATAACAAAGAAAAACAGAGCGATAAGCCGAGCAAATCATTAGATATATAAAAGGGAAAACATACATACAATACAGAAAAGGGAGATGAGACAGGATTGTGAAGATGGAGAATGTAGAAAATAGGACGGGGAAGAAAGAGTGTAAGAAAAGCAGTAAAACGGTCAGAAAAAAGAATTCCGCAGGAGATGTCAGAGGTAAGGTGATCACGCTGTGCCTGTGTATCGTGCTTTTGGGGACTGCCACTTATGCGTGGTTTACCGTCAGCAACACGCCGCGGGTTACGAATCTGGCGCTGATCGCAGGGACATCCGGAAATCTCAAGATTGCTGACTACGAGCAGGGACCTTATGGGGATGTTCTGGATCTGGCCACCGGCAGCGGCGGCAACATGCGGGATGTGGAGCTGAATCCCACGACTACCCAGAATGGCAGGGATTTCTACGCGCCGCTATACACGGAGGAGAGGGTGACCGGAGTGGAGGATATCCCCTCGGGCGAACTGAATACCAATTATGTGTATGAAAAGACGTTTTATCTGAAAGCAGAGACAGAGAACTCTTCTACACGCAGAACGCGGAGATTTGACGTTTTCTTTGCAGGGACGCATTCAGACGGCGGTACATATATTAATAATGCCAGCAATAATAGTTCGGCTGCAAGCGCTGTCCGTATCAGCTTTACATTGGCAGACGGAACGACATTTATCTATGAACCGAATACGGACGTGCATGTGAGCGGAGTCAGCGCTACCAACGGTCTGGCATCCGGCTATGGCGGTTACTCTACCATACAGCAGTCTTCAAACAGAAGATTTGCAGGAAGTCCGGACAATAATTCCCAGAGACTGTTTACCGTTACGGAGAACACTCCTATGCGGGTGACGATGCGGGTGTGGATAGAAGGAACCGATCCGGATTGTATCAATGATATATCGGCTAGCGAGATCATAGGGCAGATACAGTTCGTGTCCAAGGAAGTGACACAGTAACCTTTCTGCAGACGGAATGCAGGATGTGTGAGAGAAAATAAAAAACAGAGGTGCAAGGATGAACGCTTATTTTTACTACTTTTACAACTTCATGCGTCACATATTTGACGCGTTTTATGAGGTGATCATTTCCATCGGCAATGCCATTGTCGCAATCTTTGATGTTCCGTTTTATATGGATTTGTTCCGGACCTATAAGGATGATCTGACCCCGTTAGGGTGGATCGCAGCGATTTTGACCCATATCTTGGTATACGCACTGTTCGGACTGCTGGTATATCTCCTATACCGCGGTATCCGTGTACTGATGAAGTTTAAAGTGCGCGTGGTGGATTACGAGAAGATGCGTGATGAGGTGGTTCGTCTGAAGCGTGAGATCATGAAGGCGAACTATGAGAAGGATAAGATTCTTGCCATGAAGGTGGCAGATATGGGCGTCCAGGTAGATGACAAGCTGGCGGCGTTAGGAGTCCTTCCGCCAGATGAGGCAGAGGCTGCGGCAGAAGAGGAACTGGAGGGCGCATTGGCGGAAGGCGTAGAAGAAGTGGATGGGACAGACGAAGAAGAAGTGGCATTTGTGGAGACCACCGAGCTGCGCTTCCCGAAGCTGTCCAGTGTGGACCGGTATTTCCGTTCCGCCGAATATGTGGTTCCGGAGTATGATAATAATATTACGCTGGAAGAGGTATGCAGCAATTTCCGGAATTTCGCGGCGTCTCGTCTGGGATTGTATTATGATCTTGAAATAATCAAACAGACCTTCGCCACCTTTGGCGCGGCAAAGCTTCTGATCCTGCAGGGTATTTCCGGTACCGGTAAAACATCTCTGCCCTATGCGCTGGGTCAGTTCATACAGAATCCCAGTCTGATCTGTTCCGTACAGCCGTCCTGGCGTGACCGTACTGAGCTGTTCGGATATTACAATGACTTTACGAAGAAATACACGGAGACAGAGTTCTTGAAGACTCTGTATGAAGCGCATTTCTATGAGGATATGAGGCTTATTATTCTGGACGAGATGAACATCGCCCGTGTGGAATATTACTTCGCGGAAATGTTGTCCATTCTCGAGCTGCCCCGTGAGGAGGAACGTTATTTCTCTGTGGTATCTTCCCAGGCGGCAAATGATCCTGACAAGATGAAGGAAGGTAAGATCTGGATTCCCAACAACGTGTTCTATGTGGGAACCATCAATAACGATGATTCCACATTCGCAGTGGCTGATAAGGTGTATGACCGTGCGATTCCAATCGATCTGGATGACCGTGCAGAACCCTTTGAAGCTCCGGATACAGAGCCTATGCGCCTAAGCTACAACCATCTGGATGCAATGTATCGTGAGGCAAAGGCGAAATACAGTATTTCCGAGGAAAATCTGGCGCGGCTGGATAAACTGGATCAGTATCTGATCGCACATTTCCGGCTGACCTTCGGAAACCGTATTCTGCGGCAGATGAAGGAATATGTTCCCTGCTATATTGCCTGCGGCGGAACAGAACTGGACGGGATTGATTTTATGTTTGCCAAGAAAATACTGCGCAAGTTCGAATCTCTGGGTCTTGGTTTCATCCGCGATGAATTGGATGGTCTGGTATTGTATCTGGACAATGAATTTGGAGCGGATAACTTTAAGATTAGTAAGACTTATCTGGCAAGGCTGAAGAGAATGAGCGGCGGAAGCAGCAATTAAAGGTGTGAGTGAGATATGGATCTGGATAAGAGACAAGACGTAGTAAAAAATACATACGAAAAGCTGCACCGACAGATGGGGAAAGATTTGGAATCAGATGAGTTCTATCAGTATTTCTATAATTTGTTGGAAACAGGTATGAACTACTGCCAGTTCACCAATGTGCGGCTGCAGAAGGAAGTGGATGAGGACTGGATCACGGCTATTGAGGAGGCGCTTCCGTCACTGCACCACTGTGTAATGCATCCCAGGAAGTTCATAGAGGAGGAGCGGGAAGTGGTGAATATAGCCATGGCACGCAATATCACCTCAGAGTCCATCCGGCATCTGACGCAGCACAGCAATCTGATCGACAAATACGATGAGGATGGAACCGTGATTCCCAACCGTATTCTGAACGTGTTTAAGGAAGAGAGTCAGAATATATATGAGAACCGTTTTATCTGTACGCTGGTGGCGGAGTTGCAGCATTTTGTGAACAAACGGTACAACATCATATTTGAGAACAGCAAGAATGAACTGGGGAGCTTTTTTGAACTGGAATCCCGTATTGATAATTACACGGAGACCATAGATTACAAGATTCGGGTGAACATTCGGGATAAGCAGACGGATGTGGATAATGAGAAAGAAAACGAAGATATTTTTGCGCGTCTCGACAAGATACACCGGCATGTGAACGGTCTTGCCGCTACGGAATTTATTGCGGCGATGCGGCAGCTTCCTGCGGTGAGGCATCCCATCGTCAAGACAAACGTCATTGGCAAGAACTCCCACTATAAGAAATGTCATGAACTGTGGAATTTCATTTATTCCTATGATAAAGTGGGTTACAGGGTGAATCTGGTTCGGCAGGAGCCGGTGATCTCCCGGGAATTTGAACGTGATATATTCAATAATCTTTTGTGGAATTATACCATGATACATAATCAGGTAGAAGATCCTACGTTACTCGACATCGACCGTCCGAAAAAAGAAAAAACCGTGGATGTCAAGTATATCAGGCAGGTGCTGGACGAGATTGTCAGAGGTTCGGATATTCCGGATAACAATCTGCGCAAGATTGTCATGAATGAGCTGACGAGCCTTCAGACGAAGCATAAGAGCCAGAACCATGTCAAGGAAAAGATCAAGAAACGTAAGCGGAACAAGAATGGTTGATAGAAGATGAAGAAGCTTGTAAAAATCATTGGAAATCTCTGCTTTATCGCAGTATTGGCTGTTCTGGGATTTCTGGTACTCACAACGGTGAAGGGAGACAGTCCTGCACTGTTTGGATACCGGATGCTCCATGTGATCAGCAGCAGCATGGAGCCGGAAATACAGGAAAACACCTGTATTTTGATCCGCAGTGTCGATGCAGATGAACTTGAGGTAGGGGATATCATTACCTTTGTGTCGACAGATCCGTCTATTTACGGATATTACAACACGCATCGTATCTATGATATCTATAAGAATGACGAGGGGATTCGATGCTTTGTGACAAAGGGAGATGCTAATGATTACCCGGATGTCTATGATGTGACAGAAGATAGGATCTTAGGGGTGTATTTGAGAGAATTCCCGGGCGGCAGAGCGCTAGGTTCTGTCATAAGCAGGCTTCACGAGCGCAATGTATATTTCCTGGTGGTCATACTTCCGCTGCTGTTGTGCCTGGTGTCCTATGTGTGGCAGTTAGGCAGGGCATTGGGGACGAGACGGCAGGAGGAACAGCATCAGGAGCTGGACGAGGAAGATCAGAAGGAAGAGTAATATGAAAAAGATGCTTTTTTCGGAAAAGAAAATAATGTCTATATCGATGATTGCAGTCTGCACATTCCTGCTGGTGATGGGAACGGTGGCATGGTTTACCAGGAACGCTCCGGTACGGCTGACACAGATGAACCTAAGGACAGACAGCATTGAAGTGCTGTATGTGGATGTGAAGATTTTGCCTTATCAGGTAGATCTGAATCAGGAGGATACCGTCTACAGCGAGATGATGAGCAATGCACAGCTTAGAGACAGCGGATTCGCAGAGCTGGCGGAAGACGGCGTTCACTATGATATCACAAGAATGTCTCTGGGGCTGGCAGGTGCTATGGAGGACGTTGACATCGATATGGGACAGCAGGAGTTAAACAGTATTGAGGAGGATAAACTGGGACCCGGTGCTTATGGTCAGGTGGTGTTCTACATCAAATCCGTCAATACCATGGCAACTTCTTACCGTTTGCATATACAGCCGGAGCTCACTTTTGCAGAGACCCATGTGATGGATGATGAACTGCGAGCAGAGCTGAGGGAACTGGCAGCGGATCACATCCGTTTCTATGGAACCAGAGAAGATGCCGGAGTGAACAGCTTCATATACGGCAGCCGTATCCGGTATGAGGAGACTGAAAACGGTCCGACAGGCATTGCCGGAAGTCTGACGCCGGGAGTGGAAGAGGAGGTTGTGGCATACTGGTGCTGGCCTTATGAGTACACGTATATCCCCCTTGATACAGAGGATGTATCCGCTCCGGTATCCACTACCAGCTATGATATAGAGAGTTACGATCTGGGAGATACCAAGATCGGAAATTATATACCTGAAATCAAGTTCCATTTTGCAGTAACAGGAGATTAGCATGAGTAAGAGAAATAGGGCGGCTGCGCCCGCAATGAAAAACGATAGGAAGAAGCGTGCCGATGGAAAACGAAGGGCGCTTCTGCTTGTAGTCGCATTGCTGATCGGAGTATCGCTGGCGGCTGCCGGATTTGCATGGTATTTGTATGATAAGCATAATGGTGCAGATGAGGATGTGGAGGTTATGACTCCCTATTTCCTGTATCTGAAAAATGCTCAGGACAACGATTCTCTTCAGTTTGCCGTAGGTCATCTGCATCCCGGGGAGACCAAGCAGGTGGTGATCTGTGTCACGAACCGCAGACCGGATAATGAGCAGGATAATAATACGGTGGAGATTGCCCGTGAATCTCTGTTCTATTATGATCTGGAGTTTGCCTATACGAAGAATCTGGCGGTGGATTATAATATTTATGAGCTGGAGCCAGGAACCAGGCAGGACGGCGGTTCCCTTCCCTCCGGTGCCATTGTGATCGAAGGCTTTAACGATCTTTATTGGACGAAAAAGGGCGCTAAGCTGAGCGATTACCGCAATGTGTCCTCGGAGCGTCATGCGGACCGCAATGTCTTTGGAACCACTGCGGTGGACAATATCTGGAATGCAGGAGAATACCTGCTGTATCGGAGCGATACAGATCGGGAGGCATTGCAGTTGGTATACACTTATGATGAGGAGACGAACACATCCAATTATGAATATGATTATTATTTGGTGGAGATTAAGTGGAAACCGGATATCGTATTTGCAAATTACAGCAAAGAGACAGATATGGTGTATGTAATCGTCAATGCCAAGCAGGTAATGCCGACATTGAAGGAGGAGACAGACGAGTAAGAGGGCGCTATGGATAAGATTAAAGATTATATTAAGCGTAAGCAGCGAGAACAAAAAATTAGAATGAGAAATCGTAGGGCAGTGTTTGCGTCGCTGGCAGTGCTGACGGCGGCAAGCTGTCTTATGGGCGGAATTTCCTATGCGAAATACTACGCGTCCAAGTACCGGCACGGAATTGCCGTGGCATCCGGATTATATTTTAACAGTAATAAGCTGTATACCGATCAGGGGGATACCACGAATATTCCGGGCATCAATACCTCTGGTATGATGGCGAATGTAAATGGCCGGAAATGGACGGGCGGAGATTTGATATTTGACATTGAGGTACGTAATTATGACAATAACCTCCTGTTCAATGACTCCAATCTGAATGTGGAATATGAGATATGCTTTATGCTGACAGAGAATCCGAAAGGTGCAACCTATTCAGTGGGCAAGATGGAGGGCAGCTCCGAAACGAGAGTACAGGCGCTGACCAGGAAGAATCAGGTGATAAAGTTTACCGGCGGCAGGCTGGAGGGCGGCACATTGAACCGTGAGACATACCGGCTTACGCTTCATATGGACGATCAGGATATTTACAACGGTGCAAGAGTCCTGGCGGTGGCATATCCCGTGGCGCCGGATTATCTATATGACCCTTTCAATCAGCAACACCGTCTGGTGGGATTGTTTCAGGGCGTTTATTCCGATGCGGAAATGGCGGTAGATACGGCTGACTTCATGGTGCAGGGTGAGGATTCCTATACGGCTGACTGGAGAAAAGCGGTTGAGGACCTGTCCGGGCTGATCTTCAATGTGAGAACCATTGGAGATGTGGCGGCGGATGAAAATAATACCATGAAGCAGGAAGCATACATAAGGTGGAACAATAAGTATTTGGCAGTCAGCCAGTACGATGCCTCATATCTCGCGGTGAAGGGCACAGATGGCATCTGGACGGATGGGGAGTGGACCTACATGAAGATCAAAACCCTGCCATATACCAGTGTAAATGTGACATTTTATAAAACGCAGGCTTTTATAAATGACTTTGGTAGTATGACGAAGGAAGAGTTTGAAAATTTGGCGGATGCCAATATGGAAGGGGTATGGTAGCATTTATGAGTAAGAGATGGAAACGGATTCTGGCGGTAATCATGTCGGCTGTGTTTGTTTTCAGTTGTATGGATATATCAGAACGCCAATCCGATAACGGAACACTGCCGGTCAGTGCTGCTGAGCAGGAAGAAGATGGTCAGACGGATGATGGAGATACATATTTGGCTGACATGTCGGATACAGAGCAGGAAAATACGGAACAGGAGAGCTCTACAGAGGATGTATTCTCTACGGATGAAGAACTGTCCACAGAGCAGGAGCCTTCTTCAGAGGAAGCCGGAGGTGACGGAGATAGCGCCGTGCCATCTGATGCACAGCAGACGGATGTGCCGGACGATAACAACGTTATAACACCGGTCGACGAAGGGAATGCTGCAGGTGAAGAAGAGGAAACGGAAGAATCGAACGAGGATTCCGGCATCAGTACATATGCCCTGGCGAATCCGGCGGCATCCGTAAATATCCCGCAGAATATTGCAGATGTTGTGCGGGGACAGATATATTATGTCAGGACTTATGATGATGTGCTGGCATTGCAGGAACTGAGTTATCAGGACAGCCTGGAGGGCTGTATCTTTGAGTTTGCCAGACTGGAAAATCAGTATAATGTCTGGAATCTGACGGATATCGGCTTTACAGGGCTGGGAAATGTGACGTATCCATTCAAGGGAAGACTGCAGGAAGATATTGACAATGGTGTTACCTTTACGGTGTCAAGACCAATGTTCAATTATCTGGGAGAGGGGGCTTCTCTTAAGAACTTTGCGTTTAATCTGAATAATGCCACATCAGGTATTGCAGACTATTTTGTGGTCACAAGCGTCACAGAGGGCGGCGTGACCTATGAGCACGTGACGTTAAACGGAACCGTCCGTAATAATAACGGACCGGCAGGCGCTCTGTATGGTACAGTTATCAACGAGGGCGGCCAGCTGTATGAGCTGCCGGTAGATGGAGCGGGATTGAGCCTGACGGGGGTGACTTCTGTTACCGGTCAGATCGCAGGAGGATACATCGGCGATACACAGGGAAAGGTGTGCCTGCGCGTCACGGACGGAACAAATGTGGCGGCGTCTGTCATTTCCAGTGCAACGGCGGCAGGCGGTCTGGTGGGACGGCTGAGCGAAGGCGCAAGCCTGTTGATCACAGACGTAGAGGTGGCGGTTAATAATGCGGTAAGTGGTACAGGCAGCGTGGGCGGTATTGTTGGCGTGTGCGAGAATGCGGCTATTACCTCGAATGTCAATGTAAGAAGAGGCGGAAGCGCGAGAATCCAGGGAACGGTCAATGCGGGAGGATTTGTCGGGCTTATCGTGAATTCTACGACGGATATCTCACAATTCATACAGGCATGTAATGTGGGAGCGTCTAATTCAACTTCTTATGCCGGCGGTATTGTGGGTCAGTATCAGGCTGATTCCGCAGACGCCTCCCTGCGTATTTCGCAGGTCGGAGTGTATCCCGCTACTATCGGTGCGGGGACTAGCAGCAGCGCGTATAGCGGTGGCATAATCGGTTATATTAACGGCGGCAATGCAGTGATTGCGGATATTGCATATGATGATTCCGTATATCAATTCTCTCCGCAGCTGAGATACGCCTATAACGCGTCATCTACCGCCAGCAGCAGTACCGGCGGCATTGCAGGAATGGTAAAAGGGGATAATATTACGATCTCCAATGTGAAGGTAAACTTCACGAGCAGTTATGGGCTTGCCGGATACCGGGTAGGCGATGTACTGGGATATGTGGATACAGCCACCAAAGTAAAGCTTACGGATATCACTGTGGCATCGAGCTATATTCCGTCTAATACGCCTACCTATTGCGGCGGAATTGCCGGATATGTGAACAAAGGGAGTATCATTGCTCTGTGCGGAACCATTGATCTGTCTGGGATCGGTTATACGAATAGCCGGAGTGGTCTGTATGGAAGCACAAAGGGATATGTGGCAGGCGGACAGACAGAGTCTATTATCTACCTGGAGGAAGGTGCGGTCTATAAGAAGAATGCGACGGCAGCAAATCCGGAAAGCAGCACATGGATGACCACCGATTATTGTAACTATGACTACGGTTATACGCTGGATGATGTGGGAAGCTATGGCGGAGTGTACCGCAATGTGCGGGATGCGGCAGGTCCGGTGATCCGTTTTGATGCGCCATACGGCAGTGAAGTAAGCGGCGCTTTGACTGTTACCGGAGGAAAATACCGAATTGCGGGTGATGCAGACGCACTGCGTCTGGCGTTGGCGTTAAATACCTTTGACGCGGCAGCAACAGGTCATCCGTTGCGTTTTGGAACGGGCTGTTTCGTGGCTGGGGCTACGGCGGATACACTGTTGGCAGCAGATTATGAGGTGACGGGAGATCTTGACTTTGAACGGACGGGAATCTTCTCCTTAAGCCGTAATGACAGTTTGGATTATATTTTTACAGGGAGCTTTGCGGGCGTGACGAAGGCAGACGGAAAGGCTCCGTCTATTCGCCTGTATACAGTCTCTAAGCAGTATTACGGAGGGCTTTTCCCCAGGGTGCAGAATGCAACACTTCGGAATCTTTCGTTGGAAGGAAAGCTCTATTACCTGAAGAATGCCGGGGGCTTTGCAGCTTATAGTGAGGGAGATCTCACGGTGGATGACGTGTCCACCGCTGTTGTTATGCACACAAGTGCTTATGTTTCATCCAGTGTTACATATTATTACGGAGGTCTGACCGGGCAGCATACCATGGCAGGGGGAACCTTAAGCATTACGGATACTACCATCGCTCCTGAGATAACCAATGTCCATATACAGCAGATGGTGGGAGGAGCCATCGGACGTATTGTGACAGGACAGACGGAGGTGTCGGCTCCAGATATTACCGTACAGAATGTGACGATAGGAAGCAGGATAAGCGCGGCGGCGCGTTTTACTTATAATTACTCGTATAATTCCCATGCGCGTATGGCAGGGCTTTTTGCGGATATTGGCCATGATTATGAAACTAATCAGACTTCTAACGAATCTGTGGGAGGCACTATTACAGACAAGACGTACGCTATGCTGCGCCTGACGGACCTCACCGTGGATAAAGCGGCGATAGATGCCTCCGCCATCAACAGCAATACCAGTTATGTGCGTGCCATGGGCGGACTCTTGGGATATTCCTGGCGGAATGTGGAGGTGGATCTGACGCGTAATCAGAAGAATGCGGCGATCCGAGTGACCGGCTCTTCCATTCAAAGCTATGGACGTGTGGGCGGTCTTGTCACCACTCTGGGGGGACGGCTGAACATACAGGATAAGGCGGCGCTTGACAGTCTGACCATGACTGCAAGGAGCACACAGACTTTCAGTGCATTTCTGGTAGCAGACGCCCGCAAAGCGTTCATCACGCTGAAGGCTGCAGATTATACACTGGGCAGTAGCAGTGCGTCCGGATACGGCAGTGATTTTGATGAGATTGCCGGCATCAATATGGAGATCAGGAGCGATATCTCTGGATATGGCATTAACTATAGCGGCACTCCTCTGAGTGGGAATTGCATGAACAGTGCGGGAATCGTGAATATTCTGATGCCGGAATTTAAGGATATGACTGCGTCTGGCTATCGGAGTTACCGAAACCAGGTGATGAGCGGCACCAATAATCGATATACCAGATATCACTACAATCTGTTTACGGATGATTACGGTTATGCATACAGTAGCAATCATGTGGGGGTAAGCGGGAATGCGGCTGTAATTAACAGTCCGGAAAAGCTGATGCTTGCATCCCTTGCCCGAGCAACCAGTTCCAGTCTGAAACGTTTCCTGCTTCCGTATTTTAATAATACGGATTATGGGAATCTAACGAATTGGAATCTGTCTGGAAGACTGGACATGAACGGTTACAGTTATTACCCCACACAGGTGACCGGAGGGACATATAAGGGAGACGGAAGCGCTGTTCTGGTGCTTTACGGCGAGGATATTGAGAATCGTGAGACATCCTCGAATAAGCAGCCCAGCAACACTGTCCGGCAGCATTACCGAATGCATGCCGCGCTGTTCTGCGATTCCAGTGGTCTTACCGTAGAGAAGCTGACGCTTCAGGGAACGGCAGCATCCATCGGCGATTATTCCGGTGCGCTGATTGCGGGAAGAACAAGCTGGATCAATGTGAATGGCGCTACGACTGTTTCAACGGTTACGATCAAGGATATTACCTGTGACGGCATCCGTCTGTCTAATTATAAGGATGAGAGGAGTCAGGGACTCCTGGTGGGCTATGTGACCAACGGCACAAAGCTTTATATGAACGGGATCTCTACTACGGCCAAGTATGACACGAATTCAGGTCTGGCGGCGTCAGCCCTGATCGCACAGGTAGGTAATTCCGGTGCAGATAATGTTCGGGTATATTTTAAGAATATGAAGGTAGAGGATGAGCCGAATAAGGTATTTAAGTATGCATCCTTTATCTATTACTACGACTATGTGGATAATATTGATATCAACCGTTCCTTTGGATTATATCTTTTCTCCAAGGCGGATGACACCAATGGCAACGTGACCTATGGGGATGAACTGAAGCTGGGTGTGAATTATTCCGATGAGCCCAGGGATACACATCTTGAGGATATCATCAGTAATGCGCAGAATGGTAAGTATATTCCCTATGTGTATACGGTAAAGCAGATTTTCGTAAATCCCAGAAATGGCAATCTGGACAGGGGATGCGGAACTTATGAAGATCCCTATATCATTGACAGCCCAAGGCAGCTTCTGTCCCTGTATTGTTATCTGACGGGGTCCAGCGCTTATGACGCTCTTTTTAAAGTCGAGATGGAAGGCGACGCTGATACGGGAACCCTGGATCTCAGATGGCAGGTCAACCGGATCGCAGGAGGAAACGGTCTGGGAGGAAGGTGTACCAATACACCGCATACTGCAATAAAATATGGGGAGGTGAATTTCCCCACCAGAGATGAGCTGCGTCAGGCATATTATCTGATCACGGATGATGTGGATCTGGCTGCGGTTACAGATCTGAATGACGTGGTTATCAATAATGACTTTGCGGGACTTGGAACTACGAGTTGTCCATTCGCGGGTGTGATCGTGGGCCGCAAAACAGACGGCAGCAGACCGACGGTGACGCTGCCCAACACCAGGACGGGACGCAGCCAGGCATATTATGGACTAATCCAGTATATGCAGGGGGCGGTAGTGAAGGATCTGATCATTCGGGATATGGAGCATGCACATCCCGACCAGACCGGCGAGATTAACGTCACCTCTACAGGCGGCGGTGTGGCAGCAGTGTCTTTGGGTGGAGACAATATCATTGACCATGTGGCGGTAGAGATGACGCTGCATATTGGCACTAACACCAAAACCGGAGGATATGTGGGCGAGGTGTGCCGGGGCACAGTTCTGGTCCGCAACGTATCGGCAGATGATCTTGCAGATTACAGTGTAGTCATCAATGGCACGACTCTGAACGGGACAACGTGGCATAACAATCTAAATACCTATAAGAATAAATGCCGGATGATCGGCTGGGTACAGGACGGCGCTGTCCTCTATGAAAATACGAATGCAGACTTTGCGCCGGGTAAGTCAACCTTAGAGGCGGGGGATTTCGGACTGGAAAGTGCGGATACGGGGATACCTCTGTCCTATTCCTTCCCCCTGGTCAACGAGGATCATCTGAATCAGGGTAATGGATCCGGTGACAACAATGGAAAAATCAAGGTCACAGGGACTACAGCAGGCGGATTTACCCTCACCATACATGACAGTGAGCAGCTGGAGGTTGCTGCGCTGGCATTGAATGCAGGAGCATTTTCTATTTATGACAGTGGAACGGCGTCTGTAGCAGATGCTACCGGTGTTGCTCCCCATTATAACGGATACGATCATACGGCGATCTGCCGTAAGGCTGCCTATTCCAATTTGGGCAGTAATTCTGGCGCTGACTTTACCCTTGCCACGGGAAGCGATGACTGTAACGGACATTATCCGTACTTTTATTACCGGTACATGGACTTTTCGGCTGTGTCCGGAGGATACGGGGCGACGCAGGTAACCTCAGGCAATAAGAGGCTCAGTGTACTGAACTGGTCTAACGGTCATGCTACGGTATATGGCGGCGTATCCATTGGGAATGCCGTGACAAATTATGAACTGACTGCAGGAGGAACCTACGATCTGACTTCTTACGGCAGGAGTTTTAGAGGATTTGGCGCGCTGTATGACTATTTGGGTACATCTTATGTGGACTGTCCCTATAGTATGTTCCGGGCGAATTTTAACGGCAGAGGAGCTACGGTGACCTTTGCCATGGATCGTGACTGGGATAATATTACCACAGTGGGAATGTTCAATAATCTGACCACAGGGCGACCTGCGGGATTTACGATTCAGAATATGCGTCTTGAGAACTGCTCTGTCCACAATGAGTATACGGTCAATACTTCGTCGGGCGCATCAGCGGGCGGTCTGCTGGCAGGCTATGTGAAAGGAGTCTGGACTTTTGCGGATATCACCGCTGTGGGTGAGGCGGACTCTGTCTATGATGCGGCTACCGGTGAGGTTCGTAAGAAGACCGGAGCGGCGAATGATACGGCAGAGGCGACACTGGCGGTCTATAAGCCTACGGTGCATATTAATAATGTGGCAGGCGGACTGGTAGGGCAGGTCAAATATGTTGGCTACTCAAGCTATAGTAGTATGTCGCAGTCCTATCTGGATGAGCAGCAAGTGACATTTCGTAACTGCGGGATGCAGAATGTATATATTACCGGAAAGCACCGTATTGGCGGATTGGTGGGAGAGTTTGAGGGCTATTCAGGTGATAATAATACCTGCTTTGGAACGGTTGCCTTTACTGGCTGCAGCATACAGAGCAGCACGGTGTGGTCGGCTGACAACGCCATTGCCGGCGGCTTTGTGGGATCTGTTGGATGGTGTCACAATACGGCTTTGACCAGTCCGGGATCCTGGGGTAAGTCTTACGGCAGCTTCAGTATTGCCAATGCCACGGTGTCCGATGTTTCGGTACAGACCAGGAGTTCAGGATCGTCAGAGTATTCTGCCGGCGGCTTGGTGGGCGGCTTGAAGAATTGGAATAACCAGACCTATACTTTGCCTACCAGTATTTCAGATGTTACGGTGGACGGTCTGACCGCTATCGTTAGTCCGGCGGGATCCAGTAGTGATTTCTATGGCGTCGGCGGAGTTGCGGGCGGTATGTGGGGATATGCGCACCAATTCGCAGATATTACTGTGACAAATTCCTGGATTGGCTACAATAAGACAGTGCCTTTACAGAGTACGGTACAGAGGTTCCCGGCAGGCGGACTCGTGGGAGCCCTTACTGCACCCTCAAGTGGGGATACTTCTGCCAGCGGAACACTTCGGAATATAAGCGTAGCAGATTCTCATGTGGGCAGTTACAACTATTACGCTGGAGGTATGATTGGGGCATGCAATCAGAAGAATGTGACGATTACTGCAGATGCCGGTAAGACAAACCGGATCCAAAATGTGGATGTCATCAGCCAGACGTATTCGGCAGGCGGCGTGATCGGGGCAAACAGCCTTGGATCCACCAGTGGATCTACAACGTGGTCTCTGGGGCGTATCGCAGTGGAAAACAGCAGGATTCAGAGTCCGGGACAGAATTATTCAGATTATGCGGCGGCAGGCGGTATCGTAGGGGCATTCCGGGTATATCGCTCCTCGGTGGCTATGGAAGACATTACCGTGGGCAGCGGCAGCAGTATTGAGGGCAGCATGAGCGGCGGTCTGGTGGGATATATCATAGACTCAAGCTATACGGTGCAAACTCTGAATCTGTCCGGTGATATCCTCATCGGCTGCAGCAAAGATGCAGGCGGCACGATATCCCAGGATAGCGCGGCTATGCGTATTTACGGTTTGCGTTCCGCGGGAGGACTGTATGGCACCAATGCCGCCAGAGGAACGGAAAGCAGCACTGCAGACGTTCAGATTCAAAAGACCAAGATAGGAGCATACCGTACGGATACAAATGCAGCTATGGCAGGCGGTATTGCCGGAGAGCGGCGGGTATACGGATCTAATAACACGTCGGCTGTACTATATGATCATACTAATGTGAAGGATTGTATCATTGTGGCAAATAACGCCAATACAAATAACGTTGCGATCCGGGCAGGCGGACTGTACGGAGATCTCAATGATGCAACAGGTGGTGCTTCATACACTGCCCGTGTCTGCTTCTACAATCCGAAGCTCAGCAACAACAGCATTGGTTATGCTCCGGCCCTGAATTCGCCGGTGGCACTTATGACGGTGGGGATGACTCCCAAGGATGTGAAGCTGTTAGGAGGAACTGCATCATCTACAGCCGTCCATTGGAGTGATCTTGCAGCGCTGAGCGCTACCAATGTAGGGACATATTCTCTGCGTATCGGCAACTTTTTAGGTACTTCTACCAGCACCAACAAGCAGTTGTATGTCCTTCGTCCGGAGCTTACCTACGATGTGGGATTTGCCGGTTCCAGACCGGTGATAGATGTGGGAAATGATGCGGTGAAGCCCACGGCAGCCAGCACTACGCCTTACGGCTACGAGTATCCCTATGAGTACCGTAAGAATTGTCATATTGTGTATTTCGAACCGGATACGACGGACGTCTGGTCTGACAATGCCGCAGATTATCTGGACAGTACGTTGATCACAGGAGCAAATAATGAGAACGAATATCTCTTTGCTTCTCTGGACTCTGTCATAACGAAATATAATAAGGGAACGAATCTGGGAGCAACGTTCTTAAATACCTATAAGCTGAATCAGAAGCTGCAGAATTACTATGATATCAGCGCAATGAAGGTGACCACGAAGAACATACCTGTGATCTATGCCGATGGCGGCAACGTGCAGGATCTTCTTTACAGCATTGCTGGGATACTCACCAATGTGGGTGGTATTTCCGATGAGCCCTCAGATGCCAAGATGACAGGACTTTTGACAGTATCGGCAGTCAGGGCTAAGCTAAAGGCTGACGGCACTATCGTGTCGGAAACTGGTACACCAAGTCTTAACGTGACGAATAATACCATTAAATACAGAGAGCATGTGTTTGATGAGATAGATGAGACGGATGGCAGCTACTCGATTTCACTGGTGAAGTTCCGGTACGGATGGACCTGTGCGGATGGCATGGCACGGTACGAGACGGTGTATATTCCTGTGTTCGTAGTAGAGCGTATTACGTTCTTTAACAGCATGTCCGTTATGGAGGGCGAGCAGTATTCTGATGCTCGTGCCCATGATCCTTCGGTCAGCTATACCGAGGAGGTAATCGTTGCTCATGATAGTATCTATACGCTTTTTGTCGAAATGGCATACAGTGATGTGAGAAAGAAGGCGGCATATCAGAATTATACGGTAGCGAAGAAGCTGGTATTTGAGCAGGCAACCGGAACCGATGCATCTGGTAATTACATATGGGGACAGTCGAGGATACCTAAGGGCATGAGACTGACCCTGGTGGATGCGAGGACGGGAGAGGCGTTTTATTATACAGAGGAAGCAAATGATACCTGGGAGCTGGACTTCACCGCGTTTAAGGATGCGGCAGGCAATCCATATCAGCTGAAGAAGCTAGGAACTCTTCCGGATGCCGGATCGTATACGAAGGGCGACGTTACATTGGAGGATGCAGGACTGGAGCAGTTCTATATCTATGTGGATCCCTTGAATGTGGATGAGATGACGCAGGACGTCTTTAAGATATCTGCATCGATAACCGATACATCCAGGGAATGCATGGATGTATTAGACCGCACGGAGAACAATGAAGTGCAGATCATGTGGATACGTGGTCTGAGTATCACTCTGGGTGAAGAGGGTGTCATAAAGGGCGTGCCGGGCGGAACCTACGTTACAGGTTATATCAGTACGGATGACGACCGACATACCGTTGAAATTGACGGACAGATTCAGATAGCAGCCAGTCGAACTTACTGGGATGAGAAGAATGAGCCTACGCACAAATTTATCGACAGTGAGAATAACAATAAGTACCTGGATGTGGCAATTTATCTTCTGGATGAGCGCGGTGATTATGTGAATCTGCCGCAAGGAACCAATATTATACTGAAGGGTGGAAATCCTCAGGTGGCGGTGGATCAGAATGTCATTTACTCTTATAAGGACTGGGGAATCCGGTTCCCAATCAGCCTGTTGACGGATAACATTGACGAGAAAGTAGCCCTTTCCGACGAGGTGAACAACTATTTCCACATTACGCTGGATTTCTCTCTGGCAAATGTCGATGATTATGTGGGCAAGAACTTCTCTATCCGAATGGAACTGTGCCGTACCGCAGACCCCGATTACCCAAGAGGCGATAAGGCTCTGGATTCTTACGAGAGAATGGTGGCTGGTGTTGGTGATAAGGAAATGGCGGTTGCCCTGGAGGTAGAAGATCTTTTGGATCTGGGCATTAATACATACCAGCAGGCGCAGACCCGGTATGAGATTCCGTTTGACACGAAGCTGGACTTCAACAATGCTATCGTGAACAGCGAGGATAGAGAGCTATGTGCGGATCGTTACTATTTGGTAACGTACCGCCTGAAGAAGAAGGTGAAGAGCGCAGACGGTTATCAGTATGTAACCGTGAAGGACTCCAGGGGAGGCAACAATCCATCGGGACTGCATTTGGGAGAGGAATTGAAGCTTCTGATAGAAGATTCCCAGAGCGCAGACGGCTACTCAGAAATGGTACGGAAGACCTTTGCAGGTGATTCGGTATACCAGGTAGTGAAGAAATTCACGGCAAGTGAAATCGAGGAGGGTATCGATGGACTTTCCGATACCGTAGGCTGGGATATGAAGCTTCTGGTGGATACTGGGGACATTGCAGATGTAGATCTCTCTAACTATAAGGTAGAAGTGACGGTGCTTCCCTATGAGGCGGATGCCGGAGTGCCGAGCAGTGACGATTCTGCAACATTGGTAGATTACTACATATTTACCATTGGAAAGATTAAGACAGATATGTAAATATTAGTTCAGCCATGAAATGGACAACAAGGATCCGTGGGTGCTTGCACACAAAGAATCCGGTTGTCCATTTTATGAGTGGTGCGGGCTGAACAGTTACGTTTTTGTATACTTTTGCCGATATAATAAATATAGAATGATTTGCAGCAGGTGTGCATTGCGCGCCGTCTGGTAAAAGGAATTGCCGGCGCTGCGAAGATAACATGATGGAATGCTGATATCAGGGAGGATGATAGCATGGGAATAGGAATAGGAAGCGGGATGGGGATGGACCGTTCCGGCAAGACGCATTATGAAATCAAGAACCCAATAGATGGGAGCGTGGTGGCCAGAGTTACGCGCACGCAACCCCGGAAGGTTACGGAGGCGGAGAAGAAGCTGAAGCGTTTGCAGTATGATTTCAAGAGTGTTTCGTCTATGCTGCTTCGGGCCAAGACCTCTGTCAGTGCGAGGCGTGTGGTGACTAAGGCGCGCACGAAGGTGGCGCAGTTAAGCAGGCAGCTGCGGAGCGGCGAGTATGACGACGAGGAATTGAAGGAGGCGATCATCCATGCGAAGAAGATAGAGCGCATTGCCAAAAAGCGCATGAAGAATTTGCTGCAGGAGGAACTGGCAGAGCGTCAGGGAGTTCTGGCGGAGCAGCTTGATGAAGAGAAGCTTCAGACAGAGGACACGCAGGAGCAGTGGACGGAGGATCCGGAACAGGAGCTTTGGCAGAATGAGCAGGAGCTTCGACAGCGCGAGCAGGAAATGCGTGAGCTCATGGAGGAGTATCAGAGGCTCATAGACGAAGCTATGCGCGAATGGGATGAAGAGATGGCATTGGATGATTGGTCAGAGGAGCTGGTAGGAGCTGCAGGCAAACTGGACGAGGAAGGTCTGGACCGTCTTAAGAAGAAGCACAGATCGGATGAACTACGAGATATTATGAAGGCAGATATGCAGTATCTCAAAGCAGTGTTTCAGAGGCTGGAGCGGGAAAAACAGAACTTGTCGAGCGGTATCTCAAAAGGTATGTCCGGGAGTATGTCCGGCAGTACACCGGGCGCAATGTCCTCTGGTATGGGAAGTGCAGGAGGAGGCGTATCGCTGGAGCTGTCCGGCATGGAGACGCCCATGGAAGCAGCAGATGTGGTTGCTTCAGGTGACATGGGAGGGAGTGTAGACGTTACGGTGTAGAGAAAAATAATCCCATCCGCAGGCTGTATGGTGTGAAACCATAGCTAGCCTTCGGGTGGGATTTCTAGTTCTAGCGCGCCAGTATTTCCAGAATTTCTCCCACATACATGGTGTGCATATTACCGTCTTTGTAGTGCGCCCCCTCGATGGACGGGTCAATGAATTGATCCGGTGTGATTTTTGTGGCGGACATCTTTTTGCAGATAAATACCAGATTGCCCTCGTCAATGAAAGGCGTATCTTTGTAGGAATTGACATGCATTTTGGCATTTCCGATCTTATCCTCGTCTCTACCGGATACTACGCCCATGTATTTGAGGGCGTTTTTGTAAGAGGCATCAAAGAAGGTGAGTGAAAATGTGTTTCCTTTGTCGATAAATTCTTTGGTATAGCGAGTGTCCCGCACAAAGATGAATACTACATTCTTGCCCCACAGGACTCCGACGCCGCCCCAACTGGCGGTCATAGCGTTGGCGTTCTCCTCATCGCCGGCAGTAATCAGCATCCATTCATTGCCGATCTTGGTAAAGGGATCAAACTCAATCAGGTCTGCTGGGTATGGTTGAAAAGTATGCATATGTTTTCCCTCCAATCAAAAGTTCTGCTCTCAGTATACCACGACTGGGTCTGAAATTCTATGGAATCATCCATTTTTTTATCAGAGTTTCACAGTTACTGATATAATTCTGCAATCCGGGATACTGCTACATAGATTTCCGAAATCTTATACCATGTCTTAAATCCTACGATTCCGTCCGGCGTCAGCCCGAAAATAGACTGGAACTTCATGACGGCGTCCCGCGTGGCGGGACCGAAAATACCGTCTGCCGTAATCTTTGGGATGGCGGGGTAATTCTGGGCAATACGGTTGAGCTGTTCCTGCATCTGGCGGACCTTATCGCCCTGGGATCCTACCGTGAGGTTGGTGCCGGGCCAGGATGCAGGGATGCCGCTGATCTCATCCGCTGAGTTGATATACATGCTGCTTCCGTAATAGTAGCGCAGTATTTCGATGGCGGAGTAACCCTGGTCGGCCAGATATTTAGAGCCCCACTGCGTCATCCAGTTAGGGCAGGTTACCTGCTGTCCGTCACAATACTGGGTCAGGATGGGCTGACTTACATTGGGGCGGGACAGATAGTTGTTAAATATCTCGTCAACAATCTGGGAGATATTGGAATAAATATTTCTGCCGTATACAAATTTGTGGTCGTAAGCAGTGGAAGAGGTAATAGTAAAGTTGTAGCCTTTGTTCCGGTACCACTCGGTATACACGCGGTTTAATGTGAAGGACATAATGGCCAGAATGTTGGCGCGTAGCGATGCGTCAGGCCAGGTGGCATAGATTTCGCAGGAGGCAACGTTTTTGATGTAATCCCGGTAACGTACATAATAATCATTTGCTCTGGAGTCGCTGGGCGGACCGTCATGAACTACCACAAATTCCGGGATGACGACCCGGCTTAAGACAATCTCCCCGGTCTCATTGACAGGCTTGATCTCTGCCTCAGGTATTTTCGGTGGGAAATCTCCGAACAGTGTATTGGCAGTGATGACAATATTCTGGGGTTCTGTTCCGGCGGTCTCTGCAGAGGAAAGGCGGATATTTTGTACCGCAGTGGTGTCCGGAAGCACAGCAATTCCAAATACGTTCACCGGGCGGTATCCAGGCGCTTCCACATGGATGGTATACTGGGAGTAGGGCTGTCCCTCCGAGGGCTCCATACTATATTCCAAAGGTGGAGCCGCCAGATCCACAGTTTCGGTCTGTCCTGAATTATCAGTCGTCAGTTCCTCCAGTGTATTCGTGGGATCGCCGGAGTAAGAAAGGGTGATTTTGGCGTCTTCCACAGGGAAGAATCCCAGTTCCGTGGCAACGTTTACCTGTAGCTGCCCTTTGTATGATTCGTTTTGTGTGTAATGCAGGTGTTTCATTCAGCAACCTCAACACAAGTATTCCATAAAGTATATGCAAGAACGGCAAAACAGTTACTCATCGGAACTGCAATTCTACATAAGGAGAGGAAATAGTGATATTGTAACAATGTAAGGGGAACTTACCTTTGAGTTTTCTTGACGAATATGATTTGGAATAGTATAATATAAGTCAATTGGATTCTTAATTTTGTTACAATTATTTTACGGAAGTTCTATGGCATAACACGAGGAGGAGAAGGAAATGCTAAAGAAATTGAATGAGTATCGGATTAAGGACAGGCTGGTGCGAGCGTTTGTGATCGCATCGGGTATTCCGGCAGTGGCGGCAATAGTGACGCTGATCACTCTGGTTGTAGTAGCAAAGATTTATGCGGGAGCCCTGCATGATTATGGTTTTGCACAGGGAGATGTGGGTAAGACCATGGTGTATTTTGCGGAGACGAGATCGGCACTGCGGGGGTGCATCGGATATGATTCGGCGGAAGAAATCGAAAGAATGAGGGCTACTCATGATAATGACAAAGAGATGTTTATGGAGAGTTTTGCCGAGTTAGAGAAAGTAATGGTATCGGATGCGAATAAAGAAGTTTATCGTAAGCTTTCCGATCAATTGCCGGACTATTGGGCATTGGAGGAGGAGATTCTGGATCTCGGCTCCACTACAGATGCAGAAATCTCCCTAGAAGCCCAGGAACGGGGCATGGTTGAGTTGATGCCTGTGTATGAAAGCATATATAGTGAGTTATCTTCCATTATGGATATCAAAGTAGAACGCGGAGACAGTGTTTCAGCGACGATGACGGTGGTGTGCATTGCACTTGTAGTGGCAATGGTCGTTATCATTGTTCTTTGTCTGATGTTCTCTATCCGTCTGGGAAAACATATTGCAGAGAGTATTTCCAAGCCAATGAATCAGCTGGAAAGCAGACTGGAGGAATTTGCCAGAGGTGATCTGCGTAGTCCATTCCCTACTGCGGACACGAAGGATGAGGTTGCCGATATGATCGGGGCGGCACATAATATGGCAGAATCCCTTGATTTTATCATTTCCGACATGGAGTACATATTAGGGAAGATGGCAAATTCGGATTATACGGTAAGATCCAAGGATGATTCCAGATACATCGGAGACCTTAGACAGTTGTTTGAGTCTTCCAAACAATTGAAAGCCTGTATGGTGGATACCATGCATTTCATTGAAGAATCCTCCCAGCAGGTGACAGCAGGTTCCGGTAATCTGGCGGAAACATCTCTCAGCCTTGCGGAAGGCGCTACAGAACAGGCGAGTGTGGTAGAAGAGCTTCAGGCGACGATCACGACTATTGCGGAGTCTGCGGAAAGAGCAGCGGAGTCTGCGGAGGAAGCTTATCATCAGTCTCAGGAATATGCCAATGTGGCGGATAACAGCAGTGCGGATATCCGGGCAATGGTGGAGGCTATGGCACGCATCAACGATGCATCTGAGAAGATCGGAAATATCACTTCAGAAATCGAAAATATTGCTGCCCAGACGAATTTACTCTCGCTGAATGCTTCGATTGAAGCTGCAAGGGCGGGAGAAGCAGGACGCGGGTTCTCAGTTGTGGCGGATGAGATCCGGCAGCTTGCGGAGCAGAGCAGTCAATCTGCGGTAGACACCAGAACATTGATAGAAGGAGCTATGCAGGAGATTGAAAACGGCAACAGAGTGGCGGAGCGCGCGGTGGCTTCTATTGAGACTGTGGTGGAGGGCATTCGAAAGATTGCTGCTTCTTCCAAGGAGATGAGTATTTCTGCCAGCGGTCAGGCAGCTACCATGAAGCAGGCAGAGGAAGGCATTAATCAGATTTCAGACGTCATTCAGACGAATGCGGCAGTTGCGCAGGAGTCCTCGGCAACCAGCCAGCAGTTGTCCGCACAGGCAGTTATGCTGGACAACCTGATCGCTAAGTTTGCTTTGCCGGAAGATTAACAGGATATAGTTGTAAGCATGAAAATCAGGAAACCTCTAAACGAATGTGAGTAACTTCGTTTAGAGGTTTCTTTTTCATATGCGTGTTCCAGCCGGTTCTGGCGTCCACTAGCGGAATCTTGACCGCCTGGGCAGATAATTCTTGCTATTGTTCTGGATGCGACTACTGATGCGGACATGGAAACTGCACGGCATATGTGAGAAACTGATTTTCTGGACAAGCAAGATAAATACATTTTTGGTAGAAATACATAAAAAATGGAAACTGTTTTTGTAAAAACCGTTTCTTGATAAAAAGAATGGGAGGGGTTACAATATAGGAAACTGAAATATAAAAACAAGTTTCCTATCAGGGAAGGACAAAGAGTCGGAGGGAAGATGATGGGGATAAGAGAAAAAATTCTGGAGGGGACGATTCAGGTATTCAACAAAAAGGGATTGAAGTTCACCATGGATGACATTGCGGCAGTCTTGAAAATGAGCAAGAAAACGATTTATACGGTTTTTCGTGACAAAGAGGCGCTGTTCTTAGCAATGGTGGACTATATATTTGATTCCATTAAGGAAAGCGAGCGGGAAGTGCTTGAGAACAGTGAATTAAGCACGGTCGAGAAAGTACGGACGATTCTGGGGGTGCTTCCGAAAGGCTACAAAGATCTGGATTTCCGGCAGTTGTATCTCCTGAAAGGGAAATTTCCGAAGATATATAAACAGGTGGAAGTCAGGCTGGAAACAGGCTGGGAGACAACCATAGAATTGATTGAACAGGGCATGGAAGAAGGCAGTATACGTCCGGTTAAGTTGCCGATCTTAAAAATGATGATGGAGGCTTCTCTGGAACAGTTTTTCCAGCGTGATGTTCTGATCCGGCATAAGATCACTTACCGGGAAGCATTGACGGAAGTGGTCAATATCCTGATGGATGGAATAGAGGTTCGTGTATAAGGAGGGGTTATGGGGGACCGTATTTATTTAAATGACGGATGGAAATTTTCAGAGCAGTATGAGGAAGCAATGCTGCAGGCGGACTATGACGACTGCGCACTGACTGCTGTGCGGCTGCCTCATACCTGTAAGGAAACACCGTTCCACTATTTTGATGAGCACATCTATCAGATGGTGAGCGGTTACCGGAGGAAGATAGAAGCGCCGGAGGCGTGGAAGGGAAAACGGGTGATTCTCACCATAGACGGGGCGGCGCATGTAAGCGAGGTGTTCCTGAACGGTGAGAAGGTGGGAGAGCATTATTGCGGCTATACGGCTTTTTCCATGGATATAACAGAGCGGCTGTCCTATGGGGAAGAGAACCTTCTGGTGGTGAAGGTGGACAGCCGGGAGAGTGTGAATGTACCGCCCTTTGGGTTTGTGGTGGATTATATGACTTATGGGGGAATCTACCGCGATGTTTATCTGGATGTGAAAGATCCGCTCTATCTGAAGGATGTATTTGTCCGGGGAAAAGCAGGTCTGGAGCCGGGGGCAGCCCATGAGGTGATTTCTGAGATTACACTGAACCAGGCGCAGCAGGCGGTGATCCGTCAGTCTATAAGAAAAAAGGGCGAGCAGGAGTACCTGTTTATGGGGCAGGAAGCTGTGAAGGGAAGCCGCGTATCCATGAAGCTCCCGTTGACCAAGATTGGTGATGAGGAAATACGGCTGTGGGATGTGGAGACTCCGGTGTTGTACGAGGTCAGGACCGAGCTTCTTGCAGGGGATGCTGTGGCTGATGAGCAGATAACCGTCATCGGATTCCGCCAGGCAGAGTTCCGGTCGGACGGGTTTTATCTCAATAACCGAAAGGTAAAGCTCCGGGGATTGAACCGCCATCAGAGCTTTCCGTATGTGGGGTACGCAATGCCGGAATCCATGCAGAAGCTGGATGCGGATATATTGAAACGGGAACTGGGACTGAATGCGGTGCGTACATCCCATTATCCCCAGTCCCATTATTTTCTGGACCGGTGCGATGAACTGGGGCTGCTGGTATTTACGGAGATGCCGGGCTGGCAGTATATCGGGGATGAAGATTGGAAGGATCAGGCAGTTCAGAATGTGAAGGATATGGTGCGTCAGTACCGGAACCATCCCTCCATTATTTTGTGGGGCGTGCGCATCAACGAATCTCAGGATGATGATGCATTCTACTTAAGGACCAATGCGGCGGCTCACGAACTGGACCCCTCTCGGCAGACCGGAGGAGTAAGGGCCCATAAAAAGAGCAGCCTGCTGGAGGATGTATATACATATAACGATTTTCTCCATGATGGGAAAACGAAGGGCTGTGACCGGAAGGCGGATGTCACTTCGGATCTTCACAAACCGTATCTCATCAGCGAATACAACGGACATATGTATCCCACGAAAGCATATGACTGGGAGGAACACAGATTGGAGCATGCCATGCGCCATGCCAATGTCCTGGATGCGGTGGCGGGAGAAGCAGATATTGCAGGAAGCTTCGGGTGGTGTATGTTTGACTACAATACCCACAAGGATTTCGGGAGTGGAGATCGTGTCTGTTATCATGGTGTGATGGATATGTTCCGCAATCCGAAGCTTGCGGCAGATATTTACGCTTGTCAGCAGGAAGAGATTCCGATCCTGGCCCTAAGCTCTTCCATGGATATCGGAGAGCATCCCGGATGCAACAGGGGCAATACCTACATATTGACCAATGCGGACAGCGTACGTATGTATAAGAATGACAGGTTTATCAAGGAGTATACACAGAAGGATTCCCCATACCGGAATCTGGAGCATGGGCCAATTCTCATTGACGATTTTATCGGGGACGCCATTGAGAAGAATGAGAACTTTAAACCTGCACAGGCAAAGGGCATCAAGGATGCGTTAAATGCAACGGCAAGATTCGGATTGTCCAATCTTCCAAAGTCCGTGTATCTGACAGCCATCCGGATGATGTTGATCTATCACATGAAGCCGACTCAGGCGGTGACGCTTTATAACCGGTATATCGGAGACTGGGGCGGGGCGTCCACCTCCTACCGGTTCGAGGCCGTCAAGGACGGGAAAGTCGTAAAGCAGATCGTGAAGGAGCCTATGACGTCCCTGCATTTGCAGGCGATAGCAGATCATTGTGATCTGGCGGAGAACCATACCTATGATGTGGCGGCAATACGGATCCGTATGCTGGATGAGCATGAGAATCAGGTGAATTTCTTCAACGGAGTGGTCATGCTGGAGACTGAGGGGCCGGTGGAACTGATCGGTCCGGCGGTGATCTCTCTGCAGGGGGGGATGGGAGGAACCTATATCCGAACAACCGGGCAGGCGGGGGTGGCGTCCCTTAAGCTACGGACCTTCCAGACAAAGGACATTGTGCTCGCATTTACCGTAACGGTATAGACGGAAATATAAAATCCAGGCGAAAGGAGAAAGGGTATGAAAGAAAGATCAAAGATTATTTTTGGTAATCCAATGACGGCAAAAACATACCGTAAAGCCGTCCGTTCCAAGAAGAAGTACAGGAAGAAATTCGGAGATGATTCCAATGCAGATTATCCCGTGAAGATTCAAAAGAACGCCTACATAGGGGATTTGCTGGGGGTACAGAATGTCCTTTTAGGGGAAGATGGAAGCAGTAAGGGGAACGCAGGATTTGACACAGAAAAAGGGATCATCGTGGGTAATATCCGTATGGGGTTCGGACATTACCGGATATCCATGGCAATCGCTTCGGCGGCAAACGCTATGGGATACATTCCTTATTGGATGGATCTGAATTCTTATCATCAGACCACTTGCACCAAGGTAATCGGAGCACAGAACGATCTGTACTCTTTGGGGTCCAGACTTTCCGGCAAGAGCAGGCTGTTCAACAAGCTTGTATGGGAGCCCATGAATTATGAAGGGTTCCGTAAGCTAAGCTATAACGCCTCGGATCAGAAAAATGCAGAGCTGATGGCGCCGGTGTACCGGAACGTGCCCATAGAGATTCCGCTGGTGGCGACCCATGTGTGGCCGGCACAGGCGGCAGTGCATGCCGGGATGCGTTATGTGGTCAATGCCATCCCGGACAACTGGCCGATGGCGCTTCATCTGTCGGAGGGCAGCCTGCACACCGTTCAGACTCACTATGCATACCAGGGTTACCGTATTTTAAACGGTATGCAGGGAACGGACGTATTGCATCCGATGCCCGACGAGGATCTGAAGTATACGGGACATTATATTGACCATGAGCTGGTCAGCAACATTGAAGATGACTGCGCTGCTAGGAAGAAGCGTAAAGAAGAGGGAAAGCCCATGCGTTTCCTTCTGACCATCGGAGGAGCCGGCGCGCAGAAGGAGATTTTTGCGGCGATCATTCGGGAACTTATGCCGGCGATCCGGGCAGGAAAAGCGGCGCTTTATGTAAATGTGGGGGATTACCGCAATGTGTGGGAAGAACTGGTGCGAGACATTCCGGAGTTGAAAAACGTATCCCAGGAACACTTTGCAAAGTGGAAGGAAACAGAGAACTTTGCCAAAGAAGCGCTGACGGGAGAAATCAAAGGCGTGCATGCATTCTGGCATGAGAACATTTTTGAGGCGGTTTACTGTACGAACCTTCTGATGAGAAGCTGCGACGTATTGGTGACAAAGCCCAGCGAACTTGCATTTTATCCGGTGCCGAAGCTGTTCATCAAGCGCGTGGGCGGTCATGAGCAATGGGGGGCCGTTCATTCCGCAGAGATTGGAGACGGCACGCTGGAATGCCGGGATACGGCGCATACCCTTCAGATGATCCGGCTGTTTATGGAAGACGATCATCTGCTGACGAATATGTGTGATCGGATTGTGCAGAATAAAGCTGCCGGTATTTATGATGGGGCATACAAGGTAGTGGAACTGGCGATGGAACGTAAAAACAAAGAAAGGGAGAAAAGGTGACAGATATGAAACTGACGGCAAAGGAGAAGATATCATACGGTTTGGGAGCGGTAGGAAAAGATATGGTGTATATGTTTTCCGCAAGTTATATCCTGTATTATTATCAGGATATTTTAGGGGTGAGCGCGATTGTCATGGGAATGATCCTGATGGCGGCGCGTGTGTTTGATGCGTTTAATGATCCCATCATGGGAGTTCTGGTGGCGAAGACCAGGACGAAATGGGGGAAATTCCGTCCCTGGCTGCTGATCGGTACAATACTGAATGCGGTTATTTTGTATTTCATGTTTGCGGCTCCGCCTGCCCTGGACGGAAAAGGGCTGATCGCTTATGCAGCCGTCATGTATATTGTATGGGGCGTGACGTATACCATGATGGATATTCCTTATTGGTCCATGATACCGGCGTTTACGGAAGGCGGGAAAGAGCGTGAGGGACTGTCCACGCTGGCACGTTCCTGTGCAGGCGTAGGTTCGGCGGTCATCACCATCATTACTGTAAAATGCGTCTCTGTACTGGGACAGGGGAATGAGCGCGCCGGTTTTCGCTGGTTTGCCCTGATCATTGCAGTACTGTTCATCCTGTTTATACTTTGCACCTGTATCAACATCAAAGAGAAATCTACCGTCAATGTGGATTCTCCCTCGGTTGGACAGATGTTTAAGGCATTGATTCAAAACGATCAGGCTATGGCGGTGGTGATCACCATTGTGCTGGTGAACTGCTCCGTTTATATTACCTCCAACCTTGTGATCTATTTCTTCAAATATGATTTTGGCGGAGCAAAATGGGAAGATGCGTATACACTGTTTAATACCTTTGGCGGAGCCATTCAGATTCTGTCCATGATGTTGTTCTTCCCGCTGTTACGTAAATTTTTCAGTGCCATCAAAGTTTTTTACATTAGTTTTGTGATGGCTATCGTAGGATATGTGGCTCTGCTCATACTGGCCTTTACCAATATGTCCAGCGTATACCTTTTGTTCATTCCGGGATTTTTCATCTTTGCGGCAAACGGTATGCTGACTGTGCTGGTGACGGTGTTCCTGGCAAATACTGTAGATTATGGGGAACTGAAAAATAACCGCCGGGATGAGAGCGTGATCTTCTCCATGCAGACCTTTGTGGTGAAGCTTGCGTCCGGCGTGGCGGCACTGGTGGCTTCGATCTGCCTGAGCGTGTGCAATCTGAGTGATGATACATCATCCACGGCTGCGACTGCGGCCGGTTCCTCGGTGGTAGGACTGCGTATGACCATGACGGTGGTGCCTATCATCGGACTTTTGATCGCTGTATTCTTATTCCATAAGAAATACATTCTGTCCGAGCAGAAGGTAGAAGAGATTGCCAAGCAGATCAGGCAGAAGAGGGCGAAGGAAGCGTAAAGGGACAAAGAAGACGAAAGAGGGGGATTTCTATGATTCAGAAGCATGATCAGTGTTTTGTACTTGATACAGCAAATACTACCTACTGCTTTCGTGTGATGGAGACCGGTCATCTGGAGCATCTGTATTATGGCAGGAAAATCACTCTGCCGGAAGGAGCATATGCAGAGGCGCTGACAGAAAAACATGCATTTATGCCGGGGAATACCAATGCATACAATGAGGAGAATACGGCATTTTCTCTGGAGGATGTAAGGCTTGAAATGTCTGCTTATGGCAAGGGTGATATCCGGGAGCCTTTTATCGAAGTGATCCATGCAGACGGAAGCTATACCTCGGACTTCCTGTTTGATACGGCAGAGATCACCAAGGGAAAGGAAGCGTATGAGATGCTGCCGGGCTCCTATGACGAAAATGGAGAGGCAGAGCATCTGTGTATTACTCTGAGGGATAAACAATATCGGTTGGCGCTGGAGCTGCACTATTATGTGTATGCGGACTGTGATGTGATCACCAGGAGCGCCAGATTCTTAAATGAGAGCGACGAGACGGTCCGGCTGGAGAGGCTGATGAGCACACAGATAGACTTTGATACGCCGGAATATGTGTTTACCACTTTTAACGGCTCCTGGGCCAGGGAGATGAAGCGCACGGATACGAGAGCGGCGGCGGGAAAGCATGTGAATGCTTCCTACACCGGAACCTCCTCCAACCGCGCCAATCCCTTTGTGATGCTGAGTAAAGAAGAGACTACAGAGGATTTCGGGGACTGCTATGGATTCAATCTGATCTACAGCGGGAATCATTATGAAGCCGTGGAGGTAAACGGATACGGAAAGACCAGGATCGTGACAGGCATCAATCCCCAGTCCTTTTGCTTTATCATAGGCGCCGGAGAGTGCTTTGAAGCTCCGGAGGCGGTCATGACCTATTCCTGGGACGGCTATAACGGAATGAGCGGCCATATGCATTCCTTTGTCCGGGAGCATATCGTCCGGGGGACGTGGAAGCATAAGTTACGGCCGGTGTTGCTCAATAGCTGGGAAGCGTCGTATTTTGACATCAATGAGCGGAAGTTATTAAATCTTGCAAAAGCGGGAAAGGAAGTGGGAATCGAGCTCTTTGTCATGGATGACGGCTGGTTTGGAACCAGGGAGGACGATACCCAGGCGCTGGGAGACTGGCAGGAAAACCTTAAGAAACTCCCGGGTGGAGTAAAGGGGCTCGCAGAAAAGATCAAAGGGCTTGGGATGGATTTCGGAATATGGGTAGAGCCGGAAATGGTAAATGTAAAGAGCCGCTTATATGAAGAACATCCGGACTGGGTGCTTCAGATTCCCGGAAAGCCTCATTCGGAAGGACGAAATCAGAGAATCCTCGATCTTACCAGGGAAGAGGTTCAGGATTTTGTCATAGCAGAGATGAGCCGTGTATTTTCTTCCGCAGATATCGCCTATGTCAAATGGGATATGAACCGGACATTTACGGACTATTATTCTTCTGCACTGCCGCCTGAGCGGCAGGGTGAGGTGGCGCACCGGTATGTGCTGGGACTGTACCGCTGTATGAAGGAGCTGACGGAACGGTTCCCTGACATTCTCTTTGAGGGATGTGCGGCAGGAGGCAACCGGTTTGACCTTGGGATACTGTGTTATTTTCCGCAGATATGGGCAAGCGATGATACGGACGCCCTCTGCAGAAGTGAGATCCAGACCGGCTACAGCTATGGGTATCCCATGTCTGTGGTCAGCGCGCATGTCTCTGCCTGTCCCAATCATCAGACGCTCCGCATAACCCCGCTAGAGACGCGTTTTCATGTGGCGTGTTTCGGTATCTGTGGATATGAGTGCAACTTCTGCGATATGAAGAAGGAAGAACTGGAAGCAGTAAAAGCGCAGATCGCGCTGTATAAGGAGTGGAGAGAGGTGCTGCAGACAGGCTCCTTCTACCGGGGCAGAACCTTTGCCGGGGATAAGAGGGAGGCGGAGAGCTGTCTTGCCAAAACGGCAGGCAATATGATGGAATGGACCTGTGTGTCTCCTGACCGCAGGAAGGCGGTAGGATTTTTGATGCAGAAGACGGTGATACCAAATACGCAGTTTGATTATTATAAGGCAAAAGGACTGAACGAAGCATGGAAGTATCATTTTTCTAACCGGCCGTTAAAGTATAACGTAAAGGATTTTGGCGACCTGGTCAATACAGTGGCGCCCATCCATGTGAAGCCGGATTCTGTGGTTCATAACCTGATCGCTAAATTCGTGAAGATGGATGGAGAGACTGAGGAAGGATATATATATGGGGATACGCTGATGTACAGCGGCATCAAGCTGAAGCAGTCGTTCGGAGGAACCGGATACAGCAGCGAGGTAAGATATTTCCAGGATTTTGGATCAAGACTTTATTTTATGGAGGCAGAGGAGCTGCCGTAAGGCAGCTCCCATCATAGATAATTCGTGTATTGACCGATGCGTGTGCTTGGCATATAATTGTTACTATAATGATTTGTGGAAGCATAGCTCAGCTGGGATGAGCGCTCGCCTGACTAGCGGGAGGTCAAGGGTTCGAGCCCCTTTGCTTCCACTTTTTTGTGCTGACGGGGCAGCGTAGCAGGAGAGAAGATGGAAAAGCGTCAGGAGAAATGGCTGGAAATACGAAAGGGCGGGGATTTCGCAGGAATCGCAAAACAATTTGGCATCGACCCGGTGGTTGCCAGGATTCTGCGGAACCGTGATATTGTGGAGCCGGAAGAGGTAGAGCGGTATTTGAAGGGCGGCAGAGGAGATCTCCATGATCCGCATCTATTAAAGGACGCGGTTGCGGCAGCAGGGATCCTAGCGGAGAAGATCAGACAGGGCAGCCGGATCCGCATCATTGGAGATTACGACATAGACGGCGTCAGCGCCACTTATATTCTGCTGGAGGGGCTGACGCGCTGCGGCGCTCAGGTGGATGCGGCAATCCCGGACCGAATGAAGGACGGATACGGTATCAATGAGAACCTGATCGCTCTTGCGGCGGAGGCGGGAGTGGATACCATCATTACCTGCGATAACGGCATCGCGGCGATAGATGCCATTCATGTGGCCAAGGAAGCCGGTATGACGGTGATCGTGACGGATCATCATGATATTCCATACCGGATGGAGGGACAGGCGCGGGAGTATCTGTCCAGTGAAGCGGATGCCGTCATCAATCCCAAACAGAATGACTGCCCGTATCCCTATAAAGAACTGTGCGGGGCGGCGGTGGCATGGAAGTTTCTGCAGGTGCTGTATGAGAAAATGGGCATTCCGGCGGAGGAGGCTGACGTTTTTCTGGAAAATGTGGGATTTGCCACCGTGGGAGATGTGATGGATCTGACCGGTGAGAACAGGATTCTGGTGAAACTGGGACTTGCGGCGCTGCAGCACACCGGGAATCCAGGCATGCGGGCTCTGATCGCACAGAATCAGCTTATGGGCAAGCATATCAGCGCTTATCATATTGGATTTGTACTGGGACCTTGTATCAATGCCAGCGGACGGCTGGATACCGCGAGACGTTCTCTGGAACTGCTGCGGGAGAAGGACAGTGTGCGTGCGGCGGCGCTGGCAGGTGAATTGATAGAACTGAACAACAGCCGCAAAGATATGACGTTCCGGGAACTGGAACGGGCACTGGAGAAGGTGGAGAACGGAGGCTGCGGGGATAAGGTGCTGGTGGTCTATCTGCCGGAGTGCCATGAGAGCCTGGCAGGAATCATTGCAGGGCGCATCCGGGAGCAGTACTATCGCCCCGTTTTTGTTTTGACCATGGGAGAAGAGGGGGTCAAGGGCTCCGGGCGTTCCATTGAAGAATATTCCATGTTTGATGAGATGACCAAGGTATCGGAGCTGTTCACAAAATACGGGGGACACCCTATGGCAGCAGGCTTGTCTATGCCGGAAGAACATGTGGAGCCTTTCCGGAGACGGCTGAACGAACTGGCTGCATTGACGAAGGAGGATCTGGCGGAGAAGATACATATTGACGTAGCCCTGCCCTTATCTTACCTTACGCCGGAATTTATCGGGCAGCTGCGTCTCCTGGAACCCTGCGGCAAGGGAAATGTGAAGCCGGTGTTTGCGGATAAGGGGCTTGCCATTACCCGCGCCTTTCTTACAGGCAAGAACCGCAACGTACTGCGGTTGATGCTGCGGGGAGCGGACGGTGTGATGACAGACGGCGTATATTTTGGTAAAACAGAGGAATTCTTACAGTATTTCAGAGAGCGCTTTGGAGAAGGCGAGGTAGAGGCAGCGTTAGAGGGCAGGGAGAATGCTATACGGTTTGCCGCTATCTATGAACCCACCATCAACGACTATAACGGCAGGAATACTGTGCAGGTTATCATACGAAAATATTGTTAAAAAAGGCATGAAAGAAATAAACTATAATTACAGGGGGTAATATTTTATGACTAAGGAAGAGACATTTTCCTTCCTGTCGGCGGACGGGAAAACACAGGTTCATGCGGTGCGCTGGATACCGGAGAGTGGTTCCTATGAGGCAATCCTGCAGATCACGCATGGGATGGTAGAGTATATTGAGCGGTATCGCGGGTTTGCAGAATTTCTAAACGAGCATGGATTTCTTGTGGTGGGACATGACCACATCGGACATGGCGAATCGGTGGCATCCCAAGAGGACTGGGGATATTTTGCACAGCCGAATCCCAGTGACGTTCTGGTGGCGGATATGCATAAGCTGCGGGAACTGACCCAGAAGGAGCATCCGGGAGTTCCGTATTTTATGTTGGGGCACAGCATGGGTTCCTATATGCTGCGCAAGTACCTTTCCCTTCACGGAAGAGGTCTGATGGGAGCGGTTATCATGGGAACCGGCTGTATACCGGACAAGACAACGAAGATGGGTATGACGGTAGCGAAGCTGCTGGCGAAGCTGTACGGCTGGAGACACCGCAGCAGACTGATTCAGAAGCTGTCGTATGACAAGCCGTACAAGCGGTTTGACGTGTGGGGCGGGGATGAGCATAACAGTTGGCTTACGAAGGATACTGAAATCGTGAAGGAGTATTATGCCAATCCCAAATGTACCTTTGTATTTACTCTGAATGGATATATGGGTCTTTTTGAGGCGGTGCTGTTTGACAATCAGGCAGAGAACATTGATAAGATACCAAAGAACCTGCCGTTGTTCCTGGTGTCGGGAGCGGATGACCCGGTGGGAAATATGGGTAAGGGCGTGAAAGCCGTTTATGATAAATTCCAGGATGCCGGCATAGAAGATATTACATGGAAGCTTTATGACAATGACCGGCATGAGATTTTAAATGAGTTGGATCGTGACCAGGTCTATCGTGACATTTTGGCATGGCTGAAGGTGCGTCTGTCCAGGCAGTAGTCTTGCGGGATGTGACGCATGGCATTCAGATGCGGAAAGGATTGAGGAGGATCTATGAGAAAAATGTGCAGACGTTTATGGAGTATGGCACTGGTCTGTGTGATGCTGCTGGCATCCACAGCCACGGTATTTGCAAATGAGGTGACAGGGACGCTTGGGACAGAGATTCCCGCCGATGCGGCGGATGACCATGTGGTCATTCAGGAGGAGGATAAACCGTATCTTGCATTGGGAGCGGATCTGAGTGAGGAGCAGCGGAACACGGTGTTATCCCTGATGGGAATCGACCCTTCCCAACTGGAAAATTATGATGTGGTCATCGTCACCAATGCAGAAGAACATTCTTATCTGGGCGCGTATATCGACGCTTCCAAAATCGGCAGTAAATCATGGTCTTCTGTGGTGATCATCAAGAAGGATAAGGGTAACGGAATCAATATTTCCACTAAGAATATTTCATATTGTACCGTGGGAATGTATAAGAATGCGTTGGTAACGGCAGGCATCCAGGACGCAGATATCATTGTGGCAGGGCCTCAGAATATTTCCGGTACGGCTGCACTGGTGGGTGTGTTTAAAGCATATGAGGAAATGACGGGTGAGACGCTGCCCGATAACAGTGTAGATACGGCCCTTAACGAACTTGTGCTGACCGGAGAACTGGTGGGCGGCACTGATGCGGACAATGAGCAGGTGGAAGGTCTGGTGGCGTATCTGAAGCAGAAGGTAGCAGAGAACGGACTGGATGATCCGGAGAGTATCCGGGAAGCAATAGAGGATGCGTCGAAGCAGTTTGATATCACGCTGACGGAAGAACAGAAGCAGAAACTGATGGATCTATTGCTTAAGATCAGTGAGCTGGACCTTGATGTGGATCAGCTGCTGTCCCAGGCACAGTCCATCTACGACAAGATCGGTGATCTGGATTTTGATTCGGATGGATTCTGGAGCGGGATTGCAGATTTCTTTTCGAATCTGTGGGATTCGATCGTAGACTTCTTCTCGAATTTGTTTGGTTAGAATGACTGGTATAGGGGCTGTCGCATAATTACTCTTATCAGAATCACATCCGTCTCTCCGCGATTTCGCAGGCACGCACCGGCTCAAGGATATCCTGTGTATGCATGCAAATCCCGGAGAATGGATTATGATTTTCATAAGAGTAATTACGCGACCCCCCTTTTTGAGGTTAATCGCGAAAGATTGCGAAAGAATAGAGAGTAATACGGAACTTTCGGATGTTATAGATTGAATAAATAACAAAATATGATATAGTAGTAATAAGTGATAAGAACGTGAAAAATGCAGTTATGATATACGATGGGGAGAAGTTATGGAAAATAAGAGAAGAAGCATATTTTATATTCTGGGAGGAATTGTCTGTATTGCAATCGGTGTGATGGGAGGACGTTTTTCGGCGTCAGCATCTTTTCCAGCAAACCGGTCAGCAGGAAATGATACCATTACCATGTCCTCTCAGCAGGAAGCGACAATAGCGGTAGTAAACTTAGATGCAGGTGTAGTAAAGCAGGATCAAGTCGTCTATTATTCTGGTAAGCTGATCGTCTATCCAGGAGACAATTATAAAACAACAAGTCTGGAAGAGGCAAAAAGCGGTCTGGAAAAAGGTTCTTATGGGGCATATATCATAATCCCCTCATCTTTCTCACAATCCGTGGACAGTATCAACCACACCCCGGAAAAAGCAGTATTTGAATATAAGCTCAGTCCGCTGTTAAGTGCGCAGGCAAGAGAAGACATGATATACAAGATCACGAACTTCTCAAGAAGCATCAGTTCCAATGTGTCGTATGTGTATCTTGATGCGATTCTAAGTGAATTGCACAGCGTGCAGGATGGAGCAGGTACGATTTTGGGCAATGAAAGCGCTGAGTATGCGGCGTTGACGGAGGTGTCTGCGGAGGCTCTTATATCTCAGATAGAATTCAGTGAACTCAAGGAACAGAACGATACCGTGCAGCCGGTTGATCTGAAAGCACAAAGCGTACAATTAACAGATGCCATGCAGAACGTGAATAATACATTTCGTGATGCATTGCTGAGAGGACAGTCTGAGTATGATTCGGTCGTTGAAGAGCATGCGGCGTTATCTCAGGCGTTGGATCAGATGCAGATTCGTATGCAAAATACGAATCCTCTGGTGGACGGTGATGGGAATTCTCTAACGGAAGAAGGACTGAATGGCGTATATGAGCAGATTGATCGCAGCAATCACCGGATAGCGGCACAGCGTGATCTGTTAAATGAAGGAGTCATGCAGCAGATCAATACATATGCGGCAGGGCAGCAGACGCTCATCCATGAACAGCGGATACAAGTTCAAAACGACATAAGGACTGTGGTATTGCCGCAGATACAGCAGGAGGCAGATGCGGGAATCCAAAAAGAGAAGGAAGCCTGCAAGGAGTTTGCAGGAGCTCAGAGCGATGCTCTGAATCAGGCAATCGGCAGTTATGTGGGAGAACTTCAGGCTTATCTGAACGCAGCGGCGGCAGAAGGCATCAGGACTGCGTTAAAAACCGGTGTGGATCAGCAGGTGCAGCGTGTATTGGACGAGCAAAAGCAAATATGCATGGATTATGGAAGTAATTGTACACAGAGAGATTTACTTGCCAGATATAATCAACAGGCAGAGGAGGATAATGAGCAGATCCGGTATTTGAAAGAATTGGCGGGGGAAGTGCGGGCTGCGCAGGAACAGGGCACTGAAGCGGATGACGAAAATGTGCAGGGAGAAGGAGATGCGCAGGATACGCCATATGATGATGCAGTACAGCTCTTGCTGGAGGAGATAGAAGGTCTTCCGATGAAGGAATTGTCAGAACTGCCGGAGGAGATGGAAGAACCGGAGATGAAGGCAGACATAGATATGGCGCAGACCGATCTATCGCTTGTGGAAGAACAGCTTGATCTGAGTCGTGCAGTAGACGGGCAAAATGAGCCCATCCTGCCGCCGGTTGTCTCGGTTACGGTGCCGGATCTGACACTGATCCTTACGGGGGAGACGATTACATATGAAGTGCCGGAATATCACTTGCCGGAGACGGCGGCGATTCCTCAGGAGGAATTGGAAAAAATAGAAAGAAATTATTATATTGATAAATCCGGAGTGACAGCAGCATTTCAGGATGGGATCGTACAGGTTATTCTGGATACCAACGACCGGCTTCAGCGGGCATTTGAAGAAAGCGCAGCCGGCTTTTGGTATGCGCAAAATAAATATCAGGACACCCTGAACGCCTATGATCCATTCGCTTATGTGAATGAAGAGAAGATTGCAGGCGGACTGCGTGATGTGGAAGCCGGGATAAGCGCAATCGAAACAGAGATGAATGAAAAGGGAACGGAATATCTTCAATATACATCGGATGTGTACCTAACGACAAATGAAAATATTCAGATTCTTAGAAATGATATGACAAAGGCCAATGAACAGACGGCGGAAAATGTGCGGCAGCAGGTCGGAAGCTTACAGAGCCTGCGCACAAAAAACAACCAGACAAACAGTGCAATACTGGAAGATTTTACGAAAAAGCTTGGATTCACAAGGATGGGCAACCTGCCGTACCGGGAGGCGTATGAATTTATCATTGATCCGTTTGTATACCGGGAAGCCGATAAATAAGTCCGTTGCAAGTGACGGATTATTTATAAATACACGAGAAAAGGAGGAAATGAGTTATGGCATCACAATTGAGTATGCAGTATTCCGCGATGGAATCTGCTATCAAAAGCCTGAAGACAGAGTGTGCGACCTTTGAGACCACGACACAGTCTATGACCGGTCATGTCAATACGCTGTGTGATAACTGGAAAGCTGATGCAAGTCCTGTATATAAGGAAGATTATGCAAAGCTGACCAAGAACTTCAGGCAGACGCTGCAGGTAGTGAATGATCTGATCGCCTCTACCGAGCGCTACATCAGGGATATGCAGGCACTGGATAAATCTTACTCCAGCAGTAAGGTTCAGTAAAGGAACACTGTGCAGGGCGGCTGTGTTATGCAGCTGCCTGGTCACAGACCACAGGGAGAATATGAAATTATGATGATAACCATAGAAGAAGACGGAAAGCAGTATGATATAAAAGCCGGGAGAGACAGTAAGATTGAGAACACACTGGACATTATGAAAAAGAGAGGGCTGTTATCGTTTTACGGAGCCGATATGCCGGAACAGATCTATTCCGTCCGGAGGCAAAGGAGAATACCTGTTCAATGCTCTTACAGAGAAAACGGCATTTATCAGGGGGATATTCTGAGGGTGATCAGGGAGGATATATGAGCAGCACAGATCTGAATCTGAATACAGATATCATACATAATCGGACAACAACGTATCGTTCCCTGTCAGATTTATACGGGGTAGATCTTTTTACGGATCAGAAAATGGAAGAAAAACAACGGTATGAAGCAAACTTGAGAGATGAGACGGAGCGCGTAAGGCGCAGCGTTTTTATAGATAAAGAAAAGGTTTCGGATGCAGATTATGACTTGACAGGTCAGCTCTTTCGGGAACCCTTGACCATTGCAAAGAAACAGGATTACACAGAAAATGTGTGGAACGCTGAGTCAATCGGCATCATTGGTTCCATTGTGATATGCGGTGTATTTTTGTTTTTGTGGATACGGTATTGGAAGAAAATGAGACAACACACAGGGGAGAAAAAACATGGGAATTGGAAAAACAAGAACATTTCATACGGAAGCCATTGAAGGGTTGATCCGGGACACCGGGCGGCTCATGGAAGCAGCAGATAAGATCACGAAAGAACTGTACGAAGAAATGCGGGACATTGCGGCAGTCTTAGCATCCCTGCCTGCAGACGTCAGGGATCAGGGGCTCTACGAGGATGTCCTGCGCCTTCGGGACAGCCTTCGGACGGATGAATTCTTAGCCTACCGGAAGGAGATGAGTCGGAAGTTGGAACGGCTCCTTCGGGACATCACACAGGGGGACCGTAGAGAGGCGGCAGGACTGGACGCGGTGGCGGCGGATGTAAGGAGCCTTACGGCGAGGATCAAGGATCTTAGCGCCCTGATACCGGAAGGGGCGGACAGTGGGAGCTACGAAGACTTCCGGAAGAAATACGAAGCCTGCGTGAGGGCATGGGATGCATCGGAGGATGCGCTGGAGCGGTTGAAGCAGGCGTTAAAGGCGGCGCTGCACGGTGTGCATGTGAAAGGTGTCTGCATGAGCAGCGACCCGGTGAACCTGAGCACCGGGAACTTCACCTACGAAAAGGAAGACCTGCGGATTCCTGGGAATCCGCCCCTTATCATCCGGCGCAGCTACAACGCCTTGTCGGATGAGAAGGGCCTGCTGGGACAGGGTTGGAGGTTCAGCTGGGAGAGCTGTATCAGACGGATGGAAGCGGAAGCAGTCCTGTGCGCCGGGGACGGACACGAAGAACGGTATGAGCGGGGCAGGGACGGAAGCTTCTGGGGGAGCGGTACCAGAAACCGCCTGACCGAAGGTCCGGAAGGGTATGAACTGACCACCCCGGAAGGCATCCGTTACCGCTATGATACGGAAGGGAGGCTGACCGGCTGGAAGGAAGCTTTCCGTGGAACTGTCCGTCTCAGCTATGAAGGTGAAAAGCTCTGCCGCATCTTCCGGGAGCCGGACGGGGCAGGATACCGTCTGGTTTACGGCACCGCTTCCGACGGAGAGGCAAGGCTCTTAGAGATACGGGAGGAGCTTCCGGGGGACAATGGGGAGAAAGGGCTCGCAGAGCGAACGGTATCGTATACTTATGACGAAAGAGGACACCTTGAGATCGTTACCGGGGCAGACGGGAATACGCTCACCTATGGGTATGACGAGGAAGGACGCATAAGAAGCGTCACCAACGCGGAAGGAACCGTCACGGTGGTGAACACCTATGACGAAGAAGGACGGTGCATCCGCCAGGAATTCCCGGACGGGGGAGCCATGGAGTATGCCTATGAGGAAGCGGAAGCATGCGTGACCTTGACGGAGCGGAATGGAAGCCGGATCCGGTATTACCATGACGACCGGTACCACCACACCAAAACGGTATATGAAGACGGGGAGGAGCAGTATGCCTATAACCAGAGAGGGCAGTGCATCCGCCACAAGGACGCCCTAGGGAATATCACCCGCTATTCCTATGACGTGCGGGGAAATCTGACCCAGGTCATCGATGCCCTGGGGGTAAAAAGTAACGCTACCTATGACGGGGATGGGCATCTTCTGAAGCTGACGGTGGACGGGGTCACACGCCTTAAGAACTGCTATGATTCCATGGGAAGACTGACGTCCAGCAGCGATGCCATCGGAAGAAAGACCGAGATTCTGTATGGAGAGAACGGAAGGGCGGCATGTATCCGGCAGGCAGACGGGAGTGAGACCCGCATTGCCTACGATGACAGGGGGAATATCAGTGAGATCACAGGACCGGATGGGAGCAGGACGCGCTATGATTATGATGCGGCAAACCGGCTCATAGCAGAGGAGAATCCGCAGTGCGCCAGGATATGCTATGCCTATGACAGTGGAAACCGTGTGACAGAGGTCACGGATGCATTGGGAAGAAAGCGTACCGTTTGTTATAATGCAAGCGGCAAGCCGGTGGAGGAGATCCGGACAGATGGGAAGCATATCTATATCGGCTACAATGTCTTAAATCGCCCGGCATGGAAGACGGATGCAGAGGGGAATACGGAAAGATATGCCTACGACGCCATGTGGAACCTGGCGGGGGTATGTCATCCCGGAGGAGGCAGGACGGAATATGTCTATGATCAGAGGAACCGCCTGATACGGGAGACAGACCCGGAAGGACATGCCACAGAGTATGGTTATGACGCTGCAGGGAACCGGATCTTAGTGCGGGGGGCGGACGGGAGCGCCGTGCACGCCGCATACGATGCAAAGCGCCGGATCACCGCCGTCACGGACAGGGATGGAAACACCACCCAGTATACCTACGACGGACAGGGGAATCTGATCCTTATCCGGGATGCGGCAGGAGGAGAGCGCCGGATGGAGTACGACGGGGCGGGGCAGAAGATCAGCGAGACCGACGCTCTGGGAAATACCACCCGGTATGAATACAATGCCCTGGGACAGCCTTCCTGCATCATAGATGCCAAAGGGCGCGTCACCCGCCATATGTATGCGCCGGGAGGGAGGCTCATCAAGACCACCTACCCCGACGGAACAGAGGAGACTTATGATTATGACCCGTCGGGAAGGGTGGCAGAGAAGAAGACGCGGAACGGTCAGACCGTGACCTACCGTTACGACCTCATCGGCAGGCTGACAGAGACAGACAGCAGCGGAGGCGGGACGGAAACCTACGAGTATGATGGGATGGACCGGATCGCCCGGATCACAGACGCCCTGGGAAATGAGACCCACTATACCTACGACGGCAATGGGAACCTGACCAGGGTCACGGACGCCCTGGGGAACGAGACCTGCTATACCTATGACGGGATGGGAGGCCTTCTTACGGTGACACGGTATGAGGGGAAGGCGGGAAGCGGAGGAAAGGAAGAGCGTACCGTCTATCAGAGGGATCTGTGCGGGAGAGTGACAGCTATGACAGACCCACTGGGACAGACAGAGACCTACGCCTATGACCCGTATGGAAGGATGATTCGCAAATGTGACCGGGACGGAAACGAGACCCGGTATGCCTATACCCCAGAAGGAAAACTTGCTGAGCTTCTCTACGGGGACGGAAGGAAGGCGTCTTATCACTACGACCCACTGGGGGCGCTGACACAGGTGACGGACTGGCTTGGGACCACCCGGATGGAAAACGACGCCCTGGGCAGGGTGCTGAAAGTGACAGACCCGTATGGGAAGGAAGTAGCTTATGAGTGGGGAAGCACAGGGGAGCGTAAGAAGCTGACCTACCCGGACGGGCAGGAGGCGCGCTACCGCTACAATGAGGCGGGGCAGTTGTCCGAGCTTGCCTTCGGCGCAGGAAGCATTCGCTATGGGTATGATGGGGCAGGGCGGCTGTGCAGGAAGCAGTTCCCGAATGGGGTTATAACGGAATATACGTATGACAACACAGGGCATCTGGAGAAGATAAGCCATACCGGGAAGGATTTCGAGGAGTCATACAGTTACCGGTATGACCCGGCAGGCAATAAGATCGAAGCCTTCAAGCAGAGACCGGGAATGGATATGGACAGCGGAAGCTTCCGCTATGGTTATGACGCGCTGCACCGGCTGACCCAGGTCAGCAGGGATGGAAGGCTGTTAAGAAGCTATGGGTACGATGCCTTTGGGAACCGTACGCGAAAGGAAGAATACATTGGTTCAGCTCCGGTGCGAACTTCATATTTCTACAACGTGAATAACCAGTTGACGGCACAGAGTAACGGCGAAGAAGAGCGGACATATACCTATGACGGCAGGGGCAATCTGACTGCAGTAAGCCGGGGAGAAGAACTGCTCCAGACGTTTACTTATGATACGGCGAACCGGATGAGCAGTGCAGTGCAAAGTGAGAACGGCGTGGAAAAGCACATAGAATACAAATATAATGCCTTTGGAAAACGGATAGAACTGGAAATATTTAGTGGCGGCTCAGATAACGGTATCCCAAGGAACATGCATCCGGGACGAATATCCCCAAACCGGAAGATACACTATACGACAGATTTGACGCGGGAGTATCATAACCTTTTATTGTCGGAATCAGAGGAGAAACAGGAAAAGCAGATTTTCTACTGGGACGGTAATGTGTCGTCTATGGAAGAGGAAGGAAGGTACAGCTTCTATTTGCAGGATGATCTTGGCAGTCCGATGCAGTTTATGGATGAGCAGGGAGGAATCAGAGAGACATATGGATTTGATGAATTTGGCCGTTCGCTTGTTCATGATCCAGAGCAGCAGCCATTCGTCTATACCGGATATCAGATGGAAGAGGCAGCAGGATTATACTATGCGCAGGCAAGGCGGTATGATGCATTTGCAGGAAGGTTTGTGAGTGAGGATAAATTATCCGGAAATATCGTAAGAACATTTACTTTAAATAAATACAGTTATTGCTGGAATAATCCCCTGATCTTTCTGGATCTGACTGGGTTAGATATCATGGATGCATTAGAAGGTCTTGAAGCGCACCGATTACTCCAATCTCGTCTCAAAGCAATACCGGGTGTGGAGTGCGAGGTCTCGATTCCCAATTCATCAATTAATGGAAACGACGGACGTGCAGATATTGTTTACAGGCATGGAAATGTCGTAGAGATCTATGAGATCAAGAAGATTTCTTATGCCAGATATGGTTCGGAACTCAATATCAGCGGCAGGGAGCAGTTGCGGAGATATTTAGCTAATTATCCGGCTGAAGGGGTACTGCCCGGCACAAGCTTGAATGCAGTAATTCAGTCAGCTCCTATTCCAAGTAAGCTCCATCCGGATAAACAGATCCGGTATTATATATATCCATCACAGCCTGGTATGGTGTATTGGGGATATGTGAATGAACCAAGAGACGACAGACTAGCAAGCAGACAAGCGAAAGAGAAAGAGGAGGAAAGAGAGTCTGATAACAGAATGGGAAGCGTAGTGGGAGAAGCAGTGGAGGATCTGGGACAGGTCGCAATGGTTGCCGGCATATTGTTTGCATTATATGAAGTAGTCAAGTGGGGAGCAGCAATATTATTAGCACCCGAGACATTCGGCGCAAGTCTTGGCGGAGCGGCATGTCTGCCATAATGAAATAAAAAATAGGAGATAGATGAAATGAAAAAGACGCAGATTATTAAAGAGATTGTCGGAAAGAAGATAGAGCCCTACGGATTCAAGTATTTAAAGACCGATGGTCCGTGCCGGATCTTTATGCGGGAGGAACATGGAATACAAAGATATTACGATCCCGATGATCAGATCGTCCGGCAGTATATCAATATTCAGGAAAGCCAGTATGACACGATGCTGACCGTCCGGTTTGAAACGGATGCTATGACGAAGTGGTCAGAATTTGAGATATTAAGGGAATTGAATCCGGATAAAGGATCGCCATGGTATATATATACGGATGAAAAGAGTTACAGGGAGACGTTGGAAATCCTTGCGAATATTATTGTAAAGTACGGACTGGATTTTCTGAAATCTATCAGCGTGGAGGAGTCTATCATCCCGACAAAGAAGATGGCGGAAGACTTAAGCGTACGATATAAAGAACTGGATCGTGCATTCATAAAAGAGTATCATATTGACCCTGTTCCCAAAAGTGAGAAGGATATCGAAGAGTGGTTTTCAGTCATCCGGGAGATATTTATGCAGACGTCTGAATATCCCTATGAAGAAGTAAAGGATCTGCTGGTAAAAATCGCCGCGTTTATGGGGGAAAGATCCTGTGATTTGCTCTCGCAAAATTGGATATTTCCCTCACACCTTAAATGCCCCGCTACTAGTGGCGGAAATCCATATTTTAAGGTTTCTCCTTTAGACGTGGTGGTAGATATATGGAAAAACAAGTGTGATAAAAATGGTTGGGAATTTGCGGATTGGATTATGGAAAGAATGAAACAGGAATTACAAGAAAAACAAGGTCTGCGGACCTTAAATGAGATGATCAGTCCGGTAGATAATATAGGACCTACGGATGAAATGTACTGTGAATTATACGATCATCATGCAGAATTGGCGGAATGTTTTCAGAAGAGAATGGAACTGGAGACAGAGTGCATGGACGAAGAGCATATTAACCGGTGGTTTGATGTGATCGCGGAGCGTATGGAAGAACTGCGTAAGGGGGAGGATGAGGATATCCGGGAAGGGCTGGTGGAGATAGCCGCATTTTTGGGCGTTCAGATAGAACGGCATATGGATGGAGTGTGGGAGTTGCATATCAATGAGGAAAACGATTATGGGCACTGCTATGTGCTGCCAAGTCACGGTATAGTTGAAAATATATTAGATAAAGTTGTGGGAGGATATAAATTAAATGCGATTGAATGGCTCAAGAGCGAGTGTATCAGTGCTTTGGCGGCGTGGAGGGATAGTCGGACAACCTGAAGTATAAGAGGACCTGATATACTTCTGTGTAGCTGTGGAAGATAGAGTAGTGAATATTGCAGAAGGAGAATATGGAAATGGGACAGGGAGCAAAAATTATTTAGACTGAGGGTGAGAAAGTGAGGAATAACATGAAAAAAAGGATAGCAATGTGCGGCGTTCTCATGCTGGGAGGTGTTTTGATGTTTTTGTTTGTCAGTTATAGAAATAGATATAAAGATTTAACGGCTAATACAGATTTCATAGCTTACACAGAGAAATTGCTGAATATCGAGTGGCAAGACTGTATAGAAACAGCAGTAGGCGATGTGAAGGTTGCTGATTGGGAAGAGTTTGCGAACATTAAGTTAAAGGTGAAGGAGGGAGCAGAAGAAAAGGTTATCAGTATTTTAAAAAACGGCTGTGGTCAAAGTCTTGATTTTTCTTCCCATACCATACCGGGTTATCAAGGTCATGAGCTTGCGAAGGAGCTAAAAAATAGCGATATTCAATCTATTTGGAGCATTTCCATGGAAGGGAGGCGAGTGAAAACGAAAAATGTATATATATATATGACGCTAGATGATGAGGGAGATATGTATGTTTATATATTTTTAGTATGAGATATTTGGCGCAAGCCTTGGCGGAGCGGGTTGCCTACCATAATTTAATAAAGAATAGGACATGTATGAAATGAAAAAGACGCAGATCATAAAAGAGATTGTTGGAAAGAGGATAGAGCCTTACGGATTCAAATATTTAAAGACGGATGGCCCGTGCAGGATCTTTATGCGGGAAGAACATGGGATACAAAGATATTACGATCCCGATGATCAGACCGTCCGGCAGTATATCAATATCCAGGAAAGCCGGTATGATACGATATTGACCGTCCGGTTTGAAACGGATGCTATTAATAACCAGCGGGGAATAGAATTTGGAATATTAAGAGAATTGAATCCAGATAAAGGATCGCCATGGTATATATATACGGATGAAAAGAGTTACAGAGAGACGCTGGAAATCCTTGCGAATATTATTGTAAAGTACGGACTGGATTTTCTGAAATCTATCAGCGTGGAGGATCCTATCATCCCGACAAAGAAGATGGCGGAAGAGTTATATTTTAAACATCAGGAATTAGATCGTATGTTTTTAGAGGAATATAATATTAATCCCGTTCCGGAAAGTGAAGAGGATATTGACAAGTGGTTTCAGGTGATTCAGGGAATAATAATTGAAAAATGTGTATATCCGTATGAAGATGTGAAAGAATTGTTAGTAAAAATAGCCGCATTTATTGGAAATAGAGCGTGTGAATTATTAGAGGAAGAGTGGAAATTTCCAGAGGATGTAAGAGTGCCATATACTGAAAGACTGGATTTTAAGTATCAAAACATTTTTCCACTGAGACATGCTGTGGCTAATTTTAGAAAGAGTAAAAGAAAAGATGCATGTATATTTTGGTTTGAAGAGATTGTTGACGAATTGAAAAAGGGATTCCTGCAAAAAAACGGTCTGCCAATCTCAAATGAGATGATCAGTCCGGTAGATAATATAGGAACTACGGATGAAATGTACTGTGAATTATACAATCATCATGCAGAACTGGCGGAACGTTTTCAGAGACGGATGGAACTGGAGACAGAGTGTATGGACGAAGAGCATATCAACCGGTGGTTTGATGTGATCGCGGAACGTATGGAAGCGCTACATAAGGAGTCGTATGAGGACGCTAAGGAAGAGCTGGTGGAGATAGCCGCATTTTTGGGCGTTCAGATAGAACGGCATATGGATGGAGTGTGGGAGTTGCATATCAATGAGGAAAACGATTATGGGCGCTGCTATGTGCTGCCAAGTCACGGTATACCTGAAAATATATTAGATAAAGTTGTGGGAGGATATAAATTAAATGCGATTGAATGGATCAAGAGTGAGTGTATCAGTGCTTGGGTGGCATGGAGGGATACGCCGGATGACCTGAAGTATAAGAGAACCTGATATACTTCTGTGTAGCTGTGGGAGATAGATTAGTGAATATTACATGCTAGAAGGTGAATGTAATGAAAAAGACGCAGATCATAAAAGAGATTGTTGGAAAGAAGATAGAGCCTTACGGATTCAAATATTTCAAGACGGATGGTCCGTGCAGGATTTTTATGCGGGAAGAACATGGGATACCAAGATATTACGATCCCGACGATCAGACCGTTCGGCAGTATATCAATATCCAGGAAAGCCAGTATGATACGATATTGACCGTCCGTTTTGAAACGGATGCCATAGTGGATCTGTCGGATCGGCCGGGGTTTGATGAAATATTAAAAGAGCTGAATCCGGATAAAGGCTCGCCGTGGTATGTGTATGAAGGTGAAAAGGGATACAGGGAAACCCTGACAGTTCTCGCAGATATCATCATAAAGTATGGATTGGATTATCTGAAGTCCATCAGCGTAGAAGATCCCGTCATTCCGACGAAGAAGATGGCAGAAGACTTAAATACCAGATACCAGGAATTGGATCGATCATTAATAGCTGAATATCAGATAAATGCTGTTGCGAAAAGTGAGGAGGATATTGATAAGTGGTTCCAGGTGATTCACAAACTATTGATGGAGACAGGGGAAAAGCCATATGAAGATGTAAAAGAACTGCTGCTGCAAATAGCGGCGTTTATAGGGGAAAGGTCATGTGAATTGCTCTCGCAGGAATGGATGCATTTTGAAATCCCTGTCATTGCGGGAGGCTATCCTTATCCTTCATTTTCACCTTTAGCCAGGATAGTAGCTATATGGAAAAGCAAGTGCGAAGATTATTGGAACGTGATGGAGAGTAATATGAAAAATTTGAAACTAGGATTTCTGCAAAAAAACGGTCTGCCAATATCAAATGAGATGATCAGTCCGGTAGATAATATAGGGCCTACGGATGAAATGTACTGTGAATTATACAATCATCATGCAGAACTGGCGGAACGTTTTCAGAGACGGATGGAACTGGAGACAGAGTGTATGGACGAAGAGCATATCAACCGGTGGTTTGATGTGATCGCGGAACGTATGGAAGCGCTACATAAGGAGTCGTATGAGGACGCTAAGGAAGAGCTGGTGGAGATAGCCGCATTTTTGGGCGTTCAGATAGAACGGCATATGGATGGAGTGTGGGAGTTGCATATCAATGAGGAAAACGATTATGGGCGCTGCTATGTGCTGCTAAGTCACGGTATAGCTGAAAATATATTAGATAAAGTTGTGGGAGGATATAAATTAAATGCGGTTGAATGGCTCAAGAGTGTGTGTATCAGTGCTTGGGTGGCATGGAGGAATACGCCGGATGACCTGAAGTATAAGAGAACCTGATATACTTCTGTGTAGCTGTGGGAGATAGATTAGTGAATATTGCAGAAGGAGAATATGGAAATGGGACAGGGAGCAAAAATTATTTAGACTGAGGGTAAGAAGGTGAGGAATAGCATGAAAAAAAGGATAGCAATGTGCGGTGTTGCTATCGTAGGAGCTGTTTTGTTGTATTTGTTTGTCTGTTATGACAATAAGAATAGAGATTTAACGGCTTATACAGATTTCATAGCTTACACAGAGAAATTGCTGAATATTGAGTGGCAAGACTGTATAGAAACAGCAGTAGGCGATGTGAAGGTTGCTGATTGGGAAGAGTATGCAAACATTAAGTTAAAGGTGAAGGAGGGAGCAGAAGAAAAAGTTATAAATATTATAAAAGACAGATGTGGAAAAAGTCGTGATGTTTCGTCCCACACCATACCGGGTTATCAAGGTCATGAGCTTGCGGATGAGTTGAGAAATAGCGATATTCAGGCTATTTGGAATGTTTTCATGGAAGGCAAGCGTGTGAAAACGAGATGTGTGTATATATATGTGACCCTGGATAATGAGGGAGGGATGTATGTATATATATTTTCGGCATGAGATATTTGGCGCAAGCCTTGGGTGGAGCGGGTTGCCTGCATAGTAGAAGGAAATGAAAAAGATGCAGATCATAAAAATGAAGATGTGAAAGGTATGCTGCAGGAAATAACTAGGTTTATTGGGAATGGGCATGGACGTTCTGGGAGCATTCCTACGAAGACCGCCTGTCGCACAGTCAGAGAGGATTTCACGATATAGAGACGAAGCATAAAGTCCCTCATAGTAAACCGAAGGGGAAATTAGTGTATATGAATGGCGAGTACAAGAAGTATGGATATTTTCCAAATACATCTTTTGTGCCGGTAAAGGAGTGTTGTGAATGAGTAAGAAGGGGAAGAAGAGAGTGATGTGGATGGTTGTGCCTATACTTATCGTTGTTGTGTTTCTGGTGTTGTATTATGTGCTGCCATATGAATGTAATTATTATCGGGTAATAGGAATTAAAAAATATGCGACGATAAGTGAGACGATTGATTGTCTGGGAGAGCCAAATCAGATTGAAAATGTATCGGAGAAATATCCTTCCTGGTGCTGGTGGATGGTATATTATGATGAACTGACACTGTATTATCGTACAGAAGGTGGGGCTGGATTATTTAGGATAGATATAATTGGAGATCAATATAAATTTGGCTGGCGAAAGGTGCATGTCGGGATGACGCGAAGTGAAATTGAGAAAATATACAAGAATAATGAGCAGATAAAAGACTGTAAAAAAAATGTATTGGGAGTAATAAAAAATGATTCGTGTTGGATATATTTCAAATTTGACGAGGATGATATTTTGCAGATGATAACGATAACGGATGGATTATAACAAAGGAGAAAGTGAGGAATAACATGAAAAGGAGGATAGCAAGTTGCGGCGTTGTCATCGTAGGAGCTATTTTGCTGTATTTGTTTGTCAGTTATGACAACAAGAATAGAGATTTAACGGCTTATACAGATTTCATAGCTTACACAGAGAAATTGCTGAATATCGAGTGGCAAGACTGTATAGAAACAGCAGTAGGTGATGTGAGGGTTGCTGATTGGGAAGAGTTTGCGAACATTAGGTTAAAGGTGAAAGAGGGAGCAGAAGAAAAGGTTATTAGCATTTTAAAAGACAGATGTGGAAAAAGCTTTGATGTTTCGTCCCATGCCATACCGGGTTATGATGGCCATGAACTTGCAGATGAATTGAGAAATAGCGATATTCAGTCCATTTGGCATGTGTTCATGGAAGGCAGGCGAGTGAAAACGAGAAGTGTGTATATATATGTGACCTTGGATAATAAGAGCTACATGTATGTATACATATTTTCGGCGTGAGATGTTCGGCGCAAGCCTTGGCGGAGTGGGTTGCCTGCATAGCAGAAGGAAATAAAAAAGATGCAGATCATAAAAATGAAGATGTAAAAGGTATGCTGCAGGAAATAACTACGTTTATTGGAATGGGCGTGGATGTTCTGGGAGCATTCTTATGAAGATTGCCTGTCGCATAGCCAGAGAGGATTTCGTGATATAGAGACGGAGTATGAAGTCCTACATAGTAAACTGAAAGGGAAACTGGTATATATGAATGGTGAATACAAGAAGTATGGATATTTTCCAAATACATCTTTTGCGCCGGTAAAGGAGTGTTGTGAATGAGCAAGAGGAGAAGATTAATAGTGATGTGTGTGGTTGTGATTTTAATTGTAATTATTCTTTTCGTTGTATTATATAACGTGCTGCCTTATAAATGCAATTACTTTAAAGAGATAGGGATCAGAGAGTCTACATCGGTGAGTGAGTGTATTGATTGCCTGGGAGAGCCGAATAAGATAGAAAATGTATCGGAGAAATATCCTGGGGGCTGGTGCTGGTGGATGGTATATTATGATGATTTGACGCTGTATTATAGGGCAGAAAGCGGTGTTGGATTATTTAGGATAGATATTACCGGCAGTCAGTATGAGTTCGGCTGGCGAAAGGTGCATATCGGGATGACGCGTAGTGAAATAGAGAAAATATATAAGAACAATGAACAGATAAATTGTAAGGAGCATGAATTTGGCGTGATAGAGGGTAAGTCATTTCCTTCATGGAGAATATTCTTCAAATTTGACGAGGATGACATTCTGCAAATGATTACGATGGGATTTGGGTTTTAATATTCTTCCTGGTGCTGGATATATTTCAAATTTGACGAGGATGATATTCTGCAGATGATTACGATAGCGGATGGATTTTGACAGTGGCATTAATGATAATGAACAAAGGAGATAATGAGGATGAAAAGAGTATTTATTGTAAGGGATTGTGTGTATTATTCTTCGGTCAGTGAAATCGGAAAGCTGGCGGAAGAAAGCTATAAACAGAAAGCAAAGAGATATTACAATATTAAAAAGAGTGGAAAAGATCAGGAGTGTGTGGAGAACAGCAAGATCAAGGAAGGTGAGAGAGGCATTATAATGATCTTGTCTTATATTTATTCGGAACAGCGTATTGATAGAGTATACATAGGGTCGGCAGTATTTAATGCACAGCGTAATCTGGAGTATACCATGTACCGGTGTATCAAATCTGAAGATGCCTCCCGGGCAATCGAAGGAATCGTGGACAAGATTGATCTGAATATAGATACTGACTTTGAGGAAGGCGCTTTTCTTAAGATCAGTACCATGAAGAGCTTGTATGATGAATTGGAGGAGCGGATTCATTCCATCCAGTGGGATGCCTTGAAAGAAACGGCAGATGCGTCATCCCTGACAAACGTTACAGAAGAATACACACTTTGCAGTCTGGCTCAGAAGGACAGGCAGTCCCGGAGAATCTATCACGAGAAGCCAGTGAGGGCAGGAAGGACGGAATTCCAGCGTGACCGGGAGCGGGTGGTGAATTGCAAGTCCTTCCGGCGGCTGGTGGATAAGGCGCAGATATTCGGGGCGGAAAAGGGAGATTATTATCGAACGAGAATGACGCATACGCTGGAGGTGAATCAGATTGCAAAAGCCATCGCCTTTGCACTGAATCTGAACCTGGATCTGACAGAAGCCATCGCCCTGGGACATGATCTTGGACATACACCCTTCGGTCATCAGGGGGAGCGAACCCTTGACGATATCCTGTGCGGGAAAATAGACGGAGGCCTTGCTGTCTCCAATGAAATGCTGAAGAACCGCTGCTTCGGAGGATTTAAGCACAATTATCAGAGCGCGAAGATATTAACACAGCTGGAAGAAAAGTATGCGGACTTTCCGGGACTGAATGTAAGCGTTCAGGTGGTGGACGGTGTGTTGAAGCACACCAGGCTGAAAAAGGAGATTGCACTGGGGGATTTTTTGACGCAGACCTATTTAGGCACAATTCAGGGGATTGACGAGGACGGATTTTCCTGTGCGGCGACTATGGAAGGTCAGGTAGTGTTCATTGCAGACGAGATCGCGCAGCGGGGGCATGACGTGGATGACGCCCTGACCTCCGGGGTAATGACCATAGACGAATTCATTGACCGGCTGTCTATTGACAAGTGCAGTGAGCTGCAGAGGCGTATCCAGAGAGAACAGGAGAAGATAGAACAGTCTGCGCGGTTGTTTGCGGATAAATATGAACTGGCCATTGCACGAATTGTATCCAGAATCGTGAACTATTTCATTGAGGATGTGATCAGGCATACCGCAGGAGTATTTCAGGAGCATGCGGATATTACAGAGGTTCTCATGGATAACAGGCAGCAGATGGTGGATTTTTCACCGGGCGCTAAGATGCTGAATGAATATCTGGAGAAGATCGTACAGAAAAAAGTAATCTGTAACAGCGAAGTCGCCAGGGCGGATTATAATGCCAAAATGATCATTACCACGCTGTTTCGAAAGTATTATGAAAATCCCAGGCTGCTGCATAAGGGAACGGTTCATAAAATCTTTATTGAGACTTTAAAACATGAAGAAGAGCTTGTTTCCAACAGCGCAGTGGACTTAAATGACGGAAGTATTTCCCTGGTAAATGCGGAAATAGAGGAAATAACCAGGAAAGTGATAGAGAAATATCCGGCAGAAAATCTGGATCAGATATCTTCCTGGGAGGATCCGAAGGATTATATCGTTTATGTCAAAAGAAAGATACTGGTAAGGAATATTGTGGATTTTATCGCAGGAATGACGGACGGTTATGCATTGGAGGAGTTTGCAAGACTAAAATAATACACAAAGGAGTACAGTCATGAGCTACGAAGAAGAACAGCAGGAGAAAACGGTAACAAAAACGATACGTCGCATGGAATTGTCAGCCCAGAGCACTTATGAGCTGGGAAGGCTCGTCTTTCCGAGAAATCACTTCCTTGAGAGCAGTTTTGAGGAGGCAAGGGAGGAGGTGACCTTCCGATTTACCGTGGATGGCTATACGAAGTTTGAAGCGCTGAAAAACGAGAGGCGTGAGACGGTAATCATTAATCTGCTGGACTGTGCTGAACTGGCGGAGCTGGCAGAGGAATATCAGTTCAGTCTGAATCCGGACAATCTCTACTACAATGTACATAACCAGGTTGCAGTGATGGAACGCGATATTTACAGAAGAGGTGAAGCCTATCAGGAAGAAGTGTTTCTGCAAAAGTACCGCGCGTTGATCGGGCATATGCTGCAGCGCAAATATTCTTACGAGGATTACGATAACGGAGGCATGGATCTTCTGGGTAAGGATAAATTCCTGGCACGGATCCGTCAGGCGGAGGGGCTGGAAGATATTGTACAGTGCCTGTGGGAGGAGTATCGGCGGCTCATGCAGGACTGGAAAGAAAATAAACACGTCATTAACCGCAGGACATACCGGAGACAACGTATTGCCCTATGGATAGAGAGCGCCGCGCTGGCGGCAGGAGTCGTCTTAGTCGCCTACACACTGCTTTGGAACGGTCCATATCAGAATGCGGTAATTGAGGCGCAGCACAGTTATCTTAGAATAAACTACAGCGGTGTGATCGAGGCATTCCGTGAAACAGATATGGCGAGGATGTCGGTATACGATAAGTACATTCTGGCAAATGCATATGTGCAGAGCGAAAATCTCACGGATGAGCAGCGGAAAAATATTGTAAGCGCCCTGTCGTTGGATACCAATGAGAAGGTGCTGGATTATTGGATCAGCCTTGGAAGGCTGGATGTATTAGAGGCAGAGAATATTGCACAGCAGATATCAGACAATGATCTGCTGCTGTATGCATATCTGAAGGAAAAAGATATGACGGAGTCAGATACCACCATCAGCGGAGAGGAAAAGAGCGGGAAGCTGGAAAGCCTGAATGGGAAAATAGAACAGCTGTCCGGTCTGTATGAGGAGGATGAATTGGCAGGCGGACAGACAGATGTGCAGGAAGAAACGGAACAGGACGAGGATTTACATATTTTAGACGACCAGGCAGGGGAGTAGATGAGATGGCGAGTACGGAAAGATTGTATGAACGAAGAAATATTTTTACACTGGGTGCTGAGGGTGCGGATATTGAGCTTGCAGACTCTGCGATAGAGATTATTGTCCGTAAAGATCGGCTGGAGGTATATGGATGTAGTGAAAGGTGTAGCCTGAATGGACAGCCCATTGAGACCGGCAGGACATATGACCTATATAAGGAGAGCCGCCTGCGCTTAGATTTGTGCTGTCTTACTTTTTATGAGACAGCTCTGTTCATACAGGCGCCGGAAGAAGCTTATCGCACAAAACTGCCGGAAATACAGGAACGCAATTATGAATTTGAGGGCTTTCCTGATTATAAGCGTTCGCCCCGTATCATAAAGCGGATTCCCCAGGATACGATTGAGATCGCGAATCCTCCGGAAAGGTCGCAGATGGCGAAGACAAGCCTGATACAGACCATTGTACCGCCGATCCTGATGTCGGCAGTGACGGTGCTTGTGGGTGTGTTCTTAAAAATGGGTGCGTTTATGATGCTGTCGGCATTGACCACGGTACTGACGACTTTATTTAGCGTGGTAAAGTATTTCAATGAGAGGAAAGCCTGCCGTCAGAAAAATGAAAAGCGTAAGATGCAGTATCAGCAGTATCTTCTGGATAAGCGGAAAGAACTGAACCGGCTCCGGGAACAGGAGATAGAAGCCTGGCGTTATAATTATCCGCGCATAGAAGAAATCGAACGGCTGGTGAAGGAGTACAGTGCAAGAATTTACGAGCGGAGTATTCACGACGATGATTTCCTCACGGTATCCGTAGGGTACAGCCATGCCGGCGTCAGCTTTCCCATACGTTTTGACAGCCGTGATGCGAGGTATGATGCGGACGAACTGGAGGAGGAGGGAGCAGCGTTAAAAGAGACCTTTGGGTATCTTGAGGAAAAGCCTATGATCGTGGATCTCAAAAGAGCGCATCTTGGACTGGTAGGAGATAAGGAAAATGTGCATGAGCAGGTGAAGCTTCTGGTTACGCAGCTTGCCTTTGCCCAGAGTTATCATGATCTGCAGATCATCGTTATTTACAATAAGCGGTATGAGGATGAATTCGCATGGATGAAATGGCTGCCCCATTGTAAGATTCAGATGTTGAATTTACGGGGAATCATCAATTCTGAGCATATGCGCGATCAGGTATTGGGCAGTCTGCATCAGATATTGAAGGACCGGAAAATGAAGTGGGAGGAGAAGAAAAACGAAGCGTATTTTGCACCGTATTTTCTGTTTGTCATAGACGATCCAAAGCTGATATCCTCTCATGCCGTTATGGAGTATCTGGATAAAGAAGGAAGAAACATGGCGTTTTCCGTGATTTACACTACGCAGCAGATGGAAAATCTACCGGATCATATCGGGACGGTAGTAGAGGTGCTGGATTCGGAAAAAGGGAGAGTGGTGCTTAATGAGAAAGTATTTGTGGATCAGATGCTCATGCTTTATCACACTGGAGAGACCAATCTGGAGTGGATCGCAAGAAATTTAAGCGTGCTTCATCACGAGCAGGGAATCGTATCTAAGATTCCAGAGAGCATCACCTTTTATGAAATGTACCGGATCAGGCAGGCGGAGGAATTGCAGGCGGAAAATCGGTGGAGGAAGAATCACTCCCACCGTTCCCTTGCCGTGCCGCTGGGAGTGAGAGGAAATGAGGAGTACGTCTATTTGAACCTGCATGAAAAGGCGCACGGTCCCCATGGTCTGGTGGCTGGAACCACAGGCTCCGGGAAGTCGGAATTGATCCAGTCGTACATTCTGTCTCTTGCAGTGAATTTTCATCCTTATGAGGTGGGCTTCCTGCTGATTGATTATAAAGGCGGCGGGATGGCGGGGATGTTTCAGAATCTGCCGCATTTGCTGGGGACTATCACGAATCTGGACGGAAGCGAGAGCAAGCGCGCCATGGCGTCTATTAAGAGCGAACTGACCAGGCGGCAGAGGATATTCAGCAGATACGGCGTGAATCACATCAATGGATACAATAAATTATTCCGGAGCGGAGAGGCAGATTCCCCGATACCCCATTTGTTCCTGATCAGTGATGAATTTGCGGAATTGAAAAAAGAGCAGCCTGATTTTATGGTGGAGTTGATCTCCACCGCAAGAATCGGTCGAAGTCTCGGCGTTCACCTGATCTTGGCAACTCAGAAGCCTACCGGTGTGGTAGACGACCAGATCTGGTCTAATTCAAAGTTTAAGCTGGCGCTGAAGGTGCAGGATGAGGGGGACAGTCGTGAGATATTAAAGACCCCCGATGCCGCGTTTATTACGCAGCCTGGACGGGCCTATCTTCAGGTGGGCAACAACGAGATCTATGAGTTGTTTCAATCAGCGTGGAGCGGTGCGCCGGCAGAGAAGGAAGGAGACTCACAGAAGGCGGATAACAGGGTGTATCTCATCAATGAGCTGGGACAGGGAGACCTGCTGAATGAGGATCTTTATACGGAAGAAGAACAGCAGGGGAAGCGGCAGACGGAACTGGAAGCGGTGGTAGACTATCTGGACAATGTATTTGCGAAGCTTCACTGTGCCAGAGTCCCAAGACCATGGCTGCCGCCGCTGCCCCAAAGGATTGCCAATCCGCAACAGGATGTCCGGGCGGGCAGCGCCCTGGATCTTACCATACCCATCGGCGTGGTGGATATACCGGATCAGCAAAGTCAGGAAGAATATGTGGTGAATCTGGAAACAGAAGGCAATATCGGATATTTTGCAGCAGGGGGTTACGGGAAATCCATGATGCTCACCAATTGCATTCTGAGCCTGGCAAGGAAGAACAGCGTGTCTATGCTGAACTTTTATCTCTTTGATTTCGGAAACAGTGCGCTGATCTCCCTGAAAAATCTTGCTCATACAGCGGATTATATTACTTATGATGATGAGGAAAAACGGGACAAATTCTTTAAATTGATGCAGGCGGAGATGAAGCGGCGCAAACGGATGCTGGCAAAGCAGTCCGCACAGAATTATACGGTGTACAATCAGATTGCGGGACAGCCCTTAAAAGCAATCGTTGTCATTGTGGATCATATGGACATTTTAAAGGAGATCGGTGTGGAGGAGGAAGAAGAATTCTCCCGGATGGCAAGAGACGGCGCAGGGCTTGGGATCTATCTTGTTTTTGCGGCGCAGAGCGAGCACGCAGTGCGGTATGGAACCCTTAACAACATGAAGATCAAGATAGCGGGATATATGTACGACGCTTCCGATGTAGCCAGCCTGGTAGGACGGGGAGAATATCAGCTTCCGGACTGCAAAGGGAGGGCAATGGTGAAGTATAACGGAATCAATGTCATGCAGTTATATACGGCGGTGCCGTATCAGGATGAAATCCAGTACATGCAGCAGCTCAAAGCCGTGATCGAAGAAGTCAATCAATGCTATGAGGGACAGAGAGCGCCCAGGATACCGGTACTGCCGGAAAGCTTCCAATACGGGCAGACGGCAGAATACGAACGGGATGCGGACGGCATGGATATTGTTTTAGGATTGGATGTGGAAACTGTCCGGTTAAAGGGAATGCAGCGCATCCAGTCTCCATTTGCTATTGTAGGAGACAGCGGAAGAGGAAAGACCAATGCGCTGAAATGTGTACTGAACCAATTAGACAAAGGGGAGACCGTGTACCTCTTTGACTCCAGAAACAGAGAATTAAATACATATAAAAGCCGTGAAAACTTAACGTATGTGCAGCCGGAGCAGGATATTACATCATTTGTCCGGCAGATGGAAGTCCTTGGGCTGGAACGGCAAGAAGCATTCAGCCTGGAACTTGCAGATAACCCGGAGCTTACCATGCGGGAATTCATATGTGCTCAGGATCCGGTATATGTTCTGGCGGATGGAGCGGATGAATTTATCAGCAGAATGAATGAAGCATATGAGGAGACCATAGCAGAAATATTGAAACGGGCGGCTGATATGGGCGTTACGTTTATCATTACCGTGCACGCAGCCAGATTTCATGGCTATGACGAGCTTACCACATGGATCAAGCATGCGGGCGACGGTCTGGTATTGGGAGAACAGGGGCAGGCAGATATTTTTCCGGTATCCTATCAGGAGCATATTGAGATGACGAGAGGGTTGCTGTTTGCCAATGGAATAGCAACGAAAATCATGATTCCGGAATGTTAGACGAGGAGGAGAGGACATGAGCAAGAGCAGTAGCAACGCAAAGACTAAGAAACAGAGCGCTTCCGGGACGGGTGCGCCGGCAAAAGCGGCAAAAGCTTCGCCAGCGGAACAAAAGCGTGCCAGGGAGGAGGAAGCCAAACAAAAGGCAGAGCAGGAGGCGGCGCGGAAAAAGCGCATCCAGGATCAGATCACAGCAAGAAACAGTCAGATACAGATTTTAAACAGTAATGCATCTGCACTGCGGAACGGAAGAGGAAGGATTGCCGCTTCTATAGAGGCATGGAATGTCAATGTGAAGCGCTATAGACAAAATCCCATCAATGCGCAGATTGAGGTAAAGGGCATGTTTGAAGGTGAGGCGGCTTCCGGTATGAGCACCAGAAACCGTTATTACATTGCTGTAATGGATACGAAGGTGTCAAGAGCATTGTCCATACATGACAGGCTTATGGGGCAGGAGCAGAGAATATCCTCCCGAATCGGTACATTAAGTTCTGAGATCAATGGTCTGAGAGCACAGCTATAGCAGAAGGGAGCGAAGGAAATGGCAAAGACAATCTGTGCGAATAGGGAAGCATACGATAAGGCTGCTTCACTGAAGAGAATACATAGCAGTATCTACCGGGAACTGCAGAGAGAATTGGCGTCTGTAAAAGCATTGACCGCACAAAACGGCGGCTTCTATGCGGAACATACCAGCCGTAAGATCAACACGCTGGTCAATAGTATGGAGCAGCAGATTCTGCCCCGGTTAAAGCAGGATTTTGATACGTCAGAAAAACGGCTGGAATCCATGGAGCGTGTGTTAAAGGAAAAGGATTACTTTTAAAAGGGGGAGTACAATGAAGATAGATTATGGGAAAGTGTCACAGGCGACAGAGAGCATCAAAAACTCAGCGGAAGTAAATCTCAAAAGTTATGTAAACAGAGAATACAAAGCACTCATAGATGCTATGGCGCAATGCAGGGGAGAATACAGGGATTCTATCCGGGAGGAACTGGAGACGGAACGGAAGGCGGTTGCCGCCGCTGCTGATTTTATGATCAAATTGCAGAGAATGATGCAAAACAGTGCGGCGTCATTTCGGGAACTGGATGGGGCTTATAAGAATGGGGCGGCAATCAAGGATTAACAGGGGAGAACAAGCATGGGAATCGAAAAAACAAGGACATTTCATACAGAAGCCATTGAAGGGCTGATCCGTGATACCGGGCAGCTCATGGAAGCAGCAGATAAGATCACGAAAGAACTGTACGAAGAAATGCGGGACATTGCGGCAGTCTTAGCATCTCTGCCGGCAGACGTCAGGGATCAGGGGCTCTACGAGGACGTCCTGCGCCTTCGGGACAGCCTTCGGACGGATGAATTCTTAGCCTACCGGAAGGAGATGAGTCGGAAGTTGGAACGGCTCCTTCGGGACATCACACAGGGGGACCGTAGAGAGGCGGCAGGACTGGACGCGGTGGCGGCGGATGTAAGGAGCCTTACGGCGAGGATCAAGGATCTTAGCGCCCTGATACCGGAAGGGGCGGACAGTGGGAGCTACGAAGACTTCCGGAAGAAATACGAAGCCTGCGTGAGGGCATGGGATGCATCGGAGGATGCGCTGGAGCAGTTGAAGCAGGCGTTAAAGGCGGCGCTGCACGGTGTGCACGTGAAAGGTGTCTGCATGAGCGGCGACCCGGTGAACCTGAGCACCGGGAACTTTACCTACGAAAAGGAAGACCTGCGGATTCCCGGGAATCCGCCCCTTATCATCCGCCGCAGTTACAACGCCCTGTCGGAAGAGAAGGGACTGCTGGGACAGGGCTGGAGGTTCAGCTGGGAGAGCTGTATCAGACGGATGGAAGAGGAAGCAGTCCTTTGCGCCGGGGACGGACACGAAGAACGGTACGAGCGGGGCAGGGATGGAAGCTTCTGGGGGAGCGGTACCAGAAACCGCCTGACCGAAGGTACGGAAGGATACGAACTGACCACCCCGGAAGGCATCCGTTACCGCTACGATACGCAGGGGAAGCTGACCGGCTGGGAGGAAGCTTTCCATGGAACGGTCCGTCTCAGCTATGAAGGTGGGATGCCCTGCCGCATCTTCCGGGAGTCGGACGGGGCAGGATACCGTCTGGTTTACAGCACCGCTTCCGACGGAGAGGGAAGGCTCTTAGAGATACGGGAGGCGCTTCCGGGGGACAATGGGGAGGAAGGCCTCACAGAGCGCACTGTGTCATATGCCTACGGCGAAGGAGGACGCCTTGAGACCGTTACCGGGGCAGACGGGAACACGCTCACCTATGGGTATGATGCGCATGGACATTTAGAGAGCATTACCAATGCGGAAGGAATCGTTACGGTAAGGAACGCCTATGACGGGGAGGGGCGGTGCATCCGCCAGGAATTCCCGGACGGGGGAGCCATGGAGTATGCCTATGAGGAAGCGGAAGCATGCGTGACCTTGACGGAGCGGAATGGAAGCCGGATCCGGTATTACCATGACGACCGGTACCATCACACTAAAACGGTATATGAAGACGGGGAGGAGCAGTATGCCTATAACCAGAGAGGGCAGTGCATCCGCCACAAGGACGCTCTTGGGAATATCACACGCTATTCCTATGATGTGCAGGGGAATCTGACCCAGGTCATCGACGCTCTGGGGGTAAAAAGCAACGCTATTTATGATGGGGACGGGCATCTTCTGAAGCTGAAAATGGATGATAAGTTACCGTATAGCAGTCACTATGATGATAAAGGAAGAATGACGGAAATCAGTGACGCTGCTGGACGGATTACCCGGGTCCGGTATGAAGAAGACCAAAGGAGCATAATTGTTGAACAGACAGATGGAACATCCTTTACCATAGAATATGACGAGAGAGGCAGCATTACAGCATTGACGGATCCATATGGAGCAAAAACACAATACCATTATGGCATCCGGGGAGAACTCACTGGAAAAACATATCCGGATGGAAGCTGTGAAAGCTATCGATACGATCACAGCGGAAATCTGTATCAGATCACAGAGCGGAGCGGACAGAGTATTACATATCAATACGACAGCCAGAACCGTCTGACAGAAAAAGATTGCGGGAATGGCAGAAGAGAAGTTTACCGCTACAATTGCATGGGAGATCAGATCCAAAGGACAGACGCATTAGGGTATGTGACAAGCTATGAATATGATGTGTCTGGAAAAATGACAAAGGTGACGGATGCGCTTGGGAACGAGACCTGCTATACCTATGATCGTATGGGAGGTCTGGTCTGCGTGACCCGGTATGAGGGGACGGCGGAAAACGGAGGGAAAAGGGAGACCACGGTCTATGAAAGAGATCTGTGCGGCAGAGTTATTTCTGTCCAGGACGCATTGGGACAGAAGGAAAGCTATGCGTATGATGCGGCGGGAAGAATGATCCGGAAAACAGATCCGGATGGAAATGAGACCTGCTATACCTATACCTCGGAAGGGAAACTGGCGGGAATTACCTATGCAGACGGCAGAAAAGCAGAGTGGCGTTATGATGAAAAAGGAAACTGTACAGAGATGCAAGACTGGCGTGGCGTCACCCGGATGGAATATGATGTCATGGGCAGAGTGATAAAAGTGACCGATCCGGATGGCAGGGAGGCTGCTTATGGGAAAGGTGCGTTGGGAGAGTGCAGCAGACTCCGTTATTCCAATGGCAGGGAAGTCGTTTACAGATACAATGAGATGGGAGGGTTGACGGAACTTATCCTGGGAGAATGCTCTATCTGCTATCATTATGACGAGGCAGGACGGATCGCAGAGAAATGCCTGCCTAACGGAATATGCACCAGCTATAAGTACGATGCATCCGGAAATATGATTCAGATCCGTCATGAGGGGAAAAAGTTTGTGGAAGAATATCAATATCGTTTCGATACCTGCGGCAATAAGGTGCAGATGAAAAAAATGTGGAAAGGGGAAACGGAAGGCAGCGAGACCTACGATTATGCGTATGATGCCATGAACCGTCTGACAGAAGTAAGAAAAGATCAGGAGCTGATTCGAAGCTATGCATATGACGCCTTTGGGAATCGGATTCGAAAGACTGTCTGCCAGAATGGTGATTGGAAGAAGATTGCGTATTCGTATAATGAAAACAATCAGCTGATCTGCGAAGAGGAGAACGGCAGAGAGGAGTCTTATCAGTATGACCGTGCAGGAAATCTGACAGAAGTCATAGAAAACGGGATGGTCATAGCGAAATATGCTTATGATGCGACGGGACGGATGTGCAGCGCATGGCGGCAGGAGGAAGGTCAGATCCAAAAGACGGTATATCTATATAATGGCTGGAATCAGCGGGTTGGACAGAAGATTTATAAGGGAAGCACCCCAGAAAAATTGTCCCTGGAAAAAGAGATTCGTTATGACACAGATCCAGCCAGATCATACCGCAATCTTATGCAGGCGGCGGACGAGACTCATGGGGAAGAACAGGCATATATCTGGGACGGTGGAATAGCGGCGTTATCAGAAGGAGACAGGATCAGCTATTATCTATCAGATGACTTAGGGAGCGTAAGGTTCCTGACCGATGAGAAAGGAAATATCCGGGAGCGCTATGAATATGATGAATTTGGATTTCCTGTCCGGGAAGATTGTGAAAATGCGGATTTTATGAAGCAGCCTTTCCGCTATACGGGTTACCAGATGGACGAGACCACGGGTCTGTACTATGCCCATGAGAGAAGTTATGACGCGGCGCAGGGACGATTTACCGGGGAGGATGTCCTGCGTGGAAACATGAGGGAGCCATATACGCAAAACCATTATGTGTACTGCTGGAACCGGCCGTTACAGTATGTGGATCTGGATGGAAGGGAGCCCAAAGCTGTGTCAGAAGCTGGCATAAACGGAGGGGTGTCGATTCTGGCAGACGGAACCGTGGCGGACATAACGGGAATCTTACATCAGCCGAAGACCGTTTCGCCGGGCATAGGAAGCGAGATCAAGGGCGCGCCCTTAAATACGGGGTTGTACCAACATCAGACGGGAGATTGCAGCCGTGAGACTGGAGTGCCCGAGCTCCCGGGATTCCGTGACTTGTTGATCCATGCTGGGGCCTCCGCTGGCGGCGGCTGGGATGCAGATCCTAAGAGCTGGAGCTGGTTTCAGGAACTGGTAGAGATGGCAGGAAGGAACCAGGATGGAGCAGTGACGGGAGGCGCAGGAAAGGTCATATTGGATATAGGTGAAAAGGTTTGGAAGGAGACGCAAGAAGATGTGCCTAATAGAAACGGTATGTCGGAAAATCTAAACAAACTTAGTATAGAATATATTCAATGGTTAAAGATTGCAGAGGGGGGGAAAATGTATCCATATTTGGATAAAGGCGATAAAAATGAGGCAAAAAATAGAAAAAACGTGACATTAGGAAGCGGATTCACTTTTGATGAAACAGGAAGAAATTGGGACATATTGAAGCAGGTATTGGGGTGGACCGATGAGGATATTGAATTTATTATTGCCGCGGTTAATGAAGAAAGAGATCTTTCAGAATCTAAATATGTGATTAGTGAAGAACAAAATGACGAGTTATTTAAATACAATGAAGAAATATATACCCAGGAGTTAAATAATGCAATTGATATGTATAATCAACAGAATGGATACAAGACATACTATACACAAACAGAATTAGAGGCTATGTTTGATTATGCATACAATAATGGGTTGTCGCCTGATGAAGACGGTGAAGTTAATGTAATAAATAATCCAAATTATATTATTTATTACTATTTGCGGAAGGATTTACAAGGAGGAATCGAGGCTGTGAAAAAGTTTGGAAACGGAGGGAGAAGAAGATTGAATCAGATGAATTTGTTCTTTAATGGAAATTATGATTTTACTGATTCTGATAAAGATAAAGACCTTGATATAATTCGAGAAAAACTTGGATTTTAGATTTAGCTGATATTTGATTGGGAGGAACAAAAAATGAAGAAGAAAATACTTATTTTTTTAGAGGTAGTCAGTATATTATTATTCACATCATGTCAAAATAGTGAATCTGGTTTTACGGTAAGCGAGACCGAGGAAGCAGATGATGTGTCCTATCAGGCAGTATATGACACATTAAATACAAAGGAATTGCGTGAGGCGCTTTTTAAAGCGCCTGTAGATGATGTTACGGTACAAAATGAACATGCATTTGAAGAATTGCCATATGAGGGAGAAATGTTTCCGCCGGAGCTTATTGCACAGATGGAAAAAGCATTATATAGTATCTGTGGTTTTGATTCGATGAATATCCCGGATGATAATGAATACTTTGATCTGCTAAAGGAATTGGGCAGCGAAACATATGAGATGAGCGTGGAAGCTGCGAAGGAAGTATTCCCTAATTTGGAGGAACACAGATATTGCGCCGGTGCTTTTCATTTTAAGTCGGATGAGGGGAAAGAATATTATCTTTTTTGTTATGAATCCAATGGTTCTTATGGGCAATACTTTGTCTATCTGGATGAATATATCAACGGGGAGACAATATCTCGGGCAGCTTTTGATACCCAGAACCATGGTTTTGGTAAGGTGATTTCTTATGAAAACGAATTTTATTATGTTTTTCTACAATATAATTATAATCTAAAATTTTATGATGGGATCCGATTACATAAGCTTGGGAGCAATGCGGATACGGAAAACATACTGATCCGTTATGTTCCAGAGGAGTTCGAGTGGAGAAATTTAGAGCAGAATTCGGATGTGAGCAGCGAAGAATTAGATGATTATGTGGAAGAGGTGAAGGAAAGTATTGTTTCGGGGCAGTATCTGGAAGTGGGGGAAGTCGGTTCATTTTTTAACATATATGAGGGAGATGAGACGGATGCTCCAGAGTTTCCATTAACAGAAAAATATAAGCAATATGAGAAGGTGGATTTTGCCAATATGGGGATTCCGGTTTACTTTCGGGCAACGATATATGAGCCTTCAGTTTCGGGAATCTGCATGCATCTGCAAAGTGACTTTTTCTTATATGATCTGGCAAATGAGGAGGTTTTAGAACTTGAGAATCTGAGGATTGATGACGGGGTATGGCCGCATGAAAATGAACTTGTACAGTTGTGGTATAAAGAGATAGAAGGGAAAATTTATACTTTCCAGATGTTCCATTTGTCGAATTACAATTATATGCTGCGTGTGGTATTGGTCGAGGGAGATCAGGTTACACAGATCAGGCGGGAGATACTGCTGCCGAAAAAAGGGTTCAAGTTGACGGAGGGGGAGGAGTTTATTTATATGTAGAGAATCTATCAAACACAAGAATCGAGGAAGCAATAGATGCTAAGATATGATTGGAAAAAGAAAGTTATCGTTCAAATATTATTATTGGCAGTTTTTGCGGTAGCTATGTTGGGCATGGTCAGTACAGAGAAATATTCGGAAATCATAGCTTATCAAAGAGCCGCTGAATCGGAGTGGGATCACCTTATCTTTACACCCAGACCCGATGGCATGATTTGATTATGGTGATATTTGATGTGACAGCACTGTATTGGAACTTGGTTTGGGGCGGATTTATTGCTAGGGGCGGCGTTTGGGTTAGGAATTAAATTATTACAAATAGAAAAGTTTATGATGTAAGAAGGGGATGATTAGGTGTATCAGTTTACGACGACGGAACGAAATAATGAAAAAGCTAGTGAATATGAAACAAAAGCAATGTTATATCTTTTTGGGTGTCGTCAAGATAGCAGAGATATGGATGTTTTTATTATCGATTGTTTTAATGATGTATCTGGAGCAGACCATAATGTTCAAAGATTGTGGGATGTTCAATCGAAAGGAGTTAAATCCTTAGAACCCCGAAAAATAGGCATTGCATTAATCACATTGTTCCAGAATTACATTTCAGATATTGAATTTGAACATTATATTCTATTTATGCCTAAGCTAAGGGAAATGTATTTGAATGATGAAGATAGGACATACTTCCAAATTGATAATTTTAAATTGCAATACATAGATAAGGTAAGGCAGGGATTAAAGAATGAATATAAAAGAAGAAATGATTCTGAGCCGGCGGATGAGGACTTAGATAATTTCTTACAATTGGTGGAATTTGTTATCGCTGAAGAACAAAAACAAGAATATATAAAAAGGATAACATCATTTAGGGCTTCTTTGCGATTGGAAGAAGCATTTTATGATGCAGTATTTGATGATATAAGAAATCAACAAACAATCTTAAAGACTAAAAATATAGATGGCTATCAAATTATGAACGCATCGGAAGTCTTACAATATGAGAAAGTGCTTTGGAAAAAAGAAATAGATGCCTTAGTGATTAACAGAATATTAGGAATGGATCTTTTTAATTCTAGACATGTACCCAATTCATTTATTGATGAAATAGCGTCATTGGATATTGAAGAAAGAAAGGATATAATACAAGAATGTCAGTCAGATATAGCTAAATTACTATTTGACAAAAATGGTAGACATATCTTTTGGCGATTTTTCGGTGCATTGCTAAGTTATTCTAAGGCTATCAGATTAGAGAGACCGAGAGGAATTGCAGAGCAAATGAGAAGAGATAATGTTATAATTCCAAAAATATTAAGTGAAAAGAGTGTAGTATATTTAATTTCTGCTTTAAAGGAGGGGTTGATGGATGATAATTAAAAGTATAGCATTAGGAAACTTAGAGGAAGCATATGTTGAAGAACGCCTTACGGATGGTGTAAACATAATTTTTAGTGACGATAACAATAAGGGTAAAACGCTGGTTATGCAGGGAATAATGTATGCTATGGGAAACCAGCCTATTTTTCCTAAGGGTTTTAACTATCGTGCCCATTTTTTTTATTGCAAAATAGAAGTCAATAAAAGAGAGATTGAATTTTTGCGTAGGGATAGTTCATTTGTGGTAAAGAACCAGGAGAAGCATTATACATTCGATAATATGACAGAATTAAAGTATTTTTTGGTAGATGAGCATATATTTGATATTCCACAAATAATTAAGGAAGACCATATGGTTGTTGCAGATTTAAATTTATTTTACGAGTTGTTTTTTATCGGACAGGACAAGCGTAATCCATCAAATACTATCAATTCTGGATACAATAACAAGAAGGATTTTGTTAGTATGCTTTGTAGTATGAATGGCTATCCGTTAATGCATGTGGAAGAAATCAATGCAGAAAACAAACAGAAGATACAACAGATAAAAGCGGATATAGCAGCAACGAAGAAGCAGTTAAAATTAATAAGAAAAAATCCAGATGTTTCAGGTTATGTAGATAAATATAGTGATTCTACACAATTTGGTGATTTTCGTATGAGGGTTAAAAGCCTACATAATGATATTGCTGAATTTAAGAAAAAAAGAAATTTGGAGTATAATCGTAAGGCTAAATTAGAGGCTTTAGTGTATGAACTAAACTCCTTGAATCGTGAAATCGAACAAGGAAATGTTATTTGTGCAAAATGTGGTAGCGAACAAATAATATATAAAAGCAAGGGAATGTCCTTCGAAGTAAGTAATTCATATGTCAGAAAGCAGGTTTTATCTTCTATTGCATATCAAATATCGCAGAAAGAAGAGATTATTCGTGAATATTCATATCAATTACAACAATTACAGGATGAGTTAAAGAAGACATTGCAAGAAGTTCCGGTGGAACTGCATAGGATATTACTGTACTCTGAGATGATTTTGTCGGAAATTGATTACGATAATAAGTTAAAGGAAATGTGTGAACAGTTGGAAAAATTGCAAGCTAATGATAAAAATATAAGCAATTCTGAAAAGGAAGCAAAACAGAAATGTAAAGAAATGAAAGAAGATATTGTTTTGCGAATGAATAGCCTTTACAGAGAAGTTGATCCACAAGGGAGAACCTTTATTGATGATATTTTTACTAAGAAGGATGAGACATACTCTGGAAGTGAAGAACAGGAATATTACTATTCAAGAATACTGGCAATCAATGATTACTTCAAACATTCATACCCTTTGTTGGTTGACTGCTATAGAAGTGGTGAAATTTCTTCGCAGAAGGAAGATATAATGATAAAAAATTTTATTTCTAGGAAAAAGCAGGTTATTATTACATCAACATTAAAAGCAGAAGAATATAATGCTCAGAAATATGAACCATATAAAGGTAATGCCAATGTTATTGATTATAGCAATAACGAATCAAGCAAACTTTTGCAGCCACGGTATGTAGGGCATTTAAGGACTATTGTGGAATCTTTTGGAGTAGTGTTTGAGGAAACATGTTAGTTGGATGGACTGCTTATTATAAAAAGAGAAAAAGGGAAGACTAGTTATTGTGAAAAAGGATATTTTATTTCTTGATTGTAATATGGTATGATCTATAGGAGAACAAAGCATATTAACTATAATCGTAAGTATAAGGAGGCCTGCTATGCGTCGTACAGACAGAGAAGTGACTGCGAAAGAGGATATGATTGCCATCATGGAAAAATGTGATGTGTGCCGGATCGCATTAAATAACGGTGATTACCCATACATATTACCGCTTAATTTTGGGATGGAAGTAAAAGACGGAAAAGTAGAATTATATTTTCATGGTGCAATGGAAGGCATGAAATATGATCTGATACAAAAAGATAACAGAGCAAGCTTTGAGATGGACTGCGAGCATAGATTGGTAACGGAAATAGAGCGTGGAAGCTGTACCATGGCATATGAAAGCGTGATCGGGCAGGGGCATATCGAAGTGCTCTCCGACAGCGAAAAGTATGAAGGTCTATGCATTTTAATGAAGCATTATCATCAGGAAGATTTTCCCTTTGATCAAGCGGTCATACCAAAGACGAAGGTCTTTAAGTTAGTCGTGGAACATATGACCGGTAAGCGAAGAGTGAAATCCTGATAAGCAGGAATGCTGTGTGTTTCCAATATCTGGTTGAAGAATAATGTTTGATTTGGTATACTATACAAGATGTGGTATACCAAATTTTATTTTGGTAGGGAGGAAAAACAATGGCAAAGCAGGATTCATATAACGCAAGCAGCATAGCCGTACTGGAGGGTTTAGAGGCGGTCAGAAAGCGTCCGGGGATGTATATTGGAAGTGTGTCCCGCAAGGGCTTAAATCATCTGATCTATGAGATCGTAGACAACTCGGTGGACGAGCATCTTGCCGGAGAGTGCGATACCATCTATGTGACGTTGGAGGCGGACGGCTCCTGTACGGTGGAGGATAATGGACGAGGCATTCCGGTGGAGATGCATGAGAAGGGTATTTCTGCCGCCCGGCTGGTATTTTCGACACTGCATGCAGGCGGAAAGTTTGATAACGGGGCATACAAGACCAGCGGAGGTCTGCACGGTGTGGGCTCCTCGGTGGTGAACGCCCTGTCTACCTATATGGATGTGGAAATCAGCAGAGGAGGATATATCCACCATGACCGCTATGAGCGCGGGGTTCCTACGGTGGAGCTGGAAAACGGACTCCTGCCGAAACTGGGCAAAACCAAAAAGCGGGGAACGAAGATCAATTTCCTTCCGGATCCGGAAATATTTGAAAAGACACGGTTTAAAGAGGACGAGGTCAAGAGCCGCCTTCATGAGACGGCATATCTAAATCCGTCTCTTACCATTGTGTATGAGGACAAGCGTGGGGAGGAGACGGAGCATATAGAATATCACGAGCCAGACGGGATCATTGGGTTTGTCAAGGAAATGAACCAGAATAGTGAGACGCTGCACGACGTGATCTATTTTCAGGGGGAAGCGGACAACATTTCCGTGGAGGTGGCGTTCCAGTATACGAATGAGTTCCATGAAAATGTCTTAGGCTTCTGTAATAACATTTACAACGCGGAGGGCGGAACCCATCTGACCGGGTTTAAGACGACATTTACACAGGTCATCAACTCTTATGCCAGAGAGTTGGGGATATTAAAGGAGAAGGATACCAATTTCACCGGAACCGACGTCCGCAACGGCATGACAGCGGTGGTGTCTGTGAAGCATCCCGATCCCCGGTTTGAGGGGCAGACCAAGACGAAGTTAGATAACCAGGATGCGGCGCGGGTAGCCGGCAAGGTTACCAACGATGAGATTCAGCTTTATTTTGACCGTAACCTGGATACGTTAAAGACCGTGATCGGATGCGCTGAGCGGGCGGCAAAGATCCGTAAGACCGAGGAAAAAGCAAAGACGAATCTCCTGACCAAGCAGAAGTTTTCTTTTGACTCCAACGGCAAGCTTGCCAACTGCGAGAGCAGGGACGCCTCCCAGTGCGAGATATTTATCGTGGAGGGAGATTCGGCGGGCGGTTCTGCCAAGACGGCGCGCAACCGCATGTATCAGGCAATCCTGCCCATCCGGGGCAAAATCTTAAACGTGGAGAAGGCCAGCATTGACAAGGTGCTTGCCAATGCGGAGATCAAGACCATGATCTACGCCTTCGGCTGCGGTTTTTCGGAAGGATATGGCAACGATTTTGATATCAGTAAGCTCCGCTATGATAAGATCATCATTATGGCGGATGCGGACGTGGACGGCGCGCATATTTCCACACTGCTGCTGACGTTATTCTATCGGTTTATGCCGGAGCTGATCTATGAGGGGCATGTGTATATTGCTATGCCGCCTTTGTATAAAGCAATGCCCAGTAAGGGAGAGGAAGAATATCTCTATGATGATGCGGCGCTGGCAAAATACAGAAAGACCCACAAGGGGCCCTTTACCCTGCAGCGCTACAAGGGTCTTGGAGAGATGGACGCGCAGCAGCTATGGGAGACGACGCTGAACCCTGAGACCAGGATGTTGAAGCAGGTGGAGATTGAGGATGCCCGTATGGCGTCTGACGTGACAGAAATGCTGATGGGAACCGACGTGCCTCCCCGGCGTAAGTTTATTTATGAGAATGCCACCGACGCGGAGTTAGATATTTAATCAGGAAGGAAGTTGTGACATGGAGACGAAGGAACAGATCATCCGTACCGAGTATTCGGAGGTCATGCAAAAATCATATATTGACTATGCTATGAGCGTGATCATTGCAAGAGCGCTGCCAGACGTAAGAGACGGTCTGAAACCCGTCCAGCGCAGGACGCTGTACGATATGCACGAGCTGGGAATACGCTATGACAAGCCCTACCGGAAATGCGCCCGTATCGTGGGAGATACCATGGGTAAATACCATCCCCACGGCGACAGTTCCATTTATGAAGCGCTGGTGGTGATGGCGCAGGAGTTCAAGAAGGGGATGCCTCTGATCGATGGGCACGGAAATTTCGGCTCCATCGAGGGGGACGGCGCTGCGGCAATGCGATACACTGAGGCGCGTCTGCAGAAGATCACCCAGGAGGCGTATCTTTCCGATCTGGACAAGGATGTGGTGGATTTTGTCCCCAACTTTGACGAGACGGAAAAAGAGCCTGCCGTGCTGCCGGTCCGGGTGCCGAATCTCCTCATCAACGGGGCGGAGGGAATTGCGGTAGGTATGGCTACCAGCATTCCGCCCCACAACTTCGGGGAAGTGATTGATGGCGTAAAGGCATATATGAAAAATCCCGATATCACAACAGCCGAGATGATGAAATACATCAAGGGGCCGGATTTCCCCACGGGAGGCATTGTCACAAATCAGGACGAACTTCTGAATATTTATGAGACCGGGATGGGTAAGATCAAGGTCAGAGGTAAGGTTGAAATCGAGCAGGTGAAGGGCGGCAGGGAGCGCATTGTCATCACCGAGATTCCCTATACCATGATCGGCGCCAATATCGGTAAATTCTTAAACGACGTCTACAGTCTGGTGGAGACTAAGAAAACGGCGGATATCACGGATATATCCAATCAGTCCTCCAAGGAGGGCATCCGCATTGTGATCGAGCTTCGCAAGGGAGCGGACGCAGGCAATCTGTGCAACCTTCTGTACAAGAAAACGAAGCTGGAGGATACCTTCGGCGTCAATATGCTGGCGGTAGCGGACGGCAGACCGGAGACCCTGGGATTAGTCCCCATCATCCGCCATCATGTGAAGTTCCAGTATGAGCTTGCTACCCGGAAATATAAGACGCTGCTGGCACGTGAGCTGGATAAAAAAGAGATACAGGAAGGTCTGATCCGTGCCTGTGACGTGATCGATCTGATCATCGAGATCCTGCGGGGGAGCAAGAATATTAAGGATGCGAAGAATTGCCTTATGAATGGCGATACCTCCGCCATTACCTTAAAGTCTGAAGCTTCCCGGAAGAAGGCTTCTATGCTGAACTTTACAGAGCGGCAGGCAACAGCGATTCTGGAGATGCGGCTCTATAAGCTGATCGGACTTGAGGTGGAGGCGCTTATAGCAGAACATGACGTTACGCTTAAAAATATTGCAGAATATGAGGACATTCTCACCAACCGGGGAACCATGGCGCGGGTGATCATGAAGGAATTGGACGGTATGAAGAAATCATACGCCCGTGACCGCAGGACGGCCATTGACAATGTAGAAGAAGCCGTGTATGAGGAAAAGAAAATTGAAGAGACGGAGGTCGTATTTCTCATGGACCGCTTCGGGTATGCCAAGACGGTGGATGTGGCTACCTATGAGCGCAACAAGGAGGCGGCAGACGCCGAAAATAAGTATGTGATAAGCTGCCTTAACACGGGGAAAATCTGTATTTTTACCAACACGGGACAGATGCATCTTCTGAAGGTACTGGATCTGCCTTTCGGCAAATTCCGGGATAAGGGGCTCCCCATTGACAATGTGAGCAACTATGACAGCGCAAAAGAAAATCTGGTCTACATTACAGATCTGGCTTCCCTGTGCGGGTGCAAGATTATGTTTGGAACAAAGACGGCGATGCTCAAGCAGGTAGACGGTGCAGAATTCGATGTGGCAAAACGTACCACTGCGGCTACTAAACTGACAGAAGGGGACGAGGTACTGTTAGTGGCTCCGGTGACAGAGGGAGCAACTCTTGTGATGCAGTCGGCAAAGGACATGTTCTTACGGATTGATGTGTCCACCATACCGGAGAAGAAGAAGGGTGCAGTGGGCGTGTGCGGCATGAAGCTGGGCGCGGGAGACGAGCTGACCAATCTATATATGCTGGGCAATGAAGACGCCCCCACGGTAACGGTGAAAGACAAAGAAATAGTGCTGAACCGGCTGCATATCGGAAACCGTGCCACCAAGGGAGTTAAGAAATAAATGACATACGAAGAGGCTTTGGCTTTTCTGGAGGAGACCAGAGGTTACGGAAGCATTCTGGGATTAGACAATATCCGGGGACTGATGGAAGAATTGGGAAATGTACAGGAGGAGCTTGCCGTTATCCATATTGCAGGCACCAACGGAAAAGGTTCCGTAGGAGCGATGCTGGATGCGGTGCTGCGTCAGGCGGGTTATCACGTAGGACGTTACAGCTCCCCAGCGGTATTTTCCTATGAGGAGATCTGGCAGATAAACGGTGTACCCATTACCAGGGAAGCCTATGCATATCACATGGAGCGTGTGCGGGCTGCCTGTCAGCGCCGCGTGGAGCAGGGCAGGCCGCATCCCACAGCCTTTGAGATAGAGACTGCCCTTGCTTTCCTGTTCTTTCGGGCAGAGAACTGTGATGTGGTACTGCTGGAAACCGGTCTGGGCGGAAGTATGGATGCCACCAATGTCATTTTCCATCCCGTGTGCAGTGTCATTACCTCGGTCAGCAGGGATCACATGGCGTTTCTGGGGGATACTCTGTCAGAAATCGCAGAGGCGAAGGCAGGTATCATCAAGGAGGGCTGCCCTGTGGTCAGCGCATGGCAGCAGGCGGAGGTGCTGACGGTGCTGCAGCGTGTATCGAAAGAGTGTCATGCGCCGCTTACCGTGGCTTCGTCAGAACGCCTATCTGGGATTTCTTATGACGTGAAGGGGCTTCGGCTGGCGTATGAAGGGATCGGGGAGGTGTCTGTGCATCTGACGGGAGCGTACCAGATCCCAAATGCAGCCTGTGCACTGGAGACACTGTTACAGCTTATGCGTTTGGGCTATACGATTACGCGGGATGCGATACGAAATGGGCTGTCCCAGGTACGGTGGAACGGGCGCATGGAGCATGTGTCTGACCGGCCGGATGTTTACCTGGACGGAGCGCATAATGAGGCTGCGGCGCATTCTTTGGCAGAAACCATTGAAAACTGTTTTACAAATCGCAGGATAACCTATATAATAGGGGTGCTTGCAGATAAGGAATACGGGAAAATGCTTTCGGTTCTTCTGCCCTATTGCGGCAGAGTGTATACGGTTACGCCGGATAATCCCAGGGCGCTGCCGGCACAGGAACTGGCGGAGTGTGCCCAGGCAACCTTAAGAGAGAGGGAAGGGGAAGATACAGTCAATATTCCTTCGGTGATTGCTGCGCCTGACGTGGCATTCGCTGTTCGGGAAGCGCTGCGGGATACAGACCGCGGGGATGTGATCCTGGCGTGGGGCTCCCTGTCTTATCTGGCAGAGGTAAAAAAATGTGTGGCAGAAGCAGCCAGAGATGAAGAGGTGCGACATGATAGATAGAGATAAAGTGGAAGCCGGTGTGCGGCTGATATTAGAAGGAGTTGGAGAGGATTTAAGCAGAGAGGGGCTGGCGGAAACGCCCCAGAGGATTGCTCGGATGTATGAAGAGATTTTTGCGGGCATGGATATGGATGCCGGGGAACCTCTGTCGAAACAGTTCCATGTGGATAATAATGCCATGGTTCTGGAGAAGGATATTTTATTCTATTCCACCTGTGAACATCATCTGCTGCCATTTTACGGAAAGGCACATGTGGCGTATGTGCCCAACGGTGAGGTGGTAGGCTTAAGTAAGCTTGCCCGTACGGTGGAGATTTATGCCAGACGGCCGCAGCTCCAGGAACAGATGACGGCGCAGATCGCGGATGCGCTGATGGAGCACTTAAACCCGAAAGGGGCGGTTGTCATGATAGAGGCGGAGCACATGTGCATGACGATGCGGGGCATCAAGAAGGCAGGCAGCAAAACAGTGACTTATGTGACCAGAGGGTGCTTCAATGAGGATGAGCAGATGCTGAATCATTTTTTTGATATGGTGAGATCATGAGAATCGGGGACCGGGTGTTTGACACACTGCATCATACATATGTCATGGGGATATTGAACGTGACGCCGGATTCTTTTTCAGATGGGGGGAAGTGGAACCGTCTGGACGCGGCACTGTCCCATGTGGAGCAGATGATAGCAGAGGGGGCCGATATCATTGACGTGGGCGGAGAGTCTACAAGACCGGGATATACGGTTATATCAGACGAAGAGGAAATCCAGCGTACCGTGCCGGTAGTGGAGGCGATCCGGGCACGGTTTGACATCCCGGTGTCTATTGATACCTATAAGAGCCGTGTGGCGGAAGCGAATCTGACTGCAGGCGCGCATCTGGTAAATGATATCTGGGGGCTGAAAGCTGACCCGGATATGGCGTCTGTCATTGCAAAGCATGGTGCGGCATGCTGCCTGATGCATAACCGCAGGGAAGAGGAGTATCGGGATTTTTTTGCGGACATGAAAGCCCATCTTGCAGAGAGCATTGCCCTGGCCAGGGTTTCAGGTATCCGGAAGGACGGCATCATGGTGGACCCTGGTGTAGGGTTCGGTAAGACCTACGAACACAATCTGGAGGTAATCCGCCGCGTAGGAGAGTTTAAAGATCTTGGATATCCTGTTTTGCTGGGAACCTCCCGCAAGTCGGTGATCGGGCTGACCCTGGATATTCCGGCAGAGGAGCGGGTCATCGGAACGGCGGTGACAACTGTGTACGCGGTGCAGCAGGGCTGCGGTTTTGTACGGGTGCATGATGTTCGGGAAAATGTGCAGGCGATCCGTATGACAGAGGCGATTCGCGGCAGCTATTCGTTGTAACGGTTCGCGGCATAAGCAGGGGAAATTAGGATGAAGATTGAAGTAAGAGCTTACGAAGAAAAATATCTTCCTGAGATGATCAAAATATGGAATGAAGTAGTGGAGGAAGGGATTGCATTTCCGCAGGAAGAACTGCTGACCGATGAATCCGGAAAGCAGTTTTTTGACGCCCAGACTTACAGTGCAGCCGCGGTGGACACAGAGAGCGGAATCGTGCATGGACTCTATATCTTACATCCCAATAATATCGGGCGGTGCGGTCATATATGCAATGCCAGCTATGCCGTTTCTTCGGAAAGCCGGGGCTTGCATATTGGTGAAAAGCTGGTGTCAGACTGCCTGAAGCAAGGGAAAGCGCATGGGTTTGGCGTACTGCAGTTTAATGCTGTGGTTGCAACGAATATCCATGCGAGACACCTCTATGAGAGGCTGGGCTTTACGCAGCTGGGAACCATTCCCAAAGGCTTTCGGATGAAAGACGGACATTACGAAGATATATGCCCCTACTATCGCGAATTGTAAGATGAGGAGGAAGAAATGGACGAGATTCATATTACCGGTTTGGAGGTGTATGCCCATCACGGCGTATTTCCGGAAGAGACCAGATTGGGGCAGAAATTTGTGGTGGATGCCAGATTAGCACTGTCTCTGCGGGAAGCCGGGCAGATAGACGATTTGACGAAGTCGGTGAATTACGGCGAGGTGAGCCACTTTATCACGGCGTTTCTGACCGAACATACTTACCAGCTGATCGAGGCGGCGGCGGAGCAGCTTGCCCGGGCGCTGCTGTTGAAATATGAACTGGCAGAGACGGTAACCTTGACGCTCCATAAGCCGGAAGCGCCTATCGGACTTCCCATAGCCGATGTGGCGGTCCGGATTACCAGAGGCTGGCACGAGGCATATATCGCCTTCGGCTCCAATATGGGAGACCGCAGGGCATATATCGAACAGGGAATACGGGAGCTTGGAGAGCAGCAGGACTGCCGTGTGCTTGCGATATCGGATTATATAGAGACGGAGCCATACGGCGGAGTGGAGCAGGATGATTTTTTAAACGGCTGTCTGAAGCTACAGACACTGCTTACACCCCAGGAGCTCCTGGAGCGGCTGCATGAGATCGAAGCACATGCAGGACGTACCAGGGACGTCCACTGGGGTCCCCGGACGCTGGATCTGGACATCTTACTTTATGATGATCTGGTATATGCGTCAGAGCACCTCACCATTCCCCATATCGACATGCAAAACCGTATGTTTGTGCTGGAGCCTCTTGCACAGATCGCGCCTTATGTGTATCATCCGGTACTGCATCGGTCTGTGCGGGAGCTTAAGGAAGCGCTGGAACGGTAAGAGAGCGGAGAAAGCATCGTATCTGACGGAGGGCAGATGCGGCGCTTTTTTGGTAGAAGATGTGGCGGATATGATTTGTAGCTTTTGATAACCTTAATATCGGAAGGCACTGGTGATGTAACTGTTAAGCCGATTTGTATGGAGGATAAAACGTATATCCCGATAGAAAAGGAGGTATTTGTTTGTGGTTATACATCTAAACTTACAACTAGAACTGATACAATCAACCTAATTTTCAATATTGGTAAATTATCTGAGTAAGAAAGTGGGTGTTTACAGAAGCTTTACAACTTACAAATTTTATATTTGATAATTAGACATTATATGATAAAATATAACTATATACAGGGGAGGAAATGAGTATGAAGAAAAATACCGCAACAATTATTGCAGCTATTATTGTCGCGACGGGAACGATAGTAGGAACATTTTGTGGAAATGTTATGGGAAAACAAAGTGTGGTAAAGCAGATTAGTTCTCAAATTGCGACAATAAATGGTGATAATAATGCGGTTACGTTTAATAATATCGATGATCTTATTAATTCCTATATGGAATTACAGTCTGAAAATAATTCTCTTAAGGGAAAAAATGATGCTTACTTTTCAGATGTTAGTTCTTTAAAAGAACAAATAGAAAACGAAGAAGCTGGAATTAAAAGCATATCAAACGAACTAGAAGATATTCCTAGGGTATCGTTCTCAAATTTAGGAATGTGTATAGATGGAGAAAACATTCCTATTAATTCTAATGATTTAAAGGTTACCATTGATGGAAGAAATTATTTGGCAGAAGATTTTTTGAATAATGCCATCTCGGAAAATGAATCTATAACTATTAAAGATGATATCTTGTACATTGGACAGGTCATTTCGGATGCCGCCAGTTTAAATAGTCAAAGAGTTATGGATTCTAGAAGCTGCGATTTGGGAGAAAACAATACGGATTCTTATGGAAATCTACATGCTAATTCAGTAAAATTTTATGGTACTGAGTGTCACATAATTTACAATCTTAACGGAAAGTATTCTCTATTTAAATGCGATTTGTCAATAGATGAGAATGCTAATTTAGACAAAACCGGGATAATTACAATTAAAGCGGATGATGAAGTTGTATATACATCTCAACCATTAACGAAGACAACAGATGTTATTCATGTGGAGAATGTTGATATAAAAAATTGCGCATTGTTAAGAATAGAGTATTCAACCAAATCAAATTATAATAAATGCATTTTATCAGATGCAGTTGTTTATAATTGAACGTGGCAATAAAGATATTGTTTCATACTTAAAAAATGCACATTACAAAGTGGGGGGAAAAATGAATAAAGGATCGATATGGAGAAGATGGGAATTACATTTACATACGCCAGACACTAGAAAAGAAGATAGATATGAGGGAAATACATCCGAGGAAAAATGGGATAATTTCTATTCAGCTATAGTGAATTATATTGGAGATGGAAAAGATCCTCGTCGGGCAATTTGTGCGATTGCAATTACTGATTATTTGTCTATAGATAATTACTTAAAAGTTTGTAATGACAAAAGGCTTCCCCAGTGTGTAAAACTTGTTTTTCCTAATGTGGAGTTAAGAATAAAACCTATTGCATCTGATTCGCCAATAAATATTCACTGTCTGTTTGCGCCGGATATTGCCATGGATTTAGAAGACCGCTTTTTTGCACATTTAAAATTTGAATATAATCATAATCAATATAGCGCAACGAAGAGGGAACTAATTCGTCTGGGAAGAGATGTATCTGGAAATACCTCCTTGTCGGAGCAGGGGGCTTATATTAAAGGGGTGGAACAGTATGTTATCTCGCCTGAAATTTTATCTGAAATATTTAACAATAATCCTCAGCTAAGAGAAAAGACGATTATTGTTGTATCAAACAAGAGTAAAGATGGCGCGTCTGGCTTGAATTTGCATAGTGGTTATCTCATAGGTAATATTTCGCAATTAGAAGCAACCCGAAGAAGTATATATCAACTATCAGATATGATTTTTTCTTCTAATCCTAAAGATATTCAATACTTTTTGGGAGAAGGTGTTGATAGCCCAGATGAGGTTAAAGAAAAGTGTGGTTCATTGATGCCTTGTATTCATGGATGTGATGCGCATCGATTAGATAAGATTTTTGCTCCTGATGATGATAGATATTGTTGGATAAAAGCGGAACCAACTTTCGAAGGATTAAAACAGGTTCTTTATGAACCAAAAGAACGAGTCCATATTGGAAATACAGTGCCAGATTCTAAATCCGATTATTATGTCATTGACCGTGTTGAAATAGAAGGAAATAAGGATTTTTCCCCATCTCCAATATATTTTAATGATAAACTTACCTGTATCATAGGAGGAAAATCAACGGGGAAATCGCTGCTTCTTCATAACATGGCGATGGCAATAGATGAAGATCAAGTGCAAAAGAAGGCAAAGACGGTTGCTACAAATGTTAAGCGTATTCCAGAGTTAAAAGTTTATTGGTGTGATGGAATATGCAGTAGTGATAAGGAGAAGCAAAGAAAGATTATCTATATTCCACAAACATATTTAAATCAGCTTAGTGATGAAGAACAGGAAACAACAGAAATCGATAAGATTATTCAGGATATTGTTTTACAGGATGAAAAGTGCTTTAGGTTTTATCAATTACTTAATCAAAATATATCTGAGAAAAAACAAGCATTTGCAAAAGAAATTGTAGATTTTGTGAAAACTTTTTCGGATAAGCAAGAGATGATAGAAAAGTGTAGAGAAATTGGAGAACAAAAAGCGATTCAAACTGAAATTGATCAATTAACCAGTCGCTTAGAACAATTAAGTAAAGAATATAATGTTACAGAGCTAGAAATCAAAACATATCAGTCAGCTTCTGAGAAGGTCCAATCTTTGAAAAGCGAACATGATACTATCTATAATGAACGCAGTATTATTGATCAAACCATTTCTGTTGTTGAAGTGAAAAATTATAATAATTATGAGTTGTCTATTTTTAGAAAACTTTTTATAGATGCAGTCTCTAAAGTAAAAGAGGTTGCAGATTCTACCTGGCAAGAACAACGCAATCATATGATAAAATATGCAGATGAAAAAATATGTGTGATAGAAAATGAGATAGAACAACAATCAAAAATTGTTGCAGAGTTACAACCTAAAATGGAAGGTAACGAACAGATACATAAGCTTTCCTCTGAAATTGTGGAAAATAAAGCAAGATTAACGAGATTGACGGAAATAGAAAATCAATTAAAGATATTACAAGAAACTTATAATAAGCAATTAAAAAAAATAAGTAATGTGTTTGGTGAATTTGCTAGTATTTATCAGAACTATGCCAATAGTGTTAACAATAATTTTGAAGCATCAATAGGGGATTTGGAATTTTCTGTCAAAGGAGTGTTACGTATAGAGCAGCTTTCAAAAAAAGTTTCAGATATTATAAACAATAAATCTTATAGCAGATTTAAGCAAGTAATTGATCTTCATGAAATGGCGGAAAGCGATTTGATACCTCAAAATATCGCGGCACTTATAGAATCAATTTTATCTAATTCAAACGAGTCGTTGCAGCTTAAGGGAAATTACAATATAGAATCTGCATTACGAGAAATTTTAACTGATTGGTACAATATTAACTATGTGGTCAAGATGGATGGTGATAGTATACAGGATATGTCACCAGGCAAGAAAGCCCTTGTTTTACTGAGATTATTAATTAGCTTAGCTGAAAGCAAATGTCCTATTCTTATTGATCAACCAGAAGATGACCTTGATAATCGTTCAATTTATGAGGAATTAATTCATTTCATTCGAGAAAAGAAAGTCGATAGGCAAATAATAACTGTTACTCATAATGCAAATATAGTGTTGGGGGGTGATGCTGAGTTGGTTATTGTTGCTAATCAGAGAGGAAAAAATGCGCCAAATGAGCAATATCGATTCGAATATCGTGGTGGGGCAATTGAAGATAACACTCCTGTTCTTAATAATGGAATCCCCGTATCGGGTATACTTAATAGAAAAGGTATACAGGAACATATTTGTGAAATACTTGAGGGTGGAGAGCAAGCCTTTGCATTGAGACAAAACAAATATCATTTTATTAAACATTAAAGTAATATATAAAGAGTCAACCTAAATCCAAGGTGGTATTTTATATTTTCAGAAAAATACTACCTTAGTGTTTGGATATAGTGGAAATAATTTGAAAGATATTTTTTCGGAAAAAGAATTATTGAAGATTGCAGAGTAGTTGGTGTGTGACTTTGATGCTGCATTTACTATGCGAGATACAGGGATGATAATATAGATGAGAGGTGGCAATTGTGTGTCAATAAATATAGGAAATAGTAATAGAATTAAGAAATCTATTATTGCAGAAAATAGTAAAATACCAGAGAAAAAAGAAAATAGAAAATGGCATGAAAAGCACCCTATCTTTATAGCGGTCGTTGCGGCAGTTATATCAGGTATTGTATTAAAGTTTTCTGTGTGGGATAAAATGATTCAAATTATTGAGCATTTATTTGGAGACCAGCTATGAAAAGTCAAGCCTAAATTAGCAAAAAATTTCTTTTTCGTATCGGTGGTAAAAAAGGGTAGCCTTAATAAAGCTCCCTAAGGGTGCATTTTCAAAATCTACCGATATTGGTATACAGACCTCTTAATCGAGGTTAAAT
>JAIEAP010000001.1 GCA_029071325.1 Lachnospiraceae bacterium | reverse complement strand
AAATATCCCCTTTTAGAGTGCCTGTGATGACACTCTGTTTGTCATGCAGTTTTCAAGGTACAACAATATCTGAAATGTCGTTTGGCAATCCATTCAAAAAATATCATTCTAAGACTTGACTTTTAATAGTTAGTCTTTCCTTGTGCCACATATGCACACTTATTTTTTTGAAAATATGGTAATATTAAGTTATCATGTTTCAGAAAAATTTCCAGTATTTTGGAAAGGATTGCACTTTTTTCGGTATGGATTGCATATAATTGCACTTTTTATCCCGGACAAATTGGTAGAGTCGTTTCTCATAATTTTGCCCGGGAGATACGATTCCATCTCCCGGACCACTATTTTTACACTTCCATTTTAAGTTTTACCGCACCTGGTCATAATCCACTCTTCTCCTGTTGTGCTGTCGTTATTGTATCCTGGAATGCTCCAGTATCCGCAGATAGTGGTTTGCCTCACGGAGCACATGATCCGCCAGAAGCGGAAGAATGATGGAACGAATCTCGCATCCTGTAATTCCTTCTGTCCCCGCCGTCTTAAACTGCTGATACTGCTTTGTTGTCTGTAAGGTTCTCGCGGTCAGAGTATTCATCGCCTTCGCATCCTGTTCTCTCGCCTCTTCCAACAGGCGGCAATAGTCTTCGGCAAATCCGTTGGCCTTTTCCATCAGTTCACACTCTGTCGGGTCCAAAAGTCCCCGAATAAACTGGGCATGTTCCATCATAATCTGATTCCAGAATATTTCCAGATTCTTTAGATCAGGTGCAGATATCCTGCCTCTGTTCTCCAGCTCCAAAATCATCTGACGGTACATTTTTGCCTCCCGCAGAATATGCTCGATCAGCAGCGGATAGTTGGCCGTATAAAGCCTGCACCTTGTCACTTCCCTTAAGATCTCTTCCTTAAAAGAAATCAATCCATTCAGACTTTTTAGCATCTGTCGGTTCAGTCTTCTTACATGAGAAACGATTTCCCTGTTTACTATCCTACAATTTCCGGTGCGAAGCCGTTCCTCCGCCTCTGTAATCCTTATTTCGATGGGAATTCCTGTCAGCTTTCCGGTCTGGCATTCCGCTTTTTGTGTAAATTCGGTTACCACCTCCCCGGAATTTAAAACCGATTCGCTTACCATACCGTCCGCAAGCTTTACCGTCCGTCTAAGTCCATCCTCAAATTCTTCCCGGAACTGATTCGCACGCTGGATAAACCCTGTTTCCTTCGCCGGAAATCCGGCCTGCAGGAATAAGGAATGCTCCTTCATGATCCTTGCGAAAAAAAGATGTGTCTCTAATGATAAAGTTACATATTCTCTCATCTCTTGGCATACCTTTATAATTTATGATTCTTTATACTATATGTCAGAGATGCCAAAACGAGAGTCACATTTCCGTTTCGGCGCCGCATCATCAACACCATAGCCGATTTTGCCATCCTCGCGTGAGCTTCTATCTTTTTTACATTCTTGATAATATTATCCCTTAAATATAATATTCGATAGGATCCTCTGTTCTGTGTTTCATATCAAGCAGTTCGAATACTTTATCCCTCCCCTGAATAAATACATCCGAAGTTCTGTCATGACCTTTGGAGAGCTGTACCGTTGCAATCCCCTTGATGTGTCCTGGATCTGCTCCAAGTATAATGATCCTGTCTGCAAGAAAAACCGCCTCTTCTATGTCATGTGTCACAAAAATAATCGTCTTCTTCTCTGTTTTAGATAATTCCATCACATCATCCTGAAGCTTCATTCTGGTAATTGCGTCCAGCGCACCAAACGGCTCATCCATAAACAATATGTCAGGCTCTACGGCAAGTGCCCGGGCAATAGCCACTCGCTGTTGCTGTCCGCCAGACAGCTGATGCGGATACCTGTCTTCAAAGCCTTCAAGACCAACCTGCTTTATGTATCTCCTTGCCGCCTCAGAGCGGTCCTCTTTTGGAATCCTTCGCTTTTCCATTCCGAATTCTACGTTTTTCTGCACAGTTCGCCATGGAAGGAGACCATAATTTTGAAAAATAGTGATATATTCTATCCGCGGCTTTGTTACTGGTTTCCCATCAATGGTAATGCTGCCGCTGGATATCTTCTCAAACCCTGCAATAGCATTCAGCAACGTGGTTTTGCCGCAGCCTGACGGACCGATCAGACAGATGAATTCTCCTTTCTCAATACTGAGAGACACATCTTCCAGAGCAGTAACTACATTTTTTCCATTGCCGTATGTTGTTGTTACATGATCGATTTCGATATATGCCACTTTACTCGCCCCCTTCGTTCACATACTTTACAATACCCAGTCCCCATTTCTTGGCGATCATCTTCTCAACGACTCCAATGAGTATATCAAGCAGCAATCCGATCACACCGATGGTGATCATTGTTGCCAGAAGGGCGTCCGCGCGGATGCAGTTCTTGGAATCCATGATCAGAAATCCAAGACCGGACTGGGCTCCCACCATCTCCCCGGACACAAGAAAGATCCAACATGTACTGAGCGCCTGGTGAAGACTTGCTATGATCTGCGGAAACACAGAAGGAAAGACAATCTTCCTCAATGTCTGGGACTGGTTCAGATTAAAATTCCTCGCTACTTTTAAGTAGATGGGATCCATACTTTTAACGGCTGTTACCGTGGAAAGCAGGATAGGGAAGAAGCCTGCAATAAAAATGATCGCTATAGCCGGAACATCTCCGATCCCCACAAGCAGAACAAGGAACGGCAGCCATGCCACCGGTGCGATGGGCCGGATGACCTGGATCACCGGATTCACATATGCAAATACTTTCGGAAACCATCCGAAAATCAGCCCCAAAAGAATCGCTATGACAGCAGATGCTATATACCCTGTAAGAAACCGTTTCAGACTTGCAGCAATATGCCCCATCAAAGCAGTATCTGATGCACTGCCCTTCAACCCTGTTGCGATCAGTTCCCTAAATGCCTGCAGAACCTTTACCGGAGGCGGGAACAACACGGGATTTACACCGCTGAATGTTGATACCAGCTGCCAAAGGAGCAGTAAGATGGCAAAGGATATCACAACGTTTTTTATGGATATTATTCTTTTCATTGGCACTCCTCCGATTTACTCCGCCTGATACACAAATTCTTCATAAGTTGGCGGATTATCATTGATACCGTATTCTATTACCTTGTCATACAGCACCTGATACCCTTCTGGGGTAATCTCAAGATCATCATAATGAATCCACTGGAGTGAGGTCTGAAGCACTTCCTCATCCTGTCCGAGATAGGATTCCGCTATCGTCTGCGCATCATCTGCATGAAGCGAACTTCCCGCTTCATAATATTTTTCAATCAGCGTATTCACCGCATCCGAACCAAGAGACTCGATTGCAGACTCATGCAAAACCAGACCACAGCAAAAAGAATCTTCCCAGAGATCCTCTGAATAATAAAGAACATGCCCAAAGCCCTGAGATACCGCCTGTGCACCAAATGGCTCTGCAACACAGTAACCGTCTATAGAGCCGCTGGCAAGAGAAGAAGGCATTTCTGTCGGAGACAACTGAACCACATTGATATCGTCAATTGTCAGTCCTGCCCCGGCAAGCGCCTCCTGCACAAGGATGTTATGAGAGGACTGGGTGGATGGAATGGCAATTGTCTTTCCTTTAAGATCGGCTGCGGTCTGAATCTCTTCCGATGTTACGATCACATTTCCATCTTTATGCCCCAACGCAACCGCCTTCAGGTCAATCCCCTGTGATCTCGCACCCATAGCAAGCTCAATCAGAACAGATGCTCCGTCAATACTTCCAGAATTAAGCGCATCCATCAGATCAGACCAGGAACTGAACTTTTCCAGTTTGATCGTGATATCGCCATCTTCACTGTCCAGCAGCTCCTTTTCCGCAAAAACCGCAAGTGCATGAGTGATCGGAAGATATCCGATGGTTACGGTCTTTTTATCGCCGCTTTTCGCAGACTCTGTTGAGGCCTTGTTTACAGCCAGATCTGAACTGCTGCCGCAGCCGTAGAAAAGATTTGCAGATAAAATCATAACAACAAGTAATGCAACTATATTTTTTCTCATAATGAAACCCCTCTTTCTCTGTTTCCTTTAATTCCATCCAAGCACTTTTCGCTTAGCAATCATATCCTGAACGATCTTCTGTCCAAGCGAAACCGGATCAACGTCAACGTTCATGGTTGACCCGAGCGTTTCTTTTGTTCCAAGCTTAAGGAACTCTATCACATTTTGGGAACCGTAAATCTGTGCTTCTACACAATGATAGGAGCTGATGCCGTTCAAACGGAACCCCAATGCTGCATCTATGCCCTTTTCATTTCCCCACTCCGGAGAGCAGAAGGCAAATGGCAGTTCAGGCAGATTTTTTCCAACCGCTCCTGCGATGCCGCCAAAAATACCAGAGGAACGCGTATTGTCAATACACTCTCCCACATGCCATACCGGCGGGAGATTAGGAGTCAGGAATTCTTTCATACTGTCGCCACACTTTTCAAGCGCACCCGTATTACAATATCCCATTTTCATCAATGGGAAGGATGCACACCCGTTGGTAAGTATCAGAATATTGTTCTTAAGTAGGACATCCGCCACATCAATGACTGCTTTCTCATATAAGACCTTGGGGTTGCTGCAGCCTACCATATTGACTACGCCAAGAATTTTTCCTTCCTTTATTGCGTCCGCCAGCGGCTGAAAGCTTCCAAAGTGTTTGCAGACATACTCAACAGAAAAACCAACCTCTGCCTCAACCTCATAGGACGGAATATAAACCGGTATGCCTTTGCGTGCTTCAAAACTCTCAATCGCCCTTGTTACAATCTTCTCCGCCAGAGCCCTTGTCTCTCCGATATTGGAATGATGATGATCATATTCATATCGCTCTGCCCCGGGAAGTCTTGCGGATTCGCTGGTTGTGACCACCACAGTTTTGAAACAGCGGGCAACATCCATGATAGCGGGAAACACATCCTGTACGTCCGCTACCCAGAGGTCCAGCGCGCCGGTTCCAAGCACAAGTTCTGCGGACACCGCATTCGAAAGAGGAATGACTCCGTTGGTCCGATACAGATTCGACAAACCGGAGCAACAGATGCCATAGAACTGTATTCCTTTTGCCCCCTTGGACTTAGCCAGTTCCAGGAACTTCTCTTCATGACCCACTTTTACGATCTCGCTTACCAGTGTCGGTAGATGTCCGTGAACTGCGATATTCACATAGCCCTTTTTTAATGCACCGATATTTACTTTCGAGGTAACCCTGTCACCAACACCAAAAAGACCGTCTGTAGCAATTGATGCGCCTACAACGCCGGAATATGTAAATGCCAGACCGCAGCGGAGGAACTGCTGCATGATACTCTTCCAGTCTCCGTCTGTAGCACAGCCGGATTTGTGATAAGCCTCAAACACTTCGTGATAGGCGCTGATGGGAATAATATCCAACTCCTCCCATACTTTCTGGCGTTCCGGCGCGGCGCAGGCGCGTATCGTCCTGTAGTCGTCAGGAACCGTACGCGACATATCTTCCAATAACGCATCTGCAAGGTCGCTGGCGATATGTTTCAGCTGTCGGCGCTTTGTCTGAATGCCAAACGCCTCTGCCGTACTGCGAATCTTCTGTTCTCCCATGATAGGAATATCCAATTTCCCTTCCGCAGCCCATTTCAGAGACAGGATAACCTCTCGCGCATGCATGCCGTGCTGCGCCGCTCCGGCAGCTGCCGAACGCAGCAGATTCCTGGCAACAATAAGATCCGCATCCGCGCCGCAGACCCCCTTAGGACTCTTGGCTGTAATGTGGCAAGGCCCCATGTTGCAAATCTTACAACAGACTCCGGCAAGGCCAAAATTACACTGTGGTTTCTGCTTGTCAAACCGGTCAAATGCCGTATCGATCCCCAACTGCTCCGCACGCAGGATCATTTCGCGTACTGCCGGATCTGGAGTCTGATTTATCACCTCCTGTTTGGAAGGAAATGTTTTTTTGTATTCATTCACCGCGTCCATGTAGTCACGGATAAATGCCTGCGGGTCGTTGCTGTCCCCATGATCCGACTCTGCAACAATGGCGGGAATACCATGTTTATCAAAACCTATCAATGCTCTGTGGTTATGAATATGCGCAGGATTGTCTGAATGAAAATGTGTGTGTTTCATATCTCTTCTGTTTCTCCTTTATGACGTACTCAAATCCTATACAGGGTATAATACCCCTATTTTCCTACCATGTCAATATGAAAATAAATATAAAAAAGCAGGCAAAGGGATTATCCCTTCACCTGTTCGCTCATCCAATACGGTATCCGCTTCAGGGGCAAACCAATGATATCTGTTTTCGTTTCCTGATTTCTTTCGACATGTTCCATAAGACTCTGCATTATAAATATTCACCGACTCGCCTGTCTGGGGGCTCGCATAAGACATCAGGGCATCGGAACCCAGAGATACCTTTTGTCCGCCTGCGTTGACGCACTTCATCATCTTTTTCAAAAAATCCCCGCCTGACTTTTCAGTCTTTTCCCTTCCTTTTGTCTGTGTATATGGATTCGCTCCAATACCATTTAAAACTCCCCCTGGCAACAGCTTGTCAGGTAAATTTGTCTCTTGACAAATCAAAAATATACATGATATATTTTAAAAACAGCGTGTAGCATTTCTGCGTAAAACCAGTTGCCACACGCTCTTTTTTTATGCCAATTATCAGTAAGGAGGTTTACAGATTCATGGAACAATTTGAAAAAAATGATAAAATGGCGGTGATGCCTGTCAAAAAGCTAATGCTTGCCATGGGCGTGCCCATGATCATATCCATGGTGCTTCAGGCACTTTACAATATCGTCGACAGCGCTTTTATTTCCAATATGGCGCAGAACGGGGAAGCTGCTCTGAACGCGCTCACGCTTGCTTTTCCGTTTCAGATGCTTATGGTAGCAATCGGAATTGGAACCGGAATCGGAACGAATGTGCTCGTAGCCCAGAATCTGGGGCTGGGCGACAAAAACAAGGCAGGTAAGGTTGCCGGAAACGCACAGTTTCTTGCCATTGTTATCTATCTTGTATTTTTACTGTTTGGTATATTCGGCGTTCGATTCTATATCGCAACACAAACCGCAAACCAACTTGTATATGATATGGCTGTCAACTATCTGACCATCTGCTGCGTTGCTTCCCCCGGCGTAATCTTCTTTGCCATTTATGAAAAGCTGCTGCAGGCGTCGGGACATTCCATGTATTCCACCATTGCACAGATTGCAGGTGCAGTTACCAATATCATATTGGATCCCATTATGATCTACGGCTGGCTCGGCTGCCCCGAAATGGGGGCAACAGGCGCCGCCTTTGCAACCGTTATCGGACAATGTGTATCATGGCTTCTTGCCTTCCTGTTTCACCTTACCGCAAACAAAAATATTCCAAAGGATCTACAATACCTAAAGCCATCTGCGGACGTTATCAAAGGCATCTACGCCGTAGGTCTGCCGGCAATCATTGCCCAGGCGCTGATGTCTGTAATGACTTACGGACTTAACATTATTTTAGTGTCTGTCAGCGAAGCTATGGTAACTGCATACGGTCTGTTCTATAAGATCCAGCAGTTTATCTTATTTGCGGCATTCGGCCTGCGCGATGCCATTACACCCATCGTATCATTCGCATATGGCATGGGAAATCAAAAACGTATACGTGACGGCATCAAATACGGGCTCCTCTATACCCTTATGATCATGGTGGCCGGAACAGTTGCCGCCGAAGCCCTGGCATTGCCTTTCGGGTCTTTATTCCGTTTATCCGGTGAGACAGAAACCGCCTTTATAGGCGCCATGCGGATCATATCTATCAGCTTCTTATTTGCAGGAATCAACATTGCGCTGCAAGGCGTATTTCAGGCTTTAAACAAAGGCCTGGCATCCCTTACAGTCTCTTTCGGAAGACAGCTTATCTTTGTGTTGCCGGTTGCGTGGGGATTTGCCCAGATCACATTACGCTTCCAGATAACCGGGTGGATCATATGGATCACCTTTCTCCTGGCAGAAATCGCAACTTCCATCATTGCGTATTTCTTAATGAAGAGGACCAACCGTTTCATTTCACAGTTTAAAACTGCTTGACAAATCAGGCAATTTGCGATAATATACTCAAGTCGAACAGCTGAAAGAGCGTAGAATCACGACGATTCTGCGCTCTTATTTTTTTGAGTTCTTCGTAGTTTTCAGGCAGCTTTCTCTCTGATAAAGACTCCAAATATTTTTTTCAGGAGGAATTTATAACATGAATCAGTCAGAAAACACCCAATTCTTAGGGACTGAGAAAATCTCCAAGCTGATGCTGAAGTTTTCTATTCCCTGCGTGCTCTCGCTTCTGGTCAGCGCGCTCTACAATATCGTAGACCAGATCTTCATTGGCAACAGCGAACTGAGCGCTCTTGGAAATGCAGCCACCGGCGTGGTATTTCCAATTTTTATTATTGCCCAGGCATTTGCCTGGTGCTTCGGTGACGGATGTGCCGCTTACCTCAACATCTGTCAGGGCAGGAAGGATACGCAATCTGCCCACAAGGCTATCGGCACCGGCATTGTCATAACTCTTTTCGCAAGCCTTGTGCTCATGGCAATCTTTTTCCCGCTGAAAACACAGCTTCTGACGCTGTTCGGTGCATCGGAAAACAGCATTGGCATGGCAGTGGAATATTTCAACATTATTTTAGCGTTCTTCCCGGTATATATGCTGTCCAATATGATGAACGCCGTGATCCGTGCAGACGGAAGTCCTGCAATATCCATGGCTTCCATGCTGTTGGGCGCCATCGTCAACATTATCCTGGACCCTGTATTTATTTTCGGTATGCGCTGGGGAATGACTGGCGCCGCCCTTGCAACCATCATCGGACAATGCGTTTCCTTCGTGATCAGCTTTCTCTATTTCTTCCACACGAAGACCTTCAAGCTGACGCTCAAAAGCTTTGTGCCGGATTTTAAAGCCTTTTCCAGCGCATTAAAACTGGGGACTTCCTCATTTATTACGCAGATGACCATCGTTATTATCTCACTGGTCTGCAACATCATGCTGGCAAAATACGGAAGTCTTTCCCACTATGGCGTGGACATCCCCATTGCCATTATCGGAATCGAAAGCAAAGTTTTTACTGTTGTCATCAACCTGGTAGTGGGCATCGTGCTTGGATGCCAGCCAATCATCGGCTACAATATCGGCGCCAGGAAATATGACAGGGTCCGGCAGTTATACAAATCCATCCTTATGTGTACCATCATCATCGGATTGGCTTCCACATTGCTGTTCGAGCTGGCTCCTCAGGCAGTTGTGGGAATATTCGGACAGCCTACAAACATCCCAAATCCCGAAGATTATTGGATTTTTGCGGAAAAAACTTTCCGTATCTTCCTCGCACTGGTCACCTTCACCTGCACCATAAAAATGACCTCCATTTTCTTCCAGGCGGTAGGAAAGCCGGCCCAGGCAGTGATCTCCTCCATGATCCGGGATATCATCTGCTTTATCCCGCTGATCCTTATACTCCCTCGCTTCTATGGGATTGAAGGAATCCTGTTCGCTGCGCCTATTGCCGATTTGATTGCTATGATCGTAGCTGCCGCTCTGACGGTTTCCTATATGAAAACCCTGACGGGCAAATCTGTATCGGATAAGGCAGCCGAAGAAAGCAACGCTGTGATCAAGACCAGCCACAAAGGCGTTATTATTACAATTGCCAGAGAACATGGTTCTTCCGGCAAACAGATTGGCAAGATTGTTGCAGAGAAGCTGGGGATTCCATTCTATTATAAGGAAATGACAGCGCTTGCCGCTCAGGAAAGCGGATTAGACAAAGAATTTATTTCTGATCTTAACGCCAATTCACCTACGCTGATGCATGATCTGTATTTGAGCACTAACGTAGTGCAGCAGGCCGTGATCGCACAGGATAAAGTCATACGCAAGATCGCTGACAACGGAAGCTGTGTGATCGTCGGAAGAGCCGCAGACTTTATTCTCCGTGATTATCCCGATGTGATCCGAATCTTTATCTATGCACCAAAGGAATTTAAGATACAGCGTGTTATGGAGGTCTACGGAGACGATCCGGAAACTGCGGAGAAGAACATCCATCGTTCCGACGAAGCAAGAGCTGCATATTACAGAAATATCTCCGGAAACACCTGGGGAGAACGTCAGAATTATGAACTTCTGGTAGACAGCTCCGCCGGTCTTGAGACCTGCGCAGATGTTATATGCGGATACATCCGCTCTGCCCCGAATAAATAAACCTTAGATATCAAATACCATCTGACACGGAGGGTGAATACGCCCCCGTGACAGATGGTGTTTTTTCATAATGCTCTTACTGTCTGACTGAAAGATATCATATTCGATGACCAGCTACTGTAAGCATTATACTTCATCCAATATATTTCTTTATCTTGGTGTGCTTTCTATCAGATAATAATTGTTATCTATTACATAATCAGATCCTGCCTCCATCAGCATCTCCCTGATCTCATTGTTATGGACCAGACTCTCCCACAAGCGTGTCTGCTCATAAGTGGTTGTATAAAATGAAGTGTCCGCATTGATATCCCGGATCAGATACAATGCATTTTCATCCGGATCGATCTCATCTGGGATACCCATATGGACATTCCGAACGATCATATTCCGGGTATCTATATTTTGAATCTCATCCGCCGCATCCTCCGGCGTGATACGCATCGCATAAGAAACGATCAGCCCTGTATTGTATGTGGCTGTATCGTCAATATACACCGCATCGTATGCACCAAAATCCGTCTTCTCGCAGATATCCATCAGATCCTGGTCAAAGTATGCTAACGCCTGATAATCCGCAGAAAAAGCTCCACTGAACACATATACGGTATAACTGCCGAAATTATAGACGGATAATGCAAAAAACAGATAGCACACCACCCGGACTTTATGCTGCCACAGCAGATCAAAGAGATATGCCAACGCATAAACAAGACCAAAAAACACGGCATTATATCTGTAAATGGCAAACTGCTCCAGAAACAGCATCGGCGCCAGACCGGATATGATATAACACACCATCAACAATTCATAACAAAATGCTTTATGCTTGATGATCCGATATATATGGACAACTGTCAGAACGGCAAATGCCGCAAGCAGCAAAATGGGAAACACATACAGTTTAAAGCCCAAAATATAAATCCCATTCATGTATCCCACACCGTATTTATCGTTTGCCGTAAAGCTGTAATTGTCATAGGTGGTCAGAAGTTTTAGGTTCTGCCAGATATCGGATATCGACTGTCCCGCCCACGCCAGTTCAGACATTCTTTCGGCACTGGCTGCCGTCACACTGACCGGGCCTATCTGAAATTCCGGCAGAATACCAATAATGACAAGAATATATAACAGTATCGGCAGTGCACAGATCAGTCCGCTGATGGCAGCAATCCCCAGATTCTTGTAAGACAGCTTATGAAACGCCAGACAATATATCACCGCAATACACAGAAAAACGGGGACTACAATAAACGCCAGAATATAAGAATACAAGGTCAGCGCAAAACCGATACCCGCAAAAAACGCGTACTTCGTCTTGTTGGTTTTCAATAGCTTAATGAAAAAATAGAATGCCATTACAAACATCGGAAGCATTGCATTACAGTCAAATGCCCAGCGCTCTGACATAATGAAAAAGGGCAGTGTAGTAATGAAAAATGCTGTGAACGCGGCACAGCGCATACCGGAAATCTCATATGCTGTCTTTGTTCCGAATACAAGTAATAGTATGCCGAACAATACGGCAGGCAGACGTAACGTGAGCAGGCTGTAACCGAACAATTTAGCCAGAAGAACAGCGGTATAGACATACAGGCTGCTCTGCCCGCTCCCGGCATTGCTAAAATATACCGGATAGCTGACATTATAGCGATCTGTCCCAAATTCTGATAAGGACCATACATTATACCCCATGGAAACCTCATCTATATGCATCCCATTGGGTATTGATGTGATACAGTACAGCCGTGTAAACATAAATACGATAAATATAATCCCAAAATACAGATAAATTTTATAATTTTTCTTGAAATCTATTTGTATCCTCATACATCCTCATATGCAATCCACTATATTATATTTATTCATACATATTATATCGAAAAAAATGACCAAAATCAACACAGACAACTACATAAAATATGTTAAATTGCACATATTTTATATTCTGTATTGCTATTTTTTCATATCACTGGCAGCGTTACCCCTCCTTCGCATAAAAAAGACCTCCGGTATCATGCCCGGAAGCCCTCTAATAAAACTGTGCAAAAACCGATACGCCGACAACGGTCACAATTCCTGCAACCGCTATGGACAGGCTGCTCATAGCGCCTTCCACTTCCCCCATCTCCATTGCCTTTGCCGTCCCCACGGCATGGGCTGAGGTTCCTATGGCAATTCCCTTTGCCACAGGCTCCGTGATCCGAAACAGCCTGCACAATAACGGCGCCATAACATTTCCCAGAACCCCGGTAATAATGATCACCGCTGCCGTCAGATTGACATATCCCCCCATCTCCTCCGAAATACCAATGCCGATGGCTGTCGTAATGGATTTAGGCAGAAATGTCACATATTCTTCATGAGTAAGTCCAAATGCTATAGACATGGCAAGCACACACACAAGGCTTGTCAGCACTCCTGACAGAATACCCGAAAAGATCGCCTTCCAATCTGATTTTAACAGTTCCAGCTTCTCATATAACGGAACTGCAAGACACACCGTTGCCGGGGTGAGCAGCCAGCCCAGATATTGGGCACTGGAATAATAGATATCATAATCAATGTGCCCCACTGCCAGCACTGCTATGGTCAGAATAATAGCGATCAACAGGGGATTGCAGAACGCTTTACCTGTTTTGCGGTTGATCAACCATCCAATTCCATAGGCGATCAGACTTAACACCATGCCGCAATATGCTGAATCCCTGATAAAATCGCTCATTTCTTCTTCCTTCCTTTCCTTATGACCGCCTGGGTAATCCTTCCCGAAACCGCCATGACCGCCACCAGAGAAACTACTGTGATGACAATATAGAGGATCAGCCGCGGACGGATCGCCTTCCATGAGGTCATAAGCCCCACTGCTGCCGGGATAAATATAACCGGCAAAATTTCAATCAGAAATACCGATACCTCTTTTACATCGCTTAATTTCAGTATTCCCGTAATCAAAGCCAATAACAGGAACACGATTCCGTATATACTTGCAGGGACGGGCAGCGGAATCAGCCAGTGCATCAGCTCGCCCATACAGGAAATGAACAGGATTATGCCAAATTGTTTCAAGTACCGCATTGTTCCACCTCCATACCTAGCCCATTATAGCACTACCTTCCCCCAAATCAAGCGAAAATATTCCATCTTGCATGGCTTCTATGCAATATTGTCAAGCGGTGAAATTATTTTTGCGCAAAAAAAGCAGGGACTCTCTCGAATCTCTGCTCTCTTAGATACTTTTGGGATTATACAATAGTATCTCTATTTTGTATGCTTAATATGCCAACTCCTTCTTCAAAAAATATTCCCAATGTTTATCTTGACATCTGTTTTATGACAGAAAGTGTTTATCCTCTTGAAGCGCTACAGGTAAAATAGATAATCTGATACTTTTCCGCAAGCTTTTCTACAAAATCCATACCCGCATTAACTTTTTTGTCATCAAAGTTAGCAAATGGATCATCCATTATGAGAGGCGGTTCTTCCTCCTGATACATAGCATCAACAAGCGCTACCCTGAGACAAATTCCAATAAGATCTCTATACCCAGAACTGAGGGTATTTGTATCTCGCTGTTTGCCCAATTCATCTACAGTAACTGTTGTATTTGCATCAATATGAAAGTGAACCGCTTCATTACCGGAAATCATCTCATAGTATTGGCTAAAGCCCTGAAATATTGGATCGGCATATTTTGCTGTCATAACTTCTTTTGCCAATTCTAATTTTTTCTTTGCCATACTGACATATTCATACTTTTTCTTCTCCATGAATTGTAAGGATTTTAGTTCTTTCAACTTTGCACAGTTTTGTTCCCACTCATCATACTCTTCCTGAAAATTTTCAAGCGTCTTATTATAACTGGTTATATTATTATGAACATTTTCTCTATCTTCTGTGAGTTGCTGAATTATCTGATTCAGATTTTCAAGCGTTGGAAGAGATTCATCTATTTGGATTTCATTTAATGCAGAAATCGTATTTTCTGTTTCAAATTGTTCAAGTTCTTTCCTCGCATCTTCTAAGGTTTTCATACAATCTTGATAATCAACTACAGAATCCCGGATATCACTGAGTTGTAAAGAAACATTATCGGATGCTACGTAACTATATTCATTCAAAAATGAAATGATCTCTTTTCTAAGTGCTTCATATTCCTTTTCGGCCTTTTCTAAATTTTCCTGTTTATTTCTTAATTCCTTGTACCTGGCTGCTCTACTTTTAAGTATATATAAATCATCAACAAATTTTGAATCAGCGGATGCGATTCCATATTTGCCAAGAAAAGTTCCGAGAGATTGCCGCAAATTCTCTAAATCCATTGCCTTTGTACTGTTCAAAGATTTTTGACTTTTTTTCTTTAAGGAAGAATACTCAACAGATTCTGCAATAATCTCCTGTAAAACAACAGACACGGTATCCTCATTAAAGCTTTTACCATGTGCCATAAGATAGACAGCTACCTCTTCATCTATTTTGGTAACAAAATCTTCATCTTCTTCAATGGTTCGTCTCAAATTTTCAAGCTCTGGAGAAACACCTGTCTGTGCCGACGCCACTTTCTTGTTGCCCAATATGCCCGCAACAGCAACTCCGGCTCCCGCAATCACTATTATTATACCTACTACAGGAGATGCTGTAATAGCAACAAACAACCCTGCCATGACAAGAACTATCCCAATAATCAAAAGAAGGGATATCTTTTTTGATTGCCGTGGTCTTTGGTTTTCCATAGATGCCTTTAATGCCATAAGCGCGGCCTGCTTCGATGGCAAAGCGGCTTTCCTTGTATTTCTATTATTCCATTTTCCAACAACAAAAGTTACACTTTCCAATTCATTTACAAAATACGGTTCCAGTTCATCAAGTCTTTCCTTTTCAGTAGAGCTTATTTGTTCAGAAGTATGCTCTTGACTTAAATCTCTAAACGTTTTAGCCTCACTAAACTTCTCATCAAAATCTTCATCTGAGGGTGTCCCCTGAGCAAACGTATTCGCTAGTGAAGCAAGCTCGTCCTTTTCCATTTGCGTAATATGATACATTGCCACTCTATCATAAGTTCTATCCATATCATTACATTCTAATATCTTCTTTTTCACATCCTCCAAAACCGGAATATTTCCAGGGAATTTCTGCTCGTAAGTTTCTTTCTCTTTCATTCTCCTATCAACGGTTCTTTTAAGTCTATCCCATTCAGACTTCTTTGCCATTATAGATTGCTGTTCAGAAACTTTCTTCTGTATTTCTCCAACTTTTTTCATCTGCTCCTTAAGTCTCTCTTGAGTAACTTCCTCGTCATGAAGCTTCTTTTGATACAGCTTAATACTGTCAGAGATTCCTTCTCCGCCTTTTACACTTCTTTCATACTTGGCAATTTCGTCGCTCCTTTTCGATATAGAGCCAGTAGAACGATTTGGATTCAATTTATTTGCAATTTCTGTGAGTTTTGCGGTTGCTGCTTCAAAATTATTCAAATCATTTGAATTATCCGCAAGCTGCCCAATCTTTGCGTTAATGTCATCTGTCGGTGAAGTTTCACATCGGTTTTGTTCGATAAAAACTGTCCTTACAAAAGACTCTCTGTTTATCTTAAAGATTTCTTCCCCGATTCTACTGGTATATTCTTTAGCAGGAAGATTCGTGGTGACATCTCGAAGTTCAAATTCGTCATTTGTTTCTTTATCTTTAAATACTCTTGAAATCAAATACTTTTTTCCTTGAATTTCAAACACAAGTTGTCCACCAAAAACCCCGCCCTGCCATGGCTTATATCTCTTACGCTCATTTTGTTCAATACTTTTTTTCCGATCTCCTTCAAGTCCATAAAACATAGCCCGGATAAAAGCTACAAAGGTGCTTTTTCCCCAACCATTCTCTTCACAAATAATATTTGCTCCATCACAAAAATTCATAGAATAATCATGAATTTTCCCGAAATTTTCTATATGACAAGATAAAATTTTCAAAACTACTGCACCTCCTCTCCAGCAATTGCCTGCAAACCATACCGGATTATTATCTTTTTATCTTCTTCAGAAATGGACTCATCTTCCATTACTTGGCGCACATACTCCCCTTTCAACGACTCATCCAACATGTAATCGCTGACATCAATCTTAAGCCTAGTTTCATCGTATACTTTCACATAATAAAAGCATTGTCTAAATCGAGATTGAAAATATACAATATCTTTTTCACACTCAACATCAAGCATACCTTCCAGTACGATTTTGACCAATCCCTCACCGTCACATCCTGCATTCTCCAAATCCGCTGTTGCTTTTGATACCATCTCAGCAGTTGTCCGACAATCTGTTACATCAACATTGACTGTATATAGCTTTCTCTGCGCAAATTGGACAAATTCATGCGTATACTTTCCTGTATCCTCATCTACATCAAGCACAACAAAACCATGTTCCCCACACTCATCAAAGCCTCTTCCTTCAAGACATCCCGCATAACAGTATGTTCCTCTTGCATCAAGTTTCTCCATTTTGTGCATATGAATATGACCTAATGCAAGATAATCTATCCCTTTATTTCTTAGCGCTTTCAGATTAATGATTTCTGCCCTATCTTTTACGGCACTTTTTGACTCTTGTCCATGGAGCATCACTATATTAAACTTTTTAGAATCCAATACAAGCGATATGTAAGCTGATTCTGCATTCTCGTCTGACAATTCTATTCCCGAAATAGAAACCCTTCCTTCAGCTTCGTCATAAGAAGTCCATTTGGAATCAAACATTTTCAAATTCTCTGGAACATCTTCCAATCCCGAAAGGAAATTGTCATTATCATGATTTCCTCTCAAATAATAGAAAGTTATCTTTGGATGTTCGACAATATTATGTAGAACTACATTTCTGGTGGTTGCAGAAATATTCTTTACATCAAACATATCACCAGCGATTAGAATAGCTGATATCTCATTTTGAGCAGCGTACATAATCATCCGCTCGAAAGTGTGCAATATTTCTCCTTTTCTCTCTTTTGCACTTTCCTTATCTAAATTAGTATCCATTTTAGAATCCAAATGTAAATCTGCACAGTGTATTAATTTCATCAATATCTCCCCTCTTAATAATAAAATTTACGAATATCACTCTTTAACTATAATGTCAGATTATAGTTGCAATACAAATATTCTTTTTTGTCACTCTCTACCTCACACAGTCCTAATTTGCCGAATTGTTCAGCATCAGAATTATAACACGATTCTTCACACATTGCCATATAATGAGCTGATTGCCTAATTATTTTTTTGCACATAAAAGCAGGGACTCTCTCGGATCTCTGCTCTCATGGTTATTATTATCAGTTACATAGCACAATACTCTATTATTTTGCAGTTCCTCGACAAAATTATACACAATCCTTACTTCCTGTGTCCTTATCCCGTCAACTTTCTTAGGCTCACCCATCAGTATACAGTTAATCAGTCGGTTTAAAACTGTTTCGTCAAGCTCCGTAATGGCAGCATAACGCCTAATTTCCCCCATAAACATTTGCACATCTCACTCTGAATGTTCCTCCTCACTGATAAGTGCCGCTATTTCCTGTATATAGTTCTGGTTGCTTTCCTGCTCCTTTTCCATTGCGTCCTTCAGCTTTAGGAAACACCTTTCCGTAAATATTCCCTTTGCCTTATTCACATATAAACTGATGAAAGTATCATCTATCTCCTGATTGCGTTGTGCAAGGCTCTCATATTCCTTTTTCAGACTGTCTGTATCGCAGGGCAATGTTTTTCCATTGTTCGGCTCAATCTGCTAGAACATATGCTCCTGATCCTCCCGCAGATCCTGATGAAGCAGGCGCAATCCGATATGTAAATCCGATAAATGAAAAATTCTCATAAAAACATTACCTCCCTGATACACTTTATTATAAGCTTTTCTTTTGTCCGTTACCATAACATTGCAGACAGAATTTCGGTTTTCTGCAGAGGATATATAACTAACCAGGCTCATACTGCTACCATTTAAATCATTCATTTTTCTCCGCAGCTTGCAGGCATACACCATATAGCTGCAAGCCTTGTGCTGAAATCCCAGCAGTCGCCGAGTATCATCTGTGATGATTTCTGTTTTTTTAACGTTCGAACAATCCTTAGTGTATGTCCGCATGTCGCGTGACAAGCGGACATACACTATCGGATTGTCGAAACAAAAAAAACAGAAAACCTATGATACTCTGGCGACAGCGGGATTTATACGCACCGGCTCAAGGCTATATGGCGTATGCCTGCAAGCCCGCGGAGAGAACTATGAAATTATAATAGTAGCAGGTATGCGCCTTTGTTTCGTTATATATCCTCTGCCAAAAACAGAAATTCAAGAATTGCAATTTTCCTTCCAAAATGTTACACTCTGCATGAGTAGTAATTACCAGCAATAAATTTCACCCATTCATAAAGGAAGCGTATCTCTATGTATATTCAGTTGAACAGTCAGATCCTGTACTATGAGAAGCACGGGGAGGGAGAGACCCCCTTTCTTCTGGTACACGGCAATGGCGAGAGTCACGAGATTTTCGATGAACTGATTCCCAAGCTGGCAGAGGATTACACCGTATATGCCATTGATTCCAGAGGCCACGGAAAGTCTGCCACTCCCAAGGAACTCCACTATGAGGATATGGCGGCGGACATGGCTGCTTTTATTGACGCCTTATCCCTGAAGTCCCCTCTGTTCTATGGTTTTAGCGACGGCGGTATTGTGGGACTGCTGCTGGCAATCCAATATCCCAGTAAACTGGCCGCCCTCATGATCAGCGGCGCCAACCTGGAGCCTTCTGATTTAAGGGGCAGCGACCTTCGCCGGGTCAAAAAGGAGCATAAGAACAATCCATGTGAATTTACACGGCTGCTGCTTGAGGAACCCCATATTTCTGTGGAACAATTGGCACAGATTAACGTTCCTACCCTGGTGCTGGCAGGCGAAAAGGATATCATACGGGAGAAAGTGACCCGGAAGATCGCGGCAAACATCCCAGATTCCACCCTGGTGATCGTACCCGGGGAGGATCACGGCAGCTATGCCGTACATAGTGTCAAGCTCTATTCCCTGTTGAAAGATTTCCTGCAATCCATCACACAATAAATCAACTATTCAGATATAATAAACCATTATAAAAAGGAGGCACACAACCATTATGGAAAACCTGATCATACCACAGGATTACCATTCCCACCTGAATCTGCACGATACGCAGATCGCTATCAAAACCGTAAAGGATTTCTTCCAGAATCTTCTGGCGCTGGAGCTGAATCTGACCCGCGTGACCGCACCGCTGTTTGTAGACCCCACCTCAGGTCTGAACGACAACTTAAACGGCGTGGAACGCCCGGTATCTTTCACCATCCGGGATCAGCAGGATCGCACCGCAGAGGTGGTCCACTCACTTGCCAAGTGGAAACGCTTCGCATTGCAGAAATACGGCTTCGCGGTGGGCGAAGGGCTTTACACTGACATGAATGCCATCCGCAGGGATGAGACAACAGACAATATACACTCTATTTTCGTGGATCAATGGGACTGGGAGCGGATCATCCCCCGGGAAGAACGGAATATAGATACCTTACAGAAAATCGTGCGCACCGTGTACCGCTGTCTGCGCAAGACAGAGAAGTATATGGCAATCCAATACGATTATATAGAAGAAATCCTTCCCAAAGACATTTTCTTCATCACCACTCAGGAACTGGAAGATATGTTTCCGGAATCCACTCCCAAGGAACGTGAGTACTACATCACCAAAAGCAAGGGCGCTGTATGCCTCCTGCAGATTGGCGACACCTTAAACTCCGGTGAAAAACATGACGGCAGAGCGCCAGACTACGATGACTGGGCGCTGAACGCAGATATTCTGGTGTATTTCCCGGTGCTTGACATTGCATTGGAGCTGTCCTCCATGGGAATCCGCGTAGACAAGGACGCCCTGCTCTCACAGCTCGAGAAGGCAGGATGCCCGGAACGCGCCGAACTGCCCTTCCAGAAGGCTATCATTGAGGAGAAGCTGCCCTATACCATAGGAGGAGGAATCGGACAGTCCCGCATCTGTATGTTCTTCTTACGCAAAGCACATATCGGTGAAGTACAGACTTCTCTGTGGCCTCAGGAAATGGTAGACGCTGCCGCAGCCGGCGGCATCCCGATTTTGTAACACACGGACAAATGCTCATAATTATGCCCAAGAACGGCTGTGGTGGATACCCGCAGAACCGTCCCTGGGCATTTTATATTCCGCACATCTGGATTATGACTCCTTAGAACTGCGGATCACATCATGCATATCGTACATTCCCGCAGGCTTTCCTGCCAGGAATCTTGCCGCCTCTACAGCGCCCTTCGCAAACACTGCTTTGGAATACGCCGTATGCTTGAACTCAATCACCTCGTCGGTTCCGGCAAATATCACCTCGTGTTCTCCCACGATGTTGCCGCCCCGGACCGCTTGAATACCGATCTCATTCTTCTGACGCTTCTTGCGCTCACCACTGCGGTCCAGCTTATAATCAAAGGAATGCTCCAGTGCCTCATTGATAGAATCCGCCATGGCTAACGCCGTGCCGCTGGGAGCATCTACCTTCTGGTTATGATGCCGCTCTACAATTTCAATATCAAAACCTGCCGGGGACAGGACTTTTGCCGCACTCTGCAAGAGGTCTAACAGCGTATTGATGCCCAGAGACATATTTGCCGATTTTAACACTGCTGTTTTTTCACTGACACGGCTCACCCTGTTCAACTGCTCTTCTGAGAGCCCCGTCGTACACAGCACCACCGGCATCGCTTTCTCCTCACAATATTTCAACAGTTCATCCACTGCCGCCGCATTGGAGAAATCAATGACAACATCTGCCTGCGCATCACAATCCCATATACTTTTGTATACAGGATATTCATTCTTCTGCACATCGTATACATCTACACCCGCAACAATCTCGATATCTTCACTGCCTTGGATGATTTCTGTAATGACCTGCCCCATTTTACCGTTGCATCCATACATGATCACTTTTATCATCTGATTCATCTCCTGTCTTATTGCGCCAGCGACAAGCCGTAATTTCGCATTGCCAGACGAAGCTGGGATTTGTGGACTTCTTCCATCTCACATAAAGGCATGCGGCAGCTTCCCACCGCCCAGCCCATCTGATTCAGAGCTTCCTTTACCGGTATCGGATTGACCTCACAGAACAATGCATCAACCAGGGGAATCGCTTTCCTCTGCATCTGCTGCGCCGCCTCAATATCTCCTGCCAGGAATTTGTCGCACATAGTATGTACGTCTGCCGGAGCAATATTCGCCCACACTGAGATCACACCGATTCCTCCGATGGCCATTAACGGAACCACGAGTCCGTCCTCGCCGGAATACAGATCCAACTTGCCGTCTGTCAGATACATGGTCTTACTTGCCTGCGCCAGATTGCCGGTGGCCTCCTTGAGCCCCACAATGTTTTCCTCCTTCCGGAACAGCTCTGCCACTGTCTCTGGAAGCAGATTGCAGCCGGTTCTTCCAGGCACATTGTACATAATGATAGGAAGCTTAGTCGCTCTGGCTATCTGCCCGTAATGGGCAATCAGTCCCTTCTGGGTTGCCTTATTATAATAGGGCGTCACCACCAAAGCGCCGTCAGCCCCTGCTTCTTCCGCCTCCTGGGTCAGTTGCACTGCAGTTGCCGTGCAATTAGATCCGGTTCCTGCTATCACCGGAATACGGTGACGCACAAAACGAACCGCCGCCTCGATGACCTTATGATGCTCCTCCATCGTGAGCGTTGAACTCTCTCCCGTCGTTCCCGCAATTACGATACAATCTGTCCCCTGATCAATCTGAAATTCGATCAGTTCCTCCAACTTCTCATAGTTTACTTCCATGTTGTCCTTCATCGGTGTGACAATCGCAACACCAGAGCCTTTAAAAACTGCCATACAGCTACCTCCAATTCATTCTTCCTTGTTATCATATGTGACTGCGCGCATTCCGTTATGCGTAAAAAAGCCGACCTCAGATGAAGCCGGCAAAAAACACGCAGATAAACTTACTGGTTTCTTGTGATAGCGCCCCATCTTCTTTCAGATGACAGTCATATACCTATTGAATATATGCCCAAGATACATTCCCGCAGCAGAAATGTTCTTTCGGCGTGCTGCCCTTTCACCGGTCTTCACCTGCTCCTGCCGCATCTAACCTGTTACTCTTGCATCACGCAACCTCTATCTTTACGATACTAAACCAAATATAGCATTATATAAACATGATGTCAACCTTGGTTTTCCTCATACCTTATTAAAATCACCAAACGGCGCAGTCCCTATCAAAGGTCTACGCCGCCGCTCACATTGTTTTTTCTATTCCTTATTCCTTTTCAGATACGATATTGTATATCGCATCTGCACAGGCGCCTACAGACTCCGTCAACACACGCCCTGTCATGATAATATCCGTATCTTCAGTCCTTGCCTGCAGCACTGCTTCCAAATCCTCTGCAGTGATGATCCCGGCATCCACCAGTCCCAGCACCTCGTCCAGGATCAGAAGGCTGCATTCTCCGGTCACCAGCACTTTCTTGGCAAAGTTCAGTCCGTTCTTCATGTTCAGCCGCTCCTCTGCCTGCTGCTCTTCGGTAATCTCATTATAATTCTCCTCCAGCTTCTCAAAGCGGAAAATCCTGATTTCGGGCTCCAGACGCTGCATATATGCCATATGCTCATCCCTCTTGCCTTTAAAAAACTGGATGACTACAACCGTCTTATTCTCACTGGCCGCCCGCAGCGCACAGCCTAATGCCGCGTCGGTCTTCCCACGTCCTGCTCCATAATAAATCTGTATCGCACCTGTTCCCATTCGGAATCCTCCCATCCACAAATACACAAGGGACTATGTGTTCAGATTTATTTAAAATAACATATATTTCCACAAAAAGCAATGCTTCTATTCCATAAACTCGATTTTGCTGACGGACACCTCGTAGGCAATGCGCTTTTCCACCTGGTCCTCTGAGATCTTCTTCACATATTCACGGCTCTGTATCCTGCCCCATATCTGTACATGCGTACCCACTTGAAAACGGGATGCGAACCTGGCATTTCTTCCCCAGCAGATACAGGGGATATAATCTGATTTGCCGTAAGAACGGTTTACCGCCACCAGAAGATCTGCGATCTCCCTTCCCAGCGGAGTTTTACGGTAAATCGGTTCCTTGCATATGTACCCGTCCAGCATGATCTGGTTGCTCTTCATCTCCTCCGTCTCTTCCTCAATGAACTCGATTTCCCGGACGAACACCGACAGCACCAGCCGGTTCTTGACCTCCTCGTGGCGATTGTAGGAACGGAACTGTCCTGTCACATACACCTTCTGTCCAATATAGCTCTTAGTGGTGTCTATGAGGCGCTCCGAGATCATAAGCGGAATATAATCTGCAAAATTACTCAGCCGGTTCACGGATACCTCCACCATATAGAACCCTTCTCCGTATACCTCATGGCTATACTGAAACTCGGATACAATCTCTCCTACAATAGACGCCTGGTTATTTTCTAAAATTTTATCTGCCATGCATTTTCTTCCTTTCTGCCTGTTTTAAGAACGTTCTAACAGTACCATCCCACCCGTAAGAATCCCCTCACAATTTGTCGATAACTTATGATAATGCTTGCGCATTTTCCAATATGTGATAGAATAAGAACGTTGGTTTAAGGTTACTATCACAGTTGAATTGCTTCTGTCATCAGAATCGTCATGCTTGCATGTAAGAAATTGATGGCAGGAAGCAATTCATACTGCGAAGCAGGAACCTCCCCGCATAAGCAATCTTAGCTGCGTAAGCAGCGGGACTGGAGCTCGTAAGAGCGACGATTGCGCATGAGGGGAGGGACTGTGAACAGCAACCGTTTTAATGGATCAGTAAATAAAGAAAGAGGAATCATATGAAAACAACGAGAGAAGATGTCCGCAATATTGCAATTATCGCCCATGTAGACCACGGTAAGACCACTCTGGTAGATGAGCTTTTAAAGCAAAGCGGTGTATTCCGTGCCAATCAGGAGGTTCAGGAACGCGTCATGGACTCGAATGATATTGAACGGGAAAGAGGTATCACAATCCTGTCCAAAAATACAGCCATTTTCTATAAAGACGTAAAAATAAATATTATTGATACTCCGGGACATGCCGACTTCGGCGGTGAAGTGGAACGTGTCCTCAAGATGGTCAACGGCGTCATCCTGGTGGTGGATGCCTTTGAGGGCGCCATGCCCCAGACCAAGTTCGTGCTGATGAAGGCGCTGGAACTGGATCTTCCGGTTATTGTATGCATCAATAAGATTGACCGGCCGGAAGCCCGCCCCGACGATGTCATAGACGAAGTGCTGGAGTTATTCATGGATCTGGATGCTTCTGACGAGCAGTTAGACTGCCCCTTCATCTATGCGTCTGCGCGAAACGGCTACGCCATGAAGGAATTAAGTGACGAGAGGAAGGACATGACCCCTCTTTTCGAAACGATCCTGGACTATATCCCTGCCCCCGCCGGGGATCCGGATGCCAACACCCAGGTACTGATCAGCACCATCGACTACAATGAATATGTGGGACGCATCGGTGTGGGTAAAGTGGACAATGGCTGCTTAAAGGTGAATCAGGAAGCCGTTGTTGTAAACCACCACGAACCGGATAAGCTGAAGAAAGTCAAGATCAGCAAGCTCTATGAATTCGACGGTCTGAACAAGGTAGAGGTTGCAGAAGCCGGTATCGGCTCAATCGTGGCGATTTCCGGCATTGCAGATATCCATATCGGAGACACCATCTGCGCTCCTGAAGCGCCTGCTGCCATCCCATTTCAGAAAATATCCGAACCTACGCTGTCCATGAATTTCATTGTCAATGACAGCCCACTTGCCGGTCAGGAAGGAAAATTCGTCACCTCCCGCCACATTCGTGACCGTCTGCTTCGGGAGCTGAACACAGACGTGAGCCTGCGGGTGGAGGATACAGACAGCGCCGACAGCATGAAGGTCTCCGGCCGCGGCGAACTGCATCTGTCCGTCCTGATCGAAAATATGCGCCGGGAAGGCTATGAATTTGCCGTCAGCAAAGCAGAAGTTCTCTATCACACGGATGAAAACGGCAAGAAGACGGAGCCCATGGAAATAGCTTATGTGGACGTACCGGATGATTTTACCGGCGTGGTCATCGAAAAGCTGAGCCAGCGCAAGGGAGAAATGCAGAACATGAAGCCCATCAGCGGAGGCTATACCAGACTGGAATTTCTGATTCCCTCCCGTGGACTCATCGGATACCGCGGAGAATTTCTGACCGACACCAAAGGCAACGGCATCATCAACACGATTTTTGACGGTTACGCCCCCTACAAGGGCGATATTGCCTACCGCAAGCAGGGTTCCCTGATCGCCTTCGAATCGGGAGAGTCCGTGACCTACGGTCTCTTCTCCGCCCAGGAACGCGGTACGCTCTTCATCGGACCTGGCACCAAAGTATACTCCGGCATGGTCATCGGCTCTTCCTCCAAGGCGGAAGACATTGAGCTGAACGTGTGCAAAAAGAAGCATCTGACCAATACGCGCTCCTCCTCCGCCGACGAAGCGCTTACCCTGGTTCCCCCCAGAGTCCTGTCTTTAGAGCAGGCCTTAGACTTTATCGATGTGGACGAGCTGCTGGAGGTGACGCCGGAATCCCTGCGCATCCGCAAGCGCATTCTGGATCCCACCTTGCGGAAACGTGCCAGCTTCAAAAAATAGCCTTTGCATTTTCCGGCAGAAGTGTTATAATAGACGAGATGGAAGCATAGCTCAGCTGGGATGAGCGTTCGCCTCACACGCGAGAGGTCATGGGTTCGAGCCCCATTGCTTCCATAGCAAAAAGCCTTGTATACACAAGGCTTTTTGTATTTCATGACAAATTACATGACCGATTTCTATTTTTCAAAAACCTCTGCAACCTGCCCTAAAAGCGTTCTTATCTCTAAATGCTGCGGACAAGCTTTTTCGCATTTTCCGCACCTGATGCAGTCACTGGCTTTTCCATGCCCTTGTGTATGTACCTGATTATAATAGTAATCGCTGTTCCAATCATGATACTGCTTCTTGGCATTCATATCTGCAAACAAATCCGGTATCAGTATCTTTTTAGGACAGCCATCGGTACAATACCGGCAGGCAGTACAGGGAATTAAATTCTGTGCCTTAAAGATTTCACATACCTTTTCTATAGCATCATATTCTGCTGCATTCAGCGGCTGAAAATCTTTCATAGCGCCTAGGTTATCCTTCATCTGCTCTAAGCTGCTCATTCCCGAAAGTACCATAAACACCTGCTTGCAGCTTGCAGCAAAGCGGATTGCGTAACTCGCATTACTCCCACCGTTCAGACCCTTTAAAATTTTGTCTGCATCAGGCGGAAGATTTACAAGGCTTCCACCCTTGACAGGCTCCATGACTACGACAGGCTTGTTATGCTTTTCGCAAACTTCAAGACATTTCCTGCTCTGCACCCCGGGATCATCATAATCCACATAGTTGAGCTGTATCTGTACAAGTTCAACCTCTGGGTGTTCTGTCAAAATCATATCTAAATATTCTGCATTATCATGGAACGACAGACCAACGTGTCTGATTTTTCCCTCTGCCTTTAATTCCTGCGCCACTTCATAGGCACGGCATTTTTTGTATTTCTCATAATTTACTTTCCCCTGTGCGTGCATCAGATAATAATCAAAATAAGTTACCCCGCAGGTTTCCAGTTGTTCCTCAAAGACCTTCCTGATATCGGATTCTTCATTAAAAAAATTCATAGTCAGTTTGTCTGTAATCGTAAAACTTTCTCTCGGATAACGCTTTACCACGCACTCCCTGACCGCGACTTCACTCAAGCCTCCAAGATACCCCTTTGCAGTATCAAAATAAGTGAATCCCGCTTCCATGAAAGCGTCCACCATACGGTTGCATTCTTCAAAGTCAATGTTTCCGCCCTGCATCGGTAAACGCATACAACCGAAGCCAAATTTTTTGCTGTCTTTTACAAAGCTCTGTTCCATAATATCACTGTTCCTTTCATTCATGATTACTTTTCCGGTTTCAATGCACCGTAAAAATAGCAGCCCTTCTTTTATCAATCAGATAATATCATTACGCTTCCAGCCATTTTTTCAAAACATCATCACATCTGCCCACGCTGCTCCCCTGAATCGCCAGCCCCTTCTTGATGACCGCACCCTGACAGCATTTCTTTAAGTCTGCCTCACTTCTGCCCATTCCGCTGCCTTCATGAGTGCATACCGGACGGACTGTTTTCCCCTCAAAATTAATCTGTTCAAGGACTGTAAACATATGCATCGGCATTGTCCCCCAATAATTCGGGTACATGACTGTCACTAAATCATACTGTGACATATTTTCCGGCATTGCCACAACTTCAGGACGTACACCGCTTTGTAAATCCTTTTTCGCTTGTTCAATACAGGTATTGTAATCTGCAGAATATGGCTTTACAGGCTCAACCTTGAATAGGTCTGCGCCTGTCATAGCGGCTACCTTTTCCGCCACAACTTCGGTGTTGCCTTTGTCAATGTATTTCAAGCTCCCACCAAAATAATTTTCATCTGCCCTTGAAAAATATAAAATAAGTTCTTTCATTGTATTCCTCCAATCAGATATTTTTTATTTTACTACATCTATATTTTATCTGGATAGTCCTTATCAATCAATTCCATTTTAAGCAATAAATAATAAGTTATTCTTATATAAAACCAGAACCGTGCTAGCCCAATGACTAAAACGGTTCTGATCAATAAATTCTTTCGTATGTTTCTATAGATTGTTTACAGTTCAAATTTACATCGCAAAATCTCTGCAAATTCTTCCGACATCTGCTTCTTTTGTTCTTTCTGGGTGCCATAAGTTCTGTATTCATAATCCTTTCAGTCCTTTCTCTTATAATACCGCACCTTATCACCAAAATAAAGTGCGTAAGTTTGTCCCAATGCAGTTCCATGTGAAGCAATATCTCCTTGACTACATGCACAAGGCTCCAGAAACTCTCAAATGTCAGGATGTCAGAGAGTTCCTTCTTGTCAAAAAGGATGGGGGCTCAAAACCACTACCCTGAATCTTTATAATTCTGCGTTTTCTTCATTACCTTGATTATGATACAATTGATGAAAGCATTGTAAAAAAGCCTTTATCGTAAGCCGGGAAGGAAATGAATTTTGCAGCCAGAAGTACAAGAACCAATATAACGTCTATAAATCAAGAGAAAAGAAAAAGGGGAACAATAAAGATGATTGAAAACAGGAATGTAAATATCATAACCGATGCCGACGGCAAAAAGCTAGTATTAATCAATGATATCCGTTTCAAAGGGAAACGGCAGATTGACTGGGATGATGTAAAGCGATATCTTGAGGGATATATCGGGGACTATTACGAAATTGAAGAAAATGCAGAGCGTATTTTTATTGGAAGTGAACTGCCTGAAGAATACACAGAATCAGAGAGCCGGAAAAGCCTTATGGGGGCAAATGCAAAAGCCAAAGCAAATGCCGCCACTGCAATACCGGAACTGATTCAGATAGCATCTAATCCGACTTTTGAAGAAAACCGCAAGGATAAACACAATAAAAATGCCAAATACGGCTGGTATAGATATGATGTTCGTTTCGCCCTTCCGGTCTATGAAGGAAATGTACTTGTCAGATACAATATCTTCCACGCCCGGCTACTGATCAACCACGCTGAAAATGGTATGAAATATCTGTATGACATTCTTGCAATAAAAAAAGAAACGAGCAAGCCGTAGCAAGGTGTACGGTGAAAACCCATTTCTTATCTCCAATAATAAGCCATTTCTTTTGTCCTGTCAATCCCTGTTCTAATTTTTTTCAGCAACCAGCACAAGACTTTTTTTATAGAAAAACTCCCCTGCGGGCGTCAGTTCAAACCTGCGTTTTTTTCGCTCCAGCAACGGAAATCCCAGTTCTCTTTCCAATGCCTGTATCTGTTGTGATATCGCAGATTGCGAAATATTACACTCATAAGCTGCCTGCGAAAAATTATTGTGTCTTATAACAGCTTGAAAATATTTTATCTGTCTTAACAAAGCATTCACCTCTAATCAAGATTCCTGTTGTCTTTCACTATATTCATCATAGTAAGAACCGCCGGCACCATTGCCGACGGTTCGTTTTCTTCTATATCATTGTCATCTCTCTACAGACTCTTGATACGCTCCAACGCTGCCACCGTGTTCTCGTATGTTCCAAACGCTGTCAGCCGGAAGTATCCCTCTCCGCTGGGTCCGAAGCCCGATCCCGGAGTTCCCACTACATTGGCATTCTCCAGCAAATAATCAAAGAACTCCCAGGAATTCATGTTCTGGGGCGTCTTCAGCCATATATAGGGCGCATTCACACCGCCGAACACCGTGTATCCCGCATCCTGCAGACCGTTCTTGATGGCTGCGGCATTTTTCATATAATACGCCACCTGCTCTTTTAACTGCGCCTTGCCCACCTCGGAGTAGACCGCCTCACCGGCACGCTGTACAATATAGGGAGCACCGTTAAACTTGGTACCATGTCTTCTCGCCCACATATCATGCAGCGACACCCCGCCGCACTTTAAGTCCTTGGGAACTACGGTGTATCCCAGACGCATACCAGTAAATCCGGCATTTTTGGAAAAGCTCTTAAGTTCAATAGCACAGGTCTGCGCCCCCTGGCACTCATAGATGGAGTGTGCCACGTTGTCCTCAGAGATATATGCCTCATATGCACCGTCATAGATAATCAGCGCCCCCTCTTTGTTGGCATAATCCACCCATGCCTGAAGCTGATCCTTTGTGATCGTGGTACCGGTGGGATTATTGGGCAGGCACAGATAGATGATATCCGGCGTCTCCTGTGGGAATTCCGGCACAAAACCATTCTCACTGGTACAGGGCATATAGATCACATTGCTCCATTTCTGCGTATCCGGGTTGTAAGTGCCGGTCCTTCCCGCCATCACATTAGAATCCACATACACCGGATACACCGGGTCGCAGACCGCTATTTTCACATCCTGTGCAAACAGCTCCTGGATATCGGCAGAATCGCTCTTGGCCCCATCCGATACAAATATCTCGTCCGCTTCAATGCCGCATCCTCTTGCCTGATAATCATTCTTCACAATAGCACTGCGCAGAAAATCGTATCCCAGATCCGGTGCATAGCCGTGGAAGGTCTCAGCATGCCCCATTTCATCCACCGCTTTGTGCAGTGTCTCAATGATGGCAGGGGCCAGAGGCTGGGTCACATCGCCGATACCCAGACGGATGATCTTTTTCTCAGGATGCGCCTGCGTGTATGCATTTACCTTCTTTGCAATGGTACTGAACAGATAGCTGCCCGGTAGTTTCTGAAAATTGTCGTTAATCTGATACATAATTCATTCTCCTTCTATTCATTGGTGACAGTATACCATATTTATCTATTAATTCAAAGCATCTTTCCCTGTAGTTCTTACTTGTGAAGCAGGCTTAAGAGCATCTGTGCCGTCTCCACCAGCCCGGTTCCGTTGTCCATGCTGCGCTTCTGGATATAGCGGTGCGCCTCTTCTTCCGTCATGTTATTGCGTGCCATCAGAAGCGCCTTGGCATCCCGCAGAAGCTTTTCCTCCTCTGGAGAACGCACAGCCGGCTTCTGCTTTCGCTTTTTCTGCATGCGGGCAATAGTGCAGGACATGGTTTCCATAGTAGTGATCAATTCATGCACCTTTAGCGGCATGGCAAGACACATCATATCCGGTATCTCACGTTCCTGACAGATAGCCGGGGATGCCATCAACAGCATCTGAAAAGTGGACGGCAGATATTCATGCAGTTCCGTATACATCATATCGACAAAACGAGGACCGCACACCAGAATGCCTCCTTCCAGGGAATTGGCATACTGCAACGCCTGTGCTCCCGTAGTAACAGCCGCATCAACAGGGAATCCGCTTCTGATCAAAATGTTCTTAATACTCCTGGCATTTTCCAGCTTGGGAAATGCTACGATCACATTCATCAAATTCTTTTCTCCTGTATCTTTGTATGCTGTTACTATATTTTGTATAAATAATTATCAATCTCCCACCCGGTCACCTGCGTGCGGTATGTGTTCCACTCGGCCCGCTTCGCCTCTACATATTTCTCTGTAATGTGACTGCCCAGCACCGAGGTAATATACGTATCCTGCTCCAGTTCATGCAACGCTTCTGCAAGATCCTCCGGCAGGGATTTAATGCCGAGCTTTGCCTTCCGGGACAGACGCATCTCAAACACATTCTCTTTCACAGCCTCCGGCGGCATAATCTTATTTGCAATGCCGTCCAACCCGGCGGCAAGACATACTGCCAGGGCAAGATAGGGATTGGCTGCCGGGTCTGGGCAGCGCAGCTCCACCCGGGTGCCCTCCCCTCTGGTTGCGGGAATACGTATTAACGGGCTGCGGTTGGTAGCCGACCATGCGATATAGATGGGGGCTTCATATCCTGGCACCAGACGCTTATAAGAATTCACCAGCGGATTCGTTATGGCAGTCATCCCCCGCATATGCTTCATAACGCCGCCGATAAAATAATACGCTTCCTGGCTTAAGCCCAGCTCCCCCTCCTCGTCCGCAAAAATATTTTTCCCATCCCTGGACAATGACATATTGATATGCATACCGGAACCGTTGACACCGGATCTGGGCTTTGGCATAAAGCTTGCAAACAGCCCGTGACGCTTGGCGATCGTTTTCACCGCCAGCTTAAAGGTCATGATATTGTCCGCCGTTTTCAGCGCCTCATCATAGCGGAAATCAATCTCGTGCTGTGCCGGTGCCACTTCATGATGGGACGCTTCAATCTCAAATCCCATGTCCTCCAGCGTCAGCACCATATCACGCCTTGCATTTTCTCCCAGATCCACCGGTCCCAGATCAAAATACCCCGCTTTCTCATGGGAAATCGTCGTAGGCTGTCCGTTGTCGTCCGTATGAAACAGGAAAAATTCGCACTCCGGTCCCACATCGAAGGTATACCCCATCTCGGCGGCACGCTGGATTTCCTTGCGCAGGATATAACGGGGATCTCCCTCAAAAGGGGTCCCGTCGGCGCAGTAAATGTCACAGATGATGCGGGCAACCTTTCCCTGCTGGGGTCTCCATGGAAAAATGACAAAAGTGTCGTAATCCGGATGCAGATACATGTCGGATTCCTCGATCCGCACAAAACCCTCGATGGAAGAACCGTCAAACATACAGCGGTTATCCAGCGCCTTCTCCAACTGGCTCTTGGTAATTGCCACATTTTTCAGTGTGCCGAACATATCCGTGAACTGCAGACGGATGAATTCCACATCTTCCTCTTCTACCATACGGATAATATCCTGTTTTGTATACTTCATACCATCAATCTCCTCTCCTGATTCATGATTCTTCGTTTACGGTTCCGCTGTTATTTATGTATGCCAGAACATCCCGGTACGACATATTCCCCCCGAATAAGTCCAGCGCGCTTCCTATGGTCACATTGAGCCTGCCGCTTCCATATTCCCTTAAGTCCCGCAGATCGTCAAAGCTGCCCACACCTCCGGCATAGGTGATGGGAATGCCGCCCCAGTCACCCAGGAGCTTTGCTAACGGCTTCTCAATACCAGACGCCTTCCCTTCCACATCCACCGCATGCACCAGAAATTCATCGGCGTAGGCTGACAGCCGCTCCAGAAGCTCCGGTGTTATCCTCTCCTCCGTAAAGCGCTGCCAGCGGTCTGTCACAATATAGTAATCTTCTCCCTGCCTGCGGCAGCTTAGATCCAGAACTACACGTTCCTTCCCCACCGCAGACACGAGACGCTTCAGATTGTCATAGTCTACCGCCCCATCCCGGAATACATAGGAGGTTACAATGACATGGCTGGCTCCCTCTGCGATGAAATACGGCGCATTTTGGGCAGTAATGCCGCCGCCGATCTGCATTCCCTGGGGATATGCGTGTAATGCAGACAGAGCCTGGGCTTTTGTTGCTTCATAGTATTCGCTCCCCGCAGGGTTCAGCAGAATGATATGCCCGCCCCTGATGCCGTCCTTCTTATAAAATCCTGCAAAATATGCGCCGTCCTGCTCCGACACAAAATTTTCCACCGCCTGGTCTCCGTCATCCCGGAGGCTTCCGCCTACGATCTGCTTCACCCGTCCGTTGTGAATATCAATACACGGTCGAAATTCCATTTTGTTTCTCCTTCGAAAAGTGTAAATACAAAAAGGGCAGAGTCCTCCTTAGATATGACCCCATTGCCCTTACTGGAAGAATAACACATTTTCAGTTACATGTGCAACATTTTTTAGCTTGCGTTTCGACATTTTACAGAATAGATGCCGTAAGAAGACACACATCCTTCCTGCTATAAAATTCATTCACTGCTCTCCGTGAGTTACAGCCCTGCACCAGATTGCTGCTCACCTTATGCTGAAATTTCAGCAGCCGCTGGTATATCATTTATGATGATTGCTGTCTTTTTTATGTTCGAACAATCTTAGGCATGTGTCCGTCTGCATGCGGACATGCAATCTGCAGGTTTTGTGCTGCTCTTAGCGGGCGTTCTGAGGTGACGTGCAGGCTGCGGACATTGTTTGAGCTCGTACCCTAAAATATGTCATTGTTAAGAGGCGAGTTATGGGAGCAGTCTGCTCATATCGACCACTAAAGAATGCCCGCTTAGAGCAGCTAGAAACCGAAGCCGCATGTCCGCAGCAGACGGACAGACGCCAGCAGATTGTCGAAGCAAAAAAAGAACACCAAACTTATGATATACCAGCGGCAGCGAAATTTACACGCATCGGTTCAATGCAATCTGTCACAGGGCTGTAACTCACGGAGAACATTGCACGAATCCAATGACAGGAAGGATGTGTCTGTCTCTCCGGCATCTGCTCTGCAAAATGCCAAAACACAAGTTTTTACAATTGACGTTCCCGTATATTTTTGCTAAAATTGAGAGAATAACACAATTTTTGAGAAAGAGAGGATAAAAGGAAATGGGTAAAGTAATCGGCGAAGGAATTACATTTGACGACGTTTTATTAGTGCCTGCATATTCGGAAGTAACCCCGAACATGATTGACCTGACTACACACCTGACCAAGAGCATCACGCTTAACATTCCGATGATGAGCGCCGGAATGGACACAGTAACAGAACATCGCATGGCAATTGCCATGGCAAGGCAGGGCGGTATCGGCGTTATTCATAAGAACATGTCTATCCAGGCACAGGCGGAGGAAGTGGACAAGGTAAAACGATCTGAGAATGGCGTCATCACCGACCCGTTTTTCTTATCTCCTGAACATACACTGGCAGACGCCGAGGATCTGATGCACAGCTTCCGCATATCCGGCGTACCGATCACGGAAGACGGCAAGCTGGTGGGAATCATCACCAACCGCGACTTAAAGTTCGAGACAGACTTCACCAAGAAAATCAAAGAGAGCATGACCTCCGAAAATCTTATCACGGCGCAGGAAGGCATCACTCTGGAAGAGGCGAAGAAAATACTTGCCCAGGCAAGGAAGGAAAAGCTTCCGCTGGTGGACAAAGATTTCCGCTTAAAGGGTCTGATCACCATCAAGGATATTGAGAAGCAGATCAAATACCCGCTGTCAGCCAAGGATAGCCTGGGTAGACTGCTGTGCGGTGCAGCTGTAGGCATTACCGCCAACACCATGGAACGTATTGAAGCATTGGTGAAATCCCATGTGGACGTAGTGGTGGTAGACTCCGCCCACGGTCACTCCAAAAACATATTAAACGCAGTGCGTGAGATCAAAGCAGCATATCCCGACTTACAGGTCATTGCAGGAAATGTTGCCACCGGAGCTGCCACCAAGGCGCTTATTGAAGCGGGCGTGGATGCAGTCAAGGTCGGCATCGGACCCGGTTCCATCTGTACCACCCGCGTGGTTGCAGGTATCGGAGTTCCCCAGATTACCGCTATCATGGATTCCTATGCAGTTGCAAAGGAATACGGCATCCCCATTATCGCAGACGGCGGAATCAAATATTCCGGCGACATGACCAAGGCACTTGCGGCAGGCGGCAATGTATGTATGATGGGCAGTATGTTTGCAGGCTGCGACGAAGCACCCGGAACCTTCGAACTGTACCAGGGCAGAAAATACAAGGTATACCGCGGCATGGGATCTCTTGCCGCTATGGAAAACGGCAGCAAGGACCGCTATTTCCAGGAAGGCGCACGCAAGCTGGTTCCTGAAGGCGTGGAAGGACGTGTGGCTTACAAGGGAAGCCTTGAGGACACCGTATTCCAGCTGGTAGGCGGTATCCGTTCCGGCATGGGCTACTGCGGATGTCCTACCATCCCCGAATTACAGGAAAGAGGTCAGTTCGTGAAGATCTCCGCCGCTTCCTTAAAAGAAAGCCATCCTCATGATATTCATATCACCAAAGAGGCTCCCAATTACAGTATTGATGACAAATAAATATTATTTAACATTCAAATACCCCGCAGCATACTGCGGGGTATCTGTACATTGTGCCAACACTATCTGGCATTTACTCCGGTAGTATTGGTATTGGTGGCATTATTGCTGGGGCTGTTGGCTCCGTTTGCACCGGTATTATTGGTTCCGTTTGTACCGGTAGTGCCGTCCGCCGCGTTCTCCACATCGTTACCCAGATCATTTACTGCGTCATCCACGCCGTCTACCAGATCTTCCGCACCGTCTACCACATCATCCACTACGTTGTCTCCGCCATTATTATTAGAACCGTTATTGTTGTCGGAATTATTGTTATTGTTAGAATTATTGTTGGCATTGGAACCGTTATTGGTATCCTTGTCGGTGCCGTTCGTCACGCTATTAGTATGATCGTTCTCCGTACCGTTTCCAGCATTGTTCTGACCATTGTTAGTATCCTTCCCACAAGCCGTCAGTGCAGTAACCATACACACCATCAGACATGTGACCATAAGCTTTTTCATCTTTTTCATCGCTATTTTCTCCTTTTCATTTCTTCTAAGACTATTGTCTCCTGTTCTGTCACTTTTATACACAAAAATAGTCTTATTTACGCATTTTAGGCTCAAAGATCAGGGATGCCAGATACCCGAATACCAGCGCCGCACTGATCCCTACTGCACTGGAGCTAAAGCCCCCCATAAAGATTCCAATGAATCCGTCTGTCTCAATGGCTTCCTTCACGCCCTTAAACAGAAGATTTCCAAATCCCATCAACGGTACGGTAGCGCCAGCTCCCGCGAAATCTACAAAGGGCTGATACACACCCACAGCTCCCAATACGGCTCCCAGACATACCAACGTCACCATAATGCGCCCCGGCTGCATCTTGGTCTTTTCCATTAATATCTGGGCCAGGGCACAGATCAATCCCCCCACCCAGAATGCATTCACATACTCCATGTCTTATCTCCTTCTCTTCTCCTTACGCTTCATGCTCCAGCAGAATTGCATGAGCGATTCCGGGAACATTCTTGCCTTCATTAAAACTCACGGTGGACAGCAGTGCTCCCGTAGGCAGAAATAATACTTTTTTCCATTCCCCGCTGATCAGCTTTGGCAGAAAATAGGCAGACAGTGTCACTGCACTGCAGCCGCAGCCTGAGCCGCCCGCATCCGTATCCTGAGTGTCCTTGTCAAATATCTCAATACCGCAGTCCGAATGAATCGTGCTGATGTCCATTCCTTTCTCTTTCAGAAGGTCTATGAGGATCCGCTGCCCTACATACCCCAAATCCCCCGTTATAATGCGGTCATAGGAATCCATTGGGTCCCCGAAATCTGCAAAATGTGCGGCTATGGTATCACAGGCGGCAGGCGCCATTGCCGCCCCCATATTCAGAGCATCATGAATCCCGTAGTCCACAATCCTGCCTGTGGTAATACCGCTGATCCTGACATGACTCTTCTGGCTGGATACCACATATGCGCCGCTTCCCGTTACGGTCCATGTAGCAGACATGGGGCGCTGGTTGCCGTACTCCAGAGGAAAGCGGAACTGCTTCTCCGCGCTGGCAAAATGGCTGGAGGTCACGGTCAGCACTTTATCCGCATATCCTGCCGCCACGCACATAGCTCCTAAGGACATGGACTCCCCCGCTGTGGAGCAGGCGCCATAGAGTCCAAACAGCGGTACATTAAAATCCATCAGACCGAAGGATGTCGCGATGGTCTGTCCCAGAAGATCGCCTGCAAAAATATAGCGCAGATCCTGAGGTTTTAAGTCTGCTTTGCCCAGTGCCAGCGTTGCTGCCTGCTTCTGAAGCGTGCTCTCCGCCTCCTCCCATGACTCACAGCCGAACAGATCATCCTCGCCCACCATATCGAAATAATCGCCGAGAGGCCCCTCGCCTTCCTTCTTCCCTACGATCGCTGCTGAACTGATAATATAAGGAGCCTCCGAAAATCGGAGGCTCTGCTTTCCTGTTATATCAGACATATCATCACTCCTTTTTGTGTTAGTATGTCTGATATCCTATATAATATGCATAGGGGCTGTCGCGTAAATACTCTTATGAAAATCATAATCCATTCTCTTGAATTTGCAGGCATACACGGGATATCCTTGAGCCGGTGCGTGTAAATTCCGCTGTCACCGACGTATCATATTTTTTCTGTCTTTTTATGCTTCGACAATCCGATGGTGTGTGTCCGCCTGCTGAGTGACATGCGGCTTCGGTTTCTAGTTTCTCTAGATGGGCATTCTTCTGTGGTCGATATGACCGGGCTGCTTCCATAACTCGCCTCAAAACATATGATGGTTTATAAGTTGTGAGCTCAGACAATGTCCGCAGCCCGCACGTCACATCAGAATGCCCATCAAGAGAAACACAAAACCTGCAGATTGCATGTCCTCAGCAGGCGGACAGACGCCAAGGATTGTTCGAACGTTAATAAGACAGAAATCATCGAAAATGATACGTCGGTGGCAGTTGGAATTTCAGCACAAGGCGAGCAGATATCCTGGCTATGCCTGCGAAATCACGGAAAATGGATGTGATTCTGATAAGAGAAATTACGCGACAGCCCCTCTCATATATATTATGGCTTCATACCGTCTGTCAGTCTATACCCAGCAGCCGCTTTGCCCGCTCCATTTCCTCATGGGAGGGCGGAAGGGTATGTTCCAGAGTGTAGGGTATGCCTAGCTCCTTCCACTTGAACACGCCCAGTGTATGATAAGGCAGAATTTCCACACGTTCTACTGTGGATAATTCGTCTATAAATTCACGCAGCCTTGCGAGTGCATCTTCACTGTCTGTCACTCCCGGCACCAGCACATGACGAATCCACATGGGCTTCCCATGCTCCGACAGACAGCGCGCCATATCCAGAATATTGTCATTGGAATGCCCGGTCAGTTCCCGGTGGGTATCGCTGTCAGCATGCTTGATATCCAGAAGAAACAGATCCGAATACTTCATAAGTTCTTCAAACTTTCCGTAAAACGGCTCTTCCCGGGTAAAAGGATTGCCTGAGGTATCTAACGTCGTATGCACATTCTGCTCTTTTGCAAGGCGGAATAACTCCGTCAGAAAATCAATCTGAAGCAGCGCCTCGCCACCGCTGACAGTGATCCCGCCGTTCCTTCCCCAGTACCTGCGGTAACGCAGCGCCTGCCGCAGCACTTCCTCTGGAGTCTGCAGCGTACCGCCCTCCTTCGACCATGTGTCAGGATTGTGGCAGTATCGGCAGCGCATATTGCAGCCCTGCAGGAATATGAGATAGCGCACGCCGGGACCATCCGCAGAGCCGAAGCTCTCCGTGGAATGTATCCTGCCTAAGACGGGCTCCCCGGCCTTTGCGCTCATCACCGCTTCCTGTTCGACGCTTTTTCCCATGGCATCCTCCTGTTACATCCGCTCATGACAGGTTCTGGCAATGACATCCAGCTGCTGCTCTTTTGTCAGATCAATGAACTTCACTGCGTAACCGGACACACGAATGGTAAAGTTCGCATATTCTTCCTTTTCCGGGTGCTTCATGGCATCTATGAGCTTCTCCTTGCCAAATACATTGACATTCAGATGATGCGCTCCCTGATCAAAATATCCATCCATAATCTGAACCAGATTGTCCACCCGATCCTCCTCACTGTTGCCAAGGGCTCCCGGATTGATGGTCTGGGTATTGGAAATCCCGTCCAACGCCCATTCATAGGGCAACTTGGTCAGAGAATTCAACGATGCCAGCAACCCGTTTTTCTCTGCGCCATAACTGGGATTAGCTCCCGGTGACAATGGTTCGCCTGCCTTACGTCCATCCGGCATCGCTCCGGTGGCCTTGCCATATACCACATTAGAGGTAATGGTCAGAATGGATGTCGTGGGCTCGGAATCACGATAGGTGTGATGCTTCTCTATCTTATCCATAAAGGTGCGCAGCAGCCACACTGCAATCTCATCGGCACGATCATCGTCATTACCGTACCTTGGGAAATCACCCTCGATCTCATAATCCTTGGCAATGCCGTTGCTATCCCGTATCACCTTCACTCTTGCATATTTAATAGCGCTTAAGGAATCTACCACATGTGAAAATCCAGCAATACCGGTGGCAAAGGTCCGCTTCAGGTTGGTATCCATCAACGCCAGCTCTGCCGCCTCATAGTAATATTTATCATGCATGTACTGAATCAGGTTCAGCGTATTAACATACAACCCTGCCAGCCATTCCATCATCACGTCGTACTTCTCCATCACCTCATCGTAATCCAGCACATTTGAGGTGATCGGTCTGTATGCGGGACCCACCTGATCCCCCGTCTTCTCGTCCACACCGCCATTGATGGCATACAGCAGGCATTTTGCCAGATTCGCTCTGGCTCCGAAGAACTGCATCTCCTTGCCTGTCTGCGTAGCAGACACGCAGCAGCAAATGGCATAATCATCTCCCCATACCGGTTTCATGGCATCATCGTTTTCATACTGCACAGAACTTGTAGCAATAGAAATTCTGGATGCATATCTCTTGAAATTCTCCGGCAGCCGGGAAGAATAGAATACCGTCAGATTCGGTTCCGGTGCAGGTCCCATATTTTCCAGCGTGTGCAGGAAACGATAATCGGTCCTGGTGACCATGGAACGCCCGTCCACTCCTGTACCGGCAAGATCCAGGGTCGCCCATACAGGATCACCTGAAAACAACTGGTTATAGGATGGGATCCTTGCAAACTTCACCATACGCAGCTTCATGGTAAGATGATCGATAAGCTCCTGTGCCTCTGTCTCGGTGAGAACGCCGTTCTTTAAATCTCTCTCTATATAAATATCTAGGAAGGTGGAGATCCTTCCGATACTCATAGCAGCACCGTTCTGTGTCTTAATTGCTGCCAGGTATCCAAAATACAGCCACTGAATGGCTTCCTTTGCATTCCGGGCAGGCTCTGAGATATCACAGCCGTAAATCTCAGCCATGTCTTTCATGCCTTTTAAGGAACGAATTTGCTCCGCAAGCTCTTCCCGCAGCCGGATCACATCATCGGTCATAGTGCCGTTGCCGCACTTTGCCAGATCCGCCTTCTTCTGTTGTATCAGAAAATCAATACCGTACAATGCCACACGACGGTAATCTCCCACGATTCGTCCGCGTCCATAGGTATCTGGAAGTCCGGTCATGATCTTATTGTGACGCGCCAGCTTCATCTCCGGCGTATACGCATCAAACACCGCGGTATTGTGTGTCTTGTGGTACTCTGTAAATATTTTGTGAAGCCTGGGGCTTGGCTCATAGCCGTAAGTGATACAGGATTCCTCCGCCATCTTAATGCCGCCATAGGGCATAAATGCACGTTTTAAGGGCTTGTCTGTCTGCAGTCCTACAATCTGCTCCAGGTCTTTCATTGACTCGTCGATATAGCCCGCCCCATGTGAGGTGAGTGAGGACACGATATCGGTATCCATGTCCAGAACACCGTTCTTCGCACGCTCTTCCTTCTGTAATTCTTGCAGCCTGCCCCATAATCTATCGGTAGCCTCCGTGGGCTCCGCCAGAAACGACTCATCCCCTTCATAAGGTTCATAGTTGTCCTGGATAAACTGTCTTACATTAATTTCTTCTTTCCACAATCTTCCCTGAAAACCGGTCCATTGCTGTTTCTCTATCATATCGATTCCTCCTGTTGTTCTACCACGCATATCTGATCGTCTGCATAATAGATTCTTACAGAAGTTTCGCTTTCTGTCAAGTAGTATTTTCACTTAAATAACGCAATATATGGTATATATATTGGAACTATCATACAAAATATACACTTTTTTCTTTATTTTGTTTTTGAACCCAGTCTAGCGATGTCGTCTACCAGATTTTTCATCTCCTGCTTAGATTGCGTACTTCTTGCCGCTTCTATCACCTGGCTCTTCTCCTGATCTGTCATTCCGGCAAAACTGTTCATCGCATCCTCATTGGTAGCAAGACTGAAACTTAAGCCCAAAGGAAGTCCATCATCTCTTATCATATGGCACCTCCTCTACACAATTCCCAGGCTTCGCAGGATCCAGTAGATCAGCCCCAATACCCAGGAAGTGAATATTCCATAGAGGATGACAGGTCCCGCAATGGTAAATATCTTGCAGCCGATACCGAATACCTGTCCTTCCTTCTTGAATTCAATGGCAGGCGCTGCCACAGAATTAGCAAATCCCGTAATCGGCACCAGCGCTCCCGCCCCTCCGAATTTGGCGATAGACGGATAAATATTGAGGCCAGTCAGGACAATGCTGCACAGAATCAGAATCATACTGCACCAGCTTCCTGCCGTATCCTTGTCCAAACCGTAATTACCTGCAACGGTAAGGATTTCCTGCCCCAGAACGCAGATAAGCCCACCGGTCACAAATGCTTTCAGCATCTGCACCGGCAGGCTGTGTGTCGGAGTTACCTGTTTTACATACTCGTTGTATGCTTCCTGTTGTTTCGTTTTGTCGTTTCCCATACAAATGCTTCCTTTCCTTTTTCCTTTAGTATGGGACAAAACGTATGAATTTATACTGTTCTTTTACAGCTTGAATATACTTACGGAAGCATCCAGATCTTCTGCATCGGTCTGCAGCCGCTGTACGGCATCGTTCAGCACCTCTACCGCCTGAAGCTGGCGCTCTGTACTCTTCTGCAATTCCTCTGCAGAGGACTCTGTCTCATTGGAGGTTGCAGAAATACTTTCAATGGCGCTCATGGTATCCTGCTTCGCCCGTTCGATTCCGCTGACGCTCTCCGTAATCTTCTCCACATCATCACCCAGAAGTGCTACCTGGTGGCGGATTTCTTTGAACACCTCAACGGTATCTGCCAGCGCAGCCGTCTGGAATTCCACACTTTCTTCCGCTGTTCCCGCAGTCTCTATGGTGGCTTCGATCCGCTCTTGAATCTGCTCCACAATCTGGCTGATACGGTTACCCGCTTTGCCGGACTGTTCTGCCAGCTTGCGAATCTCATCCGATACCACTGCAAACCCCCGGCCTGCTTCACCGGCACGGGCCGCTTCAATCGATGCATTCAAGGACAGCAGATTCGTCTGGTCTGCAATCTCATTGATTGTTCCTATAATACTGCTGATGGCAGCCGACTCTTTGCTGAGTTCGGCAATCTCACGAATAACCGTGCCGATTACCACATTGGTGTCATTCACCTTATGACCCAGATTTTCTACAGTGACCATTCCATTATCAATAGCCGCCTGCGTTGACTGGGTAATCGCATTGATGTTGTTGGTATTACTATGTACTTCCGCAATTTTACCTGCCAGATCGTTCATCTGTTCAAGACACTCTTCTGTATCCTGTGCCTGCTGCGAAATACCGTCATTGATATATTGCACCGCCTCCGTGATCTGTTTCGTTACCTCTAACAGGATCTCAGAATTGGAATTTACCTGTACCGCTGAATCCGAAACGTGTCCGCTGACATTGGTCATCTTAAGGATCAGATCCTTCATGCTTCCGATCATGTCCGTAATACTGGAAGACAATACCCGGAATTCGTCCTTACGCTTCATGCTGATCTGTCCGGTCAGGTCTCCGTCCGATGTTTTCTTCAATATACGGTTTACCTTACGGATTGCCTTGGCAATCCCGGACGCCAGTACCGTACCTACCACAATCGCAATGATGGCACATATTGCCACTGCCACCAGAGTATAAACCAAAACCGTACGGGCGCCTGCCGTAATCTCACTCTGGGGCACCATGGCGCAGACCATCATATTCGAATCAGACACTCTGCTGTACACAAAGAGATATTTGTCTCCGTCATAAGTTACTTCCCGTGAGCCGGTAGCATCCTCGCCATTCTTTACTTCCTGATAGAACTCATTTTCAGAAAATATAATACTGTCATGGCCGCTGATCACCTGACCGCCGTCCTCCAGCACAAACCCTTTGATACTGCCGTCACTGATCTGGGCATCATCCAGAATGTTCTGGATAAAACTGGTCTTCACATCAATCAGGATATAGCCCACCGCTTTATTGCTGTTATTGCGCAGCACCGATACCATGGAGAGCGCATATTCATCGCTGTTAAAACCGGTCAGCGCATCAATCGAAGGATGCTTGCTGATCCACATGGAGCCGGTTCCGATATTTTCCTCTACGAATTTCCCCTCTTCAGATTCGACGAAGGCATTATAGATATCTTCTTTGATAGCTCCCTGCTCATAGCAGGCGGTACCAGTTCTTGCGATTACAATAATATGGTCGATAAACGTGTCTGCCGTTGCCTCATTGCTCAGGGCAAGCTTGGCATCCATCAGCATACCTTCCGACTTATCGCCGGAGCCGGTATAATAGCTTTGGATCGCCGAATTAATGGACAGACGCGTTGCCATCAGAGTTATGTTCTCAAATCCAAGATCCAGGTATTGTTCCAGCGTCCCCACGCTGGTAGTCGCAGAAGCTTCGTATGTACTGCGCAGGATACTGCTGCTCTTATTATAGATCAACAGACCCACTATAACGAACAAAACCACCGGAATCATGAACGCTACATTCAGCTTCACGCCGATACCCTTGACACCCAGGGAAACATCTCCGTTGGCTTTGCGCTTGATGGTCACTACAGAAGAAGAATTGGGCTTTCCTTCCTTCCTGCGCCTTGCCTTAGCTCCCTTTGTCTTTTCCTTCCGGTTACGCTCTGGCTTCTGACGCTCTGTTTTCGCTTTCCGGCTGCCCTCCGACTTCTGACGCTCTGCTTTCGCTTTCCGGCTGCCCTCCGGCTTCTGACGCTCTGTTTTTGCTTTCCGGCTGCCCTCCGGCTTCTCCCGCTTTGTTTTAACTTTCTGCTTACGTTCAGACTTCGCTTTCACCGCCTTGCCATGCTTCTTCTTATCATCGGCCGGCGCAGCATTTTCCACTGATATGCTTTCCATAGTAACTGTGGAATTTTCGGGCTCTGCCTGATTATATGTATTGTCTGCAACTGTTCCGGAATTCTCCGGTATCGTTTCCGGGCTTACTGTCAAAGACTTCTTTTTGAACAAAGACGGCTTTTTTTTGTTTTTCGGACGCGGCTCCCCCTTCCGTTCCGATCTTATATTTTTTTTCTTATCCATCTTCCTACCCCATTTTTCCTTCTGTGATTACCATATTGCCAGGACTGACTATGCGGCCTTACGGCAAGTATAATAAATTACATTTATCATACCATACCCTATATGAAAATGCAATATGACTTGTTTTTTGGCAATTTCAGGGAAACTTTTATACATTTTCCACAACAGTAAAGGCGACCGTTCCTACATCGCTGACCGAACGGCTATTCCTGCCACATACGGCTCTCATGCATCCCTTCCCGGAACAAAGCTTCCATCTGCCCGTCCATGGTATCTTCCGGCTCATAGTCCGCCAGCATTCGTTTCAGATGCTGTTCATGTTCATCCTTCGGCTCATAGCCTTCCAGCAATTTATGTACCTTCTCGATCATAGCCTGGGGCAGTGCAATTTCTTCCGTATCCGTTCCCGTCAGCTTATGCACCAGCCCCGCGGCATAATAAAATTCATAATTACCCAGCATGATAGACGCATGGAGATTGCATTTGATTACAACGCTCTGTCTCGCAATAGACTGTACCATGATATGCACCCGCTTTCTTGATTTGTACAAAATAATTTGTAACTGTTCAGAACCCATGGAAATGGGAAGTCAGACAGTTCCAATTTATTGGAAACGGGCTGAATTTCCATTTCCATGAGAGTGATAACCCTGCCAGCCGCAGACATAAGCCTCTTTAGAGGCGTGTGACAGCAACGCTGGCACGTCTGCGGCCTGGTTGTTCTGAACAGTTACAATAATTTTATACCAACCTGCCGCCGGGGGCAATCCATTTATTGTCTCAGAACTTACGGTTGGATATCCCGCAGAAAATAATAGAGCGAGCCTGCAGACTTTCCCAGCGCCATGGCAAGTACCACCAGCCATAACCCTGTATTCAGATTCACTCTTCGGAACAATATGGGAAATGCCTTGAGTATCTCTGCCAGCGCCGCTGCCATACAGCCCACGAAAAAGCCTGCGCCTATTCCGTATATGCCGAGAAACACATGTCCCAACGGAAGCCGCCAGCCCAAAAACACCGTGTAGAGATTTCCCAGGATAGCGCCCAGAATGATCATATTCTCATATAACAGAATTTTATTTCCCGTGCGGGTCTTACCCACCATACGGGGCACGATATTCAGCATGAGTAAGAATGCGAAGGCCCCTGCGGACAGCGCCGCGCCTGCGCACAATCCGAACAGCCCCAACAGCAAATGCTCAGCCCACATCCAGCTCCTCGCCTCCTCTTCCTGCATTCTCAATATAAGTCTCGTCTACATCCTTTTCATATTTGCGCATTTCTACCTGAATAGGCGTGGGATCATTCGTAATCTTCTTATTGCCAAAATGATTAAAGAAAATAATGACACCAATGGGAAGCCCGATACAATAACAGATTTCCAGTTCCGTCGTTCCTGCGGGCTGCGCGCCGGTCACCTGTTCATACAGGTTGCCAAACAGCTCCGTGATAGAGATATCATTGTTAAACGCCATAATGGAGAACGCTGCCCCAAGAAATACACCCACACATAACAATGCGGTTTTTACGATTTCCGCTGTCTTTCCCGGCTGCATCTTGGCCTCGTATTCTATCACAAAATCGGCTTCTCCCTCATTGGAAATATCTGCATTGGGATATTCCTTCTGAATCATCTCGATCATTTTCAGGCTGGACATCACCTGAACGTATTCCGACTTCTTTCCCTTTTCCGGAAATGAATATATCTTCATCTGCTTTAGCTGGCGCACCATGGCCGGGTCTGTTCCGGTCAGGGTAGCAACATCCGACAGTTTTACATGACGGTCCTTCACCATGCTGTTCCTGGCAAGCTTCAGGTACAGTTTCTCCTGTGCACTTCCCATATTAACGCGCCTCCCCAATGATTTTTTCCACAAAGGTGCCTGCGTACTGCTCTAGTTCCCGATTCATGCCGCTATTTACATAATATATAATTCCTCCTATCACGGCGATGATCACCAGTGACAGAAGACAGATACGATACGTTTTGAACTTCATACCAATTCCTCCTGTAATCTACTTGGGAAATAGTATGCGTATGGAATTGTTTTTTTATTCCTGTGTTTCCTGTATGTTGTCTGCAGCATAATAATCTGCAAATGCTTCTTACGGGGTCTTCTCAAAAATGGTCAATGGTATATAATAAAATTTGACTGCTTTGGTCAACGAGGTATATTTTATGAATGAAAAATTTTATTCTCTTCCGGAAGAAAAGCAGCAGCGGATCATCAACGCTGGCTTTCGGGTGTTTTCCCAGAATTCCTATAAGAAAAGTCCCATGCAGGAGATTGCCGATTACGCCGAAATCAGCAAATCTCTCCTCTTTCATTATTTTCAAAACAAGAAAGAGCTGTACTTATTCCTGTGGGAGACCGCCTGTGATATTACGATACATTATCTCACAGAATACGGCTGCTATGAGCCGACTGACCTTTTCGAGATGATGGACCGGGGTATGCGGGCGAAAATCCAGATGATGCGAAAATATCCCAGCATGACAGCTTTCACAGTGAAGGCATTCTATGAACAGGATGCCGAGATTCATATTGCCATACAGCAAAGCTATCAGGAGCATTTTAACAGAAAGGCGCTGAATGCTCTGTCCCGGATAAACCCCCAGGACTTTATACCGGGTCTGGATCTTGCCATGATGTATCGGGAAATGTATCTTGCATCGGAAGGGTATTTATGGGAAGTATTTCAGCGCGGCGGTGTATTTGATACTGCAAAGCTGGAACAGGATTTCTCCCAAATGCTGGCATTCTGGAAACATATTTATCTGCGAAAGGAGCAATAAACAAAATGAACGCAATAGAGACAGTCTCTCTCACGAAATATTACGGAAAGTCGAGAGGCATTACAGATATTGATCTGACCGTGGAAGAAGGAGATTTTTTCGGCTTTATCGGTCCCAATGGCGCAGGCAAGAGCACTACGATCCGGACGCTTCTGGGATTGATCTGCCCCACCAGCGGCACGGCAGAGATTTTCGGAAGAAATATCAGGTCCCGGCGGGATGAGATTCTGGCGGATATCGGCTATATGCCCTCCGAGGCCGCATTTTACCACAATATGAGGGTGCGGGAGGTAATCCGTCTCTCCGCCGATCTGAGGAGCCAGGATTGCCGCAAGGAAGCCGCAGAGCTCTGTGAACGGCTGGAACTGGACACAGAAAAGAGGATCGGAGAACTATCACTTGGCAACCGGAAAAAGGTATCCATCATTTGCGCGCTGCAGCACAAACCAAAGCTCTGTGTACTGGATGAACCCACCAGCGGCCTGGATCCTCTGATGCAGCGGGAGTTCTATGCTATTTTAGAGGAGCGCAACCAAGAAGGGACTACTATCTTCCTGTCCTCCCATGTCCTCTCAGAGGTACAACGCTACTGCAGGCATGCCGCCGTTATCCGTGAGGGCAGGCTGCTGGTCTCGGACCGTATGGAACATCTCGGACATACCGACACCAAACGCGTGACTGTCCGGGGTATTGACACTCCGCCTGCACTTGAGAACATGAAGGACATCACATCAAACGGCGATACTATCAGTTTCCTATACGGCGGCAGACCTGACGTGCTTTTGGGCGCTCTTGCCGCGCTTCCTCTCACGGATGTGAGTATTACCGAACCAGACTTGGAAGAAATCTTTATGCACTACTACGCAAAGGAGGATATTTGATATGACGCTCTTTAGACATGAATTACGGCAGGGCAGAAAAGCGTTGCTGATATGGACTGTCATCATTGCCTTCATGCTTGCCGTCTGCATTCTCATCTATCCTGAAATGGAAAGCCAGATGACTGAGATCAGCGGAATGTTTTCCGATATGGGCAGCTTCTCTGCCGCTTTTGGTATGGATAAGATCAATTTCGGGGAATTTACGGGATACTTCGGCGTTGAATGCGGAAATGTCCTGGGACTTGGCGGAGCTTTCTTTGCGGCACTGCTTGGCATCTCTGCCCTTGCAAAGGAGGAAAAGGAACACACAGCCGAATTTCTGCTGACACATCCGGTCAGCCGCGGGAAGGTGGCGGCGCAAAAACTCGGTGCAGTGTTTGCGCAGATCATCATACTGAATGCGGCTGTCATCGGCATTGTGACACTATCTACGCTTCTGGTTGGAGAATCACCGGATGTGAAATCATTTGCCCTGCTGTTCCTTGCCTACTTTATCCTGCAGATCGAGATTGCCTCCATATGCTTTGGAATTTCTGCTTTTATGAACGGCAGCGGTTCCGGTATCGGACTTGGCGCAGCTGTACTGTTCTATTTCCTGAATATCATCTCCAATCTGACGGTAGATGCCAAGTTCTTAAAATACATCACTCCCTTCGGATATACGGACGGCGCTGATATCATTGTAAACGGATGCATGGAAATCAAGTATCTGTCGGTGGGTCTGGTTCTGTCCGTCATCGGAATCGTGACAGCGTTCTTCCTATATGGAAAAAAGGATATTCAGTGACCGCAGAAAACAAATTGAGACCGCTGCTTTTGCATATACTCGCAAAGCAGCGGTCTCTCTTTATTGTTTTGTCTGTCTGACAGTCTGCATCAAAAGCAGCCTGTTTTCTACATAGCCTCCTTCAGGGCTTTGGTCAGCGCCGGAACAATCTTGTTCAGATCGCCTACCAGACCGTAATCAGCCACATCAAAGATCGGAGCGTCCTCATCCTTGTTGATTGCCACGATAAGGTCGGAATCCTCCATACCTGCAACGTGCTGGATCGCACCGGAAATACCGATTGCAAAGTAGATCTGAGGACGAACGGTCTTGCCAGTCTGTCCTACCTGCAGGTCTACCGGCTGCCAGCCGTTCTCAACTACTGCACGAGAGCAGCTAACGGTTCCGCCCAGAACCTCTGCCAGATCATCCAGAAGCTTGAAGTTCTCCTTTGAACCAACACCACGTCCGCCGGAAACAAGAATCTTAGCATCCATGATATTTGCGGTGGTCTTCACTGCCTTTACGATATCCATGATCTCAACATATCTGTTGTTGGGCATGAAGCCGGGGTTAAACTCAACGATATTTGCTTTTGCACCCTCAATAGGAGCAATCTTCTGCATAACACCAGGACGTACCGTTGCCATCTGAGGACGATTGTCCGGGCAGGCGATGGTCGCAATGGTGTTGCCGCCGAATGCAGGACGGGTCATCAGCAGCTGATTGTGCTTCTGCTCCTGACCTGCCACCGGATTCAGCGGGAAATCGCCGATTTCCAGAACGGTACAGTCTGCGGTCAGACCGGTTGCCACTCTTGCAGAAACGGTAGGACCTAAGTCACGTCCGATAGCGGTAGCGCCTACCAGCATGATCTCCGGCTTAAATTCATTGATAACGGAAGCCAGTGCATGTGCATAAGGCTCTGTTCTGTAGTTCTTCAGTTCCGGATCGTCTACTACGATTACCTTATCGGCACCGTAAACAGCCAGCTCATCTGCCAGTCCCTTCACATCGGAACCGATGAGGACTGCAGATACCTCAGTGCCAAGATCTTTTGCCAACTCTTTCCCTTTGCCAAGCAGTTCAAATGCTACGCCGTTTAATACGTTATCTACCTGCTGTGCAAAGACAAATACTCCTTTATATTCCTCTAAACCCATGATATTCACCACTTTTCCTTTTAATATTTTAGATAATATGTTTCTCTTTGAATTTACCCATCAGGTAAGCAACCGCTTCTTCCGTATCCAGCACAACCTTCTCGCCTGCGCCCTTACGAACCTTATCGGATGCCTTGGCAATCTTGGTGGGAGAACCCTTAAGACCCAGATTTGCATCATCTACATCCTTTAAGTCTGCTCTGCCCCATACGGTCACTTCTGCATCATATGCATCGAAAATTCCGCCGGGTGTCATATAACGCGGCTCGTTCAGCTCAGACAACGCGGTGATAAGGCAAGGCATCTGAGCCTTCAGCACATGATAACCATCCTCATACTGACGCTGAACTACCACATGATCTCCCTCAATCTTGATGTCCTGTGCATAGGAAATAACCGGAAGTCCCAGATGCTCTGCAATCTGCGGACCAACCTGTGCGGTATCTCCGTCGATTGCCTGACGTCCTGTGATGATCAGATCATACTCCAGATTCCTCAATGCGCCTGCAAGAGTTGTGGATGTAGCCCAGGTATCTGCACCGCCCAACACACGGTCTGTAACCAGAACGCCCTTGTCTGCGCCCATTGCCATTGCCTCACGAAGAACTTCATCTGCCTTGGGAAGTCCCATGGTCACTACGGTAACCTCTGCACCGTACTCATCCTTTAATCTCAGCGCTGCCTCCAGACCCGCTTTGTCATCCGGGTTCATGATGGTGAGCATTGCGCCTCTGTCCAATGTACCGTCGGGATTAAACTTAACTCCGCCCTTTGTATCCGGCACCTGTTTCACACATACAACTATTTTCACGGTATATTCACTCCTTATATATTTTTTTAATATAAATGCCATCGCAGACGATTCGAAAATGCTTCGCATTTTCTCATGCTCGTTCGCTGCTACTTCAGTAATGCTCCGGAAATTACCATACGCTGAACCTCAGAGGTTCCCTCGTAGATCTCAGTGATCTTAGCGTCACGCATCATGCGCTCCACATCGTACTCTCTGATGTATCCGTATCCGCCGAAGAGCTGAACAACCTCGGTAGTAACTGCCATTGCTGTCTCCGCTGCGAACAGCTTTGCCTTAGCCGCCTCTACGGAATATACCTTCTGAGTCGCCTTTGCCATTGCCGCCTTGTATACCAACAACTGTGCTGCCTCAATTCTTGCAGCCATATCTGCCAGCTTGAACTGTGTGTTCTGCTGCTGTGCAATGCTTCTGCCGAACTGTTTTCTCTCCTTGGTGTATGCGATCGCGCGATCCAGTGCGCCCTCTGCGATACCAAGCGCCTGTGCAGCGATACCGATACGGCCGCCGTCCAGAGTATGCATAGCAATGGGGAAGCCCTTGCCTTCTGCACCCAGGAGGTTCTCCTTCGGGATTCTGCAGTCCTCAAAAATCAATTCATATGTAGAAGATCCGCGGATACCCATCTTCTTCTCCTTGGTTCCGAAGGAGAATCCGGGAGCTCCCTTATCCACGATAAATGCAGAGAAGTTTTTCTTCTTTCTGCCCCTCTTGTCTTCTGTCACGCTGGTGATGGCAATCACGATATATACGTCTGCAACCTTTCCGTTGGTGATGAAGCACTTGGAGCCGTTTAACACCCACTCGTCTCCGTCCAGCACAGCTTTGGTCTGTGCACCCTGAGCGTCAGTACCTGCACCCGGCTCAGTCAGTGCAAATGCACCCAGCTTCTCGCCGGTAGCAAGAGCCTTTACATATTTCTGCTTCTGCTCTTCCGTACCGTAAGTCATGATCGGATCGATACACAATGAGGTGTGTGCGGAAACCACAACGCCGGTGGTAGCACATACCTTGGACAGTTCCTCTACGCACATAACATAGGTCAGAGGGTCACAGCCCTGTCCGCCATACTCCTTGGGTACCGGAATTCCCATGAAACCGAATTTCTGCATTTTCTTCACGGTCTCCATCGGGAACTCTTCTGTCTCGTCCACTTCCTGGGCGAGGGGTTTTACTTCATTTTCAGCGAAATCTCTAAAGAGAGTTCTCGCCATTTCATGTTTTTTGTCTAAACTGAAATCCATGATCTAAATTCCTCCATCAATTTTATTTACTGAGCATCAACCGGTGTCTTTGTGCGGTCAGCATTGTACACATAGAAGCCTTTTCCGCTCTTAGCGCCTAAGTTGCCGCCGCGAACCATCTTGCGGATCAGAGGACATGCACGGTATTTGCTGTCTCCGGTTTCTTTGTAAAGCACATCCATGATTGCAAGGCAGATATCCAGACCAATGAAATCACCCAGCTCCAGGGGACCCATGGGATGATTTGCACCGAGCTTCATAGCTGCGTCAATGCCTGCGATATCGGAAACACCTTCCATCTTAATGAAAGCTGCTTCGTTGATCATCGGAATCAGGATACGGTTTACCACAAAGCCTGCCGCCTCATTTACCTGTACTGCGGTTTTTCCGATTTCTGCGGAAATCTTCTTGATCGCCTCAACAGTCTCATCCGGAGTATTTACACCTGCGATCACCTCGATGAGCTTCATGCGGTCTGCCGGATTGAAGAAGTGCATTCCTACCATCGGACGGGTAAGTCCATTGCCGATCTCTGTAATGGAAAGGCTGGAGGTATTGGAAGCAAAAATACACTCCGGCTTTGCAATCTTATCCAGCTCCTGGAATGTGGTTTTCTTAACGCCCATATCCTCAAATGCTGCTTCTACGATCAGGTCGCAGTCCGCACACAGATTTTCCTTCAGACCCGGGGTGATCTTATTCAGAATTGCATCTACGGCTTCCTGGGTCATTTTTCCTTTTTCTACCAGTCTCGCATAGCCTTTTGCAATTTTGTCTTTTCCGCCGTCAGCCCATTCCTGTTTGATATCGCAGAGAGCCACTTCATATCCCTCTACCTGAGCAAATGCTTTTGCAATGCCCTGTCCCATGGTTCCTGCACCAATAACGCCAACTTTCATGTTAGACCTCCTTAAAATATGTATAGTGTTTGTTGTTACTATTCACAGCCGCTCCACATACATGCGCAAAATCAGCCAGCAAGCTGTCTGTTGCTGCTTCGCAGCATTCCATTTTGCTTATGTATGTGGAGTGACTGATTCCAGTCACATAAACAGTATCAGAAAGTTTCTTACAAGCAAGCTTGATGAAACTTTCTGCCACTGTTTATGTGGCTGTGAATAGTAACTATTTTTTAACACAAGACCCGAGCGATGCCAATGGCATCTCCCGGGTATGTATATTCATTTATGACGGAACACGATCTATGCTCTCTCTACAATAGTAGAGCAGCCCATTCCACCGCCGATGCACAGGGTAGCAAGACCCTTCTTAGCATCTCTTCTCTGCATCTCATGCAGCAGCGTTACGAGGATACGGCAGCCAGATGCTCCTACCGGATGTCCCAATGCAATAGCTCCGCCGTTTACATTTACCTTGGACATATCGAAGTTCAGATCTCTTGCAACAGCGATAGACTGTGCAGCAAATGCCTCGTTTGCCTCTACCAGATCCATATCGTCGATGGTCAGTCCGGTTCTTGCAAATACCTTTCTGGTAGATGCCACAGGACCTACGCCCATGATTTCCGGCTCTACGCCGCCCAGCGCGCCTGCTACCCAGGTAGCCATAGGTGTAACGCCCAGCTCTTTTGCCTTCTCTTCGCTCATAACAACGATAGCTGCAGCGCCGTCGTTGATTCCAGATGCGTTACCAGCCGTAACCAGTCCGCCATCTTTGCCGGAGCAGCACTTCAGATTTGCCAGGCTCTCTGCTGTGGTGCCTGCACGGGGTCCCTCATCGGTGTCAAACATTACGGTATCCTTCTTAACCTTAACCGGCACCGGAACGATCTCATCCTTGAACTTGCCCTCTGCGATAGCCTTCTCACATTTCTGCTGGCTGTTTGCGGAGAACTCATCCAGTTCCTGACGTGTAATGCCATATTTATCACATACGTTCTCTGCGGTGATCATCATATGGTAATGATTGAATGCATCGGTCAATGCATCGTTTACCATGGTATCGATGATGGTCGCATTGTTCATACGATATCCAAAACGAGCCTTGGTCATAGCGTAGGGAGCCATGGACATGTTTTCCATACCGCCTGCAACTACGATATCCGCCTGACCGGCCATAATCATGTTTGCTGCTTCATTCACACATTTCAGACCGGAACCACATACTACATTCAGCGTAAATGCAGGTACTTCGATCGGCAGTCCCGCTTTGATAGCTGCCTGACGAGCAACGTTCTGTCCCTGTGCAGCCTGGATGACGCATCCCATCATCACCTCATCCACCTGCTCCGGTTTCACACCTGCTCTGTTCAAGGCCTCCTTGATTACGATCGCACCAAGGTCAGCTGCCGGAGTATTGCTTAATGCTCCTCCCATTTTACCGATTGCGGTACGGCATGCGCCTGCTAAAACTACTTTCTGTGCCATTTTCTCGTCTCCTTTTTTCATTATTTGTTATTTTTTTAACAATCTTTGCAAAAAATAAAAAGAATGCCAGATACGGCTCTTTTTGTCACAAACTGATGTTACCATATATACCTGCAATTTGCAAGGAAAAAACTTGTACTTTATCAAGAACAGACAGGAATTTTTGTGCGGTCTTAACAAAAATTCCTGTCTGTTCCTAATAAAAGACGTGATTTCCGATAACAATCCCTTGGATGGTTCCGTTATTTCTCCTGAAAAACAGACAATTGAGCGTGCGTGTCCCGGCAAGCACTTCATTTGCCGCCTGCACACAGTCTTTGCTCGCTCCTCTTGCCAGCACCTGCGCGAAGCGTCCGCTTGCCACCGGGGAGAATTGCCCCGACTGGTATATGACCTCTATCATTGTGTTTGGGAAATGGCTGCTTGCCACGCGATTCATGACCACGCTGCCCACCGCCAACTTGCCCTCGTAGCTTTCGCCGCCCGCCTCACACTCAATCAAAGCCGCCAGCATCGCCACATCACTGCTGGTGGCCGGTACGGCGGCGGCTGTCCCGGAATTCGAGGGCAGTTCAGACTCCTGCTGCCGGATCTCCTCCAGACGCCGGGCATCCTCCTGCGCTTTCCGGCGTTCCAGTTCCTCCTCATAAGCCCGCTGCCGTTCCAGCTCCGCCTCTGTCTCCGCCATGGCATCCTGAACCGAGGCAATCTGGCTGTTTGCCTCCGCCATCTGTGTATTGTAACGGGCGATCAGGGTATCGATTTCCCCTTTCTTGGCCTCCAACTCCTCCTGCGCGGCAACCAGCTCCTCCTTCGCCGTCTCCAGTCCTTCCTGCTGCCTTGCAAGCTCCGCTATGGTATTCTGATACAAGGTAAGCTGTTCCCTGTCATAGTTATGTATTTCCTGTATATAAGTAGTCCTGTTCAGAAAATCTGCAAAGGACTGCGCACCCAGCAGCGCCGTTATATACGTCATCTCCCCGTTCTCATAGATGTACTGTATCCGGGCAGTCATAGCCTTATACTGGGCTTCCGACTGCTCAGTCAGCTCCGCGATCTGCCCCTCGGCCTGCGCGATCTGGTCATTTGTCTCATCAATCTCCCCCTGCAGCCTTGTCATATCATTGCTGACTTCCTGCAAACCTCTATTCAGTTCCGCCAGTTCCGCCGAAAGATTCCCCTGATACCGCTCCAGATCATCCAACGTCTGCTGCTGCTCCCGCTGTTCTTCTTCCAGCCTGTCAATGGCATTCCCTGTCTCCCGAAGCTGCTGCCCCGTATTGCCCGATGCATGGACTGCAAGCCCAGCCGTACAGCAGACCAGCAGAAGCAACGCCAGCAGGGATCCGCCTCTTTTGTATCTTTTCATGTATTCTCCCATAGTACCTTTCTGATACGTTTTGATACCTTCTATAACTATACCTACTATATAAAAACGATTATAATTCCAATTGAAACTTCCGTCAACCGCCGTTACCATATCAGGCAATGACTGAACTGTTTCACTTGCAGGATTTATTCGAATTTTTTCTTCCAATATCTATTGCATTGTGCTATATTTAAACTATGTTTAATCACGTTTGCACGTTTGTGAACGGATTCCGTGAAAAATTGGGAGGTGATGCATATGCGTTTTGTAAGGACTGATGATTTAAAGCCGGGAATGCGGCTGGCAAAGCCTATCTATAATAAACGTGGAGTCATGCTGTATGAGCGTGATTCGGAATTGACAGATCAGGGCATCGACAGTGTCCGCAACTTCGAATTGATCGGCATCTATATACTGGAGCCGGCAGAACCGGTTCCGCCTCTGTCCGATGAGGATATCGCATTCGAGCAGTTTCAGACGGTTGCCATGTTCCAGCTCCGGGACTGCATGAACATGATTCGGGACGGCAAGCAGCCGGATAAACTGAATGCACTGGTAAGTTCCATCATTTCAAGATACGGTCAGATGGACCATAAGTTAAACTTTACGCAGAACCTGCGGAGCACTGCAGATTATGTCTACAAGCATTCCATCAGCACAGCTATTCTGGCAGCAATGCTCTGCCATACCATGCACATGGCGCCGATATTTATGGAGAGATGCGTCACTGCCGGATTGCTGTATGATTTCGGTTCTCTTCTGGTACCGGAAAATATCATAGCGAAGACCACCCCATTAACTGAGGAAGAAAAAAAGACCGTGCGCAATTGCCGCAAAGTGGGCTTTGACTATCTGAATCCCACGGATCAGTCTGTGAAATTCGCACCGGAAGTACTAAAGGATATCTCCCAGGTCATTTACCTGATCGGTGCAGGCACACCGGAAGCATCCAAGCGGATCAACCGCACTACCGGCGCCAAGATCCTTCAGGTTGCTGACCAGTTCGACCGCATGACTGCCATGAGCCTTACCAGCGAACCGCTGTCCGAGGTACTGGCAGCGCAGCATCTACGGGAACGCCCAGAACAGTATGATACCAAAGTGGTCATGGCACTCTCCAGATGCATTCACATCCTGCCAAAAGGCGCATGTGTGGATCTGACCAACGGTGAAAAGGCTCTGATCTTAGAGGATAATCCTTACGATTATTCCAAACCTCTTGTGCTGCAGTTTTCCGATAATCAGATTCTGGATCTGCGGAATCCCAAAATCTTCAAAGAGATCCAGATTGCGGATATCATGAAGACCATGGACAACAGGATTGCTATTGACGAAAATACTTTGAAGCATTTTATTGCTGACGAATATATCAAGCAGGTAGCCGACGCTTTCCGCAAAAAGCAGGCGCGGATCGCCCAGAACAAAAAAACAAATGGCGCCAAACCAAGAAAACTTGGCTGACGCCTAAACAGCGCAGAACAGATTCTCAGCCGGCGATGTATAAACATCGCCGGCTCTTCATATCACAATTTATCCTTCATTGCGGCATTTCATTTACCGACCACTCAAATCTGCCTCCTGCTTTTCCTCATGTGTCACAGTCAGTGGCTCCATCCGGCACTTATGCGCATACATTTCTTCCATAAATACAGAATGTACCTGCCTGATCCTGGAAATATCGCCCTGTATGGCAGCCAGTTCCAGAAGTCGCGCAAGCTTTGACATAAGCATTGCGCCGATCATTGCCATATTACCCTTTACCGCGTGTACCCGTATCCTATAGTGTTCAAGCGCAGACGCCGCTTCTTCCGATTGTTCTTCCGCAGTAAATTCGTCATACCAGTTCTGAAGTTCTTCCATGTCTGAATCCATTGACATACAGATATCCCGTATCGTCTGTATCAGCATCTGATCATCGTGAAAATACTGTCTTGCAAAATCCCAGTCAAATTCTGCAAGCTCCGGCAGTTCCACCGCTTCTTCCTGCTGTACAGTTTCTATCTCTGCATCTTCCAACGAGGCCGGCAGATCAGATTCCTGTATCCCAGTCTGTCCCGGCATTTCAGCTGAATCCGGTATTTCGGTCTCTTTTTCTGTTTCAAGCCCCACGCCGGATACAAAGTAATCCCAATGTTTCAGCACGGCATTTGCAATGGCAGGGTCAAAATGCGTTCCCACCGATTCCCGGATAATTGCCAACGATGCCTCATCGGACATCGCTTCCTTGTAGCAGCGTTTGCTGCTCAGTGCATCATACACGTCCGCCAACGCCATGATCCTTGCAGCCAGCGGGATTTCCTCACCGACCTTTCCCTGAGGATAACCTGTACCGTCCCACTTTTCATGGTGGAAGACTGCCACATCATATGCCACAGTAATATAGTCTTCTGTCTCAATGCCGGACAATACGTCACGGATGATATTTCCACCCTCCGCTGCATGAGTCTTCATAATCGCAAACTCATCCGCTGTCAGCCTCCCCGGCTTCTGGAGAATCTGATCGGGAATCTTGATCTTTCCTATGTCATGCATCGCTGCCGCATTCAAAAGATTCTCCAAATACTGTTCCGTCAGAATATCGCCGTATAAACCTTCTGCTTTCAGTATATGGGTAATGCGCTCTACATACCAACCGGTACGCTTGATATGGTTTCCCGTGCTGTCATCCCTGCTTTCAATAAGACTCGCCATGGAATTGATCACTTCCCGCTGGATAAAGTTGATTTCTTCCATACGTTTCAGTAATTCTTCGGACTGTGTCTCTACCATGTCCTCCAGGTGCATATGATATTTTTTTAAAGCAATGACCCGTTCCACACGCGATATCAATACTCCCGGCGTAAATGGTTTTGTCACATAATCCGATGCTCCCGCAGCGAAGCACTGGCTTTCCACCGCCCCACTTCGCTCTGCGGTCAGGAATATCACAGGGATACTCTGCAATGCAACGCTGCACTTCATCCGCTCGATCACCTGGAATCCATTTAAGCCAGGCATATTAATATCCAGGAGCACAAGATCCGGTTTTATCTTTTCCATCACAGCAAAAGCAGCTTCCCCGCCGTCCGCGGTATATACCTGGCTGCGGTCTTTGAGTATCTTCCGGGCCATCTGAAGATTGATGGGATTGTCATCCACCACCAGAATCTTGTATCTGATATTACTTCTATATCCTACTTTATCTTCCATTCGAGTAACACCGTTATTTCCCGAATCCTCTGACACGGCAGTCTGCACAAGCCGCTCCGGCAGATATTTCTGTATCAGGCTCTCCAGCTTCTGGAAATTCACCGGCTTTGACAGATAATCTGTAAATCCTTCCTTCAGATACCCCTCCCTTGCCCCGGCAACTGCATTTGCCGTAAGAACGATGACCGGAGTGTCTTTACATTTATGCTCTAATTCTCCCATACGGTGCAACGTCTCTACGCCGTCCATTTCCGGCATCATATGATCCATAAAAATGATATCATAGCTCTGCCGCTGTATCTTGTCCAGGCAGGCAAAACCGGAATCAACATCATCTATCTGCACACCGGTCTCCTTGAGCAGACTACAGAATACCTTCCGGTTCACATCATTATCATCCACCAGAAGAATTTTCGCCTGAGGTGCAATGAATGACGATGTATATACATGTACCTGATGCAGTTTTTTGCTCCGCTCAGCAAAATTGCCAATGGCAGCGTCCTGGTATACCTCCTGCCTTAACTCAAACGAGAAAGAGGAGCCCTTTCCATATGTACTGGTCACCTTCAGCTCTGTGCCCATAAGCTTCAGCAGTTCAAAAACAATACTCATTCCAAGCCCGGTTCCCTCAATTCCCCGGTTCTTTGATTCCTCGATCCGCTCAAATGCAGTAAACAGCTTGGGCAGGTCTTCTTCCTTCATTCCGATACCGGTATCCCGGACCTCAAAATGCATAAGCATGGCGTCTCCATCCTTATGCCCCTGCACGTCAATCGTAACCTTGCCTTCCTGCGTATATTTAACAGAATTATTCAGAAGATTCAGCAATATCTGGCGGATTCTGACATCATCTCCCACCAGACCGTTGGGCAGCTTTTCGTCAACGATCACTTCTAATTCCAGCTTTTTCTCCTGTGCTTTTATATATACCATACTGATGACGTCATTGAGCAGGCTGTCCAGCTCATACTGCACAGGGATGATTTCCATTTTTCCTGATTCGATCTTAGAGGTATCCAGAATATCATTGACAATTCCCAACAACGCATTCGCAGAATTCTGGACATCTACGGCATAATGTCTGATCCCCTCCTCTCTGCTTTCACGGAGAATCATCTCACTCATACCCATGACCGCATTGATGGGAGTTCTGATCTCATGAGACATTTTCGCCAGGAAATCAGATTTTGCACGATTCGCTTTCCTTGCGATCGCTGTCTGTTCTTCCAATTCCAGCGCATAGTTATAGCTCTCTGTCACATCTCTGACAACAAATATGATACCATACCGCCTGCCGTCCTTTATGATCTCTTTCTCATGCACCTCGTAGACATCATTCCCGTGCATTATTTTCTGACTGGTAACAGAATAACCGTGCAGCCGTTCTTCAACATTTGCTGCATCCGCGCGTTCCAGCTCTTCGAAAATCATATGCACCTTTTCGTTGGCATACAGTATATCATTCTCCTGGTCAAACACGATCAGACCATCTGCAAACTCGTCCATTACATTTTCTTTTGCAAGAACAAGGGCATCCAGCAAATCATATCTTGTGATCAGTACCAACAGCAGCAGCGTGGAAATCAAGTATGCCGGTATGGTCGTATCATATCCTCCGCTCACTCCGCCAAAGAACGCCAGCAGTCCAATCACAGACACCGCGGCAAGCGCATCCAGATATATGATCTGCATCCTCTCTCTCCTGTTTTTTGTATGCCGCAGTCGCCTTGTGCCCACCACCAGCATGAATCCAAAATATGCCAAGATAATGACATGATACACCATATAGAACGCGCTATGACCTAATACAAGATGAGGAAACAATCCTTCCTGTGTATAATCAATACTGCTATAAAACAGAGAATGATGTTCACAGGTAAGCACCAGACCGCTTACCGTCAGATGCATGATTCCAAGAACCAGATATAAATACTTTGGTGCCTTGATATGCATGCGTTCCATAAAAAAGATCAGTATGAAAAGTATGACAAATGGCTTGCCCAGATAAATAAACTTCACCGCCTGCAAAGCGTCTGCCTGGGTCGTTGCCTGCATTTCGAACAGGTATCCGACAAAATTGATCAATGTTGATACCAGCACCACCAACAATATGTTCTGAAGCTTTGTACTTCTCCGATACAGCACAAACACAATCTCCAGCACAAGTACCAATATGCTGATATACTGCAATGCCAATAACACTGTATACATAGAAACCCTCCCTATTGTACACCTCTTTTAAATGATTCACACATCCGATATCAAAAATCCCAAACTTTATGATAAGATGATCTTCCGGAACCTTTGTTCGTTCGGATTACCGGAGTCGATTTCCCCCGGAAAGGAACAGTAACTATTCAGTAGATACTTTTCAATATAGCACGCTGCCACAGAACTGTCCAGCCCTCCGAAAATATAAAATCCAATGGTCAGATGAATATATTACAAAATCTGACCGGCAGATACAAACAGAGGCCGGCTGCATAAGCCGACCTCCTTTTCTTTCTATTCGATCATCTTTTGTGAGTATATCCACACCTACAGATTCTTTACCGTTGCGATGTCAACCAGTGTCAGTTCTTCCTGTGCGTTCTCCAAACTGGTGGCAAGGGCATTAGCCGTATCCATAGCCGTAATGCAGTACACACCGGTCTCGATGGCATTCCGCCGGATCAGGAATCCGTCACGGTTCTTATCGCCGTTTCCCTGAGTGGGCGTGTCAATGACCAAATCAATCTTGTGTCCTAAAATCAGATCCATCACATTGGGAGATTCCTGGGATATCTTGTTGACACGCAGAGCGTCCACACCATGCTCCTTCAGATATTTGGCTGTGCTTCTGGTGGCATATATCTTATAGCCCAGTGCGGCAAAACGCTTTGCCACATCCACAGATTCCGGCTTGTCCGCATCCTTTACCGTCATGATCATCTGTTTATGCTTCGGCAGCGTCACACCCGCGCCAAGGAACGCTTTATACAGCGCCTCGTCAAAGGCCTTTGCAATTCCCAGGCACTCACCGGTAGACTTCATCTCCGGTCCCAGACTGATCTCTGCACCCCGGAGCTTCTCAAAAGAGAACACCGGCATTTTAATTGCGATATAGTCTGCCGCTGGAGCCAGCCCCGGCGTATAGCCCATATCCCGCAGAGTATTTCCGATGATAACCTTTGTCGCAAGGTCTACAATCGGAATCCCCGTTACCTTACTGATATAAGGTACGGTTCTGGAGGAGCGCGGATTTACCTCAATCACATACACCTCATCATCCACTACGATAAACTGGATATTGATAAGTCCCACTACATGAAGCGCCTGTGCCAGACGCCTGGTGTACTCTACCAGCATATCCCGCACCTTATCGCTGATGGTGGGAGCAGGATACACAGAAATACTGTCTCCCGAATGAACGCCGGTGCGCTCAATATGCTCCATGATTCCCGGAATCAGGATATCGGTGCCGTCGCATACCGCATCCACCTCAATTTCCTTGCCCATCAGGTATTTATCTACCAGGATCGGGTGATCCTGGGCGATACGGTTGATGATTCCAATAAATTCTTCGATCTCCTCATCGTTATAGGCAATCTTCATGCCCTGACCGCCCAGCACATAGGACGGACGCACCAGCACCGGATAACCCAGACGCGCCGCTACTTCCTTTGCCTCCTCTGCAGTATAGACGGTTCCGCCTGCCGCGCGGGGAATCCCGGTCTGCTCCAGTATCTTATCGAATAGCTCCCGGTCCTCAGCGGCATCCACATCCTCCGCTTTGGTTCCCAGTATCTTCACGCCCATTTTCATAAGGCTCTCCGTCAATTTAATGGCAGTCTGCCCGCCAAACTGCACCACAGCTCCATCCGGACGTTCCAGCTTTACGATGGCCTCCACATCCTCTGGGGTCAGCGGCTCGAAATACAGCTTATCCGCAATATCAAAGTCAGTGGACACGGTCTCCGGATTGTTATTGACAATGACGGTCTCCCAGCCTTCTTTGGAAAATGCCCATGTACTGTGTACAGAGCAGTAATCGAACTCGATTCCCTGCCCGATGCGGATCGGACCGGAGCCCAACACCAGAACCTTCTTCTTCGGTGTGGTCTGTTCCGCCTCGTTCTCACTGCCGAATACCGAATAGTAATACGGCGTAGTCGCCGCAAACTCTGCCGCACAGGTATCTACCATCTTAAACGCAGCCACGATGCCGTGCTCATAACGCATATCGTGAATCTCCGCCTCGCTCCTGCCGCTTAAGGATGCGATCACACTGTCGGGGAATTCGATACGCTTTGCTTCTTTCAAAAGCTCTACGGTCAGAGACTCCCTGCCAAGGCGCTCCTCCATCTCTACCAGAATGGCAAGCTTATCAATAAACCATTTGTCGATCAGGGTAATGTCATGAATCTTGTCATAAGACATGCCTCTGCGCAGCGCCTCTGCGATCACCCATATCCGGCGGTCATCCACCACGGCAAGCTGCTTTAAGAGCTGCTCATCCGTAAGGTCCGTAAAGTCATAGGACAGAAGGCTGTCCACATGCTGCTCTAAGGAGCGGATCGCCTTCATCAGTGCGCCCTCAAAGTTATCACAGATGCTCATGACCTCTCCCGTCGCCTTCATCTGGGTGGTCAGAGTACGTTTTGCAGTGATAAACTTATCAAAAGGAAGTCTGGGGATTTTTACCACACAGTAATCCAGCATAGGTTCAAAGCTGGCGTAGGTCTTGCCGGTAATGGCGTTTTTGATCTCATCCAGCGTATAACCCAGTGCAATTTTCGCCGCCACCTTGGCAATAGGATATCCTGTCGCCTTGGATGCCAGGGCGGAAGAACGGGACACACGGGGATTTACCTCGATGACACAGTATTCAAAGGTCTCCGGATGCAACGCATACTGCACGTTGCAGCCTCCGGTGATATTCAGTTCAGAAATGATATTCAGGGCGGAGGTACGCAGCATCTGGTACTCCTTGTCCCCCAGTGTCTGAGAGGGAGCCACCACGATAGAGTCTCCGGTATGAACGCCCACCGGATCAATATTTTCCATATTACATACGGTAATGCAGTTGCCGTTTGCATCCCGCATGACCTCGTACTCGATTTCCTTCCAGCCCGCGATACAACGCTCTACCAGCACCTCTCCCACGCGGCTTAAACGCAGACCGTTGGTCAGGATATCGATAAGCTCTGTCTCGTTATGCGCGATACCGCCGCCGCTTCCCCCCAGAGTGTACGCAGGGCGCAGCACCACCGGATAGCCGATGGTATTGGTGAATTTGATTCCGTCTTCTACATTATGAACTACAAGGGACGGCGCACAGGGTTCCCCTATCTTCTCCATGGTATCTTTGAACGCCTGACGGTCCTCTGCCTTGAAGATGGTCTCTACCGTAGTTCCGATCAGCTTCACGCCGTGCTCCTTTAAGAAGCCCGACTCCGCCAGCTCCATCCCTAAGTTCAGACCCGCCTGACCGCCCAGAGTGGGCAGAACGCTGTCCGGCTTTTCCTTTATGATGATCTGCTCTAACACCTTGGCAGTGAGAGGCTCTATGTATACCTCGTCCGCAATCTCCTTGTCCGTCATAATGGTGGCCGGATTAGAGTTCACCAGCACCACCTCAACGCCCTCTTCCTTTAAGGAACGGCACGCCTGCGTCCCGGCATAGTCAAATTCCGCAGCCTGCCCGATCACAATGGGACCGGAACCGATCACTAATACTTTTTTGATATCCTGATTCTTTGGCATTACTGATTTCCTCCCATCATCTCTATAAACCGGTCAAACAGATACGCAGAATCCTGCGGTCCCGGACATGCTTCCGGATGAAACTGCACCGTGAAAATATTCTTGCCGATGTACTCCAGCCCTTCGTTGGTACCGTCGTTGACATTGATAAAAGCCGTCTTCGCCACGTTCGGGGCTAACGTATCTCCGTTTACCGCATAGCCGTGGTTCTGACTGGAGATATATACATGATTCGTCTTCAGATCCTTCACCGGATGGTTGCCCCCGCGGTGGCCGTATTTGAGCTTGTAGGTATCCGCTCCGGTTGCCAGCGCCATGAGCTGATGTCCCAGACAAATGGCAAAAATCGGTGTGTCGGACTCATACAACTTGCGGATCTCTTCGATGATTGCCGTACATTCTTTGGGGTCCCCCGGTCCGTTGCTGAGCATAATACCGTCGGGATGTGACGCCAGTATCTCCTCCGCAGTGGTGTGTGCCGGATAGACCGTGACCTCACAGCCTCTTTTGTGCAGGGAATCGGCAATATTATTTTTCGCTCCCAGATCAAGAAGCGCTACTTTCTTCCCTTTTCCGTGAAGAACGCGCTTTTCCGTACAGGACACCTTGTCCACTACGTTTCCGGTGGTATATTCCTTCAGCCGCCGGATCACATCCTCCATGTCATACGATTCATCCGTGGTGATCATGCCGTTCATGGTGCCCTTCTCCCGAAGGATCTTGGTCAGCGCTCTGGTATCAATCCCCGCAATACCGGGAATATCATATTTTGCCAGGAAATCCTGTATGGTGCCTTCGCAGCGGAAGTTGCTGGGCATCCTGGAAAGCTCACGGACAATATAACCGTCCACCCAGGGGCGGGATGACTCCATATCCGGCGTGATCCCGTAATTTCCGATCAGAGGATATGTCATGACTACCGCCTGTCCCGCGTAGGACGGATCGGTCAACACCTCCAGATACCCGGTCATGGAAGTATTAAATACGATCTCACTGATGACCTCCCGCGTGGAGCCGATGCTCTGTCCGGTAAAGACCGTCCCATCTTCCAGTATTAGAAACGCTTTCATTGATTCACCCTGTCCTTTCCATTTGTATATGCCCAGTTTCCTGTATTTTTAAGGCTTGTCTCCCGCACCTGCGCAAAAAAAAAGAGGCAGATAATCTCTTTTTCCATAAAATATGCGCCAAAGTGCGCGCCGCAATGCTGCCATTTTCCGCAAGCACCCTAAATTGTAAAAATTTTATCACAACCCGTCGGTTTTTTCAACCTAAAATTTCAAAAATCGGGCTGCCCTGTGACAAGCAATACAGGCAGCCCAATTTGTCGAAAATTTTCCTGTCTATCCCTTCACCGCGCCTGCTGCCATTCCGTTTACCATATACTTCACCAGGAAGAAATACAAGATAACGATAGGAATCGCAATGAACACGCTCCCTGCCGCAAAGCGGGCAAACTCTGTCTCATCTAAGCTCATGAGCCCTACCGCTACCGTATAGAGATTCTTCTCCTTCAGCAGAAGCTTCGGCAGGATGAAATCGCTCCAGGGCCAGGTAAAAGAAGTCAGCGCCGTGTAGACGATGATGGGCTTGGACAGGGGCAGATTAATCTTCGTGAATACCTGGAAATTCGTGGCACCGTCAATCCTCGCAGCCTCATCAATGGCCTTTGGTATCGTATCAAAGAATCCTTTCTGGGTCAGATACCCCATAGGCGCGCCTGCCGCATAGATCAAAATCAGCCCCCACAGATGGTTGATGAGATTGAACTGCGTCATCAGCAGATAGACCGCGATCATCCCCATAAAGGACGGAAACATGCCAAGCACCATGGTAGTCTTCATGATTGGTTTTCGCATCTTAAACTGAAATCGGGACATGGTGTATGCTGTCAGGATGGTCAGAAAGGTTCCTAAGAGACAACTGCCCACCGCCACAAACAGTGTGTTGAGAAACCATTTGGGGTAATTATACATGGTTGTGTCCATAAACAGCTTCTGGAAGCTGGCAAAGCTGTACTCCTGCGGGAAAAATCCCTGAAAAGAATAGATCGTTCCAGACTTGGAAAAGGATGCAAGGATCAGCCACAGGCAGGGAAAGAAAAAGACAAATGCCACTGCCATCAGCAACAGGTAAGTAATTCCCGTATCCAGTGCTCTGGACCATTTGATTTTATTTCTCATTGGAATGTGTCCTCCTCTCGATAGGATGGGGATCTCATATATACCACAAGGGACAGCACGGATGTGATCAGGAATATCACAAGGCTGATGGCTGCACCGATGGAGTAATAGTTGTTGTCAATGGACAGGTTATACAGCCAATTGATCAGTAGATCCGTATCGCTGGCCAGGAAATAGCCATCCATGTACAGTCCGCCTCTCAGGAAATAGAAAATGCCGAAGTTATTGAAGTTTCCCACAAACTGTGAAATCAGCACAGGCATCGTGGAAAACAGCACAAAGGGCAGGGTCAGCTTACGAAACTGTGCAAACCGCGTAGCGCCGTCGATCCTTGCCGCCTCGTAGAGAGATTCGTCCCTGTTAGACAGAATCCCCGTAGCCAGCAGCATAATGGAAGGCGTACTGATCCAACAGTTCACCAGAAGCCCGATCAGTCGCGCCGACCACTTGGCATCCAGATCCAGAAATCCCACTGCCGTTCCTCCCGCAGCGGTGATCATCTGATTGATGGGACCGCCGTAGGAGAACATGAATTTGAACGCCAGCAGGGTAATAAAGCCCGGAATTGCGTATGCAAGCACCGGAAAGGCACGCCATACCACCTTACCCTTCACGCACTTCTTATCCAGCAGCAGCGCAAGCCCCAGCCCGGCAAAGTAATTGAGCGCTGTGGACAGCACTGCCCAGAGCAGATTCCAGCCCAGTATGCGAAAGAACGTAGGCGCAAACTGCGCCAGCGTCATAAGCTTTCCAAAGTTTGCAAATCCCACCCAGTCCACCAGCTCCGGCGGCACGATGTTTCCTCCGTAATTGGTAAACGCGATCAGCACCATAAATACAATCGGCAGGATATTAAATACACATACCCCCACTACCGGAAGCACCAGCACCGTAATATAGAATTTCTTATCCAGAAGCTGCAATGCCTCTTCCCGGAAGCTGCGTACGGTTTTCCCCTGCTCCACGCGCTGCTGCATCAGCCATGCATCCCTGACATTTAGCCGATACAGATAAATAAAAGCCGCCAATATGATCCACGCCAGGATACCCATCAGGAGCATGATCACGGAGTTGTCCCCTGCCACTCCCAACCAGGCATCCCCCTTAATCTCCCCCAGCGTAAAGAACCCCTGCAGATCCTTAAAACCACGACTGATAAAATACCAGATTGACGCTGCCTCCAGTAGGAAGAACATGACTCCCTTGGCATATGCCCCATAGCGGAACTGCCCCGCTCCCATGATCACCATAGACATGTGCACCTGACTGCTTCCTTTTTTGAAGAGCGTGCCGAAGCCCGCCTCTTTTTTCTTGATTTTCGTTTTTTTCACCTTCTCCACCACACTTTCCTGCGAATGACTATTTCAGGGTAAATATCGCATCATGTATCTGACCGTCCACCTGTTCCAGCCCGCTCTTCATTGCGGACAGGTTCGGATACTTCTTGTCTGCTTCACTGCGGAAAGCATCCTTCGCCAGATCTGTAAAGAAGGTCTGTGCAGGAGTCCAGATCTGCGCCACCTCCTTGATAGAGGGCATCAGCACGGTATCCTCGTTTTCCAGACGCTCATACAGCTCCGCAGAAACACCCCCCGCCTGAAGCGCCGCATCCTCTCTTGCAGGAGCGATGCCCAGCATCTCATACCGTTTCATGATCCTATCATATCCGGTGGCAAATTCTACAAAGGCAAGACATGCATTGGGTGATTTGGTATAGGCGCTGATTGCATATCCGTTAATGCCTCCCATGGTCTTGGATGGAATCTGTACGGGATCAGCCTCCGTCAGATCTCCGCTCTCGGGAAGCGCCGGCACTGTGGTCATGATGAGATTCTCATCTGCAGCCGCCTTCGCCTCCTGACTGCTCATACCCTCCGCTTCATAAGCCATGACCAATTCATCGTAAAAGGTGGAATATACATCCGGCGTTGTCAGCGTCGCAAAATAAGTGCCGTCCGCCAGCTTGCTGTAACAATTGCTGGTGATGGTATCATCGATGCACTCCTCGTTCATAACCCCCGCTAACTGCGAGAGTACCTGCGCTCCTTTCTCTGCCTCTCCTGCGGAAAATCCAATATCCTCCGGGTTCGTATTGTGATCTCCGAATACATATCCCCCATAGGTAAACAGAAATCCTGCGGAAAAGTATGTGTCATAAAGTGATTTCATATAACCGTATTTGGAAGGGTCCTGCTCATGCCGTTTAATAGAAAAGCGATACATATCGGTCCAGTTCTCTATCATGTCCGGCACCTGGTTGCCGTCGGCGTCCCACTCCTCCTCCCAATTCTCCGGAAGCAGATCCTTCCGGTAATACAGCATTGGCGCCTGCACATTGACCGGGACGCCGCAATAATAGGTATTGCCGTCCACCTCGGTACGATACGCCGCCCACGCCGCTTCGGGTATCTGATCGTAACACTCCAGTTCTTCTACGGGCAGAGGATAGATATGCTTGCCCTCCGCATACTGCATCACCACATCATTGGCCTGATACAGCACATCCGGGCCATACCCATAAGGTCCGTCATTGGCAAGATCCAGGTACTGATCCATATTCGCGTCTACCGCCACGATCCCTTCATCTGCATACGCCTCGTTAAAAGCTGCGATCAGTTCTGCAAAATATCCCTTAGAAATCGCAGTGTCATTTTCCAGAACACGAATGGTCACATTCTGTTCCAGATCCCCGGTAAATACACTGCTGCCGCCTGTACTGCCTGCTTTCTGTTCCGGCTCATCTTCTCCCCCGCCGCCCGAACATGCCGTCATACTGCCTGCCAACAGCGCTACACCCAATAAAAAAGCAACATGTTTTTTCATGCTTCTACCTCTCTCTCCGCTATCACATAGCCATGTGTTTCCAACGCTCCGTCTTCATAACGATTTGCCAGAAGAATATCCGTAAGCGGCAGCACCACATTCCTGTCTGTCATGTTGATGTAAAGCGTCAGCATTCTTCTGTCATAACTGCGGCTTACCGTAAGCAGTCCATGACACGCAGTAATACGAACCTCTCCCAAGCGAATCGTATCACGGCTCCGCATTTTTGTCATCTGCCTAAACTGCCGCCCTACATGGATATCCCATCCCGTCTCATCCCACGGAAATCCTCTTCGGGAATCCGGGTCAAATCCCCCTTCCATACACACCTCTGTGCCGTAATAGATACAGGGGGCTCCTGGATACACCATTTCCAGTGCCAGCGCCGCAAGCAGGATATCCTTATCACAGCCGACCTCCGTAAAGAAACGGTGGGTATCATGGGAATCCAGCAGATTCAGCATCATGTCATTGACCTGGCGCATATTGCGCATATAATTGCCATTCAGTTTATCCGCCATCTGTTCCGCGTCAAATTTTCCCCTGGCAAAATAATCCAGACATGCCTTGGTAAAAGCGTAGTTCATAATACTGTCATACTGATCCCCTCTTAAGTACGGATATGCGTCATGCCAATTCTCTCCGATGATAACAGCATCCGGCTTCTGCTGCTTCACCGCCTTGCGGAATCTGCGCCAGAAATCATGAGACACCTCATCCGACACATCCAGCCTCCAGCCGTCGATATCCGCCTCCGTCATCCAGTAACCCGCAATGTCCAGCAGAAAGCTCTGTACCTCCCGGTTCGCGGTATTCAGCTTGGGCATATAATTGCATCCTGCAAAGCATTCGTAATTCATCTTCTCCGGTTCCGGAAAATCCCCGTCAATCAGAAACCAGTCATAATACTCAGAATCTGTGCCCCTTCGCATGACATCCTGAAATTGTTCCAGATACATACTGCAGTGATTGAACACCGCATCCAGCAGCACCTTCATCCCTGCCTCATGCGCCTTTCTCACCAGCTCCACCAGGTCTTCGTTACTGCCAAACCGTGGATCTACCATAAAGTAATCCTTCGTATCATACTTGTGGTTAGAGTCAGAGGTAAATACCGGCGTTAAATAAATGGCTGTCACTCCCAGTTCTTTCAGATATCCGATCCTGTCTATGATGCCCCGCAGATCTCCCCCCGCAAAGCTCTTCGGAGTGGGTATGCCATCCCATGCCATGTTGATGTAAGAATCGTCTTTTTCCATGTTTCCCCGGCAAAAGCGTTCCACAAAGATCTGATAAAACACTGCATCCCGCATCCAGTCTACCACCGGCATCACATCGTTGGCATTAATATATGCCATCTGGAAGAAGTTATAAAATCCTTCCGCAAAACAATATTCCTCCGTCAGTCCGTCCTCGCTGAAATAGTAGCTCTTTCCTTGCTCCTCAATCTGAAAAATATAGGCAAGCCTCACATCCGTAAGTTCCATCTCAATCTCATAATACCGATACAGCCGGTCCATACAGCGCAGTTTCATAGGAACCGTCTCCTGCCTGTTTCCAAAATCATATTTACAGGCATAGACAAGAGATACTCTGCAGTCCTCATCCTCCTTCGCCATACGCAGCCGTATGGTCAACTCCCTTTCTCCCGTCGCAAAACAATAGCGGGAATCGGGAATATGTAATAATGCATGTTCATTCATATTGTTGATCCTTTTCTGTTCATTTACCCTGAGGGTTTGTATTTTTTATTCGATGTTTAGGTGTCAAAAGGTCCCACTGCCTCTGGCAGCATGGACACTTTCTTGTGCAAAGAGTTCACATCGCTTTGCGATGCGAACCTTTTGACACATTAATTTCTGGGTGACAAAGTGCAAACCCTCTGTTTTTGCCGGTTGACAAAACCTTCCAAATTCTATATAACAAGAGAATACGGTGTTTTATTTATCCAAGGAGGTTGCCGCTGTGCCCAAGAAGATCACGATCAAAGATATAGCCCGGGAAGCCGGGGTATCCATCGCCACTGTTTCCTATGTGGTCAATAACAGAACCGATATGAGGATCAGTGAAAAAACACGAAAAAAAGTGCTTCAGATCATCAATCTTCTGGACTACACGCCCAACCAGTCTGCTCAGGCGCTGGCCACCAGCAGGAGCCGGATGATCGCTCTCGCAGCCACACCTGACCAGTCCATATTCAAAAATGCAGAGCTGTTTCATTTTACCAGCCTGCTTACATCCTATCTGCAGCGACAGGGCTACGACCTGATCCACCTGGACAGCAGCTATCGCGAGAAGTTTGACCGCGCCGATGCCATCATCTGCTACGATCTGTCCACGGAATGCTTCCTTGCCATTGGTGACGCCAACTTTATCCCGCTTCTGGCATTTGACTGTATCGTCAATGACCCACTGTTCTTCCAGATCAACTCAGATTACGCAGCTATCAAAGCCGACGCCGATACACACTTCCAGGGAGAAGCGTATACACTGTGCCTTCTTGCCACTCCAAATCAGGAACGGCAGGGTCTGGTAGAAGAATTGTTCCCAGACATCCGGTACATACATACACTGTCCGATGTGGCGCAGCTTGCTCCCGGGCATTCCTCCCCTCAGAATCTTCTGGTTGTGGAACACACGCTGTACGAACTGCTGTCTTCACATCCGCAGCTATATTATAAGCCTCTCCTCACCGAAGCGAAGCTGGAGGCTCTGATGCACTGCCTTGAGGACGCCCTTTCCCATGTGCCGGAGCGCCCCCACGACATTGTTGTGTAATTGTAACTGTTCTGAACTTCAGCAGAGTTATTTCATCTCTACTTTCAGCACGGTAGATGCCGGATCATAAGTAAAGACATAAGTTCCAGCAGATGCCGCTACCATATTGGCTCCGCCGCCCTCAGTCACACATGCGAGACTTGCCGCATCATCCGCTGCAATATTGGTATAGCGCACATATTCCGTTCCGACACTGCTGTTATCCCCTGCTGTCACCAGTGTGGTAAACAGGAACTCATCGCCCTCCTCTAAAGTAATTTCCAACGTATAGATTCCGTTATTCTCTACGAACTTCGTCTCATCAGTATACACATCCTGCCAATCCGTAATCTTGGCCCCCTTGATATAGTAATCCGTCACAATATCCTCTGCACCTGCACTTGCCGCTCCGTTATAAGTCCAGGTAATCGTATCATAAAGGCTGATATTGAAGGCTTCCTTATTGTCCTCTGTATAACTTGCGGCATCCGTCTCATAAACATCCTCTGCCGGATATGTAGTCAGCGTAAACGTATAATTGCCGGACACAGCGCACTTGATGTTGGCTCGCTTCGTACTTGCCTCCCCCAGGCTTCCGGCGTTGGCAAAATAATCTTTGCCATTCTTGGAAATAGTATCCAGATATCCATATCCCCTCTGATTGTGCCAGTCAGAATCAATGGCAAACTGGAATTCATCTCCTTCATTTAAGTCCAGCGTAATGGTATACACATTTGCCTGATCGTTATCCTCCTTCACCATCATATGACCTTCATTGATGGTCTTCCCCCAGTTGGACTCCATCATCAGAGGACTGCTTCCGCTTCCTAAGATTGCATAGGTTCTGGTATCCTCCTGATAAGACACAAATCCTGCGAACAGGTCGGTATCTTCCGTAATCTCTGTTGCAAAGTCAAATTTGTGGCTCATCTGAGGCGTCGCAAACCAGCCTGCAAAGGTAAATCCGTCTTTCTGCGGCGTATATTCCTCCACACATGTTCCTGCCGCCACTTCCTTCGTCTCCAGCACGGTACTTCCGTCAGAGTCATAGAATGTAACTGTAACATTGTCCTGCACCTGCTGTTGTGTGTCCGGCTCTGTGCTGCCGATGTTTCCCTCATCCTTACCGCAGCCTGTCAATAATACGGCCCCCATTACCATTGCTGCAATGAAAATACTGATTTTTCCCTTTTTCATACATCCTTCTTCCTTTCTCTTTGTGATAGATTGTGTTTAGCTTAACCGTTTAAGCAATTAGTGCTATTTTAAGCAAACCCAGAATTTTGTTCCTGGTTTGCTTAAACGGTTAATCTATTCTAAGAGTATCATGTGGAACTCTATTTGTCAACATATATCTTTGAACAGTTCAGTCATCGCCTGAGCTGTTATGATGCATGGTTTTCTACTACACGCTTCAATAGCTGTAAGCCCGCAAGGATTAACGCACCCAGCAGGAAGAACAACGGCTGAAAGGTTCCCCAGCTCATAGCCGCCTGCGGCTCATCCAGCGTTGTAGGTCCCATCACAATGGCATAAAAGGAGCCCAGCATCAATCCCAAGATCAGATAGACCATCTGGGAGCGATAACGCTCCAGGCCTTTTTTCACCAGCTTAATGGTAGTCAGAACACCGGCAATCATACCAAATCCGAACACAAACAGCACCGGTACATAGACAAAATTCATGTGCAGGAATTCTTTGATTGCCGTAATGATGGGCACATAAACTCCAAATATCAGCAGCAGCGTAGAACCGGAAATACCCGGCAGCACCATGGCTGCAATGGCAATCATCGCAACGGCAAACACATAAATTGCAGTCCCAAAGGACAGGCTGCTTAAGTCCATGGACACCGCATCCCCTTTGCTGGGGTTGAAATAAGTAAGCAGACATACGATGGCTGCCCCCAGTACTGTGAACACCAAATTATAATATTTCCCTTTCAACACTTCCTGTTCTTCCCTTATGATGATGGGAATTGCAAATAAGGACAGTCCCAAAAACAGCGAGCAGAGCTGATAGATATGACTGTCAAATATGGAACCCAGTACCAGGATAGAGGAACAGAGTCCTATCACCCAGCCCCCCATCAGTTTCACCAGAAAAACAAGCGCTTCCTTGCGCTCCTCTTTCGTTCCGCTGATCACATGATTCAGGGAAAAAATGAACTTATCATAGATTCCAAGAATAAAAGCGATCGTCCCTCCGGATACCCCCGGCACACTGTCCGCCAGTGACATGCAAAAACCCTGCAGCATGGTTATCAATACTTTCATGTAAAATCTCCTTTCATGAAAAACGCCCGCAGAATGTCCCAAAAACCGGAAGATATCATTCAGCGGGCATAATGTCTAGGACATTATACTATATTTACCTGGTGAAAGTAAATGACACATTACTTTCGTTTCTACATACTAATTATGATTCCGTTCCTTCCCCGCAGTCCGCTGCAGTCTCTCATGCATGAGCCAAAGCAACAGCAGGAGCGCCAGCAGATAGGCCGGCAGCCATGCTACATGGATATGGTTGGCAATCAGTCCGAACAGGGGCGGCATAAGACAGGTGCCTACATAGGCGCTTGCCATCTGCACCCCGATGATTGCCTGGGATCGCTCCGCTCCAAAGAGCGCCGGCGTGGTGTGGATCATACAGGGATACACCGGGGCACATCCCAACCCGACCAGAATGAAGCCTGTCAACGCGGCATATGTTCCTAACGGCAATACCATAATGCCAAGCCCCAGCACTATGATGCCAGCCCCCATCCGCACCATTGCAGCGTCGCAGAAGCGCATGGTCAGAAAACCGCTGGCTGCTCTTCCCACCGTAATCCCAATGAAGAAAAGACTGGCAAAGCTTGCGGCAAGCTCTGCTTCAACCCCCTTGTGCAATACCAGATAACTGCTTGCCCAGAGCCCTGCGGTCTGTTCCAGCGCACAGTAGCAGAAGAAGATACACATAATCTCCCGCACACCCGGAATGCAGACAATTTCCGGAAGCTTCAACGGTCGGGATTCGCCGCCGCTCTCCTGCCCGTTGTCTGTCACTGCATCTTCTCCGGCAGCCTGCTCCCCGGTCATGCCTGAGCCGGTCCGTTTCTTCCACATGGGCAGGCTTAAGAGCAGGATTGCCGTCAAGCCAATCTGGAGGAACGCAATATAGCGGTATCCCATACTCCAGCTCTGTCCTGCTGTCAGGGCAAAGCCCATGATATAAGGACCTGTTGCCGCTCCTACGCCCCACATGCAGTGAAGCCAGCTCATATGACGGCTGGCATAGTGCAGCGCAACATAATTGTTCAGCGATGCATCTACGCCTCCGGCTCCAAGGCCGTAAGGAATTGCCCACAGGCACAACATCCAGAACGAATTACTGCAGGAAAATCCCATCAGAGCCACAGCGGTAGTTGCCACACTGACTGCTGTCACCAGTCCGGTCCCAAATCTCCTGGTCAGCCGGTCACTTAAGAGACTGGATACGATTGTTCCCATTGCTATGATCATAGAGACCGCACCTGCATAGGATACCGGTACGCCAAATTCCTGGTAAATGGACGGCCATGCCGCACCCAGAAGAGAATCCGGCAATCCGAGACTGATAAATGCCAGATAGATGATTGCTAATAATAAATGAAACATCTTGCCTTCCTCCTTTATGTGTACTATGATTATAGCATCAACTTCAGGCAATAAATAGGAATATATCCCCACTTTTATAGTACAAAATAGTCAAAATGGAGAACTTATGTCAATTAGCACATGCATTTCCACCATCGGCACGAACCACCAGGAAATAAAAGAACACGGCACGCCCTTTTTCCCCATCGCCTGCTACGACGACGATCTGAAGCAATTTCCCGTCGCCTGGCACTGGCATGAAGAACTGGAAGCCATTCTTGTGGTGCAGGGCTGCGCCCGGATCGCCCTGGGCAGCCGCATACTGCATATCCCGGCAGGCGACGGCATTTTCATCAATGCCAATACGCTGCACTCTGCAGAGACCGAAGACGGAGCGGACTGCCGCCTGCATTCCTTCGTCTTTCATCCCAGACTGGTGGGCGGCAGCATGGACAGCGTTTTCTGGCACAAATATCTTAACCCCATCCTAAATCACCAAAACTGTCCCGGAATCTATCTGGGGCAGAGTGTCCCCTGGCAGAAAGCATCTCTGTCTGCCATTGCAAATACCTGGCGCGCCTGCGAACAGGAGTATACCGGCTATGAATTTGCCGCCAGAGCCTCCCTGTCCCAACTAATACTGCTGATCCGCAGACATTTGGCCAACACGGACGCTGTCCCTTCTGCGAAATCTCTGAGGGACGGCATACGGATCAAACAGATGCTTCAATTCATCCATGAGCATTATTCCGTCCCGTTTACGATGGCTCAGATTGCCGCCTGCGCCTCTATCAGCGAGAGCGAGTGCATGCGCTGTTTCCACAGTACCATCGGCACCGCTCCCATGACATATGTCAAAAAATATCGGCTGCAAAAAGCAGCCGATCTGATAGATTCCACAGACCAGAAAATCCAGGATATCGGGGAACAATGCGGATTCCAGGAAATGAGTTACTTTGCCCGGGCGTTTCGGAACGCTTACGGCTGCACGCCGACAGAATACCGCAAAAGACAGTGAAGATTTTTTCCTTATATCAGGTCAAAAATATTTATTTGTCCGTTTTTCCATGATTTCTGTTCTGCCGTTTTTATCACATCGTTTTCGGATATCTCTCCGATCAAAAGCGGAGAAGCAGGGTTGTGCTTTCTCATGTTCTGCCTGACAGTTTCTCTGTCATAATTGGCATAGCAATACAGGCAGCCGTGCCCGCAGGTATGATACGCCCCAATATCTGCTCCCAGCAGACAGGAACACTCACTTCGCGCCGTTTTCTTCTTCGGGACGTCCAGCTTGCAGTCTAACGCCCGCTCCAGCACAGCTTTTGACATACAGCCGTCTGCGTCAACATGTTCCCGCACAAGACCTGCATTCTCACAGCATAAATGAATCTGCATATTCAGATTCTTTGCAATTTCTGAACATGCCTGAATCAGCTGTTCCTGCTCATCAGCGGTCACGCTGCGCACTCCGTTAAAATTCCTTCTTGTCTTTTCATATAAGTCAATAAAACTCACCACACATTGATTCGTATATCCCGAAAGCGCCTTTGCCATTTGACCAAATTGTTCTATATGAAAAGATACCGAATATTTATCTGTAATAAAAATGGGATCGTAGCGCCAGCTGATCCGATTACGCCTAACCAATTCCGAAAGCCGCCGGAAGGAATCTAATACCTGCTCTTTCGGCGGTACATACGGTTCTATATCCTGTTCATACGGAGTAATGGTCACAAACCAGAAGGTATCAAAGACTGATAAAAGGGAAATCCGTTCAAGCATTGGCAGCGGGTTTTTCGTACAAAACACCATCACGTCGATCACTTCCGGATCTAACCGGTATTTTGTTACCTGCACCGGATAATAGGGATTACGCACAAGTACATACCCTTCTTCAATCCTGTTATAAAACCATTCACTGTAATACGCAGGTATGTCCGTCCTGCTGCCTGTATTTAAGATCATTTCATCACGCACCTTAATCGTTTTCCCAATTCCAGCCCCTCAATTTCTGCATGCTTCCACGCTGGCTGCAAAAAGGGGATTCCCTACCCCGCCATTGAATCCCATGCGCTTTGCAATCATGCTTATCTTCTCATTCTCCGATAACCCTGCATGCTGACAGTCTGTCATAATCACAGTTTCTTTCAGATTATACAATAAATCTTTCCGGTCCCGCAAGAGCGCTTCGCACTCTCCATTCTCATACACTCTGTCCCATGCCGGACAGCATTTTACAAATGCACACGCACGGATCTTATCTAAGCTGTGCATACTTTCTTCGAAATTGACAAAGATTGGGAAGTCCCCTGCCGCCGGAACGGCATCCCCCGAAAAAAGTACGCACTCATTCAGTAAATACGAAACGTCTCCTTTTGAATGCCCGGCGGTTGCGATCACCTCCAGTTCGATATCATCTTCTACTTTTATCCGGTCTCCTTCCCAAACAATTTCATCTATGGGTACGGACTGCCCCGCCAATCCATAGAAATTCGGGATCGGACGTTCCCGAAACTGCAGATCAATGTCCGCAATCCAAGGTTGTTCTTCCGCAGAACAATATATCTTACAATCTGTCTGCTGCCGGATAGCAGCGGCACTGCCAATATGATCCGGGTGTGCATGGGTAAGAAAAATCGCTTTCACCTCGTCGATGCTTCGATCAATTCCCTGCATATATTCTGCGATTATCCTCTCACTTCCAGTCACACCAGTATCGATCAGATAACAATTTTTCCCTGTAATCAGGTAAACATACACAAACCTTTGAACCTGTTCCGTTACCTGAAAATCAATCCGTATCTGATATACCTGTTCCATTACCTTCATAATATGATCCCTCCACTATGATTGCCTTACTGTCCACACTGTTCTCCCGCTTCCCGGCGATTTTTTGATACTCTTCTGATCTAAAGCACTGTTCCAACTGTTCTCTGGAGTCCCATTCAATTATAATTACCCGGTCTGGCTTCCATTCCTCCGACAGGTTCGTAACCCTATCAGAACGCACCATATATCTTCCGCCAAACCGTTTTACGATGGGCTCCACTTCCCGGATATACTCCTGATAACGCTGCGGTTTCCCATTGATATCTGTTTTTATACAGGCAATAAAATAAACCATATCTCTCTCCTTTCTGTGACGCAAGTAGTCACTTGCATCATGGGTATAAAAGAATGGTACGACGGTACCATTATCTTTTACAATCTTTTACAAATTCCCGATACGAACATACGCACACTATCCGTAATATACTGCTCCTGCTCCAGTTCTGTAAGCTTACCCCCAAAGGATGCACGCAAAAACACAAACCCAAAATTCATGGAAAGCACGGTCATAGCCATACTCTCGACATGATTACTTGCCAGCATCCCCTTCTCATACATCTCCTGGAAATAATCCGTCAGCACTTCTTTAAAAACTCTGGGAATCTCTAAAATCTTATCTGCCGTATCCGGGAACAGCTCCGGAGTCCGAAGCCCCATTGATATTTTCACCATTTCCGGAGTGACTTTTCTCATATATACTCTGGAAAAAGAAAGAAGATCTTTCTCCAGCTCTCCACAATAGGAGAAATCTTCTTTCCGCAGACACGGGTTCCATTCCGGCAGTGTCATTGCCGATAATATAATTTCTTTCTTCCCTTTGAACTTACGGAAAATCGTGCACTCATTGATTCCCGCTCTACTGGCAATATCCTTCGTTGTAGTGGCAGTATATCCCCGCTCCATTACCAGCTCCATAGTCGCATGGATAATCTTATTCTGTGTATCGTCAAACATATCCTCCTCCAGATGCAAGTGTATGCTTGCATCTTATCAATAAGCCGCTTATATGTCAAGAGGGATTACAAACCTCCATCTTTTTACTATGCTCAATTATAATTTTGTAATTCCAATACCATCAGATAATCCTCATCCTGCTCCTTTACCACCTGGAAGCCCAGATTCCGATACATCTGATATGCGTAATTGTCTTTATTTACACTAAGGGAAGTTTTTTCATACCCTTTGTCCTTTAACAGTGCGATCATTTCCTGCATCAGTCTGCTGCCAATTCCCTGCTGCCGGAACTCCTTCTTTACAGAAATGGCAAACTCTGGCGTGCCATCATCTATATTGCCATATCCCTTTACTTTTCCTGCCAGTATCCTCGTCCATACAGCCCCCAGAATATGTCCCTGGGACTCTGCCACCAGGCACACATCATCCGGTTGTCCGAAGTCCTCAATATATACCGCAAGCTCCGGTTGATGAATAATTTCCTTTGGCGGCGCCGCAACGCCCTTGGGGACATAAATCGCATCATATAAAAAGCTTTCCAACAGCGAATATTCCTCCCGCTTCAGGCATCGAATATCCCACTCATCTGCTGTCAGACTGGATTTCAAATCTAAGAATTTACCCGCCAGCTTATATACCTGCATCGTTTGTTTGGAAGACAAATCCCATGTGCGCAATTCCGCAGCTATCAGATCCGGGTATTTTTTGCTGATATCCCGCAGACTGTTTCCTGCTGATTTTCTTACATACTCACTTTCGTCATCTTTATGACTCGCCAGCAGCGCAATCGCGATTTGTGGATGTTCCTTAAAAAACGGCCGGCTCGTCCAAACCCGAAGCCCCTCCGAAGCTGCCCTTCGAATATTCGCATTCTCATCCGCAAACCACTCTTTTATCAACGGCAATGCATGTTCATATCCGATCCTGGCACAGTGATTATCAAATGCCATTGCCAATATTTCCTGTACTTTCCAGCTTTCATGACGGCTCACCGTGTCATGGAGGAACGCCAGTGCATCTGGATATTCATCTGCTATGTAGCCTGCCAGAAATACTCCTACTTCCTGTATCTGAAAATTATCGGACTGGTACAGAACCGGATATATTGCGTAACATTCTTCTGAAGTATGCTCTTTATAATATTTCTTTGCCTCTGTTTTCACTATTTTCAGACTGTCTTTATCCGGTATCAATTCAGATAAATATTGTACATAATCATTCATTGACAATTTTCCCTCTCGAAGCTGCATATGAATCCTATTTCTTTGAAAACAGGCACACCGTCTCTATATTCCCGGTCGCCGGAAACATGTCCACGCAGCACACCCGCTCTACGCCATACCCCCGTGCCAGCAGGATTTCCAGATCCCGTGCCAGACTGGTGGGTTTGCAGGAAATATATACCATTCGCTCTACACCGTAGGTGATGATCTTATCCAATGCCTTGGGATGGATGCCGTCTCTGGGCGGATCTAAGACAATGAAATCCGGCTTATCCTCAATGGTATCTAAAACCTTCAGCACATCCCCGGCAATAAATTCACAGTTGGTAAGACCGTTCAGCTTCGCATTCTCCCTGGCGGCTTCCACCGCCTCCTCTACGATTTCCACGCCAACCACCTTCTTTGCCACCGCAGAGAGCATCTGGGCAATGGTTCCGGTGCCGCTGTACAGATCAAACACCACCTTGTCCGCCCGATCAGTCAACACATCTCCGATATAGTCCCGCGCCGTCTGGTACAGCACCTCAGCACCCAGGGAATTGGTCTGAAAAAAAGAGAATGGCGTAATGCGAAAACGCAACCCCAGCAATTCTTCCTCAAAATAATCCGCCCCCTGTAAGATCTCGGTTCCCTGATCGGTAATGGTATCTGCAACACTGTCATTTCTGGTATGTAAGATCCCGGCAATACTGCCCTCCAGCTCCAATCCGTTCAGCGCATCCACCATTCCCGCAAGAAGCGCCTGCTCCGGCTCCGGCAAAACCTGCTCCTCCGGCGCGGCAGTCACCAGATCGATTAAAATCTGCCCCGTCTTTACCGCCTTGCGCACCAGCAGATGGCGCAGATAACCGGTATGACGCATCCTGTGATAAAAGGGAACCTGCCGCTCCCTGAAATACCTTTCCACACACCGCAGAATCTTACGGTAATCCTCATCCACGATCTGGCAGTCGGTCACAGACACAATATCGTAAAAGCTGCCCCGCCCGTGCATGCCCAGAACCAGCGGTCCATCCTTATAAGCGTCCCCAAAGGTAAACTCCATTTTATTGCGGTAGCCAAACTGACGCGGGCTCTCCTTGACACCTTCCCACAGATAGGAATCCTCCGGCAGTACCGGAGCCAGAAGACGCCGCACCTGCTCTCCCTTTAATGCAAGCTGATCCTCATAGGACAGGTTCTGATAAGCACACCCTCCACAGGCGCCAAAATGTATACAAGGGCTTTCTGCCAACTCCTGTGGAGCCTTCCGCTCCACAGACAATAGCTGTCCTTCACACTTTCCTTTTCTTATTTTCCGGACACGAAAGGTAATCTCCTGTCCCGGCAGCACATGCTTTACCACTGCCTGTTTTCCATTCTCCAGCGGGACGATCCCCTTGTCCGGGAACTCCACATATGCCACGGTTCCCCGTAAAATCTCGCCTTTTTTCATACTGTTCTCTTATCACCTTTCATACGAATCGAGCAGGGAAGATTTTTCCCTACTCATCGCGCGGCCTGCATGCTACGCCAGCAGTAAACTTCCATATGCAGGCCTGCGCATAAAAAGGGACTGCTTTCACAGTCCCTTCCACTTATTACTGTCAATTATTTCTCTTCTTCTTCCTCGTCGTCCTCATCAAAGAAGTCATCCTCGAAGTCATCGTCGAAATCGTCCTCGAAATCCTCCAGATAATCTGGTGCAAAAAAGCGGTACAGTCCATATGCAGCTGCTGCAACTACCACGATAATTCCAATAATGGCAAATACTATGCCGGCTGTTGATTTTTTCTTCTCTTCTTTCACTGCTTCCTTCTCCTTCTTATTTAATAATTCTGTTACTTTGCTCACGTTGGTGACCAGCAGGTCATGCAATTCATCCATTTTGCTCATATGCACTCTCTCCTTTTTATGACAACAACAGTTTTTCATTCTTTCTGCCACCTCATTCAATTTCTTTTTTCATTATAGCATATGTTTCCCTAATCTACTAGAAAAAATTACAATTTGATGAAAATTTTATAATTGGCTTGTGAACTGTAACAGGATTTTACATCTTCCTCAATTTCGCGAAAGAGGCAAACATCTTCTTCACACCGACTCCGGCAAAATCCACGGTTACCTCGTAATCTCTGCCGCCCTCTACGATCTGCTTCACGGTTCCTGTTCCGAACTTCACATGGGATACGGTATCCCCCACCCCATAACTCAAGGCAGTTTTACCGCCGCCCCCGAAATTCTTCGCCTCCGGCACGCTGCTCCTTCGAAGCGCCATCGGCTTTTCCAGAAAGGCCGTCTTCGCATATTTGCCGGGAACCGGGATATCCGGCTGCTTCTCCTTCTCTATCACGCCCCCCAATAACTCGGGCGGAATTTCCCTGGCGAACCGCGACACCTTGCTGAACCTGGTCTCTCCCCGGATCATGCGGGTTCTGGCACAGGTAACAGACAGCCGCTCCTTCGCTCTGGTAATGCCCACATATGCAAGACGGCGCTCCTCCTCGATCTCCGTTGTTGGATCGTCGGCATTGATAGACATAAAGCTTGGAAACAGCCCGTCCTCCATCCCCGCAAGATAGACCTGCGGAAATTCCAGACCTTTTGCGCTATGTAACGTCATCAGCACCACATAATCCTGCGCCTCATCCACACTGTCAATATCTGCGATCAGCGCCACCTCTTCCAGGAACCCGCTGAGGCTGGGGGCATCCTCGCTCTCCTCATAAGCTGCTGCCTTGCTGATCAACTCATCTATGTTGTTGATGCGGTCCTCTGCCTCGTCTGTATTCTCTGCCTCCAGCTCACGGACATAGCCCGTCTCCTCAATAATTTCCTGCAATAATTCTGCAACCCCTATGTACTCTGCCTTGGTGCGCATGGTCTGAATAAAATTCACAAAAGGTCTGATCTTCACGGCAGCTCTTCCGATGGTAGATATGTCCTCCGCCATCTTCAAAGCCTGATACAGGCTGTATTCCTGCTCCACAGCATAATCCTGCACCTTCGCCAGCGTGGCGGCTCCGATTCCACGTTTCGGCACATTGATGATACGCCGCACCGCCAGATCATCCATACCGTTATCGATGGTCTTAAGGTAGGCGAGAAGATCCTTGATCTCCTTGCGGGCATAGAAGTTCACGCCACCCACAATCTTATACGGGATGTTTGCCGTAATAAAACGTTCTTCAAAAAGACGGGACTGGGCATTGGTCCGATAGAGCACGGCACAGTCTTTATAATGATAAATCCCCTCCCGCACTTTCTGGCGCACATCCCGGGCCACATGGTCCGCCTCGTCATAACCTGTCTCAAACTGCCGGAACGTAATCTTTTCACCCACATCATTCTGCGTCCACAGACGCTTCTCTTTTCTTCCTACATTATGAGAAATGACGCCGTTGGCCGCATCCAGGATGTTCTGGGTGGAGCGGTAATTCTGTTCCAATTTAATGGTGACTGCACCGGGAAATTCCCGCTCAAAGTGCAGGATATTATAAATATTAGCGCCCCGGAACTTATAGATAGACTGGTCATCATCACCCACCACACAGAGATTCTTATATTTCCCCGCCAGCAGACGGATCAGATGGAACTGTGCCGTATTGGTGTCCTGGTACTCATCCACCATAATATAGCGGAACCGCTCCTGATAGTAATCCAGCACCTCCATATCTGCCTGAAATAATTCTACCGTCTTCACGATCAGATCATCGAAATCCATGGCATTGTTCTTCCGCAGCACCGCCTGATACTCCCGGTACACCATTGCCTGCTGCGCCTTGGCATAATCTCCCTGCGCCCGCAGTGCAAATGCTTCGGGACTGATGAGTTCATCCTTGGCTGAAGAGATCACTGCCAGAAAGCTCTTCTCCTTATAGAGCTTGGTATCAATATTCAGCCGCCTGCAGATATCCTTCATCACCGTCTTCTGATCGTCTGAATCATAAATGGTAAAATTGGTGCCGTACCCGATATGGTCCGCAAATCTTCTTAAAATCCGAACGCAGGTGGAATGGAATGTAGATACCCAGATGCTCTCGGAACCGTATCCCACCATATCGTCAATACGTTCCCTCATCTCTCCCGCAGCTTTGTTGGTGAAGGTGATGGCCATAATATGGTAAGGATTCACCCCCATCTCCTCAATCAGATATGCCGCACGGTGGGTTAAGACCCTGGTCTTGCCGGAACCTGCCCCCGCCAGAATGAGAACAGGTCCCTCCGTGGTAAATACACCCTGCTTTTGCTGCTCATTCAATGTATCATATATACTCATAGTATCTCCTTATCTGTGCATTTAGATTACAATTCATACTGCGAAGCAGAAATTTCATCCTTATAAGCATATCATATTTCCCCTTCATAATCCACCAAAAACCGTACATAAGTTCTAAAAACAGAGAACAGCTTCATGCACATCATTTGTAAAGGAGGCAGATTTTCACATCCTGTCGTCTTCATGTTTCCTCATAACTAATTTCTTTCTTGTCATCTGGTTTTAAATACTATATAATGAGGCAGAGGTGATAAAATGAATTTTGACACAAGAGAACTGATACGAAGCATGTTGAACAAGCTGTCTCAGATGGATTATATCCGTCCGGAGAGCATTCCTGATATCGAACTATATATGGATCAGATCACCACATTCATGGATACCCAGCTTGCCTCCTCCAAGCGTCACCCGGAGGACAAGATCCTGACAAAGACCATGATCAACAACTACGCCAAAAACAATCTGCTCCCGCCTCCTGTGAAGAAGAAATACAGCAAAGAGCATGTTCTGATGCTGATTTTTATTTATTATTTTAAAAACATATTGAGCATAGGGGACATTGAGGCAATCCTCAATCCGCTGGCAAAACGTTTCTTCCATACGGAAGATGAGCCTGATCTGACCGCTGTATACCAGGAGGTATTCAGCCTGGAAAAAGACGAGGTTAAGAACCTGATGAAGGACATCACCAAGAAATATAAGACCAGCATCGGCACATTTCCCGATGCCCCCAAGGAGGACGAAGACTTTCTGCACACATTCTCCTTCATCTGTATGCTGAGCTTTGATGTGTTTGTGAAGCAGATGCTGCTCCAGAGAATTATTGATGAAATACGCGAATCCGAACAAACCGACGACAGTGAAAATGCCAAGGCATCCCAGCAGAATGCTCCCAAAGACAGTTTCGACAATTGAACCGTCACATCTGCCGGCGGATAAAAATGATATGCGTTTACTCCTCCCGTCCCGAGATTTTGGTGCGGGCGAATACCATGTCATAACCGTCATTTCCATAATTTAAGGAACGGTTCACCCTGCTGATCGTTGCCGTGGAGGCTCCCGTCTTCTCCGCAATATCCAGATAAGTGTGCTGTTCCCTCAGCATCTTTGCAACCTCATAGCGCTGTGCAAATGCAAGCAGCTCATTGACGGTACAGACATCCTCAAAAAAACGATAGCACTCTTCTTTATCCTGAAGTGTCAGGATCGCTTCAAACAAGTGGTTCACCGCTTCCGTTCTCACATTCTTACTCATGGGCAGGTTTATTCCTTTCCTACTGCAATGTTTCTCTCATTGAAATGGTAGCATATTAAAGTGTGAAAGTAAACCGTTTTTTATGCTTCCTGCCAGTAATCATTCAGGTGATTTTAATCCGCATCCGCTGTGGCACATTTTCCCACCACCTCCATAAGATAATAAAAATATCTGTTTGCGGAGTATTTATGAACTATAAGTTTAAGAGAAAAGTCCTGTCCTGCCTTCTGCTGCCTGTCATGGTATTAGGACTTGCAGGCTGCAAAGGCTCCCAGGATGACACACTCACCAAAGTCACGCTCAACGAAGTGGCACATTCTATCTTCTATGCCCCCATGTATGTGGCCATCGAAGAAGGTTACTTTGCAGAGGAAGGCATCGAACTGGAACTTGTCACCGGATTCGGCGCCGATAAGACTATGGCATCTGTGATATCGGGAGATGCCGATATTGGCTTTATGGGAACGGAGTCCAGTATCTACGCTTACACCGAAGGCTCCAATGACCACGTCATCAATTTTGCCCAACTGACCCAGCGGGCAGGCAACTTCGTTGTGTCCCGGGAACCCATGGACAATTTTTCCTATCAGGATATGATAGGCAAAGATGTACTGGGAGGCAGGGCTGGCGGAACACCTGAAATGGTATTCGAATATACCCTGTTGCAACATGGCGTGGACCCATCCGACATCAACATCGACCAGAGCATTGATTTTGGCTCTACCGCAGCCGCCTTTTCCGGCGGTCAGGGTGATTTCACCATCGAATTCGAGCCCTCCGCCACCGCATTGGAAAGCTCCGGCAGCGGCTATGTAGTTGCATCCCTGGGCGTGGATTCTGGCTATATTCCCTATACCGCCTTCTGTGCCAAGGACAGCTATATCAAGAACAATCCCGACCTGATCCAACATTTTACCAATGCGCTTCAGAAGGGGCTTGCATATACGGCATCCCACACACCGGAGGAGATCGCCAAAGTAATTGCCCCCCAGTTCGCAGATACAGACCTTGACACGCTCACTACTATCGTAACCCGCTACCATGAACAGGATACCTGGAAAGAAGATCTCATACTGCAGGAAGACAGTTATCAGCTCATTTTGGATATTCTGGACTCTGCCGGGGTCTTAGGCGGTGACGCGCCTTATGACGCACTGGTTGACAACACCTTTGCCGAAAAGGCTGCAAAATAATCTCTCTCCGCAGCCCGCGGCAGATCTGCCATGGGCTGCGGTTTTCATCGTTTCCGAAGATACGCCAGCAGCACATCCATTTCTTCATCTGTGCCAATGCTAATACGCAGATAATTGCGGATTCGATCTCTGTCAAAATGGCGCACATAAATATTCTGCTCCTTAAGCTCCCGGAACAGTTCTTCCATAGAGACGGTGTCATGAGTCACAAACAGGAAATTACTCATGGAATCCCCACAGCGGTAACCTATTTCCCTCAGTTCTCTCTTTACACGCTCTCTCGTTGCAATGATGCGGGTCCTTGTCTCTTCAAAATAAGCCCTGTCACGGATAGCTGCCGCGCCCATGGCAATCACCAGAGAATTCATGGTATACGAATTAAAGGAATATTTCACATCATTCAGATAACGGATCAACTGGGGCTGTCCCATGGCATACCCGATCCTCATTCCCGCCATGGAGCGTGACTTACTGAAGGTCTGCACTACCAGAAGGTTGTCATATCGTTCAATCAGCGGGAGCGCAGAGCTTCCGCCAAAATCAATGTATGCCTCATCCACGATCACCACCACATCAGGGTGTGCTGCCACCATCTGTTCTACCACATCCAAAGGCATCAATTCTCCTGTGGGTGCATTGGGATTTGGGAAAATAATACCTCCGTTCTCCCGCTCATAATCCGATACACAGATCTGAAACTCCTTATCCAGCGGTATCTCCTCATAAGGGATACGAAACTCCTCCGCCCACACGTCATAAAAGGAATAGGTGATGTCCGGGAAGAGGATAGGTTTATCGGAATTAAAAAATGTCAGAAAGCTCATGGCAAGCACATCATCAGAACCTACACCTACAAAAACCTGCTCGTCCCTTAATCCGTATTCCTCCGCAATGGCATGTACCAGTTCTGACACTGCCGGATCCGGGTATCTGCGCAGACTGTCCGCATCAAAATCACGCATCGCCTGTACTACGCCGGGCGCAGGCGGATATGGATTCTCATTGGTATTCAATTTGATGATATTACGCTCTCCAGGCTGCTCCCCCGGCACATAGGGGGTCACTCTCCGGATATTTTGTTCCCATACTTTCATGCTATTTCTCCTCTGTCTATAAAATCCTTAAGACTGCTTCTGCAGCCCATACTCTGCTGCCAACTGTGCAAACGCCTCCATAGAGTTTACGATAGTCTCGTGAGATACACAGTACGCCAGGCGCACATAACCACCCCGTCCAAAAGCGCTGCCTTTTACCAGGATCAGATGATATTTTTTGGCGGCTTCCACAAACTGTTCCTCCTGTTCCACCGGAGATTTCATCCACAGATAGAATGCCCCCTGGGGGCGGATACAGGTAAAGCCCAGCCCGGTAAGACCTTCATACAGCGTCCTGCGGTTCCTGTCATAGAAGTCCACATCCGTCTTCTCTTCCACACATAATGCCGCCGCCTTCTGCATCAGAGACGGCGCGTTGACAAAGCCCAGAATGCGGTTTGCCACGCTCATGCCCTCCAACAGGAGCCCGGAGTCTGCAGCCTCATCCGGCACCACCACATATCCGATGCGTTCTCCCGGCAGGGACAATGATTTACTGAAGGAATATCCTACGATGGTATTGCGGTAATATTTTGTCAGAAACTCCTCCCGGATACCGTCATAGACCAGTTCCCGGTATGGTTCGTCGGAGATCAGGTAAATGTCGGTGGAAAACTCCCGCTCCTTTTCCTCCATGATACGCGCAAGCCCTCTCATAGTCTCTTCATCATAGACTACACCGGTAGGATTGTTCGGCGTATTTATAATAACCGCCTTTGTCCGCGCCGTGATCTTGCACGCAAAGTCCGCAAGGTCGGGCTGGAAATCTTCTTCCCGGGTTGCAGCCTCCACCAGCCTGCCGTCATAATTTCCCACATAGCTTCTGTATTCGCCAAAATACGGGACGAAAACGATCACCTCATCCCCCGGATCTAATAACGTTTTCAACACCACATTGAGGCCTCCCGCTGCCCCCACCGTCATAAGCACATTCCGGGCTGCAAAATCTGTGCCGAACCGCTGGTTGAGATTCTCCGCTATGCGCCCCCGCACATCCTCATAGCCTGCATTTGCCATGTAACCGTGAAGCTCCAGCGAATCCGTATTCTCTAACAATTCCCGGATAGCCCCGTTCAGACGTTCCGGCGCCGGAGTCGCTGGATTCCCCAGACTGAAATCATACACATGCTCTGCCCCGTAACGCGCTGCCATCTCCCTGCCCTCCATGAACATGGCGCGTATTGCCGAGCTTCCTGCCATTGCCGCTTCTATTCTTTTTGAAATCATTGATTTTTCCTCTTTTCCTTATATCCTATTTGTACTGTAACCAGTCAATCCTATGCTTATTATAAATCTCCGCAGGTCTCTTTGCAACGTCTCTACTTATGCGCCATGACAGCCGTACCCCGCTCCGTCCCCGGCAGTTCATAGACCAGCACAGGAAAACCCGCTTCCATATGCTCGTAAATCTTCTCCGCCGCACTGTAAGGCAGATTGATACAGCCGTGAGAGCCGTTCGTCTTATAAATATCCCCTCCGAAAGTACTGCGCCAACTGGCGTCGTGCATTCCCACATCCCCGTTAAAGGGCATCCAGAACGTTACCTCAGATTCATAATCCTCCCCCCGCAGCGTCGCATGTTTTGTCTTGTAAGTCAGCCGGAAGGTTCCGCAGGGCGTGTCATATGCTTTCGCCACATTTCCCGACACCAGATCTGACTCTGTCACCAGTTCCCCGTCCACATAGAGGAACAGGTGCTGCGCCGTCAGATTAATCTCCACATAAGTATCTCCGTAATCCTGCTCCTCATGGCTGCTGGCAGTCTGGATATAGACTGGCTCTCGGATGACGTTCCTGCCGTTTTCCATATCTGCAAGAATCATCTCCCGCTCCGCTCCATTGTCGATCCACCAGCCGTAATTGCCGCCGTAAACAGTGATCGTCTGCCCATAAGAGGTATCCAGCGTGCGGTTGCCAAACACAGTATTATATTTCCGGGCGAGGCTCTTCACATAATCCTTCATGGCCTCCTCGTCTATCACCACCTGGTAATCTTCATCCACAGACAGCCATGTGCTGATGATTTCCCCGTCCAGTACCTCCGGTTCCTTGGGACCCTCATAAATGATCCGAAAACCCGTATAGCGGTTCAGCTTCTCCAAAGCCTCCTGAAACACCTCATCCTGCTCCGTTACCGAAGGCTCTACATAGCAGCCTGCCTCCTCCATGTCAAGCCCGGGTTCCAATGCCTCGATTGCCGCCTGTATCTTCTCTCCTGACGCAGGGAGATTCAGACGGGTGCCGTACACTGCCTTTTCAATCTCATAGCCCTCCTCGGTATAGCCCAGTATCCTGGCATTCTGGGATTCCGTCCATTTAGAAGAATCCATGCAGTTCAGTTTCCGTAACACCGCCTCCAGCGCCTCGTCATCATATTCCACCATAGTGGGCGCTTCGTATTCCGGGGGAGAAAACAGGTACAGCGGCCATGCAAATCCATTCTGCTGCGCAAGCCACCTGGAGATGGACGCATCAAACACAGGCTTCATGGAAATATCCTTACCCGCGATAATCTCCTGCCGATTTCCTCTCTCCTGCAATGTCAAGGTGTACCCCGCCACCTGCTGCCTTATCTTCTGTTTTACACCTTCCTCAGAAGCGCCGGACACCACCACACCGTTCACTGTGGTGCGGAAAACAAAGTGATTCTGAAAATAAATGGACAGGCCCAGATAACAAAGGAGCAGCAGCGATAATACCGCCCCGCCCCATAAAATGATCCGTTTCCTGCGATTTCTCCGCTTCCTCAGACTCATCTTTCTGCTCATACATTTTCTGCCTTTCCTCAATACCTAACTCTATTATAAGTTTCCGGGAAGCATTGTCAACCAAATTACAGATTTGTAATACTTTTGTAACGCTTCTACGGAGATACTGAAAATCACACTTTTTAGTATTTTATTAAAATTTGTCAATAAAATCTTAATTTCTGTTTTATGCCATTGTTTTTTCATTTTTCCTATGCTACAATCGCTCCATAAAATTATTGTATTTGCATCGGTAAGGAGTGAGGATACCACTATGAAACACGGAATCTTCCCACAAAAGCTGACATTATTTTTACAAAAATACAAACATGCATGGGTACTGCTGTATGCTTTTATCTACCTTCCCTGGTTTGCTTACCTGGAAAAGCATATAAGAACCAATTTCCATGTGATACACATGGCAGCAGATGATCAGATTCCCTTTGTGGAATATTTTATCGTTCCCTATTTTCTGTGGTTTGCGTATGTGGCATGTGCGATTATTTACTTCTTTTGTAAAAATAAAACCGAATATTACCGGCTGTGTATGCTCCTGATCATCGGAATGACGGTATTCCTCATCATATCCACCGTTTACCCCAACGGACACTACTTAAGACCGCGCACGTTTGCCCGGGACAACATCTTCATAAGCGCAGTGCAATGGCTGTATGCCACAGACACTCCCACGAATCTGTTTCCCAGCATTCATGTATATAATTCCCTGGCTGTCCACATCGCTGTGATCACCAGCCGGGAACTCCGGAAGAACAGACCGGTCCGGATCGTTTCCTTCCTGCTGATGGTAAGCATTATCCTGTCTACCCTGTTCTTAAAGCAGCACTCCATCTTCGATGTAGTTACCGCCTTTGGTCTGGTGCTTGTAGCCTATCCGCTTGTTTACGGCACACATCACGCCCTGGGTCAGAATAAATCTCTGGAGGAGTTACTAAAACAGAGTTAAAAGTCTAACAAACCATTGGAAAATCCCGCCAAATAGATTATAATAGTAAAGTAAATATAAGAAGGGCGGGGCAGACGTTTTGATCAGAAGAAAATACATGAGAACCCGGCAGTTAAAACCGGGAATGAAAATAGATCATTGCATACTTGACCGTATGGGCCGTAATCTGGTAGCCCGGGGTGCTGTTTTAGACGAATATGTCATTGATTCCATGATCAAATTGGGAATCATGAGCGTTTACATACAGGATGGGGAATATGAACCCGAGGATGAAGAAAAGATTACTTCTCCCGCCGCCAAAGAGACCATTCAGCGGATGCGTACCGAGGACCGCTCTAAGGTAATGCTGTCTACCAGTGTACGCGAACGCGTTGCCCAGGGAATCCAATTTATCTACAACAACTCCGATTCTGAGGATTTTGCCAATGCCACCGACAGCATCGCTTCGGATTTATTGGAGGCAATCAACAGCAATGATGCCATTGCCATTGATATAGGCGCGCTGAAAACAAGCGATGAGTATACCTTTAAGCACAGTGTTGACGTAGCCACCATCTCCATGATCCTTGCAAAGCAGCAAGGGCTTTCCCCTTCTCAGATTCATGAGATCGGAGTGTCCGGTCTGCTGCATGATGTGGGCAAAACCAAGGTTCCGCTTGAAATTTTAAATAAACCCGGTCCTCTGGATGATGATGAATTTGCAATTATGAGACAGCATTCGGTTTACGGTTACCAGATGATCAAAGACCGGCAGGAATTCAGCGAAACAGTTTCGCTGGCCGTACTGCAGCATCATGAGAAAATGAATGGACGCGGATATCCTATGGGAGTGTCCGCCGACCAGATTACGCCGTATGCGAAAATCCTGTCCGTTGCAGATATCTATGACGCTCTTGTCACGGAGCGTCCATACAAAACCGCATACTCCCAAAGGGATGCTATTGAAATGATCATGTCCATGACCGCGGAATTGGACATGACTGCAATGAAAAGCTTTTTGGAGAGCATGATCCTGTACCCGGTGGATTCCATCGTAGAACTCAGCAACGGTGAGAAAGCAAAGGTTGTTAAGAACAGTCCGCATTATATCCTGCGTCCTACCGTAGTGGGACTGACCAGCGGCAGGGTCTATGACCTGGGCGAAGATTTCTCCTGTGCAAACATTATCATCAAGTAGTCAAACCATAACAGGCTGGAAGCATCACGCTTCCAGCCTTTCTACTGCGTCCATCCAGCTTTTTGCGCAGGCGTCGCTGGGCATGCGCAGATCTCCTCTGGGAGACACCGCCACCGTACCCACCTTGGGGCCGTCCGGCAGGCAGGATCGCTTGAACTGCTGTGAGAAAAAACGGCGGTAAAATACTTTCATCCACTTCAGGATAACCCCGTCCTCATACTGTCCTGCAAACGCCTCTTGCGCCAGACGGTATATCTTCTCCGGTGTAAAACCAAAACGCAGCACATAATATAAATAAAAATCATGCAGCTCATAAGGTCCTACAATATCTTCCGTTTTCTGAGCGATCTCACCCTCTTTGGGCGGCAGAAGTTCCGGGCTTACCGGGGTATCCAGCACGTCCAGCAATATCTTCTTTAATTCCTCTTGGCCGCAGGTATCTGCATAATACCGGACCAGATGACGCACCAGCGTCTTAGGAACCGAAGCATTTACACCATACATGGACATATGATCTCCATTGTAGGTTGCCCATCCCAGGGCCAGCTCCGACATATCCCCGGTTCCAACCACCATGCCGCCCTGCATGTTGGCAAGATCCATCAGGATCTGCGTGCGCTCCCTTGCCTGTCCGTTCTCGTACGTCACATCCTGAACCGACTCCTCCTGTCCGATATCCCGGAAATGCACCCGCACTGCCTCCCGGATATCAACCTCCCGAAGAGTGGCTCCGAGGCCGTGAATTAATCCCAGCGCATTATCGTAAGTCCGCCCGGTTGTGCCGAAGCCCGGCATAGTCACCGCCAGTATCCTCTCCCGAGGAATATCCAGCATGTCAAATGCCTGCACGGTCACCAGCAGTGCCAGCGTGGAATCCAACCCGCCGGATATACCCAGCACCACATCACGGCAGCCGGTATGCTCCAGCCGCTTCTTTAAGCCCATGGACTGGATCATCAGAATCTCATGGCAGCGCTTGTCCCGGTCTGCTTTATTCCCCGGTACAAAGGGCAGCGGCGCGATCCTGCGCGTCAACCGGGTCTCCTCCTTTTTAAGGGAAAAGCCTATTCTGCGATAGGTATCGTCCTGTATCTGGAATGTTGTCATCCGCTTTCTCTCTGCGTGGAGCCGCTGTACATCTATTTCCGCCCATACAGGCTCATTGACAAAACGCTCCGCCTCCGCCAGCATAATTCCGTTTTCCGCTATCATATTGTGGGCAGAATACACCACATCCTGGGTGGATTCCCCGTCCCCTGCACTGGCGTATACATAACCGCAGAACAGTCGTGCGGATTGCCCCTCCACCAATGTCTTGCGGTAGGCATCCTTGCCGGTCACCTCGTTGCTGGCCGACAGATTCACGATAACGGTAGCTCCTGCCATGGCATGCCCGGTACTGGGCGGATACGGCGACCACACGTCTTCACAGATCTCCGCCGCCACGATCAGCTCCGGCATTTCCCGACAGGCAAAGAGCAGCCGGCAGCCCATAGGCACCGTATACCCCTGATCCAGTTCGACCTCCTCCGGCTCCGCCATCCCTTCCGCAAAATAGCGCGCCTCATAGAATTCGTTGTAATTGGGAATATAGGTCTTGGGAATCAGCCCCAGAACACTGCCGTGATGCAGTGCTGCCGCCACATTGTATAGCTTTCCCTTATGGACAAGGGGCAGCCCCACAAACACCAGTGCATCCACATCACGGATACGCTCCGCAAGAACAAGCAGCTGCTCTCTTGCCAAGCGCAGCAGCAGCTCCTGCCAGAACAGATCTCCGCAACTGTATCCGGTAATGCACAGTTCCGGCAGGACAATGATCTTCGCCTGCTGCCCGGCTGCACGCCGTATTTCCTGCTCAATCCTTATGGTATTCTCCACAGGGTCAGCCACCACCGTCTTGGGAGTTACAGCGGCTGCCTTTACAAACCCATGCTTCATGCTTCCTCTCTCCTATTCTCTCTGCTCATTTTCCCGCTCCCCTCCCGGATTCTTTTCAATTCCTCTACGTCAAAGGCATAATTCGTATTACAAAAATGGCACTTTACCTCAATTGGCTCATTTTCTTCTATAATGCTGTCCATATCCTTAGGGCTTAAGGTAGCAAGCGCCTTGCCGATCCTCTCCTTAGAACAGTCGCAATGGAACTCGGCTGGAAGGGTGTCCAGTATTTCCAGTCCAAAATCTCCCAGAATGTGAGAAAGCATCTCCTCCGGGGACATTCCCTCCTCCAGCATCTGAGTAACAGAGGATATCTCTGTAATCTTCTGTTCCAGCCTGTCAATCACCGCTTCTTGTGTATAGGGCATCAGCTGTATGATAAATCCCCCTGCCTGACGAACCGTATTATCTTTATTCATCAGCACGCCCAGTCCCACAGAGGACGGCACCTGCTCCGACACCGCAAAATAATATGTCAGATCCTCCGCAATCTCACCGGTCTGTAATGCAGTCTGCCCCACATAGGGCTCCTTTAAACCCATGTCTTTTATAACGCTTAAGAGGCCCTGACCGATGGCTCCGCCCACATTCAGCTTTCCCGCTGCATTGGGAGGCAGGAGTACCGCAGCTTCTTCAGGATATCCCTTCACATGACCGGCAGCGTCTGCCGTCACGGTCAATCCCCGCATGGGGCCGTCTCCGCCTATCTGCAGGGTAAGCAGGTCTTTCTCCCCCTTCATCATACTGCCCATCATAGCAGCCGCGCTCATCAGCCTGCCCATAGCAGCCGTCACAATGGGGCTGCACCCGTGACGCTGCCGCGCTTCTTCCGTCAATTCTCTGGATGTAATGGCAAATGCCCGTATCTGGCTGTCTGCCGCCGTTGCCCTGACAATATAATCCGACATATTGTTTCCTCCGTTTGCTATTTCGTAACAGCTCCAGCCGACCTGTTACTTTATTTCCCCTGTTCTCTTGCCACTATATAAATACGCTCCGTATCAATCTCTGGCGCACCGCCGTCCGGGACCCGAAACGCACCTTCATACTTCATGCCGGCTTCCTCGATGAGTCTTTGCACGGTGTCCATATCATACGCTCGCTGTACATGAGTCTCTTCGTATTTTCCATAACGCCCGTCCTCTTCGCGGATAAAAAGCGTCAGGTCATACTGGTTGATCCCCGTCTCCTCATCAAAATAATTCTCCCAGATGAAACTACCCTCCTCACGGTTCTCGCAGAAGGTTCTCTCCCCCAGCAGCTCCCGGTATTTATACAAAGTATTCATGTCGAAAATGAATACTCCACCCGGATCCAGATAATTATTTGCCAGAGCAAACACACTGCGCAGATCATCCTCCGTCAATACATAATTCACAGAGTCGCACACACTGACAATGGCGCGCACCGTTCCATACAATTCAAATTCCCGCATATCCTGCAGCAGATACAGGATACCCGGGTATTCCATGGATTCCTCCCTCGCCGCCATCAGCATTTCCTCCGAAGCATCCACACCGATCATATCATATCCTGCCTGCGCCAGCAGACGGGTCATAACGCCGGTTCCGCAGCCCAGATCCAGAACCAGCCCGTCCCGGATGCCTTCCCGGTGCAGTATCTCCAAAAGATAATCCCGCCATTCCTCATAGGGGACATTGTCCATAAACATATCATATACTCTCGCAAACTGCGTATACGCTTCCATATCTGTCACATCTTCCTATCACTTACTATTCACAATTCCCAGTTTATACCGTGTCACGTACAAAAGCAAGGTTGATTATTTGATCCAAACAACGTATAATCACAATAAGACACAGAATGCCATGTTTTTGTATAATTGTCAAAAGGTCCTGCCGCCAACAGCGGCAGAGACATAATGCACATAAATCATCTCGGAAAGCTTGCTTTCCGGAATGATTTATTGTGCATATTGTTCACCGTCTTCTGACGGTGAACCTTTTGACAATTTATCTGGGAACACAGTCCCTGGCATAATTTGGAGGCAGTTATGACAAATCAGTTTGACCACTATATCTCTAACAGCATCAAGAAACTCTATCGGCAGAAGCTATGTTCTCCGATTCTGTATCTGCTCCTTCTTATCATATTATGGCTGTATCTTCCTATTTCATCCATCCTGTTTCCCACAGCAGTAAATGCCGGGGACTCTTTAAGCGAACTGTACCGCAGCGGCGATCACTATATACGCATTACACTCACGGATCTGAAGTTTACAGGTTATACGCAGGAAGTACTGGGACAGACCAGGGGATATTATTATTATGTTATGCAGGACAACACCTGCCATTTCGTATTGCTGTCCCCCCGCACCAGCGAGGAAGGGCTCCCTGACATTGACCGTGTAACCATCAACGCCAAAATACAGAAAAGCAAACCTTCTTATCAGGACTTTCTGGACAAGCTCTCCGCTGATTTACATTGGACATCCTCCGGTATCCGAAGTTTTTCACCGGACTATTACATCAGTGAGCCCGGTTTCCGATACGGATTTAGTATGTTCCTGATGCTGTTGTATATTGCCACCGGAATCTATGCTCTGCTCAGCATCGTTTTGTATTTGATCTATATCCGTTTCCCATGGCTGGCGCCACCCTGCAAGCAGTTACAGCGCTTCGGCTCGCCCAAGAAGCTTCTGGCACAGGCAGAAGAAGAACTTGCCACACTGCCGCAGCTTGCCACAGAGGATATGTTCATCACAGAGCATTTCTTCATTGAGATTTCAACCAACGGGATTGCCTTTGTGCCGATTCAGGAAATCATCTGGATTTACAAGCACTCAACCCTGCACAAGATATTCTGGTATCACTTCAGTATATCTTATACGATGTGCATCAGCGCCCGCAAGAAATTGTATATCCAGTGTCCAAAAAATCAGAAATCAGACATTGACGGTATCATTGACTACCTCGCAGAGGCCAACCATGATATTCTGGTCGGCTTCAACGAAAAGAACCGGCAGAAGGTACATGAAATCCAGGGCAGCTCCATACATTTCGACAAGTTGATCGCCCTGCTAAATAAAAGAATCTAAGGCTAATGAGGCTGCGCATAAGTGCTATTATGCGCAGCCTTATCCATTCTACCGGCAGGAAGTACTGATGGATTCGATGGCCACAGCTCCGCCCCGGACCACCTCCACCGAACGGAATTTGCTCTTTAAGAGTGCGATCAATTCGTTGTTCCTCCGCTCCGTCAGCTTACACTCCAGCAGAACGCTGTCTGTCCCGATATCAGCCGTCTCCACATGGAAGACCTGGGCGATCTGGAACAGTTCCGCCTTCTCCTGGACATTGCAGCGGGATACCTTGGCAAAGAGGATTTCCTTCATATGAATCGGTACGTTAGTCAGGTCAATGACCTTGATCACCTCCACCATGGTATTCAACTGCTTTTTGATCTGTTCAAATGTCACATCATCACTGGTCACACAGATAGTCATACGGGATACGGTCTCGTCCTCTGTGGTTCCTACCGTAAGGCTCTGCAGATTATAAGACTTTGCCGAGAATAGTCCGGATACCTTGGCCAGCACACCCACCTGATTCTCTACATACAGTGCGATCCATCTGTTTTTCATCATGGCTTCATCCCCTCCTTACTTTAGTATCATCTGACTCATGGCGTTGCCGCCCGGCACCATGGGAAGCACAAGCTCATCTGTGGCAACCATGCACTCGATGACAACTGATTGATCCGAATGATCCTTCGCCCACGCAAACGCCTCGCACAACGCCTCTTTACTCTCCACACGGATGCCTTTCACGCCGTAGCTGTCTGCCCACTTCACAAAATCCGGTTCATAGGGCGGACACGCCGTACCCGGTCCTTTGCAGCCGGCGGGACAGGTCACGCGCTTGCGCAGACATGTAGCAGAATAACGCTTGCCATAGAACATCTGCTGTATCTGACGCACCATGCCCAGATAATAATTATTCATCAGTACCACGATGACCGGCGCACCCTGACAGACTGCCGTTGCCATCTCCTGCATATTCATCTGGAAGCCGCCGTCCCCGGTAATACAGATCACAGTATCGTCCGGGCATCCGATCTTAGCTCCCACCGCTGCCGGGAAACCAAAGCCCATCGTGCCCAAACCGCCGGAAGTAATAAATGTCTGGTCTTTCTCCTGCTCCAGATACTGGGTCGCCCACATCTGATGCTGACCTACATCCGTCACCACAATGGGCTTCTCAAACGCTTCGTTGATGGACTCCATGATCATCTGCGGCGACAGACCTCTATCGCGACGCATCTCCAGAGGATTTTCACGGTCCCACTGACAGATTTCCTCTCTCCAGGCCGCCGTGTCACATACTTCCGCCCACTCTAAGAGCTTCTCCAATGCCGTCTTAGCATCCGCCACCACTGGTACATCCACCACTACATTCCGGGATATGGATGCGGTATCCACATCTACATGAACGATCTTCGCCTTGGGTGCAAACTCATTCAGATCCCCGGTAATGCGGTCATTAAACCGCGTTCCTATGGAAAAAAGCACATCGCACTGGCTGACGGCTATATTTGCCGCATATCTTCCATGCATCCCGCTATTTCCTACATATAAGGGGTGCTTGGTAGGCAGGGCTCCCTTTCCCATAATGGTAGTTACCACGGGTATCTGCATCTTCTGCGCAAACTGCTCCAGCAAATCCCCTGCGCCTGCGCGGTTCACACCGCCCCCTGCCAGGATCAGCGGACGCTCCGCAGATTTTAACAGCTTATATGCCTTCTTTAACTGCCCCACATGCACACCTTCGTTGGGCTTATAACCCCGGATCTGAACATTGCGCGGGTATTCAGCGGGTCCGCTCATAAGCTGGATATCCTTCGGAATATCGATCAACACCGGTCCCGGCTTCCCTGTTTGGGCAATGTGGAACGCCATTTTCAGGATACGTCCCAGCTCCTTCCGGTCTCTTACTGTCACACCATATTTGGTGACACTGCGTGTCATCCCTACGATATCCACCTCCTGGAATGCATCATTTCCGATCAATGGAAGCGGCACCTGCCCGGTAATGCACACCAGAGGAATGCTGTCATAATGAGCATCCGCAAGTCCCGTGATAATATTGGTAGCGCCGGGACCGCTGGTCACGAGACACACACCTACTTTTCCGGTGGCGCGGGCGTATCCTTCCGCCGCATGGATCAGCCCCTGCTCATGTCGGGGCAGGACCACACGGATATCCTCCTGCTTATACAGTTCATCAAAAAGATCTGTCACCATGCCTCCGGGATAGCCGAAAATGGTATCAACTCCCTCCTCAAGCATAGCTTTTACGAATAATTTTCTGCCTGTAATATCCATTGTGTCCTCCTTATCCAATCAATCCAAAGCTTTTCAGTATAAATATCCAGCCCGTCAGGGTAAAAGCCCCAAACAGCGTTGTTGCCACAACCAGACTCGCCGTCAGGGTGCCGTCATTCTTCATGTTCTTTGCCATAATATAGCAGCTTGGCGTTGTGGGGGCGCCTAACATGATCAGTATGGCAATCATCTTTTCTCCCGTAAAGCCCAGCGCCGCCGCCACCGGCAGGAATACCGCAGGTTGCACCACAAGCTTGATGAGCGCCGCCGCAATGGTGGGCTTCATCTTCGCCAGCGCTGCCCGTCCCTCAAATCCTGCTCCCAGCGCAATAAGCGCCAGCGGCGTTGCCATGCGTGCCACATTATCAACAGTCTTATCTATCACCGCCGGAAACTGAAGCTTGAGCAGCGCCGCCGCAATTCCCAGCACAATTGCAATGATGATGGGGTTCTTTAAGATATTGACAAATGCCTTGCGTATCTTTGCCATATCCCTGCCGCCCTCTCCAGTCTCCTCATTTGCCTCAAAGGTCAGCACAATAACGGAAAAAATATTGTATAAGGGCACTGCCCCTACGATCATTAACGGCCCCATGGCGGAGCTTCCGTAAATATTTTCAATGAAGGCAAGCCCCATGACCGCCGCGCTGCCCCGGAAGGAACCCTGAACGAATGCCCCCCGTATGGTGCCGTCCTTTAGCCAGAGCTTTGCCCCTCCCCAGATGATCCAGAAACACGCTGCGCTGGCCAGCGCACAAAAGAGCACATATTTTACATCAAACACTTCTGCAATCGGCACGGATGCGATATCCCGAAACAGCATAAACGGCAGTGTCACCGTAAAATTGAATTTATTGACCACTGTCACAAAATTCTCGTTAAACATGCCGATGCGCCGCAGAAAATAACCGATCACCATCACCAGGAAAATAGGCATGGTCACATTCAGGCTAAACAGCAGATTATTCATTTGTTATACACTTCCTTCTATACTGCCACAGGAATATGCTCAATCTGAGGTCCCGTAACGTAATGATCCAGCCGCACATCATTTCTGGTAAACTGATAAAAATCCCTTACATCAGGATTGAGCCAGAAATCCGGAGCATCGTACACCGGTCTTGCGATCAATTCCCGCACAATTGGAATATGCCTGTCATAGATATGGGCATCCGCGATCACATGCACCAGCTCACCCACATTCATATCACACACCTGTGCCAGCATATGCAGCAGCACCGCATACTGGCAGACATTCCAGTTATTTGCTGTCAGAATGTCCTGGGAACGCTGATTTAACACGGCATTCAGCGTCAGCCTCTGCTGCCCCTTCTTCTGGGTCACATTGAAGGTCATACTGTAAGCGCAGGGATAGAGGTTCATCTCGCTCAGATCCTGATGCACATACATATTGGTCATGATCCGGCGGCTGAAGGGATTATTTTTCAGATCATAGATCACGCGATCCACCTGGTCAAACATCCCCTCGCGATACTGATGCTTCAAGCCCATCTGATAACCGTATGCCTTTCCGATAGAACCGCTTTCATCCGCCCACTCATCCCACACATGACTGTGAAGATCGTGGATATTATTGGATTTCATCTGCCAGATCCACAACATCTCATCGGTACAGCTCTTAATGGCCGTGGGACGCAGGGTAATTGCAGGAAATTCCTTAGACAGATCATAGCGGTTCACCACACCGAATTTTTTGATGGTATACGCACTGCTGCCATCCTCCCAATGCGGCCGCACCTTCTCGCCCTCTGTACTGACGCCGTTTTCCAGAATATCCTGGCACATATCTATGAAAATCCGATCTGCTCTGCTCATACTGCATCCACTCCTTATTGTATTTATCTCCAAAGGTACATTATAAATAATTATTGTAACCAATTTCCACTATGTGTGCAAGGCTTTCCGGCCGAATTGATCGAAAATGCTGACAAGTTCCATACGCGCCGATTGCAAGCGCCGTAGCAATCTGCATAGCAGAAAATCTCCATGCGCTAAGCAAGCGCATGAAGATTCCCATTGTTTCCTAACGTATTCCCGCGGCAACGAGACACAACGCCGCTATGATTTTCATGCCTGCACTTGCGTCTATGCCTCGTCAATTGCCTTCCCGATGTCATGCCGCATATATTTATTGGCAAATTCCACCCATTCCGTTGCCTGATAGGCATTGGCTCTGGCTTCCTTAAGATCCGCTCCCTTAGCAGTGATACCCAGCACACGTCCGCCGTTTGTGACGATCTTACCATCATCACTTAATTTCGTTCCTGCATGGAAACAGTAATATCCCTCTTTGCCGTTAAAGTTCTCCAGTCCGCTGATGGGAAGTCCCTTCTCATAAGCCACCGGATATCCATCGGATGCCAGCACAACGCAGACCGCCGCATTATCCTCAAAGGAAAGGTCAATGGTATCTAATCTGCCTTCCACGCATGCCTCCATCACATCTATGATATCATTCTTCATGCGGGGCAGCACTACCTGTGCCTCCGGATCGCCGAAACGCGCATTGTACTCCAACACCTTCGGTCCCTCCTCTGTCAGCATAAGTCCGAAGAAGATCACGCCCACAAAAGGCCTTCCCTCCGCCGCCATAGCGTCTACAGTAGCCTGGTAGATATATTTCTTGCAGAACTCGTCCACGTCCTTGGTGTAGAAAGGACTCGGGGAAAACGTCCCCATTCCCCCGGTATTTAAACCCTGATCTCCGTCCTGAGCCCGCTTGTGATCCTGGGCGGAAGACATGATCTGTATGGTTTTACCGTCCACAAAAGACAATACAGATACTTCCCGCCCCGTCATAAATTCTTCTACCACCATATGATTGCCCGCTTCGCCGAACTTCTTGTCTTCCATGATTTCTTTGACACCGGCCTTTGCCTCCTCCAGCGTATTGCAGATCAACACGCCCTTGCCCAGGGCAAGACCATCCGCCTTTAACACAATGGGCATTTTGGCAGTTTCCAGATAAGCCAACGCCTGCTTCGGATCATCGAAGGTCTCATAACCCGCTGTGGGAATATGATATTTCTTCATCAGGTCTTTGGAAAATGCCTTGGAGCCCTCCAGGATCGCTGCATTCTTCCGGGGACCGAACACCTTTAAGCCTTCCGCCTCAAATGCATCCACAATCCCCCCTACCAATGGGTCATCCATGCCGACAATGGTAAAATCAATTGCCTGTTCTCTGGCGAATGCCACCAGCCTATCAAATTCCATAGCGCCGATGGGTACGCATTCTGCCATCTGACCGATTCCGGCGTTACCGGGGGCGCAGTATATCTTATCCACACGGCTGCTTTTTGCCACGCTGGCAATGATCGCATGTTCTCTGCCGCCGCTTCCTACTACTAATACTTTCATATCTGCCTCCTACTCTGCAATACGGACCCTGCCGTCTTCCACTGTGATTCTGCCGTTGGCAATCAGATCGATCGCCTGGGGCAGAATCTTCCATTCTGCCTGCTCCATGACACGGCGCTGCAGCACCTCCGGCGTATCATTCTGCTGCACCTCTACCGCTTTCTGCAAAATAATGGGGCCCGTGTCCGTTCCCTCATCTACAAAATGCACCGTGGCGCCGGTTACCTTTGCGCCCCGCGCCAGCACACCCTCATGTACCTTTAATCCGTAATATCCCTTCCCGCAGAACGAGGGGATCAGGGACGGATGGATGTTAATGATGCGGTTGCGGTATTTTGCAATCATCTCCGGCGGAATCACCACCAGAAAGCCGGCGAGAACCACCAGATCCACCTGATAGCTGTCCAACTGACGCAGGAAATCCTCATTAAATGCTTCTCTGCTCTCATAATCCTTCGGGCTGATGCACAGATGGCGGATGCCCTTCCCGGCTGCCCGCTCCAGCGCGTATGCGCCGGCGTTGTTGCTGATGACAACCTCCACCTGTGCATTGGTGATCGCCCCATGATCTATGGCATCCAGAATTGCCTGAAGGTTCGTCCCTCCGCCGGATACCAGCACTGCCAGCTTTAACATAATGTAACGCCTTTCTCTCCGTTTTCAATCTTACCCACTACATAGGGCTGCTCGCCTGCTGCACTGATTGCCTCCATGGCAGCATCCACGTCCTGGGGCGCTACTGCTAACACCATACCCAGTCCCATATTATATGTATTGTACATCATCTTCTCTTCCACTCTGCCCTCTCTTGCCAGCATGGCGAAGATAGGCGGAATCGGATAACTGTCCTTTTCGATCACTGCACACTTTCCTTCCGGCAGCATCCTGGGTACGTTTTCGTAGAAACCGCCTCCGGTGATATGGCTGCACGCCTTCACCCGAACCCCTGCCTCCTTCACAGAATGCAATGCCTTCACATAGATTCTGGTGGGGGCTAACAATGCCTCGCCAAGAGTCGTCCCCAGTTCCTCGTGGTATGTTTCCAGTGTTGCCTTATCCATAGTAAACACCTTGCGCACCAGAGAAAAACCGTTGGAATGCACGCCGGAAGATGCCATACCGATCAAGACATCCCCCTCTGCCAGATCTGCTCCGGTAATAATATCTTTCTCGTCCACAATGCCCACGGCAAAACCTGCCAGATCGTACTCATCCTCCGGCATCAATCCGGGATGCTCTGCGGTCTCTCCGCCGATCAGCGCTGCGCCTGCCTGCTTACAGCCGTCCGCCACACCCTTGACGATAGTGGCAATTTTCTCCGGATAGTTCTTCCCACATGCAATATAATCCAGGAAAAATAACGGTTCTCCACCCGCGCAGGCAATATCATTGACACACATTGCCACACAGTCAATTCCGATCGTATCATGCTTGTCCAGAAGAAATGCAAGCTTTATCTTGGTTCCCACTCCGTCGGTTCCCGATACCAGTGTGGGCTTCTCCATATCCTTAAAAGCAGCCGCGGAAAATGCTCCCGAAAATCCCCCCAGATTTGTGAGGACTTCCTTCCGCATGGTTCCCTTCACATGCTCCTTCATCAACTCCACAGACTTGTAGCCTGCCTCAATATCTACTCCTGCGTTCTTATAATCCATGATCTCTCCTCCTGTCTTTTCCTAACCACCTAAAATCTGTACCGTCTCTCTGCCGCTTTTAAGTATAACCTGTATCAGCTGGAAAAGCTAATTATAATAAATGATATAACTTATTAGTGTTACTTATTAATAGGGTTTGTTTCCTCATATTTACTAATATCTTTCCCTGCGCATCTCTATGATGTCCTCTGGGGCGCTTGCTCTGATTTATGCAGAAACTGCGGCACCTGTGCCAATATGACCGCTCCGAATACCAGAATGCAGCCGATAAGCTCCCGGAAACTCAACCGCTCCGTCAATATGACCCATCCCGCCAGCGCTGCAAAAACGGATTCCAGGCTCATGACAATACATGCCACCGTGGGCGGCGCATATTTCTGTCCCACCATCTGAAGCGTATAGGCAATGCCGCTGGACATGACCCCCACATAGAAAATCGGAAACCATGCATTCCATAACAGTCCCATATCAGGTGATTCCGTAAGAAACGCTGCGATAGCAGACATGATTCCCGCCACAAGGAACTGACCGCAGCACAGCTTCATACTCTCCACATCCGAGAAATGGTCAATGACAAGAATATGAGCCGTAAAGCACACTGCACAGATCAGCTCCAGAACATCCCCCATGTAAATGCCGGACAATCCTCCGCCCATACACAATAGATACATTCCACCCACACATACCAGCGTTGCCACCGCTACCATGGGATGAAGCTTCTTACCGGTAAATCTGGCACATAATGCCACCATCACCACATAAGTCGCTGTAAGAAATCCTGCCCGGCCGGATGCCGCAGCTTCTTCCGGATAGATACTGATACCCATCTGCTGAAAATTCATGGCAAAGAATAAAACCACACCGCAGAGCGCCCCACCCTGGAGCAGACGCCTGCGCTTACGTTTCCTGTCTTCCTCCGACAGCGTACCATTTTCCCCGGACTTGCGTCTGCGCATAAGTTCTCTTGGCCCGATCAGCACTGCCAGGAATGCCGCCCCCACCAGAGACCTTGCCGTGTTAAACGTAAAAGGCTTGATACTGTCTGCTGCCGATGTCTGTGCCACAAAAGCAGTTCCCCATATAAAAGCGGCGATCAGCAGAAAAACGCTCCCTTTTACATGCTTCATCCGTTTATCTCCCCGTCTGCTTTCTTAGTAGTCAGATACCGTATCATAAATACGATAGCAATTGTCATGACAATACCCATGATGAGCGGCAGAACCGGGCTCTGCACGAATCCTGCGATCACGTAAGTCACAAAGGATACTGCCGCTACCACGATTACATACGGAATCTGTGTGGATACATGATTCACATGATTGCATCTGGCTCCTGCCGATGCCATGATTGTCGTATCCGATATAGGGGAACAATGATCTCCGCAGACAGCGCCTGCCATACATGCAGAGATAGAAATAATCATCATGGTGGGATCACTGTTTTCAAAAGTATGTACCACAATAGGGATCAGTATGCCAAAAGTTCCCCATGAAGTCCCTGTAGCAAATGCCAGAAAGCATGCCACAACAAAGATGATCGCCGGCAGCATATTCAAAAGACCGCTGGACGCCTGATACATAAGGTCTGCCACATATTCTTTTGCTCCCAGGCTATCCGTCATGGCTTTCAGCGTCCACGCAAAGGTAAGTATCAAAATTGCAGGAACCATAGCCTTAAACCCTTCCGGCACACAGTTCATGGACTCCTTAAATTTCAGCACCTTCCTTGCCATATAGAATACAATGGTGATCACCAGTGCAAAAAAGCTGCCCAGCATCAGTCCCACAGATGCATCACAGTCGGAAAAGGCCTCGATAAATCCAGCTCCCTCAAAAAATTTACCGGTGTAGATCATCCCGATCACGCAGCAGACGATCAGTGTCACAATGGGGAATATCAGATCAATGACCTTCCCCTTACTTTCCACAACCTCATCATTCGTTCCATATTCCTCTGCGCCAGTCGTAAAGAGATCCCCCTTACCCGCGTTATCCTCATGCAGCTTCATGGAGCCAAAATCAACCTTCATCAGCACCAGCCCTACCATCATGACAATCGTGAGAAGCGCGTAATAGTTATAGGGAATCGCCCGCAGGAAAATGGAAAATCCATCCTCTCCTTCCACAAAGCCAGTCACCGCTGCCGCCCAGGAAGAAATCGGAGCGATGATACACACCGGGGCCGCCGTTGCGTCAATCAGATAGGCAAGCTTGGCACGGGACACCTTGTGCTTGTCCGTCACCGGGCGCATCACAGATCCCACCGTCAGACAATTGAAATAGTCGTCAATAAAGATCAATACTCCTAGCAGGATTGTCGCCAACTGGGCTCCCACCCGGCTCTTAATGTGCACTGATGCCCATTTTCCGAAGGCTGCGGAGCCTCCTGCCTTATTCATCATTGCCACCATAATGCCCAGCACCACCAGGAATACAATAATTCCCATGTTATAAGGGTCTGTCAGCACTCCCACGATTCCGTCCTCAAAGACATGCACCACGGTTCCTTCAAACTGAAATCCCGAATAGAGCAGGCCTCCGATCACAATTCCCACGAACAGGGAACTGTAGACTTCCTTAGTGATCAACGCCAGCACGATTGCCACGATGGGCGGAATCAACGCCCAGAACGTAGCGTAAAGCTCCGGTATATATTCTGCTGCCTCCATACCTAAATCCTCCGTTTTCTCTCAATGTACCCTACTTTGTATACTCTTTATATCCGACCTCCTGCAGCCGGGCGTCCTTTGCCTCTACCTGTTCTTTTAAGTCCTTCGAGTACTCCTTTAACCGCTCCAGCAGAGCTTCATCCGAAGTTGCAAGAATCTTGGCCGCCAGAATACCCGCATTGGCTCCGCCGTTGATCGCTACGGTTGCCACCGGGATGCCGGTAGGCATCTGAACGATGGAATACAGGGAATCTCTGCCCCCTAAAGACGTGGTGTGCATGGGAATACCGATGACAGGCATCGGAAAGATTGCCGCACACATACCCGGCAGATGCGCCGCCATGCCCGCGCCTGCAATAATCACCTTAAAACCTTTGCTCTCCGCACTCTTCGCATACTCGAAGAACACATCCGGCTCCCGGTGTGCCGAGATGATCGTCATCTCATAATCAATGCCAAGCTGCTCTAAAATATCCGCCGCTTTCGCCATTACAGGCATGTCCGAGTCGCTCCCCATTACAATTCCTACTTTTGCCATTTCATCTGCTCCTTTTCTCTTTCCGTTTTTAGACAATTCATATACAGTATACACTCTTTTTCACGGAAGTTGAAGCGTTATTTTTCTGTTCATATGGATTACTATTCACAACCACTACTACTGCAGTTTGACCGCTTCTGAATGATCCATTGCTGCAATTGCCGCTCCTGTTCCAATAATAGCATCTGCTTCCTGAGATAAGGCAGTGCTCATTCTCTGCATCAGCGTATTCCTGATGATGTATGCCTGCTTACTGTTACTTACTGCAGGAATGTTTGAATTCTCTGCCATATATACGTTTTTCTCTTCCAGAAAATCACCTGCCTGACGGATGCTCGCTCCTACTGCCTCCGACAGTTCCTGATTGCTTTTAATTTCCATATGCGACTCCTTTCATTGCACTCTATCTATCGCTATCTTCATCTGTTTTTTCATCATACCAGTCATGCCATTGATCCCATATATTCCCTTCCTGTATCACAATTCCTCTCGCATCCATCAGGTTTTCTTTGTAAGCCATATATTCCATATACCGTACTGCCGTAATAAAGTCTATCAGCTCCATCTTGCGGACATCCAATTCTATATCGGAATCGGCGCTGCCGTTCAGCAACGCCAGTGCATTGCTTCTCAACTGTTCTTTTTCTTCCTGATCTGCTCGGATTGCTTTTTCCAGAAGGTCACATGTCTCTTTGCTCCAGTTTCCCCAGCCACGCACGCCGTTCTCATTCCACTCCTGAACCATATCATCGTATATGTTTGGTCCAAACCAGCGTTCCTTTGTTTCCTGTTCTGCCTCCTGTTCTTCCGCCTCTTTCCGTTCGCTGATGCGCGGGAACAAATAAGTCTTACATGCAACTCCTGCTGCAATCACTATCACTATAAGCAGAATAATTTCTACCCAGTACGGTCTGGTTCGTTCTACAAATGATTTCATACGCTCTTTAAATTCTGTTTTTTTCATTGCGGTCTTCCTCCGTTCGCTAAATTCCACATTGCTGTAATACTCCCCTCTTCTATGATCCCATATTCATCCTTTATTTTTTCACGGCTGGCAATTCGTTCTATTGTCTGTACCCCCCGCACAAACTGCTGAATATCCATAGCGCATATATCTAATTCCATGTCTGTTTTCGAGCTGCCATTTAATAAAGCCAGACAAACCTTTTTGCGAAATTCCACTCCGCTGCTACCCTCCTGCACTGCCCATTCATTCCAAATACTCTCTTCAGACAAATCTGCAGCTTCGATTGCACCTTCAATCAGATCACAGGTTTCTTCATCCCATATACCCCAGCCTCGTACGCCGCTCTCATTCCACTCCTGTATCTTATCGTAATGTACTCTCGGTCCAAACCAATCCATGATCACTACCTCCTCGGCCTCCTTCACCCGCTGATCTGCCCTGACGTAGTCCGCATATGCCTTGTATGACGACATTAACAGAATTATAATCAGAATTATTTTTTTCCAATCCCGCTTTAGGAACCTTTTGAATATGTCTCGCTTCATTATAATCCCCCTCTTTTACCGTCGCCCCCTGTGTACCTCTCTCCACATTACATGTATTTCACCTTCTTCAATCCGCTCCCCTCGCTCGTTGCATATTCCCTTTCTGCCAGCAATTTGTTCCATCCACAGTACCGCTGACTGAAACGCCCCAATATCCATAGCGCATATGTCCATCTTTATCTCCGAACCCAGCCCGCCTTCAATAGCAGCAGTGCATTCTGTTTCTCTCCGTCATTTCTCTGTTCTGACATAATCTGTATATACCTTGCATAAAAACACGAACAAAATCACTGCAAAAGCAATTAGCTTCCAATGCCGCTGCACACGTTTTACATTCCACGTCTGCCTCAGCTTCACCCTCCCGTTCACATCACTCCACATTGCGGCTATCTCACCTTCTTCAATCCGCCGGCCCCGCTCATTGCATATCCCCTCTCTGCCAGCGATTTGTTCCATCCACATTATCACCGACTCAAACGCACCGATATCCATAGTGCATACGTCCAGCTTTACCCCCGAACTCAGACCTCCATTCAACAGCCGCAAAGCATTCTGCTTTTCCTCTTCCTCACAATCATCTTCTTCGAGAGCTTTTTCAATCAGATCACAGGTTTCCTCACTCCAATTGCCCCAACCCCGTATTCCGTTCTTATTCCACTCCTGTATCATCTCATAACGTACTCTCGGACCAAACCACTCCATGATCATGATCTCCTCTACTTCTTTTACCTGCTCATCTGCCCTAACGTAATCTGTATATGCCTCATATGATGACATTACCAGAACTACAATCAGAATTATTTTTTTCCAATGCCGCTTTATATATTTTTTTATTTTTTCTCGCTTCATTATATCCTCTGCTATATTGTAACTCTTGCCAAAAAAACAAATAAGTATTGTCTTGCTTTAAATCCACATTTTTCTTATACTGCCATTTGTTATATCTTCTCCTATTCCATCAGTTAATTTATCTTTTTCGCCATTATAAATATTTTTTCCAATGTCTTCAATATATTCTATTGCATGTAGGAATTCATTAACATCCATTGCACACACGTTTAATTCTTCATTGGTACCTGAACCGCCATTTAATAATGCCAACGCATTACTTCTTATCCGCTCGTCTTCTGATTCATCTGCCTTTATTGCCTCTTCAATTCGATCACAGGTTTCCTCACTCCAGTTGCCCCAGCCACGCACGCCATTTTCATTCCACTCCTGTATCATCTCGTAACGTACTCTCGGTCCAAACCATTTCATGATCACTACCTCCTCGGCCTCCTTCACCCGCTGATCTGCCCTGACGTAGTCCGCATATGCCTTGTATGACGTCATTAATAGAATTACAATCAGAATTATTTTTTTCCAATGCCGTTTTATGAACCCTTTGAATAAATCTCGTCTCATCGCTGCTCTCCATTGATATATTCCCACATGAGTTTTATACTTTTTGTTTTTATTTTATCTTCACTCCGACATGTCAATTCTCCCGATATAGCTGTTTCCTCTATATAGCCTACCGCCTCAAGAATATCTTTTGGATTCATTCTACAGACATCTAATTCTATATCAGAACCCGAACCGCCATTTAATAATGCCAATGCATTACTTCTTATCCGCTCGTCTTCTGATTCATCTGCCTTCATTGCCTCTTCAATTCGATCACAGGTTTCCTCACTCCAGTTACCCCAGCCACGCACGCCATTTTCATTCCACTCCTGGATCATATCATAACGCACTTTCGGTCCAAACCATTTCATGATTATGACTTCTTCAGTCTCCTTGACCCGCTGGTCTGCCTTAACGTAGTCTGTATACGCCTTGTATGACGACATTAACAGAATTACAATCAAAATTATTTTCTTCCAATGTTGCTTTATGAACCTTTTTAATATGTCCCGTCTCATTACAACCCCCTATTTACATTAAAACGAAATTTTCATTGCAATTCTTCATTAATATTTTCCCACATAAGTTTTATACTTTTTGTTTTTACCTTATCTTCACTCTTATATGTCAATTCTTCTGATATGTCAATTTCCTCTATATAGCCTACCGCCTCAAGAATATCTTTTGGATTTAATTTACAGATGTCTAATTCTCTTTCTGAATCTGAACTGCCGTTTAATAATGCCAATGCATTACTTCTTATCCGCTCGTCTTCTGATTCATCTGCCTTTATTGCCTCTTCAATTCGATCACAGGTTTCCTCACTCCAATTGCCCCAGCCACGCACACCATTTTCATTCCACTCATTCATATAATATAATGTCTTCGGATTATATAAACCACAGATAAGAATATCTTCCTTTTCTTCCAAACTGCCGCCGCTCACTTCATATTTTACTCCCGAACCAAACCACTTCATAAATACTTTATACTTTTTATCCTCTAATTGTTCTTCTGCATTAAGATATGACAGATATGTATTCACAATACTGTTAACTGCCGTATTAGCAGACTTTATGCCTAATTTGCCCATTTGGCTTTCTGCCAGGCCATCTAATCCTGTCACTGTTTTAGGCGCGCCTTCCAGCAGCATCAATGCCACACTGGCAAATATTGCGCTCTCCGGTGAAAATGTCCCCAACGCCAACAATCCTATGCTTTCCAGAATATTTATAATTCCCCGTTCCAAGACTCTTGCTCGGTTTTCTTCTGCCTGCCTTATTTCCTCTTCATCCCATTCCATATCAAGTCCTAGTCCCGTTTCAATACTTTTTATTTTAATTTCCTCCGCCACCATCTCTCCCTGACTCAGATGATTCAACCGGAAGGACAGATCCATCCCGTCTATCTCAAGTGCCTCCACACTCATGGCAACAGCTTCATTAAACTCCTGCCGCTTCAGCTGCTGTATGACCGCACTTTCTGTTGTCCACAGGCTCATTAGTGCAAATTTCTTCTCATACATCTGATACAGCGCATTGTAGGCTCCGGTGTCATCCGCTGGATTCACAGCCGCCACACAGACAAGATCTCCCTGCACCTGCATAGCGCTTCCAAGCACAAGCCTCTCCAGATATTTATCTGCATAATTGAATGACAGGACAGTTCCGTTTTCATCTATAATCATATGATCCGCAGATAAGACAGCATTATTGAACTCTGTCAGACTCTGTATCTTTTCTGCCTGCAGCAGCCGGTAAGCATAGTCTGACAGCACAAGAGTCATCGCATCCGATAACTCCAATGGATTGATCTGAAATGCCGCTTCATAACCTTCCACATTCCCATCCATCAGATGCTGGAAGAATTCTCTGTCCTGTGTGTCGCCAAATTGTATCCAGAGATTCTTTACTTCCTCATAGCTATACCCCAGCTCTGCCGCTGTCTGCAGCTGATGCTCCGTAAAGCCTGCATTGCTCAGATAACGCCTGCTTTTTACTTCTATCTCCTGCATGCGCTTCTCCCATGCACCGCTCAATGTCTGCCTCCAGCCGGATGATATGCCGCTCGTCCCACTTATTCCGCCCTGCTCTAATTCTGCAATCCCCTGTTCAACGGAAACGTAAAGCGTCTGTGCATACTGAAACAAACTACCTGTACTGCTTATAATCCATTGTGCCCGATCTATCCGCATCCGATAATCTGCAATGAGATTTTGGCTGCAGCGAATCACTTCCTCAGCCCCAGTTATCGCCCGATCCACCCATTGAAAAGGCATTCCCAATACTCTTAGCCATTTTCTGTTCTGTTTTAAAGACGCAATACGCTGCTCATACATGTTAATGATCCCGTTTTGGAAGGTGATTCCCGCTGATAACACATCTCCGTAAAACGCTTCTTCCCCCACCACTCTTGTAAGTTGCTGACTGTCATATATCATAGATTCATCTGCGCTGATCAATCCCTGGCAGATTAGCAGCCAGTCCTCCCTCCTTCTTTCAGCTTATTCCAAGCCAGTCCCTGCAGACTATCCTCCGCCTGAAATTCTCCTATATTTTTCAATACTGCCTGCAAACCGATAGAATCCGACTGTAATGCAGTAATCATCTCATCTGACTGCCGTCTGATTTCTTCCGGTTCTATTACAATGCCTTCCAGATACATCTCTTTTCCCCCTTATTTTCCGTCTTCAGCCTTTTTTGACTCCCGCAATTCCTTCGCATAATCTTCCTGCTCTTCCTCACAAGCTTCCTGCTTCTGCTGAAGGTGTCTGCGTATCTCATCCTGCATCCTGTGATAACTCCGATCCGCTTCCTGAATCAATGCATTCTGTTCTTCCAAACCGCTCTTTAGAAAAGGCATTCTCTCCGCATAATACATCTGCCCTTCCAGTTGGAAGCGATACCATGCTTCATCGCGTTCCCGCTGCTCCTCCTCAGACTGTACTTCATGGGTGATATGCCTCAAATCACTTTGCAGTTCCTCCAGTCTGTGCATATTTTTTCTGATTTCTTCTGTATTCATAGCTCCTCCAATCGTATCATAATACGCCTAAAATAGAATCACATATGACAAAAAGAGCGTAGGAAATCCTTACGCTCTCGCATCTTTCATATGACATTTCTTTTCATTTCTCATGCTCCCCAACATATTTTCCATTCTCCCCAAATTAAATTAGTACAACAATTTTATCAACTACATCTGATAACGTCAACTACGCTCCAGCGGCCCGTTCAGTTCCTCTGTCCCCGGGACCACGAACCGCCCGTCCCGGATCACATAAGAAATATTCCCATCAGCCGTTTCCACCCGGATGCTGTCCAGCTCATCATAGGGAATCGTAATATCGGTGTGGCAATTGAAATACGCCCGGGATGTATCTTCTTTGCGCAAAGTGGACACCTCATTATCCCGCGCCACGATCTCCTTGCCATCCGGATTATACACCGGCGTATCCTCCGCATGGGAATAACAGGTATCCCCCACTGCAAAATGCGGTCCTGTCTTCTCTGCGATGAGAATGGGCAGCTTATCCGCAATATCAAAATCTCTGGCCATGCGGTATGCCGTAGTGTTGGTCCCTATCGCAAACTCTCCCATGGGAAGTGTATCATGCTGCATCAGGACATTGTCGTAGATATATTTCCGATTCTCCTGCTCAGTGGCAAAGTTCTCACAGAAATAATCCGTCACCATACCGTCTCTAAAAGTTATTTTCAGTTCTTTATAGTGAAGCCCGTTTAAGTATACTGAAGACACATGCAATAGCCCGTTGGTTCCCCGCAGTACCGGGGAAGTGAATACCTCTCCCACCGGAATATTCACATCCGCCACACAGTTCTCAAAGATCGTCTCCTTCTGCGGATCCCCCAGCGGATAAAGCGCCACCGTCAAATTTGTCTCATTGCTGCCGCTGCCCTTTATATGAGCTTTCACACCTCGATCCAAAACAGCAATGATGGCTTCCTGCATCTTTTGATAGCGGCTATAATCCAACGTATTGAGCGCTACCGTCCGGTCAAATATCTCCGGGAAACGGACGCCGATTGCAGGCAAGGGATATGCAATGATCGTAAAGCTGCGCTCCTCTCCCTTAATATAACGGTTGGTGATCTCTCCCGCCTCAGATGCATAGCGGACATTCAGACCGTTCTGCTTCTCATCATAATGGAGCGCCGCTTTCTTATTCACCGGCGCAAAAATCGGCTCACCAAATACTTCTATAATTGCCGGCCCCGCATATTTTCCTGCCAGCTCTTTATGCTTCTCATAGGTTGTCCGCAATGTTTCCAGACGGCGTTCCACAAATGCCTTATCCAGATAAAGCGCCTTATCCTGTCTGTGGTCATAATCAAACTGGCGGTTCACCGCTATGGAATAGCAGCCGCGTTTGCTGCTGCCCCGCCCGCTGAAAGAAGACACCGCCTCGCGGAAGATGGTTGTCTTCAATCCCATCTGCTCAAAATTGCGGATCACTGCCCGCACCATCCGCTCCATACCTACCGCATACTCCACATTTACGGTACTCTTTTTGGATAAGTCCTTGCCTGTCGCGACAAAGCCGATGCGGTATCCTTCCGTCATGGTATCCGCCATCTTCTGGATGTCTGCCTCCGACATGCCAGCGAAGTGGCGCGCCAGTCCCAGTTCATTTTCTCCCACCGGCAGGCCATAGTGATATAAATAGCGGAAATCGTCAAGATCGGCGTCCATGACAAGCCCGGTAAAAAAATCCTCCTCCGGGTCAATGGTCTTCAAAATGCTCTGTTCGGTAAACAACTCACTGTAATCATGGAAAAACCAGTAAATCGCCTGCTGTACCTCCCTGGCAGACGCCATTTCCTCATCGGTAAAACAGGCATGCACCTGGACAAACAATTCACATAGAATCGTGTAAGATACTCCGTCCCCCTCATAAGCATAAGCGATCAGCGCCCGAAGCTCTGCATACAGCATAGAGAGCATAGCGCCGTATTCCTCTCCCAGACGCTTTGCGCTGTAACCAGGATTCCCATACGAAGTATCGTACTCCTCTGCTGTGATATCCTGATACAATACACGATTCATCTCCTGATGCTGCTTTAAGTTCCAATTCTTAAGTTCCCCGGAACGAACCGCATCCAGCACGATCTTCGTCTGAAGGATAAATCGCGCTGTCCTGTCAAAATAATCCCCAAATGCCTCCGGCATATGATCCTGGTCATGACCACGGGCAATATCTGCGATCCTGCCCATCACCAGTCCCAGACGTTCCTCTATCTGCTCCCATTCCTCATCATATTTCTTCTGATAACAATACTTCAGCTCCTGTATCATACCATGTCTGCATCCTTATCTATATTTCCTTTACGGATATTTTCCTCGATCAATGATGCCGCGTACTGCCACAGGCTTTCAGAACCTTCCGCTGTCCGGGCGTTGCGCCCTTTGATCTGGGATTCCTTCACACCATGCTCACGCCAGGACTGACCTCCCGCCGCATTGGTCAGCAGGATCGGCTGTATCTTATCCAGCGTATTGGCAAATTTTGCCTCCGGCGTCTCCATCGCCTCAAATTCATCCCATAGACTGCGGTATTCCGCCGCCTGGTCTTCCGGCAGCAGGCGGTAGATCCGTTCCGCCGCCTTAAGCTCACGTTGACGTTTGGAAGCATTGCCCTCGCTGTCATAAGCATATGTGTCCCCGGCATCAATCTCGATGATATCATGAAGCATGACCATTTTCATGAGTTTACATACGTCTACCGGCTCATTGGCATACTCTGCCAACACAAATGCCATAAGGGCCAGATGCCAGGAATGCTCTGCATCGTTTTCCTTACGGCTGCCGTCCGACAGATATGTCTGACGCATGATGCGTTTTGCCTTATCTAATTCCAGAATAAATGACAACTGCTGTTCCAGCCGGTTCATAACAGCATCCCTCCTATGTACACACCGCCCCAGGACAGCACTGCCAATATGGACAGAACCAGCGCTCCCCACGGAATACTGCGGAATGTGTCTTCTTCCCGCAGACTTAAGATTGCCAGTACTACACCGGAAACGGCTGCAATCATCGCTAATATACCATAGCAGGCAATATAGACGCTCAGATTGCCTGCACTTTTGAATGCCAGAAAAATCATAATCCCCAATGCTGCCAGCGATGCCAGCGCCAGTCCCAGCGCAGTCATCCCCCGTCTGGAAAGGGTTTTCTCCGTAAATTTGTACTTTTGTTTTCTTCTCATGTTTATCTCCTGAACCGGTTCGTTACTTCACGCCGCTCAGCTTATGCCTTACTTTGTCTGCCAGAACGAAGCAGCCGTAGCCCACAGCCCCTCCGATGGTATTCAAGATCAGATCATCCACATCAAAACTGCCCCGCTTGGAAATAAGCTGAAGCAGTTCTACCAGCAGACTGAAATCAAAGCTCAGTATGATAATCCGCCATACATGCCGTTGTTTGTGCTGCAGCAACGGGATAAACAGCCCGTACGGAATAAATGCCACAATATTTCCCAATAGATTCAGCATCAATGCCTTCGGTCCCAGCACGGCACGGTAATTGATAAAACGCATCACTTCTTTGAAGGGCACCAGGTTATAGTGATACCCCCGTTCCGTATTAGGTCTTCCCATGCTCTCTGCAAAAAACAGGAAATAGCACAACATAATCAGATACACTCCGAACAGTACCCACGCGGCGGTGCGCAGAAGCTTTCTTGTTCGTTGACTCAACTTCAATCTCCTTATTGATGCTGTGGTTTACTGTGCTCCATACTGTTCATAATATTGATCGATCGCCGCCTTCATGGCATCGTCTATCACAATCTTTCCCTGACACGGGCGATTATATAAGTGTTCCACCACATCCGCCATACTGACAATGGCTTGAGCCGGAAAACCATACTTCTCACGGATTTCCTCCAAAGCGCTCTTCTGTGTGTCCAGCCCGCGCTCCATACGGTTTAAGGATACCATGAGTCCCAGTATTTCCACATCTGCCTGTCCCTTCACAATGGGGAAGGTTTCCTGAATGGACTTACCGGAGGTAGTCACATCCTCGATCATCACCACCCGGTCGCCGTCCTTTAATTTACTTCCCAGGAGAATTCCGGTATCGCCGTGATCCTTTGCCTCCTTACGGTTCGAGCAGTAGCGGATTTCCTTACCATAAAGTCTGCTGAACGCAATAGAGGTTGCCACAGACAGGGGAATCCCCTTATATGCAGGCCCAAACAGCACATCGAAATCCGCGCCGTAATGCTCATAGATCGCCCTGGCATAATATTCTCCCAGACGCGCCAGCTGTGAACCTGTCACATACGCTCCTGCATTCATGAAAAACGGTGACTTTCTGCCGCTTTTCAGCGTGAACTCACCAAACTTCAATACTTCGCATTCCACCATAAACTCTATAAATTCCTGTTTATATTGTTCCATTTTTTCTGTTTCTCCTTATTTTGAGCAGTTTTCGAGGCATCTGTGTTTCTTTTTTATACCTCAGTTCTATACCATTTAATGATTTACCCATATCCATGAATCCTTTCTGATTTGTGCAACAATCAAAAAAAGTAAGCATAGATATACTTTCTCAGTATATCACCAAATTTCTTCTCTTTCAACTTACAAATCATAAAACCTACACCAAAATCCATAACAGACAGCAGGACTCGAAAAAAGCACCTTCAGAAGATTGATTTCTTCCGCCGGTGCTTTAACCACACTCCTAATAATGATATCTGCAAGCTAAAATATATACATTATTTTCATCTATTTTATATATCAGCCTGTCCTTATCATTTATACGCCTGCTCCAGAATCCTGATAAGTTTCCGGTCAATGGTTCTGGTTTGCCTATGCCCTCATTGCCATTTCGAGCAATATCATGGATTAACTGATTGATCTTTTTCAGTGTTTTACGGTCTTCCGTCTGCCAATATAAATAATCTTCCCAACCGGTATCTGTGAATACTTTATTCATTATCTTCTACCTCAAGCAGCTCACGGACAGCATATTGACCATTCTCTAACTGTGCTTTACCTTTCATCAGCCAATCATAATTATTCTTGTTTCCCATCACATGAATATTTTCCATCAGATTATTATAGGATTCTTCAGACAACATCACTACATTTTTGTTATCTTTTCTGGTAACTATCATTGTTTCGTAGTCATCTGTCACCTTATCCATATAACTTTTCATATTATCCCGGAGATTTGTATAATTAACTGCTAACATATAATCGCCCCCTTCACAACGTACAATTTTCTGTACTTACATTTTAATGTACAACTTTCTGTACGTCAAGTGCTTTTATTATATGCGTATAACAAATAAAAATAACAATTTTCTTAATTGTCTGTGACATTTTTAACCATAACCCATAATAGACAGCAGGACGCGAAAAAAACACCTTCAGATTCCACCTCACAGCGGACACCCTTGCCTTCTGCTATATCCTTTCCACTACCAGGCGGATTCGGGACTTGCATCCGTTGGAAACGTGTACCGCTAGACGCACAGTAAAAAGGCGCTCTGCTTTTTTGCAGAACGCCTTTGTTCATATTCACATCAAGTAAACTATCGCATATAATATAGAAATCTACCGGTAGGACTGATCATGAAAAATAACTGTACAAATCTCTATTTTCTATCAACCATAGCCTGCCAGCTTGCAGAATGTCTTGATGCGCAAGACCTGGAAGTTCTGTCTGCTGATCTATCTGCTCTTGGGGAAATGATTGAATCCTTATTAGCACATCAATCTGTATGTATAGATGCTTAATGTATTGTACACATGTCTTATTTCTGTTAAAAATCTACCTCAGTATCATAATAGCAGCATTTCAGCAGCTTTTCCATCTCTTCCTGACTGGGCTGGCGCGGATTAGAGCCAGTGCAGGCATCCAGCAGAGCGTTAGCCGCAATCTCCGGCAACCGCTCTAAGAACACTTCCTCTGATACGAAGCCCTGCTCCGTAGGATAGCTATCCGCCCCATAGTTCTTGATGCAGTGCGGAATATTCAGCTCATCATTCATATGCCGCAGATGCTGAATCAGAAGCTCAACCTTCTCTTCCGGTGTATTGCCTCCCAGATTCATAAAGTCTGCAATGTCGCCGTAACGTTTGAGCGCTGTCTCATCCTTGGCATTAAAAGCAATGACTTTGGGCAGATACATAGCATTAGCTGCCCCGTGAATAATATGCGCGCCCTTGTCAGCGAAAGCCGCACCTGTCTTATGCGCCATAGAGTGTACGATTCCCAAGAGCGCATTGGAAAATGCCATTCCCGCCAGACACTGTGCATTATGCATAGTATGTCTTTTCTCCATATCACCATGATAGGAATCCACCAGATCATTCTGGATCATTTTGATAGCGTGCAGTGCTAAGGGGTCTGTGTAATCACAGTTTGCTGTAGATACATATGCCTCAACCGCATGTGTAATAGCATCCATTCCAGTATGCGCCACCAGCTTCTGCGGCATACTCTCCGCCAGTTCCGGGTCCACAATAGCTACATCGGGAGTAATTTCAAAATCTGCAATTGGATATTTGATTCCCTTATCATAGTCGGTAATAATCGAAAACGCCGTCACCTCGGTGGCTGTTCCTGAAGTAGAAGAGATCGCGCAAAAACGAGCCTTGCGTCTTAACTTCGGAAGTCCGAATACCTTGCACATATCCTCAAAGGTCACATCCGGGTACTCATACTTAATCCACATTGCTTTGGCAGCGTCGATGGGTGAACCTCCTCCCATAGCCACAATCCAGTCCGGCTGGAATTTTTGCATGACCTCTGCTCCCCTCATCACGGTCTCCACCGAGGGATCCGGTTCAATGCCTTCAAACAGTTCCACCTCCATGCCGGCTTCCTTCAGATAATTCTGTGCCTTCTCCAGGAAACCGAACTTTTTCATGGAACCGCCTCCCACACAGATTATCGCTCTTTTCCCCTGAAAACTCTTTAATGCCTCCAGAGCCCCCTCTCCGTGATACAGGTCACGGGGTAATGTAAATCTTTGCATCAATAAAAACCTCCCATCCTTTCTATTCTGTCCTTGATTATACTACAACCCGATCTGCAAGGCAAGAAATCATACGGCTGTATTTACACAACCATGCGCGTCACCGGTCACCGGATGGGAACAATTCCCGGACCGACTCTATCCCAAGCTCCTGCAGCTTTCTGTATGACAACTCCACCGCCTCATCCCACAGAATATGAGGTGCATGGCAGTCAGAACCGACCATCACCTGAACGGGCGCCTGAGCTGCCATCTGCCAGAATCCATCGTATGGGTAGGGATGGCGCAGCCCCTCCGGATAACTCTCCTGCGCCCGGCGGAAACCGTTGGCGTTGTATTCCAGAATCGTGCCGGTAGCAACTGCAGTGTCAATAATCAGATCTGCCGCCCTCCTGCAATCCTCGTTCCACGCAAAATGGTTGAGCATATACAGATCCGGATGCGCAACCGCCCGAAACAGTCCGGTACGCATTCCTTCCGCTATGGCTTTCGCATAAGCAATATATTCCTGAGTAGAAGATATCTCATAAGTACCTGTCTGCTTTCCTTCCGCATTGATATAAAAATGTTCCCCCAGCAATAAATAATCCACCTTCTGCTTTGACAGCAATTCTTCATAATAATCACGATACCGGGGCAGATACTCAATCTCCAGCCCCTTCCAGATGACGAGTTTGTCCTGATATTTTTCCCGCATCCTATCTACCGTTTCCAGATAATCCGCCAACTCTTCATAAAGCATCCGATACCCAAAATCCACATCCGGATAGGGCGCGTGATCGGAAAAGCCAAGCTGGGAAAGCCCCTTTGCCAGGGCTTCCTTTATGTAATCTTCCTCGCTTCCTTCTGCATGTTTACAGCGTTGCACATGCGTATGAAAATTACTTTTCATGATCTTCCTTCTTTCTTCTCAGTTTCTGATTTCGTTGTCATTTGTAAAACCTGGGCTGTACTAATATCGATTATGTACTTTCTCCGCAAAACAGAGCACGTTCTGGATCTGCAGCTTTGTTCCATCGTCCAATATTGCTGTTCCGCTCATTTTCCCAAACACCTGATGCTGGTCTGACACAATCAGTTTATAATCCAGGCACGCCGACCTATCTAAAATCGGTGCAAAGTCCATCTCAAAGCGTCCATCGCTGGATGTAAATTTCCACGGTTTGCAATAATCATCTTCCGGAATACAAAATGTAACATCATCGATTTTGTGCGCCGCTCCATCGTAGAAAAGCACATTCTCAGACGCTGCCTTTGTATTTCCAAAGCCATATCCAATATTGAAGCCAAACGCATGACCGTTTACATCGCAGTTTCCGGAACCCCAGTACCAGGTGTTGTCATATGTCCACACGCCTCTGCCCCAGTCGAGTGTTCCAAAATGTCTCTCCGGTTCAAACCGATAAGTTTTTCCATTATACTTTGCCCAGCCGCTGGCACGCATACAGTTGACTTTCTGGTTATAATAAAAACGCCCTTTTTTCTCCCATGGCGTTGCGATCACCATCGTATCCATCTCTGGCTGCATTAATATGATATCACAGGAAAATGGTTTTTCCTGATAAAATTTCTCAAACTCACAGACAATGTGTCTTACCGGGATATCCTTCCGCTTTTCCATCAAATATTTCAGATGCAGGTTTTTATTTTCATAAACAATATCACCCTGGGACGAATTGGTCGGAAGCTTTAATTTTCCCATGGGAAATGCATCTAAGATTGTCTCGGTATGCTCCCATGGCTTTTCCGAAAAATCCAGAAGCGACACAGACTGCAGCCCAACATAGCCATCATCCGAAATCGTAAACGCAACGGCACAGTTATCGCCGACTACCAGATAATAATCCCATTCCTTGATGCGAAACTTCGGCGCTTTGATCTGCTCACGCGAATACCGCTGAAACTGCTTTCTCGACCAGCCCGGTTCTGCGATATTTCCGTTTTTGTCTAAAAGCGGCTGTACGGTTGTAACTTCATGATTCCGATTCGACATAGAACTTCCCCCCTTATTATATATAATGTCTAACGCTATTATATCATATAATAATTCTGCAAACAGCAAAGAAACTGGTCTTGTTTATACTTTTTTCATTTGTCTTCACCGCCCATACGCGCTATACTGACATTGTATACATTTCCACAGTATTATCTGCATTATCACATATCCGGCATTCCGCCGGCTATCACATTTCTATTCCATCACATTCTATGATTCCAATCACAATTCTAAGGAGGAAATCTGCCTATGACAGAAAATCAAAAGACGCAACGGCACAGACGAACATTAGAGGAACTGAACCTGATCGACGACTTCCTGTTTCAGGAGGTTTTGTCTGGAGAGGGCGGCGAAGAATTTGCCCGGATTCTCCTGGGCACAATCCTGGGGCGTACCATCCGCAAGGTTAAAGTTATCCCGCAAAAAAGCATTCCCGGCATCGACACTGATAAACATGGCATCCGGCTTGACGCCTATATCGAGGATGTATCCGATGAACTCCTGGCTGATCAGATTGACGCCGAAGTCATCCCGGATATTTATGACATCGAACCAGACAACACATATGAGAAAAATACACTTCCCCGGCGCACACGTTATTATCACGGTCTTATGGACACAAAACTGCTCTCCTCTGGCGCTTCTTACAACGAACTTCCCAATGTCGTTATCATCACCATTCTCCCCTATGATCCCTTCGGGAAAAAACGCATGCTCTATACCATCCGCAATCAATGCGTCGAGGATCCGTCTGTCCCTTATGACGACGGTGCACAGAAAATCTTTATTTATACCAGAGGAACCGCTGAAAACTCTAGTCAGACGCTTATTGATATGCTAAAATACATAGAAGAAACAACAGCTTCCAACGTGACTAATCAAGATATCGCTTCCATTCATAAGCTTGTTACACAGGTGAAGTTCAACAGAAAGGTGGGGATCAACTATATGAATTCATATGTACGGGAACAAATGATACGAAAAGAAGGACGTACGGAAGAACGTGATCTTCTGAATCAGCTGACCATCCGGCTGGCAGAAGCCGGGCGGACAGACGACATTATCAGAGCAGCCAAAGACCCAGAATATCAGGAACAACTGCTGGCAGAGTTTCATCTATAAACGCAATATGAAACTTACAAAACATTTCATCAAACTATGTCATCGCACCATCTTTTACTGCGCAAACTGCAGTGTCATACTTCCTTGCGAGGTTCCGGCATTCCGCCGTCTATCACATTTCATAACACTCTATGATTCCAATCACAATTCTAAGGAGGAAATCTGCCTATGACAAAAAACCAAAAAGTACAACGACACAGACGAACATTAGAGGAACTGAACCTGATTGATGACTTCCTGTTCCAGGAGGTTTTGTCTGGCGAGGGCGGCGAAGAATTTGCCCGGATTCTTCTGGGCACAATCCTGGGACGTACCATCCGCAAGGTTAAAGTTATCCCGCAAAAAAGCATTCCCGGCATCGACACCGATAAACACGGCATCCGGCTGGATGCCTATATTGAAGATGTATCCGATGAACTCCTGGCTGATCAGATTGACGCCGAAGTCATCCCGGATATTTATGACATCGAACCAGACAACACATATGAGAAAAATACACTTCCCCGGCGCACACGTTATTATCACGGTCTTATGGACACAAAACTGCTCTCCTCTGGCGCTTCTTACAACGAACTTCCCAATGTCGTTATCATCACCATTCTCCCCTATGATCCCTTCGGGAAAAAACGCATGCTCTATACCATCCGCAATCAATGCGTCGAGGATCCGTCTGTCCCTTATGACGACGGTGCACAGAAAATCTTTATTTATACCAGAGGAACCGCTGAAAACTCTAGTCAGACGCTTATTGATATGCTAAAATACATAGAAGAAACAACAGCTTCCAACGTGACTAATCAAGATATCGCTTCCATTCATAAGCTTGTTACACAGGTGAAGTTCAATAGAAAGGTGGGTATCAACTATATGAATTCATATGTACGGGAACAAATGATACGAAAAGAAGAACGTCAGGAAGGACGTATAGAAGGGCGCATGGAAGGACGTGATCTTCTGAATCAGCTGACCATCCGGCTGGCGGAAGCCGGGCGGACAGACGACATTGTCAAAGCCGCAAAAGATCTGGAATATCAGGAGCAACTGCTGGCAGAATTCCATCTATAAATCTGTCACAGACGAAATATGTAAACGAGGGTATTTCTCCAGTCATTGACTTTGGAATACCCTCGTATTTTATTTCAGTCTATCTATTTTCCATGTCTCTTTTTTATTACAACGCCTGTAATCAGAATCCCAACGAATCCAACTGCGCACACTGCCGCATACGGAACCACGGGCAACTCGTCGCCAGTTTTAGGAGTGACCGCCGCCGACGTGCTAACAGATGCCACTGCCGTATTAGGAACTATCGTTGCTGCCGGACCCGTAATGACAATCGCATAATCCGAAGCATGGCTGAAGCCAAGAGTCACATTACCGGCTACATCAATGGCTCCTGCATTCATAAATATCATTCGTCCATCGCTGTCATGCCAATAGAGGTTCCCGGATTTTCCGGCATACTGGCTGCCGATATTCATGGTCAGATCAGCTTTAAATCCAAAATCTCCGTCATACTCCAGCGTAATCTGTTCTACCGGATTATCTCCTGCCAGCTGAGAGATCAAACCGCTTGGAATATATTCGGTATTCCGGATTACCCTCAGATTGATGTCCTTCAGATTTTCACTTAAAATATTCTTCCCGTTGATGGTCCAGGTGTAACCGTCCATCTGCAGGACTACGTCTACATCCTTACCCTTTGCCGCCTCCAGGATATCCTTCGGCACAACGGTTGCATCTCCCATAGCAACTGTAATGGTCGCTCCGTTTCCTGCCGCTGCAATCTCAGCGACAACCTCCGCAATCTTCTGACCCGGCAGTGCAACAGGCTCCGCGTAGGGCGGTCTTACCGGGGTATCCGGCGTAATAGGAGCTGGCGGAGTTGCAGGGTTATCCGCATCCAATTCTGCGGTTCCGGAAACATAATACACTGGATCGCTGGTTACTATTACGTTATCAACTACAATCCGCTCACCGTCAACCCAGTCTTCCCATTTGATATTGCAAAGTCCCGATATATCCTTCGGAAGCGCCAACGTCTGCCCCTCTTCTCCGAAAATTACGTTGCTATATAATGTATTTCCATCTGCATCACACAGATTAAGTATAACCAGATTTTTATCGTACTTAGCTCTCACAGAATTGCCTTTCCATAAAATCATGGGATCTTTGCTGTTATCTGAAGAGCCCCTTGTAGACATCCAGCCTTCAAAGACAAGCCCGTCAGGAGTCTCCGCCGTTCCGCACAGCTTCTGCACCTCTTCAAGTGTTGCCCTGCGTGGAACCTGAATTGCTCGACCAAAATCATCATACCACCAAGAGTCCTCGCCTGTCTTTACTAATCCATAAACCCAGACCCTTACATCCGGCCTTATCACGTCACCCTTCTGATCGGCAACCAAGACATAGAATCTTTCCTCCAACGAATAGGAATCCTCACTGTATGGACCATCATAATAATATACCTCATATTCCCCTGACGTACAGGATTCTATCTCCTGATAATTTCCAGATTTATCCTGAATACGTATCAACTTTACATACCATTCACATGGATAGGTCTGGTCATCAATTTTAAAAATCCCTTCATACCGGTCAGTATTTTCTACTCTATTCAGTCTGATTATTCTGCTCCCACTTGTATAGCTAAGGCTGTCTCCCGATACTGCCCACAGACATACATCTACATATTCTATCCCCTGATTATCCGTTGCCTCCACAGACAACAATACAGATTCACCTGCTTGCAAGACTTCTCCCGTCTTTTCCATCTGCACACTCTGTACCTTGGGCATCTCCTTGTCATAATCCTCGTTTTGGATCGTAAAGGTGATATTCTCCGGATACAAATCACTGTAGTTATCTGCGGCATCCCAAACTCTTACATCATTTAATCTCCACTCTCCCGGATAGAGTTGTCCTGTGATTTCCAGTGTTCCACAATAACATTTTTCTTCCTGATCCCAGTCCAGGTACAGATCTTTCCGGGAATACACATTGTGAACCCCACCACACGAAAAATATGCTCGGCATCCCTTCTCTAATTTCAATGCCACATCATCCGTTGCCATGACCTTGATTTCCACCTGTCCTTTCGGCTCTACAGTGAATCCATTGGGTGTAAGCTCCACCTTTTTTATTTCCGGTTTCTGCACATCAACGCCCTTTCTATCGGCAATGAACCAATGCTTCGCACTGTCAACGGATGCATACTTAAAATCTGAGGATCCTAGGTCAACTTCTCCATAGGCGCAATTTCCCATTTGATCCGTTACCGTGACGTTATAAATATACACCTTTCCCTTTAACCAATCCTTTGCGCTTACATCCAGAACAGCCTCGCCTTTTTTCGTAGTTTCATCGTAAGCAACGTCTACTCCATATGAATAATCAGAGTACTCATTTTTGAGCTCCAGATGTATGTTCTCGACTCCATCTCCCATATCATATGCAGATATCGTAATTTTCACAGTCTCGCCATCCGTTACCGGCTTTCCCTGCTTATCGATTACGATTGCTTCAATGACAGGTTTGGTAACGTCAGCCCCTTTCGTATCCTCAGGATCCTTCTTCGGGTCATCCGAATCGTTGTCATTCCCCTCAGGATCCTTCTTCGGGTCATCCGGTTCGTTGCCATCTCCTCCAGGATTTCCCTCTTCTCCCACTACCGTAAACGAATACTTAGCATTCTCGGCGGACACGCTGGATTCGTCGCCTTCCGAATTGCTCACTATACCATTTACTTTTTTTCCATCCTTGGTTGCTGTAACAGAAGAAACATATACCTTTGTTCCGACTGTCCATTCTGTATATTCGCTAACAGGCAGTTCTACCGTCCAGGTCTTCCCGTCACCAGCATCTTTCACAGAATCTTTTTCCACTGGTATTTGCTCATCAGAGCCCTCCACTCCAAGTACTATCTTCACACCGTCTGCCGCGCTGCTTGTTGTTACCGTAAGCGTCACGGTTTGCTCGCCCGTTGCCTCGGCCATATCAAATCCATCGACCGTAACAGTGAATGATTCATCATCAGTAGCATCCTGATTGGGTGTGTTTACCTTCTCTCCACCTGGCGTTGTATCACCCTGTTCGGTTTCGATTTCATCCTCTCCATCTAAAGGCGGCTCATCCTGTCCAGATATATCCTCCGTATCCGTTTGCAGCTCTTCGCTTCCCGCATTGGCATTTACGATATTCCTGACATCCGCCATGTTTATCCACAGCAATGCCAGGGCAAGCGTCAACGCCGCGAGCTTTACCCATAGCTTCCTTTTCTTTTTCATTTTCATCCTCCTTATAAAATCGCATATTTGTGATTGTTCCGAACTCTTTTACGAGTGGTTCTTTCATTTTATAGTACAAAAATCTACGGTACAAGCTGTGACAAAAAATGTTCCCCAATTTCACAGCAATTTGTCACACTGCCGCATATTCTATCATCTCTTCATCCACCAACCGCTCCAGATACTCTACTGTCTCCTGGACAGAACATACATAAGCACTCTCCCCAAACATCTCCATAAACTCATAAAACCGTCTAGTGATGGTCTTCTCCTCTATCCGAAACATCTGCTTCCCGCCGTCAAGATCATAGTACAATGCCATCTCCTCATAATTATACATGGAAATGGAAATCTCTCCCGGCCACTGATACCGGTCGGTCCGGATCAGCCGCGGTTCATAGAACCCCTGCTCCACCGCTTCTAACAACCTTCGAATCATCACGCGCCGGTCCTCTCTTTGCAGCGGCATATATACTTTTTCCGGGATTTCCATAATCCGTCCTTCTTCCATAAATCGATGGATACCTGCTTCCGTAAAATAGGATACTATCTTCCCGGAATCGTCTGCCCTGTTTTCTCTCCACTCATGCATCTGCCGCATCACCGCCTCCAATTCTTCCCTGCATGAGGTTACATACGGATGCATGATATCCATCATATCCAAACCCATCATAAACGGCATATTTCCTGCCGCATAAAATGTTTCGTTTATTTTTCTGTGTCTCGCCCAATACTGCATGACGGACGCATCATCCACAAATGATTCGTACAGGAATGGGCATGTCTTCACAAGTCCCTGAAATGCCTTTGAAAAATATTCCAATTTTTCCTCTACACGGCAGATTACAGCATGCTCAAATTCATAATCAACCTGTACTACCCGATCCCGGCTTAAAATCAGATAAGGCATCATATTGAAGCGGTTAAAATGCGATTGGACTCTGTCATAATTGTAATATACCCTATAGTTTGAGGCATGTCCGCACAAAACTGCCGGTATTATTTTCTGTAGTAATTCTATATTGTAATACTTATCTGCATCTCTCTTCATATCATTATTCAGACATATCAGATGATCTACCCGGAATTCATGATTTAGCTTAAACGCGTTTTTTAAACGATCCATGAGTGCACCGCATTCCGGCTGTGCCAGAATTTTCAGATACCCTGACGGTCCAAGCGCCTCCTGCTCAATCAAAAGCTTCAGGAAATAATCCACATCCTCTCTTCCCTCCACTACCCACACATCCGGCAGCGCACAATCCATCCTGATTTCAGCAGACAATTTTGATATCTGGCGGGAACTGGAAACAAATCCCAGAACAGCCTGGGTGAGACCATATTTCTCCTTCCCCTGCCGCTCCTCCAGATATCGGTTCCACAGCTCCGTATACTCAGCCTGGCTGAGCTGCAGGCATGCAAATAATCGCTCCATCTTCTCCGTATCCGGCGACAGACGCTGCCCATTTTTGAGCTTTGCAATATAGCTCCTGCTAAAACCGCTGCTTTCCGCCAAACGTGTTTCCGATAATCCCGTGTGCATGATACATGTTTCCAGCAAATCCGAAAATTCTGACATGCCCCTTTCTCCTTTGTATATATCTCATATTTTGCAGTTCCTCAATCTCCCCTGTTTTATTTGATAACTGTTATGATATACTCTGATATAAAAGATAGAAAAGATGTAAGATGAGATATGCGAACCACATCTCTATTTTATTTGAATACGTTTCACCCTACAAGCTGTGACAAGAAATGTTCCCCTTTTTGTCACACGCTTGTCACAGATCTTCGAACAGTTTTTATCTGTAACCCGGGAAATCGGCTCACTCACAGAAATAAAAAAACAGTCCTTTTTCAACAAATTGAAATAGACTGCTTTTTTCATTTTAGAAAGTTTTGAATCGTTACCTTTTTACTCCCGCACCGCCCCGATCAGTTCGCAGATATCCGCAATGCCATGCTGTTCCAGATAATCCTGCATACCGTCAATAATATCCGTAACTGCTCTGGGATTGGCAAAGTTTGCCGTTCCCACCGCCACAGCCGTGGCGCCTGCCAGCATCAGCTCCAGTGCATCCACCGCTGTCATAACGCCGCCCATTCCTATGATGGGAAGCTTAACTGCCTGAGCGGTCTGATATACCATGCGCACGGCGATGGGATGTATCGCCGGTCCCGACATGCCGCCGGTTTTATTCGCCAGCGCGAATTTACGTCTTTCCACATCGATCTTCATGCCGGTCAGGGTGTTGATCAGGGACAGAGCATCTGCTCCCCCCGCCTCCGCGGCCCTTGCCATTTCCGTAATGTCCGTGACATTGGGACTCAGCTTCATGATCACAGGCTGAGCGGCATGTGCCTTCACTTCTCTGGTAATAGCTTCCACGGAAGCCGCGTTCTGACCAAATGCAATTCCGCCCTCTTTGACATTGGGGCACGAAATATTGATTTCCAGCAGATCCACCGGCTGATCGCTCAATCGCTCTACCACCTCAAGATAATCCTCCAGCGTCCTTCCGCAGACATTGACCACCACTTTCGCATCGCAGTGGGTCAGAAAAGGAATATCACGCTGCAAGAATACATCGATACCAGGATTCTGCAATCCGATGGCATTCAGCATACCTCCATAGACCTCTGCCACCCTCGGGGTAGGGTTGCCTTCCCACGGGACATTTGCCACCCCCTTGGTTACCACCGCTCCCAGGCGGTTCAAGTCTACAAATTCGCTGTACTCCTGACCGGAGCCAAAGGTACCGGATGCAGTCATAATGGGATTCTTCAATTCTACTCCCGCTATGGAAACCTTCATATTCATCAGAACTCCACCTCCTCTGCCCGGAACACTGGCCCCTCTTTGCAGACCCGTTTATTCTTCACATTGGTATGCTCATCCTTGCGCTTGGACTTACAGACGCATGCAAGACATGCGCCGATGCCGCATGCCATCCGCTCCTCCATGGATATCCAGCATTCTATATGACGTTCTGCGGCATACGCCTTGACTGCGCGCAGCATAGGCGCCGGTCCGCAGGCATAGATAATCTCAGCGGTCAGACCATTTTCCCGGATTGCATCCAGCACGTTTCCTTCCGTTCCCGCACTGCCATCCTCTGTTGCAATACATACAACCGCCTCTTTCTGAAATTCCTCTACCAGAAACTGCTCATCCCGGAAGCCCAGCACCACCTGTTTCTCACATTTCAATTCTTTTGCCAGCTGCAGCATAGGCGGAATCCCAACACCGCCGCCGATGAGAATCGCTTTCCCGCCCTTTTGTGGAAATCCATTCCCAAGGGGACCGGTAACGTTTAAAATATCCCCCGTGTGAAGCTTGGCAAATTCCTCCGTACCTTTTCCTACTGTCCGATAAACAAGCCGGATCGCACTGTCCTGCCGGTCAATCTGGCAAATGCTGATGGGCCTCGGCAATATCCTGCTTCCATCGCTGCAATAGACAGATACGAACTGTCCGGCTCTGGCATTTTTTGCAATGCTCTCTGTCCGCAGCCACATGCTGTAGATATCGTCCGCAATTTCCTCCTGTCGGATGATGATTGCCTGCTCATTGAATTTCTCTGACATGTATCCCTCGTCTCCTTTATTCTGCTCCCTGTATGATGATACCGTGATTTGTCAATTTGCTGCCTGCAGCGCTCCGTCAATATCGGCAATCATTGCTTCCACCGCTGCTCTGGATGCCTCTGCGAAGTGCTCCTCTCCATACTTCGCATATGCCTCCTGGCGGTATGCCGCGATAATCCCTCTGGATGAATTCACGATAGCTCCCAGTCCGTCTTCATCAAAATAGTGCACCAGATCTGCGCCTTTGCCTCCCTGTGCGCCATAGCCCGGCACTAAGATAAAGCTTTTAGGCATCAGTCTGCGCAGCACTTTGCCCTCTTCCGGATAAGTGGCGCCCACAACGGCTCCTATGTAACTATAGTTCTCCCCCATGAGCTGTTCGCCCCACTGAGCAACCTTTTCACCCACATGCTCGTACAGCGGTCTGCCATCTATCAGCCTATCCTGGAACTCTCCGCTGGAAGGATTGCTGGTTTTCACCAGGACAAATATCCCCTTCTTCTCCTCCTTACACACATCAATAAACGGCTGGACACCATCTGAACCAAGATACGGATTGACCGTTGCAAAATCCTCGTCAAAGCAGGAATAACATTTACTTCCCACCTGCACTTTTCCCAGATGCCCCGTTGCATATGCCGCAGAGGTGGAACCAATGTCGCCGCGCTTCACATCCCCGATCACCACCAAATCTTTCTCGTGGCAATATTCCACAGTCTTCTGATATGCCCTGACGCCCTCCACGCCAAACTGCTCATACATAGCGATCTGGGGTTTTACCGCCGGAATCAGATCGTATGTTGCATCTACAATCGCCTTATTGAACTGCCAGATTGCTTCCGCAGCCCCTTCCAACGTCTCTCCGTACTGTTCATATGCTGCCTTGGTGATATACTCCGGCACATAACTTAACATCGGGTCTAACCCCACTACAATTGGAGCTTTGGTCTCCCGTATTTTCCGAATCAGTTTCTCAATCATATTTTCTGTCCTTTCTACTTGTTCCCCGTAACAGTTCCATACTCTGCCGCTGCATCATACACAATTCTGCCGCCGCAGATCGTCATATCAATACGCCCCCTGACCTTTCGTCCGTGGAAGGGGGTATTCTTCGCCTTGGACCAGAATAAATTCTTGTCTATGGTATCGTTGCACGCCGGGTCAAATACGGTTACATCTGCAGCGCTGCCCTCCGCCAGCGTTCCCTTTTCCAGACCCAGTATCTTAGCCGGATGATAGCTCATTTTCTCTACCATCTGCATGGGTGTCAGCAAACCGGTCACCACAAGCTCTGTGTGTGTCAGCGCCGCTGCCGTCTCCATACCCACGATGCCAAAAGGCGCCCGGAGCATACTGTTATTCTTCTCGTCTGCGCTGTGGGGCGCATGATCCGTAGAAATCACTTCCATCACGCCTTCGCTCAGTCCCTTACGCAGTGCCTCTACGTCTGCTCTGGTGCGCAGCGGCGGATTCATCTTATAATTTGTGTCTCCCGGAATCATATCATCGGAAGTCAGCGTAAAGTGATGCGGACATACCTCCGCAGAAACGGAAATTCCCTGCTCCTTGGCAATGCGCACCATATTGACGCTATTCTCCGTAGAACAATGACAAAGATGCAGGTGCGCACCAGTGTCCTTCGCCAGCATGATATCCCGGGCGATCATAATATCCTCTACCGAATTGGTGATTCCGGGGAGTCCCTGTGCACAGGCATTCACATCTGCATTTACCACACCGCCTTCCACCAGATTCTTATCCTCGCAATGCGCCAGCACTGCAATACCCAGCTTCTTCGCCAACACCATAGCGTCTCTTGCCAGCCCGGAATTCATAACGGACTTTCCGTCCTCACTGATTGCAGGGATTCCTGCCTGTACCATACCTGGAATATCCGCAAGTTCTTCACCTTTCTGCCCTCTTGTAATGGCACCCACCTGCAGGACATTTACACATCCTAAGTTCTCTGCCTTGCGATGTACATAACTCACCACGTCTGGATTATCCACCACCGGTTTCGTATTTGGCATTGCCAGGATCGTAGTATATCCGCCTCTCGCCGCAGCCCTGCTCTCCGACACAACATCTCCCTTATGGGTAAATCCGGGATCCCTCAGATGCACATGCATGTCAATCAGTCCCGGCATTACATATTTCCCTCTTGCATCCACCACATGGTCTGCTTTCCGCCTGCAGTTTTTCTCCCGACTCACTATAATACCGTCTTCCACATACAGATCCAGCAGCTCGTCCGTATTTGTTGCAGGATCAAGAATCCTGCCTCCCTTTATCAATATCGTCATCACACGGTCTCCTGATTTTCTATTTTGCAAAACTGTCGTATCGTTCCGCCTTCTGTTCTATTGTAACCTTGATATCACCCGCTCGTCAACAGTGAACCGAGTCTGCCGTAAATCTCCGGGGGCACATACGCCTCAATGGCTGTCCCCTCCGGCAGGTATTCCTCCTTCAACAGTTCTCCGCCGATGCGTATCTGCTGAAGCAGCCCCGCACAGTCATAGGGAATCAGACATTCCACATAGACCATGCCTTCCCGCAACGTATCAGACAACTGCAGCTTCAGACGGTCCAGTCCGATCCCCTGACGCGCAGATATGCGCAGCACAGCATCCGCTCTGCCATCCCGCAGGGGTTCCTCCTCCGTGACAGCATCTATTTTATTAAATAACGTAATTACTTTTTTATGCTCTATGCCCAGCTGATGCAGTGTCTCATACACGATATGCATCTGTTTTGCCGCCTGAGGATTTGAGGCATCCACCACATGCAGTATAATATCTGCATATTTCGCCTCCTCCAGCGTACTGCGGAACGCCTCGATCAGATGATGAGGCAGCTTGCGGATAAAACCCACCGTATCCGTCAGCAGCAGTTTCTGATTACCGGCAAGTTCCAATATTCTGGTAGTCGGATCCAACGTTGCAAACAGTTTATCCTCTGTCGGAATGCCCGCATCTGTCAGCGCATTTAACAATGTGGATTTTCCGGCATTGGTATAACCTACAATTGCTGCCACAGGTATCTTCCCCCGCATACGGGCCGCGCGGTTGATCTCCCGGTGATGCACTACCTCCTCCAGTTCCTGTTTCAGCCGGCCGATTCTGTCGCCAATGCGCCTTCTGTCTATTTCCAGCTTCTTCTCTCCGGGTCCTCTGGTTCCGATTCCCCCTCCCAGCCTGGACATGCTGCGTCCCAATCCAGTCAAACGGCTGGCACGGTATCGAAGCTGCGCCAATTCCACCTGTATCTTGCCCTCGCTGGTAGATGCCCGTGCCGCAAAAATATCCAGGATGATCAGTGTCCTGTCCATCACCTTTACTCCCAGTTCCCGGCTCAGATTCCTTAACTGTGCGGGAGACAATTCATCGTCACAGACAATGCCGGTGGCATTCTCCTCCCAGATCATGTCCTGTAGCTCCTGCACCTTTCCCGTACCAATATAAAGCCCCGGATGAATACTTTGTCTGTTCTGAATCACACTGCCGACGCTTATCGCGCCGGCAGTCTTCACCAGTTCAGCCAGTTCATCCAGGGAATCCTGTGTATCGTCGCCATCCTCCAGGCATACGCCTACCAGGATCACGCGTTCCAGTATATCATTGTTCTCACTTACTTCTGGCATGCTGCTTCCTTTACCTATTTCATAAATACTTTCCTGCCGGTCTGCGTCAGACGCTCTGTGGCAGACAACAGCGCTTCGAATTTTTCCCGAAGGCTTCTGGAATGCTCCTCCGCCTCTGCATACACTGCCTCTGCCTTCTCATAATCCTCATGGGACAGTGCGTCGATTACGCTCTTGCCATACGCATGGAATTCTCTGTGTTTATCACGCAGATCATTCCATATTATAAGAATCATATCATTTACAGGCTGCACCGAATGATAAAAATGCCCGAAACCACATTTATTCTCATCCAGCTGGAGCGGTGCCACCGTCTTGTTCTCTATCATATTATGCAGATTCTCAAGCCATTTCTCATGTGCATCCATTGCTTTCTGAATATGGGAAGCAAATATCGAATTGTCCATCATATAGAAAGGATCACTGGTCATTGTGCCAAACATCTTTACGATCTGATCCAAATCTTCCTCCACTTGATCCATCGGCTGAATCGCCTCAGTCAATGCAGTATTGATGCTGCCCAGCATTTCTGCGTTGTTGGTAAGAAGCCCACACTGCTCTTCAATACATGAGACTCTGGTCTCCAGCACATTCATAGAACTGCTGATCTCCTGGCTCACTCCCGCCAGAGAGCTGATGGACTCGCTGATAGCGCCTACATGTTTCTGATTTTCGTCATTAATATCCCACACAGAACCTATTTTCTGATTGATATCATCCAGAGACTTAATGGTGACATCCACGCTCTTGGAACTCTTCTGGGAAGCTCCGCGGATACCCTCCACAAATTCTCCCATATTACCCGTCAACTGCTTCGTTCCCTCTGCCAACTGGCGGATTTCCTCTGCAACGACTGCAAAGCCTTTGCCCGCCTCTCCGGCACGGGCTGCCTCAATGGATGCATTCAGCGCCAACAGATTGGTCTGCTCGGAAATGGCATTGATGCCCTCGATCACTTCATTAATCTGATTGATCACGTCCATCAGCGCATCCATATTCTTCTTCATCTCAGTAGATTCAGCAATTGCGCCCTGGGACAAATTCTTAATGGAAGTCAGCTCGGACTGACCGCTTTCAATCTTCTTATAGATATCGGTAGCCGTCTCTGACACTTCAATGATAGTGTTTGTCAGACCCTCATGAGCGCTGCGCACATCATCTGCCACCTGTGCCGAATCTGCTGACTCACTCCGGATAGTCGTAGCAGCCTCCGCCACACCGCCTGCAGCCACCTCCATCTTCTTAATATTATCCTCAATCGTCAAATCCAATGCACTCATCATCCTGACTGCATCCATATTTTTATCATATATCTGCTCAATCTGCGATCTTCCCCGGTTCAAACGCTCATAAATATTCTGAAGCTCCGGTGCCGCACTGTAATCCCCAGGCTGCATCGCAGCAACAGACGCTGCTAAAGTTCCCATTTTCTTTTTCTTTCCCATTGCCATATTCTGCCTCCATCTCGTGTTTTTATACACACACTCTTGTTTATAATTTTGTACTTATTTTCATGAAATGTCAACAACAATTTTCGTTTTTTTTCTTAAAAATGCAACATTTTTACCATTACTTTATCTCGTCATCAGGAAAGAATTCTCTCTTGCCGCCTCTTCGTCTGTCGGATAATCCTGCACATACTCCGCCATAGCTGCCTTTGCCGCGGCAAAATCTCCGCTTTGCTCGTAGGCAATGATGAGATTGCGCCGCATCGTCTGTTCATTGACAGGATCTTTCAGCCCCAATCCCGTAGTATAATAGGCAATTGCACCGGCATAATCTCCTTTCGTCAGTGCGATATCTCCCAATGCACCCATTGCACGAGAGTCCTCCTGATGATTCTTCGCATATTCTTCAAAATACATAACTGCCAGATCGCTCTCTCCCTGCGCCTCACACAACTGTCCCATATAAAGCGGTGCCAGATCACTCTCCTTCTCCAGAGCAAGCGCCAGCTCTGCCTTCGCCTTATCATAATCTCCTAACAGCAGATAGATATGCCCTCTGTGTGCATAGTCCTCCCCTGACTTTCCGCCTTGCTCCAACGCCGTTTGCAGGCACTCCTGCGCTTCCGTCTCCATCCCCGCATCCATATACTGCCGGTACACGGCAAGATATACCTGAAAATCCCCCTTCGCCTTCGTAACCGCCTCACTGTAATTCTTCTTCGCCTGCTCTGTATTCCCCTGCTCTAAATAGAGCGTACCCAGAAGATAATAGGCCTCAATATTACTCTCATCATAATCAATGACTGCCTGATAGGTGGCCGCAGCTTCCTCAGGTCTCCCTGCAGCGCTCTGAGCCGCCGCCTTATAAAAGCAGGTATCAATTTCAGACGCACCCACCACCGCAAGAGACTGATCCAGCGCATCCTGAAAAGCATCGATAGCGCCTTCATAATCCCCGTCCCGCATACAATTGATTCCTTTCTGGCGGTATAAATCCTTCTTCTCCTGTATCTCACTGTCGCCACAACCGGCAAGCAAAAGTATGACGCACACTGCCGCTGTCAAACACTTGATTTTCTTCATGATATCCATCAGCCTCTCCGCAACAAAAACAACCATGTTTACTCCGGTTTCCAGTATAGCAAAAGATTCGCCCCGTTTCAATCCTGTACTCTATAAACGCCGAAAGACAGATATTGCTATCTGTCTTTCGGCGTTTTAAAGGTTGGAGAATACTTTATCGAATATTAGTCTAATTTCCAAATGTCTTTATTGTACTGTTCGATGGTTCTGTCTGACGAGAAGAATCCCGCCTTGCTGATATTCGTCAGCGCCATCTTTGTCCATGCTTTCCGATCCTCATAATCAGCCAGCATTTCATCCTTCTTTGCACGATAGGATTCCCAATCCGGCAAAGTCATGAACCAATCCTTGTTGACCAGTTCATTGTACAATCTATCCAGGCTCTCCCAGTTTCCGATTGCCTTCATTTCATTGCTCACAATGAAATCGATGGCACGTTTGATGTCCGGGTCTTCCTCATAATACTTGCGAGGTACATAATCGCCTTTTGCATAGTGCTCAATTACCTGATCGGAGGTCTCTCCAAAGATGTAGATGTTCTCCTTGCCAACCAGGTCATACATCTCAACATTAGCACCGTCCATAGTTCCGATAGCAACCGCACCATTCAGCATGAACTTCATATTGGAAGTACCGGATGCCTCCTTGGACGCCAGAGAAATCTGCTCATGGATATCTGCTGCCGGAATCAGCTTTTCCGCCAATGTTACGTTGTAGTTCTCAACCATGACTACCTGCAGGTAAGGACTTACCTCAGGATCGTTCTGGATCAGCTGCTGCATGCAGAGGATCAGATGAATGATATCCTTTGCAATGGTGTATGCCGGAGCAGCCTTGGCACCGAAAATTGCCGTAATCTTTCTTGCCGGCTTCTTGCCTGACTTGATCTCGAAATATTTATTGATCACATACAGCGCGTTCATCTGCTGTCTCTTATATTCATGCAGTCTCTTAATCTGGATGTCGAATACGGAATTCTCATCAATATCAATATTCTGCGTAGCCTTGAGATAATGCTTCAGGATTACCTTGTTTTCTGTCTTAATAGCCATCAGGCGCTCCAGTACCGCATCATCATCTGCAAATTTCTCAAGCTTCTCAAGCTCCATGGCATCTTTCTTAAAGCCTTCGCCAATCAGTTCCTCAAGCAGCGCAGACAATCCCTTGTTGCAGTGCAGCAGCCAGCGGCGGAATGTAATTCCGTTGGTCTTGTTGTTGAACTTCTCCGGATATATTTTATAGAAATTGTTCAACTCAGAATCCTTCAGAATCTCCGTATGCAGATAAGCCACGCCGTTTACGCTAAAGCCATAGTGGATATCCATATTTGCCATGTGTACACGATTCTCATCATCGATAATCGCCACAGACTTGTCCTCATATTTTGCCGCCACTCTGTTGTGCAGTTCATAAATGATCGGCATCAACTGCGGAACCGCCTTCTCCAGGAAGTCAATGGGCCACTTCTCCAGTGCCTCTGCCAAAATCGTATGGTTGGTATATGCGCAGCATTTGGAAACAATGGAAATTGCCTCATCCATACCAATTCCTCTCTCCATCAGCAGACGGATCATCTCAGGAATGACCATGGACGGATGGGTATCATTGATCTGGATTACAGCATAATCTGCGAGGTCATGAAGCTTACAGCCTCTTTCTACCGCCTCGTCCAAAATCAATCTTGCGCCATTGCTCACCATGAAGTACTGCTGATATACACGCAGCAGACGACCCTTATCATCACTGTCATCCGGGTACAGGAATAACGTCAGATTCTTGGTAATATCCTCTTTGTTAAAGCTGATGCCATCCCCTACAATTCCCTCGTCAACTGTCTCGATATCGAATAAATGCAGCTTATTGGTTCTGTTATGGTATCCGGTCACATCAATGTCATACAGACGGGAGGTTACTTTGAAGCCGCCAAACTGAATCTGATAACTCTTGTCCGTTCTGGTCAGCCAGCTCTGATCCTGAATCCACGGATTCTTGGTCTCCCTCTGAAGATTATTCTCAAATACCTGCTTAAACAGCCCCAGATGATAATTCAGACCGACACCATCGCCGTTTAAGCCCAGCGTTGCGATTGAATCCAGAAAGCATGCTGCCAGTCTTCCCAGACCGCCGTTGCCAAGAGAAGGCTCCGGCTCCACATTCTCAATTTCACAGATATCCTTGCCATTCGCAGCAAGCAGTTCTTTCACTTCGTCATATACACCCAGATTGATCAGATTATTGGACAACAGCTTTCCAATCAGGAACTCTGCTGAGATGTAGTAAAGCTTCTTCTTACCGGTATTGCTTTCTTTCCCTGCTGCCATCTCCTTGGTCATGTCCAGCAATGCAAAATACAGCTCCGCATCAGAACACTCTCCAATCCCCCGGTTGTACTTCTTTGTTACGATTTCCTGCAAATTCATTCTTGTACCCTCCACTATAAAGTATCGTCCAACATGTTCTCACAATTACTATTTGCATTATCTAACATTTTTAACCATTTTTCTTGTAATATGCATGCAAAAAGTGGTACAATACTATCATATTTCCAAGGAGAATGCACCATGAATATCTTAGAATACGAAAACTATCATGAAAAGAAATCCCACAGTTCCGAGGGATTCCCCTATAATACCTACCCCTGCTCCATTCCGTTAGACTTCCAGTGCGTCCCGGCACACTGGCACGATGACACGGAGATCATCTACATAAAAAAGGGACGCGGGCTGATCACAGTAGATTTGATCGAATACCCCGTCAGCGCTGGCAGCATTCTCTTCATCTATCCAGGACAGGTTCACTCCATCGATCAGTCCGACGGCAGTTCCATGGAATACATCAATATCATATTTAAACTGGAAATGCTTCTGTCCAAACAGACGGATGTCTGCAACAGGCACTTTTTTGTCCCGCTCCTGGACGGCACGCTGCATCTGTCCACACATTTTACCCCGGGCATGCCCTACTATGACGAGATTGCAGATTATATCAATGCCGCAGACCGTGTCTGTCAGACCAAACCTCCGGCATATGAAATGGTAGTCAAGGGACATCTGTATCTTGTGTTCCAGATCCTCTTTGCCTACTGCTGCGAGAAGCAATCCTCCCGCAGGAATCAGAAATCTCTGGAAAAAATGAAATTCATCGTAAGGTATATTGAGAATAATTATATGAACCGAATCACAATTGAGGAAGTCGCCCATGTGATGGGATTAAGTCAGTCACATTTTATGAAATTTTTTAAAAACACCATGGGAACTACATTCACCGATTACCTCAACGACTATAGGCTCACCATGGCAAGCCGCCTTTTGATCTCCTCAGAGTCCTCCATACTTGCCATCGCAACGGAAGTGGGGTTCGACAATCTGTCCTACTTCAACAGACTATTCAAGAAACGTTTCTACATCACTCCCAGAGAGTATCGGAAACGCTATGCCAGTTGACACAAAAGGGCTGGCACCTAATTACATACTCGTAATTATGCGCCAGCCCTTTCATTCACTGTAATAGCAGTTCCGCCACCCTGAAGAGATCCATCTTCTCCAGACAGTAAGTGCATTCCGGTGTCACCTCATCCTGAGGGGACAGATTGGAGCGGATGTAAAAGGTGTCCATCCCCACAGCCTTCGCTCCGCCAATATCACAGCGAGCGTCATTCCCGATCATCAGGGACTCCTCCGGCTTTATGCCATATTCCCGAAACATAGCTTCATAAAAACGCCGATCCGGTTTCTTGGTATTGTAATCCGACGATATCATGATACCGTCAAAGTATCTGGCAATATCCAGATAATTCAGTTCGTATGCTGTAAAAATACGCTGGGCGTTCGACAGCAGCCACACACCTGCGCCACTGTTACGCAGCGCGGCAAGCAGCTCTTTGGCACCCTCGTACAGCCGCACATATTCTGTGCCCAATACCCGGAACATCTGTCCCGTGTGCACGGCAAGCGCCATATCCGCTTCCACTCCCCTGTTCAGATACAACTCCCGGAACACCTCTTCAAGCTTGATCTCCGGATACGATTCATGCGCATAACGCGGCTCCTCCGACAGGCTTCCCAAAAGTGCAGACTCTTTTCCCGATACCAACGACTCATACGCCGTCCGCAATTCTCCCGGAGTGTATACCGCCCCGTAATAACCATAAAACAAGCTCAGCTTCTCCCACAGTTCCGCTGCGCTCTCATCCGTGTGGATGTCCACCAACGTCCCATACAGATCAAACACATAATTCCGATATACTTTTCCCTTCATATACGATTCCTCTTAAATTAAAATGATACCGTTCAGCATCCGCCGGACTGATCCAACCGTTCAGCCCCCGCCATTCGCAAAGGCCCAACTGTTATTTAAACGTTTTTGATTTGACAAAAATCAGCGCTACTATTACGCTGAGCAGCAGCGCGATCAGCACGATCACCAGGAATCCCCATGGGCTGTCTGCAAAGGGCATCCCAGCCGAAGCAACATTCATCCCATACGCCGAGAATATCATCGTGGGCACTGACAGTACAATCGTGACAATAGCAAGGGTCTTCATGACAATATTCAGGTTATTGGAAATAACCGAGGCGAAAGCATCCATCATGCCGCTCAAGATTCCACTGTAGATACCCGCCATTTCGATTGCCTGCTTATTCTCGACGATAACATCCTCAAGAAGTTCCTCGTCCTCCTGGTACTTCTTGATATTGTCATTTTTAAACAACTTCTCCAGCACTACTTCATTGGAACGCAGTGCCGTAGTAAAATATACAAGACTCTTCTCCAGTTTCAGCAATTCGATCAATTCTCTGTTCTGGGTAGACTTGTGAAGCTTATTCTCCACCATCTCACTCTGCCGGTCGATAATACGCAGATACTGTAAGAACTGAGAGGCTGTGCGATACAAAATCTGCAAGACAAAACGGGACTTCATCGCAGGATTAAAATCCCGGACCATTCCGCTGGCAAATCCCTCCAGAATCGGTGTCTTCTCCAGACATACGGTAATAACAGCTTTCTTGGTAATAATAACGGAAAGCGGGATCGTATCATAAAGTTCCTTGTCGTTATGAGTCTCAATGATAGGGATATTGACCAGCACCATCGTATAATTTTCATCCACCTCAATACGGGAGCGTTCATCCGTATCCAGCGCAGACTTGATAGCATCCACGTCCACGTTATAATGCTCTGCAATCCGCTCAGTCTCTGCCTCTGTCGGGTCCACAAGAGAAATCCAGCAGTCTTCTTTCAGGCTGTCCTGCTCCACAATGCGGTTCTGCTCACGGTAATAATACTTAACCATCTTATCCCTACCTTTCTCCTGCCGGTAATTTCCTATAAGAAAAAATCCTCATCATAGCCCGAACTGCCATGACAAGGATATCCATTCCCATATTACACGTTCAAGCTTTAGCTTCATAGGGCGATGAAATTACATTATTCTACGCCTTGACGACATAGACTGTTGACCTTCTCATAGTGTCTCCACTATTCCGCGGCAGCAATCCGTATCCCTATGGTAGCCTCACCTACCGGTTTTCTTATATTTGCACTTATAAGTATATTTCTCTATGTAGAGTTTGTCAACCCTGACTAATGGTTTTTCGCAGCCGGAGCAGTATTTTTTTCTCCATGCGGCTGACCTGCACCTGACTGGTTCCCAGCACATCCGCAATCTGGCGCTGTGTCGCTTCCTCAAAATAGCGCAGACGTATCAACGTACGCTCCTGCGGCGTCAATTCTTCCATCAAATGCTCCACCAGCATACGATTCTCCAGCAGTTCATGTTCATTGCGCTGCTCTGCAAGTCTGTCCTCCAAATGGACCTCACTGCCATCCGCCTGATATACGCTGCAATGGATAGACTCCACCTCTCTTGCAGATTCCATGGCAAGAATCATTTCCTCGGAGGACAATCCCGTTGCCTCCAACACCTCCTCCATCCGAGGTTCTCTTCCCAGTGTACGACACAGTTCCTCCCTTGCACGCTGTATCTTCCGATTATTTTCCTTCAGACTGCGGCTGACCTTTACCAGTCCGTCATCTCTTAAAAAGCGCCGGATCTCTCCCATAATGACCGGAACGGCATATGTGGAAAAACATACCTCATAATTCAGATCAAAACGATCAATGGCCTTCAGCAGCCCAATGCTTCCGATCTGAAACAATTCCTCCCGGTCCAGTCCCCGGTTGTCAAATCTGTGGACAACGCTCCAGACCAATCCCATATTCTGTGTAACCAACGCGTCTCTTGCCGCTTTATCCCCTTGGTGAGCCCTTCTGATATAAGCCAGCGTCTCTTCCATGGTTCTAGCAATCACCCTTTTTCTGCAAATATTTGCACATCGTCACACAAGTCCCCCGCCCCGGTTCGGATTCTACCTCCAGTTCATCCATAAAGGCCTCCATAAACGCAAATCCCATCCCCGAGCGTTCCAGTTCCGGTTTGGTGGTAAAGAACGGTTCCTTCGCCTTCTCAATATCATCAATCCCCCGTCCTTCATCCCGCACTGTGATATGTATCGCGCCGTCCTGCAGAATACAGGACAGGTATACCTTGCCCCCCTGCTCCTCATACCCATGAATAATGGCATTGGTCACCGCTTCCGACACAGCCGTCCTGATGTCCTCCAGCTCGTCCACAGTAGGATTCATCTGCGCCGCAAAAGCAGCCGCTGTCACCCTGGCAAATCCCTCATTGACCGACTGGGCGTCAAATATTACCTCCATCTCATTGCGCATGCTCTACTCCGCTCCTTTCTCATCTTCCCTGGGTCGGACCGTAATCATCTTGTGAAGCCCTGACACAACAAAAATCTTCTGCACCCGTTCATTTAGATTTTGCGCCTCCACGCTCCCCCCGCTATAGCGCATGTTCTTGCACCTTCCGATCAGCACTCCGATGCCCGAGCTGTCCATAAACTCTGTTCCTGCAAAATCAAACACCAGACGATTGATGCGGTAGGATTCTATCAAAAGATCCGCCTCCGCGCGCAGTTGGGTGGCACAGTGATGATCCAATTCCCTTGGCACCTGTATGGTCAGACATCCGTTCCTTAATTCATACTTGTATTCCATGTTGTTCTCCTTTTTTACAAAATAAAAGACACCAAGCTGATTACAGCTTAATGTCTTTTGTAAATACTATTTTTTGCTCTGTTACTGCACATCCTGCATCTGTTCCAGATAACGCGTCGCATTGGACGCACGCTCTGTCCCGGGATAGCCGTCTATCACCTTCTGATAATACTCGGCGGCTTTCTCGTTTTCCTCCAGATTGCGATAGGTCTGTGCCAGATAATAAATGGCATTGCCATTCTCAAAAGCCTCGTCCTTTGTCACGACCTTCTCCAGGTTTTCCTTTGCCTTTTCATAATCCCGGCTGTTGTAGGCAGCATAGCCTTCATCATAAGCCGCCTGCAGATACTGTTCATCCACAACGCCGCTGATATTGTCATAGATTGCTTTGGCAGTGTCCGACAGATCCTCCTGATTGATCTGCACCAGCAGATCCCCCGCCTCCGTGATCTTCTCATCTGCAAATGCCTGATATGCCTGCAGCAACATCTCATAAGAAGCGATACTGTCCTTACTCTGGGCAGAAGCGTCCTGCTCATTGGTCAACTGACGGTTCAGTTCAGCAATCTGATTCTCCAGCCCCGTGATCTCCTGATTCTTGGAGGCAATGGTCTCATTTGCCTGAACTACGGAAGTATTGGCATCCGCCTTCGCCTTCTGCCGGATTCCGGGAACCACCAGAAATCCTGTCACCAACACGCCGATCACAATACCGATTATGATTGACAGGATTGTGGCAAAACCTGACGTGTCTTTCAGACGGGTGGGACGTATGATAAGATCATTTCCGCTCTTATAAGCAATGGCATCGTCTTCCTTCTTTTTCTTCTTACCTGGATTCACCGCATGAAGCCCCTGATTCGTCGCCTTCATGTAACGCATCGTGACAGTATTGCTGGAGTCAATCTTCATTGCCGCACGCAGACAGCGCTTTGCCTGATCGTACTTGCGCTCCTGAATATACAGCAACGCCAGCAGTTGATGTCCCTTTACCAGCTTGGGGTTAAGCGCCAGCACCTTTTTCAACTGTATGATTGCAAGATCTTTGCTGTCCTGTCTGCAGTACAGCAACGCCTGATTATACTTCTTAATGGTCTGATTGATGTCCGAAAGCTTCGATGGGTTCTTCTGGATCTCATCCAGATATCTTCCCGCTTCATTATTTTTCGCCTGCAGATTCTTGCTGATGACCCACTCACCCAGTGCCGACACCGTCTCCCCCATCTCAAACATAACCAGCCCCAGCAAATTGCGTGCCTGGGTATTGCGCTTGTAGAAGCGCAGGCTCTTCTTCAGGCTTTCCATCGCACCGGATAAGTCCCTGACCCCGGCGCGCTCCAACCCCTGATTATAGTAAAAGTTGGATGCCATGATTATTTTCTTATATACCTTCACATCAACACCACAGTGAGGGCAGCTTGTATCCTTCGTAAGCTCGTTCCCGCAATTATAGCACAACATATCCGATTCTCTCCTCGCGCATTTACTGATTTCTGTTCTCCCGCATCATTTCCATCAAAATATCAGTCATATCCGTAAGGTCCTGGTTATATATTGCTTCCTCCGCCTCTTCTACCTCCAGGCTGGGCTGAAATTTCTTCAGTTCTTCTTCAAAATCAATCATGAGATATTCCTCCTGCTATAGTCTGTAATTCCCCTATCAAATATAAAGAGCCAGCACAAAACACCACCTGCTGCTCCTTCCTGCTTTCCATTGCATAGCGATACGCCTCACCGCTGTCCCCTATCACCTTCACCCGCTGCCCATTTGCCGCAAACAGTTCTGCTAATTCCTCCGGCGCCGCGCTTCGCTCGTCCCGGATTCCGGTGACAATGACGCCATCCCAGTCCACTCCTTCGCACAGGCAGCGCACCGCACCGGCGCAGTCCTTCTCCTGCATCATGCCAAACAAAAGCAGGGGAGAATCTCCGCCAATCTTAGCTGCCGACCGCACAAACTGCGCAATACCGTCCGCATTATGTGCGCCGTCCAGATAAACGCCGGGTGCAATCTGCTGCATCCTGCCCGCCCATCTGGTATGGGGCAGATATTGGATGATCTGTTCCCTTCCGATTCCGGTATCACACTGCAGTAACTCCAGTACGCGGTATGCCAACGCTGCGTTCATCATCTGATATTCCGCCGCAAAGGGAATCGTAAGCGTAACAACATCATACCCAGTACGCAGGCAAAAATCAATATTTTTTCCTGTGCATCGCAAAAATTTAATACTTTCTAAAGAAATTTCATAAAAAGGAGCTCCCATCCTGCGGGCACACCCGCGGATCACATGTGCCGCCGCCGGATTGCTGCCGTCAAATACAACGGGGACGCCCGCCTTGATGATGCCTGCTTTTTCCCACGCGATCTTCTCAACCGTGTCCCCCAGTATCTGCGTATGCTCCAGACTGATGGATGTGATCACCGTACACAAAGGCTCCTCAAACACATTCGTGGCATCCAGCCTTCCCCCCAGCCCTGTCTCCAGAATCAGGAAATACACTCTGTGCTTCTGAAACAGATACATCCCCATAGCAAAAAGATATTCGAAGAATGCCGGATGGGCAAGTCCATCCCCTTCCATATCCTCTACCACGGCCCTCACTGCATGAAAGCTCTCTTCAAAATCCTCCCTGCTGCACATCTGCCCGTTGATCACAAAGCGCTCCTCCATGCACACCAGATGGGGAGACGTAAACATCCCAACCGAACAGCCGCCTTCCGTCAGCGCCTGCTGTAGGAACGCACAGACACTGCCCTTGCCGTTGCTGCCTGCCACATGTATGATCTCGAAGGCATAGGTACGGATTTCAAGCCGTCTTAGGAGTTCCTTTGTATGGGAAAGGTCATTCTTTTTCGTAAACTTTGGTATTTTGTATATATAATCACATATTTCTTCATATGTCATAGCCGTCACCATTTATTAAGTATAATGGAGTGACGGCATTTTGCAAGAGGTTCTCCAAAAATAGACAAAACTTTTCGCCGCAGGATCTGTGAATTCTCGACAGAAAAAGGGACGGAGCGCATCATTGCTGCAATGCGTTCCGTCCCCTCTCTGTCTGTTTATTTCATCTGCGCCAGGCGTTCTTCCACCTGTGCCATCATCTGCTCATATTTCGCCAGCTTATCCTTCTCCTCCTGGATCTTCGCCGCCGGCGCCTTGCTTACAAATTTCTCATTATTCAGCATCCCCCGTGAACGGGCGAGTTCTTTTGTAAGACGCTCTTTTTCCTTCATCAGGCGCTCCTTCTCCTTCTGGAGGTCCACCAGATCCTCAAGGGGCATATAGACCACGGCTCCCGGAATGACTACGGACACTGCATCCTCTCCGATACCGGTCTTATCCTGCTGTACGCACACCTCCGATGCACTGATGAGATTGCCGTACGTCTGCTTCATGACATTCCACACTTCACACAACGCCTCATCCTCAGACACAATATACACCTTTGCCTTCCGGGAAGGAGGCACATCCATTCCGCTGCGCAGATTGCGGATGCCCTTCACCAGCTCCTTCACATGAGACAGCATCTCCTCCTCCGCTGCAAAATCCCAGCTTTCAGAAAATACCGGCCACTCTGCCAGCATCAGGGTATCCTCCTGCGGGTTTAACGTACAATAAATCTCTTCCGTAATAAAGGGCATATAGGGATGCAGCAATTTAAGCGCCTGTCCCAACACCGTCCGCAAAGTCCACAGCGCACAGTTAGCCGCAGCCGGGTCTTCTTCCTTCTTATAGGTGCGAACCTTGGCAATCTCAATATACCAATCGCAGAACTCATCCCAGATGAAGTCGTACACCTTCTGCACTGCAATGCCAAGCTCATATTTATCCATGTTCTCAGTCACATCACGGGCAAGGGTATTGACCGCGGAAAGAATCCACTTATCCTCCGGCGCAAGATCTGTAAGCGCCGGCTCTGTAATCTCCATACCTTCCAGATTCATCAGGATGAATCGTGATGCGTTCCATACCTTATTGGCAAAGTTCCGGGACGCCTCCACGCGCTCCCAGTAGAAACGCATATCATTCCCCGGCGCATTTCCCGTGATCAGAGTCAGACGAAGTGCATCCGCACCGTACTTATCGATCACCTCCAGAGGATCAATACCGTTCCCCAGAGACTTACTCATTTTTCGCCCCTGGGAATCCCGTACGAGACCGTGGAACAGCACCGTATGGAAGGGCGCTTTTCCCGTATGCTCATAACCGGAGAAGATCATTCGGATTACCCAGAAGAAAATAATATCATAGCCTGTTACCAGCACGTCATTGGGATAGAAATAATCAAGCTCTGGCGTCTCCTTTGGCCAACCCAGCGTAGAGAACGGCCACAGTGCCGAAGAAAACCATGTATCCAGTGTGTCAGGATCCTGCTTCAAATGTGCGCCGCCGCATTTGGGGCAGGCCGCGGGAGCTTCCTTAGACACGGTCATTTCTCCGCAGTCATCACAGTAATATGCCGGAATCCGGTGTCCCCACCATAACTGTCTGGAAATACACCAGTCACGGATATTATCGGTCCAGTTAAAATAAGTCTTCTCCATACGTTTCGGCAAAAGACGGATTTCTCCCTTCTTCACGCCTTCCACTGCCGGCTTGATAAGTTCATCCATTTTCACAAACCACTGCTGTTTGATCATGGGTTCCACAGTCGTTCCGCAGCGGTCATGGGTTCCTACGTTATGGGAATGCGGCACCACCTTCACCAATAGCCCTGCTTCCTCAAGATCCGCAACCAACTGCTTCCGGCATTCGTAGCGATCCATACCGGCATATTTTCCAGTCTTCTCATTCATAGTAGCATCGTCATTGATCACCACGATTTCTTCCAGCTGATGGCGTTTGCCCACCTCAAAATCGTTGGGGTCATGGGCCGGAGTGATCTTCACGCAGCCGGTTCCGAATTCCTTATCCACATAGGAGTCGGCAATCACAGGAATCTCCCGGTCCGTCATGGGAAGCTTCAGCATCTTGCCAATGATATCTGAATAGCGCTCATCCTGAGGATTCACCGCCACCGCAGTATCTCCGAACAGCGTCTCGGGACGGGTGGTGGCAATTTCCACGAAACGCCCTTCCTCACCCACCACCGGATAATTGATATGCCAGAAGAAACCGTCCTGCTCCTCATGCTCTACCTCTGCGTCGGAGATCGAGGTCTTACATACCGGACACCAGTTGACAATGCGGGAGCCTTTATAGATCAGTCCTTTTTCATACAACTTGATAAACACGTCCAGCACTGCGTCGGAACAGCCTTCATCCATGGTAAAGCGTTCCCTCTCCCAGTCCGCAGAGGAGCCCATTTTCTTCAACTGATTGATGATACGGCTGCCGTACTCCTCTTTCCAGTCCCAGCACTTCTCAAGGAAGCCTTCTCTTCCCAGTTCATTTTTGTCAATGCCCTGCTGCTTAAGGGAATCAATCACCTTCACCTCTGTGGCAATGGCCGCATGGTCCGTGCCCGGCTGCCACAGCGCATTGTATCCCTGCATCCGCTTATAACGGATCAGGATGTCCTGCATGGTATTGTCCAGCGCATGTCCCATGTGAAGCTGCCCTGTAATATTGGGCGGGGGCATCACAATGGTAAATGGCTTCCTGCTCCGGTCGGCTTTCGCGTGAAAATAGCCATTTTTCTCCCATTTTTCATACAAACGATCCTCAATTCCCTTGGGATCATATGTCTTTGCCAATTCTCTGCTCATCCTCTATCTCCTTTTTGAATAATAAAAAAGCCCCTCACATCCATTCGGATGTGAAGGGCGAACAACCGCGGTACCACCTTCATTATGCCTGCCGGCATATCTCTTGTTCTTAACGGGAACAATGCGGGAAAGCTTATGTCATATCATCCGTTATTCCAGACGCTATGGCTTTCTTGGCCCTCCGGTTCAAAAGCTACCTTCCACCACCCGTATGCAGACAGCCTTACAGCCGATGAGCCGTCCTCTCTTGGCATCGTGTATGATGTACTCCTCTTTCTCATCACCTTTATTCAAGGACTAGTTTAAATTGCGTAAGCAGTTTTGTCAAGGGGCGATTTCATTTCGCGTCTGACAAGCAGTATCCCAAACCAGCGGAATTTATTTTATCGTAATATGAGACTTCTTACAATCTTTAATATTCCTTTTTGGCTTTTCCATCTCCGCTATATTCAGACAGAAATAGCCCTGCTACCGCCAGAACCGTCCCCACAGCAGAAATCCATGTCACCGGCTCTTTCAATACCAGCATAGATGTTATGACCGTTATGACCGGAACCACATATATGTAAACGCTGGTCTTTACCGCTCCCAGCACCTTCACCGCCACATTCCATGTAACAAAGCAAAGCGCAGATGCCCCAAATCCCAGATACAGGATATTGAGCAGATTTGTTACGTTTGCGAACCGTTCCAGCCCTATCTTACAGTCAAATAAAAATAACGCCGGAATCATGAACACAATGCCGTAGCCAAACATCCTTCGTGTCGTGAGAATGACCGGATAACCAAATGTGCTGATCTTCCTGGTCAATATGGAATAGCACGCCCACACCAAAGCCGCAAGGACTGCCAGTATGTCTCCCACCGGGTTCAGTTCCAATTTAGCGCCGTTAAAGCTAATCATCACAACACCAGCCATCGCCACCGCAAATCCAAAGAAGAAATTGGCCCGCAGCTTCCCTTCCGGCTTCACATCATTTCCTGCTTTATCATGCACAAACAGCTGTGACAGTATGGCCGTAAAAAACGGTGCAACCGATATGATGACACCCACATTGGAGGCTCCCGTATATGTAAGCGCAATATTTTCCAGCAGATAATACAGACAGATTCCGCACAGACCTGCCAGGGCAAAAAACACCTCATGTCTGCGGCTTACGGCTTTCAACCGGTGTGGGCAGACCAGAAACAGTGCCAGAAATCCGATAACAAAACGAAAAAACAAAATTTCCACAGGTTCGAAATCCACAAGCAGGACTTTCGTGGATATAAATGTCGTCCCCCATATAAGGATCGTGAGCAGCGCCGCAAGACGTCCGATAAATTGGGAGGCGCTGTCCCCGGTTGATTTCTTACTTATCATGCTGTTCACCATCCCCTTCCCTTTCAAAGAATATTTCACGGTAAATGCCTGGTGCAAGCCCTATGAACTGATTGAAATAGTTCGTAAAATGACTCTGATCTGAAAATCCTGTCCTCATGGCCGCTTCCACAGGCGGCACGCCTTTTGCCAGTAGCTTTTTCGCTTCATTAATACGGACTGCCTCGAGGTAGCGATATGGTGTGACTCCCTTTGACTTCGTAAAAGCACGCAGCAGCGTCGACTTACTAAGTCCCGCATAACGGCATATCTGATCCAGATAGATACGTTCTGCAAAATGCTGTTCCATATATTCACATGCTTTTCGAATTTCCTGTCTGAATTCCGGAACACAGCAGGCAAATGGCTGCCCATAGTTCCAAATCAGCAGCGAGATCAAAAACAGCAGTGCTTCCTCTTTTTCAAATCCGCAAGTCCCCTGCATGACCATCTCATGCAGCAGACGCAGGTAACAGACAACATCCTCATCATAAATAACATTCTCCGAAAAGCCCGGAAGTTCCCGTTTCCCGGTAACTTCCTCTGCCAGATCCAGCATTATTTCTTTTGAAATATTAAGTCCTCTGTAGTCAAATGCCCCACCATTGCTCTGTACGCAGCCATGGTTATCCCCAGGATTGAAAAGTACAATGCTACCTTTCTCTATGGTGTATTTCCTGTTCCTGCAGGAAAGTTCACGTGTGCCGTCCTCCACATACCCGATGACATAATGTTCGTGAAAATGGTTGGGGAAAGGCCGCTCGATTCCCTCAAAGCGATAGGCTTCGAGCCTTAACTCATCATCATATACTACTGTTCTTGTTTCCTTTTTCATGTGAGTTCCCTCCTACTACAGCCATTTTACCCCTTGTCTTGAACTTCGTCTTGTAAAATATCTTCATTTCCACAGGATTTCAGACAGTTACCTGATGAAACAGGAAAAAGGACTGCCCATGCAGCCCTTTTCCTGTTTTATCATTTATCCATTCCATTTTTGTCCTTCCTACCGCCGCATCATCTGCTCAAACCGGAATCTGGACCAGTTGAAGGTACGCCAGGATATCTTCTGATAGTCCTCCTGCTGCTCTATAATATAACGGCAGCGCCATGCCTCCCCTTCCAGCTCCGAGGTATCCGCCCACAGATAATAGCTTTTCACACTTGTGTCTTCGATTCTTGCATTCATCTCAAGCCATTCATAATCTGCTCTTGCCTCAGGTGTAATGATAGCCGGAGCCGCATCCATACTCAGATCACGCGCCAGATATGAGGTGTCATCATACACAGGTGACCCGGAAAAAAATGCATATTGGGTTTCCTCATGCATATTATCGATATTCACTTTGGCAATCCAGTAATCCGTTCGGGCAAAACTAAGCACAATATAGCAGACAGATACCGCAATAACTCCAAATCGAAACAGCGGAAAGCCCTGGCGAAAGATGGTGATCATGACGCCCGTTACCAAAAGCAGCAGCACGAAACATGCCCACAGCACCATGATCCGAAGGTTTGTCAGATATTTATACTGAATATACATCACCATACGCAGCGCACTGGACGCGATCATAATATAGGTACACGCTGTGATTACGCACAGCAGTATTTTCAATGCAATGTGGGAATGGAAGCATCGTATACCAACCACCACCAACAGTAGATTGCACACACTGACAAACAGCAGTTGAAAAAATCCGGTTCTGGCATACTCCGCATAAGTCATACCATCCGGCAGTGACAATGCTCCCGTTGCTCCTCCCACAAAAAGATATGCAATCTGCACTGCACAGAAGATCACATACACAAATGACAATACTGCCGCCACAGTGATCGCCGCTGTCGGTTCCGCCTTCTTGCTGCTCACTGCTTCCATTCGTATTCCGCGCTCATTCATATATGCCGTCAGCATATATGAGCCGAAAAATGCCACTACCATTAACACAACGATTAAAAATAAATGCTGAAAAAGCGTCCAGAAGGGTACGTCAAAAATCCTGGATATCCACCCTCCAAACACCGCATCGGCGCTTGCCAGCAGTATCAGCATAAAGAGTGCCAGCGGAATACCGATCGCCAGACCGACCACCACATACAAGCCTGCCTTAGAACGTTTGGATTGCTTCCCATATTGCTCCCGCATCAGCTGGCTGTGCTGTATCCAGTCCGTAACAGGACGCGCCACACAGGAAAACGCCATAACGATCGCCTCAAAGAACGCGCTGAAATACTTGAGCAGATCCCACGATCTATCGTCATATACCGAGTGCAGCAAAAAGCAGATCAACAGCAGGAACATGCCCAGCTTATTCACCATAAGAATAGCGCCATTTGCCGTAAGGCATGTGGAGATTCCCAGCAATTCAATCCCCACCACATAGCAGATGCTGCTCTTCTTCCAGGGAATATTCAGCTTGCGGAAGCATAGATAAAAATATATCATGGTTGCCGCTGTGAATAACGGAAATGTAATCCCCGAAGCATTTCTGTACAAAAACAGCGCGCACAGCGCCGCATAAATCAAACTCAGAATTCCAAAATAGGGATACTGCTTGGCCATGGTGCTGACAGGACGCGGCGCCCTATTGTTCACTCTCGGCGCCCCCGGATTCATTCCCGGCATCCCTGGGTTTCTTCCCGGCATCCCCGGGTTCATTCCCCGCATCCCTGGGTTTCTTCCCGGCATCCCCGGATTCATTCCCGGCATCCTCTGATTCACTCCCGGTGCCCCGGGGGGGCCTCCCGGCATCCCCGGGTTCATTCCCGGCATCCTCTGATTCACTCCCGGTGCCCCGGGGGTTCCTCCCGGCATCCCCGGGTTCATTCCCGGCGCCCCTGGGTTCATTCCCGGCATCCCCGGGTTCATTCCCGGCGCCCCGGGGGGGCCTCCCGGCATCCCAGGGTTTCCTCCCGGCATCCCTGGGTTCATTCCCGGCGCCCCTGGGTTTCTTCCCGGCATCCCCGGATTCATCTGTGTATTCTCCTGCTGCATCATGTGGCTTTCCTCCCTTTCTCCTTTATAACCAGTATTCATCATATGATATCCTCTCCCTTCTCCGGCTCCTCCGGCACATATTCCAAGATATCGCCGGGCTGACAGGATAACGCTTTACAGATTGCCTCCAATGTAGACAAACGCACGGCTCTGGCTTTACCATTCTTCAGAATCGACAGATTTGCCATTGTGATATCCACCTCTCCGGCCAATTCCGTCAACCCCTTTTTCCGCCGCGCCATCATCACATCCAAATGTATTTTTATCGCCATACTGTGCCCCCCTATATTGTCAAATCGTTTTCCCGCTTATAGATCACTGCACGGTCAAACACCTGTGAGAGCACTTTACTGAACAGACCGGCGATCACGAATACCAGGATCACCACACCGCTGGCGGGCGTTGCATACAGACAGACTCGCCAGCACCACACCACGGCGATCAGAAAGCTGTATGTGCCCATCCGCCTCAGACTGACCACATTTTCTTCCACAAAGCAGTCATCTGCCAGCACCGTCCGAAACATTTTGCGAAGTTCCCATATGACCAGCAGCGCCAGCACACCTGAAACTGCAAAAAGGAGCAGCAGGCAGGTATAATACCAGCCATAAACTTTTTCATAAAAGAATATATAAACCGTCAACGGCAGTGTCAGCGTTACGAGAATACCGGTATAAAACATAAAGTCCAGCATCCATTTTGTGAATACCGTAATCCTGCTTTTCATACTTTATCCTCCTTATACCTTCCACAATATACCAGCATTTATCGAAAGTCAATATATATTTACCGTTTTTCGATAATATTATATCTTCCTTCAGAAATACTTAAGGATTACAGGCAGCATGCTTTTTCCAGATGAAATTGGACAGGAAATTGTAGATTTTATATATTTCCTTATGCGGGCAGTTATGCTATAATAGCATAAGATAGACAGCCGCCCAATATGTAGCGGAATTAAGTGATATTTACAACTCTGTAACACAAAATATACTACCAGATTAAGGGAGAATGTTTATGGCTTCGAAAAACTTACAGGAACTTGACGCAATGCAGCTTAGCGTCTTAAGAGAAATTGGTAATATAGGTTCCGGCAACGCCGCAACAGCACTTGCCGGCCTACTGGATACCGTTATTGATATTGAGGTTCCCAATATCTGTCTGATTGATTATAATCAGGTTGCAGACTATCTGGGAGGCGCAGATCAGATGGCGATCGGTATGTCCATTCATGTTCACGGTGATTTCCATGGCACTATGCTACAAATCCTGGAGAAGGACTTCGCCAGTAAATTGGTCAACACCTTTTATGAAAAAGAAATCGAAAGCTTCGAACAGATCAGTGAAATGGATATGTCTGTCCTGCGGGAAATGGCAAATATTACCACTGCGGCTTATGTCAATTCCATCGCCCAGCTGACCGGTCGATTTATCAACATTTCCCCTCCTAAGGATTATGTCGATACGATCGGTGCGATATTAGAGCTGCCCACCCGGGAATATGAGGGGCTGGATTATCAGGTGTTATTCATTGACGAGCGTCTGTTTCTTCCCAACACACATATCAACTGTGCCATGATACTGATTCTGGACATGGACTCCATGCGTGCTCTGTTTGAGAGCCTTGGGCTCACCTTGTAAATACAATAACAATACATATCATACAAAGCGCTCCTTATGTCATCCCAAGACATAGGAGCGCCCATTTATTTTATATTCTATTTCCTGTCAGCCGGCGCACTATTCCAAGGCTTCCGCCAGCCAATTTGCAGCGCCATCTGCATCATTGCTTCCGATAATCGCCGTGGCAAACTGCTTCAATCCAGCATCCCCTTAAACTGCATGACCGCATTTGCTTTTGATACCTTCGCTGGTAAAATCTCAAGCCATAGCTCTCCACTGTAGATATCTTTCGGATATGCGCATAAACAATCGGACAGAGTCATGCTCTGTCAGAGTGCCGATCATTCTTCCTCATCTTCATCCGCAATGGCGGCAGCCGCACCGGACACCGATGCCACAACAGCAATCACTGCCACAATCACCACCAGAAGAATAATCAATCCCATAAAAATTAAAAGCCCTGTTTCCGTCATATGCTATCAACCTTCCTTCATCGTAAGAACAGCCTGCATCCCGCAACTGTCTCTTATAAATCATACGATTATCATATCACACCTGCCGGTTAATATACAAGCCTGTGTTTCAATCTTTGCACAATTGCATAAAATGTGTTAGTATAGATAATCATTGTAGTCTATCATTTACTTCTACACAGAAAGGATTGGATATTATGCACTATACATACAAAACCAAGGGAACCTGTTCCACACAGATTGATATCGAACTGGAGGGGGATATCATCAAAAATGTATCCTTCACCAATGGATGCAACGGCAATCTGAAGGCAGTCTCCTCTCTGGTGCAGGGACTGACGGTAGATGAAGTAGAACAGAAATTGAAAGGAATCACCTGCGGTTTTAAATCGACCTCCTGCGGAGACCAACTGGCGCTCGCCTGCCGCGAGGCATTGGAAGCCTCCAGGAATGCATAAATTCCGTTTCAAACAAGGCATGAAAAAGGACATCACCTAAAACCTTCCGTTAGATGATGCCCTTTTAAACTATCTCGTCCATGGGACTGTACCTCTCTTTTTTTATTCAGCTTCTTACCCTCTTACCTCCGTCTGACTTTCGTTCTCTTCTGAGCCCTGTCGGATTGAAACCATATATGATTTTCTAATCTGATTCTCCATCCCTTCGCTTCTTATATTCGTCTCAGGTTTTCTATCTGATTTCTGGTATGAGAACTGAAACCGTTTCGTTTCTTCCTGTAACGCCTGTATTGCGATGCGTTACTTGGTTTACTTCTGCATGGGACCCTACCTTCCTTTCTCTCATATTATAAGTGTTTGTTTACCTGTTCGGTGGAATCACCCCTTTACTATTTCTTTCGTTCTTTAACTTGGTTTTATTATAGCTGACAACAATATGTTTGTCAACATTATTTTTCAACTTTTTTATTTTATTTCTCGTTATTTCTGTTTATATTTTATATATTTTATTAATTTTCTGAATATTATATTTTTTATGTATAATAGATGCATCCATCAAAAAGCGGGAGACCGACTGCCTGTGTCAATGACACCTTACAGTCAAACTCCCGCTCTACACCTGTCATACATCCTAACGCACGGTTGTGTCTGTGGGTCCCGGCTGCAGCCCGGATGCCTCTGCCTCTCTGCGCAATCCATCGGAAAAGTAATCTGCCATGGCAATTGCCTGACGCTGCGCTTTGCGGAGGGTCTGCATCTGGCTTACATATTCGCCTGCCATCCGCTCTGACAACAACTGTCCCACCAGATCGATATGCATATCCAGCATCTCCTTGAGATACCGCTCATCATATTCCGGCGTTGCCCCTGCCATGAGCTGAGCTATCTGTGTCGCATTCTCCAGCAGCCGCTGCTTCTGGCTCTCCGCCCTGGCATCGTTGCCTGCGCTGGTCTCTGTGATCAATGCGCCTGTCAGCTCCACGTGATCCAACAGCAGTTGTTTGAGTTGCTGCACTTCGCCCTGCGGATAATATCTGGCAAACAGATCCGCGATCTCCTCTGCATTGCGAATCAATTCAGACGCGACTTCCTGCTGATCCGGCATAGCTCCTGCTACACTGTTGATAAAACTATTCACAAGATACACATGATCCATCCATGCCATACGCATCCGATCTGCAAAGCTTGCCCGATTCGGCATTCCGTTTCCTTCCATCCCACCGTTCATCCCGGGTCTATCCATGCCAGGCCTATCCATTCCGGGTCTGTTCATTCCAGCTCCATTCATTCCGTCAGCAGGATAATAATCCGGTCCCGGACACACCTCAATCTTCATACCGATCTGCAGATTGTAGGGATTAATTTTGGGATTCTGCAAAATCAATGCACTGACAGTTGTTTTGTACTGCCTTGACAACTTGTAGAGGGTATCGCCCGCCTCTACCTCGTGTTCTATCATACCATTACAATTCACGGCAACCTCTTATTTTTTTCTTTCACCCTACCATATGCGGACACCGGATATTTGGTGCAGGTCTCAACGCTTCTTCTGATCTGCCCAATCTATCACCACTTCCTCCGGCGACATCCTGCAGCCCAGATACAAAATCCTCACGCCTGCTGCCTCAGCATCCCGTAATGCTTCGGCAAACTGCGGATGGTTTTCTACATTGGGAAGTACGACCCTCACTCCAGGAATCTGTATGACAAATGCGATATAACACCGGTATCCCTGTGCCGCAGCAGCCGCCAGTTCACCCAGATGCCTGATCCCGCGTTCCGTAGGCGCATCCGGGAAATATCCGATGCCATCCCGCTCCAACGTAACCCCCTTTACTTCTATCAAAACTTTTTCTTCTCCCTCTTCCAGATAAAAATCTATCCTGGAAGCTCCATATCTGTATTCCGGTTTTAAATATGTAATATTCGAAAAGAACGAATTCCCCGGATCCTGCAGCCACTCCTTCACCATCTGATTGGGGGCCTGACTGTCCATATTAATATAGCCGACCCCCGCCTTATACACACCGATCAGGTCGCAGCGGGTCTTACGTTTCGGATTATCCGATACCGCCAGAACCACTCTCGCCTCCGGCAGCAATAGCTCTCTGCACCTCCCGGTGTTCTTCACATGGACTGTCTCCGTTTCCGTCTGTCCCGGTATCCTCACTCTTGCAAGAAACCGGTTGGGGCGTTCCAGAAAATGCGCCTCAATAATCTGTCCGTACCTCATAATGTATGCTCCTCGTTATCCTGCAGGGCATATCCTCTACAGATATGCCCGCATTTCTTTTCCGAAATTGTCCTCTATGTCTACCAGTTCCTTTGCCAACGATCTCGCCAGTTCAGATGCCCCCGAGTACTCATTGATATAGCCGCAGATAGACTGGATGCCCATATGACATCCGTCCGTAATTATTTTTGCAATCTGCTTTTCGTCTCCCCCGGACATCATTTTAGCCTGGGTAGAAATCCATGACATAGCCGCTGCAAACTTCGGCGGTTCCTTCTCATCCTGCCCCGCGACAATAAGCTGTTTCTCTATCTGTGTCTCAAGATTCTCGTGTTTCTCCTTATATGCTTCCAGAACCTGTATCAAATCTCCGCTCTTAGCATACTGCATCACCTGATCTATACTCTCTGCTGCCATGCGGCACCCCGCGTCACACTCCTGCATCAATTTACTGGTATGCTGATCCATATTGTACCACGCCTCCTCCTGTCTATAAAGAACATTTTTGTAACCAGTATGCACAATAATGGATTACACTATGCATCCGCCGCTTCCTTCAAATGCAGAACAACAAAAACGACGCCGTGCTTTTACACAGCGCCGTTCGATTCTCTCAATACTTTCTTCTACTCATATTTTTCAACGCGGGGGCTTCATGTTTACTCAGCATCTGCAACCTGAAATACTCCCGCTGGAAAAATCAGATCGTTATCCTCAGAGAACATGATCTTCATGCCCTCTCTCTGAAAAAAAGCTTTGATCGCACGCTTCACCGGCTCTTCCTTGCCATCGCACACGTGCACTCCCATCGGTACCAGCACCATCGTCTGTGCATTCTGGAAGTGGATGCGATAGGGCATATGCTGCTGATGAAGACTTGCATTCAGGTGTACCACCTGACGATAAGAAAATTCCTGCCTCATATGCAACCCCTCCTCTTCTATTATAGTGGGTATCATGAAATGCTTCCTTTAATTGTATATATTATAACATATATTGTCAGAAAACAAAAGGGTCTGGTATCGATTTCAGTACAATTTTTTTCTTTACTTTCCATAGCGCTACTCTTACAATAAAACTATAACAATGATACAGAACATCAGTCTGTAAAACATCACAGAGGAGGACCTTATGTACGAATGTCCCAACTGCGGAGGGAATCTCATTTTTGATATCCCTTCCCAGCAACTTGCGTGCGGCTATTGCCAGACACGCCTGGATCCATACTCCTACGAGAAGGATCACGATGCGGTAGTGACCGATACATACGATGCCACTATCTTCACATGCCCCCAGTGCGGAGGCGAAATCTTAAGCGCTCAGAATGAAGCCACCGGCTGGTGTAGCTTCTGCGGCGCACACACAATCTTAGACAGCCGGATTTCCAAAGAAAAACGTCCGGATTACCTCATCCCGTTCCGCGTGACCAAGGACGACTGCAAAAAAGCCTACGGCAAAATGATGCAGCATGCCTACTTTGCCCCGAAGGAATTGCGCGATCCCCAATGGATTGACAATTTCCGCGGCATCTATATGCCTTACTGGGTCTATATGATCACCCAGCAGGGTCACTCCGTCTTAAAGGGAAAGCGCGTCCATCATCAGGGCAATTATACCATCACAGATCATTACGATCTTCACAGCGACATGAACAACTACTACAAGGGATTATCCTTCGATGCCTCTGCCTCATTTGCAGACAACATCAGCGAGAGTATTGCTCCCTTTGACGTGAGAGGCATGCGCGCATTTACTCCGTCTCTGCTCTGCGGCTTCTATGCAGATACCGCGGATGTACCGCCTGAAATCTATGCTGCAGACGCCATGGATATTGCCAATGACAATACTCTCCAGCAGATGAACAAGGTACCGCAGTTTAAGGGTATCTCTGTTTCCAAGCCTGCTGACACCAACGCCGCAAACCGTGCGCTGTGCACCCGGTGCACACAGACCGACAACGCTATGTTCCCTGTATGGTTTATGGCATACCGAAACAAGGACCGGGTGGCGTATGCCACGGTAAACGGACAGACCGGAAAGGTTGCCGCAGACCTGCCAGTGGATACCAAAAAGTACGTCCTTGGCTCCCTGCTGCTGGCAGTCCCCCTGTTCTTAATTTTCAATCTTCTGTTTACAGTGGTTCCGTCGGTGACTCTGGTCATAGCTTCTCTGCTTGCCGCCATAACGGCAGTCATTGACGTTATAGAACTGGGGGCGCTTTCCCGGAAAGAAAAACTTTTCGATGACAAGGGACTGCAATTCCAAAAGGGCGGAATGATAAACAATACCGTCAGGTCCAAGCGCAGTCCAAAATTTGTAGGCAGTACCTATATCATGATCCTGTTCTTTGTGGTTGCAGCCACATTGGTATTTCCAATTGTAAGTCTGACCCCCAGCATTTTAATACTGCCGGTCTTCATTGCCACTCTGGTTGCCACCATCACAGGATTTGTCCTTCAACGGAAGACCTCCCAGCGCGGTAAGATTCCGGGATTTCTCGGCTCCGCCATTGCCGTGGTCTTAGCATGCGTCATCCTGGTCCTTCATCCGGTGTCTGACCTGTTCTACTACGGCGGCGTCATTTTATCTGCCATAGCAATCTTCCTGACCCTGTTGGGAATCATACGGGAATACAATGCACTTGCCACACGGCCGCTGCCCCAATTTAACCGGACAGGAGGTGATGACCGTGCATAAAGCTCTACACAACAGATTACACAACACTGGCTTCCAGCGTCTTGTCCTGGGTATCCTGCTGTGCATGTTATGTGGGATTGCTCACACGATTCCGTGTCTGGCACATACCGTGTATACCAATGATGACACCGGTTACGAGGTCATCATCGAGGACGACGCCGGTCTTCTGTCTCAGGATGAGTTAAAGCAGCTCTCCCGGAAAATGGCAGAGATTACCCCTTACGGCAACGCCGCTTTCAAAACCATCGACGAGAATTCTTACTCAACAGAGAAGTTTGTCCAGGAATACTACTCCGACACCTTCGGGCAGCGCAGCGGAACCGTATTCCTCATCGATATGGATAACCGGAATATCTGGATCTACAGCGACGGGGACATTTACAAGATTGTTACAAGCAGCTATGCCGATACCATCACAGACAATGTGTACCGCTATGCCAGCAATCGGGAATATTTCGACTGTGCTTACCACGCCTTTGAACAGATCGTATCACTGTTACAGGGATACCGGATTGCCCAGCCCATGAAATACATCAGCAATGCCCTAATGGCACTGCTCGTTGGAATGCTGATCAATTATGTGGTCATCAAATGCTTTGCCCGCCGAAAAAGAGTGAAAGAGCAGGAACTCCTCGGCAATATTTTCACCCAATGCGATATCCATCAGCCACAGGCTGTATTCACACACCAGGACCGTGTATACACGCCCCCCAGCAGCAGTGGCGGCGGCGGTGGCGGTGGCGGTGGTGGTCACGGCGGCGGTGGCGGTCACAGCGGCGGTGGCGGCGGTCACAGCTTCTAAAATACCCAGACACGATCTACCGCGGATCGCTCAGATACCCGCAGACAAGGCGCATCACGCATTGCCTGCGGGTATCGACGTATTATCCAGATCTCTGCTATATCCCAGTAAGCCTCCGCCTGGTACTGCAGCGTTCTTTACTACCCTCCATTGCCCTCATTCTGCCCTCCAGCAGGATTTCCTTTCCTGCATCACTTCTGGTATACACCAGCTCGTAGTCTCCGATATAAGAGCGCAGGCAGTCGGCAAATCGCTGTGCGTCCTCCTTCTTGCGGGCACAGCATTCCGGTACGCAGTAAATGCCGTCCTCTCCTTTACGGCTTCCCTTCTTCACCAGCAGGTAACGCTGATCCTTCACATCCCCATAAAATTCGTTGACGCATCTGGCAAACAGCGCCTTGTCTCTGCCGCTGTCTCCGGACAGATATACCGAGCAGCCACCGTCCTGCGTGGATGCGGCTTCCACATGATTTTTACTGCTTTCCAGCAGACGCTGCTGCAGTAATGCCGTACGGATCGCTTTTCCGCAGGTAAGCAGGCGCTTTTCCGGCGTCTTCATGCGGGACAGCGCCGGACCTTTTGCCAGACAGGCAATTCCTGCCGCCACGGCTCCGATTGCCGCTACAACAGTAAGAACTCCTGGCAGACCGACTGCCGCCATCACGCCAAGGGCTGCCGCCGCAACGCCTGCCACGGCGGCCTTTCTTCTTGTCTTTACATATACCTGGGCGCTGATACAGCCGCTGTCCACCTCTGTTGCTTCTGCTACATCCATATTTCGAGCCCGCATCAGGGCACGGTTCCATCGCTCCTTCAGCGACGCCCGTTCGCCGGACAATACCAGCATCTGCCGGTTTATTTCCGCCACATGGTCCTTTCGATAGGGCGGACAGATGACAGACAGACGCTCCAGTCCGCTCTCAATGACATCCTGTGTGTAATGCAAGCCCATGAAATGCTCCATACGCCGCTTTAACAGGGAAAAATCCTCACTGACCTCATCCGCCTCACTGCCCGGTACATGTTCCGGCCGCAGGCATACCAGATGCCAGATATTACTGGTTTTATCCGGCTGCTCCTTAAATACACGGATCGCTCTCCCACGCATCTGATTACTCAGCATGAAAGCCCCCACAAAGCTTGCGAGAATCAGGGAATTGATACAGGGAGAATCCCAGCCCTCTCCCAACAGCGATTTCGTCCCGATCAGCACCTGCATATGTCCCCGGGTAAAGATATCTGTAACCGCCCCTGTCAGAAAATGCGCATCTCCCACGGCAGTTACCTTCAGGTAATCCGTCTCCGGAAGATTTCCAACGGAAGAAAATTTCACCGTCCCGTTTTCCCCCACTGCCGCAAGCAGCGCCTCTTTCGCTTCCGCCGGAATGATCACGACTGTTCCACACAGAACGCCCAGACGCAGTCCCTGCATAGCAGGCAGGGACGTCTCTCTCCGCAGCTGCTCGAAGAACGGAAGCACACCCAATGCCGTCACATCTTCGCCGCTGCCTATATTCTTTTCATATTCCTTACGGATATAATCCGTCAGGATCAGCATACGTAAGTTTGCTCCCATCTGTCCATACTCATGCCCCACAATATCCCGGATACTGTTGCACTTTCCCTTAGAGCTGATGAGCAGCTTCTCGATGGCCTCGTTTGCCAAAAGAGCAACCTTCCGCTTCTGAATCAAGCCTGCTGCCTTTAAGGATGCCTCCAACTGCTCCCTGTATGCTTCCTGACCGGCATAGGAATCTGCATCCTCATAGAGAAATCCCTGCAGCAATTGCTCCATAGCGCTTTCATCCATCTGCTGTCTTCCTGCAGCATAGCGCTGCATACGTACAGGCACAGTTACGTTGTGTACCCGCAGATAAATCAACAGCGCCGTCAGATATGCCGGAGAATCCGACAATTTTGCACTGAGTTCTCCTGTTATAAGACTTTGATGTGTCCTGACTGCATGCAGGAATGCAGCGTCCTCCATAAGCCTTTGGAACATTTCCTCACTGCGCCGCTGGAACCGCTGCACCTCCGCGGTCTCCTCCTCCGTGGGATAATTGAAATAGACGTAATCCTGATGGGGACAGAGGCTCCCTTCTTTCACCAACTCCGGTATCGTAATCTCCTCATCAATTTCCCCACACATATCCATATACCGCTTCCACATGGCAGGAGTAGAATCGTAAGGCGGTGTGGCAGTAAGGGCAATGACCTTAATGGTGCCAAGCTGCGCCTTGAACTCTTCCAGCGCCTTCCACCACTCGCTTCTGAGATGATGGCATTCATCCAGGCAGAGTACGCCGATGCCCGCAGCTTTCATGGCAGACAGCACATCAAAATCTTTAAAATCAACTGCTTCATTCCGACTTTCGGAACCTTCATCCGGAGCGGAGGATTTCCCGCGGTCGGGTTCCTCCTCTTCCTGCCCTTCCGCAAGGCTTCCGCTATAACGGGTCATGGCACAATGGAGCGCCTGATAAGTTGCCACCGTTATCATCTTGGGATCCTTTATATCCTGTGACAGATAATCCGCGCCATTTAACCCATCTTTTAAAAATGCCTCCTCTATGCGCGCCACCCACTGTTCCCGTATCGTGATAGAAGGAGCCAGAACCAGCGCCGGCTTCCCCAGCCACGTCATCAGCTCAATACCCAGCGTGGTTTTACCGGAACCTGGCGCCGCCACGATATGTACTCTGCCATCCTTCATATATTCCGCTGCACGCTGCAGCACCCGCGCCTGGTAATCACGCCATTTTCCCTTAAACTGCAAAATATCAGATACGGTTAATTGATTTACAGTCATAGAATTTCCCCTTATTCTTTCATATGTGTATAACGACAGCATAACATATCCTTGACTCTCATTCTATATGTTTTGCTGTCAAAATCTTATCCTTTTCCCGATGCCCAAAACATGGTACACTATTATATAATTGGAGGAAATATGATACAGACAGACAAACTAACACAATTCTATATCGGACAGTATAAAAACAGTGCCCGTAAATACCGCAAGCGGACCAATGACGGAGAGAAAAATTACGAAAAGCGCCTGCAGAATCTCATAGCGGAGCTCTCTCAGATCCAATCCACGAAAATCAAACAGCCCCGGTTGGAAAATTATCACCGCCAGACACGCAATCTGAGCTATTTTGCATACCGGCACGGCAATCCTATCACCATCATGCAGGTAGAATCCCAACTGATACCGGAGCTGGTACGGCTGGATCTGACAAGTCTGCGGGAGGAAGAACCGGAACTGATCACGGAACGCTTCTTAGATTTTCTGCGGACGGAGCATCCATATGCCATCTGCACCATGACCTTAAAGAAGCTGTGCCAGCAGTACACCAGCGTAGGCATGAAACATCAGATCATCGATATGGTGCCGCTGAAACCCGAAACAGAATTTATTGCTGCCCGGGAAATGCAGCGCCATTTCATCCTGCATATCGGGCCTACCAACTGCGGCAAAACCTTCCATGCACTGGAACGGCTGAAGGAAGCGGGGAACGGAGTGTACTTAGGTCCCTTACGCCTTCTGGCGCTGGAGGTATATGAGAAAATGACGGACTGCGGCATCCCCTGTACCATGCTGACCGGGGAAGAATGCATTACCACAGAAGACAGCCGCATTATTTCTTCCACCATCGAAATGCTGGATATTGACAGCCTCTATGATGTTGCAGTTATTGACGAGGCACAGATGATTGCCGATTCAGACCGTGGGCATTCCTGGACCCGGGCCATCCTTGGAGTTCGGGCTTCGGAAATCCATATCTGCATGAGCCCTGCTGCACGGAATGTTGTAACACATTTGCTGAAATTATGCGGAGATTCCTATGAAGAACGCTATTATGAGCGCAAGACAGCCCTGGTATGCGAAGAAAACGCCTTCCGCTTCCCGGAGGATGTACAGCCGGGAGACGCGCTGATCGTATTTACCAAGCGGGCAGTTCTTGATATTGCCGGACGGCTGGAACAAAACGGTATCAAGGCAAGCGTTATCTACGGCAGCCTGCCGCCTGAAATCCGCCGCCGCCAGATCCGTCTCTTTTCGGCTAAGGAAACCAGTGTTGTGGTGTCCACCGATGCTATTGGAATGGGACTGAATCTGCCAGTAAGGCGTATCGTATTTATCCAGACAGACAAGTTTGACGGCAAGACCAGCCGTCCTCTTCTGGTATCAGAGGTCAAGCAGATTGCCGGGCGTGCCGGGCGTTTTGGCATGTACGACACCGGCTACATCAACGCTATGGGAACCGAGGCGCTGACCTTTATCCGGGAACAATTCGTCCACAATGAGCTTCCCATTGAAACCGTCAGCCTTGGCTTCCCCCATGTGCTTCTGGACATGGACGAACCCTTAAACACCATTGTAAAAATTTGGAAATCTGTAGATCCGGAACCGCCTTTTGAGAAGATCAGCGTTGATGAGATTCTCTTTCTCTATGATAAGGCATACAAGGACCGGGAGGAAATCGACGGCTTTGAAGACAAGCATATACTATACCGCATGTTGACCTGCTCCATTGATATTAAGAATCCTGACATTGTCGAGCTGTGGCTGTATTACTGCAAGACCTATACTGCCGACGTCAGCCTGCATTTTCCGTCCCTCACCATGTGCAACGGCATTGGACTTATGCGCTATGAGACCTTCTACAAACTACTGGATCTCTATCATCAGTTCTCCACCCGCATGGGCAAGAATTGCGACACAGAACGGCTGGAGAAAGAACGGGAACGGACAGAAAACATTATTATGCGCTTCCTCTCCAAGGATAAGGGGCACTACATCTATACCTGCAAGTACTGCGGTGCTATCCTCCCGGTGGGGTCTTCCTTCCGCGTGTGCGATCAATGCCACAGTGCCAGCCGCAGGATACCGCCGTTTCACAAAAAGCGAGGGTAAGTCCTCGCTTTTTTCAAATCCTTGCTAGAAAGTTAGAATTCTCCCTCATACACCATTGATCTCATTTTACAACTTGCGTCCAGTTTTTGAAAATCTCCATAACCTACAAAATGTAGTCCACACTTTTCCATAACATGACCCGAAGCTAAGTTTTTCTCGGCATGGCTTGAAACAAAATGCGTTGCTCCAAATTTTTTGCGCACATACTCTATCATTGCTTTAGCAGCCTCTGTTGCATAGCCATTTCCCCAACAATCATAGCGTAGATTATAGCCAAATCTCCAATATCCATTTTTGCTGTCTGTACCTATATCTCCACTTCCTATAAGCTTTCCGTCCGAAAGCCGTTCAAAGCCAAAATTATATGTACTTGTGTCTTTTTCAACAAATGCAAGCCATTCTCTAACCTGCTCAATGCTTGTATATGTCGTATAAACCATATAGCGTGAAACTCTTTCATCGCTGACCCATTCGAAAACCTCATTAGCATCAGCAACAATCAAAGGTCGAAGTAAAAGATGCTCTGTTTTTATTTTAACATTATGCATACTCTCCTCCGCATAACTTCTAATTTTTTAATTCATACAACTCTCTGATAAATTAGGAGTTTTCTATTTCATTCCATTGGCGTTCCCACTTCAATTAAATTGCCGTCAAAATCATAAAAACGAATCACTTTCTGTCCCCAACTATGCGTCATAAGCCTGTTGACATACTTAATTGACGGGTACAAATTTTCAAGTTTTTGGGCAAATGCTTCAATATCATTTTCTTCAAAATATAACTCGCAGGAATTGTTTTCTGGGATAATTTCTTTTTCGAGGAACTTTTTCCATACCTTTTCATCCTGAAGCACAAGACCTTCTGTCAGAATCATATTGCCGTCATTATTCACTAACATTTCCAAACCAAACAAATCATGGTAAAACTTTTTTGACTTTTCTATATCTTTTACAACAATCAGTACATTTTTCAATCTCATTGGGCTTTATCTCCTTCTGCAAATGAGAATTCAGCTTACTACAATTTCGTAATGTATTCTATGCCCTGAATATTCAGGGTGAAATGTTTCCTCACTCTTTTTTACAAATTGAAAGCCTGTACTTTCATAGGTGTGTTGAGCGGGAACACAAATTTCACTTGTCCAGACAACTATCTTATTCGCCCCTTGCGCAATCATGCGTTGAACTGCTTCTCGCATCTGTCGTTTTCCATAGCCGTTTCCCTTGTATTCCGTTAAAATACAGTTATGTCCAACTTCTGTTGATTCAGGTAGATTTGTTGGATTCCACGAAACAAACCCGATAGGCTTTCCTTCCAAGACGGTCATAAATCCACTAACCTCAGCAATATGGGGGTTATCATAAAAGAAGTCATCAAACTCTTGCCATTGTTTATGCCAATCGCGCTCGAATTTCGGTTCGAAAGAATAACCGTCTCTCAAAAGAGTTGCAAGTGTTCCGCGAGGGAACTCTGTTATTTTTCTAAATTCAATATCCATTTCCGCTCACCTTTAGATTCCGATTTGTTTCCCTGTCTAACTCCCTAAAAAACCGGAAGTTGTATTATTATCTCAAACACCTTTTATCGCCAAGTCAACAATTTCATCAACAGTTGGCTCCTTGGGCAGACCAACTAACTCTGGATAATAGATTAAATCACTCCCTCCCGGATGGTTGATTCCTTTCTTGAATTTTGCTACCAACGCACAATGTTCTTCCTCTGTCAACAACCTCCCAGTCTTTTTATCATGCACACTCATAATCGTTTCCACCAAATCAACGAGTTCTTCTCTGGATAGTTTCTGCTCCATATAACGACCTCCATCTTAAATCCCGATTGTGATTTGATGATTTTTAAGGGAAACATTAGCTGTTATATTTTGTTATTAAAATCTCCGCTAACCCTTGAAAACACTAAATTTATCGCAGGTGAGCTTTCCCTTATTGTTTCCCTTGTGTTATATCTTCCCACAATTCATTATGAACCCTGATAAGGGAAAAAATAAGGGAAACAAAATCACAGAAAACATTATAACACAAAATGAACAGGTATGGTGAACTGATTGAAATGCTTTCAAAAATTTTAAAGAAAGAAGAAAAATAAGAATGAATATTATTTATGCAACATACAACATTAATCATAACAGTATTGACATATATACTTATGCTGGCTACTTTTTGCGGATAGATTGCAACAAAGCAGAAGAAAGGTTGAAAACAACGCCATGCTCTGAATGTGCCTTAAATGCGTTAGCAATAGATAAACCAATCGAATATGCAAGGCTATATCTTGAGGGCAGTATGCAAATATGGGTAGAGACGGAAGATTCATTAGACTTGTGGTAGCATACCCTTTTTGTATAGGGACTGTCATTCCCGACAGTCCCGTAATGCCAAGAATCCCAAGATTCTGCCCAATAAAAATCTGATCGACGATGTTAAATACAAATGTAATTAGATTGCTTATAATCGCCAAGACAGCAAATTATGCCAGCATCTTTCCGATGGGTGCTATCGCAAGCGGGTTTACAGGCTGACCTGATATCCTCATTTTTCTCCGCCCTTTATCTCTTCTAAAATATTGGTTGCTTCCTCGGCCAGCTTTACCAACAGATCAAACCGTTCTTCTCCCAAACCATTCGTCAATTTCTCAAGATGCCAATATAAATCTTCTTTCGCATCCTTTACCAATGCTCTGGCCTTTTCAGTAGGCACGATATAGTAAGCACGCTTATCTTCAAGAGAAGGCTGCTTTGTGATATACCCCTTATTCATTAAAGAAGTCAGATGTGCAGTGATCATCGGTTTTGATACTTTCAGTGCCTCGGCAAGCATCATCGGTGTATGGAGTCCCGGTGTTTCTGTGATGATGTTAAGAACTCCCATCTCGCTTGGACGAATCGGCAAATCTTTTTTTAGTTCCGCATAGCTTTTTACAAAAATCGAAAGCACTGCATTAGCAACAAAGTATTTATCCATAAAGCCCTCGTTTCAAACCATTTACATTCATGATCGTATCCTCTCAGAACGTTTTTTCAAGCTCATGTTGTATATCTTCAGCACGTTTGATTTGTTCGTTTAGATTCCATTTGCCAATGTTTTTCCCATCCCGCAAAAACATAGAGCCGCATTGATGGAAATAAAACTCAATATTCCGTTCCCTAGCCTCCAGATACAGAGCCTTTACCCATTCATACTCGATGGGTCGGACATCTGCTTTAGGAGCCATTTCTCCACCGACATTCACACATTTAATCAAGCCTGTGTCCAGGTATTTCCCCAGAGAGATCGGACCGATCAGGGGAGAACAAAATACCTCCCGGTGTTTGACTGGAGCTTCTAGGAAATGCTTCAAGCGAATATCGGCCATCTCCTGATTCTCAATGGAGATACTGATATAGACGTGTTCCCAACCATCGCCCCAATCATCCGGGACGCACAGCTTAATCCGTTCCGGTCGCTTGGTGGTCATGACGAAAGTGCAATCTTTTCTCCGCCGGATATAATCCCAGCAGCCCTCCCGCCACATATCGGCTTCTTCGATAAAGAAATCAGAAGAAAAGCATAGTTTGATCAAGGAATGAGGCGGTACATCCTTATCCCTGAGTTCATAAGTGGTCTTCCCCTTTTCAATTTTAGTTGTATCTCTTCCATATCTCCTGTCCTGCTTGTATACAAAGCAGTTTTTACAGCCCGGACTTACCTTTTTGCACCCGTGCCACGGGTTCCACGGAATCGCTTTTCCAACTTGGTCGTTTTGCATGGTCACATCCTCCAAAATAAAGTTTTTCTCACATTTGAAACAAAGTTCACCGAAATTAACTACATTTTAGTTCATCTACATTAACTTGTCAAGAGAGCTTTGATAGTTTTTTGCCCATATACCTTTTTCTTTGAAATGGATTATAGACTGCAAAAAATACGGCACCTATTACAAAAATAACTGCACCAATATAAAGCGGAGCATAGAGTGCATCGCTTCCCGGAATACTGCCAATCAGAGATTGAAAAGGACTACACAGAAACACACCGAGATTAAAACATGCCATAATCATTGATGAGGCCATAGCAACAGAGGATTTTGCAACACTGGCTCCCGTTACCATCATCGCACCAGACTGCGTGGTGGAAAAGCCCATACCGCCAAGAAAGATTGTAATACAAAGAATCGGAATCGCATTGGCAAATGCACTGCCTGCCGCTCCAATCGCTGCTATAAGCAAAAAGCAGGTAAAACAATAGCGTCCCAGCTTTTTTGAAATTACCGGATAAACAAGCCCTCCGACCATGCAACCCAGTGAGAAGCATACCGCTACAATACCAGCAATGGTAGTAGAAGGATTAATATTCGCGCTAAGAAACGAGCAGCCAATAAGCAAGGGCGATATTAAAAGACCTATCAGAGCCATGACAATACACATTACAAAGATAACAGCGGGATAAGCATGACGCCCTTTCTTTTCTGCCTCTTGTTTTACAGAATCATTGTTTGGAATATTGGGACAGCAGATCAGAAGAATGACAAACGGAATGAGCAACAAAAGATTATTCAAAAACACAAAATTCCAACCTTTTTCAGCTAAAATTCCACCTATAAACTGTAAGATACAGTTTGTACCGTATCCTATAAACATTCCGATTCCCAAAGCAGATGCCTGTTTTTCTTTCGGAAGTGTAAGACTTGCGAAGGTATTCTGCAAGCTCATCATAGCGCCATACCCTATGCCATAAACTGCGCGAAAAACTAAAAGAACCGCATAATTCTTTACAAAGAACGGAACAAGTCCTCCGACAAGCACACATACACCCGCAAAGCAGGCAACCGCCTTATAGCTTACCTTTTTGCCGGCAATCAAACCAACTACAAGTCCAAATATAACGCTTGCCAGAGCGGCGACAGATGATACATACATTGTCATGGACGATGACAGTCCAAAATTCTGTCCAATCAGCGCAATGGCTGCATCAATAGAGCCAGCGATTTGTCCCATAGAAAAAATCGCCATAACCGTTAAAAAAGCGAATAGGTATTTCTTTCTATCTGTACTTTGTGTCATTCCTTTTGTTTCCAATTTGATTTACCTCTTTTCTAAAATTTTCTCATATATATTGACAACATCTGTTTCATATGTTATTTTGACAAAAAAGAAACATTTGTTGCTTTTTGATTATAGTATTAATTCATTTTGCAGTCAACAAATGCATTCTAAATTGCAACACAAAGGGGGTATTTGTTGCTTTATGAGACGTAAATCTACAACCTCGGAAATGATGAAATCCTTTATAACAGAAAGCTTATTACTTCTTATGAACCAAAAACCTTTCGAGGAAATCACTGTGGGAGAAATCGTTCAGAAAGCAGGTGTAAACCGTTCTACCTACTATCGTCATTTTGAGAGAAAAGAAGATATCATTTTTTATTTTCTTGACTGCCTTTCTGAAGATATTTTAAAATGGGACAAGGAGCAAAAGCCCAAATTCAAGGAACATCTGATCAATGTATACCAACATTATCATAGCTGTAAAGAACAGATGCTTGCAATCTATAAAAATGGTCTGGCTTTTTTATTCTTAGATGTCCTGAAAAAATATTTAGGTTCTGACAAACCTGAAGATAAAAACCTTTATATGCAATATAACATTGCCTTTCATATCGGCGGCACTTTTAACCACTTTTTGCTCTGGTTTTCAAGAGATATGGCTGATTCTCCTGAGGAGATGGCAGAACACACGCTTGCCGTATTACCGAAAGAACTGATTGAGCATCTGTGGAATATGGGAAAAAAGTAGGTTTAGCATCAAACACATGTGTTGGTTTTGATTTTCTGGGTCAAGTACATTTGTGCATTACAAAATTTTAAGTTTTGTCCGTTGTATTATATCCGCCAAATTTAATGTATATGATTCTGGCTCATCTTTACACCCATAAGCTGTACCTGCTTTTCGACAGCCTCCACATTCTGCGCCAGCTGTTCTATCGTGCCTGTACGGTTTTCCGGCTTGATTTCCGGCTGTATCAATTCTTTTGGGTATTCCTGCCTTGTATGGATATCCATATAAGATTTCAGTCGGTAGTAATAGCCTTCATTCCTGTTATCTTCAAACACAGGGGAAACTTCACCTTTTGAAGTCTGCCACCGCATAAGGCGTGGGAACCAGCATAATCCGTCTTTTACGATCTCCTTGAATGAATTTAGCAGTTCTCCAAGTGCGGTCAGCAAGCCGCGAAAGCTGTTTCCTGCCTCTATATCCGCCCCGCGTTCCACATGGTTCGCAAATTCCTCAATCAATGGTGCAAAGGGAAGATACGCCTGTATAAACTGTTTTATCTGTCGGATTGCTTTAAGAAAGATATTGGAGCTTTCAATCTCCCCGCCCAGTTCCTCCAGTTTCTTCTGCGTAGTGGATTTTTTATGATTCAGGACGAGAAGGTCAGCCTCCAGTTCTATTTTATCTGTTGATAATTTTTCAATTTTCTCTTCTTCCTTTGCAACTTTGTATTCTGCAACACTTAGGTCATGATTTTTTCCCTTTTTCTTTTCCTTTACTTCCTGCTGGAAGATGGCTTTCATATAATGGTTTGCATCCGCCCGCATTTTATCCTGCAAAACTTCTGACAGGACTTGGGGAGTGAATACGGAACGTTTTGACACTTTTGTTGACAACCCCCGCTTAAATCCCCTACCTATCGGAACCCCTACAACGTGCATGTGCGGGCTTGCCTCATCAAAATGGACCACCGCATTGGCAACCTTAAAATCCGGCAAGTATTCTTGTAGCTTTAAAAGCAACTGCTTATAGACCTGCTTCATAAATATCCTGTCATCCATGTTCTGTTCCCAAAAGCCCTTATCCCCGCATTGTATGATGATTTCCACTGCCATATCCTGTTCTGTTTCGGATACATGTTCAAAATAATCGTCAATCCGTCTTTCTGGTCTTGTCTGCTTTGTATTGTATTCATGCAGGGCAGCGTCAAACTCTTTTCGGTAAACATCTTTCACGTCCTGCATGAGATTCGTTGTCCCATAAAGAAGCGTGATGTTATCCCTGCTGTAATCCTGCGAATGATACTTCCTCAGATTGTGTTTTGCAACCCCTGCAAGTTTTGCCTTGCTGTTAATGGCGCTCTTCTTGTTGCTGATGTGGTTGCTGAAAGAGATTTCTCCCATGTCCTTCCTCCTTGATTTCTGCGGGCAACGAGCCAAGCGGATAAGCTTGCTTATCCATTTGGCGACTGCCGCGAGAGCTGACGCTTCATTTATGAAGTGTCAGCCAGATCGGGGCAGTGCGGTTATCATCTTGGCTCTGCCATAGATGATAACCCCCTAGCAGTATTGGCAAGCCAATACTGCGGGGGCT